>CAVTNU010000021.1:0-29949 GCA_963736175.1 uncultured Alphaproteobacteria bacterium | reverse complement strand
ATCTGGGGTCCACGCCATCGGATCGATAAGGAATGTGATCGCACAGCTGGCGCCATGGCAACCGCAGCGCCGGCGGCCAGCTTGTAGCTCCTGGACAGTACCCACGCCACTAGCACTACACCGAAAGGCAATAAGAGGTGAGGCTTCAACGCGCAAAGCCAAAGCGAGATTCCAGCTAAAAAGGGGCGTGTGCGATGCAGGAGAAGAAACAGCGCCAATCCAGGCAGCGCCAGGAGCGAGGTTTGCCCGCTGAGCACGCTCACCAATGCCGGCGCGAAGGAAAGCCCGAGCAAATACCTGCTATTCCTTGGCCTGCCATACAGAATCCAGAGCAGGAGAACCGAAACCGCAAGGCACGCGAGCAGGAGAAAGAACCATAGGATCCATCCCGCCCGCGGGCTGATGAACCCAAGCGGATAGATCAGCGGAAGACCCCAGGGCGGATTCCGCATGAAGCCGATTTTATAAGAGAGGGGAAGCCCTGCGGAGCGTTCGAGCCGCGTGATGGCATCCGTATCATAGGGATTGACGTGATGTGCTAGTTGCTGGGCTGTGGCCCAATAGACAATGTAATCGCGTGTGCTCGGAGCGCGGCTTGAAGCCGCTGCAACGCAAAGGATTCCAGCGGTAAACCCAGCCGCCAGACCACAAACGGTAACGAATGGCAGTACAGCGGCAGCGCGAAGGATTTTTTGCCTTGTGACCGGCTCTCCGTTCATCCACATATCGGACACGCTCGGGCTGCTGGATTCCGCTGGATGTGGAGATGCGCGTGAGCCGCTCCGAGGCGCACAGCAGGGCGAGCATATCGAGCGCTGCTTCCAGGCTTAAGGAGAAATGCATCTTGGTTGCCATGGACGTTATTTTACTTCCTCCGAGGATTATCTGTGCTGCGCGGCATCAGGTTCTGTGAGGCGAGCGCCCAGCGTGGATTCAATGCGGTCATTCATTACCTTCGATTACCGGTTAGATACTTCCAATTTGGTACTTCCGTGGCGGCCTTGCGCGCCCGCATGATCTCGCCAAGCGGTCGGTGGGCGGCGAGCCCGCCCCAGGGATCCAAACGCAATCCCTCCACGTCGTCGGCGAGCCCGGTCAGCGTCAGTCGCGCCACCGTCACATAAGGCGCGCGCGCTTCCGGCCACGGCTTGGTCGTATCCTCGATCGGCGTCGTCGCTTCGCCGATGAAGAATTGCAGTTGGAAATCATAGACGACCGGCCCGGCGGCGAGCCGGTTGCGCATGTCGTCGGCGTAGTCGCTCTGGGCGGGCGCGCTCGTCTGCGCCGGCGAAACGCGGAAATGCGCGGCGTAGGGGCCGACGCAGATCGCGGCGAGGCCGTTGAACGTTTCCGTCGCGAAGCCGGAAAAAGGCCGCGCCAACGTCGCCTGCAAGCTTTTCAGGCGCGAGAGCGCGCCCAGCAGGCCGTGCGCGCGCAACAAACGCCAGATCAGAACAGCCGGACCGCTTGAGGCGGCGGCGACGACCTCGACGAATTCATCGCTGGTCGGCGAGGCGAAGGCCTCCTGATTGACCATCAGAAAATCCTGGCAATTCGCCGTTCCGCCCAGCGCCGCCGGTCCGTCGACGCCCTCGACCTTGACGGCGAAGCCGCGGATGTCGGGCTTGGCGTTGGCGCAAACATCCATGCTGGCGTTGGACAGGCGGACCAGCGCCGGATAGGTCTTCGGCGCGGCGAACAGGCCCTGGCGCGCATAATCGGGCAGATCGGGCAAGACCTCGAACTGGCCGCGCGCGGCGAGCACGGGCTTGCGATGTAGAAAGCGTCCGACGCCGTAACGCGCCGATTTTCGCCTTGTGCAGCGGCGCCAGAAGGCCCGCCTGCCTGGCGAAACGCGCCTCTTCGTCGGCGGCGACGTTTTCGCGCCATTCAGTCGAAGGCGTATCCATGAGCGCGTCTCCCCAAGCCGCTGCGACAGGCGCGAGCGCAGCGAGGCTACGACCTTTTACCGCTGCAAGGCAATCGGCTCGCCTGGGATTTCGCCCAGGCCCGGACGCGTCGGAACGCCTGAACTCACCCTGCTCGCCAAAATCGGCGCCTGCGTCTATCCTTGGCGAGGGCGACCAGACACAGGCGATTTTCGACATGGCGGACAATCCGACAAACATTCCCGGCAATATCTTCACGTCGGCAAGAGCGACAAGTACGTTTATCTCACGCTCGCCTTCGGCAACCGCCACGGCCTGATCACCGGCGCCACCGGCACGGGCAAGACCGTGACTTTGCAAAAGCTGGCCGAAGGCTTTTGCGCGGCGGGGGTAAGCGTTTTCGCCGCCGACGTGAAAGGCGATCTTTCCGGCATAGCCATGCCGGGCGACGGCAAGCCGGCCTTCGTCAAACGCGCGCAGGACATCGGGACGCCCTATGAACCCGACCAATTCCGCGTGATCTTCTGGGACCTGTTCGGCGAAAACGGCCATCCCTTGCGCGCCACCGTCGCCGAAATGGGGCCGTTGCTGCTGGCTCGCATGCTTGAGCTGAACGACGTGCAGGAAGGCGTGCTCAACGTCGCCTTCCGCGTCGCCGACGAGCAGGGCCTGGCGTTGCTCGATCTGAAGGACTTGCGCGCTATCCTCGCCTATGTCGCGGAAAACGCCGGAACCCTGCGACCAGCGCTACGGCAATGTCGCGCCCGCCACGGTGGGGACAATTCAACGGCAATTGCTGGTGCTGGAAAATCCAGGCGCCGACAAGTTCTTCGGCGAGCCGGCGCTCGACATCAACGATCTTCTGCTCAAGGACGTCGACGGGCGCGGCTTCATCAACATTCTCAAGGCCGAAAAGCTGATCCGAAGCCCCTATCTTTACGCCACTTTCCTGTTGTGGCTTTTGTCGGAATTGTTCGAGCGCCTGCCCGAAGTCGGCGATCTGCCCCAGCCGAAGCTGGTGTTTTTCTACGACGAGGCCCATCTGCTGTTCGACAACGCGCCCAAGGCGCTGATGAGCGCCGTGGAGCAGGTGGTGCGCCTCATCCGCTCGAAGGGCGTCGGCGTCTATTTCGTCACCCAGAACCCGCTCGACGTGCCTGACGTCGTGCTCGGCCAATTGGGAAACCGAGCGCAACACGCGTTGCGCGCCTTCACCCCGCGCGATCAAAAAGCGGTGCGCGCCGCCGCCGACACGTTCCCGGCAAAATCCCGCCTTCGACACCGCCGACGCCATCACCAAGCTCGCCGTTGGCGAAGCGCTTGTCTCCATGCTGGAAGGCGACGCGGTTCAGGCCATGGTGACGCGCGCGTTGATCGCCCCGCCCGCCTCGCGTGTCGGCCCGATCACCGACGCCGAATTGCGGGAGGTGCGGGACGCGAAGGACCCGTTCAAGGGCAAATACGACACGCCTGTGGATCGGCAATCGGCTTTTGAAATTCTGCAGGCGCGCGCGCAGCAGCGCAGCTCCGGGCCGCCCGTCGGCGCACCGGCTAAGCCGGACAACGGCGGTCTGCTGGACCACATCGGCGCCGGCCTGGAAGGTCTCATGCACGGAACGGCTGGCCGTATGCCGATGGGCGAGCAGGATGGCGCGCTTGGCCGTGCTCGCCGCGGCTACGGTCGGCTCGGCCGTCGCCCGCGAACTCCTGCGCGGCGTCGCCGGCGGAGTTGTGAGCCGAGCGTTCAGCGAATGCCGCCGGCGACGCCGCGCAGGAGTTCGCGGGCGACGGCCGAGCCGACCGTGCGCGCCGCGGCGAGCACGGCCGAGCGCGCTATCTGCTCGCCCATCGGCATACGGCCAGCCGTTCCGTGCATGAGACCTTCCAGGCCGGCGCCGATGTGGTCCAGCAGACCGCCGTTGTCCGGCTTAGCCGGTGCGCCGACGGGCGGCCCGGAGCTGCGCTGCTGCGCGCGCGCCTGCAGAATTTCAAAAGCCGATTGCCGATCCACAGGCGTGTCGTATTTGCCCTTGAACGGGCTGGCGTCCCGCACCTCCCGCAATTCGGCGTCGGTGATCGGGCCGACACGCGAGGCGGGCGGGGCGATCAACGCGCGCGTCACCATGGCCGGAACCGCGTCGCCTTCCAGCATGGAGACAAGCGCTTCGCCAACGGCGAGCTTGGTGATGGCGTCGGCGGTGTCGAAGGCGGGATTTTGCCGGAACGTGTCGGCGGCGGCGCGCACCGCTTTTTGATCGCGCGGGGTGAAGGCGCGCAACGCGTGTTGCGCTCGGTTTCCCAATTGGCCGAGCACGACGTCAGGCACGTCGAGCGGGTTCTGGGTGACGAAATAGACGCCGACGCCCTTCGAGCGGATGAGGCGCACCACCTGCTCCACGGCGCTCATCAGCGCCTTGGGCGCGTTGTCGAACAGCAGATGGGCCTCGTCGAAGAAAAACACCAGCTTCGGCTGGGGCAGATCGCCGACTTCGGGCAGGCGCTCGAACAATTCCGACAAAAGCCACAACAGGAAAGTGGCGTAAAGATAGGGGCTTCGGATCAGCTTTTCGGCCTTGAGAATGTTGATGAAGCCGCGCCCGTCGACGTCCTTGAGCAGAAGATCGTTGATGTCGAGCGCCGGCTCGCCGAAGAACTTGTCGGCGCCCTGATTTTCCAGCACCAGCAATTGCCGTTGAATCGTCCCCACCGTGGCGGGCGCGACATTGCCGTAGCGCTGTTGCAGGGTTCCGGCGTTTTCCGCGACATAGGCGAGGATAGCGCGCAAGTCCTTCAGATCGAGCAACGCCAGGCCCTGCTCGTCGGCGACGCGGAAGGCGACGTTGAGCACGCCTTCCTGCACGTCGTTCAGCTCAAGCATGCGAGCCAGCAGCAACGGCCCCATTTCGGCGACGGTGGCGCGCAAGGGATGGCCGTTTTCGCCGAACAGGTCCCAGAAGATCACGCGGAATTGGTCGGGTTCATAGGGCGTCCCGATGTCCTGCGCGCGTTTGACGAAGGCCGGCTTGCCGTCGCCCGGCATGGCTATGCCGGAAAGATCGCCTTTCACGTCGGCGGCGAAAACGCTTACCCCCGCCGCGCAAAAGCCTTCGGCCAGCTTTTGCAAAGTCACGGTCTTGCCCGTGCCGGTGGCGCCGGTGATCAGGCCGTGGCGGTTGCCGAAGGCGAGCGTGAGATAAACGTACTTGTCGCTCTTGCCGACGAGGATATTGCCGGGAATGTTTGTCGGATTGTCCGCCATGTCGAAAATCGCCTGTGTCTGGTCGCCCTCGCCAAGGATAGACGCAGGCGCCGATTCTGGCGAGCAGGGTGAGTCAGGCGTTCCGACGCGTCCGGGCCTGGGCGAAATCCCAGGCGAGCCGATTGCCTTGCAGCGGTAAAAGGTCGTAGCCTCGCTGCGCTCGCGCCTGTCGCAGCGGCTTGGGGAGACGCGCTCATGGATACGCCTTCGACTGAATGGCGCGAAAACGTCGCCGCCGACGAAGAGGCGCGTTTCGCCAGGCAGGCGGGCCTTCTGGCGCCGCTGCACAAGGCGAAATCGGCGCGTTACGGCGTCGGACGCTTTCTACATCGCAAGCCCGTGCTCGCCGCGCGCGGCCAGTTCGAGGTCTTGCCCGATCTGCCCGATTATGCGCGCCAGGGCCTGTTCGCCGCGCCGAAGACCTATCCGGCGCTGGTCCGCCTGTCCAACGCCAGCATGGATGTTTGCGCCAACGCCAAGCCCGACATCCGCGGCTTCGCCGTCAAGGTCGAGGGCGTCGACGGACCGGCGGCGCTGGGCGGAACGGCGAATTGCCAGGATTTTCTGATGGTCAATCAGGAGGCCTTCGCCTCGCCGACCAGCGATGAATTCGTCGAGGTCGTCGCCGCCGCCTCAAGCGGTCCGGCTGTTCTGATCTGGCGTTTGTTGCGCGCGCACGGCCTGCTGGGCGCGCTCTCGCGCCTGAAAAGCTTGCAGGCGACGTTGGCGCGGCCTTTTTCCGGCTTCGCGACGGAAACGTTCAACGGCCTCGCCGCGATCTGCGTCGGCCCCTACGCCGCGCATTTCCGCGTTTCGCCGGCGCAGACGAGCGCGCCCGCCCAGAGCGACTACGCCGACGACATGCGCAACCGGCTCGCCGCCGGGCCGGTCGTCTATGATTTCCAACTGCAATTCTTCATCGGCGAAGCGACGACGCCGATCGAGGATACGACCAAGCCGTGGCCGGAAGCGCGCGCGCCTTATGTGACGGTGGCGCGACTGACGCTGACCGGGCTCGCCGACGACGTGGAGGGATTGCGTTTCGATCCCTGGGGCGGGCTCGCCGCCCACCGACCGCTTGGCGAGATCATGCGGGCGCGCAAGGCCGCCTATTTCGAAAGTCAGAAAGCGCGCGGCGCGGCGTAAGATTTGAAATGACGTCGCGCTCAAGCTTTTCAAGCGCCCCTGGCCGCGCGGCGAGAGGCCACGCTGAATTTTTCGACAATCTTCGACAGAATTACAAAAGTCGCTTGAATGAAGCCGAAAGCTTTGCCAAACCCTTCTGGCGTCGACGCGGGAGCGTCGGAGGCGGAGCGAGGTTCCGCCCGGCGCATGCCTTTAAGAGGTTTCCATGGACGAGCTTATCAACAATATCGCCACCCGCGCCGGCATCAGCCCTGAGGTCGCGCATCAGGCGGTCGGCATAATCCTCAATTATATGCATCAACATGCGCCGGCGCAGGTCAGCAGCTTGATCGACGCCATTCCCGGCGCGCAGCAGGCGATGGCGCAGCAGGCGGCGGCTCCCGCGGCGGGCGCGGCGCCCGCCGCTGGCGGCGGCCTGCTCGGCGGTCTTCTCGGCGCCGTCGGCGGTCTCGTCGGCGGCAACGCCGGCGGTTTGATGGGCTTGGCCAGCCAGTTGTCCAACGCCGGCGTCGACCTCGGCCAGATGCAGACCATAGGCACGGAGTTGCTCAATCACGCGCGCGCGCAGGTCGGCCCCGAACAGGTCAATCAGATCGCCGCCGCCGTGCCTGGATTGTCGAAGTTCCTTTAATTTCGATAGATCGCGAATATCTGGAAATTCTTTGAATTTCAGGCGCGGGACATTCCCGCGCCTTTTTCATGACAAGTGTGGCCATGCGGCGCGTTCAATTTCTTGTTTTTGCCTTGAGCCTTTTTTGCGCCTCGCTTGACGATCTTTCGTTCGGCCGCGCCGACGCGCTGACGACGCAGACGATTGTTTTCGTGCGCCATGGCGAAAAGCCGGAGGCGGGCCTGGGGCAATTGAACTGTCAGGGTTTGAACCGGGCGCTGGCGCTGGCGGGCGTCGTCGCGCGAAAATTTGGCAAGCCAACCGCTATTTTCGCCCCCGATCCGGCCAAGGCCAAAGCGGATAGAGGCGTCGTTTTCGACTACGTCCGGCCGCTGGCGACGGTCGAGCCGACGGCGATCGCTTTCGGCCTGCCTGTGCGCGCGCATATCGGCTTTACCGATCTTGCGCGTCTCGCACGCGCGCTCGAGCGGCGCGAATTGCGCAAAGGCGTGGTTCTGGTCGGCTGGGAGCACAAGGAGATCGTCAAGATCGTCAAATTGCTGCTCGCCGCCCATGGCGGCGATCCGAAATCGGTTCCCGTCTGGAACGATCACGATTTCGACAGTGTCTATGTCTTGAAAATTAAGCGCGGGGCGAGCGAACAGGCGGCGTTCGAGCGCCAGAACGAAGGCCTCGACGGACGCCCGGCTTCCTGCCCGCAATAAGCAATCCCCGCTGAACGGCGGCTTTGCGCGCCACACCTGTTGTGCTTGACAATAATATACATGCTTATAAATAGCATAGCTATGAGTACAAAGAACGCCTCCTTTCTGTCGCAGCCTCGCCTGGGCTTCCTGCTGCACGATTCGGCGCGCCTGTTGCGCAAGCGTTTCGAGCAAAACGCCAGGCATCTAGGTCTGACGCGGGCGCAGTGGCAGGTGTTGGTCACCCTGGCGCGTCACGAGGGGGCGAGTCAGTCCGCCCTCGCCGACGAACTCGAGGTCGAGCCGATCACCCTGTGCCGCATTGTCGACCGGCTTGAGCAGAACGAACTGATCGAACGCCGCGCCGATCCGCGCGACCGGCGCGCCTGGAAATTATTTTTGCGGCCCAAGGCCTATCCGTTGCTGGACGCGATGGAGCCGATCGTCGAGGCGACCCGGGCCGAGGCGCTGGACGGTGTCTGCGCCGAAGACCGCGCCCGCCTGATCGAAATTCTGGAATTGCTGCGCGCCAATCTGCTCGCCTGCGACGACGGCGGCGGGCGCGTCGGCGTCAAAAAGGTGGTGGGCGCGCTCAAATGAACGAGATGGGTGCGAACCTTCGCCCGTCGAGCCGGGCTACGAACGAGGCTACGCCGCTTGGACGGCGGGCCGCGGCGTCCGCGTTCGCGCGCGTCAGCGCCCGGCAAATATTGTTGTGGGCGGGGCCGCTCGGCGTTCTCGTCGTCGCCTTCGTTATGTATTTCACTGGCGGGCGCTGGGTGTCGACCGACGATTCCTACGTTAAACGGCCGATCGTTTCGATCGCCGACGACGTTTCCGGCCTTGTAGCCGAAGTCGACGTCGTCAACAACCAGCTGGTCAAGAAGGGCGATCCGCTGTTCAAGCTCGACGCCGAACCATTTCGTATCGCGCTCGATGCGGCCAGGGCGCAACTCGCTTTGGCGACGAACCAGTTCGCCGGCGTGCAGGCCAGCTATAAACAGGCGTTACAGCAGATCGACCAATCGCAGGCCGACGTGACGTTGGCGTCAAGCACCAATCAGCGCCAGAGCGCGCTGGTCGCGCGCGCCGCCTCGACCGAGGCGGCGCTCGATCAGGCGCGCCACGATCTCGATACAGCCAATCACCGTCTGATCGCCGCCCAGGCGCAAGCGAAATCGCTGCTGGCTCAACTCGGCGGTTCGCCGGATCTGCCGCTCGAACAATATCCGCCGTATATGGCGGCCAAAGCGCAGGTCGACGCGGCCGCGCGCAATCTCGCCCACACAAGCGTCTACGCGCCCGCCAACGGAGTTCTCGCCAATGTCGATTCGCTGCGCCCCGGCAATTTTCTGCAAGCCTCGCAAACCGCGATGAGTCTGGTCGCTAGCGATGATCTCTGGGTCGATTCCTATCTCAAGGAAACCGACCTGACTTACGCCAGGCCGGGCAATCGCGCGCTCGTCGAAATCGATACCTTCCCCGGCCGCCAGTTCGAGGGCGAAGTCCTGTCGATCGGGCCGGCCGCCGGTTCGGAATTTGCGGTTCTGCCGGCGCAAAACGCTTCGGGCAACTGGGTGAAGGTGGTGCAGCGCGTGCCCACGCGCGTTTCGGTGAAGACCGGCCCGAACGGTCCCGTCCTGCGCGCCGGTTCGAGCGCCTATGTGGAGATCGACACCGGCCATCGCCGTTCGCTCGGCGACCTGCTCCATTCGCTGTTCGGCTTCCTGGGAGGCTAGGGCCTGTGGACACGTCCGGCGCGGGTCAGGATGATCGGAAAATGGGTTGATGGCGGGCGAGGCGGAAAGTTCGAGCGGCCATCGCGGCGCCATCACGCTTTGCGTGATGCTCGCCACCATCATGCAGGCGCTCGACACGACCATCGCCAACGTCGCGCTTCCCTATATGCAGGGCGCGCTCTCGGCGACGCAGGATCAGATCAACTGGGTTCTGACGTCTTATATCACGGCGGCCGCCATCATGACGCCGGTCACCGGCTTTCTCGCCGCGCGCTATGGGCGCAAGAAACTGTTTCTGGCGGCGGTGGTCGGCTTCACCGTCGCGTCGGTCTTATGCGGGATGGCGCAATCGTTGCCGCAGATGGTGTTGTTCCGGCTCCTGCAAGGCGTGTTCGGCGCTCCGCTCGTTCCTCTCTCGCAATCCGTTCTGCTCGATTCCCATCCGAAGGAAAAGCACGGCTCGGCGATGGCGCTATGGGGCGTCGGCGTAATGGTCGGACCAATTCTCGGGCCGACGCTGGGGGGCTGGCTCACCGAATATTATAATTGGCGTTGGGTGTTCTACATCAATCTGCCGGTCGGCGTTCTCACCTTCCTCGGTCTTTCCGCTTTTCTGGCGGAAACCCCGGTCGCCAAGGGACTTCGCCTCGACGTCTTCGGTTTCGCCATGCTGTCGATCGCCATTGGCGCCTTGCAGATGTTTCTCGATCGCGGCGAGCAGCTCGACTGGTTTTCCTCGCGCGAGATCCTAGTCGAGGCGAGCCTGTGCGGCTTGGCGTTCTATCTCTTTCTCGCGCACATGTTCACCAGCGAGGAGCCGTTCATCGCGCCCGGCCTGTTCGCCGACCGAAATTTCGCCGTCGGCGTCATGTTCATTTTCGTCGTCGGCGTGATTTTGCTGGCGACGCTGGCGCTGCTCACGCCCTACCTGCAGAACCTCAAGGGATTCCCGGTGCTCGACGCCGGCATATTGCTGGCGCCGCGCGGGATCGGCACGATGGTCGCCATGATGATCGTTGGGCGTCTGATCAACCGTTTCGATCCGCGCCTGATGGTTGTCGCCGGACTGGCGCTGACGGCTTTCGTTTTGTGGCGGATGACCGGTTTCACCACCGACGTGTCGCGCGCGACCTTCGTCGTCACCGGCGCCTTGCAGGGCCTTGGCCTCGGCCTCATGTTCGTGCCGCTTTCGACCGTAACCTTCGCCACTCTGTCGCCGGCTTTGCGCACGCAAGGCACGGCGCTGTTCAGCCTGTCGCGCAACATCGGATCGAGCGTCGGCATTTCCATCGTCAGCTTCCTGCTGACGCGTAACATGCAGATCGTCCACGCCGATCTGGCCGTTAACGCGACGCCTTTTAACGAGGCGCTGCGACAAGGCGGCGCGGCGCATATCTGGAATCTGACGACGCTCGCCGGGCGGGCGGCGCTCGATCTGGAGATCCAGCGCCAGGCGGCGATCATCGCTTATGCCGACGATTTCAAGTTCATGATGTTCCTGGCGCTCGCGGCCCTGCCGTTGACGCTTCTGTTGCGTCGGCCCGTCGCCGCTCCCGAGGCGGAAGCCGTCCATGCGGCGATGGATTAGAGCGTTTTGTTTTAAGGCGGCTCCACCTTAAAACAAAACGCTCTAAGTCGCCCGCCGATGCTTTTTGGTTGCGGACGACCGTTTCGCCACGCTACCGCCCCAAAGGTTTTTCATTTAAAAGGACCTGTTTGCTTCGGAGCGCCGTCATGCGGATCAAGTCCTTCGTCGTTTTCTTCGTGACCCTTGTCGGCGCGGGCGTCGCGCGCGCGGGCGATGGCGCGACGACGTCCGCCCAGACGCCCGCTCCGGCGGCGCAGGTGTCGCCGGCCGATCCATTCGCCGCCAGTCTCGACCAGTCGGCGGCCAGCGCGCCGGCCAATCCTTGGGCGGGCCTCAGCGTCGGCGCGCAGGCGTTCGGCGTCTCCGGCTTCGGCAAGGGCGCCAAGGGCGGATTCGGCGGCGACGGCTTCATCGCCTACAACAAGATGCTCGACAATAATGTCGTCGTCGGCGTTCAAGCCAGCTCCGGCTATCTGCCCGGGCTGACGAAATTTGGGCCTTCGGGCTATAATTTCGCCTCGACCGACGTGAAGCTCGGTTATCAGATGGGCGCTTTGACGCCCTACGTCATCGCCGGATACGGCGTCGCCAAGGCCAATGGGATCGGCGGCGGAGGCTTTACCAATTCGGGCGACGCGCTCAATAATTTGTTCGCAAGTCATGGTCCGGAGGCGACGCTCGCTCATGTCGGCGCGGGCTTCGATTATGCGGTCAACAATAACCTGACCATCGGCGTCGCCGTGCAGTCTTATCAGGCGCGCGGTTTCGGCCCGCTTGCGTCGCCGCCCTGAACGCTGGGGACTTCCGCCAAAGAGCCCCTTTTATCAGGCGCGCTGCGCTCCTATAAAGCGACATGACCGTCGCACAACATCTCCACGACAAACTGGACATTGAATCTCTCGGCGCACGCTTGCGTTCGGGCGACCGCGCCGCTTTGGCGCGCGCCATCACGCTTGTCGAGAGCCGCAAACCGGACCATCAGGCGCGCGCCCGCCTGATGGTGCAGGATCTGTTGCCTTATACCGGCAAGGCTATGCGGGTCGGCGTCACCGGCGTGCCGGGGGTCGGCAAGTCGACGACGATCGACACCCTGGGCGCCAATCTCGTCGCGGCCGGTCACAAGGTTGCGGTGCTGGCGGTCGATCCGTCCTCGACCCGAACCGGCGGTTCGATCCTGGGCGACAAGACCCGCATGGCGCGCCTCGCGGCCGAGCGCAACGCCTTCATCAGACCTTCGCCCTCGTCGGGGACGCTCGGCGGCGTCGCCGCCAAGACGCGCGAGACCATGCTGCTGTGCGAGGCCGCCGGCTTCGACGTCGTGCTGGTCGAAACGGTCGGCATCGGCCAGTCGGAGACCGCGGTCGCCGATATGACCGATTTTTTTCTCGTCCTGATGCTGCCGGGCGCCGGCGACGAATTGCAGGGCATCAAGAAGGGCGTGCTCGAACTGGCCGACATGATCGCCGTAAACAAGGCCGAAGGCGAGGGCAGGGCGCGCGCCGTCGCCGCGGCGGGCGAATATCGCGCCGCGCTGCATATCATGGCGCCGGCCTCGCCCAATTGGTCGCCGCCCGTCATGTTGATTTCCGGCCTCGCCAACGTCGGTCTCGACGAAATGTGGGCGCTGGTCGAAGACCATCGCCGTCGGTTTGAGGCTTCCGGCGAACTGGCGCAACGGCGCCGGGCGCAGCAGGTCAAATGGATGTGGGCGATGCTCGAGGAGTGGCTGCTGGCGCGCTTGCACGCCAATCCGAAAGTGCGCGCGCGTCTGCCCTCGCTGGAGCGCGAGGTCGCCGAGGGCGTGCTTTCGCCGTCGCTCGCGGTTGACGAAATCGCCCGCGAATTGGGCGTATGAACAAGAACTGAGATCATGCCGGATCGGCTTTCCAGTCAGAAGCGCCTGCTCGTCACCGGATTTTCGTCCTTTGCCGGCCACAGGTTCAATCCTTCACAGGACGTCGTGCTGGCGCTCAAACGTCAGACGAGAAAGTTCGCTTGCGCCGGGGTGAGGCTTGACGTCGCCATCTTGCCCGTCGTCCATGATGAGCTGTCGCCGCGCCTGCATGCATTGTTTTCGCAGCTTCGTCCCGATGTCGTGCTGCATCTCGGCGTGGCGGCGCGCCGGCGCGCGCTCGCCGTGGAGACTCAGGCGCACAACCACGTCAGCCAGGTGCGCCCGGACGCCGACAAACGTTTCGCCTTCGCCCGGGAAATCGCGCACGGCGGGCCGGCTGCGCTGCGCGTTCCATTCGACGCGGCGCGCCTAGCCGCGCTGGCGCGCGGGCTGGGCGTCGCCTGTTCGCCCTCACGCGACGCCGGCGACTTTATCTGCAACGAAACGCTTTATCTGTCCCTTCTGATGGATCGCCGGGCCGCCTTCATCCATCTGCCGGACTGGCGCGGCGCGTCCTTGGCCGGCGCGCTCAAGGCGATCGGCGCGATGGCGCTCGAATTGACGCGCGTGCGCTACGCCACTTCGTAATCTTGCTCCACAGCCAGGGATTGGTCTTGATCGCCCTTTTGGCGTCGAGCATCGCCGCGAATACGGGCGCGGCGAGACGCCCCAGCGCGCTGGCGGCGATGACGGCGTCGGCCAAGGTTTCGCGCGTGTCGCACAGCGAGGATTTATAGCGCGCCTCGCCGATGCCGAGATCGAAGGTCTTGAGACCGCGCGCGCAGGCGTCCTGCAGGACGTGGGTCAACAGGATGTCGCCCGGGCTCGACTTCGCCATCTCCGGCGCGGTGTCGAATGAATTAAACATGCCATGCAGGCGGGCGCGATGCGCGCAGGCGCCGAATGTCGCGATAATGGCGTCGTTCAACGACAGGGCGTGCAGATCAAGCGCCGGCTCGCCGGCGTCCTCGCCGAGCGCCGCCGCGCGAAAGAACGCGCGCGTCGCGAGCGCCTCGGCGTCGTCTCCGAAGCCGTCGAAACGCAAGCTCTTCTGGGCGAAAAAGGCGTCAAGGATCATTTGGCTTTCATCAGCCGTTCGCGCGCGCCAGTGGCGCAACGCGCCCGTCTCGCTCAGGCGCTTTTCTTTCTGTCGCAATTTCTTGCGGGCGTCTTTCGACAGCCGCGCTTTCAGGAAAGCGTCGCCGTCGTTTGTCAATTCGACGGAAAAGGCCGGACTGGCGCTGTCGCGTCGGGCGAGTTCGGCCAACGGATTTTTCCGCCCTTCCCAAAGTCTCGGCTGGTTCAAAAGGAGATAGAGATGCGGTCTGAACGTGCTGGCGCGCGCGCTTTCGCGCAGGAGTCGGGCGATTTCGGCCGACGTGAAGCCGGCGTCGGGACGAAACAGCCCGAGATTGTAGTTGGCTTCCTTGCCGCCGCAGAATTTCACGACGCGAAGCGGGCCATAGCGAAAACCCGCCAGCGGCAGACAGGCGACGGGCGCGCCCTGGGCGTCGCGGGCGACGATGACAAAGGGTTCGATCCCGAGCGTCGCGCCGAACGCGCCGAGCCAGGGCAGGACCCAGCGCTGCGTCTGATAGGCCGAGGCGGGGCAGCAGGCTTCGAGCGCGCTCCATGCCTGCCGCGCCGCCGCCGGATCGCTTAAGACTTCGACGTCGACGAAGGCGCGCGCGCCGTCGCGCAGGGGCGCAGCGTCCCGTGGTCGGGGCGCGCCAAGGGCGGGGGTCAGGGGCGAGGTCAGCGTCATACGCGATTTTTAGCAAGAAAAGGTCAACGCTTACTTGCGATGCTGGCGCCGGGGCGCGTTCGCTTCGATCGGCCGCTTGAGGCGGTTTTTTTTGTTAAGGTATTTCATGACTTTGAAACACAATCTGATTCGCGCCGGCTTTGGCCTGTTTCGCGCGACTGGCGCGCACCGTTTGGTCGGCCATTCCCTGCGGGGGATGGGCGCGATCCTGACTTTTCACCGCATTCGCCCGGCGCGGCCGGGCGCATACGCGCCCAATGGCATTCTCGAAATCACGCCGGAATTCTTCGACGCCGTGTTGACCCGCCTTGAACGGCTGGGCGTCGAGATCGTATCCCTCGACGAAGCGGTGGAGCGTTTGCGTCGCGGGAGCGGCAACCGGTTCGCCGTCCTGACGTTCGACGACGGTTTCGCCGATGTGGTCGACTATGGCCTGCCGATCATGGAGCGCCACAAGGCGCCGTTCACGTTCTACGTCACGGCCGGATTGGCCGATCGCACGACGCGGCTGTGGTGGGTTGAGCTAGAGCAGGCGATCGCCCGGCTCGATCGAATCGTTCTGGAGAGCGGCGGCGCGCGCCTCGACCTGCCGGCGACCAACGACAAGGAAAAAAGCGCCGCGTTCCAGGCCGTTTACGATCTGCTGCGGGCCGGCGGCGAACAGGCTTTGCTGGACGACGTGGCGAGGCTGGCGGAAGCCGCGGGTCTCGATCAACGGACGCTGGTCGAGGAGGCCTGTCTCGATTGGGCGGCGTTAGCCAATCTGGCGCGGCACGAGCTGGCGACCATCGCCGCGCATTCCTTGAGCCATCCGCGACTCGCGCTGCTCAGCTTGTCGCAGGCGCGTCAGGAAATGGCGGACAGCGCCGCGCGCGTCGCGCAGGAGACGCAAAAGCCTTGCGCCCATTTCGCTTACCCCTATGGCGACCCGGATTCGGCGGGGCCGCGCGAATTCGCGCTGGCGGCTGAATTGGGCTTCGCGAGCGCGGTGACGATGCGTCCCGGCATGATTTTTCCTCAACACGCCAGCCACATGACGGCGTTGCCGCGTCTTTCGGTCAACGGCGCCTGGCAGGATATCGAGGCCTTTGAAATTTTGCTGACTGGCGCGCCCTTCGCCCTTTGGAACAGGGGGCGGCGCCTCAACGTCGGGTAAGGGCGGCGCGAACGGCGCTTCTGGATCGGTTTGCCGTCGCGCGGCGGACGTCGCGACAACCTCAGGCGTCCGGCTTTTCCATCCAGGATACAAGCGGAAACAAGGGGATAACCCAGCCAAAACCGAGCGCGGCAAAAACGGCCAACCGTCCCATCTGCGAGGCGATCTGCAAGGACGCGGTTTCCGCGAGCACCATCGCGATCAGCGCGTAGATCGTGACAAACAGGATGATGAAAACGGCGCCGACAAATTTCCGTGTGCGGCTTTTCAAGCGCGGACTCTTTGCATTCGGGGGCGGAATCAACTTCTGTAAATTTATCACAAGGCATGTCTCGATATGCAAGTTTAGATACGGAATTTGACAAATTAAGGTCAACGGCCGCGTTGCGCTGATGCGCAATTCGTATTGCGGCCATTAGCGGATTTCCGTTAACGTCCTGGCGTCGCATTCGTTACGGCGGTCTTCGCGACGTCGCGCCGCCGGCGCATGGGATCGGGCGCGCTATAGCCCGATCAGCCGGCGATATTCGATTTTCGGGCAGCGATCCATCACCATCGTTAATCCGGCGGCTTGCGCTTTCGCCGCCGCCTGTTCGTCGAACACGTCCAATTGCGTCCAGATGACTTTTGGACGGTTGGCCAGCGTCAAGATCTCGTCGACGATCGCCGCCACGGCGTCGGAGCGGCGGAAAATATCGACCATGTCGATCGGATCGACAATGTCGGCCAGACGCGCATAGACCTGTTCGCCGCCGAGTTGCTGGCCGGCGAGGCCAGGATTGACCGGGATAACGCGAAAGCCGTGCGCTTGCAGAAAATTCCGCACGTCATTGGCGGGGCGGCTCGGATTGTTCGAAGCGCCGACTAGCGCGATGGTTCCGACCGATGTCAGGATGTGGCGCAACGCGGCGTCTTCGTAGGCAAAGCGGTTCGCCATTTTCATTCGCTCCAATTCGGCGGGCGCTTTTGCAGAAACGCCTCGACGCCCTCTCGCGCCTGGGCCTCCAGCATGTTTTCGACCATCACGGCGCTGGCGTGCGCATAGGCGTCCGGCAAATTCATCGTCGTCTGTTGATAAAAGGCGCGCTTGCCATAGGCGATCGCCGCATTCGATTTGCCGGCGATCTTGTCCGCCAGCGCCGTCGCCTCCGCCACGGCGTCCTGTTGGGCGACGGCGTTGACAAGGCCAAAGCGCAGCGCGTCGTCGGCGTTGAAGACGTCGCCGGTCAATAGCATCTCCATCGCCTGTTTGCGCGGCAGATTGCGCGACAGGGCGACCATCGGCGTCGAGCAGAACAGACCGATATTGACGCCCGGCGTGCAAAAGCGCGCCCGCTCGCCGGCGACGGCGAGATCACAGGACGCGACCAATTGACAGCCGGCGGCGCTGGCCATGCCGTCCACCGCCGCGATGATCGGCAGCGGGTGGGCGAGAAGCGATTGCATCAGGGCCGAACATTGCGCCATCGTCGCTTGAAAAAACCCGCGCCCGGCGTCGGCGTCGGCGCGATGGGCGGTCATTTCCTTCAGATCATGGCCGGAACAAAAGACCGGTCCGCGCGCCGCCAGCACAATGACGCGCAGGTCCTTGCGGCCGCTCAGCGTTTCCAGCGCAGCGCCGAGCGCGCTCATCATGGCGCGCGACAGGGCGTTGCGGTTTTCGGGCCGGTTGAGCCACAGCGCCGCGACCGCGCCTTCGACGACGACATCGACAAAAGGCCGTTCATTTTTCACTGTTTCGGCGAGGTTCGGCACAGCCGCCTCCTTTTTGGCGAGACTCGCCTCAATCTGTCGCCGCCGGGGCGGCGAAGCAAGCGGGTCTTTTCATCGGTCCTCGCCCGGACGCTTGGCCCCTTGCCGAGGCGCGGCGAGGCGGGTTTAATCGCTCCGACGCCGATCGGCGCAGTTTTTCAGGGGAGCCGTGCTTGACTTCGTTGTCCCATCCCCCGCCGCCGCTGATGAACGTCCAACAGGTCCAGGCTTTCCTCGATCGGGAATTTCCGCAATTGCTGCATGACGGGCGCGCTTTCACGCTCGAATCGGTCGGCCCGCTCGCCGCGCGCATGCGCATGGCCTATCATGAAAAACATCTGCGTCCCGGCGGCACGATTTCCGGCCCGGCGATGTTCGCGCTGGCGGATGTGACGCTCTATGTCGCCATATTGGCGCAGATCGGCCCGGTGGCGCTGGCGGTGACGACCAATCTCAACATCAATTTCCTGCGCAAGCCCGAACCGGTCGACCTGATCGGCGATTGTCGGCTGATGAAGCTCGGCAAGAGGCTGGCGGTTGGGGAAGTCACGCTGTTTTCGCTCGGTTCCGACGATCCGGTCGCCCACGCCGTCGGCACCTATTCGATCCCGCCGCGCGAGTGAGTTGTGGTACTATGATACCTCAATAATAAAACGAGCCTTTTTCTAAGCAATGCGCGCCAAAGCGTGTTGACTTTCTGGCCTTTCACCCCTACAAGCCCGCATCCTAGAAAGACGGCGCGTCGCGACGGCGCGTCCGGCGGATAAATTTCCGGCGAACCAACGGATCAAAAATGTACGGCAAGACCTATTCGGCCAAGGCCGACGAAATCGAGAAGAAATGGGTGCTGATCGACGGCAAAGGCCTCGTCGTCGGCCGCCTCGCCTCGATCATCGCTCTGCGCCTGCGCGGCAAGCATAAAGCCACCTTCACGCCCCATATGGACGATGGCGACAATGTCATCGTCATCAACGCCGAAAAGGTGGTGCTGACCGGCCGCAAGCGCGACCAGAAGGTCTATCACCACCACACCGGTTTTCCGGGCGGCATCAAGGAACGTTCGGCCAAGTTCATTCTTGAGGGCCGGTTTCCTGAACGCGTTCTCGAAAAGGCTGTGCAGCGCATGCTGCCGCGCGGTCCGCTCGGCGTGAAGCAGCTGTCCAATTTGCGCGTCTACAAGGGCGCCGAACATCCCCACGCCGCGCAGAGCCCTGCAGTGCTCGACGTCGCCGCCATGAACTCCAAGAACGCCAGGAACGATTGATATGGCCGAGACCCTTTCCTCGTTGCAGGACCTCAAAGGCGCGGCCGCCGCGCCCGCGTCGGAAGCCCCTGTTCATGTCCAGAAGCTGGACAAGCAGGGCCGCGCTTACGCCACCGGCAAGCGCAAGAACGCCGTCGCCCGCGTCTGGATCAAGCCCGGCACGGGCAAGGTCAGCGTCAACGGCCGCGATCTTGAAGTTTATTTCGCCCGTCCGGTGCTGCGCATGATTGTGCAGCAGCCGCTTGGCGTCGCCAACCGCAAGGACCAGTACGACCTCGTCGTCACGGTCGCCGGCGGCGGCCTGTCCGGTCAGGCTGGCGCGGTGCGCCACGGCCTGTCCAAGGCGTTGACCTATTACGAGCCGGAACTGCGCGCCGCGCTCAAGAAGGAAGGCTTCCTCACCCGCGACTCGCGCGTGGTCGAGCGTAAGAAATACGGCAAGCGCAAAGCCCGCCGCAGCTTCCAGTTCTCGAAGCGCTGATTTTTTCGGCGAATTTTTTCGAAACGGCGGGCCAAAAGCCCGCCGTTTTTTGTTATCAAGACGACGTTTCAGCCGTTCTTCACAATGACGAATGAAACGCCACGCAACAGTCAAAGACCCGCCCATGACCTCCGCGCCGAAAAAAATCTTCATCGACGGCGAAGCCGGCACCACCGGCCTGCAGATCCGCGAGATTCTCGCTGGCCGCGCCGATATCGCGCTGGTCTCGATCGCGCCGGACAAGCGCAAGGACGCCGAGGCCAAGAAGGACATTCTCAGAAGCGTCGATCTGACGATCCTGTGTCTGCCCGACGCGGCCGCCAAGGAGAGCGTCGCGCTGGTCGAGGCGCTCGGCGAGCAAGGCCCGCGCGTACTCGACGCCTCGACCGCGCATCGCGTCGCGCCGGGCTGGACCTACGGCTTTCCCGAACTTACCGTGGGGCAGGGCGAGGCCATAGCCAAGGCCGATCGGGTGTCCAATCCTGGCTGCTACGCCACCGGCGCCATCGCCATGTTGCGGCCGCTCATCGCAGCCGGTCTGATCGCGCCCGACGCGGCTTTGGCGATCAACGCCGTCTCCGGCTATTCGGGCGGCGGGCGGCAGATGATCGAAGCTTACGAGAAGGGCGAGGCGCCCGCATTCGAACTTTACGCGCTCGGCCTCGAACACAAGCACGTGGCCGAGATCATGGCGTTTGGCGGTTTGACGACAAGGCCGCTCTTTGTTCCTTCGGTCGGCAATTTCCGGCAGGGCATGCTGGTTTCGCTGCCGCTCTTCCTCGACGCCCTGCCGGGCTGGCCCAAGGTGGGCGACCTCGAAGCCGCGTTGCGGGCTCATTACGCCGGGGCCGCGCATGTGCGCGTCATGGCGACGGAAGCGGCGGGGCGGCTGGAGCCGCAATCGCTCAACGGCTCCAACGACCTTGAATTGCGGGTCTTCGCCAACGAGACCACGCGCCAGGCCGTCGTCGTCGCCAAGCTTGACAATCTCGGCAAGGGCGCGTCGGGCGCGGCCGTGCAAAACCTCGATCTGATGCTGGGGCTTCAGTTCGCGCGCTGAATTCTATCGAATCGCGCCGTTTTCTGACATCCTGCGCCGATCGGAGGATGTCATGGATCGCCGCAGATTGTTGCAAATCGCGCCTTTGGCTTTGGGCGGCGCGCTCCTGCCGGGCGCGGCCTTCGCGTCCGATCCGAAATACGTCCTGACCGTCGGCGCCGACGCGCTGACGCTCGGTCCGGCCAAGCCGACGCTGGCGCCGGCGCGGCTTGAAAGCCTGCAAGGCGCGATCGATCTCGCCGTCGCCGCCGGCAAACGACTCTATCTACTTCCCGGAACTTACGAGGCGAGCGAGCTTGTCGTCTCGGGTCCGGTCGAGATCGCGGCGACGGCGGGGACGGCGATCCTCGCGCCGGCCGGGGCCTTCGGTCTGAATCTCGACATACGTCCGGCGGGCGGAGCGGCGACGATCGAAGGCGTCGTTTTGCGCGGCCTGAAATTTTCTGGCGGGCGCAAGCCGTTTTTGCGCGGGACTCCCCGCCCGCTTGATCCGTTTCTCGACAAATTGCCGAATTTCAACGCCATGGTCACGGCCGAGCGGGCCGTCGGGCTGGTGATCGACTCCTGCATTTTCGTCGGCTCCGCCTCCGGCGCGCTGGCGCTTTGGCAATGCAGGAACGCCCGCGTGACGGGCAACCGGTTCGAGGCGAATTCCCTCGCCATTCACGCCCATAACGGCTTTGGCTCGCTTTTCGCCGACAACCGCATCGAGGCCAGCGACAATTACGGCGTCTATCTCTCGCAATGGCCCTTCGCCGATGATTTCTCCGTGGTGCGCGACAATGTGATTTCCGGCACGCGCGCCAGGCAAGGGGCGACGCCGGGCCGGTTCGGCGGTTCGGGACCATACGGCAACGCCATCGTCGCCAATGGCTCGGCTCATCTGACGGTCGCCGGCAACAGTTGCTACGATCAGGATTTTTCCGGCATTCGGCTTGCCGGCTGTTCGCACTTCGTCGTGTCCGACAATCACGTCGTCAAATCCGGCGAGACGGCGGTGATGATCGAATGCCCGACCGGCAAACCCGGCCCCGCCAATGGCTTTCGCTACGAAGGCGGGGTTATCGCCAACAACGTCGTGAGCGACGCCGCCGGCGGGATCAGCGTCACCAACGTCTGGTTCGGCGGCCGGCGGGTGATTGTCAGCGGCAACGAGGTCAAGACGATCACACGGCGCACGATCGCGACGACCGATCCGGACTATCCCGCCTATACGCCGCACGCGGTTGGAATTTGGGCGGAAGGCGATGTGGTCGTCAGCGCCAATTTGATCGAGGATTGCGACGGCGCCGGCGTCTTTCTCGACGCCTCGCCGATCGCCGAAAGCGCGCGGCGCATCGTCGTTTCGGCGATTGGCAATACGATCAAGAATTGTCTCTACGGCGTCGGCTTCGAAGCGAAGTTTTCGCAATGCGCGACCTTGATCGAAAGCAACATGATCGAAGGCGCGAGGAAGGGCGCGCTGATGTGGATCGTCGCCGCGCAGCCGTTCCCGCTTGGCAAATTCGAGCCGGGCGACGGCGTGGATTACGGCCTTAAGGCGGATGGGCTTTATACCGGCAAGCCCTATCCCAATGTGATGATCGGCCAGAATTTCGCGATCTAGAGCAGGTCGCTCTAAGCGCCTTATTCGGCGCGCGTTCCGCCGCCGTAGAGGATCAGCGCCTTGCGGCGCGGGCCTTTGTCGCGGCGATGGACCGGCCGGAGCAGTTCGACGACGCGTCCGGTTGTCGGCGGCGGGTCGAGGCGCTCGAGATAGCGCGGCCGCGCCGGCGGCGGCGAATTGGCGAGCAGGCCGAAACCCTCGCCGAACGGCGGGTCGCGACGATAGCGCGGGCTGTCGTCGACCGGTTCGGACGGGATGACATTGCTGTAGAACGGCGCGCCGAAGCCGCCGCCATAAAGAAGGCCTTCTCTCGCCAATCGACCGTGCTCCCCATGCTCCCCGCGGCGCCCGAAGCGTTGCGGGGCATGGGCGCCAGCGAGGACGGGGCGGCCTGGCCGGCCGCTCCAGCCGGGATTAGCGAGCGACGGGCTCGCGCCGGCGACGAAAATCGTCGCGGCGAATAGAGCGAGGATGGGGACGGTTCGTTTGATACGCATCTGGCCTTCTCCTGTGCCTGAATCGAACGACGCCGTTTCCGTAAAGGCTCGAAAGCGTACGAAATCGACACGTCCCGGCGCGGCTTGGCCATCGCGTGGCAAATCGAGGGCCAAGGCGTCTCAGTCAGAGGCGGCGGCGCGCGACTCCCCGATCAGGTCTTGCTCCAGGCGACAACGCGCGCGGCCTGTTCGCCCAGACCGGGGACGCCGAGGGAAACCGTATCGCCCTTTTGCAGGAAACGCGGCGGCTTATGGCCTGAACCGACGCCGGCCGGCGTGCCGGTGAGAATGACGTCGCCGGGCTCCAGCGCCATGAAATGCGAAATATAGGAAATCAACGTCCTGACGTTGAACATCATGGATTTGGTGTCGCCGGTCTGCATCCGTTCGCCGTTGACGTTGAGCCAGAGGTGGAGCGCCTGGACATTGCCGATCTCGTCGGGCGTCACAAGCCAGGGCCCGAGCGGGCAGAACGTCGGCGCGGATTTGCCCTTCAACCAGTTGCCGCCGCGTTCGAGCTGAAATTCGCGCTCGGACACGTCATTGGCCAGACAATAGCCGGCGACATGGCTCAACGCCTGGCGTTCACCGACATAGGACGCGGCTTCGCCGATGACGACGGCGAGTTCGACTTCCCAATCGACCTTTTTCGCGCCCCTCGGGATGACGATGTCGTCATGCGGCCCGTTGAGACTGCTCGGCGCCTTGTTGAACAGGATGGGCTCTTTCGGCCGCGGCATGCCGACCTCGTCGGCGTGGTCTGTGTAATTGAGACCGATGGCGACGATATTGCCCGGCTTGCCGACGCAGGCGCCAAGACGCGGCTTGCCGCGCACGAGCGGCAGTTTCTCCGGCTTGGCCTTGGCGATCCGCGCCAGATATTTTGGCCCGAGATAGGCGCCGGCCAGATCGGGAACGATGGACGACAGGTCGCGCAGGCGCCCCTCGGCATCGATCAGAGCGGGTTTTTCCTGACCTTTTTTGCCGTAACGAACGAGTTTCATGCGCGCCTCCCCTTGCCTTACCGACAACGCTCGCTACAGCAAAGCACGATTGGCGCGTTTGGCAATGCGTGAGCGCAAAAAAGCTTGGCCGGCGCCGCGCCTGACCGCTTCGCCGCGCCGGCGCGACAGAGGAAAGATCAGGATTTCACGCGGACATATTGTCCCGGGGCGTCGCCGAGGAGCGGGACCTTGCCGCCGCCGGGCTGGCGCGCCGGGACCTTCTCGGGCGCCTGATTGACGATCCAGTCGATCCAGTCCGGCCACCAGGAGCCGGGGTGCTCCTGCGCGCGAGCGACCCAGTCCTCGAAGGCGCCGGCCGGGCGCTCGCCGGTCCAATATTGGTATTTCGGTTTGGGGCCGGGCGGATTGATGACGCCGGCGATATGGCCCGAGCCGCTCATCACGTAACGCATTTCGCCGCCGAACAGTTTGGCGCCGTTGAACACCGAGCGCGCCGGCGCGATGTGGTCCTCGCGGGCCGCCAGATTGTAAATCGGAATGGCGACCTTGCCCATATCCAGCATTTCATCGCCGAGTTTCATCTTCTTGCGCGCCAGATTGTTCTCCAGATAGCAATTGCGCAGATAGAAGGAATGATTGGCCGCCGGCATCCGCGTCGAGTCGGAGTTCCAGGTCAGAAGATCGAAGGGCATCGGCTCCTTGCCCTTGAGGTAATTGTTGACGACGTAGTTCCAGATCAGCTCGTTCGGGCGCAGCATGTTGAACGCCATAGCCATCGACGAGCCCTCGAGATAGCCGGCGGCGTTCATGCGGTCCTCGAGCGCCTCTATGTGATCCTTATCGATCAGCAGTTTCAGTTCGCCTGGATCGGTGAAGTCGACCTGGGTGGTGAACAAGGTGGCGCTTTCAATGCGCCGGTCGCCCTTGGCCGCCATATAGGCCAACGTCGCCGCCATCAATGTGCCGCCGACGCAATAGCCGATCGCGGCGACGCTCTTCTCGCCGGTGATCGTCTCGATCTGGTCGAGCGAGGCGAACACGCCTTCGCGCATATAGGCTTCGAAATCCTTGTTGGCCTGGCGCTCGTCTGGATTGACCCAGGAAATCACGAAGACGGTGAGGCCCTGCGCCACCGCCCAGCGGATGAAGCTTTTCTCCGGGTTCAGGTCGAGAACGTAGAACTTGTTGATCCATGGCGGGACGATCAGAAGCGGCCGTTTGTAGACCTGCTCGGTCGTCGGCGCGTATTGGATGAGTTCGATCAGATCGTTGCGCAGCACTACCTTGCCCGGCGTGATCGCCATATTGACGCCGAGTTCGAACTTGCTCGAGTTCGGCTTGGCGGATCTTGACGGAACCCTTGCCGGCCTCAATGTCCTCGGCGAGCATTTTCATGCCGCGCGCCAGATTTTCGCCATTGGCGGCGAACGTCTCGCGCAAGACCTCGGGATTGGTCAGCACGAAATTCGAGGGGGCGAGCGCGCCGGCCAGCTGTCGCAGGTAAAAGGCGGCCTTTTCGCGCGTGCGCGGATCGACCGTGTCGGCGTGCGTGACCAGACCGGTCGCCCAGTTGGCGCCGATCGTATAGGCTTGGCGCAGAAAATCGAACATCGGGTTTTCGCGCCATTGCGAATCGGCGAAGCGTTTGTCCTTCGGATCGGGCGGAATATAGGGCTTCGTCTCCTCGCCCGACATGCGGTGCAGCGTATTGGCCCACAGGCCGAGGAACTCACCGGACAGGCTGGCCTGCGCCTCGATCGCGCGGGCCGGGTCGGCCAGCCAGTATTCGGCGACATGGCCGAAGGTCTTAACCGCGTCGGCTATGTCCTCGGCCAGTTCCGGGCGAACCTTGCCCTCCTCGACGGGCCTCACCAGCGCCGCGAGAGCCCGACCGCCCTCCTCGACAAAAACCGCCATGTTCTCGCCAAGTCGCGTAAAATCAATCGTGCCCGCGCCGGATCCGGTCGCGGCTTTTTCATTTTCGTTGCTGTTTGCGGCCGGAGCGTCGGCGCCGTCTTTGGTCGTCATCGGCGTATTCCTGTCCCTTTTTCAATTTTTACGCGGTGCGGAAATATTTACTGCAACCACGGTCCCGTTTCAGACATAATAGCCCCCTATATGAGATTTTAGACAATGATCCGAACGACAGAAGCTTCCGGGCGAATTATTTTGCATGCGCGACGTAAACGGTTCGCCCTCGTGGCCGCCTGCCGCATCGGCGTGAAGGGGCTGGCGGCGACGCTGGTTTTTCTTGGCCTCGCGCCGCTGGCCATAGCCCAGGAAGCCGACCAGGATTTCCAGCCGCTCAAAGCCGCAGCCGGGATCGTCGATCTTTCAACGAGGACGCCGCAGGCGCCTGATTTTGTTCGACAGAGCCGGCCGAATTCGCAAACTCTGGACTATGCCCCGCTGACAGGTCCGGACAAGGAGCGCATACGGGTGAAAACGCCGCAGGAGATCGAGGCGGAGCAGGCGGAGTTGCTGGCCTCGCGCGGACTCGCCGATCGGCGCGGCAAAAACCTCGCCAGCGTCAAAATGGCGCCGATTTCCGCCGGCAAACCGCACGGAAAACACGGCAAATCGACGAAATGGCCCTGACTTTCGCGCCGGGGGGATGTAATGGAGCTTTAGGTTCGGCTCGCATCGAGGCGATTTGCCATTCGCGGCGGGCCGGCCGAAAGTATGAAGAGCAAGAAGGATAAGGGTTGATGAGCGACTTTCATCGCGTGCGGCGGCTGCCGCCCTATGTTTTCGAACAGGTCAACCGTCTGAAGGCTCAAGCGCGCGCCAACGGCGCCGACATCATCGACCTCGGCATGGGCAATCCGGACCTGCCTACGCCCAAGCATATTGTCGACAAGCTGGTCGAAACGGCGGGCAAGCCGCGCACCGATCGCTATTCGGCCTCCAAGGGCATCGGCGGTCTGCGCCGCGCCCAGGCCAATTATTATGAACGCCGTTTCGGCGTGAAGCTTAATCCCGACACGCAGGTCGTCGCCACGCTCGGCTCGAAGGAAGGCTTCGCCAATATGGCGCAGGCGATCACCGCGCCGGGCGATGTCGTGCTTGTTCCCAACCCCTCCTATCCGATCCACGCCTTCGGTTTTCTCATGGCCGGCGGGGTGATCCGCTCGGTGCCGATCGAGCCCAATCCCGATTTTTTCGCGGCGGTCGAGCGCGCCGTCATGCATTCGATTCCCAAGCCGATCGCGTTGGTGGTGTGCTATCCCTCCAACCCGACGGCGATGGTCGCTTCGTTGGATTTCTATAAGGACCTCGTCGCCTTCGCCAAAAAGCACGACATCTTCATTCTGTCCGATCTGGCCTATGCGGAAGTCTATTTCGACGACAATCCGCCGCCGTCGGTGTTGCAGATTCCCGGCGCCAATGACGTCGCGGTCGAATTCACCTCAATGTCGAAAACCTTTTCGATGGCGGGCTGGCGCATCGGCTTCGCGGTCGGCAACGAGCGCCTGCTGGCGGCGTTGGCGCGGGTCAAATCCTATCTCGACTACGGCGCCTATACGCCGATCCAGGTCGCCGCCGCCGCCGCGCTCAACGGGCCGGACGATTGCATCAAGGAGATGCGCGCGACCTACAAAAAGCGCCGCGACGTGATGGTGGAGAGCTTCGCCGCCGCGGGGTGGAAGATTCCCGCGCCCAGCGCCTCGATGTTCGCCTGGGTGCCGGTGCCGGAAAAATTCCGCCATCTCGGCAGTCTGGAGTTTTCCAAGCTTTTGATAGAGAAGGCTGACGTCGCGGTCGCGCCGGGCATTGGCTTCGGCGAACACGGCGACGATTACGTGCGTCTCGCGCTGGTCGAGAACGAACAGCGTATCCGTCAGGCGGCGCGCGGCATTCGCCGCTTCTTCGACGGCGCGGACGACACCTTGCACAATGTCGTGCATTTGCAGGCGCGCGGCTAAGCTCGCGCCGCGCCGAACTTTCGCTTTACCCAAAAAGCATGGCGGGGCGCTGTGAACACAAAGCCCCCCGCTTTCTCAACGGGAGGCCGGCGCGCTATCCGTCGCGGCCTTGAACGCGCGCGCGAAATTTTCCAGTTGCGGTTGGTCAGCGTCGCTGATCGCCCAATAATTGAAGCCTTCGCCTCGCCACGCGACGATGTGATAACCCGCCGGCGCAGCTTGCGGAATCGTCGCGCTGGCGGCGGGCAAAGCCGTGAGGCTGATGTAATGCTCGTTGTGCCGGTAAACCAGCGTCGGCGCCGGCGCGCCTTGGATCACATCGACCCGACCGCCGACCAGAGGAAAGCCTTGCGTTGCAAGATCGGGCGTGGGCGGCGAGACAGCGATATGCGCATCGAACCAGGGGCGCACGTTATGGCGGTCGTTTGAAGCGATGTCGACTGGGCTGGCGGCGAGCAAAGCGCGGCGATGACCGGCGACCAGCGCGTCGACCAGACCGGGCTCGCGCCGATCGCCAAGCGCCAAAAACATCGCGCCGCCGCCGACGCCGACGCCTAAAGCCAGTGAGGCCGCCAGCGAAAAGACGTCGCGGCGGCTGACCGCGCGGGCGGGACGGGCGAGGGCTTCGATGCGAGCGTGTAACGCGGCGGGCGCGGCCTCGCTCGCGAATTTTTCGCGCAAGACGTGACGCAAGGCTTGTTGCCGCAAAAACTCCTGCGCCAGCGCGGGATCCTCGGCAAGCGCTCGCTCGAAGGCGATTTCGCCGGCGGCGTCAAGTTCGCCGTCCAGCGCCGCGTGCATCAGCAAGCGCTGATCAAGCGACGTCTCGCTCATGACAATTCCTTTCCGATCCGTTCGATCAGCAAAGCGCGGGCGCGCGCCAGACGCGACATGACCGTGCCTACGGGAGCGCCTGTCGCTTCGGCGATCTCTCGATAACTCATGTCATTGAATTCACGCATCACCAGAGTCTCGCGGAATCGCGCTGGCAAATCGGCGATAGCCTTTTGCAGCAATGCCGCATCCGCTTGCGCGATCAGATCCGCTTCCGGACTCTTGGCCTGTGGCGCCTCAGCGGACGCGCGCTCGGCGGGTTCGAGATCGTCAGTCAGAACCACGGTCTTTGGCCGGTTGCGCGCCATCCAGGTGAAGGCCGTGTTGCGGACGATCGCGACCAGCCAGGCCTTGGCGCTGCGCCCACCGAATTTATGCAGCCCGTTCATGGCGCGCAGGCAGGACTCTTGGACGACGTCTTCGGCGTCGGCGGTATTGCCGGTCAGCCAGCGGGCGAAACGATAGGCGTCATCGAGATGGGGCGTCACGACGGCGTTGAACATCCGTTCGTCAAATGCGCGGCCGGGTTTATCGTCATTCGCGTGCGAGTGTTGCGAAACGTCTCGGGTCATGACGATCAACCCCTCCTCGTTTCATCGCGCACGCTCCTTCAGGAACTCGATAACATCGGCGCGGTCGCTCGCATTGTCGAGATGATAGAACATTTTTACCCCCGGCAGGAATTTTTGCGGATTGGCCAGCCATTGATCGAGATTGGTTTCTGTCCAGACAAGATTCGCGTTCTTCAGCACTATTGAATAATTATAGTCGGGCACGGAGCCGGCCTTGCGGCCAATAACCCCTCTGTGTTTGGGGCCGACGTCATTTTTGTCGATTGAATGGCAGTCCTGGCAGCCCTGATACAGCGCCTCGCCACGGGCGACGTCGCCACCGGCGCGCGCCGCGCCGCTTCCGAGCAACGCCGCCACGGCGCTGATGGTTATCATTGAAATACGCATGATATCGTTTCTCTCTGCATAAATTAGCCGGAAAGAGCCGCGTCGGTGATGGCGAGTTTGGTCGGCGTTCGCGTAAAGACGACGTCAGTGACGCCGAGCAGTCCACGCAATTCTCCGGCGGGAACGAGCTTAGGGCCGGGCGCGGGCGCGGTTCCTGGCGCGGGTTGCGGAAAGGCTGTCGAGCGCGCCGTGTGAAAGGTGACCGAGCCTTCGACCTTCTGCATCAACTGATGGATATGGCCGTTCAGCACCGTGACGGAGCCAAAGCGCGCCAACAAGGTCAAAGCCTGTTGGGCGTCCTGCGTGCCCCAGCCCCAATCCTCCGAAATCGTCCAGAACGGAATGTGCGCGAAGACGACGATCGGCGTCGAATTCGTTTTGGCCGCGAGATCGTCGGCAAGCCAGGCGAGCTGGTCGGCGCCGATAAAGCCAAGACCATTGGTCTTGAGATCGACGACATTGACGATCGAAATGAAATGCACGCCGCCGTGGTCGAACGAATACCAGCCGCCGCCCGCGCCTTTGCCGAGCCGATCGAGGTAAGCCTTGTTGGTCGCCTCATCTACAATGTCGTGCTCGCCGGGGGCATAATGGGTTTCCAGCTTGGCGCGACCGATTGCCTGCGCCGCGTCGTCGAATTGTTGCGCCGTCGCCAGATGGGTGATGTCGCCAGTATGGATCATAAAGGCGGGCCGGCGCGGCATGGCCCCGATCTTGTCGACAGCCTCGTTCAATGTGCCGAGCGCATCGGGATTGGCGGGTTTGGCAAAGCCGATGTGGCTGTCGGAAATTTGCACGAAGCTGAAACCGGTTTCCGCCGCGCTGACGTCGCCGATCAGCTTCGATCCGGGCACG
>CAVTNU010000020.1:0-8310 GCA_963736175.1 uncultured Alphaproteobacteria bacterium | reverse complement strand
CGCTGCGATGCAAGTCAGGGAGCCGTGGCGGTTTTTCTCGGACGCGCGTTGCGCGGTGAAACGGTCGATGTCTGGGGAGATGGCTCCATCATTCGTGATTTCATCTATATTGACGATGTCATAGGGGCGCTTTTGCGCGTTATTGATCATACAGGCGGAGAGCGCATTTTTAACATCGGTTCGGGTGAGGGGCGCAGCCTTCTGGAGCTTTTGGATGCGATTGGCGCCGCAATTGGCCACTCGGTCAATTGGCGGCATCATCCCGTCCGCGGCCTCGATGTTCCCGTGAACGTGTTGTCAATTGAGCGCGCGCGCAACATTTTAGGTTGGCGGCCGCGTGTCGCCTTCGCGGATGGCGTCGCGCGCGTCGCCGAATATATGCGTAAGCAGATGGAAGACCCAAGCGCGGGCTGAGACCCTTTCCTCCCCGGTCGAGTGGAGCGTATTCGGTCGCTTTATTTGGTCAAGCGGCTGCATTTCCGGTTTGAATTTTCTGGCGAACTCGGCTGGCGTCTGATTGCATAGGGCCGAAACTGGTCGGTTCTGGTTGTAATCCACTCACCGGGAAACAGTTCTTGATGAACCCCACCAGGTTTTCCATGAACACGCCGCTGAAGACGGCGGGAGCAGCGGCGGGATCGTTCAGCAAGGCGGAGACGTCGTTGTCGGCCGCGCATACGCTTCGGTGCGGATCACATAAACGAGTCTCGAGGCAATAAAACGCGCGTCGGCGCCGTTGACGCGCGTGAATCCGCTTTCAGCAGGATGTCGGTTGCATTAGCCTGCCATGACGCGGGAGGCGTGCTGGCCGCCGCGGCGCGAGAATGTCGAATTTCGCGCCGTTTTCTTCCGCGACCAAAAAATCGAGGGGGAGACAATGTCCACGAACGTGATGGTCGAGGAGGACGAACAAGCGCTGCAAACCATGGGCTGGAAGGAGCTGTGGCTGAAGGAGGACTGGTGGGCGATCTGGCTCGGAATAGGCCTCGTCCTTGCCGCCTATATCGCCTTCGCCAGCGGCGGAACGATCAAGTGGATCGCCATTGTCCCGGCCAAATGGTCGACGCTGGGCCAAATGTCCGATCATTTCGTCGCGCATCTGCCGCAATATGTGGCGCAGTTCGCGATGTGGCTGACGGTGTTCGCCGTCAGCATGCGCATCATGGGGCACGATCTGAAGGCGTTCATTCCCTCCTTTGTCTTCATCTATCTGGTTTCGATCGTCATCTTCATGCTGGGCGCGTGGGATGAGGCGCACCGCTACAATCTGGAGCCGCCGCTGGTCGCTTTGCTGCTGGGGATGGCGATTTCCAATTTCATTGGCCTGCCGCGCTGGATGGACGCCGGTTTTCGCGTGGAATATTACGTCAAAACCGGGATCGTGCTGCTGGGAGCGACGCTGCCATTCACGCTGGTGATCTGGGCGGGACCGACGGCGATCTTTCAGGCTTCGCTGGTTTCCGTCGGCACGTTTCTGACGATTTTCATTTTAGGACGGCGGCTCGGCCTCGACCGACGGTTGTGCGCGACGCTGGGCGCGGGCGGCGCCGTATGCGGCGTGTCCGGCGCCATCGCCATCGCCGGCGCGGTCGGCGCCAAGAAGGAGCATCCGCCCATCGCCATCACTCTGGTGATCGTCTGGGCGATCGTCATGATCTTCTTCCTGCCGTTGATGTCGCGGTACCTGCAGCTGCCCACGGGCGTGGCGGGGGCTTGGATCGGCACCTCCGAGTTTGCCGACGCGGCAGGATTTGCAGCCGCCGCCGCATACGGAAATCTGGCCGGCCACGTCGAAGGGATCGCCGGCACGGCGGATCAGGCGGTGTGGGCTTTCACTCTGATGAAGGTGGTCGGCCGCGACGTGTGGATCGGCATCTGGGCCTTTGTACTGGCGATTATCGCCACGACGCGCTGGGAAAGCGAAACCGGCGTCAAGCCCAACGCCGCCGAGATTTGGTGGCGATTTCCGAAATTCGTCATCGGCTTCGTCGCGGCTTCGTTGCTCGTGACCTGGGTTTCGAGTTCCTATTCCTACGTCGATTTCAACAAGCAGGTGAGCCCGGCATTGGTCGCGCCAATCAAGGATCTGCGCACCTGGGCGTTCATTTTCTGCTTCTTGTCGATCGGGTTGACCACAAGATTCCGTGAATTGGCGAATGCCGGGACCAAACCGTTCTGGGCGTTTACCGGCGGGGTGGTGTTCAACGTCATCGTCGGCTTCCTGTTGACGGCGGTGTTTTTTGCCGATCACTGGCGCAATCTGGCGCGTTGAAGGCACGAAAGAAGGAGCCGGCGGGCATGGAGCGAGCCGCAAATCAAAGCTGTCTGGCCTGCCGGCATTTCGCCAACGATCCGCGCTATCTGGAGCGGATCTATCATGGCCTGTCGTCGCTGAGTTCGGGCGACGCCTCGGTGCGCAAGGACGACGGCGTCTGCAATCTGCGCGAGATCTACCTTTCGGCCGATGGCTGGTGCGGGCGGTTCGAGGCCCGCGCGGCGGCGGCCGCGAGAGACGCGGCGCAAACGCGGTAGCGTCGGCCTTTGCCGCGTGGCGCGCCAAGCGCCTGCTGTTGGCCGCTTGATCGATACGGATATTCTAACGCGCCGCGGCGGCGGTCATTTCGCTTTCAAGGGTCTGGAACTGGGTCTTATGCAATTGAGCGTAAAGTCCGCCTTTGGCCAGCAATTCATCCTGGCGTCCATATTCGAGCGTTCGGCCGGCCTCAATGACGCAGATGCGCTCAGCGTTGGCGATCGTGCTGAGACGGTGGGCGATCACCAGGGTCGTGCGCCCCGCGCACAGGGTTTTCAACGCGTCCTGCACGGCGCGCTCGGATTCGGTGTCAAGCGCCGAGGTCGCTTCGTCGAGCAGGATCAGCGGCGCGTTCTTCAAAAAAGCTCGAGCGATGGAAATACGTTGGCGCTGACCGCCTGACAATTGCGCCCCGTGTTCGCCGCAAGGCGAATTGTAGCCCTTCTCGAAGCTCACGATGAAATCGTGCGCATGGGCGGCTTTGGCGGCGGCGACGATCGCGTCGTCGCTGGCGTCGGGATCGCCGAAGGCGATGTTTTCTCGAACCGTTCCCTTGAACAGAAAGGTTTCCTGCCCGACATAAGCGATCTGCCGACGCAACGAGGCGCGCGAATATTTGGCGATATCCTGTCCGTCGACCAGCACGGCGCCGGAAATCGGCTCATAGAACCGCAAAAGCATACTCATGGTGGTGGTTTTGCCGCCGCCAGAGCGCCCGACAAGGGCCGTCGTCTGGCCAGGCTCGGCGACGAGATTCAGGCCGTTGAGCACCATTTCGCCCTGACGGTAGAAAAAACTGACGTTTTGAAACTCGACGCGCCCATGCGTGATGGTCAGCGCCGGCGCTTCGTCGGCTTCGTTCTCGCGCGAGGCCTCGTCAAGGAATTCGTAAAGCATGCCGACCCCCATCATCGCGGTCGAAAGGTCGACATGAAGACGGCCGAGGCGTTTGGCCGGCTCGACGGCGAACATCAACGCGGTGATGAAGGCGAAGAAATTGCCGGGCTGCTGCCCTGCGGCGATGACGCGATAGCCGCCGTAGACGACGACCAGGGCGATGGCGAAGCCCGCCAGGGTCTCCATCAACGGGCTGGAGCGCGATTGCACGCGCGACAATCTGTTGGCGGCGCTCTCGAAACTTGCAATCGCCGTTTGCTGGCGACGGCGCATATAGGGTTCGAGCGTGAAGGCCTTGACGACACGGATGCCGAGCGCGGTTTCCTGCAGGGATTCGAGAATGGCGGAAAAGCCTTGGAATTCCGTCATGACGATCTTGCCGGCGCGATTGCCTAAATGACGCACGCCGATAATGGCGGCCGGCATGATCATGACGGCCAGGGCCGTCAGGAGGGCGTCCTGCATGAACATCGTGAACAACAGGCCGATCAAAGTGAAAACATCGCGTCCCAGCGCAGTGACCAGCAGATTGAGGGCGCTGCTCGCCGATTGCGAAATGAACGCCTGCCGGGCGATGAATTCAGTCGAGTGTCGCGCGTTAAAAAACGGAACGTCCATCGCCAGCATCTTGTCGAAGGTGCGGCTCTGGATGTCGGCGATGATATTGTTGGAAATGCGCGCCAGAATCACCTGTTGGCCATAAGTGGCGAATCCCTTGGCGATGTAGATGCCAACGATGGCGAAGCCGACCGCCCACATGGCGTGGACGTTCTTCTCGATGAAGACCTTGTCGACGATGTCCTTCATGATCCAAGCGGACAGGCTGGTGGCGGCGGCGATCACCGCCATCATGAGGAAGGAAACGATGTAACCCTTGACGTGTTTGCGTCCCTGATCGCCAAGCAGCCGGCCAATGAGGCGCCATTGGCTTGAATTCGCGAAAGCATCGCGTATCGCCTGGATCGGACGGAGTTTCATCTACGCGTTTCTCATCACGAGAATGGATTGTTCGCTCGATCGTCTCAACCCGTTCCAATCGAAGATTTGAAAATCAGTTTTCGCCAATTGACGCATCCCTCGAACGCAGCGCCGCCGCCGCGGGCAGGGCGTGTTCGTTTCATCCGAACCGCGCGCGGCCTAAATAGGCCGACGGCGCCCAATGTCAACATGACCCTTCGCGACGTTTCGCCCAGCGCTCGCCGGGCCGGGGCAGGGGCCGACGAATCGGACGCCGATGCGCGACGCTGTCCCGATCTGGAGGCGCTTGGTCAAAGGCGCCGAAAATTTTTTCATCCGCGTTCACAAACCAATAGCGAATTTATCCGCTTCCGTCGGATGGCGTATCGATCGGCCTGGCGCGTTTTGACAAGTGGGCGGGCATCCGCCATAAGCCTTAGCGGTCTGTAATAGACAGCGGGATATAGCAAATTCGGTTTTCGTCGGATCGTGGCGTAAAATGTCGCGGCGAGACGCTATGTGCGTTTTAATAATAAAAACAATATATTATCGATAATTCTGCGGTAACGGCAAGGTCGTCTTACCAAAAAGGAGGCGGCGTCCGTTAGGCTTTTTGGTTCTTTGGCGGCCGCAAAAGTCCGCGGCGGCGTCACGGCGGAGAAAATTTTCGGGCGTTATTAGGTCGATCAAATGATTAGTGAAAAAGGCGCAACAGGCTCCGTTTGCCCGATCTATATCATCTCGTTGCGGAACGCGATCGAGCGCAGAGCTTTGTGCGAGACGGCGATGACCAAACTTGGCCTCGCTTTTCAATTTTTTGACGCGATCAATGGCTTGACGCTGTCCGACGATGAAATCGCCGAAAATTATGACGGCGAAAAAAACGCCAGACTGTTCAAACGCCCTCTCGTGAAGCCGGAAATCGGCTGTTACATGAGCCATCTCGCGCTTTGGCGACGGATCGCCGATGGCGATTTTCCAGCCGCCGTCGTGCTCGAAGACGATTTTGAAGCCGACTGCGCCTTGCCGAAACTGCTGCGCGAGCTCACGCGCATGAATATCGACAATCACGTGGTCAAACTCCATTCGGTGCGCCACGTCGTCGGCGAACAGATCGCCGATTTCGGCGATGGCCATCTGCTGATCGCTCCCAACAACGTTCCCGGCCATACCCTGGGCTATGTTATCGGACGCACGGCGGCGACCAAGCTGGCGAATAAGGCCGCGCCGTTCGGCCGCCCGGTGGATATGGATCTGAAACACTGGTGGGAATTCGACATATCGGTGCTGGTGGTCCAGCCCAATCTTCTGGAGATCGGGCCAACGGGCGCAAACAGCGCCATTGGGCCGGCGCGCGACCATTCCGGCGGGCGTATGAACTGGATGCGGCGATTTTATCGCAATCTGCGCTACCAAATTCCCTATCGGATCGAGCTGATGCGCGCGCTATCCCATCGCCGCATGAAAAAGCGCGGCGGCGATGCCGATAAAGCATAGATTTCGATCCAATGTCCGAGTCTGACCTTCTCTCCAATCCGCGGCGCAATCTGGTCGTCGTGCGAGCGGGCAAGAATTCGCTGCACCCGCGCTGGCTCGACGCCGGGCGGAACCGCAATTGGGACCTGGCGGTGAGCGTTTACGACCTGGACGCGCATTTCGATCACGGCGAGGACGTTCGCGTCGTCCGCCAGCCGGGCGGCAAGTGGAATGGTCTTCACGCCTTTTTTTTGCAAAACGACGTCTTGAGCGGCTACGATTACGTTTGGCTGCCGGACGACGACATTGACGCGCGCTCATGCGACATCGACGCGATTTTCGACGCGATGCGGCGCTACGATCTCGATGTGGCGCAACCCTCGCTGACGCGCGACAGCTATTATTCGCATTTCGCGTTCATGTCCTGCCCCGGCTTCGTCCTGCGCTACACCAATTTCGTCGAAATCATGGTTCCCTGCCTGAAAGTGGAGCTGCTGCGAACCGTCGTCGAGGATTTCAAGGATTCGATGAGCGGCTTTGGCATGGATTACGTCTGGTGCCGCTTGTCGGACGATCCGCTTTACAAGGCGGCCATTTTCGATCGGATCGCCGTGCGCCACACAAGGCCGATCGGCAAGGCGCTGCGCGGCCAGATGGCCAAAAACAGCATCGTCCCCGAGGACGAAGAGCGCGTCTTGCGGGCGCGCTACGATATGCAGAACCACATCCGGCCGCTGATCTATGCCGCGCTCGATGAGGGCGGACGCCTGCGTCAGGGCTGCGCGCGGCTCGGGCTGGCGATGGCCATCGGCTATCTCAAGGTCTATCGGCAATTCACCGTGCAGGAGAGCGCCAGTTGGAAGATCATGCAGCTGATCCGGCGGCAGGTGACGCGAAAGCCGGATTTGACACGACTGCGACCAACAAACGGCCAGTCTTCAAAAATTATCAATATCATTGACGAGCGCCCGCCCGCCGCCGTCGATCCCAAGGCGATTGCCCGGAAAATCCTCGATAGAGAAAATGGCCGCACGGCAGAGCGCGCAAAGAGGGGGATAGAATTTGCGGCCATAGTCATGGCTTTTGACGAAAATTACGCGCCCCACGCGGCGGCCTGCATGCTTTCGGCAATTTTGAACGCCGCGCGCGGCGACTTTCTTCACTTCTTCATTCTTGCCGACAGCGCGCTCGCGACCGTGACAAGGCGCAGAATCGAACAGGTCTGCATGCGCGCCGGCGCGCCAATTACCTTTCTCGATGTCGATCCGCGCGCCTTTGACGGGCTGCCGCTCAATCGCGGCCATGTTTCGCGCGCGACCTATTATCGTCTAGCGATACCGGAAATGATTCCGACTGAAATCAAGCGCGTCATCTATCTCGACGCCGACGCCATCGTTGTCGACGATCTCGCCGCTCTGTGGGAAGCGGATATGCAGGGCGCGGCGCTGGCGGCCTGCCCGGATGAAGGCGGCGCGATGCAATCGGCGCGGTTGAACCTGCCCTCGACGCATCGATATTTCAACGCGGGCCTTTTGCTGCTGGATCTTGAAAAATTGCGCGCCATGGATTTCAAGGGGGGCGCCATCAAGACATATGCGCGGAACGCCGCCGACATCGAATTGCAGGATCAAGATATTTTGAACTTGATGTTTTGCAATGAAACGGCCTATCTGCCGCTTCGCTTCAACGCCAACAGCAGCCTCTTTGTGTTCAATCGCCTTGCCCCATCCTACTCGGACGCCGAGGCGCTGGCGGCGGCGGCCGATCCCGCGATCCTGCACTTTACCGACGCCAAAAAGCCTTGGCGCGCCAATTGCGCGCATCCTCTGCGCCATATTTACTGGCGCTTTCGCAATCAAACGCCGTGGCGCGAGAACTTCGCCTCTAAGATCGCGCGTCTGGCTCGTTATCGGCTCAGAAGTTGGCTCAGTCCTACGGAAAGGAAAGTGCTTCATTTTCACAGGCAGACAAAATAATACCAGAAGCCGTTTTTTAGCACACGTCCGGCTGACAAGAACGCGTCGTTGGCGCAGCGTCATCTGAGCACTCAAGGACCACGGTTGCGATGATTATTACGATAGATAAGCGAGTACCAGCGGATTATTCTTACTCTGAGGCTGAGTGGGAGAAGTCCAACGCAACGTTACGGCAAAATATCGATGTAAATACATTGTCAGATAAAATAATTGATGTATTAATGCCTGTTTACAATATGGAAAAGACGCTACTTGATGCGTTAAATAGTATATTTTCTCAGACATATCAGTTATTTCGTGTTATTATAGTGGATGACGGATCTGCGGATGACCCGATAAGCACAATAAACAAATTCGAAAGCAAACCTCAGCCCATTCTCCTTATCAGACAAGCCAATTCTGGTGTCATTGATGCCCTTATTACAGGGTTAAACTACGTTTCACTGCTTTCTTTCACCGCCATAATGAATC
>CAVTNU010000019.1:0-32115 GCA_963736175.1 uncultured Alphaproteobacteria bacterium | reverse complement strand
ACGCCTTGAAGAAACACCAATCCGAGAATTAGCGACAATGTATCGAGTTTTGAAATGACCGCAAGGGCCGAAAAAATATAGAATAATTTTGTCTTTTTCTCGAAGAAGTAAAGAAAGCATGCCGCCACCAGACAGAGATTGACAGAAACCTCCAGACCCAACAGCAACGTTCCAGGCAAATATTTTGAGCTGAAATAAACCAAAATACTCGCGCCTACAGCCGCCGGAACGACGCGGCATTGTAAATAGAAAATCCGCTGTACGTAATATATAAATCCAATCATGCCAAAGACTGAAACGATGAAAATAGACGGTTGAGGGTCCAGACCGATCCAGCACAGCGCCCCGGCCAGAAAGCCGAAAATAAACCCGCTGACACCGTAAACCGGCCCGTCTTCCACGTTAAAAGCGAAGAAATGGCCGGTTTGAAAATTGCGCATGTAACGCATCACGATGGCCGAGTCGTCGATCGTCGGCGTGTAAAACGGGTTCACCAACGCCAACAGATAGAGCGACAGTCCGGCGGCCACCAAAAGGAACAATAATTCGCTTCGAGCGTTCAGCCGTTCATTCCATGCGCGCAGGCGGGCTCGCGCGCCGAAAGGTTCGTTCATTCTTTGCCCTTCGGTCACATTCACACCCCTGCTCGGCAGCGCATTGTCCACCGCGAATATTCATGAAGACACGCCATATCCGCCTTCTTCAGACGCCATATGACGCGCCCGCCTCCAATAATTGGCAATCCACACGAATTCAAGTCGAGGCGCCCGGAGAACCAATCAAGGGTGACGGAGCCGGGAACAGATGCGCCTCAATCAGCGCCCATTCAGCAGCCCTCAAATCGCTTGCATAACGCAGCCCATCGCACCAATACTTGCGTCCGATGATTTTGGTTCGGGCCATCTTATTCCCTCGAATCTCGCAAATCCGAAGGAATCACAATCCGTCGAAATTACCCATCTTTTTCGGTTAGGCTCTAAGGTGCCGCGATGTAGTCGGTAACCCATGAAGAACTTGAGTTAAGTGACGACGAGCCGATTGTGTGACGACGTGAAGCCGCAATCCCGGAAGCGATCAAATCGCCTATGTCGCAAAGCCAAAGGACCTTCTAATAATGAAAAGACACGTTTCCATACCAGCCCTATCAGCATCAATCTTGCCTCTCATATTTGCGCTTTCATATTTTGAAATTAACTATCATTGGGAGAAAGTAAACCGGTTTGGCGGCATTTTGGATATTGACGAGGCTGGATATACGGGGTTTGCAATAAACTTTACACGTCAACTTCTAGGTGGCGGTGTAGAAAATTGGCTACACGCGTTCACTGTACCAAATATACACGCCCCTCTTGCCTACGCATTTGCATCTATAACAATGTATTTCACGGGCATGTCAAGCGATGGCGGAATAATTGCCAGCGCTATATTCGCAAGCGCTACAATTTTATTTACTTTTATGCTGACGAATAGGCTGTCATCAAATTTTGCAGCGACGGTGGCGACTTTGCTTGTTATTAGCAATCCATATTTTACAAATTTTGCGAGAAATTTCGAATTTTCTTCTGCCGCAGCATTTTCGTTCATCAGTTTTGTGTATTTTTTTGAGCTGTCGGACGGATTCGCGAAGATCTGGCCGTCAATCTTATGTGGAGTTTGCGCGGGCTTTCTGTTACTTTCGCGTACTGTGAATATTTCCTTTGCGCCGGCCATCGTACTTTCTTCAACTATATTATTAGTTACGGTGAATAATGGATTATGGACGACTCGAATCAAAAACTTAATATTATCGATATTTGCTGTAATTTTCGTAGCTGGACCATGGTATTTTATTCATTTCAATGATGTTATTAATTATCTTCTTGCTTACGGCTACGGATCGCACACATCAGAATACTCGGCTGCAAATTTGAATCATTTTTGGGTGGTGTTTTCGCACGCTGAAACGTTACTTTTTCACATGAACGTTATGCATGTGGCTCTTACAGCATTTTCGCTCATCCTTTTTTGCGTACTTATAATCGTAAAACGGCACAACATATTGAAAGATAAATATGTACTATTTTCGATTTATCTAGTTTCTTTATATTTATTATGTTTCGCCACGCTGCTTACATCCGACAATATTGGTTCTGGATTTGATGTCCCGCTCATCCCTCTTCTTGTCGTCGGAACAACCGTAGGCATTGCGCGTTTGATCGAATCCAGGATGTCAAAGGCCATTTTGGCCGCGATAACCGTCGTTTTTTGCTGTGCAGCCCTGGTTCCTCAGGTCGATGATAAATTCTGCCGCACGTTGGCTAGTGATTTTTCTCCGAACTGGTTCGACGATAAAGGAATCAGGCTCGTCTCCTGCGGAGGAACGATTTTTGATTATCTTAAATACGGCGGCAAATTTGATAAGGCTGGCAGCCTTTTTTCGAACGGCGAGTCGCTTAATCTGGACGTTGAGAAAAAATGGGTAGCGGTGAATAGTTCCGTTTCAGCAAAAATTTACGAATTGCATGGCGGTACACATTTGGTTTCATTTGCAAATCGTCACATGATTGTAAATGTTAATACAATTGAATTGCAATCAATGATTGATAAAGGAGCTTTTTTCCCTTCAACCCAAATTGATACAATGCAAGTTCCAGACACCGTCGAAGGATATAAACAATGGCTTTCTCAAGAGCCGAATAAGAGCGCTTGTCTTTTCATTGCCAGCACAAAAGCAGATGGGCAGTTCACTCCTGCTCCGACTTACGACTATCTTCATATAGCGTTCGAGCAATCCGGATTAAAGAAGGTTGCTGCGCTGCCATTGCCCGATGTTGGACAGGAAATGGTCTTCTGGAAGCGGCCGGACCCATCCTGTCAATGAGCTACAGCATGTCGGTAGCTCACACCGCGTTGCGGACGCTACCTCGAAGAGAAAATCAGGCGTGATTCTGGCGCTGTCGCCAAGACACGATACGCGGGTCAAATTGAATCCCGCCGCGTTAATGAAATTGACGACGTTCAAATCTCCGCAGATGCCGTCCACTGGAAATAACAGGCAGTGTTTGGTGTCAGATAACCCGCGCTATACGCGATGAACGTCACGTTGGTAGACGACCCGATGCTAGCGGCAATGTGCGCCGACGTGCTTGGGCACCAAAATGTGCCCACCGCGCCGCTCTGGAAATCATAAATCGTCAGCGTTGGCGTCGCCCGCATCGTGCCGATTTTGATGACGGGCGTGAAAAAATCGTACGTCGTGAACGCTATGATTTCTTCGCCGCCGCCCACGTTCGCCGCGCCGATCGCTGCGCCGGTCGGATAGCTTGTGCGGAAATAACGCTGGCAGCGGAACAACTCGACACTCGGCGGAAGACGCTCGAAAATGGTCGCGGCGGACCCCGGCTCGAATTGGGGGCGAAGCACGGTCCCGGTTGAAAATTCGGCGTTGGTCTGCGTCGCTGCGGTCAAGCCCGTCACAACAATGGGCGACGAGGCATACGAGCCGGAACCGGTCGATCCCGTCCCCTGCCAGACACGCGCCTGAGCCGTTCCGGCTTGCGACAGCGTGTAAGTCCCGCCTTCGATCATCGTCGAATCGATCGGAAGAATGATCGATCCCGCCGTGACCATCAGCGTCGTATCGATCCCGCTCGTCGCGAAGGAATAGGTGGCACCTGAGATGCCGGCTTTGACGCCATCGTGACCATAGGTGCCGGCCGCAAGTGTCACCGTGCCTGAAGCCCCGCGCTGATTAATGGAGAATTGCGCGTTGCGGAGGCGGTTACGGAAGCCTGCTGCGTCAGCCAAGGTTCCATCGGACGCAATCGTCGTGGTCGAACCAGCCTTAACGCCGCCAAGCGCCGCCGTCGTTGCTGCCGGCAGATTGGCAGCCGACAAAACACCCGTCGGCGCCACCGCCCCCGTCGCCGGATTGATCGTGAAGGCCGTCACGTAATTGGAATCACTCTGGCCGGAGGCGTTCGAGCGCACCTGGACCAGGATATCGCCATTGGCGTCACTGGTGAAATTGATCTTTCCCGAACCGACCAGCGCGGCCAGCGCGCCGAACGGATTCGCCGTCGACCCCAGCGCCAGCAATTGCTGCACAAGGCCCGCCGCGGCGGACGAGGGCAGCCCGGAATAGCGGTAGATCTGATAGGCCGCGCCGGCGGCGACCGCGCCGCCCGTCCAGGTGGCGAGGTTGATCGACGTCGCCGAATTGACCGCCGAAATCGTCGCCTCACAGCCGCCGCAGATGAAGCGGTCGCCGGCCGCGATCGTCCAGCCCGGCGTCCCGTCGGGCGAGATCCAGTTCGTCCCGACGCCGGCGACGGTCCATACCCCGGCGCTTTGCGCGACAGCGACCGTCCCGGTCGCATAGACCGGAATTTGCAGTGATCGAGCCATAAGGCGTCCTTGTCAGATTTTCATCAGGTCTGGAAAACGCGCCAGGAGAAGTTCGGCGGCGGCGAGACCGAGACCGGCGAGGGGAAATTGACGATTTGGTAGCCGAGGACGACGCTTGTCGTCGTCGCGTAACCGAACACGTTCAGGAACGAGCCGCGCGGAAACAGCACGCCGCCGCTGTTGACATAGGAAATCGTTCCGGACGTGTATTGCTGGCCCCAGCCGCCGGTCGACGGATTCTGGCAAAGCCAGATCAGTTGCGGCGGCTTTGAGAAGGTCTTTCCGAGCGCGATCGCCGCCGTGTAAAGCGTGGCGTTGCTGGCGTTGGGCGGGACCGTCGTCCCCGCCGCCGTGAACGTGCTGGAGGCGACGACGCCGCCCTTGAACACGCCGTTATAGGGCTGGCCGAAGGCGTCGAAGATGACGTTGGCCGGCGAGGACGGCGCCAGCGCGTTGTCGCCGTTGATGACGGCGCGAAAGACGCTGTTCGCCACGTCGATCGCAAAAGGCGTGCTCATGTTAGAACCATTGCTGACGCAGGATCGAATAGTACAGCGGGTAGATCGTCAGCGGCGGATTGCCACTATAGACGAAGTTGGTGTCGTAGGAAATATTCAGGTTCGCCGTGTCGATCGACACCTGCAATCCGGAAAACGCGGTCTGCAACTGCGCCCAGCACAGCGGGACATAGCCCAGATTATACGGGATCGTCAGCGCGTAATACGAACCGCTTGTGTATACCCTCGACGCCCCGACGTAAGGTACGGACGTCACGACATTCGAGGCGAGCGGCTGGCCGTTGACGATTCCCGCGCCAGCCTTGATCAGGAAGTCGTCCTGGTTCGTCGAGGTTACCGACTTGCCCGGCTTGGCGATGAGCGGCCCGGCGTTGGTCCAGCGCATCCAGTTGGTCCCGGCGCGCGAGGCGTTGACGCTGGAAACCGCCGTCGAGGAGCGAACGACGCACCACGCCACCTTGATCTGCGGGCCGAGCGGATTGGTCGGGTTGTAGAGAATGGCGATATGATCGGCGAAAATCTCGACGACCGGACCCAGCGCCGAGCCGCCCGTGCCGGTGACGATCTGCGGGAAGAACCATTCGCCGGCCGGCATGGAATTGTTCGAGCCCGTCCCGCTATAGGCGATGAGCGCGAAAGGGACATAGCCGAGCGCGGGAAAGGCAATCGTTTGCCACGACGATGAAACGCCGATCGTCGCCACGCCGATATGCGCGGCGTCGGTGGGAAACAACTCGCCCCAATCGCTGTCGAAAATGATCTTCGAGGCGTCGCTCGGCGCGGGGTCGGCGCTGTAGCCGGCCTGCACCGTGCGCAGGCGCAGGCCGCCATCAGAAAAGGGTCCAGCCTGTATCCGGCTCATCTAGCGTTCTCCGGCCGCTGATTCCGAAAGCCGACTTGCGCTTTTCGGCGCGGCGAATGAAACAATGGCCGCTGATTCCGAAAACCGCTTTGCGCTTTTCGGCGCGGCGAATGAAACAACGGCCGCTGATTCCGAAAGCCGACTTGCGCTTTTCGGCGCGGCGAATGAAACAACGGCCGCTGATTCCGAAAGCCGACTTGCGCTTTTCGGCGCGGCCTCATGCATTCCAATCCATCTGGCCGGTGACCCAATTGAGCTGGAACACCGGCGCGCCCGAAGCGGTCGTCGCCTGCGACTGCATCGCGCCGTTGACATAGGTCACGCCGTTCAACGCCACGGAGCCATTGACGACCGCGAAGGGAACGGTCGCCGCGCCATTATTCAAAATGTAGAAATTCGCGGCCGAAACGATCACCTGGCCGACGCCGTTGACCACTTGCAGCGTCAGGCCCGAACTGACCGGCGTTCCGCCGGCGCCGGCGGCCGAGACGCCCATCGTCACGGCGGCCGAGACGCCGGTTCCGACGCCGGACGAGGCGCTGACGTTGAAGACGCCGCTCGCCGTGCCGGCGGCCGATTGCGCCGTGACGCTGGTCAACGCCTGCGCCTGCGCGGTTTGCGCGGTCGAAAGCGTCGTCAGCGTTTGCGTGACGCTCGCCAGATTGGCGTTGAGCGTTCCAAACTGCGCCGAAACATTCGTCTGATAGGACGCGAACGCGCCCGACAAGCCCGCCAGCATCGTCGTCTGGACATTGACCGCGGCCTGCGCCGCCGCCGTTTGCGCCTGCGTCAACGCGGCGTTTTGCCCCTGCGTCAGCGCGCCGCCCATCGCCGCCACGGTGGCGTCGTCGGCTTGCGTGATCGGATCGAGACTGACCGCCGTCGCCAGCGAGGACGCCAGGTCGTCATAGGAAATCGTATAGCCGTTGACGGCCGGCGAATAGTTCAGCGCCGGTCCCGTCACGGTGACGATGGTGTACGGCCCTTTGACGTCATTCGACGAGACGCCGCAAAGCCGCAGCGCCAGACTGGAATGATTGAGGCCCGGAACGGACAGCGCCGCGCCGGCCGAATTATAGACATTGGTCCAGGTCGCGCCGTCGTCGGCGGAAATGTCGGCGATATAAGCCACAGCCAGCGGATCGGCCTGCCATGTCGCGGCGAGAGTCAGCGAAAGGCCCTGCTGCGTCAGGCTGTCGGAAAGAATCACGATCGCGTTCGGCGTCGGCGCGCCCGACAACGTATGCGTGTACGCCGTGACATCGGCGAGGGATTCCTCCGCGCCGCCCCAGATATTGAACGAGGTGAACTTGAGCCAGACCGGCGCGCCGATCTGCACGTTCGTGTAGGTATATCTGAACACCGCGTTGTCGAGGCGGGCGAAAGGCGCGCCCGACGAATGCGCGGCGACAGCGCCCTGCGTCCCGTAAAGGCCCCTGACCAGATAGGTCAGATTGTAAGTGTTTGTTCCAGTCAGCGCGGCGGTTTCATAGGCGATCAACTCGCCGTCGACATAGCAGAGCGTCGCGCCGTTTTGCGCATCGCTCTGCGTTCCCGAAAGCAGGGAACCGGCGCTTTCCGACAGATTGACGCGGAGCGTGTTGGTCTGATCGATCGTCGGGCCGGCCGGCGTCGCGGCGATCGCGGGCAGCGAGGCCAACAATACGCCCTGACGCGCGCCGGACAGAATTTCGCCGACTTGCGCATAGGAAACGCCGTCATAGGACGCCCACACATGACAGCCGCCCCAAAGCGCGGGATTCTGTCCTGTCGCGACGATCCAGACCTGCAGCGCCCGCGCCAGTTCGCCCGGCGGCTCGAAGATGATTGGCGCATTGATCGATCCCGGCGCGGCTTGCGCGTTCGGCGCGCCGTTCGATTTGCCCTGCGTCGGATATTGCGTCGCGCTCGCCACGCCCTGCGGGAATTCCTCCGCCGTGACGGTCAGCAGGCCGTCGGCGTCCTCCTCGATATCGATGATGCGGACGACGGTCTTGTTCAGCCCGAGCAACGGATCGCTCAGCGTGACCAGATCCATCGGCTCAAGCAGACAGAATTCCCAGCTCAGCTTGAAATGGTACGTGTTGCGAATATAGAGCCCGCGTTGCAGGATCAATTGCGCAGCGGTCTGCGCGATCGTCAGGTCGCAGATTTCATGCGCCGTGATGCTTGAACCGATGCGCAGGCCAAAGCGATCGATCGCCGCCTGATCGAAGGCGACGACAGGCCCCGTATTGTAATCGTCGTTGCGCGCCTGGATTTCGATCGGCTGCTGGTTATAGGCCGAGAACGGATCGCTGCGGGTAATCTGGATCGGATCGGCGCCGCCGTCGCCGACGAAATCCTCGTCGCTCAGATCGTAGAGCGGCGTGTCGGAGGCGAGCCAGGTTTGACCGGCGCCGGTGATCGAGGCGTCGCCATAGGGCATGATCTTGAGCTGGCCGCCGGACCACACCGCCGTCGAATTGGTCAGTTGCAGCCAGCGCGACAGGATCGACGAAGCTTTCTCCTGCGTGTTCAAAACAGGCGAGATCGCCAACCCCACCGCCCGGCAATAGGCCTGATAGGCGCCGGTGTTCGAGCCGCCGAGCAGCGACGTCATGGCGATCGATGCGGCCGGAAAGCCGACGCCATATTGGCCGTTGGTCAGGAAATCCTGGATGACCAGAGCCGGGTCGGCGTCGAGACTGTTGAACCCGGTCTGATAGAGCGTCCCATGGACCTCGAAATTATTGGTGTTGACCGAGGCGGACGAGCCGAGATTGTAGTTCGACGCGCAAAGATAGGCGGTGCGTTGATAGGTCAGGGCCTGCGCCGGATAGTTCGTCGCCAGCCAGGACCAGACCGGCTGATTGGCGGTCCCGTCGTAGAGCGACAGGCCGGTCTTGCTTAACGGGATCGGCGTCGGCGAGGAATCCCAGACGTTGCCGACGCCCATGATCGGGCCTTCGCACAATCCCATGATGAGGGCGCAGGAATAGGTCCAGCTCTGAACGCCATTGCCGCCTTTGCCGCCGGTCTTGCCGCCGGCCGGCTTGGCCTGAAAATGATCGTACCAGATGACGTTCGGCGCGAGGATGTTGCAGCCATAGGCCATCGGAATGGGCAGGCACGACGACGTGCTTTCGATTTGCAGCCCGGAATATTTGGTGATCTGGGTCTTTTGGCCCGAAGACAGAAAACCCATCAGACGCCGCCCCAGAAGCTGTAGAAGGCCCGCTTGCGCTCGGGCTCGCCAAGTCGCGGGTTGCGCATGAAAGCCTCCTCGACGACCTCGCCGGCGTCGGCGAAGGCGTGAACGAGCGTCAAAGGCTCCGTTCGCGTGACGACGCCGCCATGCGAATAGCAGCGCCCGTAGCGGAAGACGACGAGATCGCCGGGCTTCGGCGTTTCGACCTCTTGGCACCAGGTCTTGACCCAGCCCAGATAACGTTCCGCATCGCGGTGCAAATGCCAATCGGCCGGATAGGGGCGCGGATCGAAGGGTTCGACGAGGCCGCAATCGACGAAGACGCGCACGATCAGCATGCCGCAATCAACGCCGGCGCCTTTGATGTCGGCGCAATTGTGATAGGGCGTGCCGAGCCATGCGCGCGCTTCCGCGACGACGGCGGCGCGTTGGGCGGATTCCTTCATACTCACTTCCCGCTCGTATAGGTCGAGGCCATCGGGCCGGTGATGACCTGCGGCGGCGGCACGAAGGGAAAACCGCGAAAATTGACGAGATTGGCGAATTTGCCCTGACACGTCGCCATCGTGTGATCGCAGCCCTGCGACACGGTAAAGCTATCGCCGACGGCCGGCGCGTCGGGCAGCGGATAGACCAGCGTCAAGGCGCTTGACGTCGCGGCCCTGATCGTCGCCTCGACGCCGGCGTTGGCGCCCGAAGTGAAGGCGATCGCGCCTTGCTGATAGGCGCTCGACGCGCCGGACCAATTGATTTGCGTCGGCGTCGATCCCGCCGCGACAGCGCCGTTGGCGGTGAACGCCGCGCGCGCCAAAGCGCAGCCGGAATCATAAAGCACATGCGTGCAGTTCGCCTGGAAGACGTTGCGCGGCATGTCGATGTCGAGCAGGACGAGATCGGACGAAACCGTGACTTCGGCGCCTGTGCGGCCGATGGCGTCGATGGCCGAGACGCGGCCTTTGAACAAGATGACGGCGCCCAGCGGCGTCAACGGCGCCGGGCTGGCGAGGCTGGTGAAGAACGCCCGCTCGCGCTGGATTTCCGCCGCGTCGAACAGGCCTTGCTGCAACGCCTGCAAAACCGCGAGGCCGCCGTAGGTATCGGTTCCGCGCGCGCAAATGGTGATCTTCTGCTGGTCGACATTGACGCCGCAGGAGCACTTGTATTTCAGCCCGTCGATCAGCAGGCCGGAGGCCGAATAGGTATAGCCGTTCCAGACGACGGGGACGTCGAAATTCGTGTAGGTCAGGACCGTCCCGCCGGCGAGCGTGATGGTGAACAGGTCGGCCATGTTCAACGTCGCGTCCGAAGTCGGCCGGAAGGCGTTCAGATAGGCGACGAGCGCGGGCGCGGCGGATTTCATCGCACGCTCCGAAATTTGAGGCTTTTCACCATCCACAGGCCGGACATGAACTTCTCGAATTCCGCGCTGTCGTCGGTAAACCGACACTGAAAGCCGAACGACCCGGACCAGAACAGCGCCGCTCCGCTAGCTGGCGCGGAGGGAAAGGCCAGCGTGTTCGGCGCGATCAGGCTCCAGCCCGTCGCGCTCGATCCGGCGACGGAGACGGCGGACACGGCCGTCACATAGGACGCCGGCTCGCTATAGCCGCCAAGGGATCGCTGCAACGTGAATTGCGTCGTCACGCCGTCGCCCTGCCCGAAGGAGACGTTCGATGCGGCGTTGTCATCGGGGTCGATATAAACGAAGGCTCCCGCCTGCCCCTGACAGGCGAGGTAGAAGGCCATCAGGCTTTGCAGGCTCTGCGCCTGCAGGCCGGCGTAGGCGCCGGACGAATCCAGCCCGTCGAACGCCAGCTCGAAGGCGTAAAGACCGTGCGCGTAAAGCGGGACGCGGACTTCACGACCGGACACATGCGTCGCCACGCGCGTCGAGAAGGTCGGCGTCTTTTTGACGCTCCAGCCCTGACCCGGCAGCGTCGGGAAGATCGGCAAGGTCATCGATCAAGCCGTCCCAAGCGCGCGAAGGCCGAGGTGGTCGCCGTTCTTCACGGCGCCGTTGAGGGCTTTGAGAATGTGCTTCGAATTGTTGGCGAAGAACGATTTGACGCCGGCGGCGTCGATGGCGCTGACATTGAAATGCGCGTGCACGTCGCCGCCCGATTGCGCGCCGGATGAGGAGCCGGAACCATTCGCCGCGCCCGTCAGCATGGCGCGGAAGGCGCCGGCTTCGGCCGCCGGCATGATCAGCTCGTTTTGATGGACCATCGCCAGTTGGTCTTGCGGAATCGACCACGCGCCGATGTCGAAGGCGTTGAACGAGAGAACCTGGGCCGCGCCCGCTTCGCCCGCCCCGATCGCGGCCGGCCCCAAGAACGGCGCCAGAAACGCCGTGATGCCGGCGCCGGCCTGCCCGGCGTCCGTTCCAATGGCGAGCGAGGCCGCCGCCTTTTGCGCGCCCGCGCTCGCCGCAGCGCCGGAAGACGCGACGGCGGTCCGCGCCGTCGCGCCGGCTATGGCCGCTGCTGTCTTCTGCCCTTCCGCCGTCTGCGACAGGACCACCTGCGCGATCTGGCCCTTCGCCCAATTGGCGACGAGATCGACGCCCATCTTGACGAATTGCTGGACAATCGCCTGCGCCAACGAACGCAGTACTTGTTTAAACGTCTTCGTTCGCTCGATCATGCCCATGATGCCGCTCGACAGCGAGGACGACATCGAATCGACCATTTTGTTCCCGGGCGCGACCATCTGTTCGACCGACTGGAACATCAGCTTCTGACGTTGCTGCGCGTAACGGGCGTCGAGCTGCGCCAGCTTGTTGAGCACCTGCTGGCGCTGCTCAACCTTTTGCCCCTCGATCGCCAGCTCCTTGTCCAGCAGCGCCTTCTCCGCCGCATATTCGCTGTCCAACGCCCGCTCGACGCTGCCGATGCGCGCGCTATTGCTGATGATCTTCAATTTCGCCAGTTCATCGAACACAGTCTTCTTCTGGGCGAAAGCGGATTTCTCCGCCGCGATCTCATGATTGATAGCCGCGATCGTGGCGCGCGAGGATTCGCTCTGGCCCGTTTTCAGTTTGACCGTCCCGCTGGCGATCTTGCCGAGCGCCGCGGCGACGCCGTCGCCAAGCTTTGAAAAATCCCGCGACGTCTTGCCGACTTCCTCGGCTATCGCGTTCACGCCAGCGGGAAGTTTTTTCAGCGCCGCCGATACGCTTTCGACGCCCGCAAGAAAGCCGCTCGCGTCCGCGCCAAAGGAAACGCTGACATTTTCGTCTGACATGACTGGCTCGCGATGTTGAGGCGAAGGCCGTCAAAAACGGCCCGAGGGAAATAGGGTTCGCAACGCCGCGCTGGCGTCCGCGTTATCGGGTCGCGGCGTCCAGACGCCGAAACCGATCGCCAGGGCCCGCAACAAAAACGCCGGCGGCGGATGTTCGCGCCAATATCTGTGGCGCGCCATGATGCGGGGAAAGGTCAGCTCGCCTTCGAGCGCGTCCGTCCAGGCCTCGCCGGACCATTGGCAATAATGAGCGATGATGCGATCGAAATCGACATCGCTCAGAACGGCTCCCCCGGCGCGACGCTTTCGCTCGGCGCGAACACGCCACTTTGTCGCGCGACGACCGCCAGCGCCGCGATCAGTTCGACGAGACTGGCGTCAAGATCGAGCAGTTCGTCGCGGCTCAAACCCGGTTGAGCGCGCGTCAAGGCCGCGTGGACGATGTCGATCATCAATTCGACGTCCTCGCTTTCCAGCACCGCCGCTTCGGCGAGATCGCCGGCGGCCAAACCTTGCTGAATTTTCGTGAGCTTGGGCATGATCTTCAGCAAGCCCGGCACGACAATGCGCGCCTGGCGCAAAGCGATGACCGGCGCGAAGAATTCACGTCCGGCGAGCGTGATCAGGGGCGCCCGCGCGCTGTTGTTCGTTCCGTCAAAAACCATTGTCATATCGCCGTGTTCAATTCGCCGATCATGTTCGCGGCGTTGGCGAAAGCCTCGAAATCCATTTCCGGGATGGTGAAATCCTGATTTTTCGAGGCGATCGACAATTTCGAGGACACGCAATTATAGAGCCGCAGGGACCATTGCGCTCCGGCGACGTTGGGATTGGTCTGATAGAAATCGATCTGGAACGGGAGCACCGCGCCCATCAACTTATTGCCAATGAGCGATTTCGAGCCGACGCTGGACTGAAGATAGCTATAGGTCAGCAGCACGGCCCTGCCGGCGTCGCCGCTCGAGAACGTGTAGACGCCGGCCTCGACGCTATATTGCCCGACGGAAGGATTGGACGCGACCTTGACCAGGCTAAGCCCGCTCGAGGCGTAGGTCGCGCCGAGATCCTCGTCGAAATTGGCGCTATTGGCGACGCTGACGGCGTAAGGCGCGGCCGTTCCAACGGCGCCGCCCTCGTTGTAGGACCATAATTTCTGGCCGCTGCTTTCGCTCAGTCCAAAGAAAATCGCGTTGAGCGCCGCGCCGTCGATATTGGCGAACTTCGCCTTGCCGGCGATTTTGCCTTCGCCGCGGCCGACCGCTACGGGAAATTGATACTGGCCGAAAAGCTGTTTCGTCGAAAAGCTGAAATCGATCGAAACGTCCTGCAACGCGCCGAACTGCACAGGCGTCGAATTGCTCGCTGTCGGCGTGGCGATCAGCACTCCAGAGCCGAAGGCGACCGAAACATTGTTAGACATGACATGAGGCTCCCTGATGGAAATCCAACAAAAAGTTTGGCGTTGTAGCGCGCGATCGACTGAACGGCGCGTTCAGCCGCATTTCACGGACAAAGAATTTTCAATGGCGTGATGAGGAGGCCTTGGCCGTCGAGATCGCCCGGATCCTTGACGATGCGGCCTTCGATCCGGCAACTGTGGACGAGACCGCCAAGCGTCTGTCTTGCGTTTTCCGGCGTCGGCGCGAGCACATTGAAAATGGCGTCCAGCGCGACATTCAGATCGCGCGCCGGAATGGCGGTCGGATCTCTTCCCGTCGCGACATAGACGAACAACTCGACATTCATCGTCGCTTTGGCGAGGAGATTGTCAGCGCCATAGGCGTTGGTTTCACTGTGGTCGACGATAAACAAGGCCGGCTGATCGGCACGGGCGACGTCGCCCCACAATCTGATCCGCCGCGATATCGTCGCCCAACCCGTTTTTCCGGCGATCGGCGCCGCGAATTGCGCCCCGGCGAGCTGATCAAACAGCGCGGCCATGATGGCCTCTCGTGATGCGATCATCGTTGTTCCATTAGGCCGGCGGCCGTTTCGCTCGCCACGTCCGATAATTGCGCGACAATTTCGTCGGAAAGCTCGTCAAGGCTGGATCGCAAATAGGATCGTTCCGGAATTTGGGAGCCAGGGTGGCGAACTCTTTTGCAAAAGATCGCCTTGCCGTCTTTCACGAAGGCCAGGGCGCGCGCTTTGGCCGCTTCGATGTCATGCGCGCTCGTGCGCCCGCCATATTCCTGAATCGTGGCATAGGGGATATCGCCGTCGACGCCGACGCTCGCGCTCAAGGCGTCGCCGTCATCTGAAATCCGCGCCGCGATCGAAGCGCGCAAGGCGCCGCTGCGAATGTTGAGGACTTCGCCGGCAAGTTTTTCGTTGACGATCTTGTCGTAGAGCGCCCGCGAAAGATCGGTCATCTTGGCCAAAAGCGCGGCGCGGACCACTTTCGGCGCATCTTCAAGACGCGAAACGAGGATCTGCAGGCCGTCAAACTCAAGCGTGAACATGGTCAGTTCGAAATGATCCGCATGAAACCGCGTAAAGCTTGAACGACGAAATCCGGCATGGCGACGACGCGATAGGACGCGGTCTCCTGCCCGCCGAGACTCTTGGAGACCATGCCGATGCGCTCGCGATAGCGATAGCGGTCCGCCGCCCATTCCAGCGCGCATTGCGCCAGATCGGCGGGGACATAGCCATAGGAGAGAGATATGTCGGCGTTGGCGTCCGCCGTGGAAAATCCGTAGCCGCCCTGCCCGTCGAGCGTATATTGCCCCTGTAGTGGATTGGCCGGAACCAGGTCCAACGGCGCGCCGCTCGCATAGATCGCGCCGCAATCGCACGCATAAGCGCCAAAGGGCGCCGCGACACTGACGATAAAGGGAGCGGCGGCGGGAACGATCTGCGCCTCGTTGCTAATTTGATAGCCGGCGCGATACCGGACCCAGACATTCTGCAGGCCGCGCGGAAAGACTTCGCCGCGCAGGAAGAGGCTCTGCATGGCGCCGGCCGGTTCTTCGTCGCCGCCTTCGAGCAACCAGCCAACGCCGCCGCTGACCACGCCCGGCGCCGGCGGGGCGGTCGGCGCGATCGAGCGCCCCTCGACCACCACCGAGGCGATCGAGATGACCGGCCATTGCCGCAACTGGATTTTCCGCCGACCATTGCCGTCGTAAACATCCAGCACGTCTTTGGGCCAGATGAACGAGCGATTGAGATAGTTGCAGATGGCGCGGCTGATCTGGGTGATGAGGCTGGCGAGCAGGACGTCGTCCGCGCTCGACTGCACGCCAAGATGAGCCTTGAGCGCCGGCAAGGTCATGAGATCGCCCTGCGCCATCGCTTACGCTTCTTTCCCGACGCGCGAACGCCGTTTGATCGGCGCCTCGAACGCGCTCGTCTCTTGCGGCTGAGCCTGCGCATCGACGAACGACGCCGACGGTTCGACGCCAACGCATCCGTGCGCCGCCAGAAATGGCGCCAATTCCGCCGGCGCGTCGAATGCGCCATCGGCGTCGACCGCGAAGGTCCGCCCCGCGCAGCTCAATCGGACGACATCGCCTCGAACCCGAAATTTCATCGTCGTCCCTTTCATTTCGCATCGCACCCGCGCGCGAGGCGCGAGCGCTTGTGCATCAGCCGTTGGCGATATTGGTGATGAGGGACATCGACGGCGGAAAATAATGCTGCAGAACTTCGTCGGCGTAGACGCCATATTCGTATCGACGCGCGCGCAACGGCCACTCGATCTGGTAATAATCCTGCCGCGTGCGAATCTGCATGACGTTGCCGACGTTGGCGAGCGGGTAAGGCAATTTGCGCGTCAAAAGCAGCATCGTGCCGGACGGCATGTTGGGATGAAATCTTGATGTCGAGCGTCTTGGCGCCCGCCATCGAATATTTGTTCTTGTAGGTCGTCACCATGATCCCGCCGCCGATGGCGTCCTGCGAGGCGTTGAAGACGAAGCGCTGCGCCGCGTTCGCCGAACCGGTGAGAATCTTTCGCGACATATTGTTGGCTTCCTGCGCCGAAACCCAGATTTCGTCGGGCGACAGGCGGTAATTGTTCCAATTGCTCTCCAGCGCGGTTTCGATTTCAACAATACCGCCCGCCCCGTCGGCCGTGAGCGGCGTGCCGACGCCGGCGCCGCCGCTCGGCATCGTATAGACATAAGCGCCGGAAGACGGTTGCAGCGCTTGCGTCAACAGGCCGTCGAAAACCAAACTGTTATTGGACCAGTCCGCCGAAGGCAGCGAGGCGGCGGTTTGCGTTCCGCTCGCGTTGGCCTCGATCGCCACCGAATTGATCGTGGTGATGGCGCCCAGGACTTCAGAGCCGACGGCGCCCCAGAACCAGGCGTAGCCGAGCGCGCCGCGCACCGCGGGCACGGACCCGGTGAGCGAACCGTTCGGTCCGGTGACGGCGATGGTGGCGTTGGCCGACTTCTGCGCCGCGCCGCCGCCAAAAATATCGCTCGATCCATCCGCGTTGGCGCGTTGAATCTGGCTTTGAACGCCATTGATTACCGAGGCGTTCATCAATCCGTCGAGCGACAACGCCGCGCAAATCACCGACAACGTTCCGCTGGCGAGCGTTCCGCCGGAATTGGCGGCGGCGAGCGTCGGCGTCGGCGTCGCGCCGAGCGGCATCGACGTATTGCCGCCGAGGATTAGCGCCTCCTCGCCGATCATCAAGGCCTCAAGACCGGCCTGCGCCGAAAGGGCGCGAATGTCGTCGAAATTCTGGCCGGCGTATTGAGCCTCGAAATCGACGCTGGTTTCGATGCCAATTCCCTTGTAGGTCGCCACATAATCCTTGGTCGAAACCGCCTGCACGCCGCCGCGGTTGCCGCCCGAAACGCCGATGCGCAGACCGCTGGCGTTGATCGCCGTGACGGCGCGCCACGCCGCTTGCACGCCGCCCTTCCCGGACATGCGCGGAATGGAGTTGCGCAGCGGCGTCAACACCGGAAAGAGAAGCTTGGCCCCCGTTTCAAGATCGTAATAGGTCAGGCCCGACGTCGCCGAGGCGCTCTGGGAAAACGTCGACTTTTCCAAACCCGCGAGGCGCGGGTCGGCTTGCGGCGCACTCTGCGCCTTGCGAATGGCTTCGTTCAAATCGACGGTGGATTGCATCGTATTCATATCTTGTTCCTTTTGAAATGGACGTGATTTTGCGGAATCAAACCGGCGTTTGCGGGCGGGACCGACCGCGGGGCTTAAACGTCAGGCGCCGGACGCAGGACGCGTTTTGCAATCGGCTCTAGCCGAAAGTGCGCGGATGCGACTGGGCGGCCTTGATGAGGAGGAGCGAAACGTCCTGCGGCGGCAGGCGCGCCAGCGCCTCCGCGAGGTCGTCCTGGGCGGCGGCGCGCGACTTTTCGACGGGCGCGTAGCCGAGCAAGAAAGGCGCGGGCGCGGGCGCCCGCTCCAGCCGTTGGAGACGTGCGGCGAAATCGGCGAGCCGCGCTTCAACGCCATCCATCGCTTTGCGCAAAGCCTCATCGGCGTCCTTTTTCGCCGCGCCGGACGCAACGGTTTCGCTGTCGCGCGCCCGCAATTCATTCGACAGCGGTTTGAACGGCGCAAGGATGAAGGTCTTGAGCTTCGCCAAATTGTCGACCGCGGGCCCATCGATCCGCCGGTCGGCGAAGTCCGCTTCGATCCGTTTGAAAATCATGGCCGCAAGATCATGCGCCGTTTCAGCGCTGGCGGGTGGAGCGCTCAAGGACGCGACCAGATCGCTCCAGCGCTCGACAGGCGGCGCGATCGCGGCGGGCGCGCCGGACTGGCGGGCGAAATCGCGCTTCTCACAAACGCCGTCCGCCTTGACCAATTCGAACACCGCACCTGGCAGACAAGGATAGTCGACCAGCGAAATTTCGCTCGGCGCCGCCGTGTAGCGGGTCAATTTGGGGTTTTCCGGATCGGGCCAGCGTTTCACATAGGCGCCGCCCTGGCTGAAGCCGGTGTAAACGCCTTCCTCGATCTTGCGCCACTCGGCTTCGTCGACGACCTTGGCGGCGATTTCGATGCGTTTTTCGACGTCATTGAAGGCGATGGAGGCGATCTTGCCCGCCGCCACCTGGCCATGCATGGCGCGCAAGTTGCCAAGGCTTTTGCCGCCGCTGGCCTTGGCGATGTCGCCGGACCATTTTTCGTAATAGGGCTTGGTCGTCGCGTAATCGCATATTTCGCCGACGCGATCGGGCGCCTCGGCGGTCGCGTGGCCAAAGACCAGACGCTGCGCCGCGTCCGCCTTGGCCAGCGGAATGAACATCTGCAGTTTTTTCGACAATTTGGCGCTCCCTTGCTCCCTCGCCCAGGACGCGACCGCGCCTGGCGGTCGTTCAGGCGGTCTGGCTTTTTCGATCGATTGTTTTAAAAGATCTGGCGACAAGCCGCGTTCCCGCCTCGCGGGACGCCGGCGCGACACGGAGCCGCCGATGCAATTCTGGAGCGAGACCGCGCGAAAGCTGACGCCTTATACGCCGGGCGAACAGCCGCGCATTGACGGTCTGGTCAAGCTCAACACCAATGAAAGTCCGCTGCCGCCCTCGCCGCGCGCCGTCAAGGCGATGCGCGAGGCGGTCAACGAAGACCTTCGCCTTTATCCGGATCCCGAATCCGTCGCGCTGCGCGCCTGCCTTGCCGCCTATCACGGCGTAAACGTTGAAAACGTCTTCGTCGGCAATAGTTCGGACGACGTGCTGGCGCATACGTTCGTCGCGCTGCTCAAGCATGAGAAGCCGCTGCTGTTTCCCGACGTGACCTACAGCTTCTATCCCGTCTGGGCCGATCTTTACGGCATCGCCTCGGAGACGGTGACGCTCGACGACGCGCTGCGTTTGCGTGTCGACGACTATCGCCGCAACGCCGCCGGCGCGATTGTTTTCGCCAATCCCAACGCGCCGACCAGCATCGCCCTACCGCTCGCCGAGGTCAAAAGACTGGTCGAGCAACACGCCGACATTCCCGTCGTTGTCGACGAGGCCTATGTCGACTTCGGCGGCGACACCGCCATTCCATTGATCGCCGACCATCCCAATCTTCTGGTGGTGCGCACCTTCTCCAAATCGCGCGCGCTGGCCGGATTGCGCGTCGGCTATGCGCTCGGCGCGCCGTCGCTGATCGAAGCCCTGTCGCGTGTCAAAAACAGTTTCAACTCCTATCCGCTCAACCGCATCGCCCAAGCCGGCGCCATCGCCTCGATCGAGGACGAAGCCTATTTTAAGGCCGGTTTGAAGACCATTGTCGCCGAACGCGAATCCATGGCCGCACGCTTGCGCGAACTCGGCTTCTCGGTTCTTCCCTCGAGCGCCAATTTTGTCTTTGCCCGCCACGCCACGGCCAAAGGCGGCGAACTGGCGCAGCGGCTGCGCGAACGCGCCGTGCTGGTGCGCCACTTCAACGCCCCGCGCATCCAGGACTATCTGCGCATTACCGTTGGAAAGGCGGAGCAGACGGACAAGCTTGTCGCGGCGCTACGCGACATTCTGGGGTGAAGCCTGCGTCTTGGCGCCGCTGAGCGGCGTCGCGCCTTGCGCCGTCGTCACGGTCAGCACATCGGCCATCGGATCGTCCGGCAGGCTTTCGCCAAGAATTTCGGCGGCGCGCCGGCGCGTCATCATGCCGGCGCCGACATAGGCGACAAGGTTTTCGCGCTGGACCGACGGATCGATTTTCATCTCGTCGCGCCAGACGAATTCGAGATCGTCGGCGCCGAACAATTCCTGGACGATGTGATCGCACAGGCGCTTGATCCAGCCGAGCACCGGAAACAGACCTTCCTCGGCCGACATCTGCTTCTGCGTTTCGCTGGTGGCTCTGTTCATCTGATTGACGAAGGGCTGCGGCGAAATCGAGAACGCGAAGCAGACGACGCGCGCCAGCCATTCGTCGAAGGCGTTCTTCAGCTCGGGCTCCTTGGTCTGAATGAACGTGCGGGCGACGCCGCCGGGTACGAATTTCGCGCGTCGACGCCGCGCCAGATCGCCGGTGAAATAGAGATCCCAATAATCCTGGAAATTCTTGATCTGATCGGGCGTCCAGGCGTCGGGCACGCCGATCAGGCTTTCGGGCACGTTGCCTTCGGAATAGTAGGCCAGCTGATTGAACTGTCGCTTCAAGCCGATATTGACGGCGGCGACGATCTGTTCGACCGGCGAGAAACCATAGGCGCGATGCGCGCGCTGATTGCGCGGCCGATAGATAATGTCGCGAACGCTGTAATCGATCGCCGGAAGGCCCTTGAGGATTTGCTGATAGGCCACCGGATAGACAAGCGCCCCGTCTTGCGTGAAAGGGCGCGGCGGCCGCCCCCAGGCGTCGAGCACCGGCTTGATCGTCGCGCCGTCCACCGGATGCAGGAACAGCGCTTGCCCGGCCCGATCGCGTTCGCACCACAATGCCGGCGCGTCGATGACGAAAAGATCCTCCAGCAACATGCGCATCCAGGCGGACCAATCATGGACGCCGTCAGGGCGCTGGAAGAACGTCTCGATCTTCGCAATTTGCGTGGGGTCAGCGGTCACGCCAGCTTTGGCGCGAATGCTCCAGCTCATGCGCTCGACTTGATCCTTGCGCGTCTCGATCACCAGCCGCAACAGGTCGTAGGACTCGGCCAGCGCGCGCAGATCGGCGAAAGAAATCGCCTCATAACCGCGCGCGCGCGTCAGCAGGTTGAACCCGGCGGGAAAATCCCACTGTCGGCCGGCGACGTCAGCCGGCGCGGCCGGTTCGATCGGCGCGCCGGGACCGAACCAATCGGCGGCGCCGCTGACGCTCGCGCCGAAACGGGCCGCGACCTCGACAGGCGAAAAGGACCAGCGTGGCAGACCCGCGCCGCGTTCGCTCATGTTTGGCTCCCGTGATTTACCCGAAAAATCAGTCGCGCCGGTTCAACCCGGCGGCCATGGTCCGATAGAATTCGAACACGCCCGCGCCGTCGCCTTGCTCAAAGACGAGGGCGGAGACCGCCCAAACCAGCGCGTCGACGCGATCGGGCGAATAGCCAGCGGCGCGACGGTCGAAATCCGGCGTCATGGCGCACATCTGGTCTTCGAGCGCGGCGAACAGGCCGCAATGGCGCACGCGCCCTTGTTCGTAAAGCGCGGCGACCGGTTCGGCCCGCGCATATTTGCCGCGCGCCGCGCGCACCGGCCGGTAAGGAATATTGGCGTCGATCTGACGCAGAATGGCCTCAATGATTTCGCCGCCGTTATTGACTTCAGCAACGACGCAGTCGGCGGCGAAGTCCTTCAGCGCCGCGACGGCCCGGCTCGCCCATTGCAATGGCGTCTCGCCCTGACGCGACAGATCGGCCAGGATGAAAACGATATTTTCTTCGTCCATGCCGGCGACGATCATGCCGCATTCGTCGGCGTTTTCGCCGGAGGTGACGGGCGGATCGACAGCCACGACGACGCGCGCCAGACTTGGCCGCCCGTCCCTGCCCGCATAGGCGGCCTCGATCATGGCGCGCGTCCACAACGCGCCGGGCGCGTCGTTCAGCATCTGCGCTTCGAGCTCCTGGCGTCCCAATCTCGTGCCCTCATATTTGCGCACGACGCGCTGAAGAAAGGCGGGCGCAAGGTTTTCGGCGTTTTCAAGGGTCGAATGGCGCGAATGCAGCGTCAACGGATCGGCCAGCAAGTCGCGCATCAATTTGGTCGGGCGCGGCGTCGTGGTGACGACCGCTTGCGGCCGATCGCCGAGCCGCAAGCCGAACACCGCTTGATCCCAGGCTTCGGGATACCGCCAAGCCGCGAGCTCGTCGCACCACAATTTCATATGCTGCTTGCCACGCAGACGCTCCGGCTCCTCGGCGGAGAACAACAGGGATCGACCGCCATTCGGCCATTCGAGCCGGCGTTTGTGGGCGACATAGCGCGGCCGCTCGTCGCGCGGACAAACGGCGAGAACGCCCGATTCGCCCTCGACCATGATCTCGCGCATGTCGTCGGCGGTGGCGCCGATGAGATTGACCAGCGGGTAGTCGCACACCCATCGCCGCACCGTCTCGGCGCCGGTGCGCGTCTTACCCCAGCCGCGGCCCGCCAGCGGCAGCCAATAGATCCAATCGCCCGGCGGCGGCAATTGTTCGGGCCGCGCCCAGAAGCGCCACAGATATTTGAGGGCTTCCAGCTCTTCGGCGCTGAGCGCGGCGAAGAACGCTTCGCGCTCGCTCGCCGATAGGCGAGCCAGATCGGCGGCGCGGCCTATCGCCCCGCTCTTGGCGTCGATCGAGACACTCACTGGGCTTTGTCTTTTTTCTCTGGCGAACCGCTCGCGGCGGCGGCGGGTTTTGTCCGCTCGTTGCGCCCGCGCCGCGCCAGGGCGTCGAGCTTGTCCAGCAGGGATTGCCTGGCCTGCGCCAGACTTGAGCCTTCCTCGCCGCGCGCGTGGGATTCCAGACCAAGCAATTTGGCGCGCCGGTCCATGATCGACAAGACGCGAGAAATCGCTGGCGCGTCGCCCGCCAAAGCCGCCTCGTAATGGGCGCGCTGCAATTGATCGAGACGCAGCAGCTCCAGCTGGCGCAATTCGCGCGCCGGCGCTTCGACGCAGGAACGAAGGACGTCGGTCAAAATCGCATGAATGCGGCTGACGCCGACCTGGCCATAGCCGGCCAGCGGCAATTGCCGCGAAATCTCCTGCAAGGTGAGACCCTGCAGCCGATAGTTCAAAATGGCGGAATCGCGCCCCGCCCGATCCTCGCGCGTTGCGGCGACGGCAAGCAGGTTTTTTGACGCGGCCGCCTTTTTCGCTCCCGATGTTCGGGTTTTCGGCTTTTTCGGCGTCGTTTTCCTGCGACGGATCGTTCGAACGACGACGCACGGCTTTTTCGGTTCGCGCTCGTCAGCGGCCATAACCCATTCCGTCGCCTTCTTCGTCTCCACGGCGGACAAAACGGCGGAGCGCCGCGCGCGGAAAGCGAAACGCCCGGCGGCTCAATCAGAGCCCCGGGCGCAAATCTTCAACATGGACATTTCTAGCAAAAGTCGGCCGACCCGTCAATGGGCAAAATGGGATTTATACGAATTTTTCCCATTTTAATGTCATGGAATGGGATTTATTGGTCAGATCAAAGGGATCTGAACTCGCTCAACATCGCCGGGATTTTGCCCATTCTTCCGTCAATTGACGGTGAACCGCCCAGCGAAGCGGCCGATGATCTTGACGTCGTCGAGCGCGGTCTCATAGGCGGCGTAGCTGGCGTTGGCGGAGATGATGCGCAGGCGCACAGGCTCTGACCCCATGACGATCTGCAATCGCTTGATCACCAGGCCATAGCCGTCCCACAGCGCGAAAATGCCTTCCGGACTGGGAACGCTGTAGCGCAGATCGATGAAGACGCGATCGCCTTCGCACAAGCGCGGCTCCATTGAATTGCCGATCACCTCGAAGACGCGAATGTTTTTCGGCGCGGCCCGCAATTGCTCGCGCATCACCGCGTCCGGCAGGCTCCACTCGGCCCTGACGCCCTCGGCGGCGTAGGAATTGCCGTCGTCGTCATGGACGAAAGCCTCGACCGGCACGCCGCCCCCGCCTGCGCCAGCGCGCACATCGATCTCGAATATGGTCGAACCGGGCGCGGGCGCCGTCGGCGCGCTGTCGACAAGGTCTCGATCAACCGCGCTGTCAAACCGTCGGCGTGTCGAGGTCTCGGGCGCGAACTCGCCGCCCGGCTCCTCGGCGCCGGCGATCAGCCAATCGAGCGAGCGGCCGATCGCGACGGCGATTTTCGCCAGTTGCGGCAATTTCCCGCCGCGCCCGCGCTTGAGCGCGTCGCGCACATAGGTTTCGCCGAGGCCGGCGCGCAAGGACACCGCCTTCATGTCAAGGCCCTGACGCTCGATCTCTTGAGACAGTCGTATTTTCCAGTCGTCGGTCATAATGGGATATTGCCCATTTCAGCGCCAAAGTCTAGAGGGCAATTTCCCATTGACAGGATGGGATATTGCCCATTACCTTCTTTAAGCCAATTGGGCAATCTCCCACAATGGAAAGCTCCATGTTTCATTCGACGATCATTCCGTTCCCGCAACGCGGCCGCGCGCCGCGCGTCGAAAAAGCGCGTCCGCGCCCCGCCGCCGCCGTAACCGGCCAGTTCGGGCTTTCGGCCGAACCGAGACCGCCCGCGCAGCGCGTCAAGCTCGACATCGCGCCGCCGCCGCCCGCCGCCGCGCTCCTCGTTCAGACGCCCAAAGGCCCGATGCGTTCGGAAGCGTTCGAGGATTGGCTGAGCGCAACGATCGATCGCCTGCGCGCGCAACGCCCCGGCCGCATCGTCGGCGCCTACGCGCTGGAGGTGCAGGTTCCGCGCGACGCCCGCGCCCGCGATTTCGGCGCGCTGGAGCGCCCATTGATCGAATTGCTTTCGCGCGCGCGCATCGTCCGGCGGGGGCTGCGGCCGGAGCGCTTCAGCGTCGCCTTCGGCGGCGAGGGTCGGACGCTGGCCGTCGCGCTCGTCGATTGCCTCGCCGGCTGAAGCCCCCTGCTCCGCCGCAAGCCCCACCAAAGGAGCCGTCATGGCCAAAAGGAAAAAAGCCAAAATCAGCTTAGCCCGATCCGCCTTGTCGGACGCCGTCGCGACGACGAGCCCGGCGTCGGACGGCGGCGCGAAAGACGCGAAGGCGCTATTGCGGCGATTCGCGCGCGAGGGCTACCGCGCCCCGCAGGCGCCGAGCCCCGAGCGGATCATGCGCGCGCGAGGGACGGCGCGGATCGAGCGTTTTTCCGAAGTGGTGGAGGTCGCGCGCGGCGACAAATTCGAGCCGGCGGCTGTGGATTTCGTGCGCATGCGCGTCGACGACGGCCCCTTGTCGCGATTGCGAGACCGCAACCAGCTCGACAAGACGGACCGACTCGCCAATCTGGCCTTGGCGCGGGCGGGCGAAATGTATCGCGACAGTTTTTTTCGCGCCGGCCTCGATCCGCTGCGCGCGCTCGATCCGACGCAGGAGATCGCCGGCGGGCGCGGCGGGCCGGTCGGCCTCTGGCGTTCGGAAGCGCAGGCGCAGGCCCTGCGAAAATTTCGCGCCGCGCGCGACGCCATTCCCGAGGATTTCCGCGCGGCGCTCGAGGCGATCGTGCTGGCCGACCGCGAACTCGTCGATATCGGGCGCCAGATCGGCGCCTATCGCGACGCCAAGATGGCCGGCGCGGTCGCGCTGTTTATCCTGCGACGCGGCCTCGCCGCGCTCGCCCGCCATTACGGCGTGATCGGCCAACGTCAGCGCGCCCCTTGAGGGACGCGCCGAACGCGAGACGATCAGTTCTCAGAGATCAGTTCTTGCCGATCAGTTCTTGGCCTTGTCGACCAGCTTGTTCTTGCCGATCCAGGGCATCATCTCGCGCAGTCGGGCGCCGACTTCCTCGATCTGGTGGGCGTTGTTGCGGGCGCGCGTCGCCTTGAACGAGGTCTGGTTGACCTTGTTCTCCAGCATCCAGTCGCGCGTGAATTTGCCTGACTGGATGTCCTCTAGCACGCGCTTCATTTCCGCCTTGGTCTGCGGCGTGACGATGCGCGGGCCGGTGACGTATTCGCCGTACTCGGCCGTGTTGGAGATCGAATAATTCATGTTGGCGATGCCGCCCTCATAGATCAGGTCGACGATCAGCTTCACTTCGTGCAGACACTCGAAATAGGCCATTTCCGGCGCGTAGCCGGCTTCCACCAGCGTCTCGAAACCGGCGCGGATCAACTCGACCAGACCGCCGCAGAGCACGACCTGCTCGCCGAACAGATCGGTTTCGCATTCTTCCTTGAAATTGGTCTCGATGATGCCGGCGCGGCCGCCGCCGATGGCGCTGGCGTAGGACAGGCCGAGATCGTGGGCGTTGCCGGAGGCGTCCTGATGCACGGCGATCAGGCAGGGCACGCCGCCGCCCTTGAGATATTCGCCGCGCACGGTGTGGCCGGGGCCCTTGGGGGCGACCATCAACACGTCGATGTCCTTGCGCGGTTCGATCAGATTGAAATGCACGTTGAGGCCGTGCGCGAACAACAGCGCCGCGCCAGCCTTGATATTCGGCGCGATGTCGGCGTTGTAGATCTTGGCCTGCAATTCGTCGGGCGTGAGCATCATGATGACGTCGGCCCATTTGGCCGCCTCGGCCACGGTCATGACCTTGAGGCCCTCGCCTTCCGCCTTCTTGGCGGTCGCCGATCCGGCGCGCAACGCGACGACGACGTCCTTGACGCCGGAATCGCGCATGTTCAGCACGTGGGCGTGGCCCTGCGAACCGTAGCCGACGACGGCGACCTTCTTGCCCTTGATGAGGTTGATATCGGCATCCCGATCGTAATAAACGCGCATTGTTCTTTTCTTTCCGAGGCTTGACCGACGCGCTTCGTCGCCGTCTGAAATTTCGTGACGCAGCCTAATAAGCTCCGCCGCGCCTCCCGTCAAAGGGCGCCAGCGGTTTAATCCGATTTTGCTCCCCCGCGCACCCATTTTTGCGGGAACGCTTCGGTCGAATATCAGCCGATCAGGCCGATGACGGCGGCGACGAAGCCGAAAACCGCCGTCACGGCGAGAATCGCGCCGCTGGTCCAGGCGTAGACGCCCCCGAGGCGCCAGGGCTCCGGCAGGCGCAGCGCGAGCAGGAACAGGAAGCTCAACACGATCGGCAGCAAAAGCGTATTCAGCACCTGCACGGCGACGCTCAAGCTCACCAGATTGACGCCGGAAGCGACGACCACGGCGGCGAGCACCAGCGCCAGCGCGTAAACGCCGTAAAACCAGGGCGCGTCGACCGGATCGGAATCGAGGCTGTGTTCAAGGCCCAGCACTTCGCTCAGGGTGCGCGCCGCCGTCAGCGTCACGACGATCGAGGCGACGATGGCCGCGCCCGATATGCCCAGTCCGAACAGCAGCTTGCCGGCGAAGGAGCCGAGATAGGGCGTCAGCGCCAGGGCGATCTGCTGCACCGTCTCGATGTCGACGCTTTTTCCCGCCTCGCCCAGGGTCGCGGCCGCCACGATCAGGATGGCGGCGATGACGATCTGCGTCAGCGCCGCGCCGATCGCTGTGTCAAGGCGGGCCGCCGGCAGATCGGCGACGCTCAGGCCCTTCTCGATCACCGAACTTTGCTGGAAGAACACCATCCACGGCATGATGACCGCGCCGATATTGGCCGAGACGAGATAGAGATATTTCGGGTCGGCGTAGGGGATGTTCGTCGCGCCCCGCGCCATTTCGCTCCAGTCGGGATGGGCCATCCAGGCCACCGCCAGAAACACCAGTTCGAACGCGCCGACGGCCACGGCGATGCGCTCGACGCTGAGATAGCGGTGGGTGTAGCCGATGAGCATCAAACCGGCGACCACGACCGCCATCGTCAAGGCCGGCGGCGCGCCCAGCAACGCGCCGACCCCGGCGAGGCCGGAAAACTCGCTGAGCAGCGCGCCGACGCAGGAGGCCAGCAGCGCGATGACGGAAAACCAGGCCCAGAAGCGGCCGAAATGCTGGAGGATGAGCGCGGCCTGGCCCTTGCCGGTCGCCAGACCGAGCCGCACCGTCAATTCCTGCGTGATGTACAGGATCGGCGCCAGGATCGCCTGCAGGAAGAGCAGTTTGTAGCCCCACGCCGCGCCGCTCTGGGCCGCCGTGATGACGCCGCCGGCGTCGGTGTCGGCGAGCATGACGACGAGGCCGGGACCGGCGACGCTCATGAAATATGAGAGGGCGCGCCTTTGCGCGCCGCTCGCCAACTGCGTCATCCCAAACCGTCTCCGGGTCAAACTGCGGCCTTTCTAGACGCGTTTGGCGCCGCTCCGCAACCGCGCGCGATGAATTCCGCCGCGCCGCGGCATCGGACGGTTCACAAATCCGCCAAACTCGAATAGATTGCCGGCCAAATTGCAAAGGCGCCGCGGCCAGGAATGCAAATAAGCGCTTCCCGGATCGATATTGCGTTTTTTTGTTCTACCGGCTGGCGAAACACTTTAGAGCAAGCTGCGGGAACGCGCCGGACTTTTGCGCGAAGGCGCCGGCGAAGCATGATCTCGAAGAGTCGCGAGGCTTTTCGGACACGATCATGCGCTGAGACATAAATCGGAGCGGACGTTTTGATTTCCTCAAGACGCGGGGCGCTCCGAACGGACACATGCTGCGTTAAGGATGCAAATGGCGAAGGAAGAACTGCTGGAATTCCCTGGTGTTGTGAGCGAATTGCTGCCCAATGCGACATTCCGCGTCAAGCTTGAGAACGATCACGAGATCATCGCCCACACCGCCGGCAAGATGCGCAAGAACCGCATTCGCGTGCTGACCGGCGACCGGGTTCTGGTCGAGATGACGCCCTACGACCTGACCAAGGGCCGCATCACCTACCGCTTCAAATAAGGCGGCGACGGCTCGTGCAAGAGAACGCCGCAAACATCAAGCCCACGGACGAAGGCCCTTGTCTGGCGCTGGCCTCGGGCTCGCCGCGTCGCCTGGCGCTGCTGCAGCAGATGGGCGTCGAACCGGCCGCGCTGCTGCCCACCGAAATCGACGAGGCCCCAGGCCGCAATGAATCGCCGCGCAAGCTGGCGGCGCGGCTGGCGCTGGAAAAGGCGCGCGCCGGCGCGAAGGTCGCGCGAACCCGCCCCGAACTGCGAAAGGCCTATGTGCTGGGCGCCGACACCGTCGTCTGCGTCGGCCGCCGGATTTTGCCCAAATGCGAAACCGGCGACGAGGCCGATCATTGTCTGCGTCTGCTGTCGGGCCGCGCTCACCGCGTCTATACCGGCGTGACGCTGATCGATGCGCAAGGGCGCGAGCGCTCGCGTCTGGCGGAGACGCGGCTGCGCTTCAAACGCCTGTCGAGCCAGGAAATCGCCCATTACGTCGGCTCCGGCGAATGGCGCGGCAAGGCTGGCGGCTACGCTGTCCAGGGGCTGGCGGGCGCCTTCGTCGTCAAGCTCGTCGGCTCGTACTCCAGCGTCGTCGGCCTGCCCTTGCACGAGACCATGTCGCTACTGACGGGCCTCGGCTTTCCGGTCTACGACTCCTGGTCGACCGCGCCCTGAGCGGGCATTGAGGACACATAATCTTGGCCAAGACGCAAGACGCCAATTCCCTGTCGAAGGACGCGGGCGACCGCCGCCCCTGCCCGATCTGCGCCAAGCCGGCGCAGCAGGCGCACGCGCCCTTCTGCTCGAAACGCTGCGCCGACGTCGACCTGCACCGCTGGCTCGGCGGTCGCTACGCGATTCCCGGCGAGCCGGCGAAGGACGAAGCGATCCTGGGCGGAGAGGCCGACGAATAGGCGAGCGCGTATAAAGCGGGACGTTCGCCACCTCGCCCCACGTCCACGACAAATCCGTGAAGGAGGGCTGGACAGGCAGCGAGGCTCTTTCTATAAGGCGCTTGCTTTCGGCGTTCGCGCCGCAAGACGCCCAGGTAGCTCAGTTGGTAGAGCATGCGACTGAAAATCGCAGTGTCGGTGGTTCGATTCCGCCCCTGGGCACCACTCCCCCATCCCAAACTGTCCTAGTCCGTCCATAACCGCCTGAAAAGCCCAAGAAATGCGGGCTTTTCAGCGCAAAACTGTCTTTAGCCGTCCGCCCGCGTCCGCTTGCAGCCGCGAAAAATGGGGGTACGATTGGGGGTATATTCAGCGATACCCCCAAGCAGATACCCCCAATGCCTTTGACAGCAATCGAAATCAAGAACGCCGAACCCCGCGCCAAGGCTTACAAACTGGCCGATGGCGGGCGAATGCACCTGCTCGTCATGCCTACCGGCTCCAAGTTCTGGCGCCTCGCCTATCGCTTTGACGGCGCGGAAAAGACGTTGGCGCTGGGGGTATTTCCGCAGGTATCCCTGAAGGACGCCCGCGCCAAGCGCGACGAAGCCAAGGCGCTGTTGGCCGCCGGCACCGATCCCGGCGCCAAGCGGAAGCTGGATAAGCTGACCAAAGACATTTCCAACGCCACCACGTTCAAAGCCCTTGCTGACGAATATCAAGACAAGCTCCGACGCGAAGGCCGCGCTGTCGCCACGCTGGAAAAGAACGACTGGCTGTATTCCCAGCTTCTGCCGAAATTGGGCCACCGCCCGATTAGCGAACTGACCGCGACGGAAATCCTTTCCGTTCTGCGACCTGTCGAAAAGCGCGGCAATCTGGAAACCGCCAAACGACTGCGAATGAAAGTTGGCGAAGTCATTCGGTTTGCCATCGCCACTGGGCGGGCCGTCAACGATCCCACGCCGGCCCTCAAGGGCGCTCTGGTGGGGCCGAAGGCCAAGCACCGGGCAGCGATAACCGATCCTGTCGCTCTGGGCGCGTTCCTTCGCGCCGTTGAGGCTTTTGACGGTCAGCCAGAAACCATCGCCGCACTGAAAATCCTTCCGATGGTTTTCACCCGGCCCGGCGAGTTGCGACTGGCCGGATGGCGCGAATTCGATTTGGACAAAGCAATTTGGACGATACCCGCCACGCGCACCAAGATGCGGCGTGAGCATCAAGTGCCGCTTCCGCGTCAAGCTCTCGCTGTTCTGGCCGGCTTGAAGGAGATAACGGGCGGCGGCCGATTGGTTTTTCCAGGCATTCGCTCCATCGAGCGCCCGATAAGCGAAAACACGCTCAACGCCTCCATGCGCCGCATGGGCTTCAAGCAGGATGAAGTCTCAGCGCACGGCTTCCGCGCCACCGCTTCGACATTGTTGAACGAAAGCGGCAAGTTCTCCGCCGACGCCATCGAACGAGCATTGGCGCACCAAGACCCGGACCCGGTTCGCCGCGCCTACGCGCGCGGTGCCTTTTGGGCCGAGCGCGTCGAAATGGCGCAATGGTGGGCGGATTATCTCGACGCGATCATGGTGGGCGGACAGGTTGTCGAATTGCGGCCAGCGGCCAATCCGGCCTGACTCCGCAATCGGACCTGCCCTCGCGCTTGCAACGCCGCGAAATTGAGAAAGGAAGGAGGATTCAATCTCTGGACCCTTCACTCTCTCGTAACGGGACCTGCCTTTCCGCGCAGATTGCCGCAGTTCAGAAGAAAAAGCTGCGGCGCCGTTGTCACTGGATATTGGGCAAAACCTCTCAGTTCCGGTTTGTCCCAACCTGTCCGCCGCGATACGCTTGCGCTTGCGCGGATAGGACGGCCATCCGACAAGCCGGGATGCATCGCCCGGCTTCCGCGTGTTCCTTCGGTGCTGGCGGATGCGCGCTATGAGCGATGACTGGGATAGCCTGATCCGAACTTTGGGACGCTTCGGAAAACAGGAGCCAGAATTTGCAATTCCAAATATCAAACTTCCAATGCAGAAATTTTTGGAAAAATTGCGTTCCGGCGAAGATATGCCCGCCAATGCAGCGCGTTCGCTGGCAGAGCTTATTGACGGAACAGAAGGTCAATTTTCCTATCAACTAGAACTGACCAAAAACCGAAAAAGGTTTCGGCTATTTCAACGCGGCGCGGATTCGATTGGTTTTGGCTTGGAAATAGAAAGACTTGTGCGGGACAGTGCTATGACTGTGAGCGCAGCAATAATCGATTTGTCCGAGGCATTTGCGATCGATGAGCGAACTTTATGGCGGCACTGGAGCGCGTACAAAGTGATGTTCCCAGATGGTTGGCTAGAAATGTTCGAACCCGCAGCAAAGCAGATTGAAATTGAGGTTGCGAAGATACACGCTGATATAAAAGTGAAAGTCGGAATGCCGCCTCAGGGCTGTTCAGTTCTCAATACAGTCCAGGCATGTCGAGTATGAGATTGAGGTCGAGCGCTGCGCGCCATCTGGCGTTTTTGATGTTATCGCATCCTGCGGCCCTGAGCAGGTTGTAAGCGAAGGAGCGCAAGCGGGCGGCGATGTCCGGGTTCTTGCGAATGCGTGAAGCGTCCTCGGCGAAGGTGACATCGCGTACATAATGGCTGGAGTTCTCGATCCGCCAATGCCGGCGTATGTGTTCATTCCATTGTTCGGGCGTTGGACCGCTGAGCGAGGAGACCCAGAAGACC
>CAVTNU010000018.1:0-22359 GCA_963736175.1 uncultured Alphaproteobacteria bacterium | reverse complement strand
CGCCAAAGTCGCCTTCGTCGAAGCGCCGACCGCAAGCGTAAATAATGCGCCTCTCCCGAAATTTGGGGGCTTCAGCCTGGCAATGGGATGGCGGCCCTCGCCTCAGCGCCCGATCGGATCAAGTCTTTGGCGCCGCCTGCTCCGCAGGCTGCTCGGTCTGGACGGGTTCGACGAACTTTATCACGGTGTTCGGCGGCAGGCGCAGGCCGCTGGCTTCCTCGATCGCGGCGATCGGATCAATCAAGCACAATTGCCGAAAATCCATGTCGGTTTGACAGCGCTTGAACACCAATTGCAGCGCCCGGGCGACCTCGGGCTCTATCGATGCCTGCATGACGATATCCTCCGTTTTTGTGTTCGGCCCGCCAAGGCCCGATGTTTCCCGACGCGCGCCCCTATTCGAGAGCCAGCACGGAGGGGACCTCATCGGGCCGCGCCAGGCGCAGAAGTTCGTAACCAACGCCAGCGGCGCCTTGGAACAGCGACGGGATCGGAAAGCCATTCTCGGATGTTATGGCGAATACGCCGTTTTTCTTCGCTCGCGCGGCGACCTGAGAAGCGAGGCGGCGGGCGTGGCTCGTCCATTCGGGCGCATTCAGTTTGCGGCCCGCCACCAGCAGGGTCTCGACCAATCCAAGATTGCCGCAGCAGATATGATCCCGCTCGAGGAGGCCGCGCCCGCACGTTTCCAACGCGGCCGCAATATCTCGCCTGACGACAGGAAAATCGAGCACATGCAGTCCCTGTAGTCGCGCCAGCCCGACGCCCGGCGCGCCATTGCACCATGCGACCTTGAAAATCCGGCCGCCGCGGGGATCGTGTCCGTCGTCCCTGGCCGGCGATCGGGCCAATTGTTCTGGCTTGGGTCGAATTCCGCGTTTTCAAATGCGAGTGCTTCTTCCGCCGCGGCGAGAAAGTCCGCTTCGTGGGTCTTTTCGGCCAGCCGCAGAAGCGCATAGGCGATCCCCGTCGAGCCATGGGAAAAGCCGGTCAATGTTTGCCGGCGAATGTCGCCCAGATCCGCGCGCCGCTCCTGTCAGCGACGCGCTGCGCCAGCAGCCGGCGACCGCATTTTGTCGCCTTGTCCAATAAGTCTGCGTCGCCGCCCGTTTCGTAACATGCGAGGAGGCACAAAATCGCGCCGGCCACGCCGCCGACGACATCGAGCTTTGTGTCGGACTCGATGGTCGCGTCTTCGATTTTCAATGCGGCGCGGCGCGCCTCCGCCAGGAGTTGCTCGTCTCCGAGGAATGCGCCGATCCAGACAAGGGAATAGATCAGCGACGGGAAACCGATCAGGCCTCCAAGTCCCTTTTTCTCGATGTCATTTCGCTGCGCTTTCGCCAGCCCGGGCCTGCCGCGCGAGCGTCGGATAAGCGAACGTGCGATAGCGCGGCTCGGACGCGCAATGCGCAAGCGCGGCGAAAAACAACGCGATCCCGCAGCGGCCACTGTACAAATCGTCGCCGATGGCCCGCAACGCGAATTGATCGGCTTCCGGCAGATAGTCCAGGACCAGCCAACTCGGTTCGCCGCCTTGCGTCAGGAGCGCTGAAGCCTCGAGTTCGCGCGCTATATCTTCGGCGTGGAGAACGAGTTCGTCGTTTGTCAGTTCGGGCGCCTCGCCGCCCTGTTCCTGCCGATCGATGTGTTCGCTCTCATCGGCAATCGCACGCATGCCGTCCGCGTCCATTGCGCCCTTGATGACCTTGAGTTGCCAGTCGAGATCCACTTCGTCCATTGCGCGAAGCTTCGCATCGACGGCGTCTTTGCCGAAGCGGGAAAACAATTTTCGATCGTTTCGCCCGACGGAAGAGCGACGGATGCGCCGACGCCGCAAGCCGCGAATTTGGTATGTCGCATTGGAGCAGGGCGAGAGATTCAGCGCGCAGGAGCCGGCTCATGGCGTCGGGGAAAGGCGATTTAGCAGCGAGCGCGCCATAACGTCGAGCTGGATTCCAAAATCGGCGCCATCCTGCAGATAAGCGGGATTCAGAGCCTTGTTCAGAACCGATTGATAGTATCCTGTCGCGCGGAACAGCAGACGCGCGGGACAGGCGAACATCCGGTTCAGCGGACTGTCCGCGGCAAGAAGATAGTCTCGCCGCGTCAGCAGGAAGCGATACATATCCTGAAAGCCGCTCGACATGTCGCTAACAAAAGGCGCGGCGTTCAGGTCGTGATCGGCGAGCCTCGGCGTGTTTCCGGCCAAGGGCGGCGGGACCTCGCCTATCGCGAAATTCATGGCGTCGGCATTGATGCGCGCCCATTTCAACATCTTCAGAGGGCGCAGATTTCCTGACGACCGCCCGATGACGGAAATGTCGTAATAGCGGTCATACAGCTTCACAGGATTGGGCAGGATATGCGCGCGAAGGACGGAGTGGCGCAGCCGCGATGACGCGGGATCGGCGTCGTCCGGCTCCTCGATCGGCAGCACCGGGTGATAGATCGTCTCAAGATCGATCGGGACCGGCTCATCGCCACAAGCGACCACGTTCTCGAAATGCATGTCAATTCCATTGAGAACGTAGATAAGGCAGAGCAAGGCTCCCAATCGCCGGTAATAAACATGCGCGTCGTCGGCAGCGGCGCATGGCAGGTTTTCTATGAATTCGACCCAGCCGTAGTCCCCGCGATCGAGAATCGCCGGACTGCGAAGCCGAACCGGACAGCCCTGTTCATCAAGCCATGCGAGGAAGTCGAAATACGCGGCTCCGAGCTTTTGATCGCTCGGCTTGTAAACGATCCGAGCGCCCGACGCGAAGGTCACGATGACGACGGCGCGGCCGCCGTTGTGCGGATCGGACAGGCTCGGTTGAAGCGCGATGACTTCGCCAAGGTCCCGCGCGGAAAAAAAAATGCCGCGGATTTCGCCAAGGTCCTGATCCAGACGGCGCAGAAACTTGCCGTCGATTCCACCCAATGCAAGAATGTATTGGCCAGAATTCGCGCGAGGACGGGATAGTCACGAAATATTCCGGCCCAGCCGGTTGCGCCAAAATCGCCGACAAAACGCCGATAGTTTCGGCGGCCGTCCTGTTCTGCCTCGTCGTCGGACGAAAGCCCGCCATTGCCGCCGGAAATCAGGAACTGGTTCGCCGCTGTGAAAGCGCGAAACTCGACGAGCAAAACTCGCGCCGCCATGTCGGACAAATTCAGGAGAAGGGCGCGCTCGCAGGCTATCCGCGCCTTACTGGCCAATCGCTCAAAACGACCCGCGCAGGCCTCGTCGAGCCTCTGGCGCGCCGCCACGACAAAGGGCGCCAGCAAGTCTTCGAAGGGGACGGGATCGCTCGCGTTTATGAACGCGCGCTCTCCACGGTTCGCCGGAACGGCCTCGTCGCAGAGCGCGGCAGCGTGAAGCAGATCGTTGAGGACGCCCGCCCATTGCGGGATATCGATGTCGGGCGAAACTTCGGCGAGCAATAACCGGGCCTGCTCATAGTCGAGCCCCTCCAAAGCCAAGCGCCGATCGAATAGTTCGGGATCGCCGTCGGCGACGACTTTGATCCATTCGCGCAATCTCTTTTCAATTATCGGCGACGTGGGATGTTTGTCGCCGCTTGAAATTGGCGCCGCATTTCGCTCCAGAAGCGAAAGAGCCTTCGCCGCTGTTCGCCGAAGCTCCGTATCACTTAAGCGGATCGTCGCGCGCGCCATCTTCCCGAACTCTAAACATCAAAGGCCCCGCCGCTTGTCTCCAATAGGCGAGGCCGTCGAAATCAGGTCAACCGGGGAAGTTGTCAGCACCCCCGCCATGATCAGGTGCAGCACCGATAAATGCGCGACGTATAGCTTTCGCTGTCCATCATCCGTTCTTCGGATGCGACCGTTTCCTCGGTCAGCGCCATCGGCAGGCTGAATGTGCCAAGAACGCGCGGCTCTACTTCGTCCGCTCTGACGACCGTTGCTTCGGTCTGGAGATCGATTTTCATCGTCATAATCTTTCCCCCTTTTTCAGTATCCGTCCAAGAAAGGTCGTTAGCACGCCACCCTAACTAAATCCTTGAGGTGCATCAAGATGGTTCTGCCCGATTGATTTGATCGCGCCGTCCTCGACGAAGATGATGTCGTCGCCGATATTCAAAATGGCCGGGCTGTGCGTCACGACAACGACCGTGGCTCCGGCCTGCCGCCTTTCGACTATGGCTCGACAAATGATGTCTTCGCCGAGGCTGTCGAGATGCGCGGTCGGCTCGTCGAGCACGAGCAATGTTGGATTGCAGGCGACCGCGCGCGCAAAAGCCAGTCGTTGCCGTTCGCCGGCCGAGAGGAGAAGGCCGGATTCGCCGATCTCCATGTCATAACCGCGCGGCGCCGTCCGAATTCAACTCGTGAGTCCCGCCGCTTCGCAGGCTCGGTCTATGGCTTCATCTTCGATCGAACGCCCGACGCAAATGTTTTCACGGATCGTGCCGCGAAACAGAACCGCGGCTTGCGGCATGAAGCCGGTATTGCGCCACAAGTCCTCGCGGGCGATGGTCTCCAGCGGGCGTCCGTCGAGCAGGATGCGCCCCTCGTCGCAATCGAGCAGGCGCAGCAACGTAAAGATCAAGGTCGTCTTGCCGGCGCCGCTGCGTCCCGTGATCGCGGTGATGCGCGACGGACGAATATCAAGCGAAACGCGCCTGAGCAAAGCGGCGTCGCCGGCGCGCACGACGACATCCTGCAATCGGTAATGTCCGACAATCCGCGGCGGTCCGGCAATGGCTTTGGCGGGTGGGCGCGGCTCCCCGCTCGCCAATTCCCGTTCGATCCGGCGCATGCGCGCCCAGGCGTCGCGCAATTCGACGAACGCCGGCGCCAGTTGATTTACCGCCGTGGTGAGCTGACCAAAAATCGCCGCCATGGCGATCAGCGAGCCGGTGCTGACGGCGCCGCCCGATACGAGATAGCCGCCGATCAGATAAAAGGCGCTCAACGCCACCGCTCCTGAGGCCTGCGCGCCGCCGAGTATCCAATGGGGCCGGAGCCGCCTGTTCAAGACCGCGACGCGGTAAGATTCAGCGAGCGCGGCCATGCGGTCCATCGGCCAGTGTTTCGCCGTCGTCACCCGGAGCAGCGCGCCCGATACGCCGAATGTATTCAAGATATGTTCGGTGATGCCGGCGCTGGCCTCGATCTCGCAGCCGCGCGCCTTGTTGGAGCGCCGCGCGGCCATGACGGTTATGGCCGTACCCATAGCCAGTCCGATCAGAACTCACCAGAGCCATGGCCGGTTGCCACAGGACGATCACGACCAACATGCCGATCGCCTCGAATGCGCCGATCACCACCCAGCCGGAAAGCTGGCCGACGCTGTCGTCGATGAGCGCGATGTCGCCGCGCATCAGCTGCAGCAGATCCGCCTGCTTGGTCTCAAGGAAATAGCGGACGGATTGTCGTTGCAGATGTTCGTAGAGGCGTAGCGCCAGACGCTGGCCAAGCCGGGCGCCGGCGCGCGCCAGAAGATCGAGCGCGCCCCTCGTCAACAGGATCCGCGAAAGCATCAGCGCCAGTTGCAGGGCGACGATGGATAGCAGGACCGAGCCGTCGCGCCCGATCAGTCCTTTGTCGAACAAAGGCTGGAACAGGAGCGCCGCGGCCAGCCCGGCCGCGGTCGCCACCCCCAGCAGCAACGTCCCGGTAAAATAGAGCGACCCCATCTGGGTCAGACACCAAAACCCAAGCCGAACGTTCGAATGTTCCTTCGCCATTCCCGCTCCTGATGGCGCAACCGGCCGACCGACCCGAAGTCGCTGCTCTGGTTATACGAAATCACGCCGGGTTTCAGCTCCATAACGCAGCTGACCCGCCCCTGCCAAATCAAGTCGTTCGGAACGGGAAGCGGAACTCGACGAAAACGCCCAATTCTTCGGAACGCATAGATGGCGCTTATCCTGAAGCTGGACGTTGGCGACAAAGTCGGCTGGCGGTTTATGTGGCGAAGCCATGAACGCGATCTCCGTTTAGCGACGGGCGTTTTCCAGCCGCCGTCTCGCTTGCGCCGAATTCGCCGAAGTGCTAGAAATTTCAGCGTCATCGTTCTTTTTGGAGAAGCAAGATGTTGCAGAAAAAAGACGTTATGATTCAGCCCAATGACCTTGCGCGCGGCAAGCTGGCGGTGTCGACGCGCGACTTGAGCGGCGTCACCGGCGAATATGATTACGCCACGCAAAGGCGTTGGAACGGAAGCGACGCCGCCTTGATCGCCTTCAGCATGAAGAGTTCGACCCGGTTCGACGGCGAAAGCGCGTCGGGCGAAGGCTCCGACGACAGATAACGGGCATTGCGCGCCGTCCGCACCACGCCACGCGACAATGGTGAGGCCGCGTGCTCCTGATTTATACGACCTCCTTCGACACCACAGTCGATCTCCTGCTTCATCACATGGGCGGGGAGGACTGCTTTCGTTATAATTTCGACCTGTGGCGCGATTATAAACTGGAAATCGGCGCTGGGTTTTTCCGCATCGAGGACCCGACGGGGCGATCGATCGACAGCGCGCGCACGCAAAAGGTCTATTATCGAAAACCCTTTACAACCAAAGATATCGACGCGCACATCGAGATCAGCGATCAGGACGCCTATTGTGAGGCTGAGCTTTGGTATGGTCTGCGCGAACTCATCAATTTGCTGTGGCTAGCGAACAAGATTGTGCTGGTCGAACCGCGCGCCGATATGCGCGTCGGGAAATTTGTTCAGGCGCAAGTCGCTGGCCGTTATTTTACGGTTCCCGGGCAGATATTCAGCTATGGCAAGAAGGTTTCGGTCGGCGGCGAGGGGCCGGTCGTCGTCAAGACGCTGACCTTCGAATCCGTGTCAGGAAAGACCGAGCCGCGCGTGATTTACACGACGAAAATCGCCAGAGAGGCGCTTTCGCCCGAGTTTCCTTGGATGGCGCAAGCCTATGTCGACGCCGGAATGGATGTGACGGTCGCCTTTGTTCGCGATGAACTTTTTGCGTTCGAACTCGACCGCAGGCCGTTCTTGCATCAAACCGTGGACTGGCGCGAGTTGCCGGTGGACTCGACCTCTAGCATGTGGCGTCCGCATCTTTTACCGGATTCCATCAAGGAAGGCGTTTTCGCCTTTATGCGCGATCTCAACCTGCATTTCGGTCGGCTGGATTTTCTTTACGACGGATCACGCTATTTTTTTCTGGAAGTCAATCCCAACGGCCAGTGGGGATGGTTGGACAGTGAAGGAAAGCACGGCCTGCTGAACAAGATCATTGACGAAGTCTCGCCGGCGACGACGCGCCACCCCATTCCCTGCCTGTCGCAAGTCCGGCCATGAGCTTGCCTTGGCGGACATCGGCGACGACGGCGACTTTGCGGTTTTCAGATTTTCCCCTCGATCCGATCGCGGCCCAGCTTACACTGGCCCGCAAATGATCGTGACCGCCGGCGCGATCGCAATTCCGGGCGCCATCCAATGACCTTTACCGGAACAAAATCATCGTCCGCCCCCGAGGTCGCATACGCGCGGTCGCGCACGATGGCCGAGGTGCTCCGTCGAACCGGCGCTTACGCCTTGCGGTATAAGAGCAACGCCGCCGCGACGATTTCTCTCGCTTTCCTCGCCCTGCTGTTTTCATTTGTTTATCCGCAAGCGATCCAGTTCATCATAGACGACGTTATCGAAAACAAACGGCCCGGGCTGTTTCCGGTCGCCATTGTCGTCCTGCTTTTCACCTATGCGTTGCGGGAAATATTCAACAGTCTTCGCATACGCGCCAATGCTCATTTCGAGCAAAACGTCATATTTGACCTGCGACGCGACCTTTTTGCCCGCATCCAGCGCCTGCCCATCCCGTTTTTCGACAAGCACCCTTCCGGCGACCTGATCTCGCGCATCATGGAAGATGTGATCGTCGTCGAGCGCGTCATAATCGAAGGCGGCGAGATCGGGCTGACGTCTTTACTGAGTTTGCTCATTGTTGGAATGATTCTGTTCGAAAAGAATTCGCAACTGGCGATTTTCGCCATAGCGCCGCTGCCCCTGCTCGCCGGCGGCGCTCTATTGTACAGTCCGCGCGCCCACGCGATCTATAGGGCGTTGCGACAGGCCGGCGCGACGATCAATGCGGTCGTCGCCGATAACCTCCAGGGCATACGTCAGGTCAAAGCCTATAATCAGGAGGAGCGGGAGCGCCAGCGGTTTACCGTCTATGCCGGCGCGATGCGGCGACGCGCCCTGGCGGTGATGAATCTCTGGTCCGTTTACGCCCCTTCGATGGACTTCGTCGGCGCGCTGGGAACCGTTGGCGTTTTCTGGATCGGCGGGCCTTTGGTGTCATCGGGCAAAATAACCCTCGGCGAACTGATCAGTTTCGTCTTTTACCTTCCACTCATCTACGATCCCACCAAGCAATTGAACCGCTTGAACCAGATGATTCAAGGGGCGCGAGCCTCGTGTGAGCGCATCTATGACATTATGGATATGGAATGCGAGGGTGAAGGCAAACATAACGGCAAAGTTGAGTTGCCGAAGCCGATACTTGGCGCGGTGCGTTATGAGAATATCAGCTTCACCTACGAAACCGGACGCGTTGCGTTAACGGGCGTTGACCTGAACGCGCCGCCTGGGCAAGTCGTTGCGCTTGTCGGTCCCACCGGTTGCGGCAAGTCGACGCTCGTCAATCTGCTGCTGGGGTTTTACCGGCCGACCGCCGGCGCCATCTATATCGACGGCCAGGACATCGCCGAGTTGAGCATAGAATCGCTGCGTTCAGTCATAGCGGTCGTCACTCAGGAGGCGTTTCTTTTCGACGGCACGATCTGGGAAAACGTCGCTTTCGCGCGCGATGGAGTGACGAAGGATGAAGTGGTCGCCGCCTGCCGTTCGGCGAACTGCCATGACTTCATCATGGACTTTCCGGAGGAGTACGACGCGCGTGTCGGCGAACGCGGCGTACGCCTCAGTGTCGGAGAAAAACAGCGAATAAGCATTGCTCGGGCTTTGCTGAAGAATGCGCCAATTTTGATTCTCGATGAGGCCACGGCGAGCGTCGATCCCTTGACCGAGGCTCTGATTCAGGACGCCCTGGAACGGCTGGTGGCAAAGCGCACAACTTTTATTATCGCCCATCGGATGACCACCATCCGTCACGCCGACCAGATTTTAGTGATGCAGAAGGGCAAAATCATCGCTCATGGCGCTCACGCCGAACTCATGGCCAACAACACCCTGTATCGAACGCTCTACGAGGCGCAAAACATGGACGTTCACGGCTGACGCCAAATGCGCCAGCGCGCCGCAAGGATCATCGTTGTGACTCGCGGCCCCAAACGCCGATCATGAACCGACATCCGAAGGCAGGCCGCGGCGCCTCGCGCACGGCCTGCCCATTGTTCACCGACTTTTGTCTTCGAACCCCGTCAGCAGGATGTCTTGCACTGTGCATAGGGGCCGCAGCACTGGTCGCAGCTATCCGTCACCATCTTCGACGAGTAACCTTTTGCCCCTGAAAGCAAGTTGATCGGAACGATCCGTCCCACTTTCGGCGCTTTCTCCTTCTTGGCCTTCATGTCTTTTCACCTCCTCTCTTGCGTGGCTAGCTCGCGTAAGCGTTCGGGCGCGCGGCGTTGTCCGCGGCGTCCGGCGCATTTCGTAAATAGAAGGCTTTCAATGTCTGCCGGATGAACTCTTTGTTCTGTTGGCAATAGGGCTCGAATATCGATCCCTTGGTGTCCTTGGCGCGAACCGGGCAGCCGCCGCCGCAAAATATGGACAGGGAACAGTCGAAACATTCCGGTATATTGTTGAGCGTTCGCCTCGCATATTCATCCTTCAAGGCGAAGCGCTCCAGCTCTCCGTTGGAAAACGCGGCGACGCGACGCGTCAGGTCGCCGGCTTCATCGTAACATTCATAGATATCGCCCAACGGATCGACGGCGTAGAAGCTCCCGCTCCCCAACCCGCAATAGCGAACCGTCGGCAATTCCTTCTTTCCCTGCATCTCCAGGAAGCTGTTCATGTACATCAAATGCGACGGCGGCCGTCCGCTTTTGCGCGCCACATGTTGAAAAATTCGCTGGAAAATTTCGAGGTCTTCCGCGGATTGCTGTTCCGCGCCAAAATCGTTGAGCGGCGAAAAATAGACATAGACTTGCGGATGCGTGAGCAGACCTTCGCGGTCGAGGCGCAGGATAAGCCTTTCCGTGGCCTGGAGACGGTGCGGATGCAGGTGCACGCGGATTGCGACGTCCGCTTTGGCGTCGATCACACGTTGGATCGCTTTATACATGATGCTGAACGTCGGTTTACCGGAAGACGGAATGCGATGTTCGTCGTGGAAAGGCTGATCTCCATCCAACGTGATCTGAACGCTTTGAATTTTTCCCTTTTCCGGACCGACCAGATCGAGCATTCGCGCCAATGTCGTGCCATTGGTCGCCACATTGACTCTGCTGGACGGAAATTTCTCAACGTGGGCAAGGATTCTGGATATCGCTTCACGATTTTTCGGCAATAAGGGTTCGCCGCCAAACAACGTAAAAAGACTTTGTTTCGGCGTAGCGGGAATCAGCTTGGGGAAACACTTTTCAAAAAAATCATCGACGAATTCTCCTGTCATGGAGTGCCGCCTCAACTGACGCGAAAGCGGCGTCTGAAAACAATAGCTGCAGGCGAGGTTGCAATTATACGTCAGCATGAATGTCAGGCTGACGCTTGAATGTTTTTTATTCCTGCTTTGCGCTTTTTTCGAAATCATTTTCAACGCCATTTTGAACTCGTCGCGCTCTTGATCTTGCGTCAAATAGGTGAGGTGCCCGCGCTGCAGCAGGTGCGTCCGTTCTTCGTCCGTAAGAAAGGACAGGTCTTCCCCTCGCGCAATCGCAGCAGCGAACTCCTTCGGTACGACGTCGATGCAAAAGGACAGTCCGTTGAACAGCAGCGTGGCGTCGTCGCCAACGTCAACATCGTTGAGATAACTGGAATGGCGCAGAGTTTTGGTCATCATCTCACCGCCGGTGTTCAGGACGCGCTGAAATTATCCCGTCAACAAGATAAAATCGGTATCGATCATCGGGACAGCAGGTCGAATCTCATCGGGCCGCGCAATATTTCTGGTCCGCTTGAGCGGACGACCAATCACCCCTGGTCGTCGCGTCGCCGCAAAACAGTTCTACGCCAAGACCAACGCCCACATGGCGACTGAAGCCGAAGGCGTCGTTCCGGAATGAATTGCGATATCCAGCACTATCTTCTCGGCGGAAGAACGCCGGATTTTAAAAAGTCGCGCATCGCCGGCAATAGGACATTGATTTGGAACAACTAGCTTTTCGCGAGACCCATCACGGCGCGTTTTCGAATTGACGCCGCCCGCGCGACGCCATCGTGCCCGTCGTTCGCGCCCAATTCGGGTTGGTCGTCCGTGGAATTGATGATCGGGGGCTGACGCGTCGATGTGAGCGCAAGGATCAGCACGGGGATTTCAAGCCAGGCGTGAAGGGAAGCCGCGATCCCATACAGGGCTCTGGCTTGCGCGAACCCCTGTTCGAACCGCGCCAAAGCCAAAGCGCCAGCCGCAACGCAGCAGGCGGCGAACCAACGGCCTCTTGGCCAGGGAACGAGACCGGACGAAAGGGGATCGAGGCGGCGCAGCAGCCAAGGCAAAAGTACGAGGACCGCCGCATAATGAGCGCCTTGCGCGACCACCGAAGCGGAAAAAATATCGGCGGCGTGAGGCGACGTCAAAAAGGCGGGCGGCACATAGACGTATAATTGTTCCGCCAAAGAACCCGCCTTGAGCGGATCAGGCGCGACTTGCCGGCCGAATGCAAACTCCAGCGCCTGACGCGGCCATCCCGTCGCCGTCAAGATCGGCGCCGCCAAGAAAATCGTCGCGGCGGCCGCCATAAGTCGCCGTCGATGCGGAAGCGGGGCGATTTGCCACAAAAAGCCCAGCGGCGTCAGATTGTGCAAAATCGACAAGGCGATGGCGGTCCCATAGGGCGCCAGAGCCGCGCCGAGCGCCATGGCGCCGGCCGTTGCTAAAGCGGTCGTCCTCCGACGCGGCGCGTCGCGCGCGCACAACAGCGCCAGCGCCGCGACGCCGCCCAACTCGCAATAAAGGCCGGTCCACGCGGACAGCAGATGGAAGACGGTCGCGGCGCGGATGGCGACGATGACCGCCGTCAGCGCCAGAATGTTTCGGATCGGGCGCGGATCGAAGCGCCGGCCGAAACGGCGATCAACATAACGCAGCTCGCTCAATACGTGCGGCAGACCGAAGACCGCCAAGCTCAACGTATACGCCGCCAGCGGCGCGCGAATGACGACGAAAACAAAAACACTCAACGTTGCGCCGAGCGCCCAAAAGCCGACCAAGGGAACGGGAGCCGCCGCATGACCTCCAGAGCGGCGTTCCGACGAACGGTCCGCGACGTCGTTCACGATCGTGTCTCGCGCATTTCGCCGGACGATTGCGACGCGCGTCGAATCCTTGCCGGGCTCAAGGCGCCGCGCGCCCGCCGCCTGAAGGGGAGCCGCCGTGCGGCGGCTCGTCGGATGGCCGCGGATGCCGAACGTCCAGGCACTCCCCCGGACGCTGTGGCCCTCCATCGGGACCCTTGAGGATGACGACAGGACCTTTCGGGGCGGCGGGGCAATCTTCGACGACACGCGGTCGTGGCGGCGGGATATCGGCTTTGGCGCCCCAGCCGGCGCCCGACGCCAAGGCGAGCGCGATCAGAAATGGGCGAGCGAACCTCGACATGATGAACTCCTTGGCGCGACGTCGATGTCGGCCTGTGCGAGACCCCGCGTTCGCGACGGCGGTATTTCGGTTTTTCCCGCGGAACAATTTCTGGATCGCAGTTGTCGAACCGTCCAATCGAAATGTCAAAGCCCATGAACGCGTGCGGATCCGGATGAGGCAGGTCAAGAGTTCGATTGTTGGCGTTCAACCACATGGCTATAAGCTCTCACGTGACTGGCGATCCTGAGGGCGTTTGCGGATGAACGATAGCGGCATAGACGGCAAGATGGCCGCGCCCGACGAGCGCTTGATCGGCCAATCGGGCGAAGGACAGATGAAAATCGATCGCGAAACAGTCAAATCCCCAACGCGGGCGGTGTGGATTTTGGTCTGCGCCGGCGCCTTCTTTGGCGTCCTGGGCGCGAAACTCTGGCTGATCGGCTTCGCGTCGAACCCAACGCCTTTTTGGGATGAATGGGACGCTGGCGCGGCGTTTTTGTTCAAGCCCTATATCGAAGGCCATCTATCGATCGCGGACCTTTTTCGAACGCATAACGAACACCTCGTCGTTTTCACGCGGCTGTTCATGCTGACGATACTCAAGATTTCCGGCTATTGGGACGTCGTCCTGCAAATGATCGTCAACGCCTCGATCCAGGCTGGCGAAATTGCTCTGATCGCCGCCGGCTTCTCGCGCGTCCTTGACGCTCCCCGCGTTATCGTCGCGATGTTGGCCAGCTCCCTGATCTTTATCCTGCCGTACGGCTGGGAAAGCACGCTGCTTGGATTCAATACGCACTTCTATCTGCTTATCGCGTTCTCGTTCGGCGGCCTGGCGTGCTTTTACGCCGGCGCCGCCTGGTCGGGCCGATGGTGGCTTGGCCTGCTGCTGGCGCTCGGATCGTTCTTGAACATGGCTGGCGGCGCGCTCACGCTGGTCAGCATTTGCGGATTAATTCTGCTGCAGCTTCTCTGCAAGCGCCGATCGGGCGCGCCCGAATGGCTCGCGTTTCTGTTTTTGAGTGCTCTCACTTTGGCGCTGATTGCTGAGGTTCCGCGGCTTCCCGGGCATGAGCCTTTGCGGGCCCACAGCCTCCAGCAGTTCATTTCAGCCTTCGTTCTGGCCTGCAGTTGGCCGCTGCCCTCACCGCTGGGCGTACTACTCTATGCGCCAACGGTTTTGTTCGCCGTTCGCACGATCCGCCAGGCGCCGCCGCTCTCCGATCCACGTTGGTTCAACTTAGCGGCGTTCATCTGGATTTTGGTTCAAATCGGCGCCATTGCCCTGGGCCGCGTGCAATCGCCGTTGTCCTCACGCTATCTCGACATACTGACGCTTGGCGTCGTTTTGAACGTCGTCAACGCGCTGTACCTGACGCGAAAGTCCTTTAATTTCGAGCGCTCACAGCGCTGGCTGGCCGCATGCCTCATGCTGGCGTTTTCCATTTTCGTCTTTTCGTTCAAGGATCGCCAACCTGGTCCATTTCACCTCAATCAGGTCCGGGAGCGTCGCGACACGGCGGCGACCGAAGAGATCAATGTTCGCGGCTATCTCGCGACCAAGGATCTTTCGTTTCTTACAAAAAAACCCCAGTTGGATATTCCCTATCCATCCGCTGAACGGTTGCGGACTCTGCTTGACGATCCCGCCATTCGCTCGATTTTGCCGCCTATCCTAATCGGGCAAGCGCCTGCGTTGGGACAGATCGAAGAAATCAAGACGAATGTCTTGCGCTATTGGTATATCGCTATTTGTCTGGCGGTAGTTTTGTTTCAGGTGGCGGCGATGGGGACTCCGTCGAGCCGGCCCACCCGTCCTGAGCATGAGGCCTGAGCCAGGGCTTGACGCGTCGTGGGGGAAAAGCCAGATCGAATGACGATGTATCCAGGCCGAAGTTGAGATTGTAATAGGGGTCGCTCTGCAAATCTTCCCCCCATTTTTCGGTTATGTATCGGCTTTCAGCCTTAAATCTCGCCAATTTGTCCGGCGACGTGTCCGGCCCGCGCGACGGCGATTCATGATGATAAAGCGAGGCGTACGGCGTCCACACATTGCGATAGCCCTTCGCCCGAACTTTCAGACAAAAATCGACATCGCTGAACGCGACGGGCAAATCCGCCGCGTTGAAGCCGCCAACCTCTTCAAATATGGATTTCCTTACTATCAGACATGCGCCTGTAACAGCCGAGACATTGGACGTGAGCATCAAACGGCCTAAATAACCGGGATCAACTCTGTCCGCCAAGTGATGGAAATGGCCAGCCGCCGCGCCGACGCCGAGAAGGACGCCAGCATGCTGCACACGGCCGTCGGGATAGAGCAATTTAGCGCCGACGGCGCCGTTCGTGGGACGCGCGGCGAGGGCGACCATTTCTGTAAGCCATTCGGGATCGATAACGTCGACGTCGTTGTTGAGAAGGCCTATCAGCTCGCCATGCGCGAGCTCGACGGCTTTGTTGTTCATGTCTGAATAGTTGAACGCGCCTTTATAAGGAATGATACGAACGCGTGGATCGCCTGCGATTTCCTGCAAGAGCGCAATTGTTTCAGGCTCATCGCTTTCATGATCGATGATGATGATTTCAAAATTCTGATAATTCGTTCGGCGAAAAATTCCTTCAAGACAGGGGCGCAAAAGATCGGCGCGGTTGCGCGTCGGAATGATCAGCGAAACCAGCGGCGCCGGCGTTGGAACAACACGTCGAATCCGTTCCCAATATTGTAAGGTGGGGTGGCCCTCGACGATTGCGTGATCCCCTAAAGCCGCCAAATGTTCAGCCTTGGCGCGTCGCGCGACATCGACGCAACGCTGCAACTGACCCTCCGAGAAAGAAGGATTTCCCGAAGAGCTGCGCCAGTGATAGAGGATTGCCGGAATGTGTCGGATGCGTTCGGGGATGGTCTCGCGCGAGACGCGCAACGCCAGGTCATAATCCTGGCTGCCTTCAAATCCCACACGCAGCCCTCCGATTTTTTCGACGATCGTCCGGCGGTAAACGCCAAGATGACTGACCATGTTGTGGCAAAGGAAAAGCTCGGGATTCCAGTCGGTCTTGAAATACGGATTATAGCGGCGTCCAGCGTCGTCAATCTTGTCCTCGTCGGAATAGATCAGGTCGGCGTCCGGATGGGCGTTCAACTCGGCGACGACTTCGTAAAGCGCGTGTTCACGCAGAATGTCGTCGTGATCCATCAGCGCGACAAATTCGCCTGTGGCCAGGGAAAGCGCGGAATTCGTCGCGGCGGAAATATGACCGTTGCTGTCGCGCCGCATCCATTTGACGCGCCCGTCTTTGGCGGCGAATTCCCGCAAAATTTCGGTAACATGCGGTGACGGCGAGGCGTCGTCGGCGACGCAAAGTTCCCAATTTTTGTAGAGCTGCGCCAGTACAGATTCAATCGCCTGCCGGAACGTGTTTTCGTTGCTCTCATAGGCCGGCATGACCACGGATATCAGAGGTTGAAAGGCAAGCTGTCCAAGGTGTCGCCTGATTTCAGACCTATCGGCCCCGGTGATGGTGTCGTAAAGCGCAACCCATTGCTGATAGCCTCGCTCTCCGTCTTTTTTTTCTAGTTTTGTCTTTTCTTTTGCGCGATGACGGGGCCAGATTTTCTTCCACAGACGCGACAAAATCCCCTTGCGTTTCGGCCGCCGACGCTCGGTCGGGGCGACGGCCGGCGACGCGTTGGATTGCTGTTTATAGGCCTCAGTCATTCGAACGTCTCATTTTACGAGTTCCGTCGCCGTCAGGCTTTCTCGACATGATCATTCGGCGCAACCAAACCAGAAACGACCGCGCCGATTCAACCAAGCGTCTCCGCGCTAACTGGCGTTGGCGCCGGCGACGAGGCCGCCCAGATATTCGCCATAGCCGCTCTTTTTCAGCGGCTCCGCCAGCGCCGCGAGCTGATCGACGTTGATCCAGCCGGCGGCGAAGGCGATTTCTTCCGGACAGGCGACGCGGTAGCCGGTGCGCTTCTCCAGTGTGCGCATGAACTCCGCCGCTTCCAGCAGTGAATCCGGCGTGCCGGTGTCAAGCCAGGCGAAGCCGCGACCCATTTTCTCCACCCGCAATTCGCCGCGCCTGAGGTATTCGAGGTTGAGATCGGTGATCTCCAACTCGTCGCGCGCTGAAGGCTTGATTTTCGCGGCGAAATCCGCCGCCCTTCCGTCATAGAAATAGAGGCCGGTGACGGCCCAACTGGACTTCGGCTGGCTCGGCTTTTCTTCGATCGACGTCGCGCGCCCTTCCGAGTCGAATGCGACGACGCCGTACCGCTGGGGATCAAGAACGTGATAGGCGAAGACGCTCGCGCCCTTTTCGGCGTCGGCGGCGTTGCGCAAAATGTTCGGCAATCCGTGCCCGTAAAACAGATTGTCGCCCAGAACCAACGCCGAACGATGGCCGGCGACGAAATCGGCGCCGATGACATAGGCTTGCGCCAGCCCTTCAGGCCGCGGCTGCTCCGCATAGGACAATTGCAGCCCCCATTGCGTCCCCTCGCCCAGCAGGCGCTGAAACAGCGGCAGATCCAGCGGAGTCGAAATGATCAGAATTTCGCGAATGCCGGCCAGCATCAACGTCGTCAGCGGATAATAGATCATCGGCTTGTCATAGATCGGCAACAATTGTTTCGAGATGACCTGCGTCATCGGATGCAAGCGCGTGCCGCTGCCGCCCGCCAGAATAATGCCTTTCATCAAATCCATCCTGTCTTAAGCATCGGCGCCGAGGAGGCGCGCGACGCAAGCGCGGGTCGAGCCCCGCCAATCGGGCAAGGCGAGCCCATAAATACGCGCCAATTTCTCATTCGAAAGCCGCGAATTGGCTGGCCGTCGCGCTGGCGTCGGATATTGGGAGGCGGCGATACGGCGCACGTTGACATGCGGGCGGCCGAACCGCGCGCTTGTCGCGAAAATTTCTTCGGCGAAATCGGCCCAGCTCGCCTCGCCAGCGGCGGTCATATGAAAGACGCCGGAAAGCGCCGTATTGCCCGGCTCCGTGCATAATTTGCGCGCGGCCGCGATCAGGGCGTCGGCCAAATCGAGCGCCGAAGTCGGCGCGCCGCGCTGGTCGGCGACAACGTCGACCTCCTGGCGCGTTTCGCCCAATCGCAGCATGGTTTTGAGAAAATTGGCCCCGAAGGGGGAATAGACCCATGAGGTGCGAAAAATTGCCGCACCCTTGTGGCCGTCGATCACCGCCTGTTCGCCGGCCCGCTTCGAGCGTCCGTAGGCGTTGATCGGTCCGGTCGGATCGTCTTCGCTGTAGGGGCGGTCCAACGCGCCGTCAAAAACGTAATCGGTGGAGATATGCATGAAGGGCAGGCCGCGCCTGGCCGCCGCGCGCGCCGCCGCGCCCGCCCCATCGGCATTGATTTTGGTCGCCAGCGGTTCTTCGGACTCCGCCTTGTCGACCATCGTATATGCGGCGGCGTTGACGATGACGTCGCCCTCGATCCGCGCCAGCGCCGCCTCGACATGCGCCAACTGGGCGGGGTCCTGTTCGGCGAGGTCGAGCTCCGGCCGTCCGACGGCCGAGACGACGACGCCATGCGCCGGGCCGCGCTCGGCGAGGGCCCTGGCGATTTGTCCTTTGACGCCGATAACGATCATGCGCATGCAGGTTCATTCAAAATAAGCAGGCAGATCGCGCAAACGCGGGTGAGCGCGGTCCTTACCGGCGAGCGTAGCTTTTTGCCTGTCGAGCGGCCAATCGACGCCAAGATCGGGATCGTCCCAGGCCAGCCCGAGATCGTTGTCGACGGAATAGTAATTCGTCACCTTGTAAATCACCTCGGTATTCGGCTCCAGCGTGCAAAAGCCATGGGCGAAGCCCACGGGTATGAAAAGCTGGCGCCAATTTTCCGCCGAAAGTTCGAGGCCGACATGACGCCCGAACGTCGGCGACGATCGACGAATGTCGACGGCGACGTCAAAAACGCGCCCGCGCGTCACCCGCACAAGCTTGCCCTGCGCGAAAGGCGCCGATTGAAAATGCAGGCCGCGAAGCGTTCCTGTCATTGGCGAGCATGAATGATTGTCCTGGACGAACTCAAAATCGAGACCCGCTTTGGCGAAGTCCTGGCGGTTATAGGTTTCGGAGAAAAAGCCGCGATGGTCGCCAAATTTGCGCGGCGTGATGATTTTGACGTCCGGGATCGCCGTCGCTTCAACAAGGATTCCACTCATCGACATATTTTCCCGATCATCGCGGCGGCGCTTCGAATAGCGCGACTAAACAGCCGGCGCGCCCAATCTTTCGCCGCGGTAGCGGCCGGAGCGAATGTCGCCCCACCAATCGCGGTTGTCGAGATACCAGCGCACGGTTTTGCGCAGACCGGTCTCGAATGTTTCGCGCGGCCGCCAACCGAGCTCGCGTATGATCTTGGCGCAATCGATCGCATAGCGCAGATCGTGGCCGGGACGATCTGGTACGAAGCGGATCAGGTCGCGGCGCGGGCCAATGCCGGCGTCCGGCGCCATTTCGTCGACGAGATCGCAGATCGCATGCACCACATCGATATTGCGGCGTTCGTTGACGCCGCCGATATTGTAGCTTTCGCCCAAGCGGCCATGCTCCACCACTTGCAGCAGAGCTTCGGCGTGATCGTCGACATAAAGCCAGTCGCGGATATTTTCGCCCGCGCCATAGACGGGCAGCGTCTTGCCCTCCAGCGCGTTGAGAATGATCAGCGGGATCAGTTTTTCGGGGAAGTGATAAGGCCCGTAATTATTCGAGCAATTGGTCGCCACCGTCGGCAGGCCATAGGTGTGGCGCCACGCTCGCACCAAGTGGTCGGAGCCGGCTTTCGACGCCGAATATGGAGAGTTCGGCGCGTAGGGCGTATCCTCGCGGAACAAGCCCTCCGGTCCAAGCGAGCCGAAAACCTCATCGGTCGAAATATGATGAAAACGGAAGGCGTCGGCGCGCGCCTTCGGCAAGCCGCGCCAATAGTCGAGCGCCGTCCGCAACATCATGTAGGAGCCGACAATATTCGTCTGGATGAATTCGCCCGGACCGTCGATCGAACGATCGACATGACTTTCGGCGGCCAGATGCATCACCCAATCGGGCTGGAACGCCTCAAAGGCAGCCTTCAGCGCGCTTCCGTCGCAAATATCGCCGCGAATGAAGCTGTAGCGCGGATCGTCGGCGACCGGCGCGAGCGAGGCCAGATTGCCGGCGTAAGTCAGCTTGTCGTACACAAGCATCCTATGATCGGTCGCCTGGATAATGCGACGCGCGACGGCGGAGCCGATAAATCCGGCGCCGCCGGTGACCAATATCCGTTTCTGCATCGTGAACGGCGTCCTGAATTCCTAAGATAGCGCTTATATGCGGAGAGGCCGTCAAATAACAGGGCGAACATCACATGCTCGCCCATGAGGCCGCGCAAATCAACCCAGGGGAATCGCCGACGGCTCGGCGAAACCGTCTATTCCTTCAATAAAATAGCCGGACGCGACGACGGCGGCGGAAAAGAGCCGCTCGACGGCGTGCTCCAAAGCGCCGTCAAGCTTTCCACGTTCATCAGGAAATTTATCCGCCAGACGCAGCTCGCGCAACGGCCGCAGAGCTTCTGGCCTAACCCAGAACATTGTTCCGCAAAAGAAATCAAGAACGAACCGCTCGTCGTTCACGCCCATGGCGCTCGCCAGATCGAGAACGCGCGGGCGGTTTTCGCCCCAGGACAATTTCTCCGAACAGAGAGCGCTTGGATAGCGATAGGCTCGCGATCCGATCATTCCGAGAGAGGGCTCGCTGTCGAAGCGGTTCAAGATCGCGGTCGTAATGTCGGGCGCGGCGAGCAGATCGAACAACATGCGGTTTCGCCAGATCGCGCCCAGAATCGCCATACGGCCGCCGTCGTTCGATTTCTTGCCGTGAATTTTGCAGACGACGCGGTAGCGGTCGAGGCGGCCTTGTTCCAGCAGCGCCAGAAACGGCCGCACATCGCGCCCCCGGTTTTCGCAGATCACGATCTCGGCGCGCGGAAAGACGGCGCGAATCTCTTCGGTCAACGGCTCCAAGCCGGGAACGCAGGTGACGATCAGATCGAAGTCCTGTTTCAGGCGACTTAGGATCGTCGCGATCTCGGACCAAGTGTCCTCGTAATAGATGTGAACCACAATCGCTTTGGCGTCGGAACGGCTCGCCGCCGGCTCCACGCCAGGCGGACACGGCGTCGGTTGCGTCCAACCGGTCAAAAGCTCGGGATATTTTGCGATGACGGGGCCATCCAGAGCCGCCCCGCTCCGCATAAGACGCCTTGTCGCAGCCGAAAATACCTTGCGCGCGGGCTTTTTGCCCGACGCGAAAATACGAAAACGGGGAAATTTCAGGATTTTCTTGCGTTTGACGATCGCCAGCGTCCGCGCTTGAATGGCCAACGAGGCGGCCAATCCGAGCGGCGTGGCGGAAAAATCGTCGCTTTCGATCGAAAAATTCTCGAACGCGTCATTGCGGACGACATAATAGGCCAAGCCTTCCGCCAGGGGCAAAAGCGCGTTCGTCTTGTCCGCGCCGTGGCCGATTTGCGCCTGTCCGACAAGCCTGTCGCCGATCGGGCTACGAGGCTCCAGCCGAAAGACGCGCCAACGATTAAGCAGCATGCTGGACATCTCGGCTCCGAAAAACGCAGGCGAATTCCAATCGCTCGCTGGCGCGAACGAAAAAATTACGCATGCTCGATCATCGTGATCGCCCCGCTCCGGTTTGACCCCCGTCAGAGCGAGGCGCGCCGGCGGCCCCATGACAGAAGGTGTTCTATTTAGAGCGTTGAAAAGCTCCGAAGCAAGCGGGCCGTTCCGCTTAGGTCAAGTCCTTCGCCGGCGTTCAGCCGTTGATGATAAATGATTGAATTGTTTTCCATGGAAATCGCAAAAAGAACTGATATTTTTCCAAAAGGCCCGCATTCCTGAAGAATTTTCTGATAGTTCTATATATGCTACGTCGTAACGTTTTACGTTCAACGCGACGGCTTATCTTAGCAAATTTAGCATTTTCGATTAAAAATTGAATATCAGAAAATTCAAGGTTATACGGCCTATATCCACTAAACTCCACAAGCTTCATTGCGGAAGCTGCGCGTAAATACTCTTTTTCAACCTGAGATAACTTTGTTTCAAATAGTTTAACAATATTGTCAAGCGTGATAGCCGAACGCGCCTTGGCTAGATATTCCCGTTCAAAAACGAAATCCGAACGGTTCTCGACACATCGTCTTGCGGAAATCGCCCCGAGCTGAGAAAATACGGCTTGAATTCGCCCTTCGACGTTATTGCGTCCAGATATACTATTCGTATGAATTCTATAGCAGCCGTGTATATCATGAAGCGTAGCGAGCCGACCCAAACGCTGCGCTCGCCAATATAAATCCGCGTCTTCCGCGTGATGAACATATCTATAACTAAGTTTCTTCAGGGCCTCAGATCGCATCATCAACAATGAATGCGGCAAATAGGGTTCAAACGCCGGGTAAACAAAAAAATCATGCCGCATATCTAGACCTTGGCCAATAAATTTGCCGCCAGTCAGGATGCCATCCTCGTCCATTTCGTAATGAGACGATGATACGGCAATATATTCATCGTTTTTTATCAAAAACCGAACTTGGTCAGCAAATCTATTGCTGAACGACATGTCGTCAGCATTCATTATGC
>CAVTNU010000017.1:0-29899 GCA_963736175.1 uncultured Alphaproteobacteria bacterium | reverse complement strand
TCACAGGTCGAGCGCAATCAAGGACCGATTTAATTTCGCGGCAATCCCTGCAATAGCGCGCGCCAATAACGGATTAATTCGGCACACGCCCTTCGACCGAATAATAAAGTCAGCCTTATCTACCCGTCAAAGAAGTGATATTTTTTCGCGGTTTCGCCATACCTCAAAAAAGAACAAAAAAAGAACTTGCCTTTGAGAACAAATCGGGTACGTTGAGAAAACCGGAAACAATTGCGTCTCCCCCCGCAAAAATGCCAGAAGGATCGAGCCCGTGTCGCAAGCGAATCCCCGCCTCGTGGAAGGAACCTCCGTGGACAAGACCAAGGCGCTCGACGCCGCTCTCTCACAGATCGAGCGCGCCTTCGGCAAAGGCTCGATCATGCGGCTCGGCAAGAACCAGAAACCCGTCGAGATCGAGACCATCTCCACCGGTTCGCTCGGGCTCGACATCGCCTTGGGCGTCGGCGGCCTGCCGCGCGGTCGCGTCATCGAGATTTACGGCCCGAAATCCTCCGGCAAGACCACGCTCGCCCTGCACACGATCGCCGAATCCCAGAAAAACGGCGGCGTCTGCGCCTTCGTCGACGCCGAACACGCGCTTGATCCGGTCTACGCCCGCAAGCTCGGCGTCGTTCTCGACGATCTTCTGATCTCCCAGCCCGACACCGGCGAACAGGCGCTCGAGATCACCGATACGCTGGTGCGCTCCGGCGCCGTCGACGTTCTGGTCGTCGATTCGGTCGCCGCGCTGGTTCCCCGCGCCGAAATCGAAGGCGAGATGGGCGACGTGCAGCCCGGCTTGCAAGCCCGCCTGATGAGTCAGGCGCTGCGCAAGCTGACCGCCTCGATCTCCAAATCCAACTGCATGGTCATCTTCATCAATCAGATCCGCATGAAGATCGGCGTCATGTACGGCTCGCCCGAAACCACGACAGGCGGCAACGCTCTGAAATTCTACGCCTCCGTGCGCCTCGACATCCGCCGCATCGGCGCCATCAAGGATCGCGAGGAGGTCATCGGCAACCAGACCCGCGTCAAGGTCGTCAAGAACAAGGTCGCGCCGCCGTTCAAGCAGGTCGAATTCGACATCATGTATGGCGAAGGCGTGTCGAAATTCGGCGAATTGATCGATCTCGGCGTCAAGGCCGGCGTCGTCGAAAAATCCGGAGCCTGGTTCTCCTTCGACAGCCAGCGGCTCGGCCAGGGACGCGAAAACGCCAAGGCTTTCCTGAAGGCCAATCCCGAAGCCGCCGCCCGGATCGAACAGACGATTCGCGAAAACGCTGGTCTGATCGCCGAACGCATCCTCGACACGATCGAGCCTGGCGAAGACGGCGAGGCGTGATTTTTTCGGTTTCGCGACCGCTCGTCGGCGGCCGAAGCCAGAAAGCCGCCCAATTTCGATAAAAGGTCGGCAAAGCATAACGTTATTCGCGACCTTTCGATTCAAGCCGAACGGCGCCTCGTTTCCGCAAGCCTTGCTTCCGCAAGCCCATATCCCGACTGCTCGCGCGCCTGACGCGCGGCGGATGGCCGCCGCGCCGAACGTCCCCCGGCCAGCGCGCCATCCGCTTTTTTTTGCCGTCGTCGCGGGGAATTTCGCGCTATTCGTCGCATTTTGCCCACCCGCTGGCTCAACAGCGGCGAAAATCATGCCCGTCTGTCGACACGCCCTCGACAGCGGCTTAACTCGCCGGTAGAAAAATTCGATGGCCTGCCATAGCCATTTGCGCGCCAAAGCTCTACCTCCATCGGAGGGCAAGGCGATGGTGCGGCAAGACGCGCCCGGACATGAGCGCCGGGATGTAGAGGATCGAGACTATTCAATGAGCGGCGTAAACGAAATCCGGTCGACGTTTCTCGATTTTTTCGCCAGAAACGGCCATCAGGTCGTGCCCTCGTCCTCGCTCGTGCCGCGCAACGATCCGACCTTGATGTTCACCAACGCCGGGATGGTTCCGTTCAAGAACCTGTTCACCGGCGCGGAGAAGCGTTCGTACACGCGCGCCGCCTCGTCGCAGAAATGCGTGCGCGCCGGCGGCAAGCACAACGACCTTGACAACGTCGGCTATACCGCGCGCCATCACACTTTCTTCGAAATGCTGGGGAATTTTTCCTTCGGCGATTATTTCAAGGAACAGGCGATCGCGCTCGCCTGGGAGCTGATCGTCAAGCATTTCGGCCTGCCCAGGGATCGCCTGCTCGTCACCGTCTATCATGACGACGACGAGGCCTTCGGCCTGTGGAAGAAGATCGCCGGCTTTTCCGACGATCGCATCATCCGCATCGCGTCCAGCGACAATTTCTGGTCGATGGGCGAAACCGGCCCGTGCGGCCCCTGTTCGGAGATATTCTACGATCAGGGCGAGAGCTTGCGTGGCGGCCCGCCCGGCAGCCCGGACGAGGACGGCGACCGCTTCTTGGAGTTCTGGAACCTTGTGTTCATGCAATATGAGCAGATCGGCCCAGGCCAGCGCACGCCCCTGCCCCGCCCCTCGATCGACACCGGCATGGGTCTCGAACGCATCGCCGCGCTGATGCAGGGCGTCCATTCCAATTACGACATCGATCTGATGCGCGCCCTCATCCGCGCCGTCGCCGACACGACCGGCGTCGATCCGGACGGGCCGATGCAGGCCAGCCATCGCATCATCGCCGACCATCTGCGCGCCTCGTCCTTCCTTGTCGCCGACGGCGTGCTGCCGGCCAACGAGGGCCGCGGCTACGTCCTGCGCCGCATCATGCGGCGCGCCATGCGCCACGCCCAGTTGCTCGGCGCGCGCGATCCGCTGATGTGGCGCCTCGTCCCCGCGCTGGTGCGCGAAATGGGCGCGGCCTATCCCGAACTGACGCGCGCCCAGACGCTGATCGAAGAGACGCTGCGGCTGGAGGAAACGCGGTTCCGCGTCACACTGGCGCGCGGTCTGGCGATGCTCGACGACGAGGCGCGCGATCTGCGCTCGGGCGACAACCTGTCCGGCGACGTCGCCTTCAAACTCTATGACACTTACGGCTTTCCGCTCGATCTGACGCAGGAGGCGTTGCGCGCCCGCAATGTCGGCGTCGACAAGACCGCCTTCGACGCGGCGATGGAGCGCCAACGCGCCGAAGCCCGCAAGGCCTGGGCTGGTTCGGGCGAATCGGCGACCGAAACGGTGTGGTTCGCCGTCAAGGACAAGGTCGGCGCCAGTGAATTCATCGGCTACGACGCGCGGAAAGCCGAAGCGGTCGTCGCCGCCCTGCTGCGGGACGGCGCGGAAGTCGGCGCCATGAGCGCCGGCCAGAAGGGCCTCCTCATTGTCAACCAGACGGTGTTTTATGGCGAGTCCGGCGGACAGGTCGGCGACACCGGCGTCATGCGCGCGCCCGGCCTGCGCATTCGCGTCGACAACACGACCAAAAAGCTCGGCGATCTGATCGTCCACGAAATCGAGGTCGAGGCGGGCGAAGTCAAGGTCGGCGCGGCTTTGGAGCTTGAGGTCGACCACGAGCGGCGCGCCGCCATTTCCGCCAATCATTCGGCGACGCATCTTCTGCACGAGGCCCTGCGCGAGGTGCTGGGCGATCATGTCGTCCAGAAAGGTTCGCTGGTGGCGTCCGACCGGCTGCGCTTCGACTTCGCCCACCCTAAGCCGATCACCGATCAGGAGTTGGAGCGGGTCGAGGACATCGCCAATCGCGTCGTGCTGGAAAACAGCCCGGTCGTCACCCGTCTCATGGCGGTGGACGACGCCATCGCCGGCGGCGCGCGCGCCCTCTTCGGCGAGAAATACGGCGATGAAGTGCGCGTCGTCTCTATGGGCGAAATCAACCTGCGCCCCTTCTCCATCGAATTGTGCGGCGGCGCCCATGTCGCGCGCACCGGCGACATCGGCCTGATCTCGGTCGTCGGCGAAAGCGCCGTCGCCGCCGGCGTGCGTCGCCTCGAAGCCAGGACCGGCGCGAGCGCGCGCCGCCATCTCAACGCCGAAGCGCGCGTCTTGCGCGATCTTTCCGAACTCCTGCGCGCGCCCGTCGAAAGCGCGGCCGATCGGCTCGCCGCGCTGCTGGACGAGCGCAAGAAGCTGGAGCGAGAGCTGGCCGAGGCGCGCAAGAAACTGGCGATGGGCGGCGGTTCAGGCGGCGCCGAACAGCCCGTCAGCGACGTGGCCGGCGTGAAGTTCCTCGCCAAAACGTTGTCCGGCGTCGAAACCAAGGATCTGAAGTCGCTGGCGGACGAGGCCAAGAAAACGCTCGGCTCCGGAGTTGTCGCCCTGATCGGCCTGTCCGAGGATGGCCGCGCCGGCGTCGTCGTCGCCGTCACGCCCGATCTGACGGCGAGGTTCAACGCCGTCGATTTCGTCCGCGTCGCCGCCGAAAAGCTTGGCGGCAAGGGCGGCGGCGGACGCCCCGACATGGCGCAGGCGGGCGGTCCCGACGGCGCCAACGCGCAGAATGCTCTCGCGGCGATCGGCGAGGCCCTGGCGGCGAGGGCCAGCGCGTAACGACGCGCCCGCGACGATTTTCCGACATCAATTCGCGCTCCAAGAACGACCCGGCGGGTTTGTCTTGACCCGTCGGATCGAACCTGTTCAGTCTTCGGCGTGAAACGGACGCCCGTTGAAATATCCGCGACGGTTTTTCAAATCCGGCGCAAGCATATTGACGCGCCGCATGGCCAACGCCGTCGCATCGACTAGGCTTGACTTCAGATCGGCGCGCGCGGGCGCGCGGGAGGGAATGCGATGTTCAAGAAAATCCTAATCCCCGTCGATATAGCCGAGCCGGAAATCGCCGCGCCGGCGCTGACGCGCGCCATCGAAATGGCCAAGGTCTGGGGCGGCGAATTGCGCCTCATCAACGTGCAATCGCTGATGCCGGCGGCGTTCATGGATTACGTGCCGGCCGATTTCGACGCCGAACAAAAACAGCGCGCCGAGGAAAGCCTCGCCATTTCGGTCAAGAGCGTCGACTTGCCGCCGGAAAAAGTTTCCTCCGTCGTGCGCTTCGGCGGCGTCTATCCGGAAATCCTCAGCGAGGCGGAAAGGTGGGGCGCCGACCTCATCGTCATCGGCTCGCACCGCCCGGCGATGTCGACCTATCTGCTCGGCTCCAACGCCAAGACCGTCGTGCGCCACGCGACCTGCTCGGTTCTGGTCGTACGCGCGTAAAGCAAAGGATTTTGCGGGTTTTGCGGTAAGAGCGCATTAACCCTCACGCCGCTAAAATATCGGCGGTTCATTTTTACTGATGTTGAGATGATTGCAAACGCCGCGCCATCCGTAAAATCTGTCGAGCGGCGCCGCCACGCGCGCGCCAAAATCGCCATTATCGGCCGCTATATGCTGGCCAATCGGCAGGAATTTCCGTGTCAGACGATCAACGTCTCGGCGGGCGGTCTGGCGCTTTCCGCGCCGACGTCGGGCGCCATCGGCGAGCGCGTCATCGCCTATTTCGATCAACTCGGCCGCATCGAAGGCGTGATCGTGCGGCATCTGGAGAACGGCTTCGTCATTACCGCCAATATCCCGGCCGCGAAGAAGGAAAAGCTGGTCAACCAGCTGACCTGGCTCGTCAACCGGGCGACGCTCGGCCTGCCCGAAGACCGCCGCCACGAGCGTATCGTTCCGAAAGTCGTCGCCACGACGATTCGCTTCGCCGACGGCCAGACCGTCGCCGCGAAGATCATCGACGTCTCGGTCTCCGGCGCCGCCGTCAATTGCGAAGCCGTCGCCGCCGCGGGCGCGATCTTGCAGATCGGCGCCACGACGGCGCGGGTCGTGCGCGCCTTCCAAAACGGGCTTGCGCTGGAATTCGTCCGCCCGTTGTCCTTCGACGTTTTCGACGAAAACATCAAACTCTGAACTCGACGTCAGTCGATCTTCCGCAAGCCGCGCGCGAAACGCCGGCTGTTTTCGACGTAATTGGCGGCGCTGGCGACAAGGCGGGCGGCCGAGGCCTCGTCGAGCATGCGCACGAGGCGCGCCGGCGCCCCGACGATCAGCGAATTGTCAGGAAACTCTCGGCCCTCGGTGACCAGCGCGTTGGCGCCGACGATACAGTTTCTGCCGATTCGCGCGTTATTGAGAATGGTCGCGCCCATGCCGATCAGACTGCCGGCGCCGACCGAACAGCCGTGCAGAATGACGCGATGGCCGATGGTGACGTCGTCGCCGATGTCGAGCGGCGCGCCCATGTCGGTATGCAGCATCGACCCGTCCTGAACATTGGTTCGGGCGCCGACGGTGATCCATTCATTGTCGCCGCGCAGCACCGCGCCGAACCACACGCTGGCGTCCTCGCCGAGACGAACGCGGCCGATCACCGCGGCGTCCGGAGCGACCCAATAGCGGCCCGACTCCGGCAAGTCCGGACGGGCGTCGTCAAGCGCGTAAAGCGGCATGGAACATCTCCTGAGACGCATTTGCGGAAAAGTCGCCGGACTTCTCCGGCCGGCATAGGCGATAAGACGAAAAGCGCGTAATGCAGACAGCGACGTCGGTCTTGGGCCAACGCCGCATTCGAGCTGAAAAATACATGCCGCCATGCGCCTGACAAGCTGGTTCTTCATTTTCGTCGTCGGCGCCGCCGCGCTTGCGGGCGGCGCGTTTCTGGCCAGCGAACTGCTGAGCGTGTCCGCTCCCCCGCGCGCCCTCATCGCCAACATCGGCGCGACGCGCTTGCAATTCCCCTCGCCCTATTGGCGTTACGCCAACGTCGACAGCCAGACCGACCGGATCGACCTGATCGCCCTGGCGCCGGACTTTCGCCCGGGCGGCAATAATCCGCGGGCGCTGCCCGGTCCGGGCGAATCGGCTGTCGCCGGCAAAAATCAGATTTTCCTGACCTTGGTTCCGGCCGAGGGGCCGGACCCGGTCGAGCGCCCTGTCAACGTCTACGGACGGTTTCTCGACGCCGAAGTGCGCGAAGGGCCGGACGGTCTGATGCTCCGGCGTTTCGAGGCCGGCACGCCCTACGAAAACGAGGACCTGTACATATCCCCCCCCGACGGGCGCGACTTCGCGGCGCGCTGCTCGCGCCAGCCCTCGCCCGGCGACGGCCTGCCCGACACCTGTCTTGTCGATTTCCGCGTCGAAGGCGTCGACGCGCAAATGCGTTTTTCCGCGGAAATTCTCGGCCAATGGCGCATCCTGCGCGAAAACGCCGCCCGTTTCGTCGCCGGCGCGATCCTGCGTTAGAGCATAGCTTTCCGCCGCCGCGGCTCAGAAATCCTCGAGATCGAAATCGAGGATGGCCATCTGCAGCGTGAAGCTATTGCCCTTGGGGTCGTCGGCGGAAATGACGCCGAGAAAATCGTCGCCGGAATTCAGTTCGACCGAATCGGTCTTTTTGGCGCGCGCGACGATCGTCAGTTGGTCGTTCTCGAACAGATGACGCAGATATTCCTGCAAGGTCTCGCGACCGACCGGTATCTTCATTTCGAAGGAAAACGAACGGTCGCCGTCTTCGTCGTCGACGACGATCGAGCCAATCTTGCGCTCGCCGAAATGCACGTCGGCTTGTTCGGTATCCTTCGGATTGAGCGCCACCTTCATCAAGGGCGCGCCGAAGGAATGGCGCAGGAATTCCTGCAATTTGCGCAATTCGCTTTTGTCCACGTTCATCTCCGATGGCGGCGCGAAAGTCAGTTTCGTCCTTATAGCAAAGGTTCGCGGGCGCACGATAGGGGCGCGACCCGCCTTGATCGGACGATATTCAAAAACCGCCGTCCGCATCGCGGATGCGTCAGCGTCCCTCGCGCCGATGCAGAAAGGCCAGACGCTCAAACAGATGAACGTCCTGCTCGTTTTTCAACAGCGCGCCGTGCAGCGGCGGAATGAGCTTTTTCGGATCGCGCTCGCGCAATTGTTCGGGGCCGATATCCTCATTGAGCAGAAGCTTCAGCCAGTCGAGCAATTCCGACGTCGAAGGCTTTTTCTTCAGGCCGGGAACCTCGCGCACGTCGAAGAAGATACGCAGCGCCTCTTCGACCAGCCGTTTCTTGATATCGGGGAAGTGAACGGCGATGATCGCCTGCATCGTCTCGCGATCGGGAAACTTGATGTAATGGAAGAAGCAGCGACGCAGGAAGGCGTCCGGCAATTCCTTTTCGTTATTGGAGGTGATGATCACCAGAGGCCGCTTTTGCGCCTTGATCGTCTGCCCGGTCTCGTAAACGAAAAACTCCATGCGATCGAGTTCGAGCAACAGATCGTTGGGAAACTCGATGTCGGCCTTGTCGACCTCGTCGATCAGCAGCACAGGACGGCCTGGCGCGGTAAACGCCTCCCACAGTTTGCCGCGCTTGATGTAGTTGGCGATGTCGGAAACTTTCGGATCGCCGAGCTGGGAATCGCGCAGGCGCGACACCGCGTCGTACTCGTAAAGACCCTGCTGCGCCTTGGTGGTCGATTTGATGTGCCAAGTCAAAAGCGGCGCGTTGAGCGACTTGGCGACCTCCTCGGCCAGGACGGTCTTGCCTGTGCCCGGCTCGCCCTTGATGAGCAATGGGCGCTCCAGGACCAGCGCGGCGTTGACCGCGACCTTCAAGTCTTCCGTCGCGACGTAGTTTTCGGTTCCGTTAAATCGCATGATGTCCCGCTCGTTGGCGTCTGATTGCTTGGCAAAGTGCCATCGCGCGCGCCCCAGGGCAACCCGGCGGGCCGACGATCGGCGATCAGGAAGGGTCGCGGCCTTGCGTTAACCGCTCAGGGCCGCCGCTGGATCGATTGCAGATAGGCCAGAAGCGCCTCGATCTGGCGCGGATTCAACTGGAATTCCGGCATTTCCACGCCTTCGTGGCCGACGACGATGCCTTCGGCCAGGGCTTCTTCCAGATCCTTCAACGGATAACGCTGGCCTAACGTGCGAAACGGCGGCGATTTCGGATTGGGGCTGTCGCCGGCCAGACCGATGGCGTGACAGGGCGAACAATTCTTCCCCGCCAGCCCCCAGCCCTGATCGACCAAGGGCGTCTTGTCGTCGCGCTCCTTGGCCAAAGCAAATCCAGCGCCAAGCAAGCCGATCATCAGCGCCGCCGCGAGGCCTTTTTTCCAATCCAGCGCCAATCGCATCACGCTTCCAATCCTACTGAACAGGGCGATGCTGGAATCGGACGGCCCGTTTGACAAGGCGGCCATTGGCCGCAGCGACGCGCGCGCCTATTTGCGCCGTGACGGCGACGCTCCTTCGTGGCAAAATGGTTGGATGTTCCTGTCGTTCTTCACATCGCTGCGCGCCGCGCGGGTGCCGGTCACCTTGCGCGAATATCTGACCTTGATGCAGGCGCTCGAGGCCGATCTCGCCGACAAATCGATCGAGGATTTCTATTACCTCTCGCGCGCCTGTCTGGTGAAGGACGAGCGCAATCTCGACAAGTTCGACCGCGTTTTCGGGGCGACGTTTCAGGGCCTGGAAAATCTCGTCGAGGCCTTGCAGGGCGCCGAGATTCCGGCCGAATGGCTGAAGAAGCTGGCGGAGAAGCACCTCACCGAGGACGAGAAAAAGGACATCGAGGCGATGGGCTGGGACAAGCTCATGGAGACCTTGAAAAAGCGCCTGGAAGAGCAGAAGGAGCGCCATCAGGGCGGCTCCAATTGGATCGGCACCGCCGGAACCTCGCCCTACGGCGCCTATGGCTATAATCCCGAGGGCGTTCGCATCGGTCAGGACGGAAACCGCAATTTTCGCGCGGTGAAGGTCTGGGACAGGCGCGAGTTCAAGGATCTCGACGGCAAGGAGGAACTGGGCGCGCGCAACATCAAGATCGCGTTGCGCCGCCTGCGCAAATTCGCGCGCACCGGCGCGGCGGAGGAGCTTGACCTCGACGGCACGATCAAGGAAACCGCGAATAAGGGCTTTCTCGACGTGAAAATGCGGCCGGAGCGCCGCAACGCCGTCAAGGTTCTGCTGTTTTTCGACATCGGCGGCTCGATGGACTGGCATATCGCCGACGTCGAGCAATTATTTTCGGCCGCCAAGAGCGAATTCAAGCACCTGGAATATTTCTACTTCCACAATTGCCTGTACGAGAGCGTGTGGAAGGACAACAAGCGCCGCCATAACGAGCGGATTTCGACCTGGGACGTGCTGCATACCTATCCGCACGACTACAAGCTGATCTTCGTCGGCGACGCCTCAATGAGCCCATACGAAATCATGATGGAAGGCGGCTCGGTCGAGCATATCAACGAGGAGGCCGGCAAGGTCTGGCTCGAACGCGCCCTGACTGCCTATCCGCATGCGGTCTGGCTCAATCCCCTGCCGCAGGAGCAATGGGCCTATACGCAATCCATAGGCGTCATCCAGCGGCTGACGGAAGGCCGCATGTTCCCGCTCACCCTCGACGGGCTGGAAGGGGCGATGAAGGAGCTGACGCGCTAGGCGTCAGCCGCAGGCGATCTCACCAAAGCCGGCGCCGAGCGGCGGCGGTCAGGCCGCGTGAGCGCCGTGGACGGGGCAGCGCGCCGCGCCGCCTGTCTTTTCATTGGCGACGGACGATTGTCGCGACGGCGAAGCGCCGCCCTTGTCGCCGATTTCCTTGGAAAGCGCGTCCAACAGATCGAGGATCTCGTGGCTGGCGTCGATGAGTTTCTCCACTGCGCCGAACGCATCGTCGGTGCGGACGTCCTCGCGAGCCTTCAGCGCGGCGACGCTACAGGCGTGGATGCGGCGGTGCGGCTCCGCCATGCGGGCGTAAGCCGGCAAGGCGCTGTATTCAGAGTGCGCCAGCGAATCGAACCATTTGCCAAGACGGCAATTGTGTTCGTCGGGCACTTCCGACGAACTCCACTGCGCGTGGCCCGCCACCGTGTCGATAACGCGTTTGACAAAGAGAACGTGGTCGATTTTCGCCATTTCGCATAGCGAGCGATCGGATTCGGCGTTGAACAGACTCTTCGCCAGTTCGGCGAAACGGTTATTGGTGCCCCGCAGCTTCTGGTTCATGCTCGTGAGATAGGCCTGATTTTGCGCAGCGATATCGGCGACGTTGGAGACCGAGCGGGCGACTTCCGCGCTGGCTTCCTTTTGCTGGCCCAGAATGCCCGAAACATCGCGCATGGTCGCCGCGACGGTGGAAATGCGACTGGCGACGTCGTCCACCGCGCCCGCCGCCTTGTCGATGGCGGTCCGCCCTTCATCGACGGCGGCCGTCGATCGGCTCATGGCGGTGAGAATATCGCTCATTCCGGTCTTCAGCGCGCCGATGCGACGCGTGATGTCCTCGGTCGACTGCGAAGTCTGACTGGCGAGCTTTTTGACTTCGGCGGCGACCACGGCGAAGCCGCGTCCCGCTTCGCCGGCGCGCGCCGCCTCGATCGTCGCGTTCAGGGCCAGCAGATTGGTCTGCCGCGCGATGCCCTCGATGACGGCGAGAATCTGGCCGATCTGTTCGGAAGCGCGGGACAATTCGTCGACGCTGGAGGCGGTCTGTTCGACGGCGGATGAAATATTGCAGATGGCGGTCGCCACCTCCCCCATCGCCGATCGGCCCAGATTGACGGCGTTGTCGGTTTCCGTCGCCTCGGTCGACGCGCTTTCGGCGTTGCGGGCGATTTCCTCGACCGAGGCCACCAGCTGCGACGCCGCGGCGGAAATGGTCTGGCTGCTTTCGTTGACCAACAGGGTGTTGCGGCTGAGACGGGCGATTTCGAGCGCCGTCTGGTTGGAATCGACCACCATGCGCGCCGCGTTGTTGAGGCCGGCCAGATTACTCTCCTCGGCCGCCAGGCTGGCGCGCGCGCCTTCGACGCCGCTTTCGTAGACGGCGTTGGACAGGATCATGTCGGTGAAGACGCGCTCCACCAAAGTATCCGCCGCGGTAAGAAAACCGTTGGGCGAAAAGCGATGGGTTTTCGCCAAGTGCGGCAACAGCTTTTTCAGGAGGAAAGCATAGCCGGCCATATACCAGCCGGACGGCAGCCCGATCTTATGATGGGCCCGGCCGATGCGGGCGGCGTGTTGTTCGAAATCGTCGGTGAGATTGGGCTGAAACAGCTTTTTCCAATGCTCGGTCTGCGCCGAAATCAGCCGCGCCACTTCGGAGTCGGCTGCGACGGCCGCGCCGAATTCCTTGGTCTGACGCAGTCCGGCGTAAAATTGCGCCAGAACGTCAGGAATGGCTTTCTCGCAATCGTTCCATAGATCGACGCCGTTTCGGCCTGAACGGTTCGATTTTTCGATGAAAGCGGAAACCGCCGACATATCAAGCGCCATCGTTCCCCCCAACGAGCCGTCAAATATTACGGCGTTGAAAACATTCATCAGAGAGAACGCATTTACGTTAAGTTCCCGTTAACGGCCGCTTCCGCGGGTTATGCGCTTACGCCCGCGACAACGTTGCTTCGCCAGCGAAATCCGAAAGGAACAGGAAGCGCCGCAGCGTTCTGGAGACAACCGCAATGGACAAACGGAAAGGAGTGGCGAGAAGCGTCATAACATTATATTTTTTGGCCGTTATCGGGCGCGATGCCGGCGCCCGGGTTTCCGCCGCGTCATCTTGCCACACTGCGGCGCGCCGATTTGGGGACGCCTTCTTGCCGTTTTCGCCTAAGCGAAAGACGCTCCGTTCGAGACATCCAAAAAAAGGTGGAATTCGCGATGACCAGCCTCGCGAAACCTTCGGCCGACGGCGTTCGGGCGAAGGCCGAAACGAACCGCCTGCGTCGCCCGGCGATTCGCGACGATGAAATTATTTCGCGGCGCGCTCAACATGGAATAGCCGCGCAAGGCCGGCCCGTGTAAATTATCGCCATGCTGCGACTGATCCTGCTGCGCCACGCCAAAGCCGTCTCCCTCGCCGCCGGCGGCGATCGCGCGCGCCCGCTTGCGCCGCGCGGCCGCGACGACGCAAAGGTGGTCGGACGCTATCTCGCGCGGGAAAAATTGCTGCCCGATCTCGCCATCGTTTCCGACGCCCGCCGCACCCGCGAAACGTTGGATCTCGTGTTGGGCGAAATCGGCAAGCCGATCGACGCCATTGTCGAAAAGCGCCTGTACAATTGCGAGATCGACACGCTGCTGACGTTGGCGCGCGAAGCCCCGGCGCAAGCGCGCACAGTGCTGCTCGTCGGCCATAATCCGGCGATCGCCGAATTCACGCTGACAATGGCCGGGCGCGGCGATCATGCGCCGCTGTACAGGCTCGCCGCCAAATATCCCACCGCGAGCCTGGCTGTCCTCGATTTCGACGCCAGCGACTGGTCGAGCCTCGGCTGGGGCGACGGCGAACTCGAACGCTTCATCACGCCCGACGATCTGTATCAGGAAAACGCCTGATCCGGCGAAGGCGATCGACGCGGCGGCCCTGTCCCATTCGGGCCCAAAGCGCCGCCGCCGCTCTTCATGAAATATTGCCTTCGCCCCGCCATTGTCGGTTTGCTCAAATGGCGCGCCAGTTCGCGAACCCGCCCGCGAAAAAGTTATAATAACACAATAAAACAAATGCTTGTATTCATTCCCCGATGTTGTCGGAGCCGTCCCGATCGAGGCGAAGCCGAGAACCGGATCGCGACGCGTCGTTCGCCATTACGATGATAATTCGTTTATAAACAATATGTTGCCATGATTTTTTGCTCAAGTTCAAAGGCCTCCGGGCGCAGGGAATTCATCAGCAATATCAAGCCGTTCGACCACGACATCGCATAAACGTCATAATGACTTGAAAAATATATGTAAATTCATTAACCATAAACATTAACTTCCGTTGCGCCGCGCCGCCACTATGAAAACCGCCGCGAGATGATTAAATCGACATCGGTCCCGAAATTGCGGGGCGCCCGCCGAAAGTCGTCCAGTTTGTCCGTTTTCGCCGATCTGATGCTCGAAGCGCGCGTCGCCGCGGCCAGCCTCGCCGACGCTCTGACCGGTAAGGGCTTGCGGCTCGGCGTCACCGGCCTGTCGCGCGCCGGCAAGACGGTCTTCATCACGGCGCTCGTGCAAAACCTGATCCGCGCCGCGGCGGCGAACGGCGCCAAATCCGCGCTTCCCGTTTTTCGCGTCTATGCCGACGGCCGCCTGACGTCGGCGCGGCTCGAACCGCAGCCGGACTATCACGTCGCGCGTTTCGCCTATGAAGATCATCTGGCCGCCCTCACCGGGCCGGATCGCGTCTGGCCGGAGTCGACCCGCCAGATCTCGCAACTGCGGTTGACGCTCGAATTCGAGCGCAGCGAAGGCTGGCGCTCGGGTCCGGCGGCGCTGACCATAGACATTGTCGATTATCCGGGCGAATGGCTGCTCGACCTGCCCCTGCTCGGCAAGTCCTACGCGCAATGGTCGCGGCAAACGCTGGACGCCAGCGCCGCCGCCGCCAGGGCGCCCTTCGCCGCGCATTGGCGCGGCTTTGTCGCCACGCTTGATCCGGCCGCCGACGCCAGCGAGGACGACGCGCGCAAGGCCGCCGAACTGTTCACCGCCTATCTGCGCGCCGCCAAATCGGACCGCTACGCGCTGTCGACCCTGCCGCCGGGCCGCTTCCTGCTGCCGGGCGAGATGGAGGGCTCGCCCGCCCTCACCTTCGCTCCGCTGCCCCTGCCCGAAGGCGCCGAAATCGACGAAGGCTCGCTCGCGGCGATGATGGAGCGGCGCTACGAGGCCTACAAGGCGCATGTCGTAAGGCCGTTCTTTCGCGATCATTTCGCCCGGCTCGACCGACAGATCGTGCTGGTCGACGCGCTGGCCGCGCTCAATTCCGGCCCCGCCGCGGTGCGCGATCTGGAAACGGCGCTTGGCGAAGTGCTCAGCGCCTTCCGCACCGGCCGCGGCAACCTCGCCACGCAATTGTTCCGGCCGACGATCGACAAGATCCTGATCGCGGCGACCAAGGCCGACCACCTCCACCACCTCAGCCACGATCGGCTGGAGGCGATCCTGCGGCTTCTGACCGCCAGAGCCATCGCCAAAGCCGAAATGCTCGGCGCGCGCATTGACGTCATCGCGCTGGCCGCCGTGCGCGCCACGCGCGAAGTCGGCGTCAAGCAGGGCCGTCAGACTCTCGATGCAATCGTCGGAACGCCGCTCAAGGGCGAAATGCTCGACGGCCAGACCTTCGACGGCGAGACCGAAGCGGCGATCTTTCCCGGTCAATTGCCCGAGGATCCGCGCATGGCCTTTCGTGGCGACACGCTCGCCGCGACGGAGGCGCAGGCCGAATACCGCTTCTTGCGCTTTCGCCCGCCCAGGGTCAGTCTCGCCGCCGATGGGCGCCCTTTGCCGGCGCCCCATATCAGGCTTGATCGCGCCTGCGAATTTTTGTTTGGAGACCGGCTGAAATGAGCGCCGATTCCCGCCCCCGTCCCCGCGCCTTCCCCCTCGCCGGCGAAAATTCGCCGGTGGGCGAAGGGGCGGCGCTGATCGAGGCGCAGCCCGACGCTTACGCCCTTGAAGCGACCGATGCGGATTCCCCGCAGGGCGATGAAGCCGAACAGGCCATTGAGGCGGCGCAACAAAGCGGGCTGCTGCGCGCGTCGCTGCTGTCGTGGAGCGGCTTGTTCTGGGGGGCGCTCGGCGGCCTGATTTCGATCGCGGCCACTTTGTCGATCGGCAGGCTGATCGAGGACCTGTTCGCCCGCTCGGCGGCGCTCGGCGCGGTCGGCGCTCTGCTGGCGGGACTGGCCGCGCTCGCCCTGGCGACCATGACGGCGCGGGAAGTCTTCGCCATCTACCGGCAGAAGCGCATCGCCAGATTGCATATCGACGTCGCCAAGGCGCATCAGGCGGACAACCGCGATGAAGCGCGCGCGCTCGTCGGCGCGTTGTCTTCGCTGTACGAAAACCGACCGCAAACGGCCAGCGCGCGCGCCCACCTCGCGCGATTGCGCGGCGAAATCGTCGACGGGCGCGATCTTCTCGATATCGCCGAGCGCGAGCTGATGCGCCCGCTCGACGAGGCGGCGCGGCGCGAGATCGCTTCGGCGGCCAAACGCGTCTCGGCGGTGGTCGCCATCAGCCCGCGGGCCTTGATCGACGTGATTTTCGTCGCCGCCCAGGCCTTGCGCCTGATGCGCCGGATCGCTGAAATCTATGGCGGGCGTCCCGGCTTTCTTGGCGCGATCAAGCTTGCCCGCTCGGTCGGAACGCATCTGGCGATCACCGGTTCGCTCGCCATCGGCGACAGCCTGTTGCAGCAGATCGTCGGCCACGGCGTCGCCGCGAAAATTTCGGCGCGCTTGGGCGAAGGCGTGCTGAACGGCCTGTTGACCGCCAGGATCGGCCTTTCCGCCATGTCGGTCTGCCGCCCCATGCCCTTCGCCGCGACAAATCCGCCGGGCGTCAAGGACGTCGCGCCGTTCCTGTTCGGCGAAAAATAGCGGCGCCTTCGCGCGGGACTATCCCTGCCGCGACGGCGTGGTCACGACGAGACCTTCGAGCTCCGGGCCGATCTTGATCTGGCAGGACAGCCGCGAAGTCGGCTTGGGATCGAAGGCGAAATCGAGCATGTCGCTTTCCATTGGCCCCATCGCCGGAATCTTTTTCGCCCATTCGGGCGCCACATAGACGTGGCATGTGGCGCAAGCGCAGGCGCCGCCGCATTCGCCGACGATTTCGTCGATTCCGGCCTTGAGGGCGGCCTCCATGACGCTCGCCCCAGGCTCCGCCTCCACGGACTGCGCCTTTCCGGCCGAGTTGACGATTGTGATCTTGACCATGCCAGCCTTGACTTTGCCCTATGCCCCGCCTTGCGCAAAATCCTGCGAGCGGGGTTTTCGGCGGCCGGTTTAGACCATCGCGCCGCAAAAGCAAATCGCCCGCGGCCCGCGATCAGCCGACAAGCGCCTCAAGCGCTGCGCGCGCGTCGTCGACGGCCGCCGCCAGGGCTTCCGTGTCGGTGGGCTCAAGCTTCCCGGCGCGGGCGTTTTCCTCGTAATTTTGCGCGGCGTCGGCGACGGCGAAGGCGCCGACCGTGCGCGCCGAACCCTTCAGCGTATGGGCGAGATCGGCGCGCCAGAAGCTTTCCGCGCTTGGCGCGCTCGAGCGCAGACGCTCGACAATCTGCCTCGCCTGACGGGCGAACAAATCCAGCAACTCCGTTTCCAGCACCCGGTCGCCCATCGTCTGGCGCGCCAGATGAACAAGATCGATCGGCGCCGATGACGTTGGGGCCGCGGAAAACGCTAGGGAAGGCGCCTCAAGGCGCGCTAGCAGGGCGTTGGAAGCCATGGTTCATCCTCGTTGCTCTTGTCCCCGCCAGAAATCCACAGGATTTGGTCGGAGGCCTTTGATGGCTGACGTGGCGCGCCCGTCGCGGCCGACGCCCGAATAAGCGCCAGAATGACGGGCTAGTCCTGAGTTTCGGGTTTATGCGGCAATTTGTTCGACGGCTTGTTGCGAACATGGTTGAAGCCTCGTTAACGACGTTCACAATTGGCGAGGGCCCGCCTGTTTCTTTCGGTCAAACACGGGGGTAGAGTAAGGTTTGGTTAACCGGCGTCAGATGCGGCGCGGTGTGGGTTCGCCTGGCAAGCAAACCCTCTTGGAAACGACGAACGATCAAAAGGCGAATTTTCTCATGGCCACACCGGGCAAGGCTCAGGATCCCGCGGCAGCCGCTTTGACGGCGATCGAGGAGGCCCTCAATCTCAGCGCCGCCAGAACCGACAGCGCCGCCAGAGAGAGCGAAAATGCGACGCAGCCGCAGATCGAACTGAGATTGCCGACGCCGCGCGACAGCGAAACCGATGATGAGGAAACGCACGCGCGCCATTTCGAGGCGGAAACGCGGCCGGCCTTGCCGCCGTCGACCCGACCCGCCAACGACGACCGTCCCTCGGTCGGACAAATCCTGCAAGCTTTGCAGATGCGCCCCAGCCGCGGCGCAACGATCGCCGGCGCCTTGGCGGCCGCCGTTTGGGCCGGGCTTTGGTTCGCCTATGTCGCCACCACCAGCGACAATCTTCTCGCCGCCGGATGGCTGAGCCCGGCCGTTGGGCTGACCCTGCTCGCTTTGGTCGGTCCGATCGCCTTTTTCCTGGTGATCGGCATGATCGTCCGCCGAACCCAGGAAATGCGCCTGACGGCGCGTTCGATGACCGAGGTCGCCATTCGTCTGGCGGAACCGGAAACCATCGCGACCGAACAGGTGATGACGCTGTCGCAGGCAATTCGCCGGGAAGTTTCGTCGATGGGCGACGGCATCGAACGAGCGCTGGCCAGAGCCAGCGAACTCGAAGCGCTGGTGCGCACGGAAGTTTCGAAATCTTGAACGCTCCTACGGCGACAACGAACGCCGCATCCGCGCCCTGCTCGACGACCTCGCCAACGAACGCGAGGCGATCGTCGTCAACGCCGACATGGTCAGCGGCGCGATTTCCAGCGCCCATACCGATATCGCCCGCGACATCAACTCCGCGCTGGGCCGATTGACGGCGTCGCTGTCCGACGCGGGCGCCAACGTGGTGTCCCAGCTCGATTCCAAGGGACAGGAAATCAGCAATTCCTTCAGTCTTTCCGGTGAGACATTCACGACGCAGTTCGGCAGCCACGCGCAGGAGCTCGCCAGCTCCTTACGCGCCATGTCGGAGGCGCTGACGACGGAGATCGGCGCGCGGTCCGACGAATTGTCCGGCCGTTTGGCCGCCGCCGGAAACGAGATCAACGAGAAGATCGGCGCCAGAAGCGACGAACTCCATGCGCGTTTGAGCGCCGCCACCGACAAGATGCACGAGGCCCTCGCGGTGCATGGGCCGGCGCTCGACGAGTCCCTGACGACGCTCAGCGAGAACTTCGCCACGCGTCTCGCCCGCGAATCGGCGAACGCCAGCGCCGCCATTCAGTCGTCGGGCGATCAGGTCGCCGCGATGCTCAATACGCATCAGGCGCTGTCGCGCCAGCAGTTCGAAGATCATGCCGCCGCGCTGCATTCCAGCTTTGCCGCGAAGGCGGATGAAACGCTCGCCCATCTGCACGAATCGGCCGAAGGCTTCCAAAAACATATTGGCGATGTCGGCGCCCAGACGGCGGTTAAATTCGCCGAACAGATCGGCGCCGTCAGCGACACGTTCGAAACGGCCGCGCGCGGCGCGGTCGAGGGCGTCGGCGGCCAGACCGAGCGTCTGCGCGAAAGTCTCGCAAATATCACGCGCGAACAACTCGACGCCTTTGTCGCCCACACCGACGCGTTCAACGAGCGTTTCGCGCAGACCGCGCGCGAAACGAGCGAGACGGTCGGCGTCCATGCGCAAGTTCTGCAAGATCGGCTCGACCAATCGGCGGAGCGCGTCGTCTCGGCCTTGACCGGCAACGCCGATCACGTGCATTCGCATTTCGAGGCCACCGCGCAGCAATTGGCGGAACATTCGGACGAATTGCAGCGCAATTTCGCGGAGACGACCAACCAGACCAGCGCCGCGCTGTCGTCCTATGGCGACGCCCTGCACGAACGTTTCGCCGCCACGGCGACCGAGGCGATCGGCGCCATCGCCATGCATGGCGACCGTGTCAACGAAGCCCTCGCGTCGCGCCTTACGGCTTTCGAGGAATCGATGGCGCGTGGAAGCGACCAGACCGCGGACAGCATCGGCCAGCACGCCGACCGTCTGTCGAGCCAAATCGTCGCGAATCTGCAGGCCTTCGAAAGCAATATCGAGGAAGAAATCAACCGGACGAATGAACTCCTTGGCGCGCAAAGCGAGAATCATCGCCGCGTTCTGGACGAACAATTGCAGGCGTTCGAAGCGACCATGCTGTCGCATGGCGACGGCGCCGCGGAACGCGTCGGCGAACACGCCGACCGCTTCGTCGAAGCCATCGACCAGCGTCTTGGCGCGGTCGAGCAGGTCATCAACGTTCACGGCGCTGATCTCGACGCGCGCCTTGGCCAGCGCGCCGAAGAAACCGAACAGGCCTTGGCGCGGCAGATCGAGCGCTTTGAAGAGCGCTCCTCCGGCAAGGCCCAGGAAATTTCCTCATCGCTGGAGACCCTCATCGAGAAGATCGACGGCGGCATCGACACGCGCGTCCGCACGCTCAACGATTCATTGGCCGGTCGGGCGATCGACATCGCCCGCATGCTTGGCGAGGGCGGCCGCGAAGTGGGCCGCGCGCTCGACGCCAAGGCGCGCGAGATCGACGAGATCATCGTCACGCGCGCCGACGCGCTGACACAATCGCTCTCGTCCAGGGTCGACGAAATCAACGCCAATCTCGGCGGCCGAGCCGCCGAAATCGCCGGGACGCTTGGCGATCAAATTGAACAATTCGAGGAGCGGGTCGTCGACCGTCTTACCGTCGCCAACTCGGAAATAGGCGAACGTCTGGCCCATTTCGACAGGTCGCTCGACGAAGGCGGCCGCGCGCTGCACGAGAAGCTCGCCGCCTATTCGCTCGAATTGAACGACCTGTTCGGCAACAAGGGCATGCTGCTCGCCGAATTGCTGCGCACGCGCGGCGGGGAAGTCGCCAGCGAAATCGCGGCGATGGCCGAAATGGCGTTCGAGTCGCTCGACAGTCGTTCGACCAACATCATTGCTCAGTTGACCGAAAGACAGACCGAACTCTCGGGCGCGATCGACCGTTCGCACAACGCCATGCGCGAGGGCGTCGAACATGCGGCGCTATCGCTTGAAAACGCCATCGTCGCCTCGAGCCAGGCGCTCAGCCAGTCGATCGACGAAAGCGCCAGCCGTTCGGTCGATTCGCTGGTCGACGTCAACGCCAAGCTCAAGGCCGACGTCGCCAACCTGCTCGAACATCTCTCGCTGGCGCACGAACGGCTGAACAGCGTGATCGACGCGGCCAAACATAATCTGTCGGCGATCGACGAGACGCTCGGCGAGCGTACTGGCGTCATCTCCGGCGCCGTCGACAAGATGTCGATCGAGTTGTCGCGTCTCAACGACACGGCGCGAAACAGCGTGATCGAAGCCGGCGACGCCGCCGACAACATCGGCGCGCAACGCATGGCTTTCGCGGAGAACGCCCAAGCGCTCGCCAGTGTTCAGGCCGAAATCGACGCCGCGCTCGACGCGCGCCGGCAATCGCTCCAGGGCTTGCTGAACACGCTGAAAGAAAAAGGCGACGATTTTGACGCCCTGTTCGGCGGTTTCGAGGAGCGAATGACCGAGAGCCTCAGGCAGGCGCACGCCAAGGCGCGCGAGGCCGGCGCCTTTCTGGCCGAGGCGACCGCGGCGACAACCGGCGCGATCGCCCATCAATACCAGGAAGTGCGCGACACCAGCGCGCAGGAGCGCGAACGCACCGGAGTCTTGCTGCGCCAGACCTACGATCAGGCGATCGAGGAGATGAACCATCTGTTCGGGCAGTCGACCGAGCGTTACAAGGCCGTCTCACAGGAAATGCGCGCCATGACCGCCGAAATTCAGCGCGAGTTGGAGAACACCCGTCAGGAGCTGCGTCGCGGCGCCCTGGAGCTGCCGCAGGAGACCAGCGAGCAAACCGCCGCGATGCGCCGCGTTGTCGCTGAGCAGATCAAGGCCCTGAACGAACTGACAGATATTGTCGCGCGTTCGGGCCGCGTCTATGACGTCGCCGAACCCGCCGCCCCCGCCCGCATCGAAGCCGCTCCGATAGCGCCGGCGCGCGCGTCGGCGCGCCGCCCCGAGCCGCTTCGCCCGATTGCGGAGCCGGCGCGTTTCGAAACGCGCCTGCCGCCGAACGGCGCCCCGAGCGCGGAGCGCGGCGCCGGCTGGATGAGCGACCTGCTCGCCAGAGCCTCGCGCGATGAGCGCGCGGAAACGCCGAAGCCGTCGCGCCGCGGCGGGGCCGACGACGGACTCGACAATATTTCGGCCGACATCGCCCGCGCCGTCGACCACGAAGCGCTGATCGACGCCTGGGACCGTTTCCAACGCGGCGAGCGCCAGGCCTTTGGACGCCGGCTCTATTCCGCGCAGGGTCAAAAAACCTTCGAGGAGATCGGCCGGCGCTACGCGCGCGAACCCGAGTTCCGCTCGACGGTCGACCGCTACGTCTCGGAATTCGAACGGCTGTTGACCGAAGCGGGCCGCGAAGATCGCGATGGCGCATTGACCCGCTCCTATCTGACGTCTGATACGGGCAAGGTCTATACGCTGCTCGCGCACGCGTCGGGGCGCCTGAGCTGAACACGGCATCCGACCGACCCATTTGCGACGCCCGGCCAAAAGCCGGGCGTTTTTCATGGCGCTTTTTGGCCGCGCGTCGCGACGTCGAATTCGGAGCCGAAGACGCGATCGACGCGCCGGCGCATGAAATTTCTGTGACAGAATGTCTCGAATTCGTCGAAAATGCTGTCGAGACGCCAGAATGGTTATAGCTTGTCGAAAATGGCTCTAAAGTGCTTGGTAGAATTAACGGACCGAGCCGGATTCGTTGATATCCGCGATCGGACCGGCCCGTAATGGACAAGGAAGTCGCCATGACGCCTGACGATCAAGGCCCTCAAGACGCCGCCGCGCCGCGCAAGCCCGCCGCCACGCCCAACGGCGCCGTGAAAAACGAGGCCGCGAAAAGCGACGCGCCCGCCGATTTGACGCCCCCAGCCTCGACGTCCGCGGCGTCCGAACCGACGCCGCGGCAGCGCAAAATCGCCGCCGCGACGAATAAGGCGGCGGCGAAAAGCAAGGCCAGACAAGCCAAAACGCGCGACAAGCAGGAAGAAGGCGGCGAACGCATATCGCTATCGCAGATGCGTCACGACGCCACGGCGATTCGCCGCGTCTTCGAGACCGGCGAATATCCCTACGCGGTGCGGATGCGCGCCAAGCCTTACGAAGAACACATGCTGCGGCTGCAGCAAGAACTATTGAAGGCGCAGCGCTGGGTCGAGGAGAGCGGCGAAAGAATTATCATGCTGTTCGAGGGGCGCGACGCCGCCGGCAAGGGCGGCACGATCAAGCGCTTCATGGAGCATATGAATCCGCGCACCGCGCGCGTCGTGGCGCTGCAAAAGCCGACGGAGCGCGAACGCACCCAATGGTATTTCCAGCGCTACATCACGCAATTGCCGGCGGGCGGCGAAATCTGCCTGTTCGACCGCTCCTGGTACAACCGCGCCGGCGTCGAGCGCGTCATGGGCTTTTGTTCGCCGACCGACTACCTCGAATTCATGCGCCAATGCCCCGAATATGAACGCATGTTGGTGCGCTCGGGCGTGCGGATGTTCAAGTATTGGTTTTCCGTTTCGCGCGAGGAACAGCGTCGGCGCTTCGAAGCGCGCAAGGACGACCCGCTCAAACAATGGAAGTTGTCGCCGATCGACCTCGCTTCGCTCGACAAGTGGGATGATTACACCGAAGCCAAGGAGGCGATGTTCTTCTATACGGACACGGCGGACGCGCCCTGGACCATCGTGAAATCGGACGACAAGAAGCGCGCACGCGTCAATTGCATGACGCATTTTCTGTGGTCCCTGCCCTATCCCAACAAGGACATGTCGATCGTGCGCCCGCCTGATCCGCTCATCGTCGGTTCGACGGAACACGTCATCGGCCATGACATGCACATCATCCAGAAGACCGTGCATCCGGAACTTAAGCGCGGCTGATCTCCACCGGAAGGACGGCCGTCGCCTCCCGCTTTCGCGAACGACGAAAATCTCAGATTTTGTTGTCAGATCTTCTTGGCGGACCAATCGACGATCTGACGCGCGACGTCGCCAAACGCGACATCCAGCGCCGCCGGCGGCGCGGCGCCGACGGTCTCGGTCGACGGCGCCTCGGCGGTAAAGACCTGCGCGGCGACGACGCGCGCGTTGCGTTCGTTGAAGAGCCGGGCGGCGATTTCCACCCGCACGCTTTTCGTTTCGACATCGAGATCGAAACGGCGGATTTCCAGCGCCAGCCGGTAGTCGGCGACCTCGCCCGGACGACGCAGCTTGGCCAGCATATGCGCGTTCTCGAAACTGCCGATCAGGCGATCCTGAACTAGCCGCGTCAATTGCCCGCTCCATTGCACGCCGGAAAGATAGGCGACTTGGCCCGAGCCGACGCGCACGACGAGACGATCGCTATCCAGCGGTTCCATCGCCGCCGGCTCGTCGACGCTGAGCGAGGCGGGCAAGACACGGGCGCGGTAGCCGCCGGCGGGCGCGGCCAGATCGAAGGTTTGCGGCGGCGCGCCAGCGCAGCCGGCCAGCAGAACAACGCTCAACGCCAGCGGCAAGCGCCGCGCGCCGGCTCGAAAAGCGCTATCGAAAATCATTCCGGCGTTTTTCATCAAAGCTGCCGCGACGCGCCAAAACACGGTCAATGCCCGCCATTATATTCGGGAATCGCCGGTTTAGGGCCGAAAAGCAATTGTTGCGGATTTTTCTCGAACGAACGCAGGGTGCGGTTGACCTCGTCGAGCGTCTTGCGTCCGTCGACGGCGAAAGCGCCGTATTGACGCAATACGTGCGAATCGAGGTTCTCGGCGAGTTTTTTGATCGAGCGGGCGGCTTCGGCGATATCATTCAGGGCGTATTTGCCAACGCCGGTTCCCAACATCGTGTTGATCTTGCCGCTCGCCTCCTGGAAATTTTCGACGATGGCGCGCACTTTGGCCGGATCGAGGCTGTTCAAAGCCTGTTTCAGATTGTCCGAACCGTCGGCCAGCGCGCCGGTGAACGTCTTGACGTTTTGCATGGTGGCCGACAACGACGCCGAATTGTCGTCGACAAGCTTGTTGGCGCGATCGAGGAAGGCGTCGGCCTTGCCCGCCAGATTGCGCGCCTGCGCCACAAGATCCTGGAAGTCGGACGGATCGCCATAAATGACGCTCGACGGCTCCAACGCCTTGGCGTCAGCGCTGCCGCCCTTCAGGGCGACGGCGGCGACGCCGGTCAATGTGCCCAATTCGAGTTGCGCCTTGGTGTCGATCTTGACCGGGGTCAGCGCGTCGACCGTGATGTTGGCGGCGACACGGCTGGGATCTTCCGGCATCAGGCCAAGATCGGTGACCTCGCCGACCTTGAGGCCGTTGAACAGGACGGCGCCGCCGCGTGTCAGGCCGGAGACCGAGCCGGAAAAAACGACCTTGTAGCTCTTCTGCTCGGTTCTTTTCGCCGTGCCGGAGAACCAGAATACGAACAAAAACGCCGCGGCGACGACGCCGAGCGTGAACAGACCGATCAAGGCATAATTGGCTCTGGTCTCCATCCTCGCCTTCTTATCTTGCCTCTCCAACCGACGTTTCCGGCGGGCCGGTGTCGATCTGGCGCGCGCGTTTGCCATGAAAATATGCGCGCAACCAGGGATGATCCGACGCCAGCATGGTTTCCAACGGACCCTGGGCGATCACTTTGCCCTCGGCGAGCGCAGCAATTCTGTCGCATATCGAATAGAGGGAGTCGAGATCGTGGGTCACCATGAACACCGTGAGGCCCAAAGTCTGCTGCAGCGTGCGGATCAGTTCGTCGAATTCGGCGGCGCCGATCGGATCAAGGCCCGAAGTCGGCTCGTCGAGAAACAGCAATTCCGCATCAAGCGCCAGAGCCCGGGCCAAGGCGGCGCGTTTGACCATACCGCCTGACAGTTCCGAGGGAAGTTTTTCAGCAGCGTCGGCGGGGAGGCCGACCAACCTGATTTTCAGCATGGCCAGTTCGTCCATCGCGTTTTGCGATAGATCGAGATATTCGCGCATCGGCACTTGGACATTCTGGCGCACGGTGAGGCTGGAAAACAGCGCGCCGCCCTGAAACATAACGCCCCAGCGGCGCTCCAGCTCGACGTGTTCGCTCCGCGAAACCTTGTCGAGATCCTCGCCGAAAACCTCGATTCGGCCGCTTTTTTTTGGAATCAAACCCAGGATGGTGCGCGTCAACACCGACTTGCCCTGGCCGGAGCCGCCGACGAAACCTAGAACCTCGCCAGCATAGACATCGAGATTGAGGCCCTTGAGCACCATTTTTTCGCCGAAACCGACGAAAAGATCGCGCACGCGCACGATTTCCCGCTGCGCTGGGCTAGCCTGATCGACGTTGTTGGCGGTCGCGGCGAGAACCATAAATCCTCAATAACGAATGCTGGCGAAAAATATGGCGAACAGGCCGTCGACGACAATCACCATGAAAATCGCCTTGACCACGGACGCGGTGACGCGCCGTCCGAGAGATTCTGCTGAACCCTCGACGGCGAACCCCTCCACGGCGGCGATCAGGCCGATCGCCAGGGCCATGAACGGCGCCTTGATGAGACCGACCAGAAACGTGTTGAGGCCGATGGCCCCTTGCAGTCGCGCCATGAAGATCGCCGGATTGATGCCGCCGTAACTCCAACTGACCACAAGGCCGCCGAACAGGGCGGACATGTCGGCCAGAAAGGTCAACAGCGGCAAGCTGAAGATCAGGGCGAGGATGCGCGGCACAATCAATACCTCGACCGACGACAGACCCATCACCCGCAGCGCGTCGATTTCCTCGCGCATTTTCATCGAGCCGATTTCGGCGGTAATGGCGGAGCCGGACCGACCGGCGATCATGATCGACGTCAACAAGACGCCCAATTCGCGCAGCACCAGAATGCCGACGAGATCGACGGCGTAGGTCGCCGCGCCAAAGCGCCGCAATTGAAACAGGCCCTGCTGGGCGACGATGCAGCCGACGAGAAAATTGATCGTCGCGATGATCGGCACCGAGCGGAAACCGAACGCCTCCATGTGAAAAACAAGCGAAATCGGCCGAAAATTCACCGGCTGTAGCAACAGCTTGAGAAAGGCCGTCACGACCTCCCCGAGGAACGCTACGCCCGTCACCAAATCGCGTCCCGCTCCGACCATCGCCTCGCCCAGGTCGGCGAGCAGTGCGAAAACGGTCGCGACGCGGCGCGGCGCGGGCGCGTCCTCCTTGACGTATTTCGCCTCGCCCAGCAGCGTTGCTTGATTTTGGTCCATTCTGACGAATTGGGCGTCGATTCCGCGCGCGTTCAGCGTGACGCGCGCCTTGTCGATCATCCAGGCGCCAGCCGTGTCGAGCCGTTCCAGACCGGAGAAGTCAAAACGCACGGATTTGGCCCGCCCGCCGGCCTCCTGCAAAGCAGCGGCGGCGTCTTCCAGCGCCCGCGAGGCGCCGACAACCCAGCCGCCCTCAAGCGCAATCTCCAGCGCGTCGCCTTCCTGCTTGGCGGAAAATCCCGGATCGGCCGACATAGACTTGGCTTATCCTCAGCTTTTTGGGCGACATGACCCGATTCGCGCGCTGACGCCAAACTCTTTTGCGCCGGGACGTCAAAATGGCGCCGATCATGCCCGCATCGGACGGAAATAGGAAGCGCCGCCTTTTATGTTACAAAGCGACCGTCCGCTCGCCCGTTCGTCGGCCACAACGCGAAAATTTCATGTCGTCTCGCTCACTCAAGATTTCCGTCGAAACCTTCCCCATTGACGGCGCGTTTGTCATCGCGCGCGGCGCCAAGACGCAGGCCGTGGTCGTCGTCGCGGAAGTCGCCGAGGGCGACCATCGCGGCCGAGGCGAGTGTACGCCCTACGCCCGCTACGGCGAAAGCGTCGAAAGCGTTTGCGCCGCCATCGAAACGGCTCGCGCGGCGATCGAGGACGGCGCCGACCGAGCCGCGTTGCAGAGCCTTTTGGCGGCGGGCGCGGCGCGCAACGCGCTCGATTGCGCCTTGTGGGATCTCGACGCCAAGCGGCTGGGCGTGCGCGCCCATCAGATCGCCGGACTGCACCGGCTGTCGCCTTGCGTCACCGCCTATACGCTGTCGGTCGGAACGCCCGACGAAATGGCCGCCGCCGCGGCAAAGGCCGCGCACAGGCCGCTGCTCAAAATCAAACTCGCCGGCGCGGGCGACGAGGCGCGCATTCAGGCGGTGCGCAAGGCGGCGCCGGAGGCCGAATTGATCGTCGACGCCAATGAGTTCCTGGCGCCCGGACAACCTCGAACATTTGACCGCCGCCTGCCACGCCGTCGGCGTCGCCATGATCGAACAACCCTTGCCGGCCGACGAAGACGCCATGCTGGAGGGGTTTTCGCGACCGATGCCGATCTGCGCCGACGAAAGCGCGCATGACCGCCACGGCCTCGCCGCGCTACGCCGACGCTATGACGCCATCAACATCAAGCTTGACAAGACCGGCGGCCTGACCGAGGCGCTCGCGCTGGCTGACGAAGCGGAGAGGCAGGGCTTCGCCCTGTTCGTCGGCTGCATGGTGGCGTCCTCGCTGGCGATGGCCCCTGCCCTGCTGCTCGCCGGACGCGCCCGTTTCGTCGATCTCGACGGACCGCTGCTGCTCGCCCGCGACCGGCCCGAGGGCCTGCGTTACGAAGGATCGCTGGTCTATCCTCCGGGCGCCGATCTGTGGGGATGACCAAGCGCGAAGGCGCGTTTGACGGACGCGGCGATGCGGCGTCCGATTTTTTCGCGGCCTGCTTAAGATTTCCTCGCGAAGAATAACTTGGAAAATTCTTGAAATTTGCTTTCGACCAAATATCGGCCTGTTGATAATATGTTGTATTTTTGAGACTCTTGTGGTTAATCTGATTCAATGAACGCGGTCACGCTTGCTCGATTCATGCGTTGGGCGATAACGTTCTAAATTAACAGCGAACGCCGCCTTTCAGTTGCGACGTTATTTCTAAGTTGCCGGTTCACGCCGAACAATTCGGGCCGTCTGTTTCGTAAATGGCGACAAAAATGCGCAAGTCCCTCCTCCTTTCCACTGTTTTCGCGACGTTTTGCGGCGCTCCAGCGTTTGCTAAATATCTTTGTGGAGAACCCTATAACAGCGATTGCGTCGCGCCGGGCCAAGGCGTCCAGACGGAAACGCGCTTCGTCGCCGGGCTCCAGTGGAATTTCGGCGACAGCCAGCCTGAACTGGTGCTGGCCGTCCGGCGCACCGAAACCATGGGCAGCAGCGAAGTGCTCGGCGGCAAGCTCGACGTCGCGATCCCGCTGCGGTTCGACATGAACATCAAGCCGGTGGTTCGCCTGCTCGGCGTCGCCGGGGACCGCGATGTGCAGGGCGAATATGGCTTCGGCTTTCAGGCTTTCGATATGAAGCCGCTGCTTGCCATCGGTATGCAGGCGCCCTTCACCAATATCGGCGTCAATTACCTGTTCGGCGACGGCTACAAGCCCTATGTCGGGCTGAACTCGTTCCAGCGCGCGGTCGCGCCGAAACAAAACGTTTGCCCGGCTGGCTATACGTTTATGCGCGCGACCCCCAACGTGGAAGCGACCGCGATCGTCAACGGCTACACCTGCGAAAACACAATTTAGGCGCGTTGAACCGGCCGTATCATAGCAACGCCCCGGGCGATCGTCCGGGGCGTTTTTTGTTTGACGGAAACGGACCAAGGCCGCGACGATTTTCCATGCGCCTGCTTCTGTCGAGGCGCGACCGGAAAAGAAAAGGCCCGGCCGAAACATCGGCCGGGCCAATTTCCTTAGACAGGCGTCCTTGACGCCACACGCCGGCTCTTACCAGTAGCGCCTGTGCCAATAGTGACGATGATAATAGTGGCGATGATAATAGTGGCGATGATAGCCATAACCACCGTAACCGTAACGCCATGCGTCATGGCGGCACGGACCCCAATGCAGGAAAACGGGGCCACGATGGCAGTAAAGTCGCGCTTCCTGCACCGGCGATTGCGAATTGACGCTATCGATGATCGCCGAGTTGTTGATGGGAGCCGCCGAAATCGGCTCGATACTGACGAGGCCAAACCCCATCGCCAGCGCCAAAAGGATAGAAAGCTTACGCATTTTCGCCCTCCTTTCGTCCATAGAAACTCAGTAGATATAACATATTACAAATCCTATGATAGGGCTTTGACGCCGATCAAGAAACGAAGGGCTAAGTCGACCAGTTAAAACGACGCCACATCATGTATTTTTGATGACGCCAACGCGCGGCAATAGTGAAAATATTTGCGAAACAGAGATTAACGACGCGTGTCCCCGTCCGATCGAACAAAACGTCTTGTCGTCCGACATCTAGGGCCAAAATTCGCCCTTCGTCTTCGAAAACGCCGGCGGGCGCGAGCTCC
>CAVTNU010000016.1:0-110603 GCA_963736175.1 uncultured Alphaproteobacteria bacterium | reverse complement strand
GAGCGGGCGATGAGAATCGAACTCACGACATACAGCTTGGGAAGCTGTCGTTCTGCCACTGAACTACGCCCGCTTGCCCAAAGCTTTTAGCCCGGCGCGCCCGCCGCTTCAACCGCGCGCCTTAAAATGTTTCGACAGTTTGAGGCCCTGCGCCTGATAATTGGATTTGAGGCCGGCGCCATAGAGGCTTCGCGGCTTTTGCGCCATGCGCTCATAGACCAGCCGGCCGACGGTCTGGCCGTCCTCGAGGATGAACGGCACGTCGTGCGAGCGCACTTCCAGCACCGCGCGCGCGCCGGCGCCGCCGGCTTCCGCCGCGCCGAAGCCGGGATCGAAAAAGCCGGCGTAATGGACGCGGAACTCGCCGACCAGCGGGTCGAAAGGCGTCATTTCGGCGGCGTGGTCGGGTGGCACGCGCACCGCCTCTTTCGAAGCCAGAATATAGAATTCGCCGGGATCGAGCACGAGATCGCCGCGTCCGTGCGAAAACACCGGCTCCCAGAAATCGGCGATTTCATGCGCCGCGAGCTTGTCGACGTCGATCAGGCCGGTATGGCGCTTGGCCCGGTAGCCAACGAGGCCCGCTTCGTCGAAACCGGCGAGATCGACCGACACCGCGACGCCGCCCAGAAACGAGGGACTTGCCGTCGAAACCAGCTTTTCGCGGGCGTGCAGGGCGGCGTGGCCGGCCTCGTCGAGCCTGGCGTCGCCGTTGCGCAGCCGGATCTGCGACAGGCGTGAGCCGGAGCGGGCGAGAATGGGGAAAGTGCGCGGCGAGATTTCGGCGAACAGCGGCCCGTGGTAGCCGCCTTCGATCTGGTCGAAGGCGCCCGCCCGGTCGGCGATGACGCGGGTGAACACGTCGATGCGGCCGGTCGAGCTTTTCGGATTGGCGGCGCCGGAAATATGCGGCGGCAACGCCAGGCTTTCGGCGAGTTCGGCGACATAGACGCAGCCGGTCTCCAGCACCGCGCCCTGGCTGAGGTCGATTTCGTGCAAGGCGAGACGCTTGATCGCTTCGGCGACGGTTCGCCGTCCGCCCGGCAGAAAGCTCGCCCGCATGCGCCAGGCGCGCCGGCCCAGCCGCAGATCGAGGCTGGCGGGCTGCACCTGCCCGGCGACAAAGGGCTCCGGCGCGACAATGGCGCCCTGGCGCGCCAAAGCTTCGATCTGATGGGCGGCCAATATGCCTTGCCCGTCCGTTTCGTCCGCTTGCGCGCTCACCCTGGCGCCTCCTGAAAATGCTTTGGCGCCGTCGGCGCGAAGATCGATCAACGATCGCTTCCTGATTTATCCCCTAAAGGATTGCCGCATTGACGCCAAGTGCGCCGAACGCTAATCAGTTCATGTGGTCATTTGAGCCGGCCGGCTTGCCGCCACGTTAAAGCAACGCGCTAAACAGGCCGGGAGTTTCCAGAAAATCCCGGTTATTTTGACGCGCTCGCCGCATTTTTCCGTTCCGGGAGCCCCGCCATGTCGCCTTACACCCGCCAGCCCATCGACGCCAAGACGTTGCGTCCGCGCACGAAAATGGTGCATGGCGGGACGATGCGGTCGGGTTTCGGCGAAACCTCGGAAGCCTTGTTCCTGACGCAGGGCTTCGTCTACGACAGCGCGGAAATGGCGGCGGCGCGCTTCACCGGCGACGACGAGGGCTTCCAATATTCGCGGTTCGGCAATCCGACGGTCGCCATGTTCGAGGAGCGGATGGCGCTGCTGGAAGGCGCCGAGGCCGCGCGCGCCACCGCCACCGGCATGGCCGCCGTCACCGCCGCGATGCTGGGACAGACGCGCGCCGGCGATCATGTCGTCGCCTCGCGCGCCTTGTTTGGCTCCTGCCTGTTCATCGTCGAGGATCTGCTGCCGCGCTATGGCGTCGCCTCGACCCTGGTCGACGGCTTCGATCTCGAACAGTGGCGGGCGGCGATGCGGCCCAACACCAAGACCTGTTTCCTTGAAAGCCCGACCAATCCAGGTCTTGGCGTGCTCGACATCGAGGCGATCGCCAAGATCGCCCACGTCGCCGGCGCGACCCTCGTGGTCGACAATGTTTTCGCCACGCCCTTGATGCAGAGCCCGCTCGAATTGGGCGCCGATTGCGTCGTCTATTCGGCCACCAAACATATCGACGGGCAGGGCCGCTGCATGGGCGGCGTGGTGCTCGGCTCGCGAACGTTCATCGATGCGCATATCCACAATTTTCTGCGCCAGACCGGCCCGGCGATGTCGCCGTTCAACGCCTGGGTTCTGCTCAAGGGTCTCGAAACCTTGGCGCTGCGCGTCGGGCAGCAGCAGGACAGCGCAGCCAAGGTCGCCGATTTCCTCGCCGGCCAGAAGGCCATCGAGCGCGTCTATTACCCCTCGCGTTCTGACCATCCGCAATATGAGCTGGCGCGGCGTCAGATGAAGGGCGGCTCGACGATGGTGGCCTTCGACGTCGCCGGCGGTCGGGCGGGCGCGTTCAAAATGGTCAACGCCTTCGAGATCATCAAGATTTCCAACAATCTTGGCGACGCCAAGAGCCTCGTCACCCATCCCGCCACGACGACGCATATGCGCCTCACGCCGCAGGCGCGCGCCGCCGCCGGCATCGGCGAGGGCATGCTGCGTCTATCCGTCGGACTTGAAGACGCCGAGGATTTGATCGACGATCTGAGCCGCGGACTGGCGGCGATTTGAGGAGCGCGCGATGCGGCGGGCGATAGTTACGGGCGCGAGCAAAGGCATAGGCCGCGCTATCGCCGAAACGCTGGCGGCGAAGTCCTATCGCGTGCTGGCGGTGGCGCGCAACGGCGACGCGCTCGACGCGCTGGCCGAACATGCGGGCGGTGCGATCCGCCCATACGCCGCCGACCTGCGCTCGCCCGAGAAGGCCAGACAAGCCGTCGCGGCGGCGATCGAGGATTTCGGCGGGCTCGATCTGCTCGTCAATTGCGCCGGGGCGACCAAGCGCGGCGATTTCCTGTCCTTGTCGCACGAGGATTTTCTCGACGGCTTCGCCTTGAAGTTCTTTGGCGCGGTGGCGCTGACGCGCGCCGCCTGGCCGCATCTCATCGCCAGCAAAAGCGGCCATGTCGTCAATATCATCGGCGCTGGCGGACGCACGCCCGATCCCGAATTCACCATTGGCGGGCCGGTCAATTCGGCTCTGATGAATTTCACCAAGGCGATGGCCGAGCGCGGCCGCCTCGAAGGCGTGCGCGTCAACGCCGTCAATCCCGGCCTGACCGAGACGGATCGGCTGAAGACCCGAATCGAAGCGCTGGTCAGCGAGACGGGGTTGAGCGAGGCGCAGGCGCGGCGAACCATGCTCGCCGAACAGAAGATTTGCCGCTTCGGGCAGCCCGGCGAAATCGCCGCTCTGGTCCAGTTTCTCGATTCGGCCGCCGGCGCCAACATGCACGGCGCCATCGTCGATTGCGACGCCGGCATGACCAAGGGCCTGTAGCAGCCTCGAAAAGTCGGCTATTTCAGGGTCTTTTCCAGAAACGCCAGGCTGCGCGTCCGCGCCAGTTCGGCGCTCGGCCGGTCATAGGCGGCGCCGACGTCGCGATTGAACCCGTGATCGGCCGGGTAGACATAAACGTCGGCGGCCGGATTGGCGGCTTTGACCTTTTCGACGTCGCTCAGGGGAATGTGGATGTCGCGTTCGCCGAAATGGAAGATGATCGGGACGCGCGGCTTTTCGCCGAGCAGCGAGCCGACGCCGCCGGCGTAATAGGCGATCGCCGCCGACAGGCCGCCAAGCCTGGCCGAAGCCAGAAAGGTCAGCGCGCCGCCCCAGCAATAGCCGATAACGCCGACCTTGCCGCCTGTCCCGGCGGCGTCGATCGCCGCGGCGATGTCGAGCAAGGCCTTGTCGTGGCTGGCCGCGCCGAGCAGCGCCATGGCGCGCTTTCTGTCCTCGCCTTCGTAGCTCAGCTGCACGTTTTTCTCTATCCGGTCGAACAAGGCCGGGGCGATGCACAGATAGCCCTCGCGGGCGTAGGAATCGGCGACCGAGCGGATATGGGCGTTGACCCCGAAAATCTCCTGGACGATGACCAGCCCGGCCTTGGGCTTGCCGGCGGGCGCGGCGCGATAGGCTCCCAGTTCAAATCCGTCCGGCGCTTTCAAAACAATCATTTCGCCCATTTCACGCTCCTCCCGCGGCGCGCCGCCTAAAAAAGTTCGACGCTCTTGACGTCGCTGGCGTCGACGTCCCGCGCCGCGGCCAAAATCGAGCGCCCGCTCAGGATAAGGTTGGGGGCGATTTCCGCCAAAGGCCGCAGTACGAAAGCGCGGGCGAAAATTTGCGGATGCGGTAGCTGCAGATCGGCGCCGTCCATTTCGACGCCTTCGTAAAACAGCAGATCGATATCGATCGCCCGCGGTCCCCATCGTTTCGTCTCGACGCGCCCCATCGCCGTTTCGATGGACTTGACGCAGGCCAGCAGCTTGAGGGGCGTAAGCGATGTCGCGCCGAGCGCGCAGGCGTTGGCGAAATCAGGCTGGTCTTTTTCACCCCAAGGCGCCGTGCGATAGATCGAGGAGACCTTGTCGATCCGCACGCCGGCCGCCTTCAGGCGGACGACCGCCGCGCGCAGATTGTCGGCCGGCGCGCCGAGATTGGCGCCAAGGCCAAGGCCGATCCTATGGGTTTCAATCGCGCTCAAAGGCTTCAAACACCTTGAAGGCCGCCACGTGCTCGGCGACGTCGTGGACGCGGAAAACGGCCGCGCCGCGCGCCAGCGCCCCGAGATTGGCGACGATGGTGGGAATGAGGCGGTCTTCAAGAGGCGCGCCGAGCAGATCGGCGAACAGCCGCTTGCGCGATACGCCGATCAGGACGGGCAGGCCATAGGCCGCGACCAAATCGGCCGTGGCCGCCAGACATTGAAAATTCTGACGCATGGTTTTACCGAAGCCGACGCCCGGATCGAGCAGGATCCGCTCGCGCATGACGCCGGCTTTTTCGGCCCGCGCCAGTGAAATATCGAAAAAACGGCGCATGTCCTCGACAATATCGATCGTCGGATCGACGCTCTCGCGGTTATGCATTACCACTAAGGCCGCGCCGCTTTTGGCGATGACAGCGGCCATCCGTTCGTCTTTTTGCAAGCCCCAGACGTCGTTGACGAGACATACGCCGAGGGCGACGGCGCGCCGTGCCGTTTCGGCCTTATAGGTGTCGATCGACAAAGGCGCGTCGATTTCAGCCAACAGCCGAGGCAGTACGGTCTCAAGCCTTCGCCACTCGTCTTCGCCCGAAACGGGGCTGGCGCCGGGGCGCGTCGATTCGGCGCCGACGTCGATGATGTCGGCTCCGGCTTGCGCCATAGCCCGCGCCTGCATCACGGCCGCTGTTTCGTCGTCGTAACGTCCGCCGTCGGAAAAGGAATCCGGCGTGACGTTCAATATGCCCATCACCAGCGCGCGTCGGCCGAGTTTTTGCAGAAATTCGTCGCGCCGCGCCGCCAGATTTCGTCCGGCGGCCGCGAGAGCCTCGATTGCGCCCGACGTTCGTAGCATTGCGTTCAATCGTATTCGATGTAGGGCGGGCGCCCGTCGCCGCTCTTTTGTCCGGCGAGGCGCCATTGCGCGACGTCCTCGATCTTCGCGGCGAGCAGGAAATCCTTGTCGGTGACGCCATTGGCGTCGTGATTGCGCAGGCGCACCTCAAGCGCGCCGAAGGTGAGATTCAGGTCGGGATGATGCCAGGCGGCCTGCGCCAGATGGGCGATAGCGCCGGTAAGGAGCACGCCGTTTTCCCAGCAATGGGTCCGGTACCGGCGTTTCAGCCAGCCGTTTTCGAAATACCAATGCGGTAGTTCGGCCTTCAGCCTGGCTTCGATCTGGGCGGGGGCGATGACATTTTGCGACATCGGAGGCGCTTTCCTCGTTTTTTCGATCTACTCGGTAAATACGATGGTTTTGCGGCCATTGATGAGAATGCGGTTTTCCACGTGATAGCGCACCGCCCGGGCCAGCACCCGCCGCTCGATGTCGCGGCCCTTGCGGACGAGGTCCTCGGGCGTGTTGTGGTGGGAAATGCGTTCGACGTCCTGCTCGATGATCGGGCCTTCGTCGAGTTCGGCGGTGACGTAATGGGCCGTCGCGCCGATCACCTTCACGCCGCGCGCATGGGCTTGATGATAGGGGCGCGCGCCCTTGAAGCCGGGCAGGAAGGAATGGTGGATGTTGATGCAGCGGCCCGACAGCTTCGCCGCCAGACCGTCCGACAGGATCTGCATGTAGCGCGCCAGCACCACGAGTTCGGCGCCCACGTTTTTCACCAGCGCCCAGATCTGCGCTTCCTGCTCCATCTTGGTTTCGCGCGTCACCGGCAGATAATGGAAAGGGACGCCGCCAAAATCGAGATGCGAATAGGTCTGCAGCGGGTAATTGGCGATGATCGCGACGATGTCGATCGGCAATTCGCCAATTCGCCAGCGGTAAAGCAGGTCGGCGAGGCAATGGTCGAATTTTGACACCAGGATGGCGACTTTCTGCCGTTCCGCCGCGGCGCGGAGCGTCCATTTCATGTCGAAGCCCTTGGCGACTTCGGCGAAACTCTGGCACAACTCCGCTATCTTCGTCTCGGCGACAACCGGATTGATCAAAATCCGCATGAAGAATTGATTGGTCTCCGTCTCGTCGAATTGCCGCGAGTCGCCGATGTTGTAGCCGGCCTTGTAGAGATGGCCGGCGACGCCAGCGACGATGCCGGGCCGGTTCTGGCAGGACAGGAGCAGACGGTAGACGGGGCTCTCAGCAGTCATGGTCGGGTTTTTCTGGCGCATCTGGCTTTCTAACCGCGAGTTTTTATCGCGCAAAGCATTTTCCTGTCAGCGCCCTCAAAAGACGAGCCAGCAAAAACGGTTTATAAGTTGACGAGGGAGGACATGATCCGCCTGGCAAAAGACAACCGAGGGGATGCAAATGGGCGATCTCGAAAACCTGCTCGCCAAACAGCGCGTCGCTTTTTCGCGCGACATGAATCCCGATTTCGAATGCCGGCGCGAAAGGTTGGACAAAATCGAGGCGATGACCGAGCGTCGCCGCGCCGATATCGCCGCCGCGATCTCCGCCGATTTCGGCCACCGCGCCCGTCAGGAGACCGAGCTCGCCGAAATCATGCCGGTCATCGGCGCTGTGCGCCATGCGCGCCGTCATCTAAAAAAGTGGATGAAGCCGCGGCGGGCGCCGACCGCCCTCATCTATCGGCCGGGCCACAATCTTCTGCTACGCCAGCCGGTCGGCGTAGTCGGCGTCATCGCCCCCTGGAACTACCCCTATCAGCTTGCGCTTGCGCCGGCCGTCGCCGCCCTCGCCGCCGGCAATCGCGTCATGATCAAGCCTTCGGAGTTGACGCCTCGGTTGGCGCAATTGATGGCCGATATGATCGCAGAAGATTTCGCGCCGGAGGAAATGACCGTCGTCACCGGCGACGCCGATGTCGGCCGCGCCTTTTCGAGCCTGCCGTTCGATCATCTGATTTTCACCGGCTCGACAGCCGTCGGGCGACAGGTGGCGCAGGCGGCGGGCAGGAATCTGACGCCGGTGACGCTGGAGCTCGGCGGCAAATCGCCGGCGATCCTGCACGAGGATTGCGACCTCAAACGCGCTGCCCACGCCATCGCCTTCGGCAAATGGCTGAACGCCGGCCAGACCTGCATCGCTCCAGACTATCTGCTGGCCCCACGCGCCAGGATCGACGCCGTTGTCGCGGCGTTGAAAGCCGTGGTGAAAGACTTTTATCCCACCGTTTTTGACAATCCCGACTACACGTCCATCGTCTCCGTCCGCCATTTCGAGCGGCTGAAGGCGCTTGTCGACGAGGCGGCGCAAGCCGGCGCCAAGCCAATCCAGCTTGTCGGCGAAGGCGAGACCTCGCCGCCCGAGAGCCGCAAGATCGCCCCGATGCTGCTGCTCGGCGCGACGGCCGAGATGAAAATCATGCAGGAGGAGATTTTCGGGCCGATCCTGCCGATCTTGGCCTATGACGAACTCGACGAGGCGCTCGCCTTCGTCAATCGCGCCGATCGCCCGCTCGCCCTTTATGCTTTCGGCGACGACGCGCAGTTCCGCGCGCGCGTGCTGAACGGCACGATTTCGGGCGGCGTGACGCTCGACGACTGCCTGCTGCATTTTTCGCAGGAAGACCAGCCTTTCGGCGGCGTCGGCCCGAGCGGCATCGGCGCCTATCACGGCGAATGGGGTTTTCGCTCCTTCAGCAAGGAAAAGCCGGTGTTCGCGCAGTCGCGTCTGAGCGGAATCGCGATGCTCTATCCGCCGTTCGGCAAGACGTTCGACCGGCTGGCCGGAATGATGAAACGCCTGCTTTAAAACGCGTTCTAACGCGCGGATGCACGCAATTTGGCGTAGACAAAAGCGGGCAGGAAGACCGGCGACCCGAGCCCCTTGCCGCCGGAGCTCTCCGTTTCCTCATCCATCGAAGGCAGCATGATCGCCGTCGCGCATACAACGCCGCCAAAGGTGATGGAAAACCCGCCGAACAACAGCGCCAGCGCCTGCCACATCAATTCGGAGCGCAGCATCAAACTGCGCAGCCCGGCGATGTCGCCAGCGAGCAGCAGGCCGGCGCAGCAGCAGCCGACAAAGACGCCGAATATCCAGTTGAAAACCATCAGACGCACCAACCGATTGGCGCGCCTTTTGCGGGCGAGAGCGGCGGGAGTCATTGGAGGCCTCCGAACGATCGGTTAATAGCCTAAACCCAAACATTCACATGATGCAATGCATTCTGTGGATGCGGTCCGGTTTCGCTGTCGCCCGGCTCGATATAAACAAGAGCCAAGACGACGCGACCGAATAAGCAAAGGCGGCAAAACCATGATGAACCTCCGCGCCTCTCTCCCTTCGCCTTTTTCACGCAAGGTCCGCATCGTGGCGGACATTCTCGGCCTGACGCCCGAACTGACCTTGATCGCCGCCGATGTCGCCGACCCCAAGGACCCGATTCGCGTCGTCAATCCGCTCGGCAAAATTCCGGCGCTGGAAATCGAGGATGGGTCGGTCATCTATGACAGCGCGGTGATCGTGCGCTATCTCGACGAACGCGCCGGCGACGACAAGGTGATTCCCGCCGAAACCAAGGCGCGCTACGCCGCCTTGACGCTGGAGGCTTTGGCCGACGGCGTGCAGGACGCCTGCATCCTGCAGGTTTACGAAAAGCGCATGCGGTCCGAAAACGAACGCAGCGCCGCCTGGGTCGCCTATCAGGCCGAAAAGGTCGCGCGCGCGCTCGGCAGTCTCGAAGCGACTCCCCCGCAAGGCCCAGTGCAGGTCGGCCAGATCGCGCTCGCCTGCGCGCTCGGCTATCTCGATCTGCGTTTTGAGGGAGAATGGCGCAAGACCTATCCGAAGCTCGTTGCCTGGCTTGAGGATTTTTCGGCCAGAACGCCGGCTTTCGCCGCGACGGCGTTCAAAGGGTGAGGTCAATCAGCCGCCAAGATCGTCGTCGCTGGCGTCGCTGGCGCGTCGGCCATATTTGTAAAGCTGCGCGCCATTGGCTTTGAGCCAGGCTTCGGCGCGGTCGGTCTGTGGGCAGAGCGCGCGCGTCGTCGCCCAAAATTTCGACGAATGATCGTGATGGCGCAGATGCGCCACTTCATGCGCGGCGAGATAATCGAGGATAAAGCCGGGCGCCAGAATCAACCGCCAGGAAAAGCTCAACGACCCGTCGGCGGCGCAGGAGCCCCAGCGGCTCGACGTATCGCGCAAGGTCAGCGAGCGCGGACTGGCGTTGAGGCTCTGGGCGTAATAGCGCACCGCCAGCTCCAGCTCCTTGCGCGCTTCCCGGCGCAGATAATCGGCGACGCGCCGTTCGAAATGCGGCGTTTCGCCGGCGACGCACAGCGCCATCAAGGCGCCCTCGCCAGCGATGTTCTCATCAGGATCCGCCGCCTCGACCCAGACGGCGCCGCGTCGATTCGGACAATGGCGCAGCAAGTGGTCGAGCCCGCGCAGGGGAATGACGGCGCCGGGCGCGAACAGGATGCGTTCGGGCAGGCGCGCCAGCCGCGCGCCGATCCAGGCGGCGTGGCGTTCCGCGAAGTCCTGCGCCTGCTTCAGCGAGCCGCGCGTCGGCATGGTCAAGATCACGTCCCGCGTGGCGGCCCGCACGCGCAAGGTGTAGCGTCGCGCGCTCGCCAGCCTTTTCAGCGCGATCGACAAGGTCTCGCCGGCATGGACGATCTCGATTTTGTCAATTGATTTGGCGGGTTTTTCGCCGCTTCGCAGGAATCGCAGCATGGCCGGCAATGTAACCGGAAAGCGGCCGGCGAACCATTACGTCTGACAAAGCGCGCAAAAAAACGTCGAACGGCCGCTTTGGCTCCGGCGCTGGACGATCCCCTTGCAGCCGGGCTTGACGCATGGCTCGCCCGCGCGCCCGTAAACTTTGAAATTGTGTTGGAAATAGCCGAGCGAACCGTCGGCCTGGCGATGATCGCGCAAGGAGGAGCCGCCGGCCGCGATCGCTTCGTTCAACACCTCGCTGATAGCGCGCGCGAGCCTTTCGCCTTTCGCCGTGGGGCCGCCGTCCTTTCTGACGATGGCGGCGGCCGGTTTCGCCGGATCGAGACCGGCGCGAAACAAGGCCTCGCAGACATAGATATTGCCGAGTCCGGCGATCAGGCTCTGGTCGAGCAGCGCCGCTTTCAACGGGGCCGTCTTTCCCGCGAACAAGCGGGCGAGTTCCTGCGCCGAAAACGCGTTGGAGAGCGGTTCGACCCCGAGTTTCGCGAAATATCGATGGGTCTCGATCTCGCCGACGCCGACGATATCCATGAAGCCGAACCGGCGCGGATCGTTGTAAGTGACGCGTCCGCCGTGATCGAGATGGAAGACGACATGATCATGCGCCGCGTCCTTGCCGCGCGGATGGACGAAATCGCCGGCGATCGCCTCCTCGATGCGAAAGGAGCCGCTCATGCCCAGATGGGCGATCAGCGTCTCGCCGTCGTCGAGGCTCGCCAGCAGATATTTCGCCCGGCGCGAAAGCGCTGTGATTGTTCGCCCCTTGAGGCGGGCGGCGAAATTCGCCGGAAAAGGGAAGCGAAGGTCGGGCCGGCGCTGCTCGACTCGGACGAGGAGCGCGCCGACCAGCGTAGACTCCAAGCCGCGGCGAACGGTTTCGACTTCCGGCAATTCAGGCATGGCTTCACCTTGTTGGCGCCGATAGATAGCCATAAGCGTTCCGGCGCGCTATGGTCCGCGCGATTTTCTGGGAGCATTCGCCAACATGAGCGACAAGATTTCGCCAGCGGCGCAGCCTGAAGGCGGCCAAACGCATTTCGGTTTTACGTCCGTGGCGGTGGCCGAAAAACAACATCTGGTCGACGACGTCTTTCACAAGGTCGCCGCCCGTTACGACATCATGAACGATGTGATGTCCGGCGGTTTGCACCGGGTCTGGAAGGATATTTTCGTCGCCAAGGTCAAGCCGAGACGCGACCAGCCCTTCCACCATCTCGATGTCGCCGGCGGCACCGGCGACATCGCCTTTCGCGTCGCCAGGGCGGGCGGCCCGAAGACGCGCGTCACCGTTCTCGACATCAACGGCGACATGCTTGAGGTGGGACGCGAACGGGCGCGCAAGAAAGGCCTCGCCGACCAATTGACCTTCGTCGAGGCCAATGCCGAAGACCTGCCGTTCGAGGACGGACGGTTCGACGCCTATACGATCGCCTTCGGCATTCGCAATGTGCCGCGCATCGACAAGGCGCTGTCCGAGGCCTTTCGTGTGCTTAAACGCGGCGGGCGTTTCCTCTGCCTCGAATTTTCGCAGGTCCAGCCGCCGCTGTTGGCCAAGATCTACGAGTCCTACTCCTTTTCGGCGATTCCGCTGATGGGCCGAATGATCGCGGGCGACGGCGAGCCCTACCGCTATCTCGTCGAATCCATCCGGCAATTCCCCGCCGCCGAGGATTTTGCCGACATGATCGGCGCGGCCGGCTTTTCCCGCCCAAGTTTCGAACGGCTCACCGGCGGCGTCGTCGCCATTCATTCGGGCTGGAAGCTCTGATTAAGGTCTGTCGTGATTTCCTCCCTCGGCCATCTGCTGCGTCTGGCGCGCGCCGGTTTCATTCTGGCGCGCGAGGGCGTTTTTTCCGGCGTTGATCCGACCGATCTGTCCGGCCCGGCGCGCCTCGGCCTTTATCTGGCGCGGCTCGTCGCCCGCCAGAACGGCGGTTTGAACCGGCTTGCGCCGGCGATGGCGCGGCTCGGCCCCTCCTACGTCAAGCTTGGCCAGACCCTGGCGACTCGTCCAGACGTGGTCGGACAGGAGGTGGCGCGCCAGCTTGAGGCCCTGCAAGACCGCATGGAGCCATTCGCGCGCGACGTCGCCGTCGGCGTGATCGAGGCGGCTTTCGCGCGGCCTTTGGCCGATGTCTTTGTGTCTTTCGGCGAGCCGGTCGCCGCCGCCTCGATCGCGCAGGTGCATCGCGCCCGCGTCAAGGACGCCGTCGGCGAGCGCGACGTGGCGGTCAAGGTGCTGCGGCCCGGCATCGCTCGGCGTTTCGCCCGCGATCTTGGCGACATGTTTTTCGCCGCCCGCCTGGCCCAGGAATTTTCCACCGAAGCGGCGCGGCTGAAACCGGTCGAAGTGGTCGAAACGCTGGCTCGTTCGGTCAAGATGGAAATGGATTTCCGGCTGGAGGCCGCAGCCGCCTCCGAATTTGCCGAAAACGTCAAGAACGATAATGATTTTCGTGTTCCCGAGGTCGATTGGGACCGCACCGCCCGCGAAGTCCTGACGCTGGAATGGATTGACGGCCGCCCGCTCTCCGACGTCGAGTCCTTGCGCGCTTCGGGCGCTGATCTTCCGGGCCTCGGGCGCTTGATCATCCAGTCCTTTCTGCGTCATGCCGTGCGCGACGGTTTTTTTCACGCCGATATGCATCCCGGCAACCTGTTCCTCGACCCGCAAGGCCGGCTGACGGCTGTCGATTTTGGCATCATGGGCCGCCTCGGCCTGAAGGAGCGGCGCTTTCTCGCGGAGATTCTGCTCGGCTTCATCACCCGCGATTATCTCCGCGTCGCTCAGGTGCATTTCGACGCCGGCTATGTGCCGCCGAAATATCGCGTCGAGGATTTCGCGCAGGCGATCCGGGCGGTCGGCGAACCGATCCATTCGCGCACGGCCGACCAGATTTCCATGGCCAAGCTGCTGACGCTGCTGTTCGAAATCACCGCCCTGTTCGACATGCACACGCGTATCGAACTCGTCATGCTGCAAAAAACCATGGTGGTGGTCGAAGGCGTGGCGCGCGCGCTCGATCCCCATCTCAACATGTGGTCAACGGCGGAGCCGGTGGTGCGCGGCTGGATTGAGGACAATCTGGGACCGCGCGGCAAACTGGGCGACATCGGCCGCGGTCTTGGCGAATTGAGCCGCTTCGCCGAGGAGGCGCCGCAATTGTTGCTGCGCGCCGCGCGCATAGCGGAAAAATTCGAGGCGATCGGCGAAAACGGCCTGATGCTGGCGCCGGCGAGCGTTGAAGCCTTCGGCGCCGCGCGGGGACGCGAGTCCTGGCGTTGGCGTCTTATGTTCGGCGCGGCGCTCGTTCTGGCGGTTTGGCTGGTCTGGCGCTAAAAGTTCTTCTTCAGGGGTGGAGTTCGATATGGCCGCGTTGAAGGGCAAAAAGGTTCTTCTGATCGTCGGCGCCGGCGTCGCCGCATACAAAACGCTTGATCTCATCCGGCGTCTGCGCGAGCGCGACGTCGACGTGAAAACGGTGTTGACGGCGGCGGCGAAACATTTTGTCACGCCGTTATCGCTCGCCAGCCTGTCGGGCCAACCGGTCCATGAAGATCTGTTTTCGCTGACCGACGAAACGGAAATGGGCCATATCGAATTGTCGCGGCAGGCCGATCTCGTCGTCGTCGCCCCCGCCACCGCCGATCTTCTCGCCAAGGCGGCGCATGGTCAGGCCAATGATCTGGCCTCCACCCTGTTGCTAGCGACCGATAAACGCGTGCTGGCGGCCCCGGCGATGAACGTGCGCATGTGGCTGCATCCGGCCACGGTCCGCAATGTCGAGCAATTGCGCCGCGACGGCTATGCGTTCGTTGGACCGAACGACGGATCGATGGCCTGCGGCGAATTCGGCCCCGGCCGCATGGCCGAGCCGATGGAAATCGTCGCCGCCATCGAACAGACGATCGGCCCGCGCGAAAGGCCGCTGGCGGGTCGGCGCGTCGTCGTCACCGCCGGGCCGACGCATGAGCCGATCGATCCGGTGCGCTATATCGCCAACCGTTCTTCCGGCAAACAGGGTTTCGCCATCGCCCGCGCGGCGGTCGAAGCTGGCGCCGAGGTCGTGCTGGTCTCGGGCCCGGTCGAATTGACGCCGCCCGCCTCGGTGAAACTCGTCCGCGTCGAAACGGCGCGCCAGATGAAACAGGCTGTCGAACAGGCGTTGCCGGCCGATGTGCTGATTGCGGCGGCGGCGGTGGCGGATTGGCGGGTGAAATCCGATAGCGCCGAGAAGATCAAGAAGGGCCCGAAAGGGCCGCCCTCGCTCGAATTCGCTGAAAACCCCGATATTCTGTCCGACATCGCGCATTTGAAGCAGGGCCGCCCGCAGCTTGTCGTCGGCTTCGCCGCCGAGACGCAGGATCTGATCGCCAACGCCCGCGTCAAGCTGGCGCGCAAAGGCGCCGACTTTATCGTCGCTAACGACGTCAGCCCGCAAACCGGGGTCATGGGCGGCGATGAAAACACGATTTTCATCGTCAGCCCCGACGGCGAGGAAGCCTGGCCGACGCTTGAGAAAAACGAGGCCGCCCGCCGTCTCGTCGCGCTGATCGGCGCCAGGCTGCGCGAGAAAAAAAGCTAACGGGGGCGTTGATGGACGTTTCGGTCAAACGATTGCCGCATGGCGAGGGCTTGCCTTTGCCCGCCTATCAGAGCGCCGGCGCCGCCGGGCTCGATCTTCTCGCCGCGCTGGCGCCGGATGAAAAAATCATTCTCGCGCCCGGACGTCGCGCCTTGATTCCGACCGGACTGGTCCTGCAGATTCCGGCGGGCTTTGAGGGACAGGTGCGGCCAAGATCAGGCCTCGCCCTGAAATTCGGCGTCACGGTGCTGAATGCGCCGGGGACCATCGACAGCGATTATCGCGGCGAAGTCGGCGTCATTCTTGTCAATCACGGCCACGCCACTTTCGAAATCGCGCGCGGCGAGCGCATCGCCCAATTGGTCTTCGCGCCGGTCGTGCAGGCGCCGTTGGTCGAGACGCAAAGTGTCGAAGGCACGGCGCGCGGCGCCGGCGGCTTTGGCTCCACCGGAGCGAAATAACCGCAAACCACATAGTCGACAAAATCTGTAGACTATGATAACAATAGTGTCATATCCGAATTTACGGGGAAAAAGCATGAGCGAGACGCGTAAACCCGGCCGTGGCCGTATTTTCGATTCGATCACGCAGACGATCGGCGACACGCCGCTCGTTCGTTTCGATCGCCTTGCCGCCGCCAAGGGCGTCAAGGCAAGGCTGGTCGGCAAGCTGGAGTTTTTCAATCCGATCGCTTCGGTCAAGGACCGCATCGGCGTGTCGATGATCGACGCGCTGGAGGCCAAGGGCCTCATCACGCAGGGTAAATCCGTGCTGATCGAGCCGACGTCCGGTAATACGGGCATCGCCCTGGCCTTCGTCGCGGCCGCGCGCGGTTACAAACTCATTCTGGTGATGCCTGAATCGATGTCGATCGAACGGCGCAAGATGCTGGCCCTGCTTGGCGCCGAACTGGTGCTGACGCCGGCGGCGCAGGGGATGAAGGGCGCGATCGCCAAGGCCGAGGAGCTGTTGAAGTCGACGCCGGACGCAGTTTCCCCCGCCCAGTTTGAAAATCCCGCCAATCCCGAGATTCATCGCCGCACAACGGCCGAGGAAATCTGGAACGACACGGCCGGCGATGTCGATTTCATCGTGTCGGGCGTCGGCACCGGCGGCACCATCACCGGCGTCGGCCAGGTGCTGAAGCCGCGCAAGCCCGGTCTCAAGCTGGTCGCTGTCGAGCCGGAGGAATCTCCGGTCCTGTCCGGCGGCCAACCCGGCCCTCACAAAATTCAGGGCATTGGCGCGGGCTTCGTGCCGAACGTGCTCGATCGCGGCGTGATCGACGAAGTGGTGCGCGTTTCAAGCCAGACGGCGCTGGACACGGCCCGCCTGCTGGCGCGCGTCGAAGGCGTGCCGGTCGGCATTTCCTCCGGCGCGGCTGTGGCGGCGGCGCTTGAGATTGGCGCGCGACCGGGCTCGGAAGGCAAGACCATCGTCATCATCATCCCCTCCTTCGCCGAGCGCTATCTGTCGACCGCGCTGTTCGAAGGTCTGTAAGGTTCGGACCGCCGGTTTTGCCGGCGCACGACTATTGTCAGATGGAGGGCCGCTTACGCGGCCCTTTTCTTTTACCCCCCGCTGACTTTACCCTGCGCCGCGAGACAGGACGGGAGAACAAAATGGCCTACGAAAATATTCTGGTCGAAACGCAGGGACGGGTCGGCCTGATCCGGCTCAATCGGCCGAAGGCTCTGAACGCCCTAAATTCGGAGCTGATCGCCGAATTGAACGGCGCCCTCGACGCTTTCGAGCAGGACGCCAATATCGGCGCCGTCGTGCTGACCGGATCGGAAAAGGCCTTCGCCGCCGGCGCCGACATCAAGCAGATGCAGCCGCTCACCTACATGGGCGCCTATCTCGACAACCTGTTCGCGCTGGCCGACCAGATTTCGCGCAAGCGTAAGCCGATCATCGCCGCCGTCGCCGGCTTCGCCCTGGGCGGCGGCTGCGAACTGGCGATGATGTGCGATTTCATCCTGGCCGGCGACAACGCCAAATTCGGTCAACCCGAGGTCAAGCTCGGCGTGTTGCCTGGCATTGGCGGCACGCAGCGCCTGACGCGCCTAGTCGGCAAATCCAAGGCGATGGAAATGTGCCTGACCGGCCGCATGATGGACGCCAACGAGGCGGAACGGTCCGGACTCGTCTCGCGGATCGTGCCCGTCGCCGATCTCCTGGACGAAGCCATGAAGACCGCCGCGACCATCGCCTCGATGTCGCTGCCGATCGTCATGCTGACCAAAGAATGCATTGAGCGCGCCTATGAAACCACCTTGGCCGAGGGCGTGCGCTTCGAACGGCGGGTGTTCCACTCCGCTTTCGCGACCGAGGATCAAAAAGAGGGCATGGCGGCGTTCGTCGAAAAACGCGCGCCTGTGTTCAAACACCGGTGAAACGCGGCGGCGAGGGAATTCTTGCCGGAATTTCGCGCTCCGGCGTTGACGGCGCGCCCCTTTCGCGTTTATAAGCCTGCCAACGCGCGGCGCCTGAAAAGGGCGCCGTCATCTTTTTTTACGAATGCGCCAGAGTTGCGTATTCGCTTCGGGGATTTTTATGGCCAATACGTCTTCGGCGAAGAAAGCCGTCCGTCAGATCGCCCGCCGCACGGCGGTCAATCGCGCGCGTCGCAGCAAGATGCGCACGTTCGTCCGCAAGGTCGAGGAAGCCATCGCCGCCGGCGATAAGGCCGCCGCGCAGGCCGCCCTCAAGCTCGCCGAGCCGATCATGATGCGCGCCGCCCAGAAGGGCATCGTTCACAAGAACACCGCCTCGCGCAAGGTTTCGCGCCTCAACGCCAGCGTCGCCGCCATCGCCGGCTGATTTTCGGCGTTTCAAGGCCGCATGAAAAAACCCCGCTCGAGGCGGGGTTTTTTGCGTCTAGCGGCGGGGCTTCCCGCTTTCGGCCAAAGCGCGGCCGAGAGCGGCGAAACGCCGCGCTAATGCCGGAAATGGCGGTAGCCAGTCATGACCATCGCCAGACCCGCCTCGTCGGCCGCCTTGATCACTTCATCGTCGCGCATCGATCCGCCCGGCTGAATGACCGCGGTGGCGCCTGCTTCCGCCGCCGCCAGCAAGCCGTCGGCGAAGGGAAAAAAGGCGTCGGACGCGACGACGGAGCCGATCGCCCAACTTTCCGCGGCGCCCGCGGATTTAGCCGCCTCGGCCGCCTTCCAGGCGGCGATGCGCGAAGAATCGACGCGGCTCATCTGTCCCGCGCCGACGCCGACCGTCGCGCCGTTCTTGGCGTAGACAATGGCGTTGGACTTGACGTGTTTGGCGACGCGGAACGCGAATTTCAGATCCGTCAACTCCTGCGCGCTCGGGGCGCGTTTGGTCACGACCTTCAGCTCCATGTCGTCGACGACCGCGTTGTCGCGCGATTGGAACAGGAGGCCGCCGGCGACCGAGCGCACGCCAAGCCCGGCGGCGCGCGGATCAGGCAGCGCGCCGGTGAGCAGCAGGCGCAGATTCTTTTTCGCGGCGATCAAGACGATGGCGTCTTCGTCGGCGTCCGGAGCAATGATGACTTCGGTGAAAATCTTGACGATTTCGCTGGCCGCCGCCGCGTCGATCCTGCGGTTGAGCGCGACGATGCCGCCGAAGGCCGAAACCGGATCGCAGGCCAGCGCCTTCCGGTAGGCTTCGAGCAGGCTCGCCCCCTCGGCGACGCCGCAGGGATTGGCGTGCTTGATAATGGCGACTGCGGCGGTGCGGGCGGGATCGAACTCGCCGACCAGTTCGAAGGCCGCGTCGGTGTCGTTGACGTTATTGTAGGACAATTGCTTGCCCTGAAGCTGCCGGGCGGTGGAAACGCCGGGTCGCGCCTCGCCGGTCTTGTAGAAGCCGGCGCTCTGGTGCGGATTTTCGCCATAGCGCATCTTTTCGGCGAGTCGTCCGCCGACAGCGCGGAACTCAGGCGTGGTCTCGCCGATCGCGGCGGCGAACCAATTCGAGATCGCCGCGTCGTAAGCGGCGGTGCGCGCGTAGGCTTTCTGCGCCAGCCTTTTGCGCAAAGCCAGCGTCGTGCCGCCCTGGTTGGCGTCGAGCTCGGCCAGGATCGCGCCATAATCGGCGGTGTCGACGACAACCGCGACGTCGTTATGGTTCTTGGCGGCGGCGCGGATCATCGCTGGCCCGCCGATGTCGATGTTTTCGATGCTTTCGTCCCAATCCGCGCTTTTCGCGATCGTCGCCTCGAAGGGATAAAGGTTGACGACGAGCAGATCGATCGGCTCGATGTCGTGGGCCAGCATCGCCGCCTCATGTTCGGGGTTTTCGCGGATCGCCAGCAGGCCGCCGTGCACCTTGGGATGCAGGGTCTTAACGCGTCCGTCCATCATTTCGGGAAAGCCGGTGAGATCGGAGACGTCCTGTACGGGCAGTCCCGCCTCCGCGATGGCCTTGCGCGTGCCGCCGGTCGAAATCAGGGCGACGCCGCGCTCGCTCAGGGCGCGGGCGAAGTCGATGAGGCCGGTTTTATCGGAAACCGACAGGAGCGCGCGGGCGATAGCGCGTTGATCGGACATGGAGCTCTCGCTTGAATCGTTTGGAGGGGTGGAAGGCCCCATTGGCGCCAGAAACATGTTCCGTGAAAGGCCGTCAGGCGTTTCAGGCGGGAACATGCGGTGAAACATGTCGCGAAAACGGTTTTGTAATTCCAAATGATGGCAAAACGCTTTAGCGCCGGCCGATTAGCACGTTTTTCCCGCAACCGGAAATAGATTGGCCGCGACAATTTGCCGAAGGCTTCAGGCGGACGGCTCGACGGCGCGCGTGAACGACCAGAAAATTTCGGGCGCGTCGGCGGCGACGCCGCTGACGACGATTTGCCCGCTGACGCGCGGGCCTTCAGGCGCGGCGAAGAAAATATCTTCTTCGATCGTCAGCGGCTGGCCGCCGGCCTCAAAAATGAACATGGCGCCCGAAGGCAGTGTGAGCAGCGCGCCGGCGCCGTTCCACACCGTGGCGAGGCGCACGGAGGGGTGGATGTGAAAGCGAACCGCGTAGGCGATCCGCGGCAAAGGCCGCGCCGGATCGCAACTGGTCAGCCGGTCCTCGCCCTCGAACTTGCCGCCGTCGGCGCGCAGGGTCAGCACGCGTTGGTGAACGACGTCAAATTTCTGGCGATAGCCGTCGTGCGACATATCAATGCGGCTGCCCGCCAGCGCTTCCTCGCGTCGGCAGACGACACGCTGCGGTCCGGACAGGATCGTTTCGCCCATCCATTTCTTCAAACCGGCGTTGGCGGCGAATCGGCAGGAGGAGACATCGCCCAGGGTCAGGGTCGAATGGGCCGCGGTGGCGCGGGCGATTTGCCGCGCCGCCTCCCGATGGCCGCCCGGATTGCCGCAATTGACGACGATGCGTTCGCCTTCGAACGAAAATTCGAACGAAAGGCATCCGGCGTGCGCTTCTCCCGAAAACACAGGCGGCGGCGGGGCGCAGCAATCAACCAGCGCCAGCGCGCCGGCGCCCTCGAGACGCTGATAGCCGCTGTAGCGGGCGTTGGCGAGCGGCTGGCCGCGCGCGTCGTCGTAGGTCAGAAGCGTGGCGATGCGTTCGGGCGCGGTGACGCCCATGCCATTGAAAAGCGCCAGCGCGCCGTCGCCGTGGCGGAACGTGCGCAGCATTGGCATCATTCGGTCGATGGCGTTGAGCAGGGCGTCCGGCGGCGCCAGGCCGCGCGCCGCGTAGGTTTGACGCAGCGGCAGAAAATCGAACAACAAATCGACCAAAGTCTGAGGATTGCGGCCGATGTGCCCGCCGTCCCGCAGGATTTGCAAGTCTATCTGGTCGATCAACAAGCGTGTGGCGCGTTTTAGCGTCGGCCCTCCGCCCTGCACGCAAAGTCCATAAGCGGCCAGCGCGACAGCGCCCAAAAGGCGAGGCTCGCCTTCAAGTCCCTCGGATATGCGACGTTGCAGGAGATGGGCGCCGCGCGCCAGCACGCGCATGAAATTGCGATAGAACTCCGCGTCGTCGCCGCCGAGCAGCAGCGGCGAATGGCTGAGAAAAGACAGCGTGCGCCGCGCCACGGTCCGGGGCTCCCAGGCCGTTTCGCCGCCGCCGCGTTTCTGGACGGCGATGAAGTCCTCGACCAGGGCGCGCGCATTACCGCGCGCCAGATTGGTGTTCGCTGCGCGCAGATGGCGCAGCCAGCCAAATCCGTTCAGCGCCTTCGCCCAGCTCTCCGAAGGCGGCGCGATCTCGAATGGCGATATGGCGCGCGCGTCGACGATCTTGCCGCCGAAAGCGTAGTAGCCGGCGTAAATATCGGCGGCGATGGTCGGATCGCCGGTGCGTATGTCTTGCGGTGCGATGAGCAGGCGTTGCGGCGTCCGCGCGAACATCGTCCGCAGCCCCCTCGCCGGCGTCCACAGAACGGCGCGCAGCCGACGCGACCCACGAGCGGCGACCAGGCGGGCCAATCGCATCCGTTCGGCAAGATCGGCGGCGCTCAGTCTCGACCCTCCCAAAATTTATGGCCGCCCGTAGGACGAGCGGAAATCAGTTTTCTCGCGATTTTTCGCTTCAAAACATGTCCCCGGCAATGCGCGATTGGGCTCCAAATACGTTAACGACACGCTAACCAACCCGTCTCAGCCGGGCGATGAAGAAGCCGTCGAGGCCGGCGAACCGTGGGTCGGAATCGGGCAAGAAATTCGGCAAGAGACGCAATTCGCCCTCGCTGGTCGCCGCCTCGGCAGGCAAGCCGACGAGGCCGGGATCGATCGGATCGCGCAAGACATCTGGATTTCGCCGCAACAGTGCGGCGATCTGCGCCTCGCCCTCCTCGGGCTCCAGCGAACAGGTGCAATAGACCAGCCGGCCGTTCGGCTTCAGCAAAGAGACGGCGCGGTCGAGAATGCGCGTTTGCAGCGCCGCGAGCGTCGCGATATCGCCCGGTTTCTTCGTCCAGGCGACGTCGGGATGGCGCCTGATCGTGCCGGTGGCCGTGCAGGGCGCGTCGACGAGAATGGCGTCGTAAGGCTCGCCCTTGTAGACGCTGGCGTCGCCGACGGCGACATTGGCCCGCAAATTGAGCCTCGCCAGATTGGCCGACAGGATTTTCAGCCGTTCCGCCGAACGATCAAGCGCCGTCACATCCGCGCCCGCCGCCGCAAGCTGGGCTGTCTTGCCGCCGGGCGCGGCGCAAAGATCGAGCGCGCGTTCGCCGGGCGCAACGCCCAACAGGCGCGCCGGAATGGCGGCGGCGGCGTCCTGCACCCACCATTGGCCGTCGCCGAACCCGGCCAGTTCGGGCACCGGAGCATGGACGCCGACGCGCACCGAACCGGTTGGCAGCACGCGTCCGCTCAGCTTTTCCGCCCAGAAGGCCGGATCACCCTTGACCGAAATGTCCAGCGTCGGCTCGGAACGATTGGCGGCGGCGATGGCGTATGCGACATCCTCGCCGTAGACGCGCCGCCAACGCGCCGCGAGCCAATGCGGCGTGTCGTCATCGAGCGGATCCGAAACGTTCAGGAATTCGTCGCGCCGCCGAATCAGATTGCGCAGCACGCCGTTAACGAGAGCCGCGAAAGGCGTGGACTTCGCCTCCAACCGCGTCGCGCGCACCGCGAGATCTACCGCCGCATGATCGGGCGTGTCCAGAAACAGAATCTGCGCCGCTGCCGCGATGAGAATCCATTCAAGCGCGCCGGCGTTGCGCGGCATGCCTTTTTCGATCAGTTGTGTGAGGGCGTGGCGAATCGTTCCGAGCCGGCGCAACGCGACGGTGACGATGGAGCGCGCCAACGCGCGGTCGCGGTCCTCAAGTCCGGTCAGACGCGAAGTGGGCGCGTCCGGCGCAAATCGTTCGTCGAGCGCATGACCGCCTTGCACGACGTCGCAAATCACCGCCGCCGCCGCGACCCGCGCCGCCAGACCGGGATGCTGGCTTGCTTCGTTGGTTCGATCGTCCTGTGAGGAAAAGCGCGATTGAGCGCGCGTGCGGCCGAATGGCTTGCCGAAATTATTGTTCATAGCCTCGTAAATCTTTCCGGGCGCCCAAGGTCAGATTCGCACCTCGCGTCAGCTTATAGGCAGAAACCAAAAGCGGAAAGCGACGGTCAAAACCAGCCAAGGCGCACATTCGTCGCCAACATCGGGCGCTTAGTCGTCGGCGCGTCATTTTGCAGAGCTTTTTGTCCTTTTGCAGGCTCCAGCGTCATTCGCCGCAACTTTCCGTCAGCCGTTGATCAGAACGCCGACGCCCAGCATGATCAATCCGGCGCCGGACAATTCACGCCAGGAGACCTTTTGTTTGAAGATCGCACGGCCGACCCATTGTGCGAAAATCATTTCGATCAACGCCAGCGTGCGCACGCGCGCCGCCGAATCGAGCGCAAAGGCGAGGAACCAGCACTCCGAGGCGAAAGCGCCGGCGGCGCCGGCGGCGAGCGAGCTTCGCCACAGACGCCAGAGGCGCGTCAGAAGCGGGCGATTCGACAGGCCAAGCCAAAGGACGATCGCGCCGCTTTGCATCGCCAGGGCGCAGACCAAAAGGCTCGAAGCGTCGCCGATTAGAGAGGTCCCGCCCATCGCGCGCACGCCGGCGCGATAGCCCACAGCCGACAGCGCGAACATAGCCGCGCAGCCAAGGCCATAGGCCGCCGCCCTGCCGCCGCCCGAACCCGATGCCGATCCCAGTCCCGACGCCAGCCAGACGCCGGCCAGACAAAGCGCGATGGCGGCGGCCAGCGTCCAGGTGACCGGATCGCCCAGCAGCACGAGGCCGAACAGCGCCAATTGCGCCGGTTCGGTTTTGCTGTAGGCGGACGCCGCGACGAAGGACGTCTCGCGCATCGCGGCGAGCAACAGGCCTGTCGCGAGGATTTGCGCCGCTCCGCCCGCGGCGGCGAAAGCGAGCGGCGCGCCGCCGGGTACAGGCGGCGCCTCGCCTCGCCAGAGGCCGATCAAGGCGAGGAAAAGCGCGGCGAAGGGCAGGCCGTAGATGAAGCGCACATAGGCCGATCCCGCCGCGCCGATCACGCCGATCAGGTCTCGTTGCAAGGCGTTGCGCAGGGTTTGCGCCGCCGACGCGACAATCGTCAAAAACGCCCACAGCCCGGGAATCGCGATCATGGCCTGCCTAACATGCAAATCGCGCCGGTCGCTATACGGCAAAGAAAAAGGGCGCGGCGGCCAGCAACAAGCCGCCGGCGAGATGGGCGTTCAGCGTGGCGAGAATGGCTGCGCGCAAATCGTCGCGTCCGCCGTTCCAGCGGGCGAAGGCGCGCGCCGTGAAAAACGCCGGGACGCAGATAAACGCGCGCAAAGTCCACGGCGCATGGATCTGGTTCAGCAATATCAGCGCCAGAATGAGCGCGAGGCCCTGAACGGCGAGATAAAGCCAACGCGCCTGCCGGCGCCCCAAGCGCACCACCAGCGTGCGCTTTTGCGCCTGCGCGTCGGCTTTGGCGTCCGGGACTTCGTTGACGAGCAAAATCGCCGCCGACCAACACCCGATCGCGCCCGCGGCCGTCAGGGCGTCGAGACTGAATTGGCCGGTTTGGGCAAAATAGGCGCCCAGCACCGGCAGGCCGAATCCAACGCCGACCGCCGCCTCGCCCGCACCGCTGGCCGCCAGCCAGAGAGGCGGCGCCGAATAGGCCAGTAGCAAGGCGACGCCGAAGGCGCCCATCGCCAGAATCACGGGTCCCTTGACGGCGGCGAGCGCCAGGCCGGTCAGCGCTGCCGCGGCGACAAGCGCGACGCCGAGCCAGGTCATCGTCGACAGCGAAATATCGCCCGTCTGCAGGAAGCGCGAGCCGCCGGTGAAGGGCGAAATGCGATCGTCGTTGAGCTTGTCGCAGCCGTTCTTTTCATCGGCGACGTCGTTGAACACGTTGGCCGCGCCATGCAGGCTCAACATGCCGATCAGCGTCAGCGCGAATATGGGAATCGAAAACACGTGACGTTCGGCGAAGCCCCAAAAGCCGCCGACCAAGACCGGCGTCGCGGCGGCGGGGAAAAACATCGGCCGGGTGGCCAGAAACATCGTTTTAAGAGAAGCGGCGCGCGCCATCGGGTCCGACTTTCTTGAGCCCAGTTCAAATCTGTTTGTTTCGTCGGGCCGGCCCCGTCAACCCCCGCGGCCTCGACGACGTTCGCCGCCCCCGACAAGGCGACGGTTTGACGAGGGCCGCGCGCGCGCTTAACAGAGGCGGCCAACGCCGCTGACTCCGCTCGACGCATGGAGGCCGGTCAGCAAAAACGAGCTTGCCGCCATGGCCGTCTACACCGAGATCGCCGACGACGAATTATTGACCTTCCTCGCCGATTACGATCTTGGCGAGGTGCTGGCGCTCAAGGGCATCGCCGAGGGCGTCGAGAACTCCAACTATCTATTGCACTGTCGCGCCGGCTATTACATCCTGACGCTCTATGAAAAGCGTGTGAACAGCGCCGACCTGCCATTCTTTCTTGGCCTGATGGAGCATCTGGCGGCAAGAGGGCTGAACTGCCCGTTGCCGGTGCGCAACCGGCGCGGCGAATCGCTCGCGCGCCTCGCCGGCCGGCCGGCCGCGCTGGTGACGTTTCTTGAAGGGCTGTCCACCCGGCGTCCCGACGCCAGACAATGTTTCGCCGTCGGACAGGGACTGGCGCAAATGCATCTTGCCGGCGCGGGATTTGCGCTCAAGCGCCCCAACGCCTTGTCTTTGGCGAGCTGGCCCGCGCTTTTCGCGTCTGTCGCCTCGCGCGCCGGGGAGATCGCGCCCGATCTCGACCGCACCATCGAACAGGAGCTTGAATTCCTGACGCGCGTCTGGCCGGCCGATCTGCCACAAGGCATCATCCACGCCGATCTGTTTCCCGATAACGTATTTTTTATCGGCGAACGACTTTCCGGCTTGATCGACTTCTATTTCGCCTGCAACGACAGCCTTGCCTATGATCTGGCTATCTGTCTCAACGCCTGGTGCTTTGAGCCCGACGCGTCGTTCAACGCCACCAAGGGTCAGGCTCTGCTCAACGGCTACGCCGGCGTTCGCACTTTGAGCGAAGACGAACGCAACGCTTTGCCCATTCTGGCCCGCGGCGCGGCGATGCGGTTTTTGCTGACGCGGCTGGTCGATTGGCTGAATGTGCCGCCAGGCGCCTTGGTGCGCCCGAAAAATCCGATCGAATATCTGAAAAAGCTGCGCTTTCATCAAAAGATCGAGCAGATCGGCGAATATGGGATGAAAGCGTGAGCGGCAAGGTGGTAATCTACACGGACGGCGCCTGTTCCGGCAATCCGGGGCCCGGAGGCTATGGCGCCGTCCTCGCCTTTGGCGGCGTCGAAAAGGAGCTGTGCGGGGGGCAGGCCGACACGACCAATAATCGCATGGAGTTGCTGGCGGCGATTGTCGCGTTGGAGCCCTTGACCCGGCCGTGCAGGGTCGCGCTTCATACCGATTCCCAATATGTGCGGCAGGGCGTCACCAGTTGGATCAACAACTGGAAACGCAACGGCTGGAAGACCGCCGACAAAAAGCCGGTCAAGAATGAAGATCTATGGCGTCGCCTCGACGAGGCGGCCAAACGTCACGAGATCGAATGGTTCTGGGTCAAAGGCCATGCCGGCGATCCGATGAACGAACGCGCCGACGCGCTGGCGCGCAAGGGTTTGGCGCAGGCGGCTAAATCGGGGTCGGCCGGCGGCTGATCCGGATTGCAGGCGCGCATGTGCGGTCACACGCTGGTCTTTTTTCATGTATATTAACGCCCGCTTGCGTGAAAGCGGCTGCGTTTGATAAGGATAGCCGCCAGTTTCGCTGACGGCGCGAACAGGGCGCTTGGAAAATCGGACGGAAATCATGACGGTTCTTCGATTTGCGGCGAGGACGCCAAAACGCGCCGTCGCATTGGCGTGCGCTGGATTTTTCTTTTGCGCGCCGGCGCTTGCCGCCGATTGCCAATCCGATCTCGGCGCTATGGGCAAGGAGCGCCAAGCGTTGCTTGAGGGCTTGGGCGCCAACGTCAAGGCGCATGGCGGCAAGCTCGAGCCGGTTTTCGCCTGCGGGCAGTTTCGCAAACTTGCCGGGATCGAAGGCAAAATGCTGGCCTACACCACCAAGAACAAGGACTGGTGCGCGATTCCCGATAATTTCATCGAGGGATTAACGACGGCTCGGGACCGTTCGGTCTCGACGGCGTCCAAAGCCTGCAAGATCGCTGAACAAATGAAAAATCAGCAGTCCGGCGCAGGCGCCTTGAACATGCCGGCGGTCAAGTTGCCGGCCGGGCCGCTCTAGAGAGTTTGGCCGGAATGCGCGCCGCAAGAATCGGCCGTCCGGATTTGAGGCGTGCGCGATGAAATCCGCTTTCGCCGAAGCGCAGGCAGAAAAGATCGCGAACGCGCTGCCCGACGCCGCGTCGCTTGGCTGGTTGGCGCGCGCGCCGGCGAGCTGGCTGCCCTATATCCAACTGGCGCGCCTCGATCGGCCGATCGGCTGGCAGCTGCTTTTGGCGCCGTGCCTGCAATCTTCGGCGCTCGCATCGATTTCCGCGACGCAGACGCCCGATTATCCGCATCTCGCCTTGTTCGCCCTCGGCGCCATCGCCATGCGCGGCGCCGGTTCGACCTATAACGATATCGTCGACCGCAAAATCGACGCCGCGGTCGAGCGAACGCGCGGCAGACCCCTACCCTCCGGCCGCGTCAGCGTCGCGGCGGCCAAAATCTTTTTTGTCGTCCAGTGCCTGATCGGCCTCGCCGTTCTGCTGACATTCAATTCTTTCGCCGTCGTTCTTGGCTTATCCTCACTCATTCTTGTCGCCGTCTATCCGTTCATGAAGCGGTTCACCTCCTGGCCGCAGGCGGTGCTCGGCTTGGCCTTCGCCTGGGGCGCGCTGATGGGATGGGCGTCGGTGCGAGGCTCTTTGGCCACGCCAGCGTTCTTCCTTTACGCCTCGGCGATCGTCTGGACGATCGGTTACGACACGATTTACGCGCTGCAGGATGTGCGCGACGACATCAAGGCCGGCGTCAAATCGACGGCGCGTCTGTTCGGCGAACACGTGCGGCTGGCCGTCGCCGCGCTCTATTTTCTCACGGCCGTTTTCGCCGAAGCGGCTTTGATAACCGCCGGCGCAGGCCTGATCGCGCATCTGGGCTTGTTGGCGATGGCGGCTCACCTGATGTGGCAGTCGCGTCAGATCGACGGCGCCGATTCGGCGTTGGCGCTGAAATTGTTCCGTTCGAATCGCGACGCCGGGTTTTTTCTGTTCGCCGGTCTGTTCGCGGAAAGCCTGGCCTTTTATCTGGTCAGATAGGTTTTCTATTCATAGCGAACGATCTCGCGTCCGTCGCGGCGGACAACGCGGGCGCATCCCTTGGGCGGACAGGCCCGACGCCCCGACATATGCGAGCGGCGTTTGCCGAGCGGCCAGCCGCGTTTACGCGCAGTCGGCGCGCCAAAAGGATCATCCGGCTGAAGGCTTTCGATGTCGCCGTCGGGCCATTTGACGAAGGAAGGCAGGCCGAAATAGGCCGACCAGCGGCGCCATAGCGTGACCGTCTCATCTTTTTGCGGCGTTTGCGCGAGCGTGACGGAAAGATCGCTGTCGCGGTGCGACAGCACGATGCGGTAGGTTTGTTGGCCGCGCTCGTCGATATCGAGCGAGACGGCCAGTCCGCGATAAGCGGTCGCCGGCAAATCGAGATTCATCTTCACGCCGCTGATCGCCCGGGAAATGGCGATTTTGCCTCCGCTGATGACGATCTCGCGCCGGCCGTCGTCGGCGCGCGAATCGGGGGCGCTGAAGGGCTGCGAGGAATAGGCTTGTTGCAAGCTCATGACGATCCGCCCCCTGAAGCAATGGCGTCTTGGCGCGATTGTCGATGGGTAGGTCGGGCGAAAGGCCTAATTCGTCTGGTGAAGTTTTTGTAAAATCACGGCTTTGTCAGATTACGGTCTATAGACAGACGCCAAAGCGATTCAAATTGCGGCTATATTGTTCCGAACAAATTGCAGCCGATTCCGGCGGCGATTTCGGGGCGAGGCGACAAACCTCGACGCCATGCCCATATTGGCGGAGGCGGCGTCGCGGCAATTCGCCTTGCGCCTATGGCCAGGCCCGTTTACAGGGGCTGAACGCGCAATGCGCGGCCGTGCGGACGCCTTTTTGCGAAAGCCGCCGCATTTCTGATGGCGACACGCGTTGAAATCAACAGCCGATGCGTTCCTTTCGATTCCGCGGGAACGAAACAGGCTTTGGCGCGCTACGCAAACAATACGGGCTGACCTCGCGTGAAGACACCGCGCCAAGATCCGGAATCCAATCGCCTCCCCAAGGGCGTTCAATATGAAGTGGAGCTTGCCGCCATCGAAGCGCGGCTGGGCGCGATCGTCGACGAGGCGGGCGCGCTGGCGCTCGAATTTTTTCGTCCGGGCGCGCCGACCAGCGCCAAGGTCATGCACAAGGCCGGCGGTTCGCCGGTCACCGAAGCGGATTTGGCGCTCGATCGCCTGCTCAAGGAAAAACTGCGCCCGCTTGCTCCGCATTTCGGCTGGCTTTCCGAAGAGACGACGGATTCGGCCGATCGTCTTGGCAAGGACGCCTTGTTCACCGTTGATCCGATCGATGGCACGCGCGGCTTCGCGCGCGGCGATCCGTGCTGGGCGATCTGCGCCGCTTGCGTCGTGCGCGGGCGGCCGGTCCTGGCGATCGTTCATGCGCCGGCCTTGGGCCAGACCTATACCGCTCGCCTTGGCGCCGGCGCGCGCATGAACGGCGTCGCGATCACTGTCTCGTCGCAGGCAAACCTGGCGCAAGCCCGGCTCGCCGCGCCGGAACCGCTGCTGGCCGATTTGCGCCATGCCGGCGCGCAATTTCAGACGCGTCCGAAATTGCCCTCGCTGGCGATGCGGTTGATCGGCGTGGCGGCGGGCGAGCTTGAGGGCGCGCTCGCCAATCCCAACGCCTATGATTGGGATATCGCCGCCGCCGATCTCATCCTGCATGAAGCGGGCGGCCTGCTCACCGACCTTGAGGGAAAGACGCCCGTTTATAACAGCCCCAGCACCCTGCACGGTCCTCTGATCGCCGCGCCGGCGGCGCTGCACGCGCAACTGCTTGCCGCGGCGCGACAGGGCGCCGAGGCTGGCGCGCAACTTGCTGGGAACAAGGCGCCTCGGCGTCAGTCAAAGCCGCCGCAGAAACATTGACGGATCTATCCGACCAGAATATGCGGTGAAACAAGTAGCTGAAACGACGCTGCGATTTCCCGCAATCGCCAAATGCGCAAACGCCCGAAAATGAGGCGTGGACGCGGGATTTTGTTCAATACGAGGGCATGCAGAATGAACGACGAAGTGCACACCAAACAGCTTCTCCACCTGGTTTTTGGCGGCGAGCTGATTGATCTTCAAGATGTCGAATTCAAGGATTTGTCGAAAGTCGATTTCGTCGGCCTTTACCCCGATTACGCCAGCGCTCTGGCCGCCTGGAAAAGCAAGGCGCAATCGACGGTCGACAACGCGCATATGCGCTATTTCGTCGTTCATCTGCACCGTGTTCTCGATCCCGGCAAGCACTGATTGATCGTCAGACCGGTCGTCAAAACGCCGGCGGACGTCTTTTGCGCCGCAAAGACGGTTAAGTCGTCGGATGGAGCGCGCGTCGCCGTCAATTTTTGCGTAAAAGGCGATCGACTTTTCTGGTTTACGCGGGTAAGCGCTTTTGTAGTCAACGGTCTCGCTTCCGACCGATCCAGATGCTAAGGATCGAGCGGCGGGCGTTGTCCGCTTGCGCCAACGGAAAGCCATGAAAACCGTTCTTTTTGCGCCCGTCTACCGCGTGGCGGCCATCGCCGTCGCGCCCCTGAGCGGCGCCTATCTGTGGGCGCGCGCGCGCCAGGGCAAGGAGGATCGCGCCCGCCTCAATGAGCGCCGGGGCGTCGCCACGCTGACGCGTCCGGCCGGAAGGCTGGCCTGGCTGCACGGGGCTAGCGTCGGCGAGGGCCTGGCCCTGCTGCCGCTGGTCGAACGCCTGATCGGGCGCGGCTTTCATGTGCTGGTCACGACAGGCACGGTGACATCGGCGCGCATCCTGGCGCAAAGACTGCCCTCCGGCGCCAGCCACCAGTTCGCGCCGCTCGACGCGCCGCGCTTCGTTCAGCGTTTTCTTGACCATTGGACGCCCGATCTGTTTCTGTTGGCCGAATCCGAACTCTGGCCGAACATGATCGAGGAGGCGCGTCGGCGCGCTGTTCCGATCGTTCTGGTCAACGCCCGACTGTCGCCGCGCTCTTTTGCGCGCTGGCGCCGCGCGCTCGGATTCATCGGCGCCGTGCTGGCGAAGATTGATCTGGTTCTCGCGCAAAGTCAGGACGACGCTACGCGTCTGCTGGGTCTTGGCGCGCCGCGCGTGCAGGTCGCCGGCAATCTGAAATATGACGTCGAACCGCCGCCCGCCGATATGAAACGGGTCGCCGAACTGGCGCAACGCATAGGCCGCCGCCCGCTTTGGGTCGCCGCCTCGACCCATGAGGGCGAGGAAAAGATCGTCGTCGACGTTCATCTGCGCCTGGCGCGGCAGTTTCCGAACCTGTTGACGATCATCGTTCCGCGCCATGTCGAACGCGGTGGCGAAATCGCCGAGTTTGCGCGCGCCGCCCAACTCGACGTCGCCGTGCGTTCGGCCAACGAGCCGATCAGATACGGCACACAGATCTACGTCGCCGATACGATGGGCGAACTCGGCTTGTTCTTTCGCCTTTCCAGCATCATTTTCATGGGCAAATCGCTCGCGGGGCGGGGCGGCCAGAACCCGATCGAACCTGCCAAACTCGGCTCGGCCGTTTTGCATGGCCCGCACGTTGGCAATTTCGTCGATGTCTACGCCACGCTCGATCAGGCGCGCGCCGCCGCGCAGGTCGCCGACGAGGCGCAATTGGCCAAGGCGCTGGCGAACTTATTTACCGACGCGAGATTGTTGGGCGCCATGCAGCGCTCAGCCAGTGAAGCGGTGGAACAGCTTGCGGGCGCCTCGGACATCGTGATGCAGGCGTTGGAGCCCTATTTCGTGCAAATGCTGATGGAGCGTCATTAGCGCCTTTCCCGAATAGCCGTCCGGCTTGTCGGGCAATATTATCGGGTGAGACAAAAGGTATGGCGTTTGCCCTCCGACTTTTCGGAGGAGCGCCGCGGCAAGCGAGGGAAAATGCGGGCTCCCGCCTTCTGGTGGCGTGAAAAGCCGGGTGTTCTGGCCCGCCTTCTCGCGCCGGCGAGCGCGATTTATGGCGCGGCGGCGGCCAAACGCATGGCGGAAGAAGGGCTGCGCATCGGCGCGCCTGTCATTTGCGTCGGCAATTTCGTCGCCGGCGGCGCCGGTAAGACGCCCTGCGCCATCGCGCTGGCGCAAATATTAAAAAAATCCGACGAATATCCGATGTTTTTGTCGCGCGGCTACGGCGGCGCGTTGGGGCGCGGCTCCGCGCCGACGCTGATCGACCCCGCCATTCACAACGCGGCGTTGGCGGGGGACGAACCCTTGTTGCTGGCGCGCGTCGCGCCGACTATCGTCTGCGCCGACCGCGTCGCCGGAGCGCGTCTGGCCAAGGCGCGCGGCGCGAGCGTCGTCATCCTCGACGACGGGCTGCAAAATCCCGCGCTCGTTCGCGATTTCGCCCTGGCGGTCATCGACGGTTCAGTGGGACTCGGCAATTTGCAAACCATCCCCGCCGGGCCTTTGCGCGCGCCGCTGGACGCGCAATTGCCGCATGTTTCGGCCGCATTGGTGGTCGGTGAAGGGGAAGCGGGCGCGCGCGCCGCAGCGCTCTTGCGAGAGGGCGGCAAACGCGTGTTTTTCGGCCGTCTGGCGCCTGACGCCAATGCAGCTTTGCGCGTATTCGGGCAAAAGGTCGTCGCCTTCGCCGGCATCGGCCTGCCGCAAAAATTCTTCGCCACGCTGGAAAACTGCGGCGCGCGCATCGTCGCGCGTTGCGCCTTCGCCGATCATCATGTCTATCGATTAAGCGAAATTGTCGCCTTGCAACGAAAAGCGCAACGACTCGACGCCCTGCTTGTCTGCACCGAAAAGGACATGGTCAAGATCGCGCCGCTCGCCCGGCTTCTGCAGGAAACGCCACCGCCGCCGCAAACGTTGCCGGTGCGGCTCTTCATCGATCAGGATGCTGACCTCAAATCGTTGATATTAGAGGCTTTGACGCAGTCTCGCGCGGCCTGTTGAACGCCCTCAGCCGGCGCCGGGATCGGCCTCGCATTCGAGCTCGCTTTGGCTCGGCAATGCGCCGGCGCCCGGACAGGCGTCGAAATTGGTGAGGTCAGCGCGCGCATGCGGCCCGGCCGGCGGCATCGGTTCAAACGGCTTTTCCGTCTCGGCCTTGATGGTCGCGACAGGCTCGTTCGTTTCGGCAATCAATGACATCGTCGCCTCCTCTACGCGCCCAAGAACAACCGCCCAATTTTTGAGCAAGCAAATTCCCTAAGCTTTGCATTCGAGCAGGTTTTGCGTTTGAAGTAAGTGTGGTTTTTTGTCGCGAATATTTGGGCAAGCTCACCAAGGCCATGCAAATCTCGATCAATGCGATGTAATGAAACGAGGGACGCCAACGCTGCCGCTTACGAAGCGTTTTGCGTTTTTCGCTCAACGGTCCTGCTACAACGAAAGCGAACGCATGTCGCGAGATCAGATCGTCGAGATTTCCGCTCCGCTGCTACCACAGCGCGTCAGGATTGAGGGCGCGATCGTCATGATCGAGCCGCTGGCCGCGCGCCATGCCGACGATCTGTTCGCCGGCCTGCATGGCGTCGATCGCGACGCGATATGGCGCTATATGCCGTCCGGCCCTTTTGCCGACGCGGCCGCGTTTAAGGCCCATATCGCCGACAAGATCGCGTCGAACGATCCCCTGAGCTTCGCCATCGTCGATCGCACGAGCGGGCGCGCTCTCGGCCTGTTCTCGCTGATGCGCATCGATGCGGCCAATCGCGTCGTCGAAGTGGGCGGCGTCCTATTTACGCCGGCTTTGCAAAGGAGCGTCGCGGGGACGCAGGCGCAATATCTTCTCGCCGCCTATGTCTTCGAAACGCTGCGTTACCGCCGCTACGAATGGAAATGCGACGCCCGCAACTTTGCGTCGAAACAGGCGGCGTTGCGGCTCGGTTTCACTTTCGAGGGGATTTTCCGTCAGCACATGATCGTCAAGGGAGAAAATCGCGACACGGCGTGGTTTTCAATGCTCGACAGCGAATGGCCGTCACGCAAGGCGGCGTTCGAGGCTTGGCTCGACGCCGCCAATTTCGACGGAAAAGGACGCCAGAAACGCTCCCTGGCGATGTTCAGATCGGATAATGGCCCGGCTGTGTTTCGATCGTGATCCAACGTAATTCGGTAAAGGCCTCGACGCCGGCCCTGCCGCCGAAACGCCCATAGCCGGACGCTTTGACGCCGCCGAACGGCATCTGCGCCTCGTCATGCACGGTCGGGCCGTTAACGTGGCAGATGCCGGATTGAATTCGGCGCGCCACTTTCAGGCCGCGCGCGATGTCGCGGGTGAAGACGGAAGCGGAGAGGCCATAGTCGGTGTCGTTGGCGAGTTCAATGGCATGGTTCTCGTCGCGGGCGCGGATCACCGCGACGATCGGCCCGAAGCTTTCCTCGCGGAACAGCCGCATGGCCGGCGTCACGCCGTCGAGGACAGTCGCCGGCATCAATACGCCTTGAGTTTGGCCGCCGCAGATCTGTTTGGCGCCGGCGGCGATCGCTTGATCGGCGAGCGCCCTGACGTGATCGACGGTCTTGACGTCGACCACCGCCCCAAGCGGGGTCTTGCCCTCACGCGGATCGCCGACCGCCATCGACGAAACCTTGCCCCGGAATTTTTCGATAAAGGCGTCGGCGACGGCTTCGACCACGATAATCCGTTCGGTCGACATGCAGATCTGGCCTTGATTCATGAAGGCCCCGAACGCGGCGGCCTTGACCGCTTCGTCGAGGTCGGCGTCGTCGAGAATCACCATCGGCGCCTTGCCGCCCAGTTCGAGCAGGACCGGTTTCAAATGTTCGGCCGCGCGTTTGGCGACGATGCGCCCGACGGCGGTCGAGCCGGTGAAATTGACGCGTTTGACGGCGGGATGATCGATCAGCGCGCCGACAATCTCGCCGGCGTCCTGCGGCGCGTTGACGACGAGGTTGACGACGCCGGCCGGCAGGCCGGCCTCAATAAACGCCTCGACGATCAGGCTATGCGTGCGCGGACAGGTTTCCGAGGCTTTCAGGATCACGCTGTTGCCGCAGGCGAGCGCCGTCGCGATGGCGCGCACGCCCAGGATGATCGGCGCGTTCCAGGGCGCGACGCCGAGCACCACGCCGACCGGCTCGCGCAACGCCATCGCCACGCAGCCCGGTTTGTCGGAGGGGATGACCTCGCCATTGATCTGCGTGGTAAGCGCGGCGGCCTCGCGCACCATCGAGGCGGCCAGCATCAGATTGAATCGCGCCCAGCCCTCGGTCGCGCCGATTTCGTTCATCATTGCGTCGACAAAGGCGTCGGCTTTGCCTTCAAGCGCGCTCGCGGCCTTGTTCAACAGGGCGCGTCGAGCATTGGGGCCAAGCGCCGCCCAGCCGGGGAAGGCTTTTGCAGCCGCCTCCGCGGCAGCCTGAGCGTCGGCGAGGCTCGCGGCGCTGGCGAGCGTCGCCGGCGCGCCGGTTATCGGGTTTTTGCGTTCGAAGCTTTTCGCCGACGCGATCGCCTCGCCGCCGATGAGCTGATTGACCTTGTTCTGCGTCATGGCTTTCCTCCCGACTTTTTAAGTTATGCTATATAATGGTCTTTGTCGGCGATTTGGGCAATCGCCGCCGGCCCCGCCCGGAAACACGAGACGCGAAATCAGATCGAATTGAAAAATCCGCTGGAAATCTATGTCGGCTATCATCTGCGTCGCGCCACCGCGACGATGATCGCGGACCTGAGCAAACGCATCAAGCATCTCAATATCACCGTCACGGAAATGTCGGTGCTGCTGCTGATTGAAGCCAATCCCGATATCATCCAAAGCGAAATCGGCCGCACGTTGTCGATCCAGCGCGCCAATCTGACGCCGCTGACCGGCCATCTGCTCAAGCGTAAATTAATTTCGCGTCAGCCGGTCAACGGCCGCTCGCACGGGCTGAGGCTGACCCAATCGGGCGTCGCCCTTCTCGCCGAAGCGCGCGGCCACATCGCCGCCAACGAGGCCTGGACGCTGTCGTCCCTGTCGGCGGGCGAAAGTGAAACGCTGCTGGCGCTTTTGGGCAAAGTCTGGTCGTCAGAGCTCTGACTTCAGAACGGCGCTAGGTGGCGTGACGCGCCAGAATGGCCTGCACCGCTTCGACCAACCCGGCTTCGGCCACGGAAATCTGCGCCGGCCGCGCGGCTTTCCATTCCTCGTTCGAGCCGATCGCCGCGGCGGCTTTCGCGCCTTCGATCAGATCCTTGATCTGCACCTCGCCGCGCGTTCGCTCGTCCGAGCCTTGAATGACGACGCAAGGGCTTTGCCGGCGGTCGGCGTATTTCATCTGGGCCTTCATGCCGGCGGCGCCCAGATAAAGCTCGGCCCGCACGCCGGCGCCGCGCAATTGCGCGACCAAGGCCTGATAATGAGCGATCTGGTCGCGGTCCATGACCAGCACGACTACCGGACCGCGATGCGGCGCGCCGGCGACAAGCGGCGAGCCGACCGCTTTCAGGGCCGCGAACAGGCGCGAAACGCCGATGGAAAAACCCGTGGCCGGCGTGTCCTGACCGCGGAAACGGGCGACCAGTCCGTCATAGCGGCCGCCGCCGCCGACCGAGCCGAAGCGGATGGCCTGGCCTTTGTCGTCCCTGGCCTCGAAGGTCAGTTCGGCCTCGAACACCGGGCCCGTGTAATATTCCAACCCGCGCACGACCGAAGGATCGATCAGCACGCGATCGGCCGCGTAGCCGGCGGCGGCGGCCAGCGCGGCGATTTCGCCCAATTCGGCGACGCCTTCGGCGCCGCGCGGCGAACCCACGACGATGGCGGCGAGAGCCTCGATCGTCTCCTCGTTCGACGCGCCCTTGGCGGCGGTGAACGCGAGAACGCGCTCGATGGCGGCGGGATCGAGATGGGCGCCCTTGGTGAAATCGCCCGATTCGTCCTTGCGTCCGGCGCCGAGCAGGGCGCGCACGCCTTCGGGGCCGAGCCGGTCGAGCTTATCGATGGCGCGCAGAACGACGAGGCGGCGCGGCGCCTCGTCGTCGCCTGCAAGCCCGATCGTCTCCATCACGCCGTCGAGAATCTTGCGATTGTTGACCTTGATGAGGTAGTCGCCGCGCGCAATTCCAAGCTTTTCCAAGGTGTCGGCGGCCATCATGCACATTTCGGCGTCGGCGACGACGCTGGCCGCGCCGACCGTATCGGCGTCGAATTGCATGAATTGACGAAAACGTCCCGGACCCGGCTTTTCGTTGCGGAAGACATAGCCGCAGCGATAGGAGCGGTAGGGCTTGGCCAGGGCGTCAAAATTTTCCGCGACGTAGCGGGCGAGCGGCGCGGTTAGGTCATAGCGCAGCGACAACCATTGCTCATCGTCGTCCTGAAAGGAAAACACGCCCTCGTTGGGCCGGTCCTGATCAGGCAGGAACTTGCCGAGCGCTTCCGTATATTCGATCGCCGGCGTCTCGACGGCTTCAAAACCGTAAAGCTCGTAGCATTGCCGAATCGCCTCCAGCATTCGCTCGGAAGCGGCGATCTCCGCCGGGCCGCGATCGGCGAGACCGCGCGGCGCGCGCGCCTTGACGGGAGGTGATTTGGCTTGTGCGTCCGACATATTGAAGGCCTCTTTTTTGTAAGGCTTCATAGGCAGACGCGGACCCGCTGACAAGCTCTCGCTGATCCAGCCTATCGCATCGCGGCCCGGCGGGCCGTGATTCTTGTCAGCGCCGCCGCGATTGTTCGCCAATTGCCGGCCCTCGTGATAAAAGCGCCCTATGCACGAATTTTTGATTTTCACACGCCTTCAGGCCGATCGGCCGGCTGCGCCGGGAAAGCGCCATGACGTTCGGATCTGACCGCGATGAAACGGCGGACATAGAGTCGGCGAAGCCCTCGTTGGCCGGTTTGACGCGCGAAGGCCTGGCTGACGCCTTGCGGGCCTTGGGCGTTCCCGAACGCGAGATTCGCATGCGCGTCGGCCAGCTCTGGCATTGGATTTACTTCCAGGGGGCCAAGTCCTTCGATGTCATGCTCAATGTCTCCAAGGCGATGCGAGCGCGCCTGGCCGAGCGCTACACGCTCGAGCGCCCGCGCGTCGTCGCCGAGCAGATTTCGCACGACGGCACGCGCAAATGGCTGATCCGCATGCCCTCCGTCGGACCGCAGGACAAGGGCGCGGAAATCGAATGCGTCTATATTCCTGAAAGCGATCGCGGCACGTTGTGCGTGTCGAGTCAGGTCGGTTGCACCCTGAATTGCAGTTTCTGCCACACAGGCACGCAAAAACTCGCGCGCAATCTCTCGACGCAGGAAATCGTCGCGCAATTGCTCGTCGCGCGCGACCAACTCGGCGATTTTCCCGGCCAGACGCCGCCGGACAATGGCCTGATTCCGTCGGGCGAAGGCGTGCGCGCCGTGTCCAACGTCGTCTTCATGGGCATGGGCGAGCCGCTTTACAATTTCGAAAACGTCCGCGACGCCCTCGCTGTGCTGTCGGACGGCGACGGGCTTTCGCTGTCGAAGCGGCGCATCACCGTCTCGACGTCGGGCGTCGTGCCGGAGATCGAACGGCTGGGCCTTGAAAGCGGCGCCATGCTGGCGATTTCGCTGCATGCGGTGCGCGACGATCTGCGCAACCAGCTCGTCCCGCTCAACAAGAAGTACCCGATCAAGCAATTGCTGCAGGCTTGCCGCGATTATCCCGGCGCCTCGAATGCGCGGCGGATCACCTTCGAATATGTGATGCTCAAGGGCGTCAACGATTCGCCCGCCGAGGCGCGCGAACTCGTGCGCCTGCTCAAGGGCGTGCCGGCCAAGATCAACCTCATCCCCTTCAATCCCTGGCCCGGCGCGCCCTACGAATGTTCCGACTGGGAAAAGATCGAGAAGTTTTCCGACATCGTCTTCAACGCCGGCTACGCCAGCCCGGTGCGCACGCCGCGCGGCCGCGACATTCTCGCCGCCTGCGGCCAGTTGAAGAGCGAGACGGAGAAATTGCGGGCGCGCGCCCGCCTTGTCGCCGAATAATTTTGGCGAGTCGGCGCCGCGCCGATTATTCGGCGTCGGGCTGTTTGTCGGGCGTCGCCCCGATAAAGGCCGGCAGCGCCGCCGCCGCCGCCTCCGCCGCCAGAAGGCGGGGGAATTTCGTCACATCGACGCCGAAGCGCCGCGCGTTGCCCAGTTGCGGCACAAGATAGATTTCGGCCAGACCGGGGCGATCGCCGAACAAAAAGCCGCCCGGTCTTTTTTCGACAAGTTTTTCGCAGGCGGCGAGGCCTTCGGCGTTGATCGTCGCGGCCCAGGCGGCGACGCGGGCGTCGTCGAAGCCGGCGTCGCGACGCAAGCGGCCGAGAACTTTCAGATTTTGCACAGGGTGAATTTCGCAGGCGATGGCCAGCGCAAAAGCCCGCGCGCGCGCTTTTTCCAGCGGATCGGCCGGCAGCAGGGGCGGATTCGGGCGGGTTTCCTCCAGCCATTCGATGATCGCCAGCGATTGCGTCAGCACAGTCCCATCGTCGAGCTCCAGCGCCGGCACCAGGCCCTGCGGGTTCAACGCGAGAAACGCGGGGTCGTTCTGCTCGCCCTTGCGCAGATGATGCGCGACCGTTTCGAAGGTCAGGCCTTTGAGCGCCAGCGCGATACGCAGCCGCCAGGACGCCGAGGAGCGAAAGTAGCCGTGCAGTTTCATGAGATTTCCGCCTTTGCCGAATCCGGCGGCGTCGCCGGACGTCTGGCGTTTTATCGACGCGGCGTCGTCCGAGGTCAATTCGGGCGCGATCAGTCGCCCTTGGTTTTTTCGGGCGGCGTTTCGGCCGGCTCGCCCGGCTTGGCTTGCGGCTCGGGTTTGGGCGTGAGCGGCGCCAACGCCGCCTTGAAGAATTCGAACGGATCGAACGTCGGCGCCGGCGCTTTTTCGAGCGGCGCGTTCAAAATCCAGCGATGGCCGAACGGATCGCGAAAACTGGCGTACCGCGTGCCCCAGAACGAGGCCATCGGCCCCATTTCCAGGCGCGCGCCAAAGCTTCGCGCCTTCTCGATGATGGCGTCGACTTCTTCGGCGCTGGCGTATTCAAGCGCCACGGACATGGTCGCGGGCTCGCCCGGCATGGGCGGGCGGGTCTGTCCGAGTTCGAGAAAGGCGTCGGACAGCATCACCGCGCCGCCGTTGATCTCGAGCTCGCAATGCATGACGCGCAGGCCGTCGACTGAGGGCATCAGCGCCTTTTGCCGGGCTCCGAACACCGCCGTATAGAAGCCGATGGCGCCCGCGGCGGGGCTAACGGTCAGATAAGGCGCGACCTTCGGTCTCGACATCGTTGAACCTCTTCGTGGCGATACATAGCTTATCAGATACTTTCCCTTGAGACGGGTTGCGAGTAAAAACGTCGCCCGGGCTTAATGAACGGCGAATGCGCGCGGCAATCCGCGTTTGGCGCCCGCGCGCCGCCAAAAGGAAAAAAGATGGAAAACTCGAGCAAACAGCGCACTCTTTACGACAAAATCTGGGACGACCACGTCGTCGACATCCAGAGCGACGGCACGGCGCTGCTTTATATCGACCGCCATCTCATCCACGAGGTGACGAGCCCGCAAGCTTTCGAAGGCCTGCGCCTGTCCCATCGTCAGGTTCGGGCGCCGCAGAAGACGCTCGCCGTTGTCGATCACAACGTGCCGACCACCGACCGCTCGGCGCCGATCGTCGATCCTGAAAGCCGAGCCCAGGTCGAACAACTGGCGATCAACGCCCGCGAATTCGGCGTCGAATATTTCAACGAACATGACGTGCGTCAGGGCGTCGTCCACATCATCGGCCCCGAACAGGGGTTCACGCTTCCCGGCGCCACCATCGTCTGCGGCGACAGCCACACCTCGACCCATGGCGCTTTCGGCGCGCTGGCGCACGGCATCGGCACGTCCGAGGTTGAGCACGTTCTGGCCACCCAGACGCTGATCCAGGCCAAGGCCAAGAACATGCTGGTCAAGGTCGAGGGCAAACTGGCCGACGGCGCCACCGCCAAGGACATCGCGCTCGCCATCATCGGCAAGATCGGCACGGCCGGCGGCACCGGCTACGTCATCGAATACGCCGGTCAGGCCATTCGCGATCTGTCGATGGAAGGGCGCATGACGGTTTGCAACATGTCGATCGAAGGCGGCGCGCGCGCCGGCCTAATCGCGCCGGATGAAAAAACCTTCGCCTATCTGCAGGGCCGCCCCAAGGCGCCCAAGGGCGAAGCCTGGGAGCAGGCGTTGCACTACTGGCGCCAGCTCAAGAGCGATGAGGGAGCCCATTTCGACGCGATCGTCGAACTTGACGCCGCCGCCTTGCCGCCGCTGCTCACCTGGGGCACCAGCCCGGAGGATGTTGTCGCGATCGACGGGACGGTGCCGCGCGTCGAATCGGCGACGAACGACGCCATGCGCGCCAAAATTCAGCGCGCCCTCGACTACATGGGACTAAAGGGCGGCGAAAAGCCGACCGACATCAAGATCGATCGCGTCTTTATCGGCTCGTGCACCAATGGCCGCATCGAAGATCTGCGCGCCGCCGCGAAAGTGGCGGAAGGCGGCAAGGTGGCGAGCCACGTCAACGCGCTGGTCGTGCCGGGTTCCGGTCTGGTCAAGGCGCAGGCGGAAGCCGAGGGCCTCGACAAGATTTTCATCGCCGCCGGTTTCGAATGGCGCGAGCCGGGCTGCTCGATGTGTCTGGCGATGAATCCCGATCGGCTGGCGCCAGGCGAGCGTTGCGCTTCGACTTCGAACCGCAATTTTGAAGGCCGCCAGGGCTTCAAGGGCCGCACCCATCTCGTCTCGCCGGCGATGGCGGCGGCGGCGGCGATCGCCGGCCATTTCGTCGACATGCGCAAGCTCGGCTGAGAATTCAGAAAAAACGCCGCCGTTTAACAACCGAAACGGGAGAGAAAATGGGAACGGCTCGCTACTCTCCGTCAGATTGGGCCTGGCGGTCAGCGCCGTCGCTGGCCGAATTCGAGGCCCTGGCGGAAACCGCCTTCGCCGGTCTGCCGGCGCGGTTCAGGCGGCTCTGCGAAGGGCTCGTCATCCGCGTCGAGGATTTCCCCGACGAGGAAGTCCTTGAGGAAATGGAGGCCGAAACCGAGTTCGACCTCCTCGGCCTGTTTCGCGGCCGCGGTCTGGCGCAAGGCGAACCGGCGGCGCAGACCGGCCAGTTTCCCAACATGGTCTGGCTGTTTCGCCGTCCGATTCTTGACGCCTGGGCCGACAGCGACGACCCGTTGGGCGCGCTGATCGCCAATGTGCTGGTGCATGAGATCGGCCATCATTTCGGCCTGTCGGACGAGGATATGGACAGGATCGAGGCGGAGGCCGAGTAGGGCTTTAGAACATGTTCTAGGCGCGTTCGTTGCGCGCCGCCGCCGCCTTTGTTAAAGCAGGCGCAATTGACAGTTTCGCCGTTGGATCGGCTTTCGGGATCGCAGATGGAAAAGTTCAAAAAGCTCACCGGCGTCGCCGCGCCGCTCAAGATCACCAATATCGACACCGATATGATCATCCCGAAGCAATATCTAAAAACCATTGCCCGCACCGGCCTCGGCAAGGGCCTGTTTTCGGAAATGCGCTATCGCGACGACGGTTCGGAAAATCCCGATTTCGTGCTGAACCAGCCCGCCTATCGGCACGCCCAGATTCTGGTGGCTGAAGACAATTTCGGTTGCGGCTCCTCGCGCGAACACGCGCCCTGGGCTCTGCTCGACTTCGGCGTGCGATGTGTCATCTCCACCAGCTTCGCCGATATTTTCTACAACAATTGCTTCAAGAACGGCATTTTGCCGATCAAGGTTTCGAAGGGCGACCTCGCCAAGCTGATGGACGACGCCGAACGCGGCGCCAACGCCACCATGAGCATCGACCTGGAGGCCCAAGAAATTCGCGGTCCCGACGGCGGCGTGGTGAAATTCGATATCGATCCGCATCGCAAACATTGCTTGCTCGAAGGGCTCGACGACATCGGCCTGACGATGGTCAAGGCCGACAAGATCGACGCCTTCGAGGCCAGGCTGTCGGGCGAGCGGCCCTGGATCTAGGAGAACGTCAGGCTCCATGCCGGTGGTCGGTTTTAAATTCTGCCGAATCAAAAAATCGACTAGCATCGCGCCATGAAGAGCTGGATACGTTCTCTGGTCGCCCTCGGCGCCGTGGTCTGTGCGGGCGCCGCGCGGGCTGACTTTTCCGATTGTCTGCGAAATTTGAGCGCCCAGGCCGCGGCGCGCGGCGTTTCCGCGGAAACCCGCCAGCGCGCCCTCGACGGCCTCGAGCCCAACGACGCCGCCAGTTTCCTTGGCCAACAGCCCGAGTTCTCGACGCCGGTCTGGGATTATCTCGCGGGCCTCGTCGACGAGGAGCGGGTGCGCGACGGGCGCGCGCGGTTGGCCGAATACCGCCAGGCGGCCGACGCCGCCGGACGGCGTTTCGGCGTCGACCCTTACGCCGTCGTCGCCGTCTGGGGCGTCGAATCGGATTTCGGCAAGGGTTTTGGCTGGCGTCCGGTCATCCAGTCGCTCGCCACCTTGTCCTGCACGCCCAACCGCCGGCAGGATTATTTTCGCGGCGAGCTGATGGCGGCGCTTAAAATCGTCGACGCCGGCGACGTGCGGCTCGAAGATTTCAAGGGCTCCTGGGCGGGCGCGTTCGGCCACACGCAATTCATGCCCTCGACCTTCCTGCGCCTCGCCGTCGATATGGACGGCGACGGCCGGCGCGACGTGGTCGGCTCCGTAGCCGACGCGCTCGGTTCGACCGCCAATTTTCTGCATCACTCCGGCTGGGTCGCCGGCTTGCCGTGGGGCTTCGAGGCGCGCTTGCCGCGCGATTACCACGGGCCGTCGGGGCGCTCCGCCAAACAGCCGCTTGCCGCCTGGGCCGCGCGCGGCCTGACCCATGTTGACGGCTCCGCCCTCTCGGGCGCGGGCGCCTATGGCCTGTTGCTGCCCGCCGGTCCGCGCGGGCCGGCTTTTCTTGTCTCACGCAATTTCGACGCCTTCTATTCCTATAACGCGGCCGAGACCTACGCCTTGGCGATCGGCGTATTGGCCGATCGGTTGCGCGGTCGCGAGGGCGTGCAAACGCCATGGCCGACCGACGATCCGGGGCTCGCCCGCATCGAACGGCGGGAAGTTCAGGCCCGGCTGGAGCAGCGCGGCTACGACGTCGGCGGCAAGCGGGACGGCGTGATGGGAACCAAGACGCGTCAGGCCATCGCCGCCTATGAAGACCGTCTCGGCATGAAACGCGACGGGCGCGCCGGAAAGAGGTTGCTGGAAGCCTTGCGCTCCGGGCGCTGAATCTGTTCGAACAACGCGCGCGTTCCGACGAATTTATGAAATTGGGCGCGGGCGGTTGCAATCCGTTTCGGTTTGCGGCATATAGCCGCCACGGCTGACGGCCGTACCCACGGATGCGGGTGTAGCTCAGGGGTAGAGCACAACCTTGCCAAGGTTGGGGTCGAGGGTTCGAATCCCTTCGCCCGCTCCAAATTCTCTCAAAATTCAGAGAGTTACGACAGGCCGCCGCGAGGCGGCCTTCGTCGTTTCAGTACGCTTGGCCGCCGTTGGATCGCGTCGGCCAACGCCTTCGGACCGGCCTCAACGACTTTGTCCGCCGGCGGGAGCGCAGCGTCCGACCAGGGTCGTAACGCCTTCGGGCCGATACGTCTGGAAGGCGATCGACCAGGACGAGCGGTCGACGCCGATCGTCGTGTCGGTCCCGGCGCCGTTGATCGATACCGTGCTGATCGTCACATTCTTATAGTCCTGGCGCTGCGCGCCGTCCTCGACGACCAAGGTCTTGGCCTCCTCGTCATAGGTGATCGCGAGGGTGCGAGACGCGCTCGCGCCGTCGGCCGTTTCGTTCGACACCGAACATTGCAGCCGAGACGGCTGGGCCGCGGCGGTCGAGCCGCCCAAGAGCAGCGCGCCGGCAATGATCGCCGCTATCCGGGACGGGACAGAAAACGTTAAAGGCGATTGACGCATACGGGTTTGCCTCTTCATTCGTAACGCAAGGCTTCTATCGGGTTGAGGCGCGAAGCCTTGCGCGCCGGGTAGAAGCCGAAAAACATTCCGACAGCGACGCTGAAGGCGAATCCGCCAAAAATCGCCAGCGCCGAAAGCTGGGTCGGCCAGTGCGCGAGCGTGGAGATCAGCAGGGAGACGATAACGCCGGCGGCGATGCCGCCGACGCCGCCGGTCACGCTGAGCAGGATCGCCTCCGTGAGGAATTGCAACAGCACATGGTTGCGGCGCGCGCCGATCGCCATGCGCAGACCAATTTCCCGGGTCCGCTCGGTTACCGACACCAGCAGGATGTTCATGATGCCGATGCCGCCGACGAGCAGCGAGATCGAGGCGACCACCGCGAGCAGCAGAGCCATCACATTGGCGGAACTTTCCGCCGCTTCGGCGACCTGACTCAAATTACGGATGGAAAAGTCGCTGGTGTCGCCGGGCTTAATGTGGTGGCGTTGCATCAGCACGGCGTTGACCTGCGCCAGCGCCGCCGTCGCCCGCGCCTGGCCGACCGCTTGGGCGTAGATGTAATTGACGTAGCCGGTGAGGCGCAGACTCGTGCCGTAAGGGTTGGCCACGGGAGGGAAATAAGGGTCAAAGTTCTGCTGCGCCTGGCTTGGCGCGGCGACGCCGAGAACCTTACGCTCGGCGGTGGCGAACGGGATCATCACCACGTCGTCCTGATCTTGGCCGAAGTTGCTTTGCCCCTTCGGGCCAAGCACGCCGACGACCTGCACCGGACTGCCTTTGATCAGGATTTTCGCGCCGATCGGATTTTCGAAATCGCCGAACAGCTGGCGGCGCACCGTTTCGCCGATCAGAGCCACGAGCGCCGCGCTATTTTCATCGGCGGCGACAAAACTGCGGCCGGCGGCTACCGTCCAGGCGCCGGTCGTCAGATAGGCGCGCGTGACGCCGGCGATGTTGGTCTGCCAATTCTGGCTGCCGTATTCGGTCTGGCCGAGCTGGCGGATCATGTAACTGACCATGGCGACGTCCGGGCATTCGCGCTGGATCGCCTGAGCGTCGGCCACCGTCAGCGTCGAGGCGCTGCCAAATCCCTGCCGGACGCCGGCCGCCGTCGTGGCGCCGGGCACGACGACGAGCAGATTGGCGCCCATGCTTTCGATCTGGGCCCGCACCGCCTCATTGGCGCCTTGGCCGACCGCCACCATGGCGATCAGCGCCGCGACGCCGATGAAAACGCCGAGCATCGTCAGCGCCGCTCGCATCTTGTTGCGTGTGATCGCTTGCGCCGCCGCCGTGAATATCATCGAAAGAAAACCGAGCGACGCGCCGCCGTCATTGGCGTTCGCGGCCAGCTTCGCCGCCGCGCCGCCGGACGCGCCGGCGTTCGGCGCGGGGTTTTTCTCGTCCGAGATAATGCGCCCGTCGCGCATGGTTATGATGCGGTCGGTATAATCGGCGATGTCGCGCTCATGCGTGACGACGATGATCGTCACGCCCTGCTTGCGGTTGAGGTCGCGCAGGATATCCATGATCTCGTGGGAATTGCGCGTGTCGAGATTGCCGGTCGGCTCGTCGGCGAGAAGCAGGCTCGGACGGTTGATCAGCGCGCGCGCGATGGCGACGCGCTGCTGCTGGCCGCCGGAGAGTTGACCGGGACTGTTCCGCTCGCGGCCAGCCAACCCCATCTGCGCCAAGGTCTCGCGAGCGCGGCTCATGCGTTCGGCGCCGCTGATCGGCGCCGAGGCGTAAATCAGCGGCAAAGCGACATTTTCCGCGGCGCTGGTGCGCGCCAACAGATTGAAGCTCTGAAAGACGAAGCCGATTTTGTCGCTGCGCACGGCCGCCAACGCCGGCTCGCTCATCATCGCGACATCCAGGCCTTCGAGGCGATAAGAGCCGGACGACGGCTGGTCAAGACAGCCGAGCATGTTCATCAGGGTCGATTTGCCCGATCCCGACGAGCCCATGATGGCGAGGAATTCGCCCTGCCGGACATCGAGATCGACGCCGTCAAGCGCGCGCGTTTCAACGTCGCCGAGGCTGTAGACGCGTTGAAGTCCGCGCACCTGGATCAGGGGCTCCCGCGTCATCGTTACAAACCGAAACGCGGCGAGGCGGCTTGATTGGCGCGCTGTTCGCCGATGACAAGTTCGTCGTTTTCCTGCAACGCGCCGGAGATCAACTCGGAATTGGTTTCGTCGTCGAGCCCGACCTTGAGCGAAACCTGTTGCGGCGCGCCATTGCGCAAAACCCAGACTTGCCGCTGCTGCGCGTCGTTGGCGCGGCGAGCGCCCACGGGCGTATAGCGCAACGCGCGATCGGGAATGCGCAGGACATTGTCGCGGCGGGCCGTCTCGATGAGAACCGTCGCCGTCATTCCCGGCTTCAGCGCCATGCCCTTGTTTTCGAAACCGACAACGACGTCATAGGTGACGACGTTCTGCACGGTCTGCGGCGCCTGACGCAATTGCAGAACTTTCCCTTGGAACGGCCGCTCCGGAAAGCTTTCGACCGTGAAGGTCGCGCTCTGGCCCTGGGCTACCGCGCCGATGTCGCTTTCGGTGACATTGGTGTCCACTTCCATATCGGCGAGGTCGGTGGCGATAAGGAACAGGGTCGGCGTTTGCAGGCTGGCCGCTTCCGTCTGGCCGATCGTGACATTGCGCGAGACGACGACGCCGTCCACTGGCGAGACGATATCGGTGTAAGCCAGATTGGTTCGGGCCGTGTCGACCAGACCCTGGTCGAATTTTACCGTTCCTTCGAGCTGATGGACGGCGGCCGATTGATCGTCGAACGTTTGCCGCGCGATCGAGTTCTGAGCGACCAGACCGCGATAGCGTTCGAGATTGACCCGCGCGCCGTCAAGTTGCGCCTGATCGCGCGCGAGCTGCCCTTCCGCCTGTTTCAAGGCGGCTGTGTAGGGGCGCGCGTCGATCTGCGCGCAGAGCTGCCCTTTGCGAACGATCGTATTGTAATCGCAATAAAGATTTTGAACGACTCCGGAAACATAGACCCCGACGATGATGGTTAAAAAGGGATTGACGGTGCCGCTCGCCGAAATGGCGCGGACGACGGGTCCACGCGTGACCTGCGCGGTCAGATAGCGGGCGCCCTGTTCACGTTGCGAAAATAGATGGAAGCCGACGGCGCCGACGACCGTCAGGACGACAAGTCCCGCCACAATCCACCGACGTCGATCGCTTCGTCCGCCGCCCGCCTCCGTCGTTTTGCCGGCCTCGCCGCCGCCGGTTCGCTGGCTCTCTCGAACGATCGTTTGTTCCATGCTTCACCGACTTCCCTGCCGCGCATCGTCTTTCGCCTGCCTCGACCGTGACGCCGCGCCGGAAAGATCAGCCTGTCCGTCGGATTTCCGGCGCGCCCCGGCGGCCACGCGCCAAACGATCCTACAGCAGCCTTGGCTTCGTCGCTGCATCCCTTTCGCGCACCCTCGAAAAGGTCGTAAAATCAAAGAGAACCGCCCGCATTGACGACAATCAAGGCCGGGCGGCGCGACGGCATCGCTTATCGAATTGAATATAAGTAATATTTTTGCTCTTGGCGCGACGCAATGCGACGATTTGCGTCCGCGTTTCGTCCGCCTTCGCCGCGTCGCGGACAGGCCCTGATCGTGTCGTTTACGGGCACGAGGCGACGAACATGTCCGTCATCGTCGTCGCTTCGGCGGCCTTGCGCAGCCGCGACAAGTTGAAGCCGTCCTCGATCGTCGCCAGAAGGCTGTAGTGGTTCAATCGGACGTCGTTTTGCGCGGGCCCGCCGCATTTCGTCACGACGACGGTGGCCACGTGGTTTTCATTATAGCCGGCGTGGGACTCGACGTCCGGGCGCACGCGTCTTGCGCCGGCGTCGGCGGCGCCCTCGTCGAAGGTGACGACGATCGCCGATCTCTGCGTCCAGTTCGGCGAGGCGCGGATCAAGCCGACCGTATGCTCGACAAACGCGTCGTAATCCTGTCGCAACTGATCGCGGTCGCGGCAGAGGGGCAAGCCGTGCCCGTCATGACATTGGTTGGGCACGATCAGGGCGAAATTCGGCCCCGCGCCGCCAAGATCGTCGGCCAGCGCTTCGAGTGGCTTTAACCGGGCGAGGCGGGCTGGATTCTCGGCGATCTTCTCGAAATAGGGAAATGGATTGTGCTTTTGCGCATAAAGCGCATTCGACGCATCGGGGGGAAATATATGCGCCAGCGCGCCGGCGCTCGGCAGCGTTTCCGCATAGAGCGCGAAGCTGAGTCCGGCCGCCTCCAATTGATCGACCAACGTGTCGCCGGGCAAGCGATGGCAAGCGTGTCCAGACGGCAAATCAGAGGCGAAACAGCTCGGCGCGTCGTCGCGGATGCCGAACTCGTCGCCGGCGATCATCGCCAGATAGTTCGGCAGGCTGGGGTGGGCGACGCCGAAATAATTCGTGGCCAGCCGTTGCGTGCGCGACAGGTTCAACAGGAAGGGCGAGGAGCCGCTGTAGAGCGCGTCGTTGAAACTGTGGTTTTCCAGCACGATGACATAGATGTGATCGAACGCCCGCGCGTCGGGACGATCGATCGCGCCGGCTCGCGTAGCCGGATCGGCGACGCCGATCGCCGTGAAAAACGCGAGGGCGAGGTTGCGCAGGATGCGTCGACGCATGAAAAGGCGCTTTCTGGCGGCGGGAGGAGCGCTCGATCGATTATTCGACGGCGTTTTTGACGCCGCAATGACAAAGCCAATGAAAGGCCAAAGCGGCGGCGAGCGCGCCGACGAGGAGACCGACGGTCAGGCCGCCGGCGCTGGCCAAGGCGTCATAAGCGCTTGGTCCGCGGTCGGGCGTGAAATTCTGCAGGATTTCGAACAGCCCGCTGCCGGCGGCAAGGCAGAGCCAGCCCAACATGCGTTGCCGCGCGCTCTGATATCCCAAAGCGAGAAACAGCCCGGCGCCGGCGTAGGCGACGAAATGCTCCATCCGGCCGGGCATCGGCGTATGCGGCCGCATGGAGCCGGGAACGAGCGACAGAACGACGATCGCTAATACGCACGCCCATACGAAAAATCGCGCGACGCGGGCGTAGGCCGCGATCACGCGTGCGCCGAACGCGGCGTTTGGCGCGCGGTCGTCGCGCTTCCCGAAAAATGGCTCGCGATCCGATCCCATTTTCAACGCTCTCTTGGTTAAGAATCCTATTTCGGCGAGAAACATTGAACAACCCGTGAAATGGATGTCCAGAACGGCGCTGACCAACGGCGGCGTAGGGTTCCAAATCGCGCCACGCGAAGGGCGCGCTTCGCGCGCGCTTGTTATGACGAGCGCATGGCGCCGATGGCGTGCGAATCGTTAGCGGCGCTCAGCAGAGCGTCGAAATAGGCGATGGTTTTGACCAGGCCCTGCCGCAAGGCGATTTTCGGCTCCCAACCCAGGATGTCGCGGGCCTTGGCGATGTCGGGCTGGCGCTGCCTGGGATCGTCCGAGGGCAACGGCGCAAAGGCCAGTTTCGATTTGGAGCCGGTCATTTCGATGATCACCTCGGCGAGCTCGCGGATGGCGAACTCCGTCGGATTGCCGGTGTTGATCGGGCCGGTCACCTCGGCGCTCGTCGCCATCATGGCGACCATCGCGTCGATCAGATCGTCGACATAGCAGAACGAGCGCGTCTGGGCGCCGTCGCCGTAAAGGGTGATGTCCTGGCCGCGCAGGGCCTGAACGATGAAATTGGAGACGACTCGCCCGTCATTGGGATGCATGCGCGGGCCGTAGGTGTTGAAAATGCGCACCACCTTGGCGGCGAGCTTGTGCTGGCGGACATAATCGAACACCAGCGTTTCGGCGCAACGCTTGCCCTCGTCGTAGCAGGCGCGAAAGCCGATCGGATTGACGTTGCCCCAATAATCTTCCTTTTGCGGGTGCATCGTCGGATCGCCGTAGACTTCCGAAGTCGAGGCCTGCAGCATTTTGATCTTCAGCCGCTTGGCGAGGCCGAGCATGTTGATGGCGCCGATGACGCTGGTCTTGGTGGTCTGGACCGGATCGAACTGGTAGTGAATCGGCGAGGCGGGACAGGCGAGATTGTAGATTTCGTCGACTTCGACATAGAGCGGAAAGGTCACGTCGTGCCGCAGCAGCTCAAAGGCCTTGTGGTCAAGAAGATGAGCGATGTTGCGCCGCGAGCCGGTGAAGAAATTGTCGACGCACAGGACGTCGTGGCCGCCTTCGAGCAGGCGCTCGCATAAATGCGAACCGAGAAATCCCGCGCCGCCGGTGACGAGAATTCGTTTATGCATGATGTTGCGCCTCGTCTCAAAGCAAGCCGCCGGTCTAGCGCGTCTTGGACCTGAGGCAAGTGATTTTGCCCCGCGTCCGCCCCCCAAATCAAGGAATTCGGGGCAAACCGGGCGAATTGTCTTTTTTTTTCCAAAGCGATATGAGCACGTCATAATTCTCCGCTACCGCTCCGGCGCGCATGCCTGGCGCTAAAGAGTTGATGCTGAAACTTTTTGTGGGAATTTCATGCGCATCGCCGTTGTTGGATCTGGTTATGTCGGCCTGGTTTCGGGCGCTTGTTTCGCGGACTTCGGCCATATCGTCACGTGTCTGGACAAGGACGAATCGCGAATCGAATCGTTGCTGCGCGGCGAAATGCCGATTTTCGAGCCGGGGCTCGATCAATTGGTCGCGGCCAACGTTCGTCAGAATCGCTTGTTTTTCTCGACCGATCTCGCCACGGCCGTCGGCGACGCCGACGCCGTGTTTATCGCGGTGGGCACGCCGTCGCGTCGCGGCGACGGGCACGCCGACCTTTCCTATATCTACGCGGCGGCGAAGGAGATCGCCGGCGCCTTGAACGGCTTCACCGTGGTCGTCACCAAATCGACGGCGCCGGTGGGCACGGGCGACGAAGTCGAGCGCATCATCAAGCAGGCGCGTCCCGAAGCCGATTTCGCCGTCGTCTCCAATCCCGAATTTCTGCGTGAAGGCGCGGCGCTGGGCGATTTCAAACGGCCGGACCGCATCGTCATCGGCACGGTCGAACCGCGCGCGCGCGAGGTGATGACCGAAGTCTACCGGCCGTTGAACCTCAATCAGCCGCCTTTGTTCTTCGTCGAACGCCGCAGCGCCGAACTCATCAAATACGCGGCCAACGCCTTTTTGGCGACCAAGATCACCTTCATCAACGAGATGGCGGATCTGTGCGAAAAGACCGGCGCCAACGTGCAGGACGTCGCGCGCGGCATCGGTATGGACAATCGCATCGGTCCGAAATTCCTGCATCCCGGTCCCGGCTTTGGCGGTTCGTGTTTCCCCAAGGACGCTGCGGCGCTGATCAAGACGGCGCATGATTTCGATTGTTCGGTGCGGATCGTCGAAACCGTCGTCGCCGTCAATGAGCAGCGCAAGCGCGGCATGGCGAAACGGGTCATCGCCGCCTGCGGCGGATCGGCGCGCGGCAAGACCATCGCTTTGCTCGGCTTGGCGTTCAAGCCGAATACCGACGATATGCGCGACGCGCCCTCCATCGCGCTGGCGACGGCGCTGGAGGACGCGGGGGCCAATTTGCGCGCCTATGACCCTGAGAGCATGAGCCAGGCCAAACCGGTCATGCCGAACGTCGTGTTTTGCGATGACGCCTATTCCTGCGCGCAGGGCGCGCACGCGCTGGTCATCGTCACCGAATGGGACGCGTTTCGCGCGCTGGACCTCGACCGCATCAAGGCGAACCTCGCCGCGCCGATTATCGTCGATCTGCGCAACGTCTATCGCCCCGACATCATGCGCAAACACGGCTTCGCCTATTACGGCGTCGGGGTGTCGTGACGAGGCGGACCGCGCGCGGCGCCGCAGGCGTCGCTCTTGCGTTGCGGGCCGGCTTGCCGGCATAAAGTCCAAGTGCAAAATCCGCCGCAAAATCCGCCGCAGATCTTCGACCGCGCGCTTTATCGCCGGCGCCTGATTCGCGCCGCGGGGCGCCAGGAGCCGGCCGACTTTCTGTTCGCGCGGACCCTCGAGGATTGCCTGTTCCGCCTTTCCGCCATCAGCCGCGATTTTCCGCGCGCGCTCGATCTCGGCTCGCCCCATCCGGCGCTGGCGCGGGCGCTGGCGCGCGACGGCCGGTTCGTCCTGCGCGCGGCTCCTGTTCTCGCCGTCGCCGGGGAGCAGGGCGCGCGCCTCGTCGCCGACGAGGAACGCCTGCCTTTCGCGCCCCACGCCTTCGACCTCGTCGTCTCGGCGCTGGGGCTGCATGTCGTCAACGACCTGCCCGGCGTCCTGGCGCAAATCCGCCGCGCGTTGGCGCCCGACGGACTGTTTCTCGCCGCGATGGTGGGCGGGCGATCCTTGTACGAATTGCGTCAGGCGCTGGCGCTGGCGCAGGATGAGATCGAGGGCGGCGCCAGCCCGCGCGTCGCGCCTTTCGTCGATTTGCGCGATCTGGGGGCGCTGCTCCAGCGCGCCGGCTACGCTTTGCCGGTGACCGACAGCGAAACGCTGACTGTTCGCTATCCCTCGGCGTTGCATTTGATGCGCGATCTGCGCGCCATGGGCGCGACCAACACGCTGATCGCCGGCGCGCGCCGGCCCTTGCGCCGCGCTGTGGCCTTTCGCGCCGCCGAAATCTACGCTGAAAATTTCGCCGACGAAGACGGGCGGGTGCGCGCGACGTTCGAAATCGTCTGGCTTTCGGGCTGGGCGCCGCATGAGAGCCAGCAAAAGCCTTTGGCGCCGGGATCGGCGAAAATGTCGCTGGCCGAGGGGCTGGCGCGGGCGCGCCGACGCAATGAAGAGGGGTCGCAATGACAGAGCAAAGGCCAAAGCCGCCGACGCGCGGGGATTATCGCCGTTTCGTGCCGATCAGCCTGCGTTGGAACGACAATGACGCTTACGGCCATGTCAACAACGTCGCCTATTATTCCTTTTTCGACACCGCGGTGAACCAGTTGTTGATCGAGGCGGGCGCGCTCGATATCGCCGCGAGCGAGGTCATCGGTCTGGTGGTCGAGACCAATTGCGTCTATTTCGCCTCGCTCGCCTACCCGGGCGGCGTCGAAATCGGCGTCAAGGTCGCCCATATCGGACGCTCGTCGGTGCGTTACGATCTCGGCGTTTTCGCCGCGGGCGCAATGGTCGCGGCGGCGCGCGGCGCCTTTACCCACGTCTATGTGACGCGAAGCGGTCAGCGGCCGGCGCCGATCCCGCCGAAACATCGCGCCGTGCTGGAGGCGTTGGCCTGAACCTGTTGGAACTCTGGCCGGGCCTCGCGAACATCACTGACCTGGGCGCCGCCTCACATCGTCCAGCCCGTGACGCCCGCCGCAGTCAGTTTGTCGCGCAGGCGGATGAGTTGGGCGCGGGTTTCCGGGCTTTCGGCCGTTGACACATCCTCGCCAATCTTGATGAGCAAGCCATTGCGATACGCCGTCGCCAACGGATCGCCGGTCAATGCGACGATGAAAGCCGGATCACGCGTATAGGTTAGCCAACCAAGGTAATAGCTTTGTGTTTCGAAAATATCTGGCGTATACATTTCAAATGTAGAGCACGAACAGAAAACAGGATTAAACTCCGTAATAAAATTGTTGATTTTGTCCATAATAATATTTGTCTCTCCCCATTCAGAATTGAGGTGGCCGCGTAGAAAATTTGGAGCTTCTATTAAAAACATTGAATGTGGCGTAATGGAGTTTCCAGATTTAGTGCTTATTGAAACCCAGATATCGTCGCCGTGCTTTTTTTGACGACATAATCCGAAAAACAAAGACGATAGCCGATGTGTGAGTGAGTGTCCGTCCGAAAAGAAGTTGAATCGCATGAGTCGGATGTGATTCATGGAAGGTAGCCTGATTCTGGAGGGGCTGCCGATGTGGACGAGCGAGAACCGCGCGCAATATAACCGCGACAAGTTGCGTTATCCCAGCGACCTGACCGACGCCGAATGGGAGCATATCGCGTCGTTGATACCGCCGGCCAAGCGCGGCGGGCGCAAGCGCACCGTCGATGTGCGTGAAGTCGTCAACGGCCTGATGTACGTGCTGAGCACGGGCTGCCAATGGCGATACGTGCCGAAGGATTTGCCGCCGCGCAGCACGCTGTTCGATTATTTCGATCTGTGGACGTGGAACGGCACGCTCGATCGCATCCACCACGCACTCTATGTGAAGTGTCGCGAGGCGATGGGGCGCGAAGCCAGCCCGACAGCTTGCGTGATCGACAGCCAGAGCGTCAAAAGCGCCGAAAAAGGGGGCGCTGCATCGATCCGAATGGCTACGACGCGGGGAAAAAGATCAAGGGCAAGAAGCGCCATATCCTCGTCGACACTTTAGGATTGCTGCTGCACGCGATTGTTCATCCCGCCGATATTCAGGACCGCGACGGCGGCAAATTGGTGTTGGCGACAATGTTCGGACTGCACCCATTCCTGCGCAAACTCTTCGCCGACGGCGGCTATCAAGGCCCAAAGTTCCGGGCGGCGCAAAAGAAGATTTTGCCGCTCCTGGTCACCGAGATCGTCAAGCGCTCCGATCAGGCGCAGGGTTTCGAGGTCCTCCCGCGCAGATGGGTGGTCGAGCGAACCTTCGCCTGGCTCGGAAGATGCCGCAGATTGGCGAAGGACTTCGAAAACCTGACGCGAAACGCCTTGGCGTTCATCCGCCTCGCGTCAATCCGCTTGATGATGCGAAAGCTATGTTTAAGCTCTTAAACTTCGCGGACAGACTCTGAGACTCATAATCCAGATTGAAGTTGTCCTTGTCGGGATTAATAAAGCGGAAAGTCTGTTCGGCGTCCCGCAGGGCGACCATCGCGACGGAGTCAAATTCCGACAGATCGGCGGCGATAGGCATATTGGCGTGTTCGGCTGTCGAGCCGCTGACGTCGAAGGGCCTGCGCCAGGGCGAGACCTTTTCAAGGCCAATGAGGAAGCGCCGCATTTTTTCGAGCGCCTGCCGCGCGTTGAGATTTTCCGGCGGGGCAAAACAGTTGATTTCAAGCTTGTTCGGGATGGTGCTGGTCATTTTACGGCTCCATGATGACAATGGAAATGCTGTCCTGCAGGTCCGCCTTTTTGAGTATAGCTCAAACCAATCCAGCTTTTTCCTGTGATGACATAACCCATCGGATCCGTGCGCCCGATGAGCCTGCGGCGCTAATTTGTGCGTTCGCCTGTTCCAGAACAGAATCCGTTGAAAATTGCTTCCCAATCGGCCAGCCCGTCCAGCGTTTCGCATCGATCAGGGTATTTGTCGCCGAGTCATAGCTATCAAATTTGGTAACGCCTTTTTTTGTCAAAGGATTTTGCACCCTGTAGATCATTCCGTTTGGCGCGCCGGTGATTTTATTTTGATAAGTGGTTGGCAGATCCTTCATGCCTTCGTTGGCAAAAGCCCACTGGCCAGGCCCGCCGTCCGAGGCTCCGGGCCTATAACTCGGTTTCTTCAACCTCGCGTCGGCGCTTTCGGCCTGTTTGGGCACGCAGGACGGATCATGCTGGCATGGGTCGGCGGGGGTGGAAACTGGCGTAGAAACCGCCGGCGCGTGTGGCGGGGCGCGATCGGCGTGCTCCTTGCTCGAATTTTCAGCCGGAACTCCTGGCAGCCAATAAGAAGGGCCGTCCGTGATATCGCCCTTGGGGCCGTGCACGAGGACCCAGCCCGATGCGGTCAAGGCCAGGACGCCGCCTGCAACCGCGAAGCTCGTGGCGGTCAGCGCGACGGCGCCACGCGCCAAAAAGGATTGCGCGGCGCCCGGCGTCAGCACGGTCACGCCGCCAGCCGCCGCGCCGACAGGTTTGGGGTTGGAGTCTGGAACCGAAGGCGGGGCGTTCGAGGCGTCGCCGGCGCCCACGAAACGTCCATTGCCGGGATCGCGCGGATGAAGCGCCTCGTTCCACTCGGCCTAGAACAGGCGGATATTTTCGCCTTCTATCCCCGCTGCATGCAGGATTTCCCATGGCGAATGGCCTTTGGCCAGACATCGCGCGCCGACCCTGAGCAATTCCGCGTCGCGTTCGTCGCGCAGGGCCGGCAGGCCGATCTGCGCCAGTCTGATCGCCGCGAGCGCGACATCGCCGTCGCGAAGGCTTTTCGAGACGCCGCCAAATCCGTGGATGGCGTTGGGTGAGGCGGCGCGCCCCTGCGCCAGCGAGAGCAAGATGAATAAATCTGTCTCGCGACCCGACAGGACAAGCCCTCCGTCAGACGCCAAGGGCGCAAGGACAACGCCTTCGCCCAGCACGACGCCGGAGTGCGTCAGCTGCGGCGCGGCGCGAAAAGAAGGAGGAGGTGGAAGATCTTCGAACCCGGCGCGGCGAAATGAAAAGTTTGTTGGCTCAGCCGCGCGGGGAAAATTCATAGGTCTAATCCATTGCGAGGACTAGAACAAAATAAGAACAAAATACGCCAAAACTAAGGCGCGAAAATCAAGCCGCATCAATGGGCGCGCATCTTTGGCGGCGCGATCGGCCAAATGGTCCCGGCGGAATGCCTCAGTCGGGCCGGGAAAGGCTCTGATTTCTATCGGCCCGGGCGGCGCCAAATCCGGCGACGACGGCGAGGCCGGCCGAGATCAGGCCATACCAGGCGGCCAGCGACAGGCCGAGGACTTTCAACGCCGGCTCGTCGCAACGCACGACCTTGACGTTTTCAAGCTGGCGCAGGAAATCGGCGTTCGAGGCGGGTTTGGCGAAGGCGCCGGTGCAGTCGGTCGGCCCGGGCCAAAGTTTCCATTCGACGCCGGCGTGATAGGCGCCGATGATCGCGCAGACGAAAAACACGATGGCCAGTCCGCCGAGCGCCGCGGCGGCGAGACCGTCGCGTCCGCGCCGGGCGAGGACATAGCTCAAGCCGGCCAGCGGAATGGCGAAATAATAGGGGATGCGCTCTTTCAGGCACAATTCGCACGGCGCGTAGCCGAGCCCCTGATAGACCCAGGCGCCGGCGATGGTCGCGCCGGCGACGAGGAAAATCAGCAGGGCGGCCTCTTTCGAGCCGGCCTGACGCAATTTTTGAACGAGGATTTCCCGCATGATCAGACGAGCCGCGCCGCGATCCAGAACCCGGCGATGATGATGGCCAGCAGCAGCCCCAAAAACAAGGCGAAATGCTTTTCCAGCAAAATCCGGATCGGGTCGCCGAAATGGTTGAGAATGGCCGCCAGGGCGAAGAAGCGGGCGCTGCGGGTGATAGCGGCGAGGGCGATGAACAGCGCGAAATTGTACCCCAGCAGGCCGCTGACGATGGTGACCAGCTTGAAGGGAATGGGGGTCAACCCCTTGACCAGGATGAAAGCCCAGCCCCATTGCGCGTAGAAGGCGCGCAAGGTGTCGATGCGCGGGCCATAACCGTAAAGCTGGATCAACCAATGGCCGAGCGTTTCGTAAAGAAAGGCGCCGATGAAATAGCCGAGCGCGCCGCCGGCGACCGAAGCGAGCGAACAGATGGCGGCGTAGGTCCAGGCTTTTTTCGGCTGGGCCAGCGACATCGGCGCCAAGATGACGTCGGGCGGGATCGGAAAGAATGAGCTTTCGGCGAAGGCGATCGCCGCCAGGGCCCAGGTTGCGCGCCGGCTTTCGGCGAGCGAAAGCGTCCATTTGTAGAGGCGGTTGAACATAGGGCCCTTGAATTTGCCGCTTGAGCATACTCCCGAAAAGCTGCGGAGTTTTCGGACAAGAATATGCGTCTAAACAAGTGGCCCGCCCAATAGCATTCAAAGGCCGGAGGCGCCATCCCCGCCGGCGCTGCGAACGGCGCTCAAGCGGGATATTCGGGCCCGTCGCGACAGTTTCTTACACCGCGAGGACGAAAAGGGGTTGATCGCGGCGGCTAAATGAGGCATAGGACCGCCTCCGATTTCCGGTTGCGGGCGCTCCCCGCGCCCCTATTGACCAAGGTTCACGATGAAAGTCCGCAACTCGCTCAAATCGCTGCGTTCGCGCCACCGCGACAACCAGCTCGTGCGCCGCAAGGGCCGTGTCTACATCATCAACAAGACGCAGAAGCGTTACAAAGCCCGCCAGGGCTGATTTTGGCGCTTGACGCGCCGCCTCGACAGGCCCCGGTTCGCCGGGGCTTTTTTTTTGCCAAGTCGCGGCGTCCGCCTCGGCCCGGCGGCAATTTCGCTTCCCCGCGCCGGCCAATCCACGGTAACATCGCCGCCATGCGTCTATCGCCTTTGGCCGTCGTCGCCGGTCTTCTGATCGCCGTTTCGCCTTCGTCGTGCCCCGCCGCTTCGGCCGCGCCGGAAAATGTCGCCGCGCCGCCGGTGAGCGAAGCGCAAGCGCGTCGCAAAGTCCTCGACGATCTGTTCGCGCGTCTGGCCCGTGCGCAGGACGCGGACGAAGCCGGCGACATCAGGCTGGCGATCGCCGGCGTTTTCGCCCATTCGGGTTCGCCCACCGCCGATCTTTTGATGCACCGCGCGCATGAGGCGCTGGCGTCGGGACAATTGTCGCTGGCGCGAACGTTGCTCGACCGCATCGTCGTTCTGGAGCCGACATGGGCCGCCGCCTTCGTCGCGCGGGCGCAGACGACGGCCGGCGACAAAGAGGCGGCCAGACGTGATTTCGAACAGGCGCTGAAAATCGAACCGCGCCATCTGGGCGCTCTCGACGCGCTCGGCGCGTTGTTGCGCGATCAGGGCCAGGACGCCCAGGCGCTGGACATCTATCGGCGTGCGTTGAGCCTTGATCCGCACGACGAAACGGCGCGCCAAGGCGTCGGCAAGACCGCGCCCGAAGTCGAAGGCCGGGACATTTGAACCTCGTTAGACGGCGACCGAATGGCGCGCCGCCCTGGTCTTGAGATAGGCGTCGAAGGCGCTGGCGGGCAAGCGCAGGAAGGGTTTTCCGGCCTCGGTCAGGGTTACGACGCGGCCGGCGAGCGTGATCACCCCGTCGCGCTCGAACTGAAGCAATTCAGGCAAAGCGTCGTCGAAGGCGCGCTCGTCGCCCAAAAACGCCGCGCCGATCGCGCCGTAGTCGACGGAAAAATCGCACATCAGCTTTTCGATCACGGCACCGCGCGCCAGATCCTCGACGCTGAAGGCGACGCCTTTGACGACAGGCAGCCGTCCATCATCGATAGCCCGCCGCCAAGTGCCGAGATCAGGAGCGTTCTGCACATAGCCTTGCGGCAGACGGCCGATCGACGACACGCCGAAAGGCAGCAGCGCGTCGGCCGCGTCGGTCGTATAGCCCTGGAAGTTGCGGCGCATGGTCTTGCTGCGCGCGGCGACGGCGAGCGGATCGTCGGGTTTGGCGAAATGATCGAGGCCGATCGCCTCATAGCCGTATTCGGCCAGGGTTCGCCGCGCCGCCGCGGCCTGTTGCAGGCGTTCGGCCGCGCCCGGCAGAGCGGAGGCGTCGATCAGGCGTTGATGCACCTTGAACCAGGGCACATGGGCGTAGCCGAAAATCGCCAGCCGGCTTGGGTTCAACTCGGCGGCCAGCCGCATGGAATGGCGCACGTCCTCCAGCGTTTGCTCCGGCAGGCCGTACATCAGGTCGAGATTAATCGCCGCGATTCCGGCGCCGCGCAGAAGATTGACGGCGGTCTCGACGACCTCGAACGGCTGGATGCGACCGATGGCTTCCTGAACGTGGTGGTTCAAATCCTGAACGCCCAGGCTGACGCGGGTGAAGCCGCAGGCGGCTAAAGCCTCGACGAGCGCGGGATCGACCGTGCGCGGATCGAGTTCGATGGCGTATTCGACGTTCGGCGCGAATTCGAATCGATCTTTCAGCGCCCGCGACAGGCGCAAAAGCCGATTGGGACCGAGTAGGCTTGGTGTGCCGCCGCCCCAGTGGGCGTCGGTGACGCGCTTGGCCGGCGTCAGACGCGCGACGAGGTCGATTTCCCGAGCCAGATAGTCTTCATAGGCGTCGAGCGGCTCGGCGCGCTGCACCGCTTTGGTGTGGCAGCCGCAATAATTGCAGATGGCGCTACAATAAGGCACATGCAGATAGAGCGAAAGCGCCGAAGCCGGCGGCAAGGCGGCCAGCCATTTGGTCGCCGTTTCGGCTCCGACCGCCGGCGAAAAATGCGGCGCGGTCGGGTAGCTGGTGTACCGCGGCGCGGACTTTTCCGCCAAAATCAGCGCGGCGTCGAGATTGTCATGTTGGGCGCTCATAGGGCTTTCTCGCAAGAGCGGCGTCTTTCTGCTTTGACTTTGGTCAAAATTATCGAAGGAAAGCAAGCCTGCGCCTCCCGCCGGCGCGATCCGGCGCGCATTTTTCACGTTGGCGCCCCTGGCGCAAGGCCGCGCGGTTAGACCTGTCGAATGGCCGTTCCGCGTTTGACGTCGGCCTGTTCGCAGGCGCATGAATAAGGCGCTGCGCCAAGGATTTTTGATTCAGAGGGCCGCCGCGATGAACATTCGACGCCTTGTTGCGCCAATCCTCATTCGACGGGCTTCGCCGACGAAATGGGCGGGACGCCTGTTCGCGGCGGGGGCTTTTCTTTGCGCGACGCAAACATGCGCCGCCGTCGACTTTTCCGCGCCGGGCAAGGCTGGCGGTTCTTGGGATCTCGCGCAGGAACATTCCCATCGCAATTGCCAGGTGCTGCTCAAGGAAGAGCTGACGCCGGGCGGCGGCTTCATCGGCATGCCGGCCGGCTGTCGGCGAGCCATGCCGATTTTGTTCAGCGTCGAGGCCTGGCGGGCGAGAGGCGAAAATCGCCTGAGCTTGGTCGACGCCGCCGGCCAGGAGGTGTTGGATTTCACGCTGGACGGCGCGCGAATGACCGCGAAGGGACCCGGCGGGGAAATCTATCGGTTGAATTCCCTGCATATTCCCGGCTCGACCAGCGCCGCTGGCGCGGTCGACACGACCCTTCCCACCGGTTCGACCGCGGCGGCGAAGGCGCCGGTCGCGCTTGAATCCGGCCGCGCCGGCGCGCTCGCCAACGCGCCCAAACACAGCGGTGACGTCGCCGGACATTACAGCGTCCTGCGCGGCGAGGGCCGCAAGACAGGCTGCATGCTGACTCTGGAAAACGAAACGCGTGGTTCGGCTTTGCGCGCGGTGCTGGCGCCCGCCTGTCGCGATCAGGGCCTGATCATTTTCGATCCGGTCAGCTGGGCGCTGGAGCGCGGGCGAATCATCCTGACGGCGCGCAAGGGCCATGTCGCTCATCTCGACTTTCAAGCGGACGGAACCTGGGCGAAAGATCCCAAGGACGGCAATCCGCTCATTCTCAAACGGATGTGAGCGCTGATGCCGACGATTCCCGCGACGTCGGAGGCGCCCGTGGCGCACGAGGCCGCGTTTCCGAAAAACCATCCGGCCGTCGCGATCGGCCGCGTCGGCCTGTTGCTGGTCAATCTCGGCACGCCTGACGCGACCGACTATTTTTCCATGCGTCGCTATCTGAAGGAATTTCTGTCTGATCGGCGCGTCGTCGAAACGCCGGCGATTTTCTGGAAGCCGTTGCTCAATCTGGTCATTTTGACCACTCGGCCGGCGCGTCGGGGACGCGATTACGCCGCCATCTGGAACAAGGAGCGCGACGAGGGGCCGTTGAAGACCCTGACACGGGCGCAGGCCGACAAACTCGGGCGCTGGATCGCCGACGGCGGTCTTGGCGACAAGGACGGTCGAACGATCGTCGATTGGGCGATGCGCTACGCCAATCCCTCGATCAAATCGCGCGTCGCGGCGCTGAAGGCGCAAGGCTGCGACCGCATTCTCGTGACGCCGCTCTATCCGCAATACGCCGGCGCCACCAGCGCCAGCGTCGCCGACGCGGTCTTCGCCGCTTTGACGGACATGCGCTGGCAGCCGACCTTGCGCGTCGCCGCGCCGTTTTACGACCGGCCTGCCTATATCGAGGCGCTCAGCGGCGCTTTGCGCGAACATCTCGCCGGTCTCGATTTCGCGCCGGAGCGAATCCTTTGCTCCTATCACGGCATGCCGAAGGCATATTTCGACAAGGGCGATCCCTATTATTGCCATTGCGCCAAGACGACGCGGCTGCTTGGCGAGGCGAGCGGCCTTGCCGACAAGCTCGACATGACGTTCCAGTCGCGCTTCGGACCGGGGCAATGGCTCATGCCCTATACGCTCGAGACCGTCCAAAGCCTGCCGGCGCGGGGGATCAAGAAAATCGTCGTGATAACGCCCGGATTTTTCGCCGATTGTCTGGAGACGATCGAGGAGATCGGCGTCGATAACCGCGACGCCTTCATGGCGGCCGGCGGCGAACAATTCTCGCGCGTTCCCTGCCTGAACGACAGCGAGGGCGCCTTGTCGGTTCTCGCCGACATCGCGCGCACGGAGCTGGCTGGATGGATATGAGCGGCTTCAGTCTTGTGCTGACCACCATCGACAGCGAGGCCGGGGCGCAACAGATCGCCGAAACGCTGCTGCGGGCTCGCCTCGCCGCCTGCGTGCAGATCGCCAGCGTCGAGAGCCGCTACGTCTGGAAGGGCGAGATCGCCCGCGCGCAGGAATGGTCGTTGCAGATCAAGGCGCGCGCCGAGGATTTCGCCGCCATTACAAAGGCCATCTGCGCCATTCATCCCTATGAAACGCCGGAAATCCTGCGCGCGCCGATCCTTGAAGGCGAACCGGCCTATATGGCCTGGCTGCGGCAATCGACCCAACGTTGACGGCGACGATTTCCGGCCTTGCCGGCGCCTGAAAACGCGGCTAGAGCAGGTTGCTCTAAAGCGGGCGGAGATTTCATAAGTCGTCAATTTACCCGCCGAATCCTCCTCACATGTGAATCCCGATGCCTCAGATCGATCGTCGCTTTGTTCTCAGCGCTCTCGCCGCCTCGGGCGCTCAGGCCGTCGTCCCGTCCTTCGCTTTCGCGCAGCAAGGCGCCGTGCAGCCGCCGCCGCCGCATTTCGGCTATGAGGATGTGGTCAAGCGGGCGCGCGAACTCGCCGCCGCGCCTTTCGACGCGCTGCCGCCAAAATTACCGGACGGTCTCGACAAGCTCGATTTCGACGCCTGGCGCGACATCAGGTTCCGCCCGGAAAAGGCCCTGCTCGGCGCCGGCGGCGGTCCGTTCCGGCTGGAGACATTCCATCTCGGCCACCTTTATCCGCGCCCGGTCGTCGTCAACACGATTCGCGACGGCATCGCCACGCCGATTCCCTATTCGCCCAACATGTTCGATTACGGGCGCAACAAGTTCGACCGGTCGTTGCCGGTCAATCTCGGTTTCGCCGGCTTTCGCCTGCATTATCCGCTGAACGATCCGCGCGTCTATGACGAGGTCATCGCCTTCCTTGGCGCAAGCTACTTCCGCTTTCTCGGACGCGGCCAACGATACGGCCTGTCGGCGCGCGCATTGACCGTGGTGGCCGGAACCAACGAAGAGGAGTTTCCATTCTTCCGCGAATTCTGGGTCGAAACCCCGCCGCAGAAGGCTGAGCGGGCGACGATCTACGGCCTTCTGGACGGCGCGTCGATCGCCGGCGCCTATCGATTCGACATCTACCCCGGCGTCGACACGGCGCTCGAAGTTAGCGCGACGTTGTTCGCGCGGCGGCCCGGTTTGCGCCTCGGCTTGGCGCCGTTGACCTCAATGTTCGATCTCGGTGAGAACAATCGCCGTATGAACACCGACTATCGGCCTGAGCTGCACGATTCGGACGGATTGCTGATGCATTCGGGCGCCGGCGAGTGGATCTGGCGGCCGCTGCGCAATCCTCTGCAAGCCGCGACCTCGGCGTTCGTCGACAAGGATTGCCACGGCTTCGGCCTTTTGCAGCGCGACCGGCAGTTCGAGCACTATCAGGATATCGATCTGGCCTACCAATTGCGTCCGTCCTATTGGGTCGAACCGCATGAAAGTTGGGGCGAAGGCCATGTTGAACTGATCGAATTGCCGACGGCTAATGAAACCAACGACAATATCGTGGCGCTATGGGCGCCGAAGGATTCGCCGGAACCCGGCAAGGCCTTTTCCTATTCCTACAAGATGACGGCGAGCCTCGACCTCACCAACATCTCGCCGAACGGACGGGTGGCCAATACCTATCAGACGCTGGCGCGCGCGCTCGGCTCGAACGAGCCGATGCTTGACGGAACGCGCCGTTTCATGATCGATTTCGCTGGCGGCGATCTGCCGTTCTATCTGGTCGATCCGAGCATGGTCGAGCTTGTCGCCAGCGCGTCCCAGGGCCGCGTCCTGCGCACGATCCTGACGCCCAATCCCTACGCCAAAGGCTTCCGCGCGATGGTCGACGTTCAGGTCGATCCCGGTCAAACGAGCGATGTACGCGCTTTCCTGCGCACGTCGCAACGCACCCTGACCGAAACCTGGACCTTTCCCTGGAAGGCCGAATGAGGCGGCGCGAGCCGGCCCTATCCGCGAGCGCGATTGCCTTATGACGGCATTTTCGCCAGAGCGCGCGCGGCGCGCCGAATATGAGGATCTCGACGATCTGGCGCGGATCGAGACGGCGGCTTTTTCAGGCGATCTTCTGTCGCGCCGGGCGTTGCGTTATTACATTTTCGCGCCGGGCGCGATCTTCCTCGTCGTCGAGCGGGCGGGGCGGTGCGCCGCGTATCTACTCATTTCCAAGCGCAGGAATTCGACGCGGGCGCAAATCTATTCACTGGCCGTCGATCCGCCTTTTCAGGGACGCGGGCTCGGCCGGTTCCTGTTGGAATCGGGCGAACGCGAGGCGCGACTGCGCGGGGCGCGGTCCATCGCGCTGGAAGTGCGCGGCGACAATGAGCGCGCGCTCCAGCTTTACCAAACGGCCGGCTTCGAGCGCGTCGGCGTTGTGGCGGATTTTTACGAAGACGGGCAGAGCGCGCTGAAACTGGAAAAGCGGCTTTAGCGCGGGCGAATCGAATCGATCTAAACGCGCGCCGCGCTACCCGGGCCCGCTCTTGAGGCGCGCGAGATCGAAGGCCTCGACATCGCGCAGCAATTCGATAAGCGCGGTCGCGCCGTAATCGGCGCAGGCTTCGCCCTTGTCGCGGGTCGCTAGGCGTGGGTCGCCGGCGGCGCCGCTTGGGTGCAGATCTTGCGCCTGCCAGCCGATGCCGATCGGACGATGGGCGCGCAGCCACAAATACTCCATCTCCATTTCTCGGCTTATCGGCGAGAAGTCCTCGATCGCGGCGCGGCGCACGAGATCGGGGCGAAAGGCCTGCATGAGCGAGGTTTCGATATCGCCGCCATGCACGCCGTGGACGCGTTCGTCGACCGAGAACAGCCCATCGGGGTAGCCGAACCGGCTCCAGGCGGCGCGCACCGCCAGCATGCCAAGTCTGGCGCGCAGATCTTGCGCGACCAGATCGACAACGGGCGAATTGCCGCCATGGGAGTTAAGGATCACCAACTTGCGGCAGCCGGCGCGCGCCACGCTTTCGCCGATCTGCGTCCATTGCGCCATCGCCGTCTGCGGCGAAAGCGTCAGCGTGCCGGAAAAGTCCTTGTGCTCGTCCGACGTCCCGATCCATTGTGGCGGCAAGAAAAGAACCGGCAGATCTTCGGGCAGGCGTTGGCCGACGCGGTCGAGATAGCCTTGCATGATATAGGCGTCGACGCCGACGGGCAGGTGCGGTCCGTGCTGCTCAATCGCGGCGACCGGGAGGACGACGATCATTTCCGCCATATTTGCGGCGCGAAAATCCTCGTGGGTCCATTCGGCCCAAAATCTCTTGCGCGTCATTGTGTTCTTGCCCCCCGTCAGCCTAACTTCGCGGCGGACGCCTTTCAACCGGCACGTTCGCTGGCGTTGGTGGTCTGGCATGGCGCGCGTTAGTCTTATTGTTTTCGTCTGGCTTGGCTGGTGCGCGCAGGCCCTCGCGCTCGACAAGACGACTTTCGCCGTCAATTGGCTGGCGGAGGCCGAACACGGCGGCTTTTATCAGGCGCTGGTCGACGGAACCTACGCTCGCTACGGGCTCGACGTGACGATACTGCCGGGCGGACCACAGAAGAACAATCGGCTCCTGCTCGCCGCCGGCAAGATCGACTTCTACATGGGCGAAAATCTTATAGGCCAACTCGCGGCGTTGAACGAAGGCTTGCCGATCGTCACTGTGGCGGCTCTGTTCCAGAAAGACCCGATCATTTTCATGTCGCATCCCGGCGTCGGCCTCGACCGGTTTCAGGATTTGCCGAAGGCGCTCGCCTATGTCGGACTGCCGACGCTCGCCAGCGTTTATCGCTGGATGGAGACGGCCTGGGGTTTTTCGCGCGCCAGGGTCAGGCCCTACAATTTCAACTCGGCCCCCTTCATCGCCGACCAGAACGCGATCCAGCAGGGTTATCTCACGTCCGAACCCTATTCTATCGAGCGCGAAGGCGGCTTCAAGCCGAACGTCTTTCTGCTCGCCGATTACGGCTACGAATCCTACGCCACCACCATCGAAACGCGCCGCGATCTAATCGAGAGCAATCCCGATCTGGTCGCGCGGTTTGTTGAGGCGTCGATCATCGGCTGGTATCATTATCTCTATGGCGACAATCGGCGCGCCAATGAGGCGATCAAACACGACAACCCCGACATGGACGACGCTCAGATCGCGTTTTCGATCGCGCAGATGAAGGCTTACGGCGTGGTCGACTCGGGCGACGCGCTGCGTCTTGGCGTAGGCGCCATGACCAGCGAGCGGATGCAGCGCTTTTTCGCTTCGATGGTCGCCGCCGGGATCGCCGATCCGAAACTCGATTTTTCGAAAGCTTACGACTTGCGTTTCGTCAACAAGGGCGTCGGCCTCGACCTGCGGCCGAAAAATTGAGCGCCGGGGCGGCGCTTCTCTCGATCCGCGGGCTGGGCAAGCGCTTTGACGGCGCGCCGGGCCAAAGCGCTTCCCGCGAAAACATCATCGAGCGGCTCGACATGCGCGTCGAACGTGGCGAGTTTCTCGCCGTGCTCGGCGCTTCAGGCTGCGGCAAATCCACGCTGTTGCGGCTGATCGCCGGACTGGAGCGCGCCAGCCAGGGCGAACTCGCGTGGACGGACGCGGGCGCGGCGAAAATCGGCTTTGTCTTTCAGGAGCCGAATCTGATGCCCTGGGCCGATGTTTTCGCCAATGTCTATCTGCCGCTGCGGCTGGCCGGCGTCTCGCGCGCCGACGCGCGGCCGCGCGTCGAAGCGGCGCTGGCGCGGGTCGGCTTGCGCGACCGCTCGAAAGCCCTGCCGCGCCAGTTGTCGGGCGGCATGAAAATGCGCGTTTCGCTCGCCAGAGCCCTGGTCGACAGGCCGAACCTGCTTTTGCTCGACGAACCCTTCTCCGCGTTGGATGAAATCGCCCGCTGGCAATTGAACGACGAACTGCTGGCGCTGCGTCAGGAACTGGACGCGACGATCGTCTTCGTCACCCACTCTGTCTATGAAAGCGCCTATCTGGCAGATCGCGTCGCGATCATGGCGGCGCGGCCGGGTCGAATCGACACGACGATCAGCCTCGACAAGACCCGCGTCCGCTCGCACGATTTTCGCGCCAGCGCCGCCTTTGCCGCCAATTGCGCCGCCATTTCGCGGGCGCTCGCCGCCGCGATGGCCGGAAGCGGATCAGGCGCCGAGCCAGGGAGCGCTCCATGAAGCTGCTGGAGCGCGCCGCGCCCTTTCTGGTTCTGGCTCTGACTCTCGGAGCGTGGGAAATTTACGTGCGAGTCGCCGGCGTCGCGCCCTCGCGCCTGCCGGCGCCGAGCCTGATCGCCGCGACGCTTGTCAGCGACGGTCCGCTCCTGCTGGCGTCGTTGCGGACGACCTTGCTGGAGGCTCTGCAGGCTCTGGCGCTGGCCGGCTTCGGCGGCGTCGCGCTGGCGATCCTGTTCGCGCAATCGCGCTGGATCGAGCGGTCGATCTTGCCGTTCGCCGTCGTCCTGCAAGTGACGCCGCTGATCGCCGTCGCGCCTTTGCTGCTGATCTATCTCGACGCTTCGCGCGCGGTTCTGGCTTGCGCCTTTATCGTCGCTTTTTTTCCGATCCTGTCCAACGCCTCGGCCGGACTGAAATCGACCGATCGCGGTCTGATCGAATTGTTCCGCCTGTCCGGCGCCGGACGCTGGCAGGAATTGCGCCTGTTAAGGCTGCCGGCGGCGCTGCCGCAGATCATGACGGGCTTGCGCATCGGCGGCGGCCTGTCGCTGATCGGCGCGGTGGCGGCCGAATTGGCGGCAGGCGCCTCGGGCGCCAACGAGGGGCTGGCGTTTCGCATCGTCGAGGCGGGTTTTCTGCTGAAAATTCCGCGCATGTATGCGGCGGTGACACTGTTGTGCCTGTGCGGCGTCGCGCTTTACGGTGTTCTGGCCTTGGCGAGCTGGCTGTTGCTGGCGCGCTGGCATGAAAGCGCGCGCCCGCTCACGGACTGAGAGTTCGTCGTTCGTCCCGGCGTCAAATACGGTTCCCAAAAAGGCGCCGGCGTTTTCCATCCACGTTCACGCTCCGAAAAAAAAATGGAGCGGGCTCCGCGTCGTCGGACGCGTCCCGCTCCGCCTTTGTCAGTGCACCGGCGCTTTTACGCCGTTGTGGTGCGCGACGATGGCGTCGGCCGCCTTGCCGACCACTTCGGCCAGATGGTCGAAGCGCGCCGTGAACGAGCCGACGCCCGCCGTGGCCGAACGCAGTTCGACGATCAGGCCGCCCATTTCCGCTTCGGGGATCAGCGTTTTGAGAACGTCCCAACCGTCCCAGCCGGGGCGCCCGTCATAACCGAGAATCTGACCACGCCGCGCCGAAACGATGCCGGTGGCGCGCGCTATCGCGTCGCTCGGCACGATGAGATCGACAGCCAGAATCGGCTCCAGCAGCACCGGACCGGCTTTGCCGAGCGCCTCGGCCATGCCGATGCGCGCTGCGGTGCGGAAGGCCATGTCGGACGAATCGACGGTGTGATAGGAGCCGTCCGTCAGCGTCGCGGCGACGTCGACGACGGGAAAGCCGAGCGGTCCTTTGACCAGTCCGTCGCGGCAGCCGTCCTCGATCGAGCCGAAATAATTTCTCGGCACTGCGCCGCCATGCACCTTTTCATCGAAGACGAAGCCGGTCCCGCGCGGCAGCGGGGCGATGTCGAGCGCCACGTCGCCGAACTGACCGTGGCCGCCCGATTGCTTCTTGTGGCGCCCGCGCACGGAAACGCCGTGGCGGATGGTTTCGCGATAAGGAACGCCGGGCTTGTGGGTGTCGACGTTGACGCCGAAACGCGCCGCCAGCCGCTCCAGGGCGACCCGCAAATGCATCTCGCCCTGACCCGACAACCGCATTTCCGCGGCTTCCTGATCGTGAACGAAGGTCAGCGAGGGGTCTTCCTCGATCAATTTGGCGAGCGCCGCGGCCAGACGCACTTCGTCCTTGCGGTCCTTGACGGCGAGGACGAGCGCGTGAACCGGCGGCGTCGGCTCGACCGCCGCGACGACCTGCGTCGGCGCGCCGTTCTTGGCGTCGGAAAAGCTGTCGCCGGTGGCCACATGTTCGAGACGGCCAAAGGCGACGCAGTCGCCTTCCTCGACCTTGCCCTGTTTCGAACTTGAAGCCCCGGTTAGCCGCGACAGGCCGGCGATGCGGTCCTCGCCCCGGGCGCTGCGCGTCAAGGCGCCGTCGACGAACGATCCGCGCAGCACGCGCGCCAGCGTCAGCTTGCCGCCGTGCGCGGTGTGGATGGTCTTCATCGCATGGGCGAGCGCGGCGCCTTGGTCAGCCACGCCGAGGCGGGCGCGCGCTTGCGCCACGTTGGGCGTTTCGTGCCGCAACGCCTTGAGCAGCCGCGTCACGCCGTGTCCCGCCTCGGCCGAGCCGATCAGCACGGGCGCGACCAAACCCTCACGCAATTCCTTGGTGAGATCGTCGAACACCTGATCCTTCGGCGGCTCGATGTCCGAGATCAATTCCTCCATCAACGAATCGTCGTAATCGGCGAGCCGTTCGAGCATCGAATAGCGGGCTTCCTTTCCGCTCGGCATTTCGCCGGCCGGCACGTCGATGACGACGGACGGAGCGTGTTCGCGGTAGACAAAAGCGCGCTCCAGCGCCAGATCGATGAATCCGGCGGCGATGCCGTTCTGCCAGATCGGAATCTGGCGCAGCAACAGCGGGGTGCGCGAGGCGGGCTGCAAAAGCGCGATGGTGTCCTGAACGCGGGCCGACGTCTGTTCGATCTTGTTGAGGAACAAAAAGCGGGGAACGCCCAGGTCCTCGAGTTCGCGCAGGATCACCCGCAAAGCTGGAATTTTGCGTTCGTCCGCTTCGCAAACGACGATCGCCGCGTCGCAGAGCGCCAGGACGTTGCGCGCTTCATGGGCGAATTCGATCGAGCCGGGACAATCGATAAACGTGTAGCGGTCGCCGAGATAATCGACGGAGGCGATATTGGCCTCAACGCTCATGGCGTGGGCGCGCGCTTCGGCGCTGGAATCGCCGACGGTGGTGCCTTCGCGCACATTGCCTTGACGGGACAGACCGCCGGCGCGCGCCAATATGCATTCCAGCAAAGTCGTCTTGCCGCTTTGGAAGGGGCCGACGAGCGCAATCAGCCGCGGCCCCGCGACGCGTCTGTCGCCATTATTGGATTCGCTCATGGACTTGGCTCCCTTTGTTTGCTGTCGCCGCCACTTTCAACGCGCCGCCCGGTCCCGGTTGTCCCCGACATTCGCCAGTTTGCTCCCCGGAATTCACCGATGCAACGCCGCTCCCGTCGCATAGCCGTCATATGGGTCAAATAGGGGCTTCGATGCTTTCAGGTGTTGGACCGCAAGACAAGCAGAGCCCACCCCAAAAGGCGCGTCCTTGCCCTGGATCAATGGTCTATGGCGTTTTTGCGCCGAATGTCGCTCGGTGGAGATTGTCTCGCCGCCGCCCGTGCGGCATGCATGTAAGGCAAAACCGAGGCGGTCGTCGACAGGCGTCATTGAAGGAGGCGGGGTTGCCGACGTCGCATCAATTCTCGATTTTCCTGCCGCCGCCGGAGAACGGCCGTTCGATGGCCTTCCGCGTGGCGCTCGACGCTGATCCCAGACCCGCGCTGAAGCGGCTGCGCGAAGGCTTCGATCCGAGTTGGGGCGTTGTCGGCGTCGGTGAACCCTTGTGTTGCTTTCTCGGCAAAAAGACTCCGGGTCTGCGGGCTTTTCCGGTCGTGGCCGGCGGCGCTTACGCCATTCCTTCGACGCAGCAGGCCATCTGGGTCTTTTTGCGCGCGGGCGATCGCGGGACCATTTTCGACTTGTCGGAGAAAGTCGTCGGCTTGCTGGCCGGCGGGTTCGAATGCGCCGACGCGCTCGACACGTTCGCCTATCGGGGTGGGCGCGATCTGACCGGCTACGTGGATGGAACCGCCAATCCCTCGCCCGAGGAGAGCCTTGAGGTCGCCCTTGCCGGGACGGCCGGCGGCGCGCCCGGATCGAGCTTCGTCGCCGTCCAGCGCTGGGTCCACGATTTGCAGCGGTTTCGCCGTCATTCGCCGAGCGAGCGCGACGCCATGATCGGCCGGCGCCTCGAAAGCAACGAGGAAATCGAGGACGCGCCGGAATCCGCGCATGTGAAACGCACGGCGCAGGAATTGTTCGACCCGCCCGCCTTCATGGTTCGCCGCTCGCAACCCTGGACGACGGCGAACGAACAGGGTCTCGAGTTCATCGCCTACGGCCGCTCGTTCGACGGCTTCGAACGGATGCTGGCCCATATGGCCGGTGTCGACGATGGCGTCGCCGACGCGCTTTTCACGTTCTCGCGGCCGACCGCCGGCGGTTATTATTGGTGTCCGCCGCTGGCCGACGGCCGTCTGGACCTGTCGCTGATCGGAATTTGATCGCGGCGGGACGCGCCGTTCAATTCAGACTGGCGCAGAAATTCTGGATTTTGACGCAGGCCTTTTCCAGCGTTTCGTTCGCCGTCGCGTAGGAAATGCGGAAATTCGGCCCCATGCCGAAGGCCGAGCCCTGCACGACGGCCACGCCCTCCTGCTCCAGCAGCGCCGTGACGAAATCGACGTCGCTTTCGATCGTCTTGCCGGCTTGTGTTCGCTTGCCTATGGCCCCGGCGCAGGATGGGAAGACGTAGAAGGCGCCTTCCGGCCGGTGGGCTTTGAGGTATTTGGCCTGATTGATCATCGAGACCACGAGGTCGCGCCGGCCCTCGAACACCTTTTTGCTTCGCGCGATGAAATCCTGCGGGCCGTTCAGCGCTTCGAGCGCCGCCCATTGGGCGATGGTGCAGGCGCCCGACGTCTGCTGGCCCTGGATCATGTCCATCGCCTTGATCAGCTTTTCCGGCCCGGCCGCATAGCCGATGCGCCAGCCGGTCATGGCGTAGGCCTTCGAAACGCCGTTCATTGTCAGCGTGCGCTCGTATAGCGCGGACTCGACCTGCGCCGGCGTCGTATAGACGAAATCGCCGTAAACGAGATGCTCGTACATGTCGTCGGTCAGCACATGGACATGGGGATGGCGGACCAGCACCTCGGTCAGGCTTTTCAGCTCATCGCGCGTGTAGGCCGCGCCGGAGGGATTGGAGGGCGAATTGAAGATCACCCATTTGGTGCGCGCGCTAATCGCGGCGTCGAGCGCCTCGGCGCGCAATTTATAGCCTTCGGCGGCGCGGGTCTGGACGATTTTGGCGACGCCGCCGCATAGCGCGGTCATTTCCGGATAGGACACCCAATAGGGCGCCGAGACGATCACCTCGTCGCCGGGGTTGAGCGTCGCCATCAGCGCGTTGAACAGCACCTGTTTGCCGCCGGTGCCGACAATGGTCTGCGCGGGCTTGTAGTCGAGCCCGTTCTCGCGTTTGAACTTGGCGCAGATCGCCTCGCGCAGCGAAACGATGCCGGAAACCGGCGGATATTTCGTCTCGCCGCGCCGGATCGCGTCGATGGCGGCGTTCTTGATGTTGTCGGGCGTATCGAAATCGGGTTCGCCGACGGACAGGGAAATAATTTCCCGGCCGGCGTTTTTCAGGTCGCGCGCCTTCTGCGTCACGGCGATGGTGGCGGAGGGCTTTACGCGCCCAAGCGCGTCGGCGAGAAAGGCCATGGCGTTGTCCCGATGCTTCGAATGTTCCGGTCGATTTGGCGGCGGACCATAGAAGCGCCGGGGCTGTCGAGCAAGCGGGGGAATTGTTCGGCGAGAGACAAGATCAAGGGCTGAGTTTTCGCGGCGGGTCGCGCCGATCATGAAACCGGGCCGCGTCTTGCGCTGCGTCCGCGCGGCCCGCCGCGCCGCCCGGTATGCCGCAGGTTGGCCTCGCACGCCGCTCCTAGCGCGCCTATTCGCTATCCAAATTATGAAATATTTCGCGAATCGCGTTCAAAAACCATTTGAACCGCACCTCCTTCTCGCGCCCTCGAACCCACAGGAGACAGAGAACCAGCGGAGGAAATTCGACCGGCGGTTCGAACGTTTCAATTTCGTATTTCCCACTGAAGTGTTTCGCCATCGAAAGCGGCACCAAGGACACCATGTCCGATTTCGCGACGACCATCGGAAGCAGGGTGAACTCCGGAATCAACAGCCGATTGTTCTGCTTCAGCTGCATCGCCGTCAGCACGTCGTGTTCGATGCTCGCGGGCAATTCCTTATGCAGATGGAATGAGGCGTGGGGACGACGCAAATAGGCGGCGACGTCCATATTGGCGACGCCCGATCCCGCGCGCTGAATGCCCACAAGCGGGTCGACGTAGCACTTTTCCAATGTGAAACTGCCTCGGTGATCGCCCGCGCCGATCCAGTCGAACACTTGCTCGGGACCGATGACCAAATCGATCAAGCCCATTTGAAGTTCGCTGATCGCCTTTTCGCGCGCCGGCACCATCTGAACGGTCAAATGCGGGGCCTGCATTTGCAGCGTTCGACAAAGATCCGGCACAAGCAGCGCCGAAACGTAGTCGGCCGTTGAAACGCGGAAAACGCCGTTGGCCTTGGCCGGTTCAAATTCCGGCTCGCCGATGAGCTCCGCCAGAATATCCAGCGTCGCCTCAAGACGTGGGACCATTTCACGGGCGCGCTCCGTCAGAACAAGCTCCCGGCCGGACGGGACCAGCAACTCGTCGTCAAAAAACTCCCTCAAACTCTTGAGGGCCGCGCTCACCGTCGATTGCGTCAAGTTCAAATTGGCGGCCGCGAGACTGACATTTCGGCATCGCAGCAATTCCCAGAGAACAGGAAGACGATTGAGGTTGGCGTTTCTCAGAACGGCGATGTCGACCATTGATCACCCCCTACGTCTTGGCGGATTGCTCGCCCTGTTCATGCAGCCCTTTGTTTCCCAGAACCAATCGACATCGTCTCGCCGGCGCCCTTGGTATCGATTCCATCGATACCGGCATCGTTTGATTTCAATTTGAGTCGGCCAAACAATTCGAGCTATTTTTCCCGGACAATAAAAATATATGAACGGCCAAGCGCCGCAAGGGAAGAAACGCAGGGGAGGACGGCGCGATTAAGTCGCGCGCTGATTTTTAATTCATGTAGCCAAACATAGCGCAAATACTCGTCGAAGTCTTGCCGATTTCAACGAACGGGACATTGCGCCTTATCACGACCAATATTGTTGGAGCGCACACGTATGTCTTCTGTCGCCATGGTTAATTCGCCTAAAGACGTGAACGCTGTGGATACCGCCGCATTGCGTTTCAGCCTGCGCCGCGTTGCTTCGACCGTACATGTCATCGCGGTGAAATGCGACGACGGATCATTCTTCGCGACGACGGCCACAGCGGTCACGTCAGTCTGTTTCGAGCCGCCGACGGTTTTGGTTTGCATCAACAAGACCAGCGCGATCCGGGCGCCGATAGAACGGGAAGGGACGTTCACGATCAACGTGCTCGGCGCAGATCAGGCGGACATCGCTGGTTTCTGCGCCGGCGGAGCGCCCCATCATGAGCGCGAGACACTCTTCGACCGGTCGGGACGGTTTGGCGACGCCGCCGTGCTGCGAAACGCACAGGCGGCCCTGATTTGCCGCCGGGCCAGCATCGCCCATCACGGAACGCATTCCGTCATTTTCGGAACGGTGATCGAGGCGTCTTACCGCGAAGAGACCCGCCCGCTTTTGTATCTCGATGGCCGCTACGGCGCGTTTTACGCCGGATAAACATCATCACGCCTTTCACAATAACAATCGGAGGAAACCTATGACCGCGCATTTAAAAGTCGCCACGGACGCCGCAGCCATCCCCACCGACGAGGAAATCGTCGCGCGCGCGACAGCACTTTTCCCGACCTTGCGGGCGCGCGCCTTCGCTTGCGAAGCCGCGGGTCGCGTTTCCGATGAAACCATCGCGGATTTCCAGCAGGCCGGATTCTTCCGCATCCTGCAACCCAAGGCCTTCGGCGGCTACGAAATGAGCCCGCTGACCTTTTATCGCGTGCTCCAGGAGGTCGCGGCGGCCTGTCCGTCCAGCGGCTGGGTGCTGATGGTGCTTGGCATTCACAATTGGGAGGTCGCCCTTCTCGATCCGCAGGCGGCGAGGGACCTTTGGACGGCGAATAACGAGGTGCGCATCTCCTCGTCCTATGCGCCGTTCGGCGGCGGACAGAAGGTCGAGGGCGGCTATAACGTCAAGGGCCGATGGAAGTTCTCCAGCGGTTGCGACCACGCGACATGGGTCTTCCTCGGCGGCTTTGTCCCGACCGGCGAAGGAACGCCTCCGGATTTTCGCGTCTTTCTCATTCCGCGCGGCGACTATGAGATCATCGACGGCACATGGGATGTCTTCGGCCTGTCCGGCACAGGATCGAAAGATGTCGAAGTCAAGGGTTGCTTCGTTCCCGACTATCGTTCGCACTCGTTCATCGAGCATTTCATCGCCCATGGCAGCGACCCAGGCCTAAAAACTTTCACCAGTCCCTATTACCGCATCCCGTTCGGCGTGGCCTTTCACAATGGCGTCGCCTCGGTGATCGCCGGAATGGCCAAGGGCATGGTCAACGCCTATCGCGAACAGCTGCAAGTCCGTCGCGACAACATCACCGGCCAGCCTCTCAGCGTGAATCCGGCCGCGCAGCGACGGGTGCAGCTCGCCGACGCCAAGGCTCGGCAGGCCAGCAATCTGATCCGTTCAGTCGTGGAAGGATGCGAGTCTTATCTCCTCAATGGAGAGCCGATCCCGCTCGACAAACGCGCGCAATATGTCGGCGACGCCGCGACCGTCGGCGAACTTTGTTCCGAGGCGAGCGTGCTCTTGTTCCGGGGCGCCGGCGGCAAGGCCATCTACAACGACAATATCCTCAGCCTGTTTTTCCGAAACATTCAGGCCGGCGCCAACCACGTCTGCATGGATCTCGACAAGTTGGGAACCAACGCGGGTGGCACGTTACTCGGACTGCCGAACCAGCATCCGATCACCTGATCGCCGATCAAACTCGCCAAACACAAAAGCGAAGGAAACCCTCATGAGCAGCGTCACGCAATTCGGCTATGTCGGCGTCGAAGCCAGCAATCTTCCCGCGTGGGAAAAATTCGGCGTCGATATCTTAGGCCTTCAACTTTCCCGCAAGGATGAGGATCAGCTGGTCTTCCGGATGGATGAATACGAGCAGCGCATCATCGTCACCAAAGGGCCGGAGGACGACTTGGCGTTTTCCGGCTGGGAGACGGCGTCCGAAGCCGATCTTCAGGCGATAGTCGCGCGTTTGGCGGCCGCCGGCGTCGTCGTAACCAAGGCGTCGCCGGAAGAAGCGGCGTCGCGCCGCGTTGAGCTGTTGTTTCTCTGCACGGATCCCGACGGCAACCGCGTTGAACTTTACTATGGTCCGGCGCTGACCAATGTTCCGTTCCGCTCTTCGGCATTACGGTCTTCATTCGTCACCGGCGAGCAGGGTCTGGGACATTATTTCCTGATTTCGAAGAAGGACAGGAAAACCACGCTCGACTTCTACATCGGCCTTCTCGGCTTCAAGATCAGCGATTACATCCGCCAGGAACTGGCGCCGGGAATCGTCGCGGATGCGGCGTTCCTTCACTGCAACGGTCGCCACCACACGATGGCGGCGGCCATGATGCCGACACCCAAGCACATTCATCATTTGATGATTCAGGTCGCCGATATCGCGGATGTGGGCGACGCCTACGACCGAGCGCAAGATCTCGGCGCTCCGATCGAAATGACGCTTGGAATGCATCCCAACGACAAGATGTTTTCTTTTTACGTGCGCACGCCGTCCGGTTTCTCGATCGAGTTGGGTTACGGCGGGCTCGTCGTCGATGACGCGACATGGCGAGTGAAGTCCTTCGATCGCCTCAGCGAATGGGGACATCGGCCTCCGGCGCCCCATAGCGAAGCTGCGTGATCGGATGGAATCAGCGGGGGACCTGGCGTCCTCCGCTTTTCAATTGAGGAGAGCCGCCTTGAGCCTTTGGACCGATTTTTTCGACGCGGAAATTCGCTACGTGGCGACACCTGCCTTCGGCCGGACCCGGATCGCCGAAGCCGGACGCGGCAAGGGAGACGCATTGATATTCACGCACGGCATAGGCGGCCATCTGGAGGCCTACGCTAAAAACGTTGTCGCCCTGTCGGATCAGTTTCATGTGATCGCTTTCGATTTCGTCGGCCACGGACTTTCAGAAAAGAAACTCGATATCGAATACACGCCCGAGGTTTATGCGGAGCATTTGCGGGAAGTCATGGACTCGCTCGGAGTTCAGCGCGCCCATATTTCCGGCGAATCGCTTGGCGGCTGGGTAGCGGGCCGGTTCGCGGTTCGATATCCCGAACGTGTGCTGCGCGTTATTTTGAACACCGCGGCCGGAATGCCGATCGTCAGCGAAAAGGGAAAGCAGGATCTCGCCAATCTCATCGAGTTGAGCAAAAAAAGCGCGGGTCAGGCGCCAACCTATCAATCCGTGCTCGCGAGAATGAAATGGTTGATGCACGAGAAGAATTGGTCGCTGCTCACCGACGAATTGGTTCAGACCCGGTTGAATATTTACAGTCGCCCGGAAGCGCTCAAGGCGACAGCCCTTGTGCAGAAGCAGTTTTCCCGCAACAGCGACGCCGACCTTGTCGCCTATGAGAAAATCGTCGCGGAAACGCTGTTCCTTTGGACGCGCGACAATCCAATCCACGACGTCGCCGCCGCGAAGGCCGCCTGCGAACGCACGCCGAACGGCGCCCTTTATGTAATGGAGGCTGACGCCGCCCACTGGCCGCAATACGAAGCGCCGGACGAATTCAACACGGTCATCCGTCGATACCTGACGACGGGCGAGATCGGTCGGTGAAGCTCGGGACATTTATGCCGACGATCCGAACCGCCAGGGACTAGGCCCTGGCGGTTTGGAGGCGGCCGACCACGCTGTCCGTCGGAAGCTTAGTGCGTTGAACCGCGAGGTCTAAGCGCGGGCCGGCGGGCAATGAATAAAAAAACAGAAACGGCCGAACGCAAGCTCGACCGGCGTCGTTCAATGCCGGACGGCTTGTTCTCAAGGGAGGAAATAAAAATGATCGAATCAGTCAGTCCAACCAAAGCCAGCGGCGGCTGGGATAAATCGTACGAGGTCAAGGCGGTCGCGCTCATGACGCTCGGCATGGGCGTCGTCGGCCTCGACCGCTTCATCATCAATCCGTTGTTTCCGGTCATTCAAAAGGATCTGGGCCTGAATTATCAGGATTTGGGTCTCATATCCGCCGTGCTTGCCCTGACCTGGGGGATAGCCTCGATCTTTGCGGGACAGATTTCCGATCGCCTCGGCCATAAGCCCGTTGTCGTCGTCGCGGCGATGGTTTTTTCGGCGCTCGTCGCGACGACCGGACTGGCCACTGGATTATTGAGTCTGGTCCTCATTCGCGCCGTCATGGGCCTTTCCGAAGGCGCCTTCCTGCCGGCGAGCATCGTCACCACGGTTGAAGCGTCGAAGCCAAGTCGCGTCGGCCTGAATGTTGGTTTGCAGATGATGGCGCAACCGCTCGTCGGGCTTGGTTTTGGCCCGGTCATCGCCATAGCCCTGCTGAAAGTCTTGCCGAGCTGGCACTGGGTATTCGCGGTGGCGGCGATACCCGGCTTCATCGTCGCGATCTTCATCGCCAAAGTCATTCGTCATGACCCGCCGCATTCAACAGCGGATCATACGGCGGAAAAGAGCATCGGATTTCTCCACGCTTTGGGCAACCGCAACGTGATCTTCAATATCCTGGGGATGTGCTGCTATCTGACGACGCTCATTGTCCTGTCGGCGTTCCTGCCGAATTATCTCACCGACCATTTGAAACTCAGCCTCGATCAAATGGGACTCGTCCTGGCCGGACAAGGATTGGGCGGCTTTCTTGGCATGGTGCTGGTGCCGGCCCTTTCCGACAAGCTCGGCCGCAAACCCGTGATGATCGCCGCGCTTCTGATCGATCTGGCGGCCCTGTTGGCGCTCATGAATATTGGGGCGGAACCCGCCATGCTTTTCGCGGCGGTGTTCGTCATCATCTTTACCACGTCAGGCGTGGTGTCGATCAACGTCGGGCCGTTGACCAACGCCTCCGTTCCTCCCGCGATCGCGGCCACCGCGACCGGACTCGTGGTCGGAATTGGCGAGATTGTAGGAGGCGCGCTCATGCCCGCGATTTCCGGCGGACTGGCTGAATCCATGGGCATTCCGATCATATTAAAAATCGCCACGATTGCCGCGGGTTTCGGCATTCTCATCGTGATCTTCGGGGTGCGCGAGCCAAAAAGCATGTTGGCCCAAGCCGCGGCGTAGCGCGGAAAGCAAACGCTTTGGCGCCGCGCGCATGTGGCGCCAAAGCCAATTCGCTGGACTTTCATCAGTCCCTCGACCTCTACCGGTCCATTTTCGCCAGCCGGCGTTGTTGTCCTTGGCCGCTCACACCGCCACGAGTCCCTTATAGGGCGCCACCGCGGCGCTGTCGGGAAACACCGTCGTCGCCAGCAGTCCGGCCGGCGCCTCGAAATGTTCGGCCAGAACTCCCTTGAGCACGCCGCGCAGATCGATCGTCGGGTTCAAGTCGCGGTTCTTATAGAGCTTGGCGTCCGCCGGTCCCGGTCTGTCGTAAACGCCGCGCCGCTCTGGCTCTGATAATCGGGGTCGCCGACGGAGGCGATCGCCGCCATTCCGCCGAGCGCGGCGCGGCGCGATGATCGCTAGGCGCGGGTCGAAGCACTCGCCCGGCAGGACGCGACAGCGCCGACGGACAGGCTGGCGGAGCCGGCGAGGGCGGCTTGGTCGCGGCTTCGCCTGCACCCACTGTCGTCCGCGTCCTGTTGAAGCGTCAGTTGAGCACGCCATGGCTGAAGCGCGGATGAACGACGTCAAACTTTCGTGAACGCGAACGTGCGATGCTGGCGCCATGACGCCGCAAACCGCCTTTGGACGCCGCAATATCGCCCCCGCGCTCCGCGCGTCGCCGGGCGCTTCCGGCGTCGATCTCCGCGTTGAGTTGACGCCCGAGCAGCGCGCGGCGATCCTTACTGGCGTGGAGGGGCAAGCCAGATCGTCCGAGCCGCCGATCGCGGCGGCGGGCGGCGGCGTCCCCTGGTCGCGCCGGGCCGCCTACCTCGCCTGTATCGCGGCAAGCTGTCTTTCGGCCGCCGTCGCATTGGAAACGCAAAGGCGCGGCGGCGAGACGACCTCGTTCCTGGCGCAGGCTTTTGGCCCCGGCGCGATCGGGGCGCCCTTGCGTCTGCTTTTGGAATTGCTGTCCGCCGCCGCCGACGCCCTGACCTGCGTCTGGGCGACGCGGAAAATTCTCAACGCGTTCGGTCTGTCCGATCCGTTGGCCTATTTGTGCGGCGGCGCCCTGATCGCCGTCGGTCTTGCCTATCTTTGCGCGCTTGTCGGTCTCGGACAGTCCGAATCCTTCGATTTGGCGGAGGCGGCGACGGGCGGCGGAGCGGCGTTTTTCTATCGGCGGCTGGCCGGAAGCCGGATTTGAAAATTCAGGAGAAGAGCGAGCGCGCCATCGTCAAATGGCGTCGCGGGCCCGTTCGCTGGACAGGGCCTTCGATCGTTCGACGGCCAGATTGAGCGCGATTTGCGCGGTTCGCAGCGCGCTGATAATGGCCTCCTTCACCTCGTCACGGGCGGGTTCTTGGCAGCTGCTCGCGTTCAGGCGGAATTCGCCCAAGGCGTAATGCGTCTCGATCAGAGCGCGCTCAAGGTGCCGATTTATGGCGGTCATAGCGTTCGATTTCCGCTCGGTGCGCTGAAACGTGGCGAAAGCGCGGTAAGGCTGGAACAAGTCTCCGCAATAATGCGGGACTTTGCAGCCGCTTAGCGGTTAGCCTTGCGTTACATGACGCGCGTAACGCTGAATAAAATAACAACAAAACAGAGTGTTATGGTGATCGTGGAAAAGGCGGTCGTCCTCCGCGCGCAAACATGTCAGCAACCCGCCTTTGAAGAAAAAACGCCCATTCCGACGAATTGGCGCGGCATGCCGGGCCGGATCGGCGCCGCCAATCGGCGCCATCAAAATAGTTCACGTTAAAACAGTTAGGTAGTCAACGCTCGCCGTCGCATCGGTAAACGGACTTATTGCGCTGGCTTATCGAAAAATCCGGCGTCGGCGAGTTCGCTCACGAGCCGCATCTTGATGCCGTCAGCCACGCCATAGCGGCTCAGCGCCGTCGCTATATCGGCGGCGTGGGTCGGAAATCGCTGGCGCAATGTTTGGGACAGCGCGCGGGCGGCGGCGTCTTCACCGGATTTATGGTTGAGAATGATTTCCAGGACGAGGCCGAGCGGGCTTTCGTCGGCGCGCGTCCGCGCTATCAACCGCGCGGCGTTGTTATCGTCGCCGCGCATATGGGCGGCCAGCGCGTTGAACACGAAATAGGGGTTCGAACTGCCCGCGTCCGCTTCGATCCGCGTCAGCAGCGGCAGACCATTGTCAAATTCGCCGCGCGCGATATAGGCCGCCCCGATCGCGGCCGCCATCAAGCTGGAATTCGGGTTGATCGCCAACGCGCGTCGCGCCGCGTCAAAGGCTTCGTCGTAACGTTTGGCGTAAAAGCGTGTGTAAAAAAGCGCCAGATGGGAGCGCGAGCGCAGCGGCGCGAGATCGAAAGCCTCGCGCGCCAGAATGAGCGCGCGCTCAAGATCAGCTTCGCCGCGGTTGTCGGGCACAGCGTCGACATAGCCTCTCGTCAGGACCAAAGCGAGAAGCGAGCGCGCGCTGGCGTTCCGGCGATCGGCTTTAATCTCGTCTTCGAGACAGGCCAGCGACATGGCGCGCCGCTGCGCCGCGCTGCGCCGCATGTCCTCGCCAACCGCCGATCGCCGTCTGATGTAATCGAACGTCGAGGCCACACAGGCGAAGCCGTGGGGATGCTCGTTTATCGGCTGGATTTGTTTGAACGCGTCGATATCGACCGCGCCATAGACGTCGCCGACTTCCGACACCATAGCGCCGGTCAATTTCTCCAGATCGGCCGTTTTTCCGATATCGACGTCCGGATCGGATCGCGACCAGACGATTTCGCCTTGCGGGCGCCGCGACAACTGGAACGTGAAAGCGTATTTCTTCGCGCCGGACGGGTCTGCGCGCACCGTCAGCAGATAAGTCGACGCCTTGAAGCTGTCCGTTGGTTTTGTCTGTTTGACAACAACGATATCGTCAAAGGCGCTCAACCCGTTTTCGATTGATTCAAGCAGGCGATCGGTGAACGCGTCGACTTCGCCGTTCGTTCCGTCGCCGGCGCGCTGGACGATAACGATGGGAAATCGCGCCGGATCGATCGCGACGCGAGAGGGCGCGTTGCGAAAAAGGACATAGGCGGCCAACGCCGATCCGACAGCGACGACAACGCCCAGGCCAGCGGCGATTTGCGGCGTCGCGGATCGTTGACGCTGGCCAGTTTGGCGCGGTGTGGCGTCCGCGTCGTCGGGCCTGGCGAGATTCGCGCGCTCCGGCCCAGGCGAAGCGGCTGACGCCCCGCTTGGCGCCGCCGTTGCAGCGTTCCGCTCGAATTGGGGGGCGTAGCCGCCGGGCGACAACACGATCCGCACAGGATCGGCGGCGCCCGCGCCGGCGTAATAATCGTCCAGCAATTGCCGCAAGCGCATTGCCTGCACACGGACCAGGGAATTGTTCTGCGGATCGAAACTTTCCGCGCGATCAAGCGCCATCGTGGCGATGGTGAAGGCTTTGAGCCTTGAGCCGCGCCCCTCGATCGTCTCGGCGACGATGAATTTGAGAAATTGCGTCGCGGTGCGGCTTTTCTGGAATTCTTCCGTGGCGAGAATGCGCCGCAGCTCGTCTTCGATCGCGGCTCGCTCAATCGGGGCGTCAGCCTCCTGCGACACTTCCAACTCCAATACCGACAAATCGCCGCCCGGATGGCGGGGGTATATATCGATCCGTCAAATTCTGTGAATTTTCCCGATACTTAGACCGGACGTTTGATTTTTCGCGGGAAGCCTACGGCGGCTCCGGGCTTCGCGCAAGGTCATTTCAACGCCGTCGAGATCATGCGTCAAAGTGATTGTGGAGACTATTCCCATGCGCGGTCGCGCGCGCCATATTGCAAACATGAGCCAGGACAAAAAATTAGCCCAAGGCAAAAAAAATCCGACGAAAACGCGCCGAGCCGGCGCTGGCGGCAAAGCGTCTAAACCGGAAGTTCTGCCGCTTGGCGATCATCTGGCGGCGTTGCTCAATCCGGCTTTGGTCGGGCGCGGTTTCGAAGAGGCGCAGTCGGCTTTCGATGCGGCGCCGCTGCAGCAGGTCGATCCGGCGCTCGCCGAAAAGATTGGTCTTGGCGTCGAGCCGGAACTGGCGAAACCGCGCCGCCGCCCGTTGCGCGAGGGGCCAGCCCTTGCGCCGGCGATGACCGGCGCTGGCGCCACCATGTCCTCCTTGCAGGATCTGCTCGAAAAGGGCGATCCGAATCTGCGCGACGCCAAGCCCTGGACGCCGCATCGCCCGTCGCGCCCGGACAAATCCGAGGGCGGACGAAAACTGGAGTTGGTCTCCGAATTCTCGCCGCAAGGCGATCAGCCTCAGGCCATCGAAGAGCTTTTGTCCGGCCTCGCCGCGCGGGAGCGCGATCAGGTGCTGCTCGGCGTCACCGGTTCAGGCAAGACCTTCACGATGGCGCAGGTGATCGCCCGCACGCAGCGCCCGGCGTTGGTTCTGGCGCCCAACAAGACGTTGGCGGCGCAACTCTACGGCGAATTCAAAAGCTTCTTTCCCAACAACGCCGTCGAGTATTTCGTTTCCTACTACGATTATTATCAGCCCGAAGCCTATGTGCCGCGCACCGACACCTATATCGAGAAGGAATCCTCGATCAACGAGCAGATCGACCGGATGCGCCATTCCGCCACCCGCGCGTTGCTCGAGCGCGACGACGTCGTCATTGTCGCCTCGGTCTCCTGCATATACGGCATAGGCTCGGTGGAGACCTATACGGCCATGACCTTCGCCGTGAAACTCGGCGAAAAGCTCGACCAACGCCAGCTCATCAACGATCTCGTCGCCCTGCAATACAAGCGCACGCCGGATTTTTCGCGCGGCGCCTTCCGTGTGCGCGGCGACACGTTGGAAGTCTTTCCCGCCCATTATGAAGACAGAGCCTGGCGCATTTCGTTTTTCGGCGACGAGGTCGAGGCCATCGCCGAATTCGATCCGCTCACCGGCAAGAAGACCCAGGACCTCGAACTTATCAAGGTCTACGCCAATTCGCATTACGTCACGCCGCGCCCGACGTTGCTTCAGGCGGCGGCGGCGATCAAGGCCGAATTGCGCGAGCGTCTCGAAGAGCTGAATCGCGGCGGCCGCTTGCTCGAAGCGCAAAGGCTCGAGCAGCGCGCGCGATTCGATCTCGAAATGCTCGAGGCGACCGGCTCCTGCGCTGGAATCGAGAATTATTCGCGTTATCTCACCGGCCGTCGGCCAGGGGAGCCGCCGCCGACGCTGTTCGAATATCTGCCCGACAACGCCCTCGTGTTCACGGACGAAAGCCATGTCACCATGCCGCAGATCGGCGCCATGTATCGCGGCGACTTCCGTCGCAAGGCGACGCTGGCCGAATATGGCTTCCGTCTGCCTTCCTGTCTCGACAATCGGCCGCTGCGTTTCGAGGAATGGGAGGCGATGCGTCCGCAGACCATTCACGTTTCGGCCACGCCGGGAAGCTGGGAAATGGAGCGAACCGGCGGCGTCTTCGTCGAGCAGGTCATTCGTCCGACCGGCCTGATCGATCCGCCGGTGGAAATCCGCCCCGCCCGTTCACAGGTCGACGATCTATTGGGCGAAGTGCGCGCCGTCGCGCTCAAAGGCTATCGATCTCTGGTGACGGTGCTGACCAAGCGGATGGCGGAAGATCTGACCGAATACCTGCACGAAAACGGCGTGCGCGTGCGCTACATGCATTCCGACATCGACACGATCGAGCGTATCGAAATCATCCGCGACCTGCGTCTGGGCGCGTTCGACGTTCTGGTCGGCATCAACCTTCTGCGCGAAGGCCTTGATATCCCCGAATGCGGGTTCGTCGCCATTCTCGACGCGGACAAGGAGGGCTTCCTGCGCAGCGAGACTTCGCTGGTGCAGACGATCGGCCGCGCCGCCCGCAACGTCGACGGCAAAGTGGCGCTCTACGCCGATCACGTCACCGGTTCGATGCAGAGGGCGATCGCCGAAACCGACCGTCGCCGCGAGAAGCAGACGGCTTACAATCGCGAACATGGCATCACGCCGGCCAGCATCAAACGCGGCATCGCCGATATTCTGGGCTCGGTTTACGAACAGGATCACGTAACCGTCGACGCCGGCCTGGCGACGGCCGCTATCGGCCATAACCTGAAGGCCAGCGTCGCCGATCTGGAAAAGAAAATGCGCGAGGCGGCCGCCGATCTCGATTTCGAAACGGCCGCGCGGCTGCGCGACGAAGTCAAACGCCTGCAAGCCGTGGAGATGGCGGTCGGCGACGATCCGCTGGCGCGCCAGCGCGACGTCGAGGATCGGACCGGCTCCTATCAGGGCGAGCGCAAATACGGCGCGGCCGCCAATCTCCCAACGCGCGCCCACAGACCCACCGACGAAGACATGGGGCCGCATAATCTTGGCGGCGGCGAGGCCCGGCCCAAGGGCGGCTCCGGCTGGCGCCACAAGGGGCGGAAGCGATAGCGCGATTAGCGAGCCGGCGGCGCGCCCGGCTTAAGCATGCCTGACCCGCATTGATCGGCGGCGTTAGTCGCCGGCCAATAGGCGCGCGGACCGGGGTCCGTCGACGGTCGGGGCGCATTGCGGCAGCAATGGCCGGCGTTTTCCCACCATGAAAAAAGCTTGTCGCCGCGGTCGACCGGCTCGAATCCGTTCTGCGGACGCCGCCAGAAGCGGCAATCGACGCAATGCGGGAGTTTGAGCGCCGCCGCGCTGGATTCGAATTCACCGCAATATTGTTCGCCGTGCGTCAGCGGCCAGTGCGCGATCCGGTCGGCGCTGGAGGCGACGTCCGGCGCAAGCCGCAAACACCACCCCTCATTCGGCCTACTCATTCGCCAGTAAAGACAGAGGGAACACTTGAGATCCTTTACGGCTTCGCCAGCCATGGTCAGTTTCTCCGGCGCGGGACAATCGGCGCTCTCCTGACCAGGAGAACGCCATTCTTGTTGCTAGCCTATCGCCAAAAGCCAGTTTCGTCAGAACAATATTTTTCCACGCCGGCCGTCGCTCGCCGAAACAGCGTGGGCGGACGGCTCACAAGATGCAGACGGAACTTTTTGTTTTTACGTCAAACTTTGGCTCGCCAGCATCGCCGCGCGCCAATTAACCGTGGTGTTCGGCGTCTTACTAAAAAGAATTTTACAGTTCATTCAACCGTAATGCCGCCAACTTTATCCAATATTGTTTTCATTCCGTGGTTGCTTGCGGCGGCAAGCATCGGTCGGGAAAAACCTCCGCAGTCGACGTTTGAACGTCGCGAACCGTTGGGGGGTGAATTGAATTACATGCAGCGACTCGGTTTTGGCCGCGATATTTTCGCGGAGCGGCGGCTCGCGTCCTCTGGTTGCAGCTTCGCGGCGCGACGCTTTGTCTTGTCCGGCGACTTTTCTTTTCAGCCGATCTGGATTCGGCAAATGACAGGAGGGAGACATGAGAGCATCAAACATTCCGGCGCTGGTTCTTGCCTGCATGGCCATCGTTCCGCTTCCGGGATGGGCGCAGGATGGCGCGGGCCGAAATTTCACCGCGCTCGAACACTTGTGCGCGCCGGTCCCCGAGCGCGGCGCGCGCGAGGATCAATTCGCCGAAAAAATGGCCAAGGACTTGCTCTTGAGCGACGCTCAGAAGGCTCTTTTCAAGGACGTTCAGGACGCGCGCGCAAAAGCGCTCGACGCGGCGAAAACCCGTTTCTGCGCCAAGGCGCCGGACCTGTCCAATTTCGAGGCGCGCCTAAACTTCCGCCAGGCTTTTCTTGAGGACCGACTGGAGGCGGCGAAAGCGGAAAATCCAAAAATGATCGCCTTCTACAATAGTCTCAATGTTGAACAGAAGGCGAAGTTCGACGCCGTTCTGCAGCATCAGGGGCGCCGGCGAGACCGCTAAGGCCACGCCATCCGTCGCGCCCGGACGTGAAAAAAATTCAGGGAGGGTCAAATGGTCTCGCTTCGCATGATTATCGTCGCCGTCGTTGCGACGTTTCTTGCCGCCGTTTCCGCTCCGGCTGGCCCGCTCAGCGCGCCGAAGCCGCAGTTGTCCGGTCAACAAGGGTCGATCGAACAGGTTCGTTATCGCCGCCATCACTATCGCCATCATCACCACTACGGATCAGGCTATGGCGGCGACGATCTTGGCCTGTCGTTCCTGGGGTTGATGGGCGGCGACTGCGCCTTCTACGATTGCGGTTATGGCTACGGCTGGGGCTATGGATTCCCTGGCGATTGCTATTTCTTCGATTGCGGTTGGGGCTACGGCTATGGCTTTGGCGACTATGGCTTCGATGACGGCTATGGCTATGGCGGCGGCTACGGCGGCGGCTACGGCGGACGCAATTTTGGCGGCCATCACTTTGGCGGGCGTCATTTTGGCGGTCATCGCTTCGGCGGCCGTCATTTCGGCGGGCGTCATTTCGGCGGCTTCCGCGGCTTTGGCGGCGGTTTCCATGGCTTTGGCGGCGGCTTCCATGGCGGCGGCGGCTTCCATGGCGGCGGCGGACGCGGCGGTCGTCGTTAACGCGCAGACGGCGGCGTGCCGGGCAGGATTCGATACGCCTGCTCAGGATCTTGATGCCGCAATCGGTTAAAAACGCGGGCCCCGTCCGCGCCGCGGCTTTGTCTAATCTCTGTGGAGCGCGTTCGAATCGTCCCGGCGCGCTCCCCGATTTTGCTTGCGGCGCTCCGACGGTCAGATGAGCGCCTCCTGACATAGCGTTCGCGCATCGCGCTGCGTCAGGGCGCGGGCGAGACAGTTTCGGGCAAGCCATCGCTGCTAACGGATTATGTCGTCCATTCTTTGCCGATCGCTCCTTGGAATGCCCGAAAGATCTTTCATGACCCGTATTTCCATCAGCCTGTCGATGGCTGCAAAAATCGTCGCCGCGATCATGATTTTCGGTTGTGGACTCAACGAACTCACCGCCTATTTCAGCCTCAGCAAGCTCAGGGTTGGCGGGCCAATCTATGAACGCGTCATCCTCGGCAAGGATCTCATCGCCGATATCCTGCCGCCGCCGGAATATCTGCTGGAATCCTATCTGGAGGCGACTTTGGCCTTCCGCGCCCCCGGCCAACTTGCCGAACATCGCGCGCGGTTGGCTCAATTGCGCAAGGATTATGAGCAGCGGCACGATTATTGGTCGCGGCAAGACCTTGATCCGAATATCCGCGAGCTTTTGCTGAAGGGCGTCGACGCGCCGGCGCGCGCTTTTTGGGTTTTGGTTTCCGACTCGCTGCTGCCCGCCGTGGAGCGCGGCGACGACGCGCAGGCGGCTTCCGCCTATGAGCGCGTGACAGCGGCCTTCAAGGAGCATCGTGCGAAAATCGAACAATTGGTGGCGCAAACCGGTCGGCTCACGGATGAAACGGAAGCTTACGCGGCGACGCAAAATTACTGGATGTCGATCTTGATGGCCCTGCTCGGAGCGTCGGCTTTCGGCGTGACCGCCGCCGCCGTGTTTGGCGTGTTGCGGTTTCTCGTGCGGCCGGTGACCGGCATTACCGAAGTGATGAGCCGCATGGCGGCGGGCGATCTGCTCGATCACGTGCCCAATCTCGAACGCAGCGACGAAATAGGCGATATGAGCCGGGCGGTTGAGGTCTTTCTGCGCAATGAGCATGAGCGTCGTCGACTCGCCCAATCGGAACGCGCATCGCGCGATATGGAGCTGCGTCGGCAGCAAAAACTCCAGGAGCAGATGCAGCAATTCAGCAGCGCGATCGCCCAATCGGTGGTGGAGCTGGGCGAGCAGACCGGCTCCATGCGTCAAGCGTCGAGCACTTTGAACAAGGGCGCCGCCAGCGTAAAATCCGACGCGCAAAGCGCCGCGGCGGCTTCGATCGAAGCCGCGCAGAATTCGCAGGCCGTCGCGGCCGCGACGGTCGAGCTGGAAGCCTCGATTCGCGAAATCGCCGCCCAGGCCGCGCGCGCGCGTGAAATCGTCGAATCGACCGCGGTATCGGCCGAACGCACCGACGCCGACATGGTCAAGCTGGCGCAATCGTCGCAGCAGATCGACGCTATTCTGGAATTGATTCGCTCTATCGCCGGACGCACCAACCTGCTCGCGCTTAACGCCACCATCGAGGCGGCGCGAGCGGGCGAAGCGGGCCGTGGATTCGCGGTCGTCGCCAGCGAGGTCAAGGGCCTGTCGGAACAAACCGGCAAGGCGGTGGACGAGATCGCCGAGCAGATCGGCCGCATGCACGGCGCCACAAGCGCGGCGGTCGACGCCATCCGCGACATCAACGGCCAGATCGCCGCGATCCGCGAATTGACTCAGGCGATCGCCGACTCCGTCGAGCAACAGGACGGCGCGACGCGCGAAATCGCCCACAATGTCACCCAGGCCGCCGGACGAAGCGAGGAAGCGGCGAATAGCGTGCAGGCGGTGACCGTCATCGCGGTCAAGACCGACGAAGAGGCCGTGCAACTGGCCGACGTGTCCGAGAAACTGGCGGGGACGGCGTCAAGCATCACCGCCGCCCTGGAGCGATTTATCGCAGCCATGCAGGACGATTTGAAGGAACGGCGCAAAGCGTTGCGACAAAGCGTTCGCGTCGAGGTCATGGTCGAGCGCCATGGTCGCAGTCAGCAGACGCTTCTCGACGACGTCAGCCTCACCGGCGCTCAGATCGTCGACAATTTTGGCTTTAGGGTCGGCGACGCCATCACGATCGATCTTGAAGGCGCCGTCACCCCCTCGCGGATCATCTGGGTCGCGAACGAGAAAGCGGGCGTGGAGTTTACGACGCCGCTGGCCGTTCTGCCGCCGGGCCTGGTCGTCAAGGCCGCCTGAGGTCAAGCTTTCTTCGCCGGCCCCAACACTCCAAGCCGATCGTTATCGTCCCTTCTCCCCGTTTACGGGGAGAAGGTCAGGATGAGGGGCGAAGTGATTTGGCCTCGGTGAGGATCGTTTTGGCGTCGGCGGAGCCGTCGCCGTTTCGCTGGCGCGGCGCTTTCTTCGCCCAGCCAATCCTCTTGCGGACGGATAAGACCGGGGCGCTTCGCGATAGGCTCGTGGCCAACTACTTCGAAACGCGATTTCGTCCCGCGCTCTTGGAGCGGTAAAGCTTGGCGTCCGCCTGTTCGATCAGATCGCTGGGGCCGTCGTCGGCATTGAGTTCAGCGACGCCGAACGAGGCCGTCACCACGCCGATAGGCGCGCAGCCTTTCACCACCCAATGTTTGGATTCAAGTTTCGTCCGGATTTGTTCGGCGAGAGACGCGGCCTCTTGAACACGCGCGGTCGGCAGGATTATGGCGAATTCTTCCCCGCCATAGCGCGCGACCGTTTCGCCGTTATTGGCATAGTCCATCATCACCTCGGAAAATTTCTTCAAGACTTCGTCGCCGATCGGATGCCCGTACGTGTCGTTGATGCGTTTGAAATTGTCGATATCCGCCATGACCAGACTGAGCGCGGTTCCGCTTTTCTTGGCGTCGCGGACCGCGTTGGCGAGGGTTTCGTCGAAATACCGCCGTGAAAACGCATTCGTGAGCGAATCGCGGACGGTGAGTTCCTGCGATTTGGTCAGCGCCGTGCGCAGCGATTCGATTTGCGAACGAGATTCCTGCAGTTTCTGTTCATAGTCCTCGTTATTGCGCAACATCTGCTTGTTTTCGGCGATCAGGAATTGAACGACGGCGCGGACCTGATCATGGCTTTTCGACGCGGCCAGATTTTTATGACCGGAATCAAGCGCGGCGGAAAAGCTGCGGTTCTTTTCGATTTGCGATTGGAACAGCTCCATAATGGTCGAAGCTTCGTTATCGAGCTGACGCCGGGTCGCTTCGACTTGCCGGGAATCGGCTCCATTGCCGGGGCGCGCGCCGCGACCGAATATCGCCAGCGCATAATGCGCGCCGATCGCCGAACCAATCGTCGCGAGCACGATCAGCGCCAGGTTTCTGAACAATGCGATGGGTTCATGCACGGTCCTGATGACGCCGCCGCCTGCGCCTAACGAATCGCTCGTCCATGACTCGAATGACCATGACCAGAGAGCCGAGGGGTTAGGCTGAGCGAATTGCAGACTTTGGAGCCATAGATAGATCGCCGACAAAACGCCGGCGCCGAACAGGAACGCGGCCGCCGCGATCAACGGCTTTCGATCGGTTAAAACGTTCATATCGAGCCTGATCCGTTGAATTCAGGTTGTCCAGGGCATGTCGGTGTCCACGCCGTTACGCGTTTCGTTCACGCGCGCGCCGACGATTGTTCATGTCGAAATCCATGATAAACAACGGCGATTAAGATTTTCTTGTTTCCGTAGGGTAACGTCCTTTCGCCCGAACAAGCGCGGCGGCTCCGCGTCAGCTTGCGTCAAACAATGGCCGCGACGTCGCCCGTCGCCTCACGCAAAAGACGGTTCTTTGATAAGAATTACGGGAGCCATTTTGAGGCCCGCCGCCATCCCTGGCGCTTTATCCCGATTTTGCGACGGCTTCATTCACCGTCGCGGCGAGACGGACGGCGAGGTTGTTTAACGCCCCCGCGACATTTTCGCCGTAGGCGCGAACCTTGGTTGCGGCGCTATCGACTTCGGCGAGGCCGTCGGTGAACAACCGCGCGCTGGCGCCGAGATCGTTCGCTCCGCCCATCGCCGAATGCGCGCTCTTGCCGATTTCCTCGAGCGCTTCGATTTGGCTGGCGGCGTGTTGCGCTACGCCGCTGGTCATTTTGCTCATGCCGTCGATGATTTCGCTGACCTCGATCATCGCCGCCGATGCTAAATCCGTTGCTTCTTCTATGCCGCGGATTTGCTCGCCGATATCTTTCGTCGCCGCCGCCGTTCGCTGCGAGAGCTGCTTCACCTCACTGGCGACGACGGCAAATCCACGGCCCGCGTCGCCGGCGCGCGCCGCCTCGATGGTGGCGTTGAGCGCGAGCAGGTTGGTCTGGCTGGAGACGTCGGCGATAAGTTTAACAATTTCGGCCACACGCGAAGCCGATTGCGTCAGCCGCTGCATGCGCAGCACCGCCTGCTCGGCCTTTTGCACGGCCGTTGCGGCCATGCGCGACGTTTCGTCGGCCTGCCCGCCGACCTCCCGGCTGCTCGCGCGCATTTCCTCGATCGCGGCGGCGACCGACTGAATACCGCCACGGCTGGCGACCGAATCGGATTCGACCAGATCGACGCCTTTCCGCAAATCGTCGAGCGATCGCTCCAATTCGGCGACGATCGAAGTCAATTCGCCGGCCTTGGTTTTGGCCTCCTTATTGGCCTTCTTCACTTCCTGGTCGACGTTTTGAACGAGCGATTGCAGATTTATCTCGCGCTGCGGCGCCGCGGCGGCGGCCTCGGCATAGGCGGCCAGAGCGATCTCCATGTCCGTGAATATCGCGCGGCCAAGCCGGGTGATATTTCTGGCGTCCTGCCAGCGCGGCCCCATCAGGACTTTGGTGAAGGCGTCATAAAAAAAGTGGTAGCTGTGAACGAAGTCGGCGGGAGCGAGGCCGGCGCGCGCATGGGCTGCGCCGACGCGCCGTGCGCGTTTCCCGGCGTCGTCCGCGTTGCCGTCGTCGAAAAGGACGCGCCAATGCTCCGCCTGGGCCTTTTTTAGCGCCTCGACGCCGGGGCCGCGGGCGAGAGCGTCTCTATAACGGGGGTCGTTCTGCAGCTTCTCGTAAAACTTGCGCAGCGTCGGCTCAAGATAAGGTTCGAGGCGCTGCGCGATGCTGGCGTCGACCGAGGTCCTGAGTCTTAACGTCGTGCGCCAGGATTCGATGGCGGATATCGTTGCTGTTTCGCTGGGCATGATTCAAGTCCGGTCGTCGATGGCGCGATTTAATCATGCTGAACTGGCGCGAGACTTTCGCTCGCTGTCCTTTGGCGAAAAAAAGCGGCGGGCGCGCATGACGACAGCGCTTGACCGGGCGCGACGGCGCACTCTAGAATTTCAGCGTCATGGCTTTGCAGGCGCTCATATTCGATGTCGACGGCACGCTCGCTGAAACCGAGGAATTTCACCGCGCCGCTTTCAATGACGTTTTCCAACGTTTCGCATTGCCCTGGGTTTGGGATCGGGCCGTTTACGCCGACCTGCTCAAAGTGACCGGCGGCAAGGAGCGGCTGTTGCATTTCGCCGCCCATCACGATCCGGCGCGTCTTGCTGATACGCAGGCGCGGATCGGCGAATTGCATCGCGCCAAGAATGAGCTTTACGCTGAATATGTGCGACGCGGCGGCGGCGCGTTGCGCCCTGGCGTGCGGCGTTTGATCGGCGAGGCGCGCGATAAGGGCGTGCGGCTGGCCATCGCCACCACCACCAGCCGCGCCAATATCGAGGCCTTGCTGAGCGCGGCTTTCGGCGACGATCCGCCGTTCGAAATCCTTGTTTGCGGCGAGGACGTGGCGAAGAAAAAGCCCGATCCGGAAGCCTATTGGCTGGCGCTCGAAAAGCTTGGCCTGTCGGAGCAAGATTGCGTCGCGCTGGAAGATTCGAAGAATGGTCTGGCCGCCGCGCGCGCGGCGGGTCTGGCGACCATCGTCACGCCCGGCCTCTATACGGCGCAGGAAGACTTTTGCGGCGCGACGCTGATCGCCGCCGATCTCGATTCGCCCGCGGACGCGCCAGTGACCTTGGCGCGGATCGTCGCTTTGCTGAATTGAACCTTATCCGCGGGATTTGTCGCCGCCGCCAAAAGCGGCGCGGAGGACACGTTCGACAAAATCAATCGGTCGGCGCGCTGAACGTCCACAGGCGATTGGCGGCGAAACTCCAGAACATCACGATGCCGGTGGTGACAATTTGCGCCGGCAGGTAGGGTCCGCCCCAATAGTCGACGAAGGCTTTCATGAATACCCAGGTCAGGCAAAAGCCTACGCCCGCCACGAGGGCGAATCGCCAGCCGGCCTCCTCATGCGGGCGATCACTGCCGAACGTATGCCGGCGGTTGAGAATGTAGGAGACCAAACCGCCCATGACGTATCCGACCAGCGTCGCCGGAACGGCGCGCCATCCCGCTAGTTCGACCAGACCGATCAGCGCCGAATAATGCGCCGCGGAAGCGACGATGCCGACCAGAACGAAAGCGGAAAATTGACGCGGCAGCGACATGATTGAAGGGCTCGACTTTGGCTGACGCGAGGGGACGCGCGATGATCAACGCGGCGGCAGGCTGGAATAATAGGCGGCGAGCGCTTCGATCTCGTCCTCGGTCATCTTGCGGCTCATATAGCGCATTTCCTTGTGCTCGCGCCGGCCGGTATGAAACGCATGCAGCTGATTGACAAGATAGGGCTCGTTCTGGCCGGCCAGATTGGGCACTTCGCCATCCTTGGAAACGCCGTCGATCCCATGGCAGGGCGCGCAGCCGGAAATCAGATCGTGAACAGGACCGGCGTCCCGTTCACGCGGCTGCGCCGCCAAAGGATTCGACAACAGCAGGGTCGCGAATGCCAGGACCGGCGACCGAAAGACGACAAAATGACGAATCATGAGCGCGGCGAGAACCGAAAGCGGACGTCAGGGGGCACGATGGTGCGGGAAAACCGGCGAAGAAACAAGACTCAACGTCAGCCTTGTGTGCGCAGGTAGCAGATCTCGTGCTTTTCGACGCGCATTTCGTAGAGATAAAAAGGCCCGGCGTAAGTGCAAATGCGCGACGAATAGTCCGGCGCCCGTCGTGCGAACACCAGCAGGCCTTCGTTGCGGGCATAAAGGCCGTAAACAAAGACCGACAGGAGAACGGCCGACAGAACGGTTGCAATATTGCGAAATGACATCGGCTCCACCGCTTCGTGTTCGTTCGTATTTCGGCGCGATGCCGTAATTCAAAGACCAGAAATGCGCTCAGGACGGAATATTCGCTCGTTGCTTAAGTAAGAATAGCAAATTTTTCGCATAAGTTAAGCCGAAATTCGATGCGCCGGCGGCTGAGTTGCAGCGGGGTGAATATTTTTTTAATTCTATTCGAATTTATTGTGTCAAAGGCTGGCAATACCCACCGTTCTTCGTGAACGAGGCTGTCTAGCGGTCGGCGGGGAACCCGACGCTTTGCCGCCGCCAAGCCATTCGGGGGTTCACAGCGCCGAAAAACTCGTTTAACACGAACCACACAATTCGGGCCGGGCGTCACCACGCCCTGGAGGTTCTAGCCCGTCACAGACGGTCAGCGGAGGGCGCGCTCCGGCTTTTCGGCCGAAAGTGCGGCCTTTTTTTATGCGCGTAAATCCTCGCCCGCGCCGCGGCGCGAACGGGGAGACGCAACAACGAGCGGATCGAAATGCCGAAGCGGACGGACATCAAGACCATCATGATCATCGGCGCCGGCCCGATCGTCATCGGCCAGGCCTGCGAATTCGACTATTCCGGCACCCAAGCCTGTAAAGCCCTGCGCGCCGAGGGCTACCGCATCGTTCTGGTAAACTCCAATCCGGCCACTATCATGACCGATCCGGATTTGGCCGACCGCACCTATGTCGAACCGATTACCCCGGAGATCGTCGCCAAGATCATCGAGAAGGAACGCTACGCCGTTTCCGGCGGTTTCGCCCTGTTGCCGACGATGGGCGGTCAGACCGCGCTCAATTGCGCCCTGTCGCTCAAGAAAATGGGAACTTTGGAAAAATTCGGCGTCGAAATGATCGGCGCCTCGGCCGAAGCCATCGACAAGGCCGAAGACCGCGAATTGTTCCGCGAGGCGATGACCAAGATCGGCCTCGACACGCCGCGCTCGCATCATATCAAGACGCTCAGTCAGGCCTTGACGGCGCTCGACGACATCGGCCTGCCGGCGATCATTCGGCCCTCGTTCACGCTTGGCGGAACGGGCGGCGGCATCGCTTACAATAAAGCCGAATTCATCGACATCGTCGAACGTGGCATTGACGCCTCGCCGACCAATGAAGTGTTGATCGAGGAAAGCGTCCTCGGCTGGAAGGAATATGAGATGGAAGTGGTCCGCGACAAAGCGGACAACTGCATCATCGTCTGTTCGATCGAAAATATCGATCCGATGGGCGTGCATACCGGCGATTCCATCACCGTCGCTCCGGCGCTGACGCTGACCGACAAGGAATATCAGATCATGCGCGACGCCTCGCTGGCGGTGTTGCGCGAGATCGGCGTGGAGACCGGCGGCTCCAACGTGCAGTTCGCCATCGATCCGGCGAGCGGCCGGATGATCGTCATCGAGATGAACCCGCGTGTGTCGCGCTCCTCGGCGCTGGCGTCAAAGGCGACCGGTTTTCCCATCGCCAAAGTCGCGGCCAAACTGGCGGTCGGCTACACGCTGGACGAAATCGCCAACGACATCACCGGCGGCGCGACGCCGGCCTCTTTCGAGCCAACGATCGATTATATCGTCACCAAAGTCCCGCGTTTCGCCTTCGAGAAATTTCCGGGCGCCGAGCCCATTTTGACCACCGCGATGAAGTCGGTTGGCGAGGCGATGGCGATCGGCCGCACCTTCGCCGAAAGTCTACAAAAGGCGCTGCGGTCGTTGGAGACAGGGCTGTCTGGCCTCGACGAGATCGAGATCGAGGGGCTTGGCAAAGGCGATGACAAGAATGTGCTGCGCGCCGCGCTTGGCACGCCAACGCCCGATCGCCTGCTGATGGTCGGCCAGGCCATGCGCCTTGGCTTGACGCCCGCCGAAATCCACGACGCCTGCAAAATCGATATGTGGTTCCTGGAGCGCATCGGCGAGATCATCGCGCTGGAAAACAAGGTCAAGTCTTTCGGCCTGCCCCACGACGCGGAAAATCTTCGTCGGCTGAAGGCGGCCGGCTTTTCCGACGTTCGGCTGGCTTCGCTTGTCGGTCAGTCGGAGGCCGACGTCGCCAATCTGCGCGCCCGGCTCGACGTGCGGCCGGTCTACAAGCGCATCGATACCTGCGCGGCCGAGTTTTCTTCGCCGACCGCCTATATGTATTCGACCTACGAGCGGCCGTTCGTCGGCGTTCCGGCCTGCGAGGCGCGGCCTACGAAGAATGAAAAAATCGTCATCCTCGGCGGCGGGCCGAACCGAATCGGCCAGGGCATCGAATTCGACTATTGCTGCTGTCACGCCTGTTTCGCCTTGAGCGAGGCGGGCTACGAAACCATCATGATCAATTGCAATCCGGAAACCGTGTCGACCGATTACGACACGTCGGATCGCCTGTATTTTGAGCCTTTGACGCGTGAGGACGTGCTTGAAATCCTGGTCAAGGAGCAGCGGGCCGGGACGCTCAAGGGCGTGATCGTGCAATTTGGCGGGCAGACGCCGCTGAAACTGGCGAAAGCGCTGGAAGAGGCCAATATTCCGATTCTCGGCACCTCGGTCGATTCGATCGATCTCGCCGAAGACCGCGACCGTTTCAAGCGCCTGTTGGACAAGCTCGGCCTGAAACAGCCGAAAAACGGCATCGCCTATTCAGTCGAACAGTCGCGCATGGTCGCCCAGGAGCTCGGGCTGCCTCTGGTGGTGCGTCCAAGCTATGTTCTCGGCGGACGGGCGATGGCGATCATCCACGACGCGCCCGCCCTCGACGATTATCTGCTTGGCGTGTTGCCCGGGCTCGTGCCGTCCGACGTCAAGGCCCGCTATCCCAACGACAAGACCGGCCAGATCAATACGGTGCTGGGCAAGAATCCGCTGCTGTTCGACCGCTATCTCGCCGACGCCATCGAGGTCGACGTCGATTGCCTGTGCGATGGCGCGGACGTGTTCGTCGCTGGCGTGATGGAGCACATCGAAGAGGCCGGCATCCATTCGGGCGATTTCGGCCTGTTCTCTGCCCGCGCGTTCGTTGTCGCCGGCGATTGTCGAGCAACTGGAGGAACAGACGCGCCGAATGGCGCTGGCGCTCAACGTCGGCGGTCTGATGAACGTGCAATATGCACTGAAAGACGGCGTGATATATGTACTCGAAGTCAATCCGCGCGCATCGCGCACGGTGCCTTTCGTCGCCAAGGTGATCGGCTCGCCTCTGGCCAAGATCGCCTCTCGCGTGATGGCGGGCGAGAGCCTGGCGAGCTTTGGCCTCAAGCCCTGGGCGGGCGAACATGTCGGCGTCAAGGAAGCCGTTTTCCCCTTCGCCCGCTTCCCCGGCGTCGATACGGTGCTGGGGCCGGAAATGCGCTCGACCGGCGAGGTGATCGGATTGGACCGCTCGTTTGAGGTGGCTTTCGCCAAAAGTCAGCTTGGCGCCGGCGCCAAGGTTCCGACCTCCGGTTCGCTGTTCGTGTCGGTGCGCGACCAGGACAAGCTGCGCATCCTCGACTCCGTCCGGCTTTTGGTCGGGCTGGGCTTCAAGGTGCTGGCCACCGGCGGCACGGCGCGCTTCCTCAATGATCACGGCATCGCCGCCCAAAAGATCAACAAGGTGTCCGAAGGGCGCCCGCATGTCGTCGACGCCATCAAGAACGGCCGCGTGCAATTGGTGTTCAACACCACGGAGGGCGCGCAGGCTCTGGCCGATTCGCGTTCGCTGCGGCGCGCGGCGCTGCTGCATAAGGCGCCCTACTACACCACCTTGAGCGGCGCCATCGCCGCGGCCCAGGGGGTGAAGGCCTACCTGTCCGGCGATCTCGAAGTTCGGGCGCTTCAGGATTATTTCAATTAAAACAAAATAGTAGCGGAAATGTTGATTTTCCGCCGCTGCTGTTCCATCATGTCTATTCTGGAAAGTCGAAACCGGAAATTTTTCTGCGACGCGCCCTTCAAGGGCGCGTTGCTTGTTTATCGAATGGGGCGGAACGCCCTCGAATGAATTGAAAGAGCCGCTAAATGGACAAGTTGCCGATGACGGTCGCCGGATATGCGGCCCTCGAAGCGGAGTTGAAGCGCCGCCAGCAGGAAGAGCGCCCGCGCATTATCGCGGCGATTTCCGAGGCGCGTTCGCATGGCGATCTGTCGGAGAACGCCGAATATCACGCCGCCAAGGAAGCCCAGTCCTTGAACGAGGGGCGCATCGTCGAGCTGGAGGACAAGATTTCCCGCGCCGACGTGATCGACGTGTCCAAACTTTCCGGCAATACGGTGAAATTCGGCGCCACCGTGACCTTGATCGACGAGGACACCGAGCAGGAAAAACGTTACCAGATCGTCGGCGACGCGGAAGCCGACGTGAAAAGCGGCAAGGTTTCGATTTCCTCGCCTATTTCCCGGGCGCTGATCGGCAAGAAGGCGGGCGACACCGTCGAGGTCAATACGCCCGGCGGCGGCAAGAGCTACGAGATTCTCAAAATCGTCTTCGTGTAAGGGGACGCGCTCGCGCCTCCGACAAACAACACGCCCTAATCAGCGCGGCGCGTCCAAGGGCGCCGCGGGTTCGTCCTTGACGGTTTTCAGCGTCAGCGCGGTGCGCACATTGCGCACATTGGGGCTCGCCGTCAGCCGGGCGACGAATTTTTGAAACGCCGCGAGATCGCTGGCGACGCATTTCAAAATGAAATCGACATCGCCGGACATCGTCCAGCACCCGCGAACCTCGCTCCATCCATTCGCCAGCGCCTCGAAAGCCGCCAACGCCTCGCCCGATTGCGCCGCCAATTGCACGAAGGCGAAACAGGACACCGAAAACCCGAGCGTCGCCGGATCGATGAGCGCGCGATAGCCCTTGATGATTCCCGCCTCTTCCAGCGCGCGTAGACGACGCAGGCAAGGCGGCGCGGAAATGCCGACGCGGCGCGCCAATTCGACGTTGGTCATGCGGCCGTCGGCCTGCAAATGCGCCAAAATGGCCAAATCAATAGCGTCCAGGCGGTGCGTCACGGGCAGTCCGATGCAAGAGCGTCCAGCTTCCGCGGCGATCGAAGCCCGCTCTCTAACTTTTGGTTTAACGACGCATTCTTGTCCGAAAAGACGGTACGCCTTTCGGGAATGCGTTCGATGGCGGCGAATGAATTCCCATCCGCCGCGACGCAGACTTGTAACCTGATTTGCCGCCGGAAGGCGAGCCTTCGAATGGCGCGGCGCGCCGACTTTTCCCGCATTGCCTGCGTAAAACTGCTATTCTCGCTTGCCGCTGTCATCGCTGGACGCCTAGATTGCGACAGGAAAAACACAGCCTGTGCGCGTTGGGGAAACATGTCGTCGCAAACGGATCGGAACGCCGCGCATGCGCGCGTCATCGTCATAGGATCGGGGCCGGCCGGCTACACGGCGGCTATCTACGCCGCCAGAGCCATGCTTGAGCCGATGTTGATCGCCGGCTTCGACGCCGGCGGCCAGTTGATGATCACCACCGAGGTTGAAAACTACCCCGGCTTTGCCGAGCCCATTCAGGGCCCTTGGCTGATGGAGCAGATGCGGGCGCAGGCCGAGCACGTCGGGGCGAAGCTCGTCGCCGATCATATCGTCAAGGTCGAGCTTGGCGCGCCACCGTTCAAGCTGACTGGCGATTCCGGGCGGACCTATACCGCCGATTCGCTGATCATCGCCACGGGCGCCAAGGCGCAATGGCTCGGCGAGCCGAGCGAGGAAAAGTTCAAGGGCTTCGGCGTTTCGGCCTGCGCCACCTGCGACGGCTTTTTCTTCCGCAACAAACATGTCGTCGTTGTCGGCGGCGGCAATTCGGCGGTCGAGGAAGCGCTGTATCTGGCGCATATCGCGGCCAGGGTGACGCTTGTCCATCGCCGTGACTCTTTGCGCGCCGAACGCATTTTGCAGGAGCGTCTGTTCGCCAACGCCAAGATCGAGGTCGTGTGGAATCACGCCGTCGCCGAAATTCTCGGCAGCGAAAATCCGCTGTCGGTCGAAGCGGTGCGCCTGCGCGACGTCAACAGCGGGGCCACGCGCGAGCTCAAGACCGATGGGGTGTTCGTCGCCATCGGCCATCGTCCGGCGACCGAATTATTCGCCGGACAGATCGAATTGAAGGCGAATGGCTATATAAAGACCGCGCCGCATTCCACCGCCACCAATATTGAAGGCGTTTTCGCCGCCGGCGACGTCGCAGACGATGTCTATCGTCAGGCGGTGACGGCCGCCGGTTTCGGATGCATGGCCGCGCTCGAGGCCGAACGCTGGCTCGCCGGACAAAAGACGCTCGTCGCGGCGCAATAGAACGACGCGTTTCGTGTTGAAACAGGAGGCGTTGGGTGGACTGGGACAAATTGCGCGTATTCCATGCGGCGGCTTCGGCAGGCTCATTCACCCATGCGGGCGAGGCGCTCAATCTGAGCCAGTCGGCTGTCAGCCGTCAGGTCAGCGCGCTGGAGCAGGATCTCAAGACGCATTTGTTTCATCGTCACGCGCGCGGGCTGTTGCTGACCGAACAAGGGGATCTTCTGTTCCGCACCGTGCAGGACGTGATGGGCAAGCTGGAGGCCGCGCGCCTGCGCCTTGCCGACGCGCGGGAAAAGCCCGACGGCGAATTGCGCGTCACGACGACCCTGGGCATCGGCTCGGTATGGCTCGCCTCGCGGCTCGGCGATTTCATCGAGCTTTACCCGGATGTGAAATTGCGGGTGATCCTGACCGATGACGAACTGGATCTGTCGATGCGCGAGGCCGACGTCGCCTTGCGTCTGCGCGAACCCTCGCAACCCGACCTGATCCGCCGCCGTCTGTTCACGGTGCATTACCACCTCTACGCCTCACCGGCCTATATCAAGCGGCACGGCCAGCCCTCGACGCTCGCCGATCTCGATCGCCATCGCATCATTTCCTTCGGCGTCACTGGCTCCGGCTTTTTGAACAATCTCAACATTCTGCTTACGGCCGGACGGGAGACCAAAAATCCGCGCGAGCCGGTGATCACGGTCAACAACATCAACGCCATGCGTCAGGCGGTGGAAAGCGGGGCGGGCGTCGCCGTGCTGCCCGAATACAGCATCGAGGCCAATTCGAGCCTGGTGCGGCTGCTGCCGCAGGCCGAAATGCCGCAATTCGACTGCTGGCTGGTCTACCCCGAGGAAATGAAGAATCTCGCGCGCGTCCAGGTCTTTCGCGACTTTCTCGTCGCCAATGCGCAACGTTGGCGTTATTGATGGCGCTCCCCTGCTGGATCGACCAATACGCGCCTTTGGCGGGGATCGAGCCGCATGCGCGGGAGATTCTCGACAAGCTTTCTCCCCTCGCCGTCGCCGGCGGCAAAACGCTGTTCGCGCCGGGCGAGGCGCCGCCGGGTTTTGTGCTGGTGCTGGATGGCCAGGTGCGCGTTTCGCTCACCGCCCTGAATGGACGCACGCTCGTGCTCTATCGCGTCGGCCCGGGTGAGACCTGCGTGCAGACGACGCTCTGCCTGATGGCGCACGCCAATTATTCGGCCGAAGGCTTCGCCGAAACGCCTTTGCGCCTCGTCATCGTGCCGGCGCCGGCGTTTCACGGTCTGTTGCGCAATTCGCCGTGCTTCGCCGAGTTCGTCTTCGGCCGTTTCGGCGCGCGATTGACCGAGATGACCCGATTGATCGAGGCCATCGCCTTCGTTCGCGTCGACGCGCGCCTTGCGGCCGCGCTGCTCGAACGCGCCGGGCGCGTCCAGACGCTCGCCATCACCCACCACGAATTGGCCGACGAAATCGGCGCGGCGCGCGAAGTGGTGAGCAGGCAGTTGTCAGCCTTTCAGCGCGAAGGACTGGTGAGCCTGTCGCGCGGCGCGATCACGCTGACGGACCGGCGCGGACTGGAATCCTTGCGCTCGGTGACTTAATCACTGATGATGCTGGCGTTCGTGCTCTATAAGGTTTGGCGTCCGCCGCCAAATGGAGAAAGTTCATGCCCAAGAATATCGGAAATATCGAACGTATCGTGCGCATCCTCGTCGGTCTTGCGCTGATCGCCATCGTCTTCGTCGGCCCGCAGACCAATTGGGGCTGGATCGGCGTCGTGCCGCTGCTGACCGGCCTGATCGGCTGGTGCCCGCCTTACCAGCTGCTGGGAATCAACACCTGCTCGGTGAAGAAATCCAGCTGATCGTTATCGACGCCGTCGGTCGGAACCCGCCTCTGCGCGCAGAGGCGGTCCGGCTGGTCGAAAAACGCTTTAATTAGCGAAGCGGAAATGCAGCACGTCGCCGTCGGCGACGACATAGTCTTTGCCTTCGAGGCGGAATTTTCCCGCCTCGCGCGCGCCGGCCTCGCCATTGCAGGCGACATAATCGTCAAAGGCGATGGTTTCGGAGCGGATGAAGCCCTTCTCGAAATCGGAATGGATGACGCCCGCCGCCGCCGGCGCCCTGGTGCCTTTTTCGATGGTCCAGGCGCGCGCTTCCTTCGGGCCGACGGTGAAGTAGGTGATCAAATGCAACAGGCCGTAGCCGGCGCGGATCACGCGGTTCAGGCCAGGCTCGTCGAGGCCCACGGCCTCGAGGTAATCCTTCTGTTCGCCCGCGGGCAGGACGGCGATCTCGCTTTCGATCTTCGCCGACACGACCACCGCAACTGCGTCCTCCTCGGCGGCGCGGCCCTTCACTTTTTCTGAAAACTCATTGCCCTTGTCGGCGGAGGCTTCCTCGACATTGCAGACGTAAAGCACCGGCTTGGAGGACAACAGGCCAAGCTGGACGAAAGTCTTGCGCTCTTCCGCGCCGACCTCCACCAGCCGCGCCGGTTTGCCTTCGCGCAACAAGACGAGACAGCGGCCCATCAGGTCGACCAGCTCCTTGGCTTCCTTGTCGCCGCCCTTAGCCTTTTTCTCCAGCGGACCGATACGCTTTTCCAGCGATTCGAGATCGGCGAGCATCAGCTCGGTTTCGATCGTCTCGATATCGCGGATCGGATCGACCTCGCCGTCGACATGGATGATGTCGCCGTCGACGAAACAGCGCACGACATGGGCGATGGCGTCGCATTCGCGGATATTGGCGAGAAATTGATTGCCGAGCCCTTCGCCCTTGGAGGCGCCGCGCACCAGGCCGGCGATGTCGACGAAGGTCAGCCGGGTCGGGATGATTTCCTTGGAGCCGGCGATTTTCGTCAAGGTTTCAAGCCGCGGGTCCGGCACCGCGACGTCGCCGACATTGGGTTCGATGGTGCAGAACGGATAATTGGCCGCCTGCGCCGCCGCTGTCTGCGTCAACGCGTTGAAGAGCGTCGATTTTCCGACGTTGGGCAGGCCGACAATGCCGCATTTGAAACCCATGGCGGGGATATCCTCAAGGCTGGGAGTTTTGCCGGCTTTTTGCGGGTTCAGGCCGCAAAAGGCAAGCGCTTATCGGCAAGGGCCGCAAACGCCGGGGAGCCGCATCGCCGCGAAAAATAACGGCGCGCGCCAGGGGCGATACGGTTTACGGCGGCGTTTCGACGCCGCCTATGCGCGATGCGTGGTCAGCAAGGGCGACGACATTTCAGGCCCAGTTCGTATCTACGCCAACGGCCCCGGCCCCTACTACGGTCCCTGCTATTGCAGGGCCGGCGTGCAACGGCCGCTATTGGCGTAATCTTTGTTGACGGTCCGCGCGCCGTTCAAGAAATCGCCGCTTGCCGCAACGCCTCAATTGCCGCCTTCAAGCAGACGCCGGGCGATCACCTGCGCCTGGATTTCCGCCGCGCCCTCGAAAATATTGAGAATGCGCGCGTCGCACAGCACGCGCGAGATCGGATATTCGAGGGCGAAGCCATTGCCGCCGTGGATTTGCAGGGCGTTGTCCGCCCCCGCCCAGGCGACGCGCGCGCCGAGCAATTTGGCCTGACCGGCTTCGAGATCGCAGCGCTTGCCTTCATCCTTGGCTCTGGCGGCGAAATAGGTTAGCTGGCGCGCGATATGGACTTCGACCGCCATCATGGCGATCTTGTCCGCCACGCGCGGGAAGCAAATCAGCGCCTTGCCGAACTGGATGCGCTCCTTGGCGTAGCGCAAGGCCAGCTCCATCGCCGATTGGGCGACGCCGACCGCGCGCGCCGCCGTCTGGATGCGCGCGCCCTCGAAGGTCTGCATCAACTGCTTGAAGCCCTGCCCCTCGACGCCGCCGAGCAGGTTCTCGGCCGGCACTTCGAAATCCTCGAAGGCGATTTCATATTCCTTCATACCGCGATAGCCGAGCACTTCGATCTCGCCGCCGCTCATGCCCTTGGCCGGGAAGGGATTGGCGTCGTCGCCGCGCGGCTTTTCGGCCAGCAGCATCGACAGGCCCTTGTAGCCCGGTTCATTGGGATTGGTTCTGGTCAGCACCGTCATCAGATCGGCGCGCACCGGATGAGTGATCCAGGTCTTATTGCCGTTGACGATATAGGCGTCGCCCTGGCGCACGGCTCTGGTGCGCAGCGAGGCGAGGTCCGAGCCGGTGTTGGGTTCGGTGAAGACGGCGGTCGGCAAAATTTCGCCCGAGGCGATCTTCGGCAGATATTTGGCCTTTTGTTCCGCCGTGCCGCCGCCCAGGATCAGTTCGCCGGCGATTTCCGAGCGGGTGCCGAGCGAGCCGACGCCGATATAGGCGCGCGACAATTCCTCGGTGACGACGCACATCGCCACCTTGCCCAGCCCCATGCCGCCGAATTCTTCGGGGATGGTCAGGCCGAACACGCCGAGCTCCGCCAGACCCTCGATGATTTCGAGCGGAATATACTGGTTCTTCAGGTGCCATTCATGCGCGTGCGGCAGCACTTCGGCCTCCGCGTATTTGCGGATTTCCTCGCGAATGGCCTCCATCGTGTCGTCGAGGCCGGGGCAGCCGACGGTGGCCGAGGCCTCGGCGTGATCGACGAGGTCGACCAGACGGGCGCGATGTTCGCGCGTATTGCCGGCGGCGATCAATTCGTTGATTTCGGCGATGCGCCGGGCGGCGATGGCGGCGTTAGACAGTCCGAAATCGGCGAGGCGGACGATTTCGCCCTGGCTCATCGAAATGCCGCCGAAAATCTGCGCCAGATATTCGCCGACGCCGATGCGCGTCAGCAGATCTTCCGTCTCGCCATAGCGGCCTTCTCCGTCGAGCCGCTCGGCGTAGGCGAGCAATTCGCGGATCGATTCGACATAGGTCGCCAGCCAGGCCAGTCCGTGCACGCCGTGCTGCTCGCGTTCAAGCGCCGCGCTCGACAATTTGCCGTCCTTGACGACCAGCGCGCGCACGCCGGCGACGGCGTCCTGAAACAGCGCTTCGATGGCGAGCTCCGCCTTTTTGCCTGTCTCCAGAAACGCCTTGATCCCATTGGTCTGGGCGGCGGCGCTCGCGGCCTGCGTCATTTTACTGCTCCTGATCGTGAAATTCGCGGCAATCTTATTGCCATCGCCCCTGCCGCGGCGCAACATTTGAAATGCGCGGGCCCTTGCAACCTTCTTACGAGACCTTTGGCGCGAAGCCCTTCTTGCGCAACAGCGCCTCGACGTCGGGCGCGCGGCCGCGGAACGCCGCATAGGCGTCTTTCGGATCGCGCCGATTGCCCGCCGCGTAAACGAATTCGCGCAGTCTCAAAGCGGTCGCCGTATCGAAAATATCGCCTGCCTCCTCGAACGCGGCGAAGCCATCGGCGTCCAGAACCTCCGACCAGAGATAGGAATAATAGCCCGCCGCATAGCCGTCGCCGGAAAAGATATGGGTGAAATGGGGCAGACGATGACGCATGGCGATTTCCGCCGGCATGCCTATCCTTCGCAGGGTTTCGCGCTCGAACGCGTCGACGTCGAAAGCCTCGTCTTCGCCTTCGCCCAGATGCAGGAAGAAATCGGCGTAGGCGGACGCCAGAAACTCGACCGAGGCGAAGCCCTGATTGAAGCAGCGGGCGGCCTGAATGCGGTCGATCGTCGCTTGCGGCATGGGCGCGCCGCTTTCCGCATGCAGCGCGAATTTTTGCAGGATTTCGGGCCGCAACGCCCAATGTTCGAAAAGCTGCGAGGGAAATTCGACAAAATCGCGGGGAACCGCCGTGCCGGCCATCGAGGGATAGGTCACGTCCGACAGAATGCCGTGCAGGGCGTGGCCGAATTCGTGAAATAGCGTGATGACCTCGTCGAGGTTGAGCAGGCTGGCGCCGCCTTCGCCCGGTTTTGGAAAATTCATCACATTGACGACGATCGGCCGCTCGCGTCGATCGAGATTGCTCTGCGAGCGGAAGGCCGACATCCAGGCGCCGGAGCGTTTTGACGGCCGGGCGAAATAATCGCCGAAAAACAACCCGACATGCTCTCCTTGCGCGTCCTTGACCTCGTAAACCCGCACGTCTTGATGGTAGCGCGGCAGATCCGGGCGCTCGGCGAAGGACAGGCCGAACAGCCGGCCGGCGACGTGAAAGGCGGCGGCGATCATGTTCTCGAGCTGGAAATAGCGCGAAAGTTCGCTCTGATCGAGATCGTAGCGCTCCATGCGCAATTTCTCGGCGTAATAACGCCAATCATGCGGGGCGATTCTGATATTGGCGCCTTCGCGTTCGGCGAGCGCCTGCAAATTGTCGCGCTCGGTCTCGGCTTGCGCGCGCGCCGGCGCCCAGATCTTGTCGAGCAGGTCGATCACCGCGTCGGGCCGTTCAGCCATGGTGTTGTCGAGCTTGTAGTCGGCGAAGCTCGCGTAGCCGAGCATGCGCGCGCGCTCGGCGCGCAGGCGCGCCGTCTCGGCAATCAGCGCGCGATTGTCGGTCTCGCCGCCGTTTTCGCCGCGCGCGAGCCAGGCCTTGAACAAGGTTTCGCGCAGATCGCGTCGGTGCGCGAACGTCAGGAACGGTTCGACCGAGGAGCGCGACAGCGAGAAGGCGAAGTCTTTATCCGCCTTGCGCGCGCCGGCGAGCGCGGCGGCGGCGTGGCGGGCGTTTTGCGGCAGGCCGGCGAGATCGGCCTCGTCCAGCGCCAACAGAAAACGCGATTCGTCGGCCAGAACATTTTGCGAGAAATTGGCGCCGAGGCTCGCCAGCCGTTCGGCGATTTCGCTAAAACGCGCGCGCGCCGCGCCTTCGAGCTTTGCGCCGGCGCGCACGAAGCTTTTGAAGGTCAGCTCCAGCAGCCGCGCCTGCTCGGGCGACAAGCCTAAGGTTTCGCGTGTCTGATAGAGCTTTTCGATCCGGGCGAACAACGTGGCGTTCAACGAAATGGCGGCGTAATGGCGCGCCAGCAAAGGCGATATCTCGCGTTCGATCGCCAGCAGGGCTTCATTGGAGTCGCTCGACACCAGATTCCAGAAGACCCCGCCGACGCGCGTCAGGCTTTTGCCGGCGCGCTCCAGCGCTTCGATCACGTTGGCGAAGGTCGGCCCGGCGCTGTCCGTGGCGATCGCCTCGATTTCGCGATCGTGCTCGGCCATCGCCGCCGCGAAGGCCGGCCGGAAACACGCCGGCTCGATCGCGGCGAAAGGCGGAATTTCAAAGGGCGTCGAAAAGGGAGCCAGCAAGGGGTTCTCATTACTCACGCCATAATCTCCCCGATGTTTGCGCCAGTTTGCCCATCAACTCCGGCTGGTGGCGCCATGGCAACGCGCCGCCCCCGACGGGCTGTTGCCCACGGGACGCGTTGCGGCGTAAAATCGCGTAGCTTTTTAGCGCGTGCTAAGCCTCCGGCGGCAAGCTGACGGATATTTATCATTTATCAAAGTTTTGAGTAAATTCATGTTGTCGCCACATAATCAAAATCACGGGAAAAAGACCACGGCGTATATCTTCGCGTGCTGTATCGCAGCGATCCTGGCCGGTGTTTTTCGTTATAGGTCAACGAATGTTTCATCTGGAGCGAATGGCCCAGTCGAGCACGAAGAAACATTCATGGTTCGGCAATCGCAATTGACCACGCGCTTGGCTGTGCCGGGCACGATTCGCGCCGGAAAATTGGTCGCCGTTGTCGCGCCTGTGGAAGGCACGATTTCAAGGCGAAATGCCGAAATCGGCGACTATGTGGAAGCCGGCGCGACCTTGTTCGAATTGGACGTATCCGACGTCGAAAATCGATTACGTGACGCCGAAGCGGGCGTTCTCAAGGCAACAATAATAGCCGACTCTATCGAAAACTGGCAAAGCAGCCCCGATGTCCTGCGAGCGAAACGGAGCGTCGAAACTGGCCAAGACGCTTTAGCAAATCTTGAGCGGCAGGTTGCCGACAGCAAAAAACTATTTGAACGTGGGATCGTACCTCGCAATGACTACGATAGCCTTGTCCAGCAGCGCAATCTCCAAAAAGTTACAATCGAAGGCTTGACGCAGGATCTGGAAGCGACGCTGAGACGCGGAAGTGAACAACTTCGCCGCGTTGCCGAACTCGACCTGGAAAACGCGC
>CAVTNU010000015.1:0-51708 GCA_963736175.1 uncultured Alphaproteobacteria bacterium | reverse complement strand
GACGCGGGCGATGCGAGACATGGGGAAGAGTTTTGCATAAGGCTGCAAAAAGGTAAAGACGGGCGTGTCACCGTAATTCCACCGTAATTCCGGCGCGGCCTCGCCGAATGGCTGGCAGAGACCCTGCAATTACGGTGACAGGCCCGTCTTTACCTTTAGAAAGACAATAGGTAAAGACGGGCCTGTCACCGTAATTGCGTAATTGTAATTCGTAATTACAGACCTGAAAGCCGTCTATCTGCGCCTCGTCGCCAACGGAAAACCGGCCAAGGTCGTCCTCACCGCCGTGATGCGAAAACTCGTCAGCCTCGCCAACACCCTCGTCACTGAAAACCGACTCTGGACGCCCTGCCGGCCTTGACGGACAACACAGATGCTCATCCCGACCTTCTCCCCGCAAAACGGGGAGAAGGGGCGCCAATCACGCGGGCCAAAGCGCCTTCTCGAGAAAAGGCGCCGGCGGGCTCCTTCTCCCCGTCTTTTTGACGGGGAGAAGGCGGGGGTGAGGGCGATGCGAGAGACGCTGGACAAAGAGGCTCGATGTCGCCAACCTCAACGGTCCGTTTCTTCACCAATCTATCCGGTCCTCACCGAATCGGCTTCAATCCTCCAGCGCGACAATCTCGATGCCGAAGCCGGACAGGCCGACATATTTGCGCGGCGTTGAGGTGCGCAGGCGGATCGAAACGACGCCAAGGTCGCGCAGAATCTGGGCGCCAAGGCCGATGTCGAGCCATTGGCGGACGCGTTCGCTTTCCGATTGCGGCTCGTCCTTTTGGCCGACCAGATTGGCCGGCACGCCGGCGGCGCCGTCGCGCAGATAGACCAGCACGCCGCGTCCCTGTTTCTTGAAGGCTTCCAGCGCCGCGTTGATGGTCGTTCCGCCGCCGAAGCAATCGGCAAGTATGTCGGCGCGATGCAGGCGCGCGGGGACGTCGCGTCCCTCGCCGATATCGCCGTAGACCAGGGCGAAATGCTGCACTTTGTCGAACGGCGTGACGTAGGCGTAGCCGGAGAATTCGCCGAAGGCGGTTTTCACCGGAAAGGCCGCGACGCGTTCGACCAGTTTTTCGCGGGCCTGGCGATAAGCGATCAGGTCGGCGACGGAAATCTGCTTGAGTTTGTGCTTTTCCGCGAAAGCGGAAATCTGCGGCCCCATCATCACCGTGCCGTCGTCATTGGCGAGTTCGCAGATGACGCCGACCGGCGGCAGGCCGGCGAGCTTGCACAGATCGACGGCGGCTTCGGTGTGGCCCGAGCGCATAAGCACTCCGCCTTCCTTGGCGATCAGTGGAAAGACATGGCCTGGGCGGACAAAATCGCTGGCGCCGAGATTGCCGTTGGCCAGGCCGCGCACCGTATTGGAGCGTTGCTCGGCGGAAATGCCGGTGGTGAGGCCGTGTCGCCCGTCGACCGAGACGGTGAAGGCGGTGCCGAGCGGAGCGTCGTTGGCGGCCACCATCGGGGTCAGATGCAGCCGCCGCGCTTCATCGCCGCTCAAGGGCGCGCAGACGATGCCGCAGCAATTGCGAATGATGAAGGCCATTTTCTCCGGGCTGCACAGGCTCGCCGCCATGACGAGATCGCCTTCGTTTTCGCGATCGTCGTCATCGGTGACGATGACAATCTCGCCGCGTTTGATCGCCTCGACGGCTTCGTTGACGGAATGCGACATATCGACCATCTCCCTAAATCGCGCCCCGCCCAACGCCTGCGGCAAAAAGTCGTTGGGCGTGACAAAGCCATCCGTTTCACGGGCTATGGCTTGCGCGGTTTCGCGCGACATCCAGGCGGTTTCGTAGTTGCACAATTGCGTCACCGCGCCCGGCGTCAAACCGAGGCGGCGGGCGAATTCGACCCGGCTGACGCCGGACTTGCGCAACCATGAAGCCAGCTTCATGGTGTAAGACTAGTGGAATGAATGATTTTAGCAACACTAAAATATGCCCAGGAATGCAAGGCGACTAAATATGCTCCGCGTCCTCATCGGAATCGCTGTCGGCCTGTTGGCGCTCATCGAAAGCGCGCCGGGTTTCGCCGCGGGACCCTGCGCCGATCAAACCTTTAGCGCGCAGACCTACACGGTTTGCCGCTTCGATCCCCGCCGCGCCGATCTGCGCTTGTTCTGGCGCGACAGCGCTGGCGCGCCGCTCGCCACTTTCGACAATGTCCAGGCGACGCTGTCCAACGGCGAACAACTGGTCTTCGCCATGAACGCCGGCATGTACGACCAGAACAACGCGCCGGTCGGGCTCTATGTTGAAGACGGAGTGGAGCTCAAACGCGCCAATCTGCGCTCCGGCGCCGGCAATTTTCATTTGAAGCCCAACGGCGTTTTCTGGATCGGCGGCGGTCAGGCCGGCGTCATGGAGACGACGCGCTATCTGGCGCAAAAGCCAAAAGCCGATTACGCCACCCAGTCCGGGCCGATGCTGGTGATCGGCGGCAAGGTTCATCCGCGCATTCACGAAACCGGCGTTTCGATGAAAATTCGCAATGGCGTCGGTCAGGCGCGCGACGGCGCCATCATCTTCGCTATTTCCAATCAGCCGGTGACTTTTTTCGAATTCGCCAGCCTGTTTCGCGACGCCTTGGCCTGCGACAACGCGCTGTTTCTCGACGGTTCGATTTCGGCGCTCTATGCGCCGGGTCTACATCGGCAGGACTTCGCGCTGCCGATGGGGCCGATCGTCGGCGCGGTGGAGAAAGTGAAATAACAAGCGTGAGGCAAGCCTGTTTTCGTCGATACGCGGCGCGTCGTATGGCCTCAAAATAATTACCGATCGAACGGCCATTTGGCGTTCTCGCCCTGCTGGCCGCGATGGCGCAGAAAATGGTCGGCGAGCACGCAGGCGACCATCGCCTCGGCGACGGGCGCGGCGCGAATGCCCACGCAAGGGTCGTGGCGGCCCTTGGTGCGGATGTCGACCTCTTCGCCGTAGCGATCCACCGAACGGCGCGGCGTCAGGATCGACGAAGTCGGTTTGACGGCCAGACGCGCGACGACCGGTTGGCCGGTCGAAACGCCGCCAAGAACGCCGCCGGCGTGGTTGGCCAGAATCTCGGCCCATCAAGGCCTGTCCGCATTTCATCGGCGTTTTGCTCGCCGGTGAGTTCGGCACTGGCGAATCCGTCGCCGATTTCCACGCCTTTGACGGCGTTGATCGACATCAGCGCGCTGGCGAGGTCGGCGTCGAGTTTGCCGTAGACCGGCGCGCCCCAGCCCGGTGGAACGCCCTCGGCGACGACTTCCAGCACGGCGCCGATCGACGACCCCTTCTTGCGGATGTCGTCGAGATAATTCGCCCAAAGATCCGCGGCTTCGGCGTCCGGGCAGAACAGGTCGTTGCGCTCGACCTCGTCCCAATCCCAATTGGCGCGGTCGATTTTGTGGGGGCCGATCTGCACCAGCGCCGCCTTGATCGTCACCTGAGGAATGATCTTGCGCGCCAGCGCGCCGCCCGCCACGCGCGCGGCGGTTTCCCGCGCCGAGGCGCGGCCGCCGCCGCGATAATCGCGCAGGCCGTATTTCACATCATAGACGTAGTCGGCGTGGCTCGGGCGATAAACATCTTTGATTTCGCTGTAATCTTTCGATCGCTGGTCGGTGTTTTCGATCAGCAGCGCCACCGGCGTTCCGGTGGTCATCTGGAGCCCGGTCGCCTCGTCGACGAACACGCCGGACAGAATCTTGACCTTGTCGGCCTCCTGCCTTTGCGTGGTGAAGCGCGATTGGCCAGGTCGGCGTTTGTCGAGAAAGACCTGGATGTCGCTTTCCTCGAGCGGCAGGCGCGAAGGACAGCCGTCGACGACGCAGCCGAGCGCCGGCCCGTGGCTTTCGCCGAAGGTGGTAAGGCGGAACATATGGCCAAAACTATTGTACGACATGGCGACCGGAGCAGGTTGGCGAGGCTCCAGACTTTTAGAGCAGGTTGCTCTCATATGGAACCACCTACGTTGCGCTGCGGCGAGTCGATCCGCCAGAAGGCGCGCGCAGCGCGATGCGGCGCATCGGGCAAGCGCGCCGACGCGGCGGGCGGCCGCCGCAGCGCAACCCGAAGGGCCGGCCGCTTTAGCCTCATGGGTGCGTCGAATGGCTTGGCCGTGTCCCCGACACGGCCTTCGCCCTTCTCCTGCCCCTGAGGCAAAAGCAATCGGCGCAAGTGGTTCCATATGAGAGCAACCTGCTCTGGAGCATGATCGGACAAAGGGGAAACCGGTTTTTCCCCGGCCGCGCGCCGCCGCGCCTCGGCGCTGGCGTTTTGTTCTAGGTTGCGACAAGGCGAAAACGCATGACGGGCCGGCGTTTTTGATGTTAAGGATTGCCCGAACGCCTCCCTTCGCCGGGCGGCCAGCCGCCTCGAACAACGCCTCAAGGACGTTAGCATGCAAGATTTCCGCGCCAGCTTTGATCGTCGCCATGTTCTGGCCTTGGGCGGGGCGAGTCTCATCTGCGCCGGATGGAGCGGTTCGGCGCGGGCGGAAGGCCCGGCTAAGTTCTCCACGCTCGAATTGCTGGCGCCGCAGGCGCTTGCGGACAACTGGCTGGGCGACGAAAAGGCGCCGGTGACGATTATCGAATACGCCTCAATGACATGCAGCCATTGCGCGGAATTTCACATCAAGACCTTTCCGTTGCTGAAGGCCAATTATATCGATACGGGCAAGGCGCGGTTCGTCTTGCGCGAGTTCCCGCTCGATCCGCTGGCGGCGGCGGGCTTCATGCTCGCCCGCTGTTCCGGCGACAAGCGCGAGGCGATGGTCGATCTTCTGTTCGCGCAGCAGAAAAACTGGGCCTTTGTCGACAAGCCGCTGCAAGGCCTGAGCGCCGTCGTCAAACAAGCCGGCATGGGCGACGACGCGTTCAACGCCTGCCTCAAGGATCAGGCGCTGTTCGACAAAGTGGCGCAGGTGCGCGATCGCGCTTCGGAAAAATTTGGCGTCGACGCCACCCCGACCTTTTTCATCAACGGCGACAAAAAACCGGGTGAAATCAGGCCTGAGGACCTCGATGCGACGCTCGCGCCCTACCTGAAAAAATAGGCCGTTTGCGCGGATTTCTTTGATTTCCCCAGATTTTGGGCGCGCCGAACTTGATTCGTCCGGCGCGCGACCGTCATCTGAATGGGCGATGCGGGCGATTCGCGCATCGGGTTTGGACGCATCGGCGTCAACAGCCTTGTTCGTCGGCCGACGTGATCGTCGCCTGACGGGCTTATGAGTTCAAGGAGGATGGCGCCCGCCAAAGGCGGCGCGCAGGGCCGATGAGATTTGAAAAGCTTCGCCTGACCGGCTTCAAGAGCTTTGTGGAAGCCACGGATTTCATCATTCAGCCTGGACTTACAGGGGTCGTCGGGCCGAACGGTTGCGGCAAATCCAATCTTGTCGAGGCGCTGCGCTGGGTGATGGGCGAAAGCTCGTTCAAGCAGATGCGCGCGGCCGGCATGGACGAAGTGATCTTTTCCGGCTCCGGCTCCCGCCCGGCCCGCAACAGCGCGGAAGTCGGCCTCGTGCTCGACAACAGCGACCGGTCGGCGCCTGCCGCTTTCAATAACGCCGATCTGCTTGAAATCACCCGCCGCATCGAGCGCGAGCAGGGCTCGGTCTATCGCGTCAACGGCAAGGAAGTGCGCGCGCGCGACGTGCAGCTTTTGTTCGCCGACGCGTCCAGCGGCGCTCGCTCGCCGGCGATGGTGCGGCAAGGGCAAATCGGCGAGATCATCGCCGCCAAACCGCAGGCGCGTCGCCGCATTCTCGAAGAGGCGGCGGGAATTGGCGGTCTGCATTCGCGCCGGCATGAGGCCGAATTGCGTCTCAAGGGCGCGGAGGAAAACCTCGTTCGCCTCGAAGACGTGCTCAAGCAGATCGAGGCGCAGGCGGACGGCTTGCGCCGGCAGGCCAAACAGGCGGCGCGCTACAAGCATCTAGCCGCCGACATTCGCCGGCACGAAGCGCTGATCGCCTTGATCTCTTTTCGCGCGGCGAGCGAGCAATTGGCGCTCGCCGAGCGCCAACTCGAGAACGATCTGTCCGCTGTCGCCGAGCGCACCCGCCTGCAAGCGGAAACAGCGCGCCACCAGGCGCTGGCTGCGCACGCCTTGCCGGGTTTGCGCGAGGACGAAGCCAGAGCCAACGCTCTGCTGCAGCGTCTGGTGCTGGCGCGCGAACAGCTTGACGGCGAGGAAAAGCGCGCCAAGGAGCGCGGCGTCGAACTTGAACGGCGCATCGCGCAGGCCGCCGCCGATCTCGCGCGCGAGCGCGTTTTGATCGAAGACGCCGCCGGCGTCATCGCCCGTCTTGAAGAAGAAGACGTGGAGTTGTCGGACGCTGGCGACTTCGACGCCGATCTGGCCGAGGAAGCGCGTCAAAGCCTCGATGCGGCGGAAGCGGCGCTAGCGCGGTCGGAAGCGCAGCTGGCGCAGGCGCAGGCGACGCTGTCGGATTCCAACGCGCGGCGGTTGTCGCTGGTCGAGGCGGCGCGCGGCGAACAGCAGAGGTTTGAACGCCACGAAGCGGAATTGGCCAAGCTGGCCGATGAAATCGCGGCGTTTCAGGCCGACGCCTCGCAAGAGGAAGAATTGGCCGCGCTGGCGAGCGAATTCGAACGGTTGAGCGACGATCTGGTCGCAGCCGAAGAGACCGTGCTTGTCGCCGAGGACGCGCTCGCCGAGGCGCGCGAAAGCGAGGCGCGTTTGCGCACGCCTTTGCTGGACGCCGAACGCAAGGCGCAGCAGCTGGAAACGCAGGCGCGCACGCTTGACCGCCTGCTGACCTCCGCCTCCGGGGAATTGTGGCCGCCCGTCGTCGATGAAATTTCCGTCGCCAAGGGTTACGAGGCGGCGCTGGGCGCGGCTCTCGGCGAGGAGCTTGAGGCCTCGACCAATGTTTCGGCTCCGGCCCATTGGGCGCGCGTCGACGGTAAGGGCGACCCATCGCTGCCGCCGGGCGTTTCCCCGCTGTCGAAGCTGGTTCAGGCGCCGCCCGCTCTCGCTCGGGCGCTGGCGCAGATCGGTCTTGTGACGCGCTCTGAAGGCGCCGGTCTGCGCGCTTTGTTGAAACCGGGCCAGCGGCTGGTTTCCAAGGACGGCGATTTGTGGCGTTGGGACGGCTTCACCCAGGCCGCCGAGGCGCCGACTCCGGCCGCGCGCCGTCTGGCCGAAAAGAACAAGCTGGGCGACCTGCAGATCGAGGCGAGCGTCGCCCGCGAGGCCGCGGAGAACCTGCGCCTGCAGGCCGAAGCGGCGCAGACGGCGGTGCAGAACGGCGCACAGGCCGAAACGCGGGCGCGCGAGGCCTCGCGCGCGGCGCAGAAAGCTCTGGAAGAATCGCGCGAGCGCGCCGGCGCGGCGGAACGCCGCCACGCCCAGCATGCGGCGCGATTGGCGGCGTTGACCGACGCGCGCGTCCGGCTCGTCGAGCTGCGCGATGAGGCGCAGGCCTCGTTGGTCGAGGCCAACGAAGCGCTCGAATCCCTGTCCGAGCCGGCGACCTTGATGGGCGAGCTCGACGTCGTGCGCGCCCTCAACGCGCAGGATCGCGCCAAAGCCGTCGAGGCGCGCGCCGCGCTGCAAGGCCTGACGCGCGAAGCCGATCAACGCCAGCGCCGTCGCGAAGCGATCGCGCGCGAGCGTCAGTCCTGGTTCGACAGACGCGCCCGTTCGGACGCGCAAATCGAGGAGATTCAGGCGCGCGTCGACGAATCGCAGGACGAGCTGGAAACGCTGCGCGATGCGCCGGATACGTTCCTGGAGCAAAGACGCGCGCTGATGGGTCAGATCGATGCGGCCGATGAGGCGCGCAAACAGGCTGGCGATCGGCGCTCCGCGGCCGAAATCCATCTGGCGGAAGCCGATCGGCAGGCGCGCGCCGCGCTCGACGCCATGAGTCAGGCGCGCGAAATCCGCGCCCGCACGCAGGCGCAGGCCGAAGCCGCGCGCGCCCAACTCGGCGCCCTGGTCAAAGCCATCGCGCATGATCTTGGCTGCGAGCCGGCCGGTCTGCCGGCTCTGGCCGGTGTCAAGCCGGATGACGGTTTGCCGCCGGCCGAGACGGTCGAGCGCAAGCTGGAAAATTACAAACATGATCGCGAACGTCTAGGCGCGGTCAATTTGCGCGCCGACGAGGAATTGCAGGCGGTCGAAGCGCAGCGCGAAAAGCTCGCCGCCGAACAGCGCGATCTCGCCGAAGCGATCAAGAAATTGCGCGCGGCGATCACCAGCCTCAACAAGGAGGGGCGCGAGCGCCTGCTTTCGGCTTTCGCGCGCGTCGACGCTCATTTCCGCGAATTGTTCACCTTGCTGTTCGGCGGCGGCGCAGCGGAACTGCAATTGGTTGAATCCGAGGATCCGCTCGAAGCCGGCCTCGAAATTCTCGCCAAACCGCCGGGCAAGAAGCCGCAGACGATGACGCTGTTGTCGGGCGGCGAACAAGCGCTGACGGCGATGGCGCTGATCTTCGCGGTGTTCTTGACCAATCCGTCGCCGATCTGCGTGCTTGACGAGGTGGACGCGCCGCTCGACGACGCCAACGTGGAACGGTTCTGCGATCTGCTTGAAGACATGCGCCAGAAGACGGACACGCGCTTCATCACGATCACGCATAACCCCATCACCATGGCGCGCATGGACCGCTTGTTCGGCGTCACTCAGGCCGAGCGCGGCGTCTCCCAGCTTGTCTCCGTCGATTTGCAACAGGCCGAGCGGTTTCTGGAGGCGAGCTGACGCGGTTTTTAGCGCGCGCCGAAAACGCCGGTTAGAGAACCTTGCCGGGGTTGAGCACGCCGTTCGGGTCGAGCGCGGCTTTCAACGTGCGCATCACGTCCATCGCCACAGGGTCCTTTACATGCGGCAGCAGGTCGCGTTTCAGCACGCCGATGCCGTGTTCGGCTGAAATCGAGCCGTGAAATTTGCCGACGACTTCGTGCACCTTGTTGTTCAGTTCCTCCCAACGCGCCAGGAACTGAGCCTTGTCGGCGCCGACCGGTTGGCTGATGTTGAAATGGATATTGCCGTCGCCCAGGTGGCCGAACGGCACCGGCCGGGCGCCGGGAATCGTCGCCTCGACGACCGGTAGCGCTTGTTCGAGAAAGGCGGGAACGTCTGCGACCGGCAAACAGACGTCGTGTTTGATCGAACCGCCTTCGTGCTTCTGCATTTCCGACAGGTTTTCGCGCAAGGCCCAGAACGCCTTACGCTGGTCGAGCGAGGCGGCGACGACGGCGTCCTCGATGACGCCCTGTTCGAAACCTGCCTCAAGCAGGCCCATCATCGTTTCGTTGAGGCCATGTTCGGATTGGCTGGCGAGTTCTATCAGCACATACCATTGGTGGGCCGCCGCCAGAGGCTCCCTGGCGCCAGCGGCGTGGCGGACGACGATTTCGACGCCGAAGCGCGACATGAATTCGAACGTCTTCAGGTCGGGACCGGCGTGCGATTGCGCCAGCAGCAGAAAATCGAGACAGGCTTGCGCGCTGGCGAGCCCAACGATAGCCGTCGCGATGGCGCGCGGGCGCGGATAAAGCTTCAGCACGGCCGCCGTGATGATACCCAGCGTGCCTTCGGAGCCCATGAAAATATGTTTGACGTCGTAGCCGGTGTTGTCCTTGCGCAATTTCGACAAGTTGTTGAGGACGCGCCCGTCGGCCAGAACGACTTCGAGACCGGTGACGAGATCGCGCGCGTTGCCGTAGGCGAGCACGGCCGTGCCGCCGGCGTTGGTCGACAGATTGCCGCCGATGGTGCAGGAGCCTTCGGCCGCCAGCGACAGTGGAAACAGGCGGTCGGCGCTTTCGGCGGCTTCCTGCACCTTTTGCAAGGTGACGCCGGCCTCGACGATCATCGTGTTGGAAGCCGCGTCGATCTCGCGCACCTTGTCGAGACGTCCGAGAGACAGGACGATCTGCCGCCCCGATTGGTCGGGGATCTGGCCGCCGACGAGACCGGTATTGCCGCCTTGCGGAACGATTTGCAGACCATGTTCATGGGCGAGCCGCACGACCGCGGCGACTTGCTCGGTCGTGCCCGGCCGCACGACGAAAGCCGCTCGGCCACGCCATAAATCGCGCGGCTCGGTCAGAAAGCCCGCCATCTCGATCGGGTCTTTTAGGACATATTTTTCGCCGATCAGCGCGTCGAGCTGTTTGGCGACGTCGGCAAGGGCGAGGTTTTGGTCGGCGAGCGGCATACGGGCTCCGATGAGCGGCCAGGGGCGGATCAATAGCGGTGCTGATTTGCCTCAAGCGCTTGCGCGCGGCAAGGGCTAATCAACCCAACAGGCGCGTGCGGCGGCTCGCTTTGGCCTTGGCTTTGGTGAAAACGCCGACCAGTTCGACATGGGCCGAATAGAGAAACTGGTCGATCGGCGTCACGCGTTCAAGCGTGTAGCCGCCTTCGATCAAGGTTGTCGCGTCGCGGGCGAAGGTCTGCGGATTGCAGGACACGCCGATGATCAGCGGCGTGACGCTTCGAGCCATTTCCCTTGCTTGCGACGCGGCGCCGGCGCGCGGGGGGTCGAAAACGACGGCGTCGAATTTTTTCAGTTCGTCGGCGATCAGCGGACGAGTGTGAAGATCGCGCCTTTCGCCGGTCACGGACCTGAGGCCCGGCGTCGAACGCGCCGCCTTCAGACCTGCAGCCAGCGCCGCCGCATCGCTCTCGAAGGCGCGGACCTCCGATGTTTCGGCCAGGCGCAGCGAAAAAGTGCCGGCGCCGGCGAAAAGATCGGCGATCCTTTTGGCGCCGGCCGCCGCTTGCGCGACGACGTCGGTCAGCACGGTCTCGCCGGCGCGCGTCGCCTGCAGGAATCCGCCGGGCGGCGGCGCAACCTCCGCCCGTCCGATCGTCACGATCGGCGGACGGCGCTCGACGACCGTCGCGCCGTGGTTGGAGAGCCGCGCCAGATCGAGACGTTCGGCCGCTTGCGTCAGTTTCTGCACGTCGGCGAATTCGAGCGGCCCCACGCCGTGCAGGTCGATATCGAGGCCGCTTTCGCCGCCCGTGACGACGATGTCGAGCGGCTTGCCAAGATGGGCTAGTTCCCGCGCCAACGTCCGCGCCGCGTCAAGCGCGCCCGCAAGCTGCGGCGCCAGCAACGGGCAGGCGTCGATCTCGACGATCCTGTGGGCGCGCGCCTGCATGAAGCCCACATGGGGATCGCCGCGCTGGTCGTTGCGGGCGTGGAAGGTCGCGCGTCGGCGTCCCTCGCCATGGGCGGCGATCAAAGACGCGACATCCGTCGAGACGCCGGCGTTGACGAGAGCTTCGACGACAAGGCCGCGTTTCCAATCGGCATAGGCCCGCGGCCGCAAATTTTGCACGGCGCAGCCGCCGCACACGCCAAAATAGCCGCAAATTGCCGCGATCCGGTCGCTTGAAGGCTCCAGCACTTCGATCAACTTGCCGCGGTCGCCGTCGACTTCGGCCAGAACCGTCTCGCCGGGCAAAGCGCAGGGGATGAAGACCAGCCCTGCGGCGTTGCGAGCGACGCCTTCGCCCCTGTTTCCCAATTTTTCGACGCGCAGCCGGGCGGCCAGATCAATCACAAGCGTCGCGCTCCGATAAGAAATTCAAGATTGCCGTCGCCGCCGGCGATGGGCGAGGGGATCACGCCTGAAACGCGCCAGCCTGCGTCTTCGATCAGACTTTTGACGCGGGCGCAAACCCCGGCGTGAATTTTGGCGTCGCGCACGAAGCCTTTCTTGACGTGTTCGGCGCCGGCTTCGAATTGCGGTTTGATCAGCGCGACGAGCGAGCACGAGGCGCCGGCAAGCAGCAAAACGGCGGGCAGAATTTGCGTCAACGAGATGAAGCTGACGTCGCAGACGATCAGGTCCGGCGCCTTTTCAAAATTATCCGGTCTCAGTTTGCGCGCGTCGAATTTTTCCAGAGAGCGAACGCGTGGATCGGCGGCGATCTTCGCATGTAACTGACCGTGGCCGACATCGACGCACAGGACGCTGGCGGCGCCGGCGTCGAGCAGGACATGGGCGAAGCCGCCGGTCGAAGCCCCGACGTCAAGCGCCGTCTTCCCATTCGCATCAATATTGAAAGATTTGAGCGCCGCCGCCAGCTTGACGCCGCCGCGCGAAACCCAGGGGTAGGGCGCGCTCGCGGAAAGACGCTGTTCGGGCGTCACGGGTTCGGACGCTTTTGCGACCACGCGTTCGTCGAGCGCGACAAGCCCGGCGTCGATCGCTTCGCGCGCTTTGGCCCTGCTGGGGAAAAGCCCGCGTTCGACAAGCGCGACGTCTATGCGTTGGTGGGCCATCGGGACCAGGGGACAGAAGTTGGACACGCCCTTGGCTAAAGCATCGCGCTCCGACGGGAAACCATTATCGCAAAGAATCGGCGGCCGACTTTGCGGCGAGGAACTTTCTAATGTAATAAGACGTGTTAATACAAAATGTTACGCTATTTTCTCGACATTCATCGCGTTAAAACGCCTCCTGGCCGGATTGACGCGATCTGGCCAGGAAGCGCTTTAGAGCGTGATCGGGCGGCTATCGGCGGAAAATCAATTCAGCCGCTTCCAGCGCACGTGTTTGCAGATCAAACCGGCCAGCGCGCAGCCGCTGGTCGTCAGACTGGAGCCGGACAGCAGCATTTTGCCGCTGTAAGTCTTGCCGTCTTCAGGATTGAAAGCCTGACCTTCCCATTCGTTATCGCTGGTTCGCGTCATGCCGAAGAAAACTTGCTGGCCGACATGGGCCGGGCTGTCGGCGTCCCTCAGCCAGATGACGGAGCCGCACAGGGCTTGCCCGCAGGCCGCAAACCGGACTTTTGACGCGCCATTTTCGCGCAGCCAGACGCCAGAGGCGTCGCCCGCGACCGCCGCCGTCGGCGCGGCGCCGATCAGCATTGCGGCGACGCCGAGATTTATCAATCGTTGGCTCATTTTTTCCTCCCCCATTTCCAACCTGGCCACAGCGCCCATTTTGTCGATCGCCGGATTTCGGTGCGAATCGGTTATTCGACGCACTAGCGACGCCGTTAAGTCAATTAGTCTAGACGTGAACAATCGGACAGCCGCTCGGCTTAAGCAAGCCGAAAGTGCGGCTCGGGCCTGCAAATTTGCGCATATTCTAGGATGAGCTGCGACATGCTTTTTCAGAGGCCGGCCTGCCGCCAACATCGAGCGCCCAAAGCAAAATTTGTTGCAGCGCAAAAGACTTTCGGGCGAAAAGGTCTAAACGTCGCACAAGGTGCGGTTGTCTGAGAATTCGGGGCCAGTTTCAAACCCGAGAGGTCAATAATGAGCACAAGGCGATTGGATCGGGCTTTCCAACCTACTTGCATAGCGTTGGTCGGGGCGAGCGAGCGGCCCGACAGCACGGGGCGCGCGGTTGTCGATAACCTGTTGGGCGCTGGGTTCGCCGGCGAGATTTTTTTCGTCAACCCGCGACACGAGGAAATCCTTGGCCGCCGCGCCTATCAGTCGTTGAAGGAACTGCCAAAAACGCCCGATATCGCGATTGTCGTCGCGCCGGTGGATATGGCGGCGGCGATCGTTGAGGAGGCCGCCGCGATCAATACGCCGGCGGTCATCGTGATGACGGAGGATCCCGAGCCTGGTCCTGATTCGCTGTTCGAGCGTTTGCGCGCCATCGCCCGGAATTCGAACACGCGCATTTTCGGACCCAATTGTCTCGGCGTGATCGCGCCGCGCGCCAATCTCAACGCCAGCCTCGCCGCTCAGCCGGTGCGGGTGGGCGATCTTGCCGTCATCTCGCAGTCCTCGGCGATCGCGTCGACCTTGATTTCCTGGGCGCATATTCATCAGGTCGGCTTCTCGGGCCTCGTTTCCGTCGGCGACATGGCCGACATCGATTTCGCCGATCTTCTCGATTATTACGCGTTGGACCCGATGACACGCGCGATATTGCTCTATGTCGAGACATTGGGCGAAACCAAGAGCTTCATGTCGGCGGCGCGCGCCGCCTCGCGAGTCAAGCCGGTCATCGTGGCGCGCGCCGGGCGCCATCAGGAGGCGAGGCGCGCGGCCACTCATACCGGCAATCTGGCTACGACCGACGCCGTCTATGACGCCGCCTTCCGTCGCGCCGGGTTATTGCGCGTCAACGATATCGACGGTCTGTTCGACGCCGCCGAAGCGCTCGGACGCCTCAAGCCCTTCAACGGCGACCGGCTCGCCATCATGGGCAATGGCGGGGGCATCGGCCTGCTCGCCGTCGATCGACTGCTCGACATGGGCGGCAAGCTCGGCAAGGTGACGCCGGCTGGTCGCGAACAATTGGAGCCGCTGCTGCGCGCCAGTTGGAACGGGTCGCTGCCGATCGATCTTGCTGGCGACGCCGCGCCTGATCGCTATCGGCAGGCGCTTGCCGCCTTATTGCAAGACAAGGGCAATGATGCGGTGATGGTGATGCACGCGCCGAACGCCATGTCGAAAAGCGCCGAAGTCGCCAGGGCCGTTGTCGAAGCGACGAAAAAACATCGGCAGAGTTCGATCTCCGCCAAGCCCGTCTTCGCCGTCTGGTATGGGTCGACCGAGGAGACTAACAAAATCTTCGAGGACGCGCGCATCCCTCATTACGAGCGCGACGCGGTGTCCGGCTTCGTTCATATGGTGCGCTGGCGTCAGGCGCGCGAATTCCTGATGTCGGCGCCGCCGTCGCTGCCGGTCGATTTCGCCCCGGATACGGCCAAGGCGCGCGCCATCGTGCAACAGGCGATTGAACGCGGGCATACCTGGCTGGAGCCGGTCGAGATCAGCGCTCTGCTTGAATCCTATGACATTCCTGTAGCCCATTCGCGCTTCGCGCGCACGCCCGAGGAAGCGGCGGAAGTGGCGCGCCTGCTGATCGGACGGTTCGGCTCCTGCGTCGTAAAGATCATGTCGCGCGACATCGTCCACAAATCGGACGTCGGCGGCGTCGCCCTCGATCTGAAGTCTGTCGGCGAGGTGTTGGACGCCGCGCGCCACATTTTCGAACGCGTCGCGATCGAGGCGCCCAATGCGAACATTGAGGGCGTCATTATCCAGCCGATGGTCAAACGTCCGCACGCGCGCGAATTGCTCGCCGGCATCGCCGACGATCCGACATTCGGTCCGGTGATCGTGTTCGGTCGTGGCGGCAAGGCGGTCGAAGTCATCAACGACAGAGCCCTGGCGTTGCCGCCGCTGGACCTGTCGCTGGCGCGCGATCTGATCGAACGCACGCGTGTCGTGCGCGCCTTGCGCGACTATCGCGACGTTCCCGCCGCCGACATCGGCGCCGTCACTTTGCTTCTAGTGAAATTGTCGCAGCTTGTCGCCGATATTCCTGAAATTCGGGAGCTCGATCTCAACCCCGTTCTGGCCGATCAAAATGGTCTGATCGTCGTCGACGCGCGCATTTCGATCGCGCCCTTCGCCGGCCGGTCGGTTTCGGGCGGCAATCCGCGTTTTGCCGTGGCGCCCTATCCCAAATCGCTGGAGCGCCGCGTCATGCTGAAAAACGGCAAGGCGGCGCAGTTGCGTCCGGTGCGGCCGGAAGACGAGGAAATGTACAAGGAGTTTTTCTCGCGCGTTTCGCCGGAAGACATCCGCTTGCGCTTTTTCGCGCCGGTCAAGGAATTCAGCCACGCCTTTATCGCGCGCCTCATTCAGATCGATTACGCGCGCGCCTTCGCCATCGCCGCCATAGAGGAGGATACCGGTCTGATGCTCGGCGCGGTGCGTCTCATGCTCGACGTCAATTGCGAATATGGCGAATACGCCGTCTTGCTGCGTTCGGATCTGAAAGGACAGGGGCTCGGCTGGAAACTCATGAAATATATGATCGAATTTGCCGAGAACGCAGGTCTGAAACGCGTCGAGGGACAAGTACTGGCGGAAAACGTCACCATGCTGCAAATGTGCCAGGCGCTGGGATTTACGGTGAAAGACGATCCGCACGAACACGGCGTGAAGATGGTCACGCTCGATCTCGTCGCCGCGCCTCAGAAAGAGCCGCCGACGGAGCAGGAAAAGCCCGGCGTTTGAGTTCGCGCGCTCAATCGCTAGCCTTCGAGGCCGTCGCCGCGACGCATTCCCGCGAACGCGCGCAAGGGTTGATCGTCAGGCGATCTTGCTTTCGCGCTGCTGTTCGCTCAAGACTTCGAAAGCCTTGGCGACGATGCTCTTGGCGTCGAGGCCAGCCTGAGCATAAAGCTTTTCCGGTTTGTCCTGATCGAGGAACACATCGGGCAGGACCATCGAGCGTACGCGCAGCCCATTGCTCAGCAACCCGTCCTCTGCCAATTGGTGCAAAACGAAGGAGCCGAAGCCGCCGATCGAGCCTTCTTCGATGGTGATGAGCGCTTTGTGGCTCAACGCGAGTTTGCGCAACAGTTCAACATCGAGCGGTTTGGCGAATCTTGCGTCGGCGACGGTCGCCGAAACGCCCTTGGCGGCCAGCATGTCAGCCGCCTCCAAAGCTTCGGCTAGACGCGCGCCAAGCGACAAGATGGCGACTTGATCGCCCTGGCGCAAAATGCGGCCCTTGCCGATTTCGAGCTTTCTGCCTTGCTGCGGCATGTCAATGCCGACGCCGTCGCCGCGCGGATAACGAAAGGCGATCGGACCCCGATCATAGGCGACCGCGGTGGCCACCATATCGGCGAGTTCGGCTTCGTCGGCGGCGGCCATAACGACCATGTTCGGCAAGACGCCGAGAAATGCGACGTCGAAGGACCCGGCGTGCGTGGCGCCGTCGGCGCCGACGAGGCCGGCGCGATCGATGGCGAAGCGTACCGGGAGATTTTGAATCGCCACGTCGTGGACGACCTGATCATAGCCGCGTTGCAGGAATGTCGAGTAGATGGCGCAGAACGGCTTGTAGCCTTCGCAGGCCATGCCCGCCGCGAAGGTCACGGCGTGCTGCTCGGCGATGCCGACGTCGAAAGTGCGGTCGGGAAAGGCCTTGGCGAACATGTCGACGCCGGTGCCGCTCGGCATGGCGGCGGTGATAGCGACGATCTTGTCGTCCTTTTCGCCTTCCTTGACGAGATATTCGCCGAAAACCTTGGTGTAGGACGGAGCGTTAGCCTTGGGCTTGACCTGGGCGCCGGTGACGACGTCGAATTTGTTGACGCCGTGATATTTGTCATCGGCCGCTTCGGCGGGGGCGTAGCCCTTGCCTTTTTGCGTGACCACGTGAACGAGCACGGGACCGCCGACGTCGGCGTCGCGCACGTTTCTCAAGACCGGCAGAAGATGGCTGAGGTTGTGCCCGTCGATCGGGCCGACATAATAGAAGCCCAATTCCTCGAATAGGGTTCCGCCGGTGACGTAATTGCGCGCATGTTCAATGGCGCGCGTGATGGCGCGATCGATGTTTTTCGGCAGGTGGCGCGCGAGGCTTTTGCCGATGCCGCGCAGTTTCAGATAAGTGCTGCCTGACGACAGCCGCGCCAGATACGCCGACATGGCGCCTACCGGCGGGGCGATCGACATGTCGTTGTCATTGAGAATGACGATCAGGCGCGAATGCGAGGCGCCGGCGTTGTTCATCGCCTCATAGGCCATGCCGGCGGACATCGAGCCGTCGCCGATCACGGCGATGACCTTATTCTTGGCGCCCTTCAGGTCGCGCGCCACCGCCATGCCCAGGCCGGCGGAGATCGACGTGGAGGAATGGGCGGCGCCGAACGGGTCATATTCGCTCTCGGACCGCTTGGTGAAGCCGGACAGGCCGCCGCTCTGGCGCAGGGTGCGAATGCGGCTCCGGCGGCCGGTGAGAATTTTGTGCGGATAGGCCTGATGGCCGACGTCCCAGATGATGCGGTCGTCCGGCGTGTTGAAAATGTAATGCAGGGCGACCGTCAGTTCGACGACGCCAAGGCTTGAGCCGAGATGGCCGCCTGTAACCGAAACGGCGTCGATCAACTCGCGCCGCACGTCGTCGGCGAGCGCCAGCAATTCGCTTTCCGGCAAGGCGCGAAGATCGGCGGGAAGGTTGACCTTGTCGAGATGGGGCGTCTTTGAGTCTGGATTCACGTCTGGCTCGAATGCGCGCTGCCTGTGGGGCCGGGGGCCGGGCGGGCGAAAGGCTGCTTTACACGCATCCAGCCGCGGCCGCAATTGCGCATTAAAGTCGTGTAAAGATGTGGCGATATTACGCTGTGCGGAAGTCGTTGTTGGAGGTTTCTCTAAACTTAATATTTCCAATAGCTTGCGTGAATGCTGGTTCGGTTTCCGGTCTCTCTTGGCGTTTGGCGCAATTCCGTTGGGCTTGCCTTTGGTCTATGGAAGGGGAGGCGAAAAATATGACGCCGATAAAGCCGAACCGGCCGTGCGGCCGGTTCATCGCGATTTTGGGAGTTCGACCATGAGCATGACAGATGGCGGGCCATCCGCCCAGACGCCGCATTCGCTCGGACAGGCGATCGAACGCTTGCGCGGCCGCTGGGGCTGGATGCTGGCGTATGGCGTAATCGTGTCGCTTTTTGGCGTTTTCGCCCTGGCGCTTGTGGCGCTTTCGACCTTGGCGACGGTCGTGTTAATCGCCGTCCTGCTGATTCTGGCTGGCGGTATGGAAATCATTCTGGGGCTTGGCGCACGCGATTGGACGCATTTCTTTTTATGGATTATCAGTGGGTTGCTTTATATTGCCGTCGGCGCCTTCGCCATCGCCAGACCTGTCGAGGCGGCGACGGCGTTCACGTTGATAATCGGCGCCGGGTTTCTGGCCGCGGGCGTGGTGCGCATCTGGCTTGGCGCTTCTTTGCCGTCCAGCGCGAAATGGTATGTCGTTTTCGCCGGCGTCGTCACGGTTGTTCTGGGCTTGTTCATTCTGCTGGGTTGGCCAGGCGATACGCCATTCGTACTCGGCACCCTGTTCGGCGTCGATCTGCTGTTCTATGGAGCGGGCTGGATTGGCTTGGCTTTCCGCCTGCGTCACGCGTGAAACGCTTGCCAATGGCCGCGGCGACCGGGGCCGATTTGGCTCCTGTCGTTTCGAAAACTGGCTCTGCCGAACGCTTTCATATTGATCCGGGCGCGCTCAGGCTCTAACGAAAGTCATAGCTTTGAGCCCGCCGTCGCGGCGCCGGCGGGGAGCCGATGCGAAGCCGTCGCCGTAGGGCGGGGCCTCGGCAGTCGCTGGGAACCGCGATTGGCGAGCAATGGTGCAAGGACCGAAATATGTCGAAATGGGTTTATTCATTTGGCGACGGCAAAGCCGAGGGCGCCAGCGCGATGAAGAATTTGCTCGGCGGCAAAGGCGCCAATCTGGCGGAAATGGCCAATCTCGGCCTTCCCGTGCCGCCCGGCTTCACCATTACGACGGAAGTCTGCACCTATTATTACGCCAATGGGCGCAAATATCCCGACGCGCTGATCGCCCAGGTCGAGGCGGCGCTGGGACAGGTCGGCGCGCTCGCCGGCCGCGCCTTCGCAGATCCGCAAAATCCGCTGCTGGTCTCGGTGCGTTCGGGCGCCAGAGCCTCCATGCCGGGCATGATGGACACGGTGCTTAATCTGGGCCTGAACGACGTCACGGTCGAGGCCATCGCCAAAAGCTCCGGCGACGAGCGCTTCGCCTTCGACAGCTATCGGCGTTTCATCCAGATGTACTCCAACGTGGTGCTCGACATCGAACATCACAATTTCGAGGAAATTCTCGAAATTTACAAAGATCAGAAGGGGTTGCACGGCGACACCGAACTGACCGCCGCCGATTGGCGCAAGATTGTCGCAGCCTACAAGGAGGCGGTCGAGCGCGAACAGGGCAAGCCCTTTCCGCAAGATCCGCGCGAACAATTGTGGGGCGCTATCGGCGCGGTGTTTTCCTCCTGGATGAACCAGCGCGCCATTACCTATCGACGCTTGCACGACATTCCCGAAAGCTGGGGCACGGCCGTCAACGTCCAGGCGATGGTGTTCGGCAACATGGGCGAGACATCGGCGACCGGCGTCGCCTTCACCCGCAACCCCTCCACCGGCGAAAACGCCCTTTACGGCGAATTCCTGGTCAACGCCCAGGGCGAGGATGTCGTCGCCGGCATACGCACGCCGCAAAACATCACGGAAGCGGCGCGCATCGCGGCCAAGTCCGATAAGCCGTCGATGGAAGCGGTGATGCCGGACGTCTTCGCCGAGTTCGTCCGCGTCACCCATCTGCTGGAGCGCCATTATCGCGACATGCAGGACATGGAGTTCACCGTCGAACGCGGCAAGCTCTGGATGTTGCAAACCCGCAACGGCAAGCGCACCGCCAAAGCGGCTTTGCGCATCGCCGTGGACATGGCCGACGCCGGCTTGATTACCCGCGAGGACGCGATCCTGCGCATCGAACCGGGCGCGCTCGACCAATTGCTGCATCCCACCATCGATCCCAAGGCCGAGCGCAAGGTGATCGCCACCGGTCTGCCGGCCTCGCCGGGCGCGGCCTGCGGCGAGATCGTGTTTTCCTCCGATGAGGCGGAAGCGCTGAAGAACGCCGGCAAGAATGTCATCCTGGTGCGCGTCGAAACCAGCCCCGAGGATATCCACGGCATGCACGCCGCCGAAGGCATTCTGACGACGCGAGGCGGGATGACATCGCACGCGGCGGTGGTGGCGCGCGGCATGGGCAAGCCTTGCGTGTCGGGCGCCGGTACGGTGCGGGTCGACTACGCCGCTCAGACTTTTTCGGTGATGGGGCGCACCTTCAAGAAGGGCGACACGATCACCATCGACGGTTCGGCCGGGCAGGTGATCGAAGGCGAGGCGCCGATGCTGCAGCCCGAGTTGTCCGGCGAATTCGCCATTCTCATGGGCTGGGCCGACGAATTGCGCCGGATGAAGGTGCGCGCCAACGCCGACACGCCCAATGACGCGCGCGTCGCGCGCAAGTTCGGCGCCGAAGGCATCGGCCTTTGCCGCACCGAACATATGTTCTTTGACGAGGACCGCATTATCGCGGTGCGCGAAATGATCCTCGCCGACGATGAGCAAGGCCGTCGCGCCGCGCTGGACAAGCTTTTGCCGATGCAAAGGTCGGATTTCGCCGCCTTGTTCGAGATCATGCACGGCCTGCCGGTTACAATCCGTCTGCTCGACCCGCCCTTGCACGAGTTCCTGCCGCAAACGGACGAGGAAATCGCCGACGTGGCCAAGGCGATGGGTTCGTCCGCCGACAAGCTCAAGCGCCGCGCTCAGGAATTGCACGAGTTCAATCCGATGCTCGGCTTCCGCGGCGTGCGTCTGGCGATCGCCTATCCAGAGATCGCCGAAATGCAGGCGCGCGCCATTTTTGAAGGCGCCGTCGAGGCGCAGCAAAAGACCGGAACGCCGGTCACCGCCGAAATCATGGTGCCGCTGGTGGCGACCAAACGCGAGCTTGATCTCGTCAAGGCGCGCATCGACGCGATGGCGCAGGCGGTCGGCAAGGAAACGGGCGTAACGATTCCCTATCATGTCGGCACGATGATCGAATTGCCGCGCGCCGCGCTGCGCGCCGGCGAGATCGCGCAAACGGCGGAATTCTTCTCGTTCGGCACCAATGATCTGACGCAGACGACGTTCGGCATTTCGCGCGACGACGCCGGCTCCTTCCTGGGAACCTATGTCGCCAAGGGCATCCTGCAGCACGATCCCTTCGTCACGCTCGACGTCGACGGCGTCGGCGAACTTGTCGCGCTGGCGGCGGAACGCGGTCGAAAGACGCGCGAAAATATCAAGCTTGGCATCTGCGGCGAGCATGGCGGCGATCCCGCCTCTATCGCCTTCGTCGAAAAGGTCGGTCTCGATTACGTCTCTTGTTCGCCCTATCGCGTGCCGATCGCGAGGCTCGCGGCGGCGCAGGCGGCGATCGGCAAGGCGGCCGGCTCGCTGGCGTGACCCGCCATGCGGCAGGTTCAGCATGTGTTGGCGATCGCGACGCGGGGGCGCGGACTCTATGAGTTCACGTCCGACGCGCGGCGAATTTTGCGCGACAGCGGCTTGAACCTTGGCGTGATGACGCTGTTTTGCGCGCATACGTCGGCCTCGCTGCTGATTTCAGGAAAACGCCGACCCTTCTGTCCAGAGCGATCTGTCGGCTTTTTTCGAGCGGATCGCGCCGGAAGCGTCGCATTATGCGCATGACGCGGAAGGGGCGGACGATATGCCGGCGCATCTACGCGCCGCGCTGACGCAGACCAGCCTTTCGATTCCGTTCGCCGACGCCGCGTTGCGGCTCGGCGTCTGGCAGGGAATTTTCCTGTTCGAACATCGCCGCGCCCCGCACAGGCGCGAAGTGATCTTGCACGCGGTTGGGGCGTGACGACGCGGCGAAACGGCTTTCCGCATATGGCTATTGCCAGAATCCGCCTCGCCCGTTAGCGGTGGAGCGGCGATCTCGCCGCCGGAGCGGCCAAACGAGGCAAGGTTTTCTTGAGCGCGCCTGTCCCCGATCTTTCCTCTATCGCCGCCGGCGGCAAGCGCGGCCTTTCGCGCGCGTTAGCGTTGATCGAGACGCATGAGGGCTCGGCCGGTCTCGCGCGACTGCTTGACGCGGCGCTGACGCAGACCAAGGCCCATACGGTCGGACTGACAGGTCCGCCCGGCGTCGGCAAATCGACACTGACCAACGCGCTGCTGCGCGACTGGCGGGCCAAGGGCGAATTTGTCGGGGTGATCGCCGTCGATCCCTCCTCTCGCCGCACCGGCGGAGCGCTGCTCGGCGATCGCGCCCGCATTTCGACCGATCCGGAGGACAAGGGCGTGTTCGTGCGTTCGATGGCGGCGCGCGATCGGCTTGGCGGCCTGTCGGACCAGACGATCGCGGCGGCGGTCCTGATGCGCGCCCTGTTTGATCGCGTGCTGATCGAAAGCGTCGGCATCGGTCAGTCGGAGGCCGACATTTCCTTTGCCGTGGACAGCGTCATTCTCTGCGTGCAGCCGGGCTCGGGCGACAGTCTGCAGTTCATGAAGGCGGGCGTGATGGAGCTGCCCGATATCGTCGTCGTCACCAAGGCCGACATGGGTGAGGCGGCGGCGAGAGCCAGACGCGAAGTCGAGGGCGCGTTGACGCTGTTCGAACGCGACGACGATTGGAAGCCGCCGGTGATCCTCGCCAGCGCGGCCAAAGGCCAGGGCATGAACGAATTGCATATCGCCATGGCCGCTCATCGCGCCTGGGCCGAAAAATCGGGCGCCTTGGCGTCCCGCCGCGCCGCGCAGCAACAAGCCTGGGTCGACGAGGCGATCAAGAGCCGGTTCGGCGCGGAAGGGCTGGCGCTGTCGCGCGCGTTCGCACCAACGGACGCTGGACCCTTCGGCCGCGAAATCGCGATAGCCGGCGAATTGATGCGGCGGCTGCGCGGATAGGCGGCCATTTGTTTAAACGCATGTTGTTATCCGAAAAGTCTGCAACTTTTCGGGATTATGCTCGAAATCAGATCGTCACCTGCGCGCCGAGTTCGACGACTCGATCGGAGGGGATCGAGAAGAAGTCGGTGGCGTTGGTCGCCTGATGCGACAGGCCGACGAAAAGCTTATCCTGCCATTTCGGCATGCCGGACGTCGGCGACGTTTTCAGCGTGCGTTTGCCGAGGAAGAACGACGTCGTCATGATGTCGAACTTGAGCCCGGACTTGCGCATCGAGGCGAGCGCCGCCGGCACGCGCGGGCTTTCCATGTAGCCGTAGCGCAGAGTGACGCGCATGAAGTCGCTCGACAGGGTCTCCGTCTCGAAACGGTTTTGCTGCTGCACGCGCGGCGTCGGCTCGGTGACGACGTTCATGATGATGACGCGTTCATGCACAACCTTGTTATGCTTGAGATTATGCATCAACGCGGACGGCGCCACTTCCGGGTCGGAGGTCAGAAAGATCGCAGTGCCGGGGACGCGGGTCGGCTTGGACTTGTCCAGCATGCGGATGAGATCGCGCGTCGGTATCGAATCGCGGTGGGTTTTCTTGAAGAGCAGGTCGGTGCCGCGCACCCATGTCCACATGACGATCATCGACATGCCGGCCAACGCCAGCGGCGCCCAACCGCCTTCGAGAACCTTGACGAGATTGGCGGCGAGGAAGGCCAGATCGATCGACAGGAAGAAGGCGACGAACAGGCCGGCCGCCCAAAGCGGCCAGGCCCACAACTTCCACACGATGAAGAACGACAGCGCGGTCGTCACGACCATCGTGCCGGTGACCGCGATGCCATAGGCGTTGGCCAGATTGTCGGAGGTGCGGAACATGAAGACCAGCACCAGAACGCCGACCAGCAAGAGGCGATTGATGCGCGGCACGAAAATCTGCCCTTCCGTCGTCTCGGACGTGTGGCGAATTTCGATACGCGGCAGCAAACCGAGTTGGATCGCCTGCCGCCCCAGGGAAAAGGCGCCGGTAATGACGGCCTGACTGGCGATCACGGTGGCGACCGTGGAGAGAATGACGAAGGGAATCAGGGCCCAGCCCGGCGCCATCAGATAGAAGGGATCCTTGATCGCGGCCGGGTCCTTGAGGATCAAGGCGCCCTGGCCGAGATAATTGAGCACGAGCGCGGGCAGAACGAACCCGATCCAGGCCATTTGGATCGGCTTGCGGCCGAAATGGCCCATGTCGGCGTAAAGCGCCTCGGCACCGGTCACGGCGAGGAACACAAGGCCCAAAGTGACAAAGCCGGCTGAGCCGTTGCCGAACAAAAAGCTCAGGCCGGCCAGTGGATTGAACGCCGTCAGGATATGGGGGGCGTCGGCGATGTGGCGCAGCCCCAGAACGCCAAGCAGGCCGAAGAACACCACCATGATCGGTCCGAAAAAGGTCGCCACCTTGGCCGTGCCGCCGCTTTGCACCGTGAACAAAGTCACCAGAATGGCGACGGCGATCGGCAGGACGTAGGGTTGGAAAGCCGGAGAGGCGACGTTAAGGCCTTCAACCGCCGAAAGGACCGAAATCGCCGGCGTGATGATCGCGTCGCCCGAAAACAGGGCCGCGCCGGCGACGCCGAGCAGGAAGATCGAAGTCGAACGGTGGCCAAGCGCCTTCTGCGCCAGCGCCATCAACGACAAGGTGCCGCCCTCGCCCTTGTTGTCGGCGCGCATCAGAAAGAACACGTATTTGACGGTGACGGTGAAGAACAGGGCCCAGATCAATAAGGAAACGACGCCGACGACTTCCGCGTCGGCCGCGCCGGTATCCTTGACATGGTCCAACGCCGCCTTCAGCGCATAAAGCGGGCTGGTGCCGATGTCGCCGTAAACGACGCCCATCGACCCCAACATCATCATCCAGAAATTTTCCGGCTTGTGGCCGGCTGGGGCGGTTGCGGCGCCCTCCTGAATGACGGAAACGCTCGAGGGTGGGAGTCCTTGCGCTGAATCCTGCGCCATTCTTGCGTCCTTGAATGCGGTCGCTTCAGACCAGCCGGGCGATTGCCGCCGCCATATAGCGGGTTTTGCCCCCTTGGAGAAGGGCCGTCGTCGTCCAAGGCGATTAGCCCACAGGCAAAACTGTTCCGTAGCGAGACGATTGCGCGGGCGCGTCATTGCTGGCAAGAGGCCATGATGAGCGGAAATCTGTCCCCTCCGACGAACTTTAGCGCCGCCCGCGCGCCCGGCTCCGATCTGCCGATCGAAGCGGCGCTGCCGGAATTATTAGCGGCGCTCGACGCCCGACCTAACGCCGTGCTGGTCGCCCCGCCCGGCGCCGGCAAGACAACGCGCGTTCCTCTGGCGTTGATGTCGGCGGATTGGCGCGGCGACGGGCGAATCGTGATTTTGGAGCCTCGCCGGCTCGCGGCCCGCGCCAGCGCCGACCGGATGGCCGATCTGCTCGGCGAAAAGGTCGGACAGACCGTCGGCTTGCGCGTGCGCCTGCAATCCCTGGTCAGCGACAAGACCCGCGTCGAGGTCGTCACCGAAGGCGTTTTCGTCCGAATGATCCTCGAGGACCCGTCGCTTGAAGGGGTCAGCGCGGTACTCTTCGACGAATTTCATGAACGTTCACTCGACGCCGACCTTGGCCTGGCTCTGGCGCTCGACGCGCAGGCCGCCCTGCGGCCTGATCTGCGCCTTCTGGTCATGTCGGCGACGCTTGACGGCGCGCGCGTCGCCGCTTTGCTGCGAGACGCGACGGTCGTGCAATCGGAGGGCCGCGCCTATCCGGTCGAGACGATCTATCTGGGCCGCGATCCGCGCGAGCGGATGGAAGACGCCGTGCTGCGCGCCGTACTGCGCGCCCTGTCGGAACAGACCGGCTCAATCCTGGTTTTTCTGCCGGGGCAGGGCGAAATCCTGCGTCTGGCGGCGGTCCTGGAAGAAAAGCTGCGCGGCAAGCCGATCGATGTCGCGCCGCTGTATGGGTCGATGGACCGGGCCGCGCAGGATCGCGCCGTGCGTCCGGCGGCGCAGGGCCTGCGCAAGATCGTTCTGGCGACCTCGATCGCCGAAACCTCGATCACCATCCAGGGCGTGCGCGTCGTCATCGATTCCGGCCTGGCCCGCGCGCCGCGCTTCGAACCCGACATCGGCCTTTCCCGGCTGGAGACGGTTCGCGTCAGCCGCGCCAGCGCCGATCAGCGGCGGGGCCGCGCCGGGCGCACGGAGCCGGGTCATTGCTACCGGTTGTGGGAGGAGGCCGCCAATGGTTCGCTGACGCCATTCTCGCCGCCGGAAATTCTCGCCGCCGATCTGTCCGGCCTGCTGCTCGACCTCGCCGCCTGGGGCGCGCGCAATCCGACGGATTTGAACTGGCTGGATCCCCCGCCCGGACCCGCGCTTATCGAGGCGCGGGCGCTGCTGGTCGAATTGGGCGCGCTCAATATTACGGGCGCGTTGAGCCAGGAGGGCAGGGCCATTCGGGCGCTGGCCTTGCCGCCGCGTCTGGCGCGCATGACGCTCGACGCGGCTCGTCTCGGCGCGGCGGAAAAGGCTGGCGCGCTGGCCGCGCTTCTGGTCGAGCGCGGGCTTGGCGGCGACAGCGTCGATCTGGCCGAGCGATTTGAGCGCTTCTCGCGCGATTCCTCCGCCAGAGCCAAGGACGCGCGTCGCCTCGCCGCCGCCTGGGCGCGGCAAGCGCGCCACGGCGCGGGCGTCGTCGGCGCCGAAAGACATCAGGGCGACGCGCTGAGCGTTGGCGAAATCCTCTGCCTCGCCTATCCCGACCGTATCGCCAAGGCGCGCGGCAAGCCGGGCGAATTCCTCATGGCGAACGGGCGCGCCGCGGCGCTCGAACCCCATTCCCACCTGGCCCGCGCGCCGTTTCTGGCGATAGCGGAAGTCACGGGGCGGGCGGGCGCCAGCCGCATTCTCGCCGCCGCGGCGCTTACCCCCGAGGAGGTCGCAACCATCGCCGGCGATCGCATTGTCGAAACGACGCAAACCTTCTTCGATTCGCAAGCCTGCGCCTTGCGCGCGCGCGCCTTCGCCCGCCTTGGCGCCATCGTGCTGTCGGAGCGTAATCTGCGTACGCCGACCGATGGCGAAGCAGCCCGGCTGCTGGCCGAGGGCTTGATGAAGCTCGGGCCTGAGCGGCTCGGCTGGACCAAGGCGCGACAGCAATGGCGTGATCGCGTTCTGTTTCTGCGCAAGGCGCATGGAGGGGGAAGCGACGATTTCAACTCCACGGAGTCTTTGTCCGATAACCCCTGGCCGGATGTTTCCGACGCCGGCTTGCGCGCGGACGGAGGACGTTGGCTCGCGCCTTTCATCGAAGGGCGCGCCGGCCTCGCCGATATCGCGGCGAGCGATCTCGACGCGGCTCTTTCGGCGATGCTGACCTGGGACCAGCAACGCAAGCTCGACGTCGAAGCGCCGACGCATTTTTCAACGCCGGCGGGATCGTCGATCGCCCTCGATTATCAAGCCGCGAACGGCCCGGCGCTGGCGGTGCGCGTGCAGGAATTGTTCGGGCTTAGAACCCACCCGACGCTGGCGGGGGGGCGCGCGCCGATCACGCTGCATCTTCTGTCGCCGGCGCAAAGGCCGATTCAGATCACGCGCGATCTGCCGGGGTTCTGGAAAGGCTCGTGGTCGGCCGTCAAGGCGGAAATGAGGGGACAATACCCCCGCCACGTCTGGCCCGACGATCCGGCGGAAGCCGCGCCGACGGCGCGCGCCAAACCGCGAGGCGCTTAGAGCAACCTGCTCTAACGGTTCGCGTCAAGGGTAACGGTCGCTTTAATCGTCCGGCAGGAATTTTCCGGCAGGATCGAGACTGATCGCGGGCGTCAGGGTCCGCGCCGCACGCTGGACCCGCGTCGATGATGAATGAACCCGTCAAACTGGCCGTTTCCTTCGCGGCGCTCGCTCTGTTGACTTTTGGCGTCCTGCAAGACGGCAATCGGGGATTCATCGCCGATAAGATCAGCGCATTTGGTCTGTTCAGGTCCCGCGAAACGCCCGCGCCGATTCAGGCCGGCGCGCGCGTTCAGCCTACGCCGGCGCCCGCGGGCGGTTGGGGCGTCGTCGAGTTGTCGGCTGATCGGGCCGGACAATTCAACGCGGACGTCGAGATCAAAGGCGTTCGTTTGCGCACGCTCGTCGACACCGGGGCCAGCGCGGTCGCCCTGACCGCGGAAGACGCGCGCGCGCTCAATCTCGACCCCGCGCCTTCGGCCTATTCGATCGTCGTCCAGACCGCCAATGGCCTGGGACGCGCCGCTCCGGTGCGTTTGCCGCAAATTCGCGTCGGGTCGATCGTCATCTATGATGTCGACGCCGTTGTCATGCCACGCGGCGCGTTGTCGACGACATTGCTCGGCATGACCTTTCTCAAGCGCTTGTCCAGCTTCCAGGTCGCCGACGGGCGCTTCTTGATGAAACAATGAGGGGCGAGGCGGCTCCTCGAAGGCGGTCGTTCAAGGCTGCGAGAACGTGCATGTCGAAACCGACAGAGTCGGCGATTCGCTTCCCGTACTCGACGTGTCGTAGGTGATCGCGCCGCCGCTTCGTGGCGTCATATAGGCGGTCTGTTTGATCGCGTAGCCGGAGCCGCCGTTGGCGTTGGAGCTCCACTGGTACATCTGATAATTCATCCCCGGCTGATATTGATATGTCACATCGGCGACGATCACATAGCTTGAGGCGCTCAGCGGGCCAGTGGTCGTGGGATAGAGGGCGGTCGGCAAGATCGTGGGGCCGGAAGCGTTCGTGCTTGCGGGCTGCAACGGATTATTGGCGCAGGTTCGCAAATTCGTCGCTCCCGCCGGTCCGACGCTCCAGGTGACTTTCGCCGCGCAGCAATTGCCATTGGTGTCGTTGACGAAAGCCACCTGCGAAACTGTCATGGTGGTCGCACCCGCATAGGGATAAAGCACGTCTGTCGCGAACTGAAAAAAGTATTGCAGGTTGGTGTAGTTGATGGTCGGCGTCGAATAGGGGTTGACGGTCGTCGTCTGGGCGACCAGGTCAGCCAGCGAACGCGCCAGCAGATTGGTCTTGCGCGCGGCCGTCAGGCCCTCGGAGAGGATGACGCAGCCGAAATAAAGCATCAGCATGAACGGCAGGATCAGCGCGAACTCGACGGCGGCGACGCCGCGACGGTCCGCGCCCGCTCGCGTCAACATCTGGCGCGCGCTGGCGAATGCGTCAACGACGCGGAGACGCGTCTCGCTCGCCAGCCGCCGACGGGCGTTGCGCGATCGCCCGGCGTCCAAAGCCCGCCCGGAAATAACCTCTGGTCGCTTGGCGACGTCCGCAATGTCGGGCGCGCCTTCGTGGACAGGCGTTCGCTGATCCGTTTGAGCGCGGCCGGACATCAGGTCGGCTCGTTTCTGAAAACGACGGTCGTGAAAATGGCGTGAACCAGCCCCGATCCGCTCGGCGCATTGACGACGCTGCCGCCGGCCTGACCAAAAAGATTGCCAATGCCGCGACCGTTCGCGCCGGTGGCGGTCAAAACCGACAGGTAGATCGGCATCGGATAAAACGCCTGAAAGACGATCACATCGGTTGGATTGCCAAGGTTGTAATTCTGTTGCGAGGGATTGTTGTACCAGGCTTGCGTGATGGCCGGCGAATAGGCGCCCGGTTGGGAGATCGGATAGGCGTTGATGTTCAGAACGACCTGCGTGTAGTCGATAAAACTCGGCAGCGACGGTTTAAGGTAGGTCGTCACGAAGCTCGAAGCCGACGTGGCGCCGGACGCCGAATTGACCAGAACCTGCCGGGCCGCGTTCAACACCGACGCGTCAAAAGCCTCATGGACGAAAAACACGAAGGCGGTTTCAAAAATGGCGCAGAGCAGTCCCAGGAAAGGCACCGAAACCATGGCGAATTCAAGCGCCGTCGCGCCTTTCCTGCTGCGCGCGAAGCGCGCCAGCAAGCCGCGGCGCTTGATCATGAACTTGTGCGCGCTGGAACTTTCGCTCATGAAGAAATCCCAAAAAGCCGCCCGGTCGCGCCGCCGCGCCGCGCGCGTATCGACGAATGCGCGCAAACCATGCGCCGTTGGAAACGCGTCGCCGAATGACGCCGCGTATCGACGTAACAGGTTCTTCCGCGCGCACCGTCAAGCGAATTTCAACGCTCGCATCAAACCAAACATAGTTCAGGAAACGCCCGCATACCTTTTCGTTTGCTTTAAAGGGTAAAGAATTGGTTGCCGCTTCCTCCCTGGAGCCGGTGACGGCGCCGGCCTTCCGTCATTTAGCCACGCCGCCGGACGCAGAGGACGCGTAGCCCGCGTGGGCGCTGACCGAGCCGATGCGTTCGCCGACGACCTTGGTCGCGTCCGCGAGATCGACGGTCGGTTGGCAATGAGGCGCGCATATATAGGACTCGCGGTTGACGCCGTTTTGCACGACAAGCGTCTTGTCGTTCGCCGCATTGACCCTGATGGTCCATTCGCCAAGCATATTTCCGTGACTGTCGAGCGCGATGAGATTCGTCTCGCCGAAGCTCTTACCGGTAATGACCGTCATGCCACCGTTTTTCAGCACAGTGACGTCAGCGATGCCCGGATTGCCGACCACCAGCGTCTGCGTCTTATCGGGGATGCGCGCGACGCGGGCCTGATCCATCGATACGAGCACAAGGTTGTTTTGGCCGGCGAGGGCGCTGGAGGCGGCGAGAATGCCGATCGAGGCGGTGACAGCGCGGAACAGGCGCGCCGTTGGCGTAAACATGCCGTTCTCCCAAAGCGAGTTGGCGAAATATTACTGGAGATTAGAAACCAGAATGGTGAACGATTGCTAAAAGCGTCGGAAACTAATTTAACCAACGGCGCCGGCTCCGCAGAGCTGGCCCACGTGTCGGGCCTGAAAACCGGGGGCGACGCGTGGGACGTTGCGCGCGTCAAGCGTTCGTTTACCTAAATCAAGAGACGCCTTTATTGCGCCGGACAATTAAGACGATCGCAACTCTTGCGGGCCTATTCTCACCCTGTCCAACGCCAAACCCGAGCAACGTGTGGCGTCGGGTGCACGAGAATTCCGGAGTAGGAGTAAGCCATGAAGAACATTTTTGCCCGTTTTGTGAAAGACGAATCCGGCGCGACCGCGATTGAGTATGGACTGATCGCCGCCCTGATTTCCGTCGTCTGCATCACCGCCCTGACCTCGGTCGGCACCAAGGTCAATTCCAAGTTCGCTTCGGTCGCCACCGCTCTTGGTTGATCGGCAGCCCTGCCGCAAAGAAAACGCAACGGCCCCGGCATTCCGGGGCCGTTTTGTTTTGGTAACGATTGCTCAAACCCTCCGCGCCATAGTTCCAACGGCTGCGATGCAGCGGAACCATGCTTTCGCACCGGGGATTTCGTTGATGCTTGACGCCATGACCTTGATCCTGTTTCCAACGCTGATGGCGTTCGCAGCGTTTTCCGACCTGCTTACCATGACGATCTCGAACTGGGTTTCGATCCTGCTCGTCGGTATTTTTCTTTTGATGGCCTATCTTCTCAACATGCCGCTCGCCCTGGTCGAGTGGCATCTGGCCTGCGGCGGCGTCGTGTTGGCCCTGACCTTCGCGTTTTTCGCGTTCGGCTGGATCGGCGGCGGCGACGCCAAGCTGGCCGCGACCACCGCGCTTTGGCTCGGCTTTGAACATTTGGCTGAATATGGACTGGGCTCGGCGCTTCTTGGCGGCGTTCTGACGCTGGCGATCATCCAGTTCCGCCGCTGGCCCTTGCCCGAATGGGCGCTGGCGCGCGCCTGGATCGCCCGGCTGCATGAAAAGGGCGCCGGCGTACCCTATGGCGTCGCTCTGGCAGCGGCCGGTCTTGTCATCTACCCGGAAACACAAATATTTTTGACCGCGCTCGGTCGCTAGACGCGGCTTGCTGAAATCGGCTTTTACATATTCCATTAACCTTAATTTGACCTTTGGCTGATTGAATTCGTTGACCGCCCGATTCCGGGGATGGTCGCGGATCCATCGGTTTGTCATGAAAAAATCACGGCTTTTAGCCTTCGTCATTGCGCTCCTGGCTGCAGGCGGGGCCTTCTATTTGATGTTTTCCAAACCGCCGCCGCCGCAGCAGCAGATCGTTGTGGCGCCGCCGCCGGTCGAAGAAGACGCCGTCCTTGTCGCCGCCAAGGAGCTTACCTTCGGCATGGTCGTTGCCGACGGCGACATGGCCTGGCAGCCGTGGCCGAAAAAGAATGTCGGCGCGGCGATGATTCGCAAATCGGAAAAGCCCAATGCGATGAACGACATCAAGGGCTCGATCGTCCGCGGCGCCTTTTTGCCGGGCGAGCCCCTACGTACGGAAAAGCTCTTCAAGGGTCAGGGCTCCGGTTATCTTTCCACCGTGGTCGCGCCCGGACATCGGGCTGTCGCCATCAACATCGAAGGCAGCGGCGCCACGACCGCTGGCAATTTCATCTTGCCGAACGACCATGTCGACGTGATCCGGATTTATCGGGATGAGGACGCGGCCAAATCCGGCGCCGGCGACGCCTATGTCAGCGAAACGCTGGTCACCAACGTGCGGGTTCTCGCCATCGGCCAGAATGCGCAGGACCGCGGCGGTCAGCCGAATATGAACGGCGCCACGGCGACGCTCGAACTCGATCCGCGCCAAGCCGAGATGGTGATTCTGGCGCAACGCGTCGGTCAATTGTCTCTCGTTTTGCGTTCGATGACGGATTCGGTCGCCCAGTCCGATGGATCGGAGCCGCCGCCGGTGCCCGAAACGCGCGACAAAGGCGTCACCATCGTGCGCTTCGGCGTCGCCACGCAATCGCGGGGCAAGTGATTTGGATGAGGCGAAAGCGGCGAAGCGGCCGCGCCCGCCTGGGAGTTGATAAGGCGATGAAGACTTTGGCCCATAAACTGATCGGCGTCGCTTTTGCGGCGTTTTGCGCCGCCGAACTTGGCGCGCCATCTGCGGCGGCCGCGGCCGATGCCGGTTCGCAAGTCATCAAGGCGGAAAACGGCTTTTCGAAGCGCATCACGCTCGGACTGGGCAAATCGATGATTGTCGATCTGCCGGTCGACGCCGGCGAGATCTTCGTCGCCAACCCGACCGTCGCCAACGCAGTTGTTCGCTCGGCGCGCAAAATTTATGTGATTGGCCAGTCGACGGGGCAGACCACGATTTTCGCGATGGACCGTCAAGGCGAACGCGTCGCCACGATCGATCTCGCCGTCGGCCGCGACATCACCGAGCTCGAGCGCATCCTGAAAGTGGCGATGCCGAACTCAATGATCACGGCGCATATGGTTGACGATTCCGTCGTTTTGACCGGACAGGCGGATTCGGCGGCGGATGTCGCGACGGCTCTCGAAATCGGCAAGACCTTCGCCGAGAATGTCGACAAGGCCGCCGGAAAATCAGGCGGCGCCGCGTCGGCCGGCCTCGTCATCAACGCCATGACGATTCGCGAGCGCGATCAGGTCATGGTCAAGGTGACCATCGCGGAAATCCAGCGCACGATCGCCAAACAGCTCGGCATAAGCTCCTCGACGCTGACGGCCAAATGGGGTTCGCTGACGCAAACCAATCCGTTCGCGCTCAACGGCTCCAACCTGTCCAACAGCGGCGTCTCGGTGTCCGGCTCCTATGGCGGCTACAATCTCGCCGCGACGCTGTCTGCTTTCGAGCGTAACGGCGTTTCGCGCATCCTGGCCGAACCAACGGTCTCCGCCGTCTCCGGCGAAAGCGCCAAATTCACGGTTGGCGGCGAAATCCCGATTTCCGCCGGATCGACCTGCACCACATCGACGGGCGGCGCCGTCGCCTGCACGCCGGCGGTGACGTTCAAGACCTATGGCGTCACCTTGAATTTCACGCCGCTCGTTTTGTCGCAGGGGCGCATCCAGTTGCGCGTGGCGACGGAAGTCGCCGAAATCGATCCCTCGACAAGCATAACCTATGCGGGCGCCTCCATTCCGGGCTTTCGTACGCGCAAACATGAAACGACGGTCGAACTGCCGTCTGGCGGCTCCATCGCGTCCGCCGGCCTTATCCAGACCACCAGCAATCAGGCGATCAACGGGCTGCCCGGCCTGATGAACCTGCCGATCCTGGGCACGCTTTTCCGCTCGCGCGACTATCAGCGTCAGGAGACCGAACTGGTCATCATCGTCACGCCCTATATCGCCAAACCTGTCGCGCCTTCGGCGCTCGCTCGGCCCGACGATGGCTTTTCCGACGCGAACGATCCGCAGGCCTGGCTGCTTGGCAAGGTCAACAAGCTCTATTCAAGCACCGATAATCCCGAGGCGATGCAGCATTTCAACGGCCGCGTCGGATTTATCCATGACTGAGTTTCCTTGCGCCGTTTCCTTTTCTCGTCGGCGCTCCGCCTGCACACTGGATGTCAAAATGTCCCAAGACAAAAAGCGCGCTTCACGTTCGGTCGGGACCGAGGTCAAAAGACAAGCGAGGACAGCGCAAGCTCTTGCGCTTTGTCTGATCCTCTCGCCTTTGGCGGCTTGCACCGGCGCCGACCGGGTGACGACCGGCTCGACCGTTCCGGCCGACATGCGCGCCAGGCATCCCATAGAATTGGCGCAGGGCCAGAAGAATCTCGATCTTCTGGTCGTCGGCAGGCGCGGCCAGATCGATGCGCGCAGCACCGCGCTCGTCAAGGAATTCGCTCGCGCATACAAAGAAAACGGGCAGGGCGACATCGCCATTATCCTGCCGTCTGGCGCGGTCGGCGAAGGGGAAGCGCGCGCCGCGTTGCCGGCCATCCGCCGCGCTTTGGCGGCCGGCGGCGCCACTGGCTATACGACGGTCTCCACCTATCCCGCCGCCGATCCGACGCTCGCATCGCCGATCCGGCTGAGCTTCATGCAGATCGTGGCGCGCACGCCCTCGCGGTGCGGCCAATGGCCGAACGACCTGGCCTCCGGCGCCAGCACGCAAACCTGGGAAAACAATCCCTATTGGAACTATGGCTGCTCGACGCAGAAAAACCTGGCCGCGCAGGTCGCCGATCCGCGCGACCTGTTGGGTCCGACCGCAGAATCGCCGCAGGATTCGATTTCACGGGCGCGCGGCGTCATCGAAGTTCGTAAGGGCAACGATCCGGGCACCAAATGGCAGATCAAGAATTCGGATATCGGCGGTTTGGGGAATTGACGCATGACGTATGGCAATGACGAAAATTCGCATGCGTCGGATGGGATTGCGCAGGTCGCGCCGCTTCCGCGCATATCGTTGCAGGCCTTCTGCGAAACACCGGAGCTGATGCAGCTGTTGCAGGAAGCCGCGCGCGATCGGCGCATGGACAAAGCGCACATTAAGGTCAATATGGGCGGCGCGGCCGCCGCCGTCGAATCCTACAGAACGGCGCCGACGCCAAATGTTATCGTCATCGAGTCCAACTCTTCGCGCGGCGAGTTGATCGCGCAGTTGGAGGCCTTGGCTGAGTTCTGCGACTCCGGTACGAAAGTCATCGTCGTTGGCTCGGTCAACGACATCACGCTCTATCGCGAATTGATCGCGCGCGGCGTCAGCGATTATCTCGTGCAGCCGTTCGGCGTGCTGGATTTCATCCAGACGCTCTCGGTAATCTATCAAGGAGATCGCGCCACGCCGGTCGGTCGCGTGATTGCGGTCACAGGGTGCAAGGGCGGCGTCGGAGCCTCCTGTATAGCGCATAATCTGGCGTGGTCGATCTCGCGCGACCTCGATGTGTCGACCGTGATTGTCGATCTCGATCTGGCGTTTGGCACGGCGGGCCTCGACTTTAATCAAGACCCGCCGCAAGGCGTCGCCGAGGCGATCTTCTCGCCCGATCGACTCGACGCCAATCTTGTCGATCGCCTCTTGTCCAAATGCGCCGACAAACTATCCATTCTAGCCGCGCCGGCGACGCTCGATCGCGCCTATGACCTGCAAGAAACGGTCTTCGACGGTTTGATTGACATTCTCAGGGCGACGATGCCGATCATCGTGCTTGACGTCCCGCATATCTGGAACGCATGGTCTCGCCGCATGTTGCAGAGCGCGGACGAAGCCGTTGTGGTCGGCGCGCCCGACCTCGCCAGCTTGCGCAACGCCAAGAGCATGATCGATACTCTGAACGCCGCGCGCAAGAACGATCATCGCGCGCGCCTAGTGCTCAACGGCGTCGGCATGCACCGTCGGCCAGAAATCGAAATCGCCGATTTCGCCAAGGCTGTCGAGACCGATCCAGCCGCCGTCATTCCATTTGACGCCAAATTGTTTGGCACCGCGTCCAATAACGGCCAAATGATCGCCGAAGTCGACGCGGACGCCGGCACGACGGCGATCTTCCACAATTTGGGGCGCGTCGTCACCGGGCGGATGGAGATCAAGCGCGAACGCAAGTCCCTGCTGGAGCCGATCCTCGAGTTGATGAAAAAGAAGGCGTCGTAATACGAGCGATTTGCGCAAAGCCGACTGAAGGGGAACTGGTCGAAAATGTTTGGAAAGCGTTCCGCCACAGGCGCCGCGCCGCAGCCGGCGAAAACGGCGCCTCAGCCGATCGAGGCCAGGACTGTCGCGCAGCCGGCGCGCGAGCAGGCGATGGCCGCTGTCTCCTTTCCTGCCGCCCCGGTGCTGGAAGTGCGCCGCTCGGATGAATACTATGTAACCAAAAGCATGATCTTCGGCTCGCTGATCGAGGCGATTGATCTGGCGCAGCTGTCGAAACTTGATCCCGAAAACGCGCGTGAAGAAATTCGCGACATCGTCAACGAGATCATCGCCATCAAGAACGTCGTCATGTCGATCGCCGAGCAGGAGGACCTGCTCGACGATATCTGCAACGACGTTTTGGGTTATGGTCCCCTTGAGCCGTTGCTGGCGCGCGACGACATCGCCGACATCATGGTCAATGGCGCGACGCGCACCTTTATCGAAGTCGCCGGCAAGATTCAGCTGACCAACATCCGGTTTCGCGACAACGCGCAATTGATGAATATTTGCCAACGAATTGTCAGTCAGGTCGGCCGGCGCGTGGACGAATCCTCGCCGATCTGCGACGCGCGTTTGGCTGACGGCTCGCGCGTTAACGTGATCGCGCCGCCGCTCGCCATCGACGGACCGGCGTTGACCATCCGCAAATTCAAAAAGGACAAGCTGACGCTCGATCAGCTGACGCGGTTCGGCGCCATCTCGCCCGAGGGCGCGGAGATTTTGAAAATCATCGGCCGCGTGCGCTGTAACGTTTTGATTTCCGGAGGCACCGGCTCAGGCAAGACGACCTTGCTCAATTGCTTGACCAATTACATTGATCTCGACGAACGCGTGGTCACTTGCGAAGACGCCGCCGAACTTCAGTTGCAGCAGCCTCACGTGGTGCGTCTCGAAACGCGTCCGCCCAATCTCGAGGGCCAGGGCGCGGTTTCGATGCGCGATCTGGTCAAGAACTGCCTGCGTATGCGCCCGGAACGGATTATCGTCGGCGAAGTGCGCGGATCGGAAGCGTTCGATCTGCTGCAGGCGATGAATACGGGCCATGACGGATCGATGGGCACGCTGCACGCCAATTCGCCGCGCGAAGCGCTGAGCCGTCTTGAATCCATGATCACCATGGGCGGCTTTTCATTGCCGACGCGCACCATCCGGGAAATGATCGTGTCGTCGGTCGACGTCATCATTCAGGCGGCGCGTCTGCGCGACGGTTCTCGCCGGATCACCCATATTACCGAGGTTATGGGCCTGGAAGGCGACGTCGTCGTCACCCAGGATCTGTTCCTCTACGACATCATCGGCGAAGACGCCAACGGCAAGTTGAAAGGCCATCATCGCTCCACCGGTGTGGGTCGTCCGCGGTTCTGGGAACGCGCCAGATATTACGGCGAAGAGGAGCGGCTCGCCGCCGCGCTTGACGCCTCCGAGGCGGCGGACAGCCGCAACGGACAGACCATGATCTGAAACGTCGGATCGGAGCCGATCCGAATTAGGCGAGGATCGTTATCGTGCGGAATATTTGTCGGACAGGCTCGAAGGGATTTTGAGGATTGCAAATGGACCAACAGGCGCTTGTCACCGCCGTCCTGGCGACGTTGGCCCTCGGCGGACTCTTTTTCGTTTTCGTCTACCCGATTTTGTCGGGAGAGAAGCAGGCGGAAAAGCGCAAATCAGCCTTGACGGCAGACCGGGCGACGCGCCGCGCCGCCGATCGCGTCGACGCGTCGGCGCGTCGCAAGCAGATCGCCGATAGCTTGAAGGAAGTCGAGCTGCGCTCGAAACGCAAACGCAAAACCCTTGAGGGCCGGGTGACTCAGGCTGGCCTGATCATCACGCGCAAGAACTTCTATATCGGCTCGGTGGTGAGCGCCGTCGCTTTCGCGTTTGTTATATATGTCTTGAGCGGCCTGCCGCTGTTGATGCTGGCGGGGCTCGCCGTCGGCGGGTTGGGCGCGCCGAACTGGTGGTTGAACTACATGGGCAAGCGCCGCATGAAAAAGTTCAATGAAGAATTTCCCGCGGCGATCGACATCATCATCCGCGGCGTCAAGAGCGGTTTGCCGCTTGGCGATTGTTTGCGCGTCATCGCGTCGGAATCGCCAGAGCCGGTGCGCAGTGAATTTCGCCTGGTCGTCGAGGCGCAACAGATCGGGTTGAGCGTCACCGAAGCAATCGAGCGTCTGCCCGACCGCATTCCGACGCCGGAAGCCAACTTCTTCACGATCGCCCTCTCCATCCAGCAGAAGGCCGGCGGCAACCTTGCTGAAACGCTCGGCAACCTGTCGCGCGTCTTGCGCGACCGCAAGAAGATGCAGCAGAAGATTCACGCGATGTCGTCGGAGGCGAAGGCCTCCGCCGGCATTATCGCGGCGTTGCCGGTGGCCGTCTCCGGGATGCTCTATTTCACCAGTCCTCATTACATCGAGCTGTTGTGGATCACATCGACCGGCCGCTTCGTTTTGATGTTTTGCGCCTGCTTCATGGCCGTCGGCGTTTTTATTATGAAAAAGATGATCGAGTTCGACATCTGACTACGTGAGGCGGGAGCGCGTTTCGCGCCGACAAGAATTTTGGGCGAACGGGTGGTGAAATGTTCGAATTCCTCGCCGAACGGCTGAGCGACGCAGATACGGCACTTTCGTTGCTGGTGGCGGTGGCCTCGATCGCCACCATCATTTCGCTCGGCATGCCGCTGCTCGACTCGAACAGTCTGGAGCGGCGGATGAAGTCCGTGGCGTCGGAGCGCGAGCGCATCCGCGCCCGCGAACGCGATCGTATGCTCGCCAAGAACAATTCGGCCAGCCTGCGTCATGAGCCAAAGGCGTTCATGAAGGCGATCGTCGAACGCTTCGGTCTGACGAACTGGCTAAATACCGATCAGGCGAAAGAACAATTGGCGATGGCGGGTTATCGCGGTCCGCAGGCGGAAATCGCGTTTCTTTTCTTCCGTCTCGTTTCGCCGATCGGCGCGCTGTTGACGAGCACGGTCTATATCTTCTTCATTCTCGATCTCGACTACTCGTTCATGATGAAGCTGTGCATCATCCTGACGGTCACATACATCGGGCTGAAAGCGCCTGAGATATTTCTGAAGAACACGATCAGCAAGCGTCAGTTCAGTATGCGGCGCGCCTTTCCCGACGCGATGGACTTGCTGCTGATCTGCGTAGAATTGGGCATGTCCATCGAACACGCGTTTCGCCGCGTCAGCCAGGAGATCGGCGTGCAGTCGATCGCCTTGGCCGAGGAATTCACGGTGACGACCGCCGAACTCGCCTTCTTGACGGATCGCCGCCTCGCCTACGAGAATTTTCACAAACGTACAGGTCTCGATGGGGTGAAGCAGATCGTCACCTGTCTCGTGCAGGCGGAAAAATATGGCACGGCGCTCGGCGCCGCGCTGCGCGTCGTCGCGCAGGAGTCTCGCGACGGGCGTTTGATGGAAGCGGAAAAGAAGGCCGCGTCGTTGCCGCCGAAGCTGACGGTGCCGATGATCATTTTCTTCCTGCCCGTTCTTTTCGCTATTATTTTGACGCCGGCGATCGTTCAGGCGACTTCAAAATAGCAGCGCGACGCCGGCGGCGGCCTGTTCGGACGATTTGCCCGCGCGTTGGGCGCGATCAGTCGATGCGGCGCGCCATAGCGGCGTTTCGCCGGATGCTCGGCGGCAGCAGGTCGTCCGAACGATCAGTAAGTCTTTGGGGATTATCGTTCGCGTTGCGCGAGGGCGCTTTTCGCCTCGTCGCCCGCGTCGATGCGGGCGCGTTCGACTTTGGCGCCGGAGCCGGCCGATTGAATGGCGCGCCAGGTGTTGGACTGGGAAATCATTCGGCGGATAGCGGCGACGTTTTCGGACGCTTCGCGGGGCGAGAGATCGCGGCCTGACACTTTCTCCGCCTCGGCGAACTTACCTTGCAGGGCGAGCACCAAGGCGAGATTTTGACGCTCGCGCATGTCGGCTCTGGGACTTTGCGCCGCCTCGCGCAGAACGGTTTCAGCGCGGGGCAGATCGCGCGCCAGCGCATAGGAAAGACCGAGATTGGACAGGATGCTGGGTTCGCCCGGCGCAAGTTTCAGCGCCGTTTCGTAATAGTTTTGCGCGCGCGCGTGTTCGCCCATCTGGTCGGCGATCGAGCCTTGCGTCGACAGCACGGACCAGTCGGGATTCTCCGGCGTATGGGCGTGTTCAAGCACCGACAGGGCCTCCTGGAGGCGTCCGGCGTCAGCCAGCGCCTTGCCGTAGGCGGACAGAACTTCGTGATCGTTGGGATATTTCACCGCGACAGTCTGCATCACGGCGACAGCCTGCGCCTGCAATTGGCGGGCGCGCAGCGTGCGCGCATAGGCCAAGGCGTTCTTTTTGTCGCCGGGATTGCTTTCGAACCGGGCGCCGAGTTTTTCGCTGTAGGCGCGTAGTTCCGCCGGGTTGCTCGGGTTGGCTGGCGCGGAGGCGCCGATCGAGCCGGTTATGTCGTCGAAGGTTGTGGTTTTGCATGCGCCGAGCGCCAGCAATGCGCACAGAGCGACCACGCGGCCAGGGCGACGGCGGGGCGTCGAAATCAGCCGTTGGGTTGACGATATATTGTTCACGAGGCGCAAATCCGGTTTCCTGAACGATCAATTCGAGCAATAAACCGTTAACCCTAATCTAGCGTTAATGGCCGCCGGAGCCCGCCCTATGTCCACTCCCACCGCGCTGCGTTTTGCCGAGGCCGCGACCGAAGCCGCGCCAATCCACTTCGCCACGTTGCAAAGCTGGCCCGATTTATCGGCGAGCCTGCCGCAGGCGGCGCAGGCGGCAAAGGCTAACGGTTTCGAAGCGAAGCCAGGGCAATGCTTGATCTATCCGTTGGCCGAAGGCGTCGGCGCGGTTTTCATCGAACCGGACGAGGCGTCGCGGGACGCTTTTTCGGCGGGTAAGCTGGCGACGCTTTTGCCGCCGGGCGTCTATCGCTTCGCCAACGCGCCAGCGCAACCGGCGCTGGCCGCCTTGGCGTTCCTGCTGTCGAGCTACAAGTTTTCCCGCTACAAAAAGACCGCGCCGCCACCCTCGCTGGTTGCGCCTGCCGGTTGCGACGCGGCGCGCGTCGAGACGATCGCCAATTCGATCGCCCTGGCGCGCGATCTCGTCAACACGCCGGCTAACGATATGGGGCCGGAAGAGTTGGCGCAGGCGGCCTTGCAATTGGCCAACCGACATGGCGCGACGACGCGCGCGGTCGTGGGTTCGGCGGCGCTGCAAAGGGAATTTCCTCTGATTTTCGCGGTCGGCAAGGGTTCGCCGCGCGCCCCGCGTCTGATCGAATTCTGTTGGGGGCAGGAGAGCGCGCCGAAGGTGACGCTGGTCGGCAAGGGCGTGTGTTTCGACAGCGGCGGTCTCGACATCAAGCCGGAAAGCGCGATGGCTCTGATGAAGAAGGACATGGGCGGGGCGGCGGCGGCGCTGGCCCTGGCTTCAATGATCATGGAGGCGCGCCTTCCCGTTCGCCTGCGCGTTATTTTGCCGATCGTCGAAAACGCCGTGTCCGGCGACGCCTTCCGTCCGGGCGACGTCTACGTGGCGCGCAACGGTCTGTCGGTCGAGATCGGCAATACGGATGCGGAAGGGCGTCTGATCCTGGCTGACGCCTTGGCGCTGGCCGATGACGACGAGCCCGATCTGTTGATCGATTTCGCCACTTTAACCGGCGCGGCGCGCGTCGCGCTCGGCCCCGATCTGCCGCCCTTTTTCACGCGTGACGACGATCTTGCGCGTGAGATCGGCGAACATGGCGCGCGGGTCTGCGATCCGGTCTGGCGTTTACCGCTGTGGAAGCCCTACGCCAGCATGCTGGAGGGCAAGACCGCCGATCTGACCAACGCGCCGGCGGGCGGCTTCGCCGGCGCCATTACGGCGGCGCTGTTTCTCGAACGATTTGTCGCGCCGCGACGACGCTGGGTTCATTTCGATATTTACGGATGGAATCCAAGCGCCAAACCGGGACGGCCGGAAGGCGGAGAGGCGCAGGCCGCCCGCCTGCTTTTTGACCTCATCGGCGAAAAATGCGCAAATGGAAGCTTGCGGTAACCTCGTGGCGTTAAAATCAGCCAAGTATGATCGATTCCAGTCTTTTGCCCCGCTGAAAGCCTAAGCCCGTGTCCTACAACAAGAGAATCACTCCCGCCCGGCCTGATCTCGCGGCCGAGCATTTGCGCGATGAAATCGCCGCGCCCGCCTATGCGCCGGGCCGTCGCATGCAAGTGAAGGCCAGCTTCATCGACCTCAAGCGCGAGCCCTCGCATGAATCGCCGACCGATACGCAGGCTTTATGCGGAGAAACTCTGTTTTCCTATGAAGACAAGGACGGCTGGTCCTGGGTGCAGTTGGATAAGGACCGCTACGTCGGCTATGTCGTCTCCGACGCGCTCACCGATCAGGTGGTCAAGCCGACCCATCGCGTGCGCGTGCGCCACACTTTTATCTATCCCGAGGCTTCGATAAAGGCGCCGCCGGTCGACGCCTTGCCGTTCGGCGCGGAGTTCGCCGGAGTCGGCGCGGCGAGCGATTTTATCCAGTTGCAGACCGGCGGCTTTGTCTTCGCCGCCCATGCCGGCGCGGCCGGCCGGGCGATGAGCGATTTCGTCGGCATCGCCGAAACCTTTTTGTATACGCCCTATCTTTGGGGCGGCAAGACGGATGTCGGCCTCGACTGTTCCGGTCTGGTGCAGGTCGCGCTGGCGGCCGTCGGCATCGCCGCTCCGCGCGACAGTGACATGATGCAGATGCAATTGGGCCGTCCCGCCGATGTCGACGACCGCCTGCGCGGCCTAAAGCGCGGCGATCTGGTGTTCTGGCGCGGCCATGTGGCGATCATGCAGAACGACCATCAGGTCTTGCACGCGAACGCCCATCACATGATGGTGGTGAGCGAACCATTGTCGCTGGCCTGCGACCGCATCAGAAGCAAGGGCTTCGGCGAAGTCACGGGCGTGCGGCGCGTCTAGATGTCGAGCCTCGGCAGCTAGAGACTGATTCCTTCCGGCGTCTTGAGAAAGCCGCGGATCAGACGGCGCAGGCCAATGGCGCCGGCCTGCGCCTGCTTCAGCGTTTCAGCGTGATCGGGATTGCCGCCCTGAAAACCGGCGCCAAAATTGGTCACGACCGTGATCGCCGCGACGCGCATGCCAAGCCGGCGCGCCAGAATGGCTTCCGAGGTCACCGACATGCCGACAAGGTCCGCGCCGAGCGTGCGCGCCAGCTTGATTTCCGCCGGCGTCTCGAACGAGGGCCCGGGAAACCACATATAGACGCCTTCATGCACGGAGACCCCGGCGCCAGCGGCGGCGCGCTTGAATCGGCGGATCAGGCGGGGGTCGTAGGCGTCCACCAGATTAACGTAGGATGTGCGGTCGATGACGCCGATCAGCGGGTTGAGGCCCGACAGATTGATGTGGTCCGTCACCATAACCAGATTTCCGGGGTAGAAATCGGAGCGCACCGAGCCGACGGCGCTGGTCAAGATCACCTGTTTGGCGCCGAGCGCCTTGGCCGTCGCCAATGGCGCGCTCATACAGCCCGGATCGCCCGCGTCGTAGAAATGCCCGCGGCCTTGAAAATAGCAGACGTTCAGGCCCTCTTGCCGACCGATCAGCAGCCGCCCTTCGTGGCTTGGCGCCCGGCTCACGGGAAAGCCCGGCAATTCGGCGTAGGGAACGACAGTCGGATTTTCCGCCGCATCGGCGAGGCCGCCGAGGCCGGATCCCAGAACGATGGCGGTGTCCACGGCGCCGACGACGCCGCGGGCGCGAAGAACGTCGATGGCTTGCTGGGTGGCGCCGTTCATTTGCGGTCCTCTGTAGGCGGCCGGTTCGGTTCGAGGCGGTCTCCGGCGAAAACGTGCGGGAATAGTGCAGAAAGCGGATACGATTCGCAAATTCGCGTTGGATTGGCGAGATGGACGTTCGTCAGCGGGCCGGCGAATTCGGCGATGCGCTGGAGACAGGCGCCGCAGGGCGCAATCAGCCTTTTGCCGTCGCCGACGACGAGAATGTCGAGGATCAATCGCTCGCCGGCGGCGACCATCGCGGCTATGGCTCCGGCTTCCGCGCAGGTTCCGACTGGATAGGCCGCGTTCTCGACGTTGCAGCCGGAAAAGACCAGCCCCGACGCGCCGCGCAGCGCCGCGCCGACACGATAATCGGAATAAGGCGCATAGGCGTTTTCGCGCGCGGCGCGGGCGCGGGTGAAGAGATCGTCGAGCATCGCCCTCTCGCGTCGGCGCAAACCTGCCCTGAGGCGCGGGTTCCTCATGCGCCGCTCGGGCGCGCGGCGAAGCGCGCGGACGGCGAGGCCCGCGCGCGGCGTTATTATTTCTGCTTGGCGATGATCTTGTTCTTGATCTTGTCGTAGACTGCTTGCGGGATGATGTTCTTTTGAACGAGTTCATCCTTGCCCTTGTAGGGGCGGCCGTCGACGATCGCCTTGGAGCGGACGGCGCCGATGCCCTTGAGGGCCGCCAATTCGTCGATGCTGGCGGAATTGATGTCCAACAGGGCCTCTTTGGCCGAAGGCGAGGTCGCTGCGGGTTTGGCGGGCGCCGGCGTGGCGGCGGCGGGCTTGGCGGGGGCGGACATCGCGCCGGCCGGTTTGGCCGGAGCGGGCGTCGCCGGAGCGGGGGCCTGAGCAAAAACGGGCGCGGCGAAAGCCATGGCGGCGCCAAGGGCGAGAATGCGAATTTTTGAAATCATCGGCTTAATCCTTCGCGCCGGGGGCGCAGTCGATTCGCGTGAGGCCTCTATGGCTCGCGCAGTCTATAGAGTTTCCCCAAACGCGGTCTTGCGTCAACTGTCAGGCCGAGGCGGTCGGCGCGGCGAGCGCTTTTCGATCGCGACGCGTCGAAAAATATGGGCGGACCTTGCCGATAGCGGCCGACGCCAGTATGGTCCGCCGCGCATCGAACCCGAACTCGGGAACGATTGGGGCGTCGCCAAGTGGTAAGGCAGCGGATTTTGATTCCGCCATACGGAGGTTCGAATCCTCCCGCCCCAGCCAGACCATTCCAAGCTCTTGTAATCAAACGATAACCGCCCCAGCTGGGGCGCTGATTCACAGCCCTGCGACACCTTTGTGTCACACCTTCGGGGCTGGCCATGGCCGCAACCTCCCACCTCCTTCGCCGCGGCGCCGTCTATTATTGGCGCCGGAAAGTTCCGCGCCGGCTTGCCGCTTGCGCGAATCGAAAGCATCTTCTGATGAGCTTGCGCACCTGGAGCCCCATCCATGCGCGCAGCCTCGCCATCCAGCTCGACGCCCTCATCGAAGACCTGATCGTCATGCCAGAAGCCCGGTTCCTGACCCAAACTCAGCTCGACGGCATGTTGCGCGAAGTGCTGACCCAGCATCTCGCCAAGCTCGACCGTGTCGCCGCCGTCGCCAAGCTCGCGCCGGGCTTCGATCGGCTTCGGGCCGAACGGGAGGATCGTCGGGCCGCCTGGGTCTACCGGTTGCTCGACGCTCATGGACCGAACGCGCATGTGTCCGACGCCGACCAAGCCGCGATCCTGGCTGACGGACTCGACCAGAAAGACGTCGGGTTCATCAGCGACCATCTCGCCCGTCTTCAGGATGGCGGCTCCGTGCCGACCAAGGCGCATGTCCTGCGGCCCCTGCTGGAGAAACAGGGTGCCGACGCGACGGCAATGAATTTCGCGCAGGCGCAGCAGGTCTATTTCCAAGGGATGATGCTGGCATTGCAGCAGTCCGACCGTCGCTATCGCGCCCTGCCGGTCGAGAGCGCCGATTTTGTCGATCGTCTGCTCAAGAGCGGCGTCGACGCTCGTGTCAGCGCCCTCGTGTCCAGCCAGCCGGCGCCGGCTTTTGCTTCGTGGCCTGCCGCCGATCCTGCATTGCCGCCTCCATCGGCTCCTGTCCATGGCGGCGGTCACCTGCCGACGGCCGCCTCGGCCAAACGGGCTGACGACAGGATTCTCGCGCTCGGACAAACCCTCGAACAGCAGCGCAAGAAGGCGAAAAACTGGAGCGAGAAATCGGGCAAGCAGGCGGTTGGACTTTTTGCCTTGTTCGATAAATATCTCGCCGAACAATGCGGCGTTACTGGGCTGACGGAATTGCGGCAGACGCACCTGGCGCGTTTCATCAATTTTCTTCAGTTCGAGATCTATAAAAACTACGGCAAGAGCGCCGCGGATCATAGCCGCACCATCTCCCAGCTGTTGAAAATCGCGAAAACCAAGAAGCCCGAGGAGTGTGGCGTCGAGGCGCCGACGCTCAATCGCCACCTTTCCTTTCTGAAACAGCTTTTCGTATACGCCAAAGGCCAAGGCGTCGTGCCGCCCGAGCCGCTGGAGACGACGCCGCTGCGAGCGCGCCAGCCTGAGGCGGAGCGTGAAAGAAACGCGCGGCCGATCTTGAAGGCCAACGCCGCCGAGCGGGTGTTCAAAAGCGCGCCGTTCACAGGCTGTATGTCTTGGGAGAAGCCGCTCATTCCTGGCGACGCGACCTTCCACAGGGCGCTCTATTATGTGCCCATGCTCTTATGGTATCAGGGTGGGAGGCGTGAGGAATTTTGCGGGTTGACGGTCGATGACGTCATTCTCGACAATGGACCGATTCCCTATATTCATATCGCCCCGAACAAGATTTGTCGGATCAAGAACAAACAGTCGGTTCGGAATTCGCCGTTGCATCCGGACGTGCTGCGTCTTGGGTTCCTCGACTATGTCGCGGCGGTCAAGGCCCTCGGCTATCTGCGGCTTTTTCCTGATCTTCATTCGCCGTCGACGCAGTCGCCGTTGGGCGATCGGTTCTATGACGAGTTCAGGCCGGTCCTGACCGGCGCCGACACGGACGAAGCCGGCTTCGTCATCCACAGCCTCCGGCGGGGCTTTGGCGACGCCCTGAAACAGAAGCGGGTCGTCGAAGAGGAACGGGCAGAGATGCTCGGTCACAAGGGCAAAACCGAAACAACGGAACGCTATTGCGACGCCTACGAAATCCAAATTCTGCACGAGTTGATCTGCAAGGTCCCGGTCGTCACTGCCCACATGGAGCCTCGGCCGTTGCGCCTGCTCCCGTGGGTGCAGGAGAAACAGATCGCGCCGTTCTCCCGACAGGTCCGTAAACAGCCCGCTCGTCGTGCCAAGGCGACAAAGGTGGGATGACAAAGCGGCGCGATCGCACTCGCGTGAGACTTACGCAGGCCTCGTGACCTCCACGGTTGTGCCCGGCGCGGTCCCTAAAAGCTCAGACACGCTCCGCCTCGTGGTCGCCGCGAGCGGCCCGTGGCGCATTGCGCCGGTCCCTGACGTTCAGATTTTCGGCGGGGTCCAGACTTCCGGATGGTCGAAATGATCGCGCTCATGCTGGGCACCGATCTTATCCAGTTCCAGTTGCGCCTGGCTGGCCCAGTGGTTTGACGCGGCGAGTTTCTGTTCCAAAGCCTGGTTCTGGCGCTGGAGGTCCGCCTTGTCGGCTCGCAAGGCGTCGATCCTCGCCGCATCGCGAGCCCGGTCGATTTCGGCGACGCCAGCGATCTCTTCGCGAATCCTGCCGGGCGCGCCAGTAAAATGAGCCATGAACGTCCCGACGCGGTCTCCGAAATGCGCAGCGGTCGCACGCTCCTGTCTTGCCGCGGCCAATTCTTGCGCCGCTTCCTCTCGGCACGATTGCGCTGCTTGATCGGCGACGTCCCGCGCCTTTTTCAAGATTTTGGCGGCGTCCAGTCTTGCCTGCTCCGTCATCTTGTCAGCCAAGCGCGCCGCTTCGGCCTTGATCGCCTCGGCCTGTCTAGCTGCGGCGATGATCAGCGCCTGGTTCTGTTCATCGGCGTCAGCGAGCCCACGATGGAGGCCGGTTTCATACCCCTTGGAGACGATCTCACGCTGGTGTCGATTGGCGAATTCGATCCCTTCCGCCGCACGCCGCTCCGCCATGATGTCGGCGCGGGGCCGGCGGCCCTTCATCGAGCCGCGGCGCATGTGGCCGCAGGGCAGCCCCACCTGGCGGTGGAAGTCATCGAGAAAGGCGGACATCGCTTTCTTGTAGGCGACCCTGCCTGCGTCCGCGGCGACCTTCTTGGTCCGCCCTTCGGCCAGAGCCAGGGCCACGACGCGATCCTCAGCCGCGTGTCCGGGGTGCAGCGCCCTGGCGCGCATCTCGAAGTCGTCTTCGCCGGGCACGACATAGCCATGCAGGTGGACGTTCGCTTCATCCGTGTGCCGAATGACCCGCTCAAGGTCGGCGCCGAAGGTCAGCTGGAGGAACATCAAGGCCAGCTGTTCCCATTTCTCGTAGTCGGCGCGCAGGACCGGGTCAGAAAGCACAGTGGCGGGGTCGCCTCTATATGAAGCCACGACCCCGAGCAAAGTGCACTGATCTCGACGGATGCGGCGCCTGACCCTGCCGACCGTCATCGTGAACGCCCTGGCGAGACGGTCGTCGTGGATGGACTGGATGTCGGCCGCGGACTGGGTCCATACGACGGTCGGAGCCTGGATTTCGGCCACGTGCTGGCTCGCCCATGGCGCCCGGCAGCCCTCGGCGAGGACAAAGTCGACTCCGGCCTTGCCGGGCCCCTTTTTCGTCGGTTTCCGGGGCTTCTTCGCGTAAAGCGTGACAGAGATGAAGATCGGCTGCGACATAGGCGGGCCTCATGGTTGGAGACCCTCCCTAAGATTTCACAAAAACAAGCAAGAAGCGATAGGGGAAGATGGGCTCAGGGCGAATGTGCGATCAGGGCGCCCCGTCGCCGGGCAAAGTCATATGAACAGAATATGACTTTGCGGAGCCGGGGGCGGCGCTAGCCCTCTCGATCGAACGATCGAACTTTCAGCTGGCTTTATGCGCAATCCGAGCGAAAATTTTGGGAGAGTTCCGCGAATCACCCCGTCGGCGATGAAGCGGCCCGCGTTGGTTTGGAGTTTCAGATGTCCGCGTTGCCCGACCCCCAAGTCTGCCCGAATTCGTGCCCTGGAAACAATGATCGGGTCGATCCCGACTCTCCGAGGCCGCCCGAACAATTCGGGCCGATCCCCGAGGCGGAGCCGGCCGCGGGCGCCGAGAGCGGGACGCGCTCGCGCCGCAAGAGGGGAGAAGCTGGCGGTGGGAACGTGGCGACCCCGCGCATGGAGGCGGCAGCCGAAGTGCGTGGAACGGCGCCGGACTACAGGGCCAAGATCATGGCCAGGGCGGGCGTACTGCCGCAGGCGCTCCCGATCGACATCGGCGCGCCATTGGCCACCATCGTCTCGTCCTGCGCCGAAGCGGCGAAAATTGCGCCTTCCACGGCGGCTTTGGTCATCGCGACCATGGCTTCCGCGACCATGGGCCAAGCCTGCGTGTTCCATGGTCAGGAGTCGTCGGATCGAACCGCAGCTTCTGGGCTCTCGCTCGCCGTCGTGACCGAGAAATCGGCCGGCGCCGCCGCCGATCTTGCAGTCCAGGTCTTGCTGCAAGTCGAGGCCAGGAATGAGTCCGATGAAGCGGGCGCCGGACCGAAAGCCGACAGCGAGGCCTTGCGCGACCTTCTCGCGGCTTGCGCCGCGCGCGGTTACGACGTCGTGCGGGCTAAATCCGCCAAGCCGGCCAAGCCGGCGCCGCATACACTGGTTCTGGAAAACGCCACCCTGCGCGGACTCGAAAGGGTCTGGCCTGGTATCGCTGGCGGCCTCCTTGTTGTTTCGCGCGACTCCATGCCGATCCTGCCGCCCCAGGCGGGCCCGGTCGGAGCCATCCAGGGCCATCTCGACGGGCTTCAGCTGGGAAATTCGGTCAAGGTCGGCGCCAAAACGCGCCGGTGCAGCATTGCGGTGATCGGGGCATTTTCGCCGGACGGCGTTGGCGGCGCGCGGCTCAGGGATGGAGCCTATCATGGGGTCATCCAGCGCATGATCTGGGCGCCTTGCGACGGCGCTCGCAGGACGATCGAGCCGCCGGCCGATTTGGTTGCGGCCATGGCCAGGTTGAGCGCGGTCAAGACCGACGAGGGGACGATCGGGAAGTTCTGCCTTGACACGGAGGCCACCCGCCGGTTCCGCCGGGTGGCGCCGAAATGGTCAGAGCAGGCGCAAGAGGCAATGCCGCCGTTGCGCCAATCCTATGAGGGCGCGGGCGAAACGATGCTGCGCGTCGCCGCCGCGCTTCATGCTCTCGGTGCGGCTGTCGCCGGCAAGCCGGTCGACCGTCTTATCCCCGTCGCTGTCGTGAACGCGGCGATCTCATTGGTCAGGGCGTCGCTGGCGACGGCCGAAAGCCTTCTCGGTCCGGTGTCGGTCCCGATGGAAATTTCCCATGCCCGCGCGGTCGTGGGTTGGCTGCGCGGGGCCAAGGGCCCCGATGCCCGGTTCACCCTCGGCGAGGTCGAGCGCGCCCTCAGCGGGGCGGTGACGCCCCTGGAAGTGAAAAAGGCGCTGATGGTCTTGCATGAAAACGGCTTGATCGAATGGGACGATCACATGGAATCCGGGCGCGCCTATTACAAGGCCGTTCACATCCTGTTCGAGTGATGTCCGTTTCGTTGGAGAAACTTTCCCGCTGACCCGGCGCAATGCGCGGAAAGATTGTCCAACGATCATCCGGTCATTGCGCGTGACAACTGCCGGGAACGAGCGTCAGGCGACGCCAAGAATCCACCCTTCCACCATCGCCAGCGTCTGTTCGGACGGCGAGAGGGACGGGATCATCCATTTGAGCAGATCGCCGTCGCCATCCGCGCTCTGAAGGCTTGCGGCAATTGAATATGCGTCGTGCTGGTCGCCGGTGCGGTCCTCGATGGGAAATTTCTTGCTCCAGAGTGCGGGATAGACCTCGGCAATCGCCGAACATCCAGCAGGGATTTCCCAGCCGTCGAAGGGCCAGAATTTTACGCGCTGGCCGAGTTGGCCGCGCAGGTTGAGCAGCCAGGGCAGACCGGCGTGGGTGGACTTGGCGACCTGGCCCTGCACGTCGAAATGGAAGACCGATTTCGCTCGAGTCCGTTCTTCCGTGAGGCGGTAT
>CAVTNU010000014.1:0-218331 GCA_963736175.1 uncultured Alphaproteobacteria bacterium | reverse complement strand
CCCGGCTCGCGGTCGCCCGGATCGTCAAGGGCGGACAGCGGTTGCGCTCGCATATGTTCGCGGAGCTTCAAAGCCATTACCTCTTCAACGACCGCTTTGGCAGACCGGGCAAAGGCAACGACAAGGGCAAGGTGGAGGGGTTGGTCGGTTACGCCCGGCGCAATTTCATGACGCCTCTGCCGGTCGCGGAGAGTTTTGCCGCGCTCAACGCCCGCTTCCTCGACGCCTGCGTCAAGCGGCGGGCGGCGGTGTTGCGCGGCCACACCACGACGATCGCGGAGCGGATGCAGGCGGACCTCGCCGCGTTCAAGGACTTGCCGGCTGCGCCCTATGACGCCTGCCACAAGATCGCCACGCGCGTTTCCTCCCTGTCGCTGGTGCGTTACCGCAGCAACGACTATTCGGTTCCGACGCGCTATGGCCATCAAGAGGTCCTGGCGAAAGGATATGTCGACAGGGTCGAGATCGCCTGCCGCGGCGAGACGATCGCCACCCACGTCCGCAGCTACGACAAGGCCGATTTTGTTTACAACCCGCTGCATTATCTGGCTTTGCTGGAACACAAGAGCAAGGCGCTCGACCAGGCGGCGCCGCTCGACGGCTGGGCGCTTGGGGAATGCATTCATCGGTTGCGCCGGCTGATGGAAGCGCGGATGGGCAATCCCGGGCGCCGCGAGTTCATCCAGGTGCTGCGATTGATGGAAGACTTCCATCAGCATCAGGTTGAACAGGCTGTGACCGAGGCGCTGCGTCTTGGCGCCATCAGCTTCGACGCGGTGAAAATGCTGCTGCTGGCCAAATTGGAGAAGCGGCCCGTCCGGCTCGATCTGACGTTCTATCCTTATTTGCCAGCAGCCACGGTCGGCGCGACAGATCCGAGCGCCTATCTCGGACTTCTCGCCAACGCCGCTCCAGGACTGGCAAGCGCGGGAGTTTCCCCATGACGACGCCGCAGGATCCGACCTCCCCAACGATCGTCGCGCCGCAGGTGCTGCTGGGCAATCATCTCAAGGCGTTGAAGCTTCCCACCTTTGCGCGCGAGTACGAGAAGGTGGCGATGGAATCGGCGCGCGACAGCGCCGACTACCCGCGCTATCTGCTTCGTCTGTGCGAACTGGAACGCATCGACCGCGAACGGCGCAACGTCGAGCGCCGGATTCGCCAGGCCCGCTTTTCTCAGGTCAAGAGCCTCGACACTTTCGACTTCGTCGCCCAGCCGTCGCTCAACAAATCGCTGGTGCTGGAGTTGGCGCGCGGCGAATGGATCGAGAAGCGGCAAAATTGCATCGCACTGGGGCCATCCGGCACGGGAAGAACTCACATCGCCCTGGCCTTGGGGCTTGCCGCCTGCCAGAAGGGCCACAGCGTCGCCTTCACGACGGCCGCCGCCCTGGTGCATGAACTCATGGAAGCGCGCGACGAACGCCGGTTGCGCGCGCTGCAAAAGCACCTCAACACCGTCAAGCTGCTGATCGTCGACGAATTGGGCTATGTGCCGTTCACGGCGGTCGGTTCGGAGTTGCTCTTCGAGGTCTTCAGCCAACGCTACGAACGCGGCGCCACCCTGGTGACCAGCAATCTGCCCTTCGATGAATGGACTTCGGTCTTCGGTTCGGAACGGCTGACCGGCGCCTTGCTCGATCGCCTGACCCATCATGTCCACATCCTGGAAATGAACGGCGACAGTTTCAGGCTCGCCGCCAGCAAGAAAACCCAGCGCAGATCCGGCCATGTGGCGAACCTCGCCGCAAAAACAACCAGCGAAGGAGACGTTGAGCCCAAACCCTGAATCGCCGCCGCGCGCATTGAGCCGCGCTTCGCTACGCTCCGCGCGGCTCAATGCGCGCGGCAATGCCAAATTCCAGGGCTTTACGGCCCTTTTCTCTCAACCCGACTGGTACACTTTTACGCCGCCATCTGGCACATTTTGCCGCCGCCGTTGACAAATCCAAAGGCCGCAATCGCTGTGAAACGCGGGACCTGACGGTGTTTCCGGCCAAGGCGTGGTTCCGCCGCGCGGCATGGGAACCGCTGATCAAAACCGTCCTGCGGTTGGAGCGCTCCGTGTCCAAACGCGACGCAAAAACCGGGTATTGGAGCCAGACGAGCGAGATCGTCTTCTGGGTCTCCTCGCTCAGCGGTCCAACGCCCGAACAATGGAATGAACACATACGCCGGCATTGGCGGATCGAGAACTCCAGCCATTATGTACGCGATGTCACCTTCGCCGAGGACGCTTCACGCATTCGCAAGAACCCGGACATCGCCGCCCGCTTGCGCTCCTTCGCTTACAACCTGCTCAGGGCCGCAGGATGCGATAACATCAAAAACGCCAGATGGCGCGCAGCGCTCGACCTCAATCTCATACTCGACATGCCTGGACTGTATTGAGAACTGAACAGCCCTGAGAGGCCCGCCGCTTTCTCCCTGAAGGTTATCCCTATGTAGTCACACGATCGTCACTGGGCGGGGCGATCGAGGTGATAAGCCGCATGCGCGCGGGATTTCTAGGCTCCGAATGTAACGAAGCTTTGGGCTTCATGCGAGATTTGAAACACGCAAGTTCTCGTTCGGCGGTAATCGAGCAAATCCGTGAGGCGATCGCGCCCGAGCTATTGGATCGCCAGCGAAAATCGTTATTTCCGAAACTTAGGTCTTGGTTTCGCGGCGCGCTTTAGCGCACGCGCACCGGAAAGATTTCCGAAGACAGCCGCACGCGATCGCCAAGCCCGTAATAATAATAGGCCGGCCGCGACACCAGCCGCAGCAGTTGGAAGACGCGGAAACGCAGGCGCTTCAATAAACTCATCGTGCGCGACGGCAGCAGGTTTTCATGCGCGACGTGGACGATCCATTGGCGCGGGTCGGTCGGCAGATCGATTTCGGCATGGCGCGCCATTTCTTCGAGGTAGATTTCGACGTTCGGCTCCTCCAGAAAGCCGAAGCTCAGCTCGACGCCGATGATCGAGCGATCCGCGGTGCGGTCGAAAACGGTGACCCGATACCGACCGTCGTGGATATAAGGGGTCTTGCGGTGCGTGATTTCGACAAATACGAGGTTGCGCGCAAACAGGCCGTTTCGTTCCCATAGCATGTGGATGAGCGCGGGCGCGCGGTCGGAAAGCTGATGCAGAGGGCGCGGAGACATCAGGACGGCGTTGCGCTCGATAAAGACCGGACTGGCTTGGTGGCGACGGATTAATTCCGCCATCGTCCAGGTCGCTTTGGCCGAAAGCGCGGCGAACGTCGCCTTGCGGCCCCAGCGCCAGGTCGCCATGACGGCAAAAGTGGCGCCGCCGACCAGCAGCGGAACATAGCCGCCCTCCAGGATCTTCAGCGAACTGGCCAGCAGGAACAACGTATTGACGCCGCTCAGCGCTCCCCAGACCAGAGCGGCTTTCAATCGAACTCCAGCCCCAGTAGCGCCGCGCTATGAAGTACATCGCCATCGAGGTGATGACCATCACGCCGGACACGGCCAGACCATAGGCCGAAGCCAACGCCGAACTGGAGCCGAATCCCAGCACCAGCACGACGCATCCCGCCAGCAAGGTCCAGTTGACGAAGGGCACGTAGATCTGGCCGGCGTGACGCTCGTGCGTATGGGCGATGTCGATACGCGGAAACAGGCCGAGGCGGATAGCCTGTGAGATCAGCGAAAAGGCGCCCGAGATCAGCGCCTGCGAGGCGATGATCGTCGCCGCCGTCGCCAAAATGATAAGGCCGACAAGCGCGTCTTGCGGAACAAGGCTGTAGAAGAGATTGTCGCCGGCCAGCGGCGCGCCGCTCAGCATAAAGGCCCCTTGACCCAGATAGTTGAGCAATAAAGCCGGGAATACGACGGCGAACCAGCTCAGGCGAATGGGCCGCGCGCCGAAATGGCCGAGATCGGCGTACATGGCTTCCCCGCCCGTGACGACCAGCATCACCGCGCCCATGATCAGCAAGGCGTCGTAGAATCCGACGCCTTGCAGGAACTGCAGGCCGTAAAGCGGGTTGAACGCCGCCAGGATTTGCGGGTGGGCGGCGATCTGCCAGCCGCCGAGGGCGCCGATCACGGCGAACCAGAGCGCCAGAATCGGGCCGAAAAAAATGCCTAGACCGGACGCGCCCTTGAATTGAACGGCGAACAGGGCGACGAGCAACCCCAAGGTCACGGGAATGACCATGGTCGACAGCGTTGGCGCGGCGACCTGCAGACCCTCGACCGCCGACAGCACGCTGATGGCGGGCGTGATCATGCCGTCGCCGAACAACAGGCCGGCGCCGAGGATAAGCAACCAGAGAACCGCCCGCGCGGTTCGGTTGCGCCGTTCGTGCAACAGGCCGTAGAGCGCGAAAACGCCTCCCTCGCCGTCGTTCTGCGCGCGCAGCACGAGAACGGCGTATTTGAGCGCGACGACGACGGCGAGCGTCCAGATCACCAGCGAAGCGCCGCCCAACACGTTCGTGGCGGCGCGATCGGGGCTGATGTGAAAAATCAGGTTCATCGCATAAAGCGGCGATGTGCCGATGTCGCCGTAGACAACGCCGACGGCGCTCAGCGAGAGCCAAGCGAGACTGCCGTGCGCGTGTTGGGCGTCTGGCTCGGGCTGCGGCTCGACTTTATGGGGGCGGTTGAGCGGCGCGTTCATGGCTTCTGCGCCGCACGCCGCCGTCTCGCGGCGTTCAAGTCCGTGTCCCGGGAAAGGAAATGGTCCTTGGACCGTCCGCATCGGCGTTTCGCGAATAGGCCGCAACCGATCGGCGCGCAGGACGACATTCGCGATGGATCAATCATTTCGCCCGACGCCTTCTCGAAAATCGTCGCCCTCAGCCTTTAGGCTCGCTGGCCATTGTGCATGGCGAACGCCGTGTCAGGCAAGTTATCTGGCGAACCTTTCGCTCGGATTACAGCGAACGAGGCGGCGGATAAAGCGCAAATCCGGCAAAAGGCTCAGCGCCAGAGCCGTTCGAACGCGCCGGTCAGCGGCGAAACCCAAACGAAGGCGCAGGCTCCGGCGACGATCGCCCAGATTGTGAAAATAGCCGCCAACCGCCGTCGATTTGATCGAGCCGGCGTCTCCCGGTTGGGGCTCCCGCCGGCGCGGCTTTGAAACTCATCGCTTATCTTGAAGGCGATTTTCGCCATGTTGAACTCCCAACAACTGATATCAAGCAATCCAACGTCAAATTTTTTTGAAATGGTTTAATTTCGTCGTTAAATATCGTCTTAGTCGACAAAATGGCGGTTTGTTATTGAAAGTATATTCGTTGTAATCTTTTGACGTTGACGGATCGAAAGACATTTTGCTTGGCGGCGAGGTGCGTTGTTGCTAAAGCGATACGGCGGGCGCGATATGCGACGAAGGCGTGCGGCCGTTCGCGCGGAAGCGTAGACTGCCGCGCGCCAGCGTCGTTTCAGAACGCGATCGGAGCTGGATTTTCAGGGAAAACGCCGACGGCATGACCGAGCGGATCTATTTTGACCACAACGCCACATCGCCGCTGCGCCCGAGCGCGCGCGCGGCGATGGCGCTTGCTCTGGATTTGCCGGGCAACGCCTCCTCCATCCACGCGGAAGGGCGGGCGGCGCGGGCGCGGATCGAGCGGGCGCGCGATGTTATCGCGGCCGGACTGGGAACGCGCGCGCGCAACGTCATTTTTACGTCCGGCGGCACGGAGGCCGCCAATCTGGCGCTGACGCCGCATTTTCTGGGCGGCGACAAACAGCCGCTCGACGCCCTGCTGATGAGCGCGGGCGAACATCCGTGCGTGCTCGCCGGGCGTCGCTTCGACGATGAACAGAGCGAAACGGTGGCGTTGGGCGCGAAGGGTCAGATCGATCTCGACTCATTGGCCGCCGCGCTAGCCCGCCGCAAGGGCCAGAAGATCATGCTCGCCTTGCAGGCGGCCAACAACGAAACAGGCGTGCTGCAACCGGTGGCGGCGGCGGCGGCGATGGTCCACGCGGCGGGCGGCGTTCTCGTCTGCGACGCCGTGCAGGGGGCCGGCCGCATTGCCTGCGCGTTTTCGCAGACCGGCGCCGACATGCTGCTGCTTTCCGCCCACAAGTTCGGCGGCCCGAAAGGGGCGGGCGCTTTGGTCCTGGCCGACGATTCGCGGAATCTGGCCTCCCCGCTGTTGTTGGGCGGGGGGCAGGAGCGCGGATCGCGCGCCGGCACGGAAAATATCGCCGCCATCGCCGGATTCGCCGAAGCTTTCATCGAAGCTGAAGCGTCGCGCCAACGCGAGAGCGCCCGCCTTGGCGCGTTGCGCGACAAAATCGAGGACGAAATGCGCAAAGCCGTCCCGGCGCTGGCGGTTTTTGGCGCGGGCGCGCCGCGTCTGGCGAACACCTCGGCTTTCGCCATTCCGGGCCTTTCGGCCGAAACCCTGCTGATCGCCTTCGATCTCGACGGGGTCGCGCTGTCGTCAGGGTCGGCTTGTTCCTCCGGCAAGGTCAAGGCGTCGCACGTCCTGTCCGCCATGGGCGTCGCACCCGATCTTATTAAGGGCGCCTTGCGTCTGAGCCTTGGTTGGACGACAAAGGACGAAGACGCCGTGCGTTTTGTCGAATGCTTTGCTAAAGTGGCCGCCCGTCTGGCGAAACGGCGGGACGAAATTCCCTGAATGGGCCGAGACTTTGAACAAGCCCCAACAAGGGCTATATGGACAGAATACTCAACCAGCGGTCCTTGAAACCGCGTTAGGTGGGGAGAAGAGAAGATGGCGGCCGTCCGGGAGACTGTCGACAAGGTCAAGACGCTTGACGTTGACGCGTATAAATTTGGCTTCTTTACCGACATCGCGTCGGATAAGGCGCCCAAGGGGCTGAACGAGGATATCGTTCGGTTCATTTCGGCCAAAAAGAACGAGCCGAGTTGGCTGACGCAATGGCGTCTCGACGCCTATCGACGTTGGCTGACCATGGACGAGCCGAAATGGGCGCGGGTCGATTATCCGGCCATCAACTATCAGGATATCTATTATTATTCGGCGCCGAAATCCGCCGAAGGGCCGAAGACGCTCGGCGAAGTCGATCCTGAATTATTGCGCGTCTATGAAAAGCTCGGTATCCCGTTACGCGAGCAGGAAATCCTGGCGGGCGTGCAGGAGCGCCGGGTGGCGGTCGACGCCGTTTTCGACTCGGTTTCGGTCGTCACCACGTTCAAGGAAGAACTGGCCAAGGCGGGCGTAATCTTCTGCCCTCTGTCGGAGGCGGTGCGCGACCATCCCGATCTGGCTCAGAAATATCTCGGCTCGGTCGTGCCCGCGACCGACAATTATTTCGCCACGCTCAATTCGGCGGTGTTCTCGGAAGGCTCCTTCGTCTACATCCCGCCCGGCGTGCGCTGCCCGATGGAATTGTCAACCTACTTCCGCATCAACGAGCAGAACACCGGCCAGTTCGAGCGCACGCTGATCATCGCCGACAAGGGCTCGTACGTCTCCTATCTCGAAGGCTGCACGGCGCCCAAACGCGACGAAAATCAGCTACACGCCGCCGTGGTCGAGCTGATCGCGCTTGACGACGCCGAGATCAAATATTCGACGGTGCAGAACTGGTATCCCGGCGACGCCGAGGGCAAGGGCGGCATCTATAACTTCGTCACCAAGCGCGGCGACTGTCGCGGCGCGCGCTCGAAGATCTCCTGGACGCAGGTCGAGACCGGCTCGGCCATCACCTGGAAGTATCCGTCGTGCATCCTGCGCGGCGAATCCTCGCGCGGCGAATTCTATTCGATCGCGATTTCCAATGGCCGCCAACAGGTCGATTCCGGCACGAAAATGATTCACCTCGGCGCCAATACGTCGAGCCGTGTGATCTCGAAAGGCATTTCGGCGGGCCGTTCGCAGAATACCTACCGCGGTCAGATTTCCGCGCATCGCAAGGCGACGAACGCCCGCAATTTCACAAATTGCGATTCTTTGTTGATCGGCGACAAATGCGGCGCCCACACCGCGCCCTATATCGAGTCGAAAAACGCCTCGGCGATTTTCGAACATGAGGCGACGGCTTCGAAAATTTCCGACGATCAATTGTTCTACTGCATGCAGCGCGGACTTTCCGCCGAAGAAGCGACAGCCTTGATCGTCAACGGCTTCGTCCGCGACGTGTTGCAGCACTTGCCGATGGAGTTCGCCGTCGAGGCGCAGAAGCTGATCGCCATTTCGCTTGAAGGCAGCGTCGGCTGAGCCGCTCGTCCGTTTCGTCCGACGCATTTATCTCAAGGTTTCACAGATGCTCGAAATTCAAGACCTCCACGTTTCCATCGGCGACAAGCAGATCATCGACGGGCTTTCGCTCACTGTCGGCGACGGCGAGGTCGCGGCCATCATGGGTCCGAACGGCTCCGGCAAGTCGACGCTGTCCTATGTCATCGCCGGGCGTTCCGATTATCGCGTGACGCAAGGCTCGATCAGGCTCGACGGCGTCGATCTGCTCGACAAGACGCCGGATCAGCGCGCGGCTTTGGGCCTGTTTCTGGCGTTTCAATATCCGCTCGAAATTCCCGGCGTCGCCACCATGACCTTTCTCAAGGCGGCGCTTAACGCCCAGCGCAAGGCCCGCGGCGAGGCGGAATTGACGACGCCCGATCTGATGAAAAAGGTGCGCGCGGCGGCGGCCAAGCTTTCCATTCCGCCGGACATGCTGAAACGTCCGCTTAACCTCGGCTTTTCCGGCGGCGAGAAGAAGCGCATGGAAATCCTGCAAATGAGTTTGCTGGAGCCGCGTTTCGGCATTCTCGACGAAATGGACTCCGGCCTCGATATCGACGCCCTGCGCATCTGCGCCGAAGGGGTCAACGCCCTGCGCTCGCCGGACCGTGGGCTGCTCGTCATCACCCATTACCAGCGCCTGCTCGATTATATCGCGCCCGACGTCGTGCATGTCATGTCGAAAGGGCGCATCGTCAAAAGCGGCGGGGCGGACCTTGCGCTGGAGCTGGAAAAGACCGGCTACGCCAATTTCGCGGGAGAAGCGGCCTGATGAACGCGCCGGCCAGAATCCCGACCGAAGCCGAACAAGCCTTCGCCGCCCAATTCGACGAGGCGCGCGCGCGGCTGGACGGACAGGCGTCGTCGTTCCGGCAGGCGGCCTTCGACAGTTTCCTGCGCGCCGGACTGCCCAACCGTCGGGTGGAAGCCTGGCATTACACGGATTTGCGGGCGCGGTTGAAACAGGCGCCGCAATTGGCGCCAAAGCCCGTCGCCGCCGATCTTGTCGCGGCGAAAGCGAAACTCTCGTCCATCGTCGCGGTCGATGCGGTCAGGCTTGTTTTCGTCGACGGTTTTTTTGTCGCCGAGCTTTCTGACGCGCATAATCTCGCCGCCGGTTTGACCGTACGCCCGCTCGGCGAGGCGGACGCGCAATTGGCCCAATTGGCCCAATTGGCCGGTGATCCGCTAGTTGATCTCAATCGCGCCTTGCACGGGCAGGGCGTTCGCATCGACATCGGCCCGGGCGGCGGGAAGGAAGTTCGGCTGCATCTCGTTTGGCTGTCGGGCGCGCAGGGCGATCGTTCGCGCTTTTCGCGCAACTTAATGGTCGTCAACGAAGGCGCCAGGGCCAAGCTGATCGAAACCAAGGCCGAAGGCGGGTTGGGCTTTGGCGATCATTTCCTCGGGGTTGTCCTGAAGGACGGGGCCGAGTTGGATCACGTCTTTCGCGGCCTCGGCGGCGCTCCGGTCCTCGTCGAAACGCTGGCGGCGCAATTGGGCGCGGGCGCCAAATGGCGCAATACGGCCTTCGTTGCGCATGCGCCCTTCCTGCGCCGGCAGATGTTCGTCTCCTGCGTGGGAGAGGGCGCCGAGGCGCGCCTGTCCGGCGCGTCGCTGCTGACCGGGCGCGACCACGCCGATACGACCTTGGTCGTCGGCCATGACGCGCCGCATGGACTCAGCCGGGAAACCTTCAAACATATTCTCGCCGACGAGGCGCAGGGCGTGTTTCAAGGCAAGATCGTCGTGGCGCCGCACGCGCAGAAGACCGACGGCAAGATGATGTGCCGGGCTTTGCTTCTCTCCGACGGCGCCGCCATGTCGGCCAAGCCGGAGTTGGAGATTTTCGCCGACGACGTCGCCTGCGGCCACGGCGCTTCATGTGGCCGTCTCGACGAAGCGCAAATCTTTTATTTCGGCGCGCGCGGAGTTCCACGCCAGCAGGCCCGCACGATGCTGATTGAAGCTTTCGCCGTGGAAGCCTTGGAGACGATCGAGGATGAAAGCCTGCGCGAGTTGTTGCGCGCCGATTTGGCCGCAAGCCTCGCGGAAAGGGTTCTGGCATGAACGTGCATCGCCCAAGTCCTTACGATGTCGCGACGATCCGCCAGGATTTCCCGATTCTGGCCGAGCGGCCTTATGGCAAGCCTCTCGTCTATCTCGACAACGCCGCTTCGGCGCAGAAGCCGCGCGCGGTGATCGAGCGAATGGTTCACGCCTACGAACACGAATATTCCAACGTCCATCGCGGCTTGCACTTCCTCGCCAACGCCGCGACCGACGCGTTCGAGGCGGCGCGCGAGAAGGTCCGCGCTTTCCTCAACGCCGGCTCGGGCGAGGAGATCATTTTCACGCGCGGCGCGACCGAGGCGCTCAATCTCGTCGCCAGCTCGTTCGGCCAGACGATCGGCGAGGGCGACGAAATCGTGCTGTCGGTGATGGAGCATCATTCCAACATCGTGCCCTGGCATTTTCTGCGCGAGCGCAAGGGCGCCGTGCTGAAATGGGTCGATGTCGACGACGACGGCGGCTTTTCGCTGGCGGCCTTCGAGGCGGCGCTGACGGACAGGACCAGGATCGTCGCCATCACCCACATGTCCAACGTTCTGGGCACGGTGACGCCGATCAAGGAGATCGTCAGGATCGCCCATGCGCGAAACATCCCGGTGTTGGTCGACGGATCACAGGGCGCGGTGCATCTCGACGTCGACGTGCGCGATCTCGACGTCGATTTTTACGTCGTCACCGGACACAAGCTTTATGGCCCGACCGGCATCGGCGCGCTTTATGGCAAGGCGCAATGGCTCGAACGCCTGCCGCCCTATGCCGGCGGCGGCGAAATGATCGAGCAGGTGACGCGCGAAACGGTGACCTATATCGGGCCGCCGCATCGGTTCGAGGCTGGGACGCCGCCGATCGTTCAAGCCATCGGCCTTGGCGCCGCGCTCGATTACATCGAGAGGATCGGCCGCGCCGGCATCCACGCCCATGAGGCGGCGTTGTCGGCCTATGCGCATGAGCGTCTGGGGGCGATCGAAGATTTGCGTATCTTCGGGACGGCGCCGGGCAAGGGCGCGATCATTTCTTTCGAGTTGAAAGGCGCCCATGCGCATGACGTGGCGACGGTGATCGATCGCGCTGGCGTGGCGGTGCGGGCCGGAACCCATTGCGCCCAGCCCTTGTTGTCGCGTTTCGGCGTGACTTCGACCTGCCGCGCTTCATTCGCCCTGTACAACACGCGCGAGGAAGTCGACGCCTTGGCCGCCGCCCTGGCGCGCGCGCGCGCCCTGTTTTCGTGAGGACCGAGACGATATGAGCGAGAAAGCCGCAACGCAGGGGCCGGAATTTCAGCCCAACCGGCCGGAAATCGCCGCCGAATCCAGCTTGTCGCCGCAGGATCTGGATCGGTTGACCGATGATATCGTCGCCGCGCTGAAAACCGTTTACGACCCGGAAATTCCGGCGGACATTTACGAACTGGGGCTGATCTACCGCGTCGACATTGACGATTTCTTTTTCGTCAATATCGACATGACCCTGACCGCGCCTGGCTGCCCCGTCGCCGGGGAGATGCCGATCTGGGTCGAGAACGCCGTCGCCGCCGTGCCAGGCGTCGCAGGCGTCAAGGTCGCGATGGTGTTCGATCCGCCGTGGGATCAGAGCCGCATGTCGGAAGAGGCGCGGGTGGCGCTGGATATGTGGTGACAAGCGGCGCGGCGAGAAGCCGAAGGGTAACGGCGGGCGGCTCTATTCTTTCGCGCGCCGATACAGACCCGTGAACGAAACGTTCACGCCGCCGCACTGGCCGTTGTCCTGCACGAATAGAAACGTTCCGGCCCGCGTCATGCGGAGGCGGCAGCCGAAATCGTCGGGGTTTGTGGCGTCCGTGTCCTTGTCCGCGTAGCTTGCCGCGCCGTCGGCGAATTGCAACGCGCCGGAAATATCGCCTTCGTTGACGGCGCCGCGTTTGATCCGGTCGGGATCGAGAGCGCCGTAGGTGGCGCCGGCATCGATCGACAATCCGCCCGCAGGGCGCCACGAAATCTTGATATCGGCCTCGACGCGGCGCCAGTCGCCGATCCAGTCCTCGGGCGCGACAACTTTCGGCGCCGGTTCGATTTGCGCCAGCGGCAGCCAGCCCGATCGCGCTGATTTCGGCGTCAGATAGTCGGCGCAGATAAATTCGCGCAAGCGCCGGCCCATGACGACCAAATCGCCGGGAACGACAAAAGCCCTGTCGCGGCAGGCGTCGGATGCGGAAGGGCAGGCCAAGTCGGATTTGCCGTTGCGGACGAAATTGACACGCGGCGCGCCCGTCTTGACGCGGCCGATCTCGAGCTGGGCTCCGTCGATGAAATCGGCGCCAAAACAGGCCGTATCCTCGGCGTAGGCCCTGTCAGCGCCGAGCAGAACGGCCAAACACGCGGCAAGCTTGCCGATCAGCCGCATCAGGCAGCCTCGCCCTTTGGGAAACGTTCGCGCAAGGCGCGATCGATTATCTAAGCATGCGCCAGATTGGACCTTGCGTCGAGTGGCGCAAAGTCGCGCCGCGCGCCAAAATGCCTTGGTGACGCGGCGGTCCGCCTTGGCTATAAAACGCAATGTTCGCCTATCTTCTCGTATTCCTCGGCGCCGGGTTCGGCGGTTGCCTTCGACACACGGTCAATCTTCTGGCCGCGCGCGCCTTCGGCCTGGATTTTCCCTGGGGTACGTTCATCATCAACATTTCCGGTTCGCTGGTCATGGGCCTGCTCGCCGGCTGGCTGACTTTCCGCGCCGGCGAGGCGTGGAGTTAGCACGGTCGGTTGTTTCTGCTCACCGGCATTCTTGGCGGCTACACCACATTTTCGGCATTCTCGCTGGATGCGGCGCTGCTCTACGAACGCGGCGAGTTGCTCCAGAGCGCCGGCTATGTGGCTGGCTCGGTGGGCCTCGCCATCCTCGGCCTATTCGCCGGTCTGGCCTTTGTGAGGGCGATATTTTGAAGTTGACGCGTTCGGGTCCAAGAAGGCCGTCCGACGGGAGAGGCAAGCCGTCCGCCGGCAAAGGCAGGCCGTCGCCGCGCGGCAAGCAGGACGAGACGAGGCCGGCGCGGCGTCTGGAAAAGCCGGCGATTTGCGCCGACAAGCCGAAACCCGCGGAACCGGAAATCGCCGTCGAGCCGATCAAGCAGATGATCGGCGTGCAGCATCTGACCGTCAGCGAGGATGAGGACGGCATGCGCGTCGATCGCTGGTTCAAGCGGCGCGCGCCCGGTCTGGCCTTGTCCCACCTGGCCAAGATTTGTCGCAAGGGCGAAGTGCGGCTTGACGGCAAACGCGTCGAAACGTCCTCGCGCGTCACAGCAGGGGCGACGGTCCGCGTGCCGCCGCTGGCGCTCGACGCGCCCAAGGCGCCTGCGGTCAAACGCGCGCCGAGCGAAGTCGACGCGCGCGCCATCCGCGACATGACGTTGCTGGAGGATCGCGACCTGATGGTGCTCAACAAGCCCTTCGGTCTCGCGGTGCAGGGGGGCTCCGGCACCAAACATCATCTCGACGGCATGCTGGCCAGTCTCGCCAACGAGCGCGGCGACCGCCCCGTGCTGGTGCATCGTCTCGACCGCGACACGTCGGGCGTGCTGCTGATCGCCAAGACCCGCAAAATGGCGGCGGACCTGGGCGAAATCTTTCGTTCGCGGCAAGCCAGAAAGATCTATTGGGCCCTGGTCGAGGGCGTGCCGAAGCCGGCGCAGGGACGCATTTCCCTCTATCTCGCCAAAGGCGAGGCGATGGGCGAGGGCCGCGCGCCGCGCAAGAAGGGCGAAGCCGAGGGCGCGCGCCGCGAAATCGAGAAAATGCGCGTCGCCAAGCATGGCGAGGACGACGCCCAACATTCGCTGACCTATTACGCCGTGGTCGACAAGCTGGCGCCGCGGCTGGCCTGGCTGTCGATGAAGCCGCTGACCGGGCGCACCCATCAATTGCGCGCTCACGCCGAGGCCATAGGCCATCCGATTGTCGGCGATCCGAAATACGGGCACGGTTTGGAGGATTTACATCGCCGCGCCGATCCCAACCGCAATCTGCCGAGCGGGATCGAAAACAAACTGCATCTGCTGGCGCGTCGGCTGATCCTGCCGCATCCCAGAGGCGGGACCCTCGACGTGACGGCGCCGCTGCCGCCGCACATGCAGAAAAGCTGGGACATCTTCGGTTTCGAAACCGGCCAATATGATCCGATCATGGACGCGCCGGACGAATAGGCCGATCGGCGTCTAACAGCAGCGGAACATTCGCCCCGAACCCTCACTGACGCCAAAACGCGCCGCCTCGCGGTCGCGGAAAAATTCCGTGCGGCTCATGATCGGCTCGTTCGGATGATTGGCCTGGCGATGAGCGACATAGTTTTCATAATCGGGTTGGCCGATCATCAGATTTGCGGTTTGGCATAGAAAGCGTCCGACCTGACGCAAACGCGCGGCCGCCGGGGCCGGCGCGCGCCACAAAGCGGCGCGCTCCAGCGCGTCCGGCGTCTTATTCGGCCGGCTGGAGTTGGGGTTCATCGCCCACCTCGCGCGTTGAGACATGAGGATCGTTCAGCGCCTTGAAAATCGCCCGCGCGCCGAAGCCGATCATGGCGACCACCAGCAGCATGAAGATCGCGCACAAGCCGGAATTGACATAATCGTTGACGACGATGCGCTGCATGTCGAGCATGGATTTGGCCGGCGCCAACATCTGGCCTTGCTCCAAAGCGGCGCCGTATTTCCGCGCGTGAGCAAGGAAGCCGATGGCGGGCTTTGCATCGAACAGCTTCTCCCAGCCGGCCGTCAATGTGCAGATGACGAGCCAGACGGCGGGAAACAGCGTGACGAAAGCGTAGGCCTGCCGTTTCATCTTGAACAGCACGACCGAACACAGGATCAACGCCACCGCCGCCAGCATCTGGTTCGATATGCCGAACAGGGGCCAGAGCGAGTTGATGCCGCCGAGCGGGTCGACGACGCCCTGGTAGAGGATATAGCCCCAGCCGGTGACGGCGAGCGCGGTGGCGAACAGGTTGGCCGACCAGTTCTGCGTATTTCGCATAGTGGGAACGAAGGCGCCCAACAGATCCTGGATCATGAAGCGCGCGACGCGGGTGCCGGCGTCGATCGTGGTGAGGATGAACAGCGCCTCGAACAGGATGGCGAAGTGATACCAGAACGCTGTCAGCGAAGCGCCGCCGACAAGTTTCGATAAGATTTGCGCCATGCCGACGGCGAGCGTCGGCGCGCCGCCGGCGCGCGACAGGATGGTTTTCTCGCCGACGTCCTTGGCGGCCTGGGTCAGCATATCGGGCGTGACGACGAAACCCCAGTTGGTGATGGTTTGCGCCGCCTGTTCGGCGCCCGAACCGATGATCGCCGGCGGCGCGTTCATGGCGAAATAGACGCCCGGCTCCAGCGTCGTCGCGGCGATCAGCGCCATGATGGCGACGAAGCTTTCCATCAGCATCGCGCCGTAGCCGATGAAGCGCGCCTGACTTTCCACGGCCAGCATTTTCGGCGTGGTGCCCGAGGAAATCAGTGCGTGGAAGCCCGACACCGATCCGCAGGCGATGGTGATGAACAGGAAGGGGAAGAGGTTGCCGGCGAAGACCGGTCCGGTTCCGTCGACGAAGCGGCTGACCGCCGGCATTTTCAGGTCAGGCATGACGACGGCGATGCCAATGGCCAGCGCGAAGATCGTGCCGATTTTCAGGAAGGTCGAAAGATAGTCGCGCGGCGCCAGCAGGATCCAGACCGGCAGAACCGAGGCGATGAAGCCGTAGCCGATCAGCATCAGAGCCAGGGTTTCGCCTTTGAACGTGAACAGCGGAGCGAGCGTCGCGCTTTCGCTGACAGTCTGCCCGTAGAAAATAGCGCCCATCAGCAGAACGAAGCCTATCGCCGACATCTCGCCGATCTTGCCCGGACGGATAAAGCGGGCGTAGAGCCCCATCAACACGGCAATCGGCAGGGTCGAGAGCACCGTGAAGGTTCCCCACGGGCTCGCAGCCAGCGCCTTGACGACGACGAGCGCGAGCACGGCGAGCAGGATCACCATGATCATCAAAATGCCGAACATGGCGATGAAACCGGCGCCGGCGCCCATTTCGGTCTTGATCATGTCGCCGAGCGAGCGGCCGTCGCGTCGCGTCGAGATGAACAGAACGATGAAGTCCTGCACGGCGCCGGCGAACACGACGCCGGCCAGAATCCATAGCGTTCCGGGCAGATAGCCCATCTGCGCCGCCAGCACCGGGCCAACGAGAGGGCCCGCCCCGGCGATCGCCGCGAAATGATGGCCGAACAGCACATATTTGTCCGTCGGTACGTAATCGAGGCCATCGTTGCGGCGAATGGCGGGCGTCGGTCTGCTGTCGTCCAGCTTCAGCGCTTTTGTAGCGATGAACAGGCTATAGAAGCGATAGGCGAGGAGATAGACGCAGATGGCGGCGACGACGAGCCAGAGCGCGTTGACGGTTTCGCCGCGATGCAGCGCGACGACGGCCAGCGCGCCGGCGCCCAACACGGCGACGCCCGCCCAGCCGATAGAGTTCAACGCCGAGCTTTTGGCGTTCGATTGGCTCGTCATCGGTGTTTCCTCTCCGTTCATGCGCGCCGATCTGCGTCGTAACGCACTTATGTGAACTAATTCTAGAGCAGGTTGCTTTCATATGGAACCGCCGCGGCACAACCCGAAGGGCCGGCCGCTTTTGCCTCATGGGTGCGTCGAACGGCTTGGCCGTGTCCCCGACACGGCCTTCGCCCTTCTTCTGCCCCTGAGGCAAAAGCGATCGGCGCAAGTGATTCCATATGAGAGCAACCTGCTCTGGGCGGGGCCGTGCGTTCGTCCAGCGGATGGCGCGATCATTCCGTCGCTGTGCAAAACGCGCGTGTATCGTAGAGTCGCTGCGCCTTGATGCGGTCCGAGGGGCCGTCTTGAGCATTTCATCCTCGCGTCGGATAGGCGGACGAGAGCGATTCCGGGACAAGGCGCTAGCTTTCCTGGATAAGAATATGCAGAACAGCAATTACCCGGCGTGATTTCGCGGCTCCGGTTCCGCGCGAAACGTTCCGGGCGCGCCGAGAGGTATTGGTGAGACTGATCGTGTTCGATGTCGACGGCACTCTGGTCGACAGCCAGAATTTAATCGTTGAAGCGCAGGGCCGGGCCTTCGCCAGCCTCGGCCTGCCGGCGCCCTCGCGTGAAGTCGCGCTCTCGGTCGTCGGGTTGTCGCTGCGCGAAGCTTTCGATCAATTAACGCAGGGCGAAGGACCGTCGGATGAATTGGCCGACGCCTATAAGGCCGCCTGGACGCTGTTGCGCCAGGACCCCAATTTTCACGATCCGCTCTATCCCGGCGCGGCGGCGGCGATCGGCGCCCTGGCGCGCCGCGATGATTGCGTGCTGGGGATCGCGACCGGCAAATCGCGGGCCGGCGTCATGCGCCTGTTCGACCGTTGCGGCTGGCATGAAGTTTTCGCCACCGTGCAAACGGCGGACGACGCCCCATCCAAACCAGCGCCGGACATGCTGTTGCGCGCGATGGCGGAAACCGGAATTGGCCCGGACAAGGCTTGTATGGTCGGCGACACGACGTTCGACATGCAGATGGCGCGCAACGCCGGCGCTTGCGGCGTCGGCGTCGCCTGGGGTTATCATCCGCATGAACATTTGCTAGAGGCGGGCGCCCAAACGATCGCGCCCGACTTTCCGGCGTTGATGCGGAGCCTGGATGTGTTTTTGCATGCGTGACGATCTCAATCTGGATTTTTTCGTCGAGGCGCAGGAGCGCGATCCGGTCAAGATGGCCCAGCGCGATATGCGCCGACCGTTGCCGAAACGGTTCTACGAGAGTGTGGCGGTGCAAGCCTGTGAAACGGGCTTCGGGCTGCTGCTCGACGGCAGGCCGGTTAAGACGCCGGCGCGGGCCGCGCTGGTGCTGCCGAACGAAGCGCTGGCGCTGGCGTTGGCCGACGAATGGCGCGCGCAGGGCGAATTCGTCAATCCGGCCAGCATGCCGAAGACCCGCCTGATCAATAGCGCGCTCGACGGCGTGGCGCTGGCGTCGGACGCCGTGACGGCGGAAATCGTCAAGTTCGCCGGTTCGGATCTCGTCTGCTATCGCGCCGCCGAGCCGCAAAGCCTGGTCGAGGCGCAGAACGCCGCATGGGGTCCGGTTCTCGATTTCGCCCGCGAGGAGCTTTCCGCCCGTTTTATCTGCGCCGAAGGGGTGATGTTCGTCGCCCAGCCGGAGGCTTCGCTCGCCGCGGTCGAACGCGCCGTGGCGGCGCTGAGCGAGGGGCGCGAAGGCGCGATAAGACTGGCGGCGCTGCATGTCATGACGACGCTGACCGGCTCTGTTCTCATCCCGCTGGCTCTTGTCCACGGCGCGCGGGATTTCGATGCGGCCTGGGCGGCGGCGCATGTCGACGAGGATCACCAGATGCGCCAATGGGGCGCCGACGACGAGGCGCTCGCGCGACGCGCCGCGCGGATGGCCGAAATGCGCGCGGCCTTCGAGGTTTTCGAAACGCTGACGCGATAGCGTCGCGGCCGTCTTCGCCGCCAGCGCCGGCGATGACGATGCGGGACGCGGCGCGCGCCGGCGACGATCGTCCACCCGCCGATATTCCGACAAACGAATCCACGCCTCCGTCATCTGGCGGGTTTTCGGGCCGCGCAAGCCGTGCTAAACGGGCGGCCTGTTTGGCCGAAGGCGCGTTCGCGCCCCGTTTTGGAAACCGCCATGAAACACATCATCGAAGCCCTCAACGAACGGCGCGACGGCGCTCGCCTCGGCGGCGGCCAGAAGCGTATCGACGCCCAGCACAAGCGCGGCAAGCTCACCGCCCGCGAGCGTATCGATCTTCTGCTCGATCATGGTTCGTTCGAGGAATTCGACATGTTCGTGCAGCATCGCTGCGTCGATTTCGGCATGGACAAGGCCGAGAAAATTCCCGGCGACGGCGTCGTCACCGGCTGGGGCACCATCAACGGCCGCGTCGTCTATGTCTTCGCCAAGGACTTCACTGTGCTCGGCGGCTCGCTGTCCGAGACACACGCGGCGAAAATCACCAAGATCCAGGACATGGCCCTGCGCAATCGCGCTCCGATCATCGGCCTGTTCGACGCCGGCGGCGCGCGCATTCAGGAAGGCGTGGCGGCTTTGGGCGGCTATGGCGAGGTGTTCCAGCGCAACGTCCTCGCGTCTGGCGTCATTCCGCAGATTTCCGTGATCATGGGCCCTTGCGCCGGCGGCGACGTCTATTCTCCCGCCATGACCGACTTCATCTTCATGGTGAAGGACACATCCTACATGTTCGTCACTGGCCCGGACGTGGTCAAGACCGTGACCAACGAGACGGTGACGGCCGAGGAGCTCGGCGGCGCTTCGGTCCACGCCACCAAGAGCTCGATCGCCGACAAAGGCTATGACAACGATCTCGAAGCCTTGTTGCAGATGCGCCGACTGATCGATTTCCTACCGTCGTCCAACAGCGACGAATTGCCGGAATGGCCGAGCTTCGACGACGGCGAGCGCATTGACATGTCGCTCGATACGATCATCCCGGACAATCCCAACAAGCCCTACGACATCAAGGAACTGATCGTCAAAGTCCTGGACGAGGGCGATTTTTTCGAAATCCAGGAAGCCCATGCCAAGAACATCGTCGTCGGCTTCGGCCGGGTGGAGGGCCGAACCGTCGGCGTCGTCGGCAACCAGCCTTTGGTGCTGGCCGGCGTGCTCGATTCCGACGCCTCGCGCAAAGCGGCGCGCTTCGTGCGCTTCTGCGACGCCTTCAACATTCCGATCGTGACCTTTGTCGACGTTCCCGGCTTCCTGCCCGGCACGGCGCAGGAATACGGCGGCCTCATCAAGCACGGCGCCAAACTGCTGTTCGCCTATGCCGAAGCGACGGTTCCGAAGGTCACCGTCATCACCCGCAAGGCGTTCGGCGGCGCCTATGACGTTATGGCCTCCAAACATCTGCGCGGCGACGTCAACTACGCCTGGCCATCGGCGCAGATCGCCGTGATGGGCGCCAAGGGCGCGGTCGAGATCATCTTCCGTCAGGATATTGGCGACGCCGCCAAGATCGCCGAACGCACCAAGGAATACGAAGACCGTTTCCTGTCGCCATTCGTCGCCGCCGAACGCGGCTACATCGACGAGGTGATCGCGCCGCACACGACGCGCCGGCGCCTCGCCCGCGCGCTCGCCATGCTGCGCCACAAGGAGCTGGAGAACCCCTGGAAGAAGCACGACAATATTCCGCTTTAAAAGGGTATTGCGCTTGGATCGCGCTTCGCGCGGACGCTAACGATCGGCGTGACTTCCCCTTCTCCCCATAATACGGAGAAAAGGGACGATAACGTCAAACAACGATTTAATGCGCCTATTGCGCCACGACCTCGATGTCGCGGTCGACGGTGGACTGCACCTTGAAGGTGTTCTGGTAGGTTTTGCCGTCGTGGCGGGCGATGGCGACATATTCGCCTTCGGCCAGAACCAGCGACGGAAAGGCGCCGATCAATTCGCGGATGACGTCGCCGCCCGGCGTCAGCACGGAGAAGCTGGTGTTGGCGAGCGCTTCGCCGCCGGGCGCGTTGACCAGTTTGAGCGTCATGGTGGCGGCGCGGTGGCGCAGATCGCCTTCGGTCAACTTGCCGGCCTGGACGCGCAGATCGGCATAGATCACCGAGTTCGTCTCGGTATAGGAACTGCCGGAAATGTCGAGCAGTTTAGAGACGATATGGTAGGACCCCTCGGGCAGACAGATCGCTTCGCCGGTCTTCAGGTTGGGCAGGATCAGCTTGCCTTCCGGATTGCCGCGCTCGGGCACGAAAATCGCGACCTGCAGATTCTTCGGCTCGGTCTGCTGTTCGCCGAGCACGCCGACGATCTTCAGCCCTCCGGCGTTGAGCGTGACGCGCTCGGACAAGGAGCCGCCTTCGATGACGAGCTTCTTCGTCGCGCCGGCGAGGCCGCAGGCGACATGGACGATGTAGGAGCCGTCGTTGAGCGAAAAGGATGGCGAGGCGTCGGAAGACTCGGCGACGAGGCGGCGCGAGCCGTCGGGATCGGCCTGTTCGGCGAAAACGCGCCACACCAGCCCGGCTTTGACGGGCTGCGAGTTGCCGGGCGCGTAGATAGCGCTTAAATAGACGAGCGCATGCGGCGAGCCCACCGGCGCGGGCGTCGGCGCGCCGAGCGTGAAGTCCGCGCCGCCCTGCGGAGCCGCCGACGGCGACGAGAAGTCGGGCGTTTGCGCTTGGGCGTTGGGCGGCGAGAACAGCAGCGGAGCAAGGCTCGCCAGTAGCAAAATGTTTTTCATGGTCGTCATTGCGGACAGCCGCGGCGTGTCAATGCGGCCCTTTCGTCAGTCCTTGTTCTTATGCACGGCGGCGCGAACCGCCGCCAGCAGGTTTTCCGTTGAAAACGGCTGAAAATCAAATTCCACCAGATGCCGTCCCGGACCGATTTCGACGCCCCGAAACAGGGCGTTGGCGCGCAACACCGGCGTGACGACGCCGTCGACGCGCGCCTGCCAGCCCGGATAATAGAGATCGTGCAGCACGAGAACGCCGCTTTCGCGGGTGTCGACCCGCAACACCACGCGATTGTCGTCATAGGAGACGATCGTGGCGGCGCCGGCCGGAGCGTTGTTTTGTTCAATGCGCCGGTCGATCGGCGTCGCCGCGTCGACACGCGCAATGGCCGCGGAAACCAGCTTGAGGCTGTCGGGATCGATGAGGGCCTCGCGCGTCCGGTCGAACTCGGGAAACGCATCGTCGGCGATAATTTGGTCGATGTCGGCTGGGAACAGGGCGGCGGCGACATAGGCGCGCGGCGCGGCCCGGCCGATTCGATAAATATACAGATGATCGGCCGAATAGATCAGTTTCGCCGAAGGCCGTGGAAACTGGCGCGGCAAGCGCGCCGCGGGACGGTCGAGGACGAGATATTCGAGACCGAGCAGGCTGGCCAGTTTGCACTTGTAGCCGCGAAAGGTGTCGGGGAAGCGGCGAGCGTCGGCGTCGCCGGCGTTTTCGCCCGGTCCGACCAGCCTTTCGTAGCTGGCGATGCGCAGCGGATTATAGCCGAGCGTGTTCTCCAGGCCGAAGACCATCGAGGCGTTCTGCCAGGGACCGTCGAGGCCAAGAATCTCAACGCGTGGGCGCGCGCCGGCGTCCCGCCGGACGGCTATCTCGTTCCGCAAGATGTCGAGGCCCGCCTTGTCGGCGGCGCTCATGTTGGCGAAGATGGCATAATTGGCTTGCGGCTCGGCGTTGAGCGAAGAGGCGGCGTTGCGCCAGACGAGCTGGCCGCCGCTCGCCAGGATCAGCAGCCACGCGCCGGCGACGCGACGGCGCGGCGCGGCGAACCAGACGAGGCCGGCGGCGCACAGGCCCCACCAGAGCGCCGACAGGGCGGTTTCCCTCGCCGCATCGGACAGGCGCCCCTGGAGCCAGGAAAAATACAGGCCGGCGACGACGATCGCGACGGCCAGCGTCGCCGCCAGCGCGGGCAGGGCGCGCCGCGCCATTTCGGGGCTGAGGCGCGCCGGACGCGGCAGGCCGTTGCGCAGATAAAAATCCAGCAGAAAGCCGGACAGAAAAGCCAGGCTGACATTGAGCAGAAAGGTCGCGTCGGCCGGCCGTCGGTAAAGCGAAACGCCGGGCAGATGATCGAACAGGAGGCCGAAAAACGGCGTCGCGCGGCCAATCGCATAGAGTGTCGCAAAGACGCCGACGGCTAGAAAGAACCGGCCGCCGCGCGCCAGCGCCCGGCCGCCGCCGAGGCCGTGCCAGAAAATCAGCAACGTCGGCAGCGCGCCGATGAAGAGATAATCGATGCAGCGATCCGTCCAATCGCGCGCCGACGAGGCCATGATCCCGGTTCCGGGCCCCCAATAATCAAAATTCCGGTCGAGCGAGCCGAAGATGTCCGGCGCGAACAGCGTGGCGAAATTGACCGGATGCAGAGAGCCGGCGACGGCGACGCCGTAGGCGATGCCCGGCCGGTTGGAATCGCTGAGAAGCTGCAGCGTCAGCAAGGCCGGCACGGCAAGCAGCGCGCCGCCGGTCAAGGCGGCGGCGGCCAGCGCGGGGGCGCGTGAGCGCAGATAGAGCAGCGGCGCGCCCGAACGTATGGTCTTCCACGCGACATAGGCGAGCAGAAACAGGCAGAACAGGAAGGCGACCTGATCGCGTCCGACCGCCATCGCCGCCGCCAGAACGCCAAACGCCGCGCCAAAGGCCGCTCCACGACGCCAGGACTGTCGTTCGAGCATCAGTTCGAGCGCCAGAAAAGCCATGGCGAACCAGCTGTAGGACAAGATCATGCCGGTATGCTGCAGCCGCGCCGAAGCGGAGCCGCCGAGCATGTACACCATGGCGGTCAGAACGGCGGCGGGCGCCGCCCAACCGCGCCGATGCGCCAAAGCCAGAATAGCGAAGCCGCCAGCGCTGAGATGAGCGAATATCGCCAGATCGAAGGCGCGCATCGACAGATCGGGGAAAAGCCATGCGCTCAGGGCCATGGTCGGCGAAAACAGCAGCGACTGCGGATCGGCGACGGTCGGATGGCCGCCAAAATGATAAGGATTCCACAAGGGAATTTCGCCGCGCCGGAAGGCGTCGGCGAGGAAGCGGAACATCGGATAGAAATGGTTTTTCGAGTCCCAGGGAACCAGCGTTTCGTTCAGCAGCCAGCCTGACGCGGCGATGACGGCGAAAAGGCCCAGCGCGGCGCAGGCGTATAGCGTCTGCGCGCGGCTCCAGGCGGCCAGCCCCAGCCCCTCGACCACATGGCCGTGCGCCGCGAGAGGCCGCGAGACGGCCTCAGGCCGCGCCAGCGCTTCGCCCGCGCGCGCCGATCGAATGGTTTCAGCAGCGTCCATCGGCCGTCCTGGATTCCCTCATCCTGATCTTTTCGCCGCGCCCGCGGCGAACTTGGTTTAATCTCAATAACGCCGGCAAGGCTAATCGATTTACAAAGCGACGGTTTCAAGGCGAAAATGATTAAATTTTGTCCACACCCGAAACGCAACTCAAATTCACGTTGGCGTCATGAATGAAACGATCGAATTAATGGCCGCGCGTCGCTCCGCGCCGCCCGCGCTGATGTCGGGTCCCGGCCCGAGCCCCGACGAGCTGGCGCGAATTCTGATCCTGGGGTCGCGCGTGCCCGATCACGGCAAGCTGGCGCCGTGGCGCTTCATCGTCTTCGAAGGCGCGGGGCGCGACAGGGCGGGCGAGATCATCGCCGGAATTTATCGCGCGCGCGATCCCGAAGCCGATGAAGCACGCCTTGCCGTCGAACGCCAGCGCTTCGCCCGAGCGCCCTTGGTGATCGGCGTCGTCAGCCGCGCCGCCCCGCACGTCAAAATCCCGCTTTGGGAGCAGGAATTGTCGGCCGGCGCCGTTTGCATGGCGCTTTGTCTGGCCGCGAACGCTCTGGGCTATCGCAGCGCCTGGCTCACTGAATGGTTCGCCTATGATCGGGCGGCGCTCGATGGTCTTGGTTTGAGCGAGCAGGAAAAGATCGCCGGCTTCGTCCATATCGGCCGGGTCGTGACGGCGATAGAGGACCGGCCGCGCCCCAAGCTTGAGGATATAACCACGTATTTTTAGGCGGATTAGGCGGAGCGCGTCATGTTCTATGAACCCGAGAGCCGCGACAAGCGGCTATTGCCGCATGACCCATTCAAGTCCGTGATCGCGCCGAGGCCGATCGGCTGGATTTCGACGATGTCCAAGGCCGGCGAAATCAACCTCGCGCCTTACAGTTTTTTCAACGCCGTTTGCGGCGCGCCGCCGCAACTGGCCTTTTCCAGCGAAGGGCGCAAGGACACCGTGGCCTTCGCCGAGGAAAGCGGCGAATTTGTCTGGAATATGCCGACCTACGACCTGCGTTTGGCGATGAATGAAACCTCAGCCGCCTTGCCGCGCGGCGAAAACGAGTTTCTGCGCGCCGGCCTTGATATGGCGCCGTCGCACATCGTCAAGGCGCCGCGCGTGGCGGCGAGCCCCTGCAACCTCGAATGCAAAGTGACGCAAATACTCGATTTGCGTGATCTCGCGGGCGAACCTGTCGGCAATATCCTCGTTATTGGTCAGGTTGTCGGCGTGCATCTCGACGAGGCCTTCATCAAGGACGGCCGGTTCGATCTCGCCGGCGCGCGCGCCATCGCCCGCTGCGGTTATGCCGGCGATTACGCCGTCGTCGAGTCGCTCTTCCAGATGTTTCGACCAAAGTCGTGAAAATTACGGTATATCAATATAATACACATTATTCTTAGAGCTATTTATGAGAAATTCCGCCGAACTCCGGTTTCATGCATTTCTGGATGTTTCGGCCGCTGCCGCCGCGAGGGGCGCGACAGGCGGTCAGGACGCTCGCGCCAGCAGTCGCCGCGCCCGTTCAAGATGCGGCTTGTCGAGCATTTCGCCGTCGAGGCCGATGACGCCGGCGCTCGGGTCGGCGGCGAAGGCCGCGACGATCTTCCTCGCCCGTTCGATCGCTTGCGCCGGGGGCGTGAAAATCTCGTTGATGACCGCCGCCTGCGCCGGGTGGATCGCCATTTTGCCGGAAAAGCCGTCGCGCCTGGCCTCTTCGCATTCGCGCCGCAACCCGGCCATGTCGCGAAAATTGGCGTAGACCTGATCGAACGCCGGCACGCCCGCCGCCGCGGCGGCGAACAGGGCGAGCGAGCGCACGAGACCAAAGGGCGGCGTCAACAGACCCTCAGGGGTGCGATTGGTTTCCGCGCCGAGGTCGGCGGAGAGATCTTCCGATCCCCAGGTCAGGCCGGCCAGACGGCGCGTCGATCCGGCGAATGTGCCCAGTTCGAACAGGCTCTTGGCCGTTTCGGTGGCGATGGCGATGATTTGCGCGTAGCCGTCGTCAAGGCCGTTTTCGGCTTCGCGCACGGCGAGTTTGGCGCCGAGATGCTGCACGTCCCTGCCGCCGCATGCCTTGGGCAGGACGACGCCGTCCGGTCTGGCCGGCATGACGGCGTCAAGATCGGCGTCGGCCAAGCCGGTGTCGAGCCCGTTGACGCGCACGAAAAGCTTAGGCCCGGTCTGGCCGCCGCGGCGCGCCTCGATAATGAAGGCGGCGGCGGCGGCGCGCGCCTTCGCCTTTTGCGGCGCGGCGACCGAATCCTCCAGATCGACGAACAGGGCGTCGGCGCCGCAGGCGAAGGCCTTTTCCAGTTTTTTGCGGCTGTCGCCGGGAACGAACAACATCGAGCGCATCAGGCCGGCCTTTTCAGCATGAAAGCCTGGCGGCGGCATTCGGCGACCAAGGTTCCGTCCTGTTTGTAGGCGCGGTGCAGGAATTCGACCAGACCGGCGTCGGGCCGCGATTTGGATTCCCGTTTGCCGAGTATCTCGGTGCTGCAATGGATGCTGTCGCCTTCGAACAGCGGCGCCGGAAATTTCACGTCGTTCATGCCGAGGTTGGCGATGGTCGTGCCGACGGTGGTGTCGTTGACGGAAATGCCGATCATCAACCCCAGCGTGAACAGCGAGTTCATCAGGGGTTTTCCCCATTTTGTCTCCGTCGTGCAAAAATGCGCGTCGATATGCAGGGGCTGCGGGTTCAGCGTCATATTGGAGAACAGCATGTTGTCCATCTGCGTGACGGTGCGCGTCAACCGGTGCTCGATCAACGCGCCGACGACGAAATCCTCGAAATAGAGGCCGCCGCGCTTGTGCGGCGCGCCCGGCGCCGGATGTTCGCTGTCACTCATCATCGTCTCCGCCGGATTTGAAAATGTGTCTTAACGAAATGTTCTGACAAAGGTTTGTTCGTAAATCCGATCCGGCGCCATTTGCGCGCCAGCGCCCGACTCGATTTGCGCCGCCATATGAAATTTTGGCTCGTCTTGTACGGCAAATGCGTGTTCGCGGCAAAGGCGGACGCCGATTTCAGGCGTCATTAAAGCTCCCTTTACCATAATCGGGAAAGATCATTAGGCCGCGCCCGTCATGACGGCGGCCCCGCCCGCGTCGGAATGGCAATGATTGTTCGTAAGTTCATGCAATGGTCGCAACATGCTTCAGCCCGCCAAAAAGCTGAGGGCGCTGGAGCTTTGGCGCGCGCCTATCTCTATTCCGATTTTGATCGCCAGCAGGCGCACGAGGCCGAAACCGCCTTGACGGCGCTGCTCGACGATCCTTCGCCGCTGACGCGCAAGGCTCTGGCCGAAAGCTTCGCCAGCGCGGTCGACGCCCCCCATCACATCGTTCGCGCCCTGGCCGGCGACCAATCCGATATCGCCGCCATTGTGCTCGCTCGCTCGCCGTTGCTGACCGCGTCCGAACTCATTGATTGCGCCGTTATTGGCGACGCAGCGGCGCAAGCCGCCATCGCCCTGCGTCCGGGACTCAGCGCTCCGGTAGCTGCCGCCCTGGCGGAAATCGGCGCGCGCGAAGCCCTCATAACGCTGGCCGTCAACGAAAGCGCGCAGGTGCCCGAACTTGCGCTGCGCCGGATGATCGAGCGATTTGGCGACGACGGCGAAATGCGCGAAGCCTTGCTTTCCCGCCCCCATCTTCCAACGTCGGCGCGCGTCGAACTGGTCAACGCGGCCGCCAGCGCACTTTCGAGCTTTGTCGTGGCGCGCAACTGGATGTCGCAGGAACGCTTTGAACGCGTGACGTGCGAAACGAAAGAAAAATGCGCCGTCATCATTGCCGCCGATTGCGCCAGGCGGCAGGAAGACGCGGGCGAACTGGTCGCCTATCTGCGCGGCTGCGGGCAATTGACGGCAGGCCTCGCCTTGCGTGCGCTCCTGTCTGGCGACAGCAGCCTTTTCGCCGCGAGCCTGTCCGAATTGAGTGGTTTATCGCCGCGCCGCGTCGCGGGCCTGATGGCGGACGTGCGCTCCAACGCCTTCGCCGCCGTCTACGCCAAAGCCGGATTTCCAAGCGCGCTGGCGCCGGTTTTCCGCGCCGCGCTCGCCGCGCAACGCGAATTGCGTCTCGACGGACAATGCGGCGAACTGTCGCGCGTTCTGATCAGCCGGGCGCTGGCCGTTTGCCAGAGCGAGGTTTCGGCCGAGGGCTCGAAGCTGATCGCCGCGCTGCGTCGTCTCGAGGCCGAGGCGGCGCGTCAGGAGGCCCGACGCGACATAGGCCGGCTCAGCGGCGCCGAAACGGCGTCCGACGGGGCTTGGACCGTTGCGCCCGAACTTGGAGCCGACGCGTCGGCGGGCGCGCTCGAAGCCGTGTCCAGGCTCGACGTCGCTCCTGAAACGGTCGAGATCGAAATCGATATGGCGGCGCTCGAAGCCGAATTGCTCGCGGCCTGAGCGCTGCGGCGAAACGCCTGTTGAATCAGCCGAAAGCGTCGTCTAAACATAATGGCGCAAACCCGTTCGCCGTCGCAGTGGCGGCAGGCAAGGGGCGCATGATCGGGGAGTCTTCGATCATTCGATGTAGGGAAATGCGCGATTGTCGCCTTCGACGTCGTCGTGAGGACGATGGTTTTGCCCCGGTTCCGCCGGTCCAGTTACCTAACCATTTGAATTAACGTTATAATCTTAATTTCTTCGAAAGATACGCCGCCAGGCTTATTTTAGATTGATTCTAAACTAGCACGCCCTATAGTGCCTGCGCGGCGCGACGCATGTTTCATTCGCGCCATCCCTGCAGCAATCGGAGGAGGCAGACTTGTCACTCAAAGGCTCCAAAACTGAAAAGCATCTCAAAGACGCGTTTGCCGGCGAATCTCAAGCCAATCGCCGCTATCTCTATTTCGCCAACAAAGCCGACATTGAGGGTTATCCTGATGTCGCCACGCTGTTCCGCTCGACCGCGGAAGGCGAAACCGGCCACGCGCACGGCCATCTCGAATATCTCGAACAGGTTGGCGATCCGGCCACCGGTCTGCCGATCGGCCCGACCAAGGACAACCTTGCCGCCGCCGTCGCGGGCGAGACTCACGAATATACCGACATGTATCCCGGCATGGCCAAGGATGCGCGCGCCGAAGGCTTCAACGAAATCGCCGATTGGTTCGAAACCCTGGCCAAGGCCGAGCGTTCGCACGCCAATCGCTACCAGAAGGCGCTCAACGAACTCGTCTGAGTTCGCTTGTTCCGCTGGGACGCCGACGCTCGCGCGCCGGCGTTCCGGACACCGAAAATTGGAATTGTACCGGCGCTGCGCCGCCGGAAGGCAGGCGGAGGACAGTAATGGCCGGACCCAAACGCGAGGGCAACCTTGAGGCGCCCACGCGCCATCCGCTCGATTGGACCAATCCTGAATTCTACGACGAAGCCGCGCTCCAGAAGGAAATGGAGCGGGTGTTCGACATTTGTCACGGTTGCCGGCGCTGCGTCAGCCTTTGCCAGTCCTTTCCGACCTTGTTCGATCTGGTCGACGAATCCGAATCGATGGAGGTCGACGGCGTCGCCAAGGCCGATTACGGCAAGGTCGTCGACCAGTGCTATCTGTGCGACCTGTGCTATATGACCAAGTGTCCTTACGTGCCGCCGCACGAGTGGAACCTCGACTTTCCCCATCTGATGCTGCGCGCCAAAGCCGTCGCCTTCGCCAAGGGCGAGACGAAATTGCGCGACAAGATCCTCACCAGCACCGACGCTATGGGCGCGGCGTTCGCCAATCCGATCGCCGCTCCGGTGGTCAACACCGTCAATTCCATCGCGCCGATGCGCAAGGCGCTGCAAGCCGTCGCCGGCGTGCATGCCGACGCGTGGTTGCCCGAATACGTCGCCAGGACTTTGCGCCAGCGCCTGTCCGGCCTGCCGACCGAGGCGCGGGGAACGCCCGCCGGGCGCACCACCGGCAAGGTGGCGCTCTTCGCCACCTGTTTCACCAATTGCAACGAACCGGGGCCGGGCGAGGATCTCGTCGCCGTGTTCCAGCACAACGGCATTCCAGTGATTCTGGCGCCGCGGGAAAGATGCTGCGGCATGCCAAAGCTCGAACTCGGCAATCTGGAGGCGGTCAAGCAGGCCAAGGAATTCAATATTCCCGTCCTGGCGAAACTGGTCGACGACGGCTACGATCTGACCGCGTTGGTGCCCTCCTGCGTGCTGATGTTCAAGCAGGAGCTGCCGTTGATGTTCCCCGATGACGCCGACGTGCTGAAGGTCAAGAAGGCCTTTTTCGATCCGTTCGAATACCTCATGGCGCGCCACAAGGAGGGCTTGCTCAAGACCGACTTCAAACAGGGGCTGGGCAAGATTTCCTATCACGCGGCTTGCCACCAGAGGGTGCAGAACATCGGACCGAAGACCAGGGAAGCCCTGTCGCTCGTTCCCGATACGCAAATCGACATGATCGAGCGCTGTTCCGGCCACGACGGCACGTACGCGGTCAAGGCGGAGTTTCATTCGCTGGCGATGAAGATCGTCCAGCCGGTGGTCGATCGCGTCAATGCGGCGAAGCCGGATCATTTCGGCTCGGATTGCGCCATGGCGGGCCATCACATCGGCTGGGCGCGCGGGCAGGGCGCGCCGGCCCATCCCATCTCGCTGCTGCGCAAAGCCTACGGAGTGTAATGATGCTGACGCGCGAAAGCCTCTACAGCCTCGAGCAATACCATCGTCTTCGCCCGGAATTCCGAGCCAAGGTGATCGCCCATAAAAAGCTCCGCAACGTTCCGCTCGGCGATCACGCCTCGCTGCATTTCGAAGACGAACTGACCATGCGCTATCAGGTGCAGGAAATGATCCGGCTTGAGCGCATGTACGAGCCCGAACTTATCCAGGACGAACTCGACGTCTATAATCCGCTCATTCCCGACGGGAAGAACTGGAAAGCCACGTTGATGATCGAATATCCCGACGCCGAGGAGCGCCAGACCGCCTTATCTCGCCTCGTCGGTTTCGAGCGGGCGGTCTGGGTGCAGATCGACGATTTCGCCCGCGTCAGCCCGATCGCCAATGAGGATCTCGAACGCGAAACCGCCGACAAGACCTCCGCCGTGCATTTTCTGCGCTTCGAACTGACGCCTGAAATGGTCGCCGCCGCCAAGAACGGCGCGGCGATCCGGGCCGGCGTCGATCACCCGAACTATAAGGCGGAAATTGTCCTTCCGTCCGAAACGCGCCAATCGCTCGTCGGCGATCTGGGGTGAACGCGCGATAGCGCGTCTCGCCTCGGCGCGAGAAGCGCTTTGACGCCCGTCAAACGCGCCGTTTTCAATTTGGACGAACCGTCAAATCGGCGAAATAACCCTCGGTGGATTTGCCGTTCAGCACCGCCGCGAGCGCGTCGAGCGCGTCGTTGATCTCCGTCGCTTCCTGCTCGTCGAGCAGGCGCTGGGCGCTGCCGAGATGGACCAGCACCCACTGGCCCGGCGGCGCCGTTTCGACCAGCATGACGTTGACGTTTTGTCTCTCGCCGCGACCCTCGCATAAAGCGACAAAGCCGTTGCTCTCGACAACGCGCATGGGAATGCCGACGCACATGCCTCCCGCCTCCGTTCAGCTTGCCGCGACCGCCGCCGCGCGAGGCGAAGGCTTGATGCCGGCGCTTTCCAATTCGGCGACCAAGGCGTCGACCATCGCAGGCAGACGGGATTCGATCTCGGGCGTCGGCCGAAGACCCAGCGCCAACGATTTGGGCTCCATGCCGATAAGCGTCAACCGCGCCGGCAGCAGGCCGTGTATGGAGAGCGTCGCCAGCACGTCGGACAGCCCCACTTGATGCGGCGAAATCCGCGTGCGGAAAAAGGCGTGCAGGTCGTTGTCGGCCAGACGCGTGATCGCGCCCGGTTCGCGGTTTGAACGCATGCAATCGGCGATCACCAGAAGGCGGCAGCCGGCGATCTGGTCGAGGCAGTCCATCGCCGAGGTTCCGCCGTCGATCGTCTCGACATCGGCAGGCAGATCGTAACGCTCGGTCAGCGCGTTGACGGCGTGCACGCCGACGCCCTCGTCGGACAGCAGAATATTGCCGACGCCTAATACGACGACGCGGTTGCGTTGCGTCATGGCAGCGCGCGCGCTGTCACGGTCTGGCCCGTCTCCTGGTCATGCACATGGACGGCGCAGGCCAGACATGGATCGAAGGAGTGGATCGTGCGCAGCACTTCAAGCGGCAGTTCTGGATCGGCGACCGGATTGTCCAGCAACGACGCTTCGTAGGGGCCGGGCGAGTCGTCTTCCGCACGCGGGCCGGCGTTCCAGGTCGACGGCACCACGCATTGATAATTGGCGATTTTTCCGTCGCGGATGACGGTCCAGTGCGACAGGATCCCGCGCGGCGCCTCGTGGAATCCGTAGCCCATGATCTCGCCCTTGGGGAAGACCGGCTTGTTGTAGGTGGCGAAATCGCCCTTGCCGATATTGTCGATCAGCATCTGCCAGTTGGCGGAGAGAAGCTCCACCATCACCGCACAGCGAACCGCGCGCGCGGCGTGGCGACCGACGGTCGAATGCAGCGCCTCGACGCCGACCTTTGTCCCCGCCAGCGCGGAAACGGTGTCGAGGGTCTTGGTGACATAGCCGATCGTCGGTTCGTGGCCGGCCGCCACGGCGTTGAGCACCGCCGCCAACGGCCCGACCTGCGCGCGTTTGCCATAGAATGTCGGCGCCTTGAGCCAGGAATATTTACCGTCGTCCTGAAAGTCCGTGTAATGCGGCGATGTCTCACCGACATAGGGATGCAGCGGTCCGGCCTTCGAGTAGGTGTACCAGGAGTGCTTGACCGATTCCTCGACGCCCTTGCCGAGGAAATCGTCGCCGAAGCTCTTGATCGGCTGATATTTGGCGAGGTCGCCGTCGGGAATATAGCCGCCGGGGTACATGAACCGCGTCCCGCGCGTGTCGGTCGGAAAATCAGGCGCCGACAGATAGTTTTTAACGCCCGCGCCGTAGCCGGTCCAGTCGGCGTAGACAGAGCCGATCGCGGCGACGTCGGTGAGATAGACCTTGTTGACGAAATCGGCGAGCTTGTCGATCTGCGTCTTGATCGCCATCAACCGGTCCACCGTCAACACCGACTGGCTGTCCACGGCGATCGGATTCGATACGCCGCCGACCGCCATATTCTGGATGTGCGGGGTTTTCGACCCGAGAATGGTGACGATCTTGTTCGCCTCGCGCTGCACTTCGAGCGCCTGAAGGTAATGCGCGACCGCGACGAGATTGATTTCCGGCGTCAGTTTCATCGCCGGATGGCCCCAATAGCCGTTAGTGAACGGGCCAAGCTGACCGGTGCCGACGAAGGCTTTCAGCCTCGCCTGCGTTTGCGCCATGACCTCCTTCGAGTTCAAAGGCCAGTCGCTGTATTGCTGAATCCAGGCCGCGGCCTTGGCCGGGTCGGCGCTGAGCGCGGACACCACGTCGACAAAGTCGAACGCCGAGAGATGGTAGAAATGCACGATATGATCGTGAATGGCGTGCGCCGAGATGATCATATTGCGGATGAACTGGGCGTTGACCGGCACTTCGAGCTGCAGCGCGTTTTCAACCGCGCGCACCGAGGCGATGGCGTGCACCGTGGTGCATACGCCGCAGATGCGCTGGGTGATCGTCCAGGCGTCGCGCGGATCGCGGCCGAGCAGGATCAGTTCGACGCCGCGCCACATCTGTCCTGACGACCAGGCCTTGGTGACCTTGCCGTCGTTGATCTCGGCGTCGACCCGAAGGTGGCCCTCGATTCGGGTGACAGGATCAATCGTGATTCTCATCGACACTGCAGAATCTCCTTAACCCGTTGGGCGAATCAACGATCTTGCGAAATTGCGTGGCCCGGAAGAATGGGGAACTTCTTGACGAACACGGTGTAAGCCAGAATTTCCAGCGCGATGACGCCGCACGTGACCAGCAGTTCCGGCGCCGAAGGAAAATAGCTCCAGGCGGAGCCGCGTTCGTAGGCGACCAGAAAGGCGTCGATACGATACAGCACCGCGCCGCCGAGCATCGAGCATGCGGCCGCGAAGAGGTTCGACAGGCGGCTGCGATCGGCATCCTTCCACAACGCGACGACCGGATAGGCGAACAGCGCCGTTTCAACGGCGAACATGACGCTGCGCCAGCCCGATGTGAAAATCCGCGCGAATTCGCCGCGCCAGAGGATGTCGCAGAAACGCAGCAGCAGGAACGCCGCGAGGACATAGGCGATGAACTTGCCGATCCGCGCCAGGAGCGGCGTCTCGTCGCCGATATCGCGCTTGAAGCCGACGGCGGCCACGGTCGCCTCGAAGATGACGATGGCGAAGCCCATGCACAGCGCGCTCATCAGAAACAGCGCCGGCAGCAACGGCGTCTGCCACAGCGGATGAACCTGATAACCCATGACGATCAGCAGCGATCCCAATGAGCTTTGGTGCATGCTCGGCAGCAGCACGCCGAGGGCGATGAAAACGAACAGCACCCGGTTCAACGCTTTCAGCATGTCCTGTCGGCCGAGGAATTCCAGAAAGACCGGGAAGAATTCGATCCACAGCACCATGATGTAGAGCGAGATGCAGACCGCCACCTCGAACATAACGGAACTGGTGTTGAAGTAGGTCGGCGAGAGGATATGCCAGAAATTCCAGTAACGGCCGAGGTCGATCAGCACTGAAAGCCCGCCGAGCGAATAGCCGAACGCCGAAGCGGTGAGGGCGGGGCGCACCAGCGGATGAAACTCGCCGCGGTTGAAAATATAGACCAGCAAGGCCATGGCGTAGCCGCCGCAGGCGAAGCCGGTGGCGATGACGACGTCCCAGACGACCCAAATGCCCCAGGGATAGCCGTTGTTGATATTGGTGACGGCGCCGAGGCCGATGGTGAATCGCTTGAACAGGAAATAGACCGCGACGCCGACCAGCAGCGCCAGAGCGACCGACGTCGCGCTGACGAGATGGCCGCCGACCGCGACGTGACGCCTTTTTGTCGGCGCAAATTTGCGAGCGACGTCACTCATGATGGTCCTCATCTTGATGGTGCTGTCTCACGCTGTTGTAGGTCGCCGCCACCAGTCCCGCGAACGCTACGATGGGAGCCAGCAGCCCGCCGTAGAGACTGTGCTGCACCGTCTCCGACTGCGCGGCGTAGGAGCGCTCCGGCATGCCGACCGGCAGGCCGAACTTGTCGAACGGCACGCCCGCCAGATAGCGCACCTGCGTGCCGCCGAGCTCCTTCGCGCCATAGACCTGTTCGGCGTATTGGGCGGCCGGCCGTTCCTGCATGTCGCCTGAATCAACCGTGCGCCGTGGAAAGCGATTGATCACGCCCGGCTTCATCGCCTTGCGCCGTTCGATCTCGGACGTCAGCGCCGTATAGGTTCCGAACAAGGTCGCGCCGGTCGGGCAGGCATTCGCGCAGGCCGGAATGTCGCCTTTGGCCAGCAGATCCTTGCAGAGCTCGCATTTCCTGATGCGCGGCGTCGGCGTGTCGTACTGGAACTGCGGCACGCGGTAAGGACAGGAGGCCACGCAATAGCGGCAGCCGATACAGGCGTCCGGATCGTGCGAAACCAGACCGGTCTTGGGATCCTTGCGCATCGCCTGCACCGGACAGACCGAAACGCAAGACGGATCGACGCAGTGCAGGCATTGGCGCTTGATGAAGGCGAAGCCGTCGGCAGCCTGGTCCTTGTGCTCGGCGGCGCCGTCCTTGTACATCTTGATGACCGTGTAGGTCTTGCCCGACAGTTCGAGCGGCGTATCCCACAAACCGCCGCCGACATTGTCCTCCAGCGGCAGGTTGTTGGCGGTCTTGCACGCCGACTGGCAGGCCTTGCAGCCGATGCACAACGTCGAGTTGTAAAGCAACCCGATGGCGTTTTCCGGCACGACGAGGTTTTCGCGCGCCTCGGCGGCATTCGCGTCCAGCGCGGCGCAGGCGACGCCGCCGACCGCGGCGCCCATTCCATCGCGAAGAAATTCCCGGCGATCGCAGGCCATCGCGGCTACTCCTGATGGGGATCGGCTGGCGGTTGGCTCGAACTCGCGTCAGCGCCTTTTTCGATCGCGCTCAACATTTTCGTCAGCTTGACGCCGGCGCCGACGGCGGCCCCCACGGCGCCCGACAGCACCGCTACGGCGGCGATCGTCGCGCCATTGCCCTGCGGCTCGTCTACGCGCGGATAGCCGGCGGGCGGGCGTTGGCCGGTCAGATCGGCGAGGGCGTGAATAGGTTTGCGGAAGCCGACGCCAGGCTCCGCGCAGCCGATGCACGGATGGCCCGTGCCGACCGGCCAGGACTGCATGCCGACGTCGCCGAACAGCACGGCGGGGCAATTGGCGTAGGTCTCTGGGCCTTTGCAGCCGAGCTTGTAGAGGCAATAGCCCTTGCGATGACCTTCGTCGCCGAATTCCAGCGCGAAGCGTCCAGCGTCGAAATGGGCCCGCCTTTCGCAATTTTCATGCACCAGCCGGCTGAAGGCGAACGATGGCCGCCCGAGCGCGTCGGTAGGCGGCAGTTTACCGAAGGTCAGGAAGTGAACGACGCAGGCGAGGAAATTGTAGGGATTCGACGGACAGCCCGGGATGGTCAGAATATCGTTGCGGCCGAGCGCTTCGCCGACGCCGGCCGATCCGGTCGGGTTCGGCGGCGCGGAGGGCATACCGCCCCAGGAGGCGCACGAGCCGAGCGCGATGATCGCCGCCGCGTTGGCGGCGACTTCCTGCGTCAGCTCCAGCGAGGTCTGGCCGCCGATCTTGCAGTAAATGCCTTTGTCTTTAAGCGGAATGGCGCCCTCGACCACCAGCAGGTATTTGCCCTTGTTCTTCTCCATCGCCGCGCGACGGGCCGCTTCGATCTGATGGCCGGCGGCGGCGAACAGGGTTTCGTGATAGTCGAGCGAGACGATGTCGAGGATCAGTTTTTCCAGCGTCGGATGCTCGGCGCGCAACATCGATTCCGTGCAGCCGGTGCATTCCTGATGGTGCAGCCAGATGACCGAAGGCCGCTGCTTGCTGGTTATGGCTGCGGCGACTTCCGCCGCCGCGGAGCGCGGCAATCCCATGGTCGCCGCGATGGCTGTGCAAAAGGTGAGGAATTCGCGGCGCGAAACGCCAAATCGCTGCTCAATAGCTGCGTGATCTTCACGTGCTGACGCCACGCTATCCTCCCTCGCTCAGCGCAATTTCTCCGCGCGCCGGATTTTTCTTGTCGTGAAATATTGGTTGGCGAAATTGTCGCGTCTTTGATCCGCATCAAAGACAACTGTGAGATCGAAATGCACGCAAGCTTATTTAAGCATAAAATCTAGCTAACATTTAGCATTGCTGTGTAATAATCAGTTGTTTTATCAATTTTAGACTACCGTTTATTGCAACTAAAGTCGCACCAGGTTGAATAAGGATCGCGTTCGCGAGCCGCGTTTAAGCCAATTTGCGAATTTGAAACATCGGCCGCGGGTCGAATTTGGCGGAAAATTGCGAGCGAAGCAGGACGTAAACTTTCAGTTTCGCGCCGATACAGGCGGGCGCGCGGGCAAAATTTGACGCGACATGTTGTCGCGGGCGGACGCCGTGTGGCGCGCGGACGCCGTTTCCATTGCCGCGGCTGGTTATCCAACGCTATCGCGTTTCGGTGTTTTTTCACTATAGATCAATCTATTGTCAAATGACGCTCGGCGATCGCGGTCGGCGACTCAATCCATCCGTCCCGACGCCTCAAGCCAGTAAAGCAGAACCAGCGTCTTGGCGTCGCGGATCCGTCCCCGCGCGGCCATGTCCAGCGCCTCCGCGAACGCCACTTCGACCACTTCGATGTCCTCGTCTTCCTCCGCCAATCCGCCGCCGGCGGCGACGCGCGCTGTCGGATCGTAAGGGGCGACGAAAAAGTGCAGTTTTTCGGTCGAGGACGCCGGGCTGACGAAGGCCTCAAAAAGAAATTCCGGCGCGTCAAGCCGCAGTCCGGTCTCTTCCATCGCCTCGCGCCGGATCGCCGCCAGCGGCGTTTCGCCCGGATCGATGACGCCGGCGCAGGCTTCGAGAAGCTCGCGAATCCCGTCGTTCATATAGGCGCCGAGCCGGAATTGCCGCGTCAGGATGAGCGTCTTGCGGGCCGCGTCGTAGGGCAGAATGGTCGCCGCATCGGAGCGGCGGAACAGGAATCGCCGCTGCGGACGAAAGACGCCGTCGACGCCGCGCAAAGCATACGTGAGCTGGCTGTAGACATATTTGCCTTTCGCCAGAACCGTTTCCTTGAGGTCGCGCAGCCGTTCGTCCATGCCGGTCAATACCCGAATTGTTCGCGCAGAATGCGTTCTTCCAGCGAATGGCCGGGGTCGTGCAGAAGTTCGAGGCCGGTCGAATGATCCATCGCGATCTCAACGCGGACGACGTCGCGGAATTCGAAATGGTCGGCTACCGCCGAAACGGGCCGCTTTTCCGCTTCCAAAATGTCGATGGCGACCTCGGCCCTGTCCGGCAACAGGGCGCCGCGCCAGCGTCGCGGCCGGAAGGCGGAGATCGGCGTGAGCGCCATCAAGGGCGCCTCCAGCGGCAGGATCGGCCCGTTCGCCGATAGATTATAGGCGGTCGAGCCGGCGGGCGTGGCCACCAACATGCCGTCGGCGACGAGTTCGGCAAGACGCTCCCGTCCGTCGATGGACAGACGCAACTTGGCCGCCTGGGCCGATTGACGCAACAGCGACACCTCGTTGATGGCGCGCGCCTCGCTCGTTTCGCCAGCCAAATTCTCGGCGCACATCAACAAGGGATGGATGATCGAGCTGCGCGCGTGATCGAGCCGTTTGCGCAAGCCGGATTCCCGGAATTCATTCATCAGAAAGCCGACCGAACCGCGATTCATGCCGAAAATCGGCGCCTTGCGGCCGATGAAGCGATGCAGCGTCTGCAGCATCAAGCCGTCGCCGCCGAGCGCGACGATGACGTCGGCCTCTTCCGGGGGGGTGTCGCCATATCGGGCGACCAGCCGCTCGCGCGCGCTGTCGGCCTCGGGCGTCCCGGACGACAGAAAGCTGATTCGCTCGAACCGGTGCGAACGCGCCTGCGCCTCGTTCATGTCGTCAAACCTCCGCCCGCCTCGTCGAAAAGGCCGACGCAGGTTCTCCAGCTCCGGCTTTTGCGATCAGACATAGGGGAATGCGCAATGGCGGGCAAGCAAGCCGCTTAACCGGCGCGCGCGCCAAATCTTTGGCGGGACTGCGATGAATAGACGAACAGCGCGCCGGCGCCTTCCTCCCGCGTCAGCCGTTGCAGGTCCTCGGCCAAGCGGCGCGTGCTTTCGCCCACTTCGAAGAATACCGTCTTACAGCCATGCTCCTCGGCGAGCGCTTCGACCTTTTCCTTGACCTTGTGCAAAAGGCACTGTCCGGGCAGGTTGGCGACGACGAGATCGGCGATATGCAAATGGCGCCCATATTCGGTCGATTGGACGACGCGGAACGAAAAACAGCCGTGGATATAGCCGCGCATGTCCTCCAGGGCCACCAGCCCCCGATCCGACGCGCCGTCGACGGCGAAAGACGCGACGAAATCCCGCCAGGATTCGAGCGTCACGTCGCTATGAAATAGGGCGATAAGCGGAAAAGCTCGCCTTCCAGAAGCAGGGAGCAATTCCCTCGCTGTGAAAACGCTGTCCAAAAGAAGCTCCCGTCTGGGGAGACATTGCCGGGGTCGTCGGGCGCCGCACATTGACGCAGATCAAAAAATTTCCGTTCTTCGCGACGGCGTGCTAAGAGCGCTTATGCCGTTTTCGAAGTCGAACGCTCATCTGGAAGACAGCCCGGGCTCCGCACGGAGCCCGTCGCATGTCCCGTCCCATTGTCCTGCTCCGCACGGCGCCTGCCACATGCATATCGGCGGCTCGTCGCCGCTTGATTGCTATTTGTGTCAGGTCAAGGAGTTGAGCGTCTGCAATGTGCTGACGCCAGATGAAAAGGAAGGGTTGGCGCGCCTCGGCCGCACCATCTCTCTGCCGGCCAAGGCCACCTTGTTCCAACAGGACGAGGCGGCCGAGATGGTTTTCAACCTTACAGCCGGCTCGGTTCGCTTATACAAGCTGCTGCCGGACGGCCGGCGCCAGATTGTCGGTTTCGCGCTGCCGGGCGATTTCCTCGGCCTGGCCATGAGCGAACGCAATGTCTATTCGGCCGACACTCTCAGCCCGATTACGGCCTGCCAGTTTTCGCGCGCCGGATTTTCCGAATTTTTGGACGAAAAGCCGCATTTGCTGCGACGCCTGCATTCGATGGCCTCACATGAACTGAGTTCTGGCGCAGGATCAGATGGTGATCCTGGGTCGACGGACGGCGGAAGAAAAGATCGCGGCTTTTTTGATTGGCCTGCGCGAACGCTGGGCGAAGATCAACGGCCAGACGCTGCATATTCCGCTGCCGATGACCCGTTTGGACATTGGCGATTTTCTCGGCCTGACGGTCGAAACGGTCAGCCGCATGTTGACGAAGTTCGCGCGCGAGAAGGCGATCGTGATCGTGCCGGACGGAGTGCGCCTGCTCGATGTGGCGCGTATCGAACGGCTCGCCGAACTCTAACGAATCAAGCTATCAGAGGTCTTCTCCACGTCTCCCGGGCGCTTCGGGGTTTTGCTTTCAACAGTCAAACCCAAAGCGTCGCGGCGGCGGGGGCGTGTCAAAGTCGGGCTGCGGTTTTCGCGGCGAAATATATTTCATGGCGAGGCGAGCATGAACACGACACCCGATCAAACCTATGTTTATGACAAGGGATTGCGCGCTTTCCATTGGGCGATGGCGGCGCTCATCGTCATTGGTTTCGCAATCGGCTTCTACGCGGCCAATCTGCCGCGCGAGGACGCGCTGCGCGGACCGTTGTTCGGCATGCACAAATCGATAGGCGTGACGATCCTGGCGCTGGCCGTCCTCCGGCTCGCCTGGCGTTTGGTCAAGGGCGCGCCGGCCTATCGCAATCCGCCGCCGAAAGTGATCAAGAGCGCCTCCGACGCCATTCATCTGGCGCTTTACGCCCTGATGTTCGCCATGCCGATCTCCGGTTTCGTTATGTCCCAGGCGGGCAATCATCCGATTGTATGGTTCGGTCTTTTCACGCTGCCGCAAATCGCGCCGATCGACAAGATATTGGCGCATAACGCGGGCGGCGCGCATGTAGTGGCGGCCTGGATCTTGTTCGCCATTGTCGCGCTTCACGCCGGCGCGGCGTTGTGGCACCATTTCGTCAAGCACGACGAAGTCTTGGCGCGCATGGCTCCGAGACTGGCCGGCGGGAGCGATCAGGCCGCCTGATCGGCGCGGCAGGGGAGTTCGAAAGACATGTCCGCCGACGAATTTTTCCTGACCGCCGCCGATGGCGTCAGCCTTCATGTCTACCGCTGGACGCCGGAGGGGGCGCCTCGCGCCGTCGTGCAGATCGTCCACGGCCTCGCCGAACATGGCGGACGCTATGGGCGATTGGCGCAAGCTCTGACAGCGGCCGGCTACGGCGTGTACGCCATCGATCTGCGCGGCCATGGCGAAACAGCGAAAGGCGGGTTTCTGGGCTATTTCGCGCGCGCCGACGGTTGGGACGTATGTCTTTCCGATCTGGCCACGCTCACCCTGCGCATCGAGGCCGATTTCCCGGGAACGCCGATCGTCTTTTTTGGCCATTCGATGGGCTCGTTATTGGGCCAGCAATTCATCGCCGATCATGGCGATCGGCTGGCGGGCGCTGTGCTTTCCGGCTCGAATGGCGCGCCGCCGGCGATCGCCAGGGTCGGCGCCCTGATCGCCCGCTTCGAGCGCTTGCGCCTGGGCGGCCATGGCAAAAGCGCAATTTTGCAAGCTATGTTGTTCGGCGCTTTCAACAAAAAGTTCGCGCCCAATCGCACCGATTTCGACTGGCTGTCGCGCGACGAAAAGGAGGTCGACAAATATGTCGCCGATCCTTTATGCGGTTTCCCTTTCACCGTGCAGCTCGCGATCGATCTGGTCGACGCGCTCGGCGGATTGACGGCGCCGCAAAATCTTGCCCGGATCAGAAAAGATTTGCCGATCTATATTTTTTCCGGCTCCGCCGATCCGGTGGGCGAAAATCTAACCGGCCTGATCGAAGCCTATCGCAAGGCCGGCCTGACAAACGTGAGCAGCCGCGTCTACCCGGAGGCTCGGCACGAAACGCTCAACGAAATCAATCGTGACGAGGTCACGGCGGATCTGATCGCCTGGCTTGACGGCGTCGGCGCTGCAAAAAACTGACATTCAGGCGACCCAGCCCTTCGAGCGCTCGAGCGCCTTGGTCCAGCCGGCGAAGAGTTTGCCGCGCGTTTCGGCGTCCAACTGTGGACCCCATGTCTTGCCGATCCGCCAGTTGGCTTCGATATCTTCGACGCCTCGCCAATAGCCCACCGCGAGCCCGGCGGCGTATGCCGCGCCGAGCGCCGTGGTTTCGATCACCTCGGGGCGGGTGACCGGCGCGTCGAGCATGTCGGCCTGGAATTGCATGAGCAATTCATTGGCCGTCATTGCGCCGTCGACGCGCAATTGGCTGATCGGGACCGCGCTGTCGGCCGTCATCGCGGCGAGAACTTCAGCGGTTTGATAGGCGCTTGCCTCCAGAGCGGCGCGGGCGATATGGCCCTTGTTGGCGAAACGCGTCAGGCCGGCGATGATTCCCCGCGCGTCGGGGCGCCAATGCGGCGCGAACAAACCCGAAAAAGCCGGAACGAAATAGACATCGCCATTGTCGGGCACGGAGCGTGCCAAAGCTTCGATATCCTCGGTTCTGTCGATGAGCCCGAGGTTGTCGCGCAGCCATTGCGTCAGCGCGCCGGCGACTGCGATCGAGCCTTCAAGCGCGTAAACGGGCTTCGTCTCGCCCAATTGATAGGCGAGCGTCGTCAACAGTCCGCATTTCGACACGAACGGGGTTTCGCCGGTGTTCATCAGCACGAAACAGCCGGTGCCGTAGGTATTTTTCGCTTGCCCCGGCCGCAGGCAGGCCTGCCCGAACAAGGCCGCCTGCTGATCGCCGAGCATGCCGGACAAGGGCGTCCCGCCGAGCGCGGGAATGGCGCCGAAAATCTCGCTCGACGAACGGATTTCCGGCAGGCAGGCCGGCGGTATGCCGAAGAGGTCGAGAATGGCCTCATCCCAGGCGAGCGTCCGCAGGTTCATCAATTGCGTGCGCGAGGCGTTGGTGACGTCGGTAACGTGCGCGCCGCCGTCGACTCCGCCCGTCAAATTCCAGGCGATCCAACTGTCGATCGTTCCGAACAGCGCGTCGCCGCGCGCCGCCGCGTCCCGCGCGCCTTCGATGTGATCGAGCAGCCAGCGCAGTTTCAGGCCGGAGAAATAGCTCGCCAGCGGCAGACCAGTGCTGGCGCGCAGCCGGTCCTGACCGCCCTCGCGCGAGAATTGCGCCACCAAATCGCTGGTGCGCATGTCCATCCACACCAAGGCGTTGTGCAGCGGGGCGCCGGTCCTGCGGTTCCAGACCAGACAGGTCTCGCGCTGATTGGTCAGGCCGACGGCGGCGAGATTTCCTGGTCCCAGGCCAGCATTGGCGAGCGCGCCGGACACGCATGCCTGCACGTTGCGCCAGATTTCCAGCGCGTCATGCTCCACCAGTCCAGGCCCCGGGCAGATCTGCGCATGTTCGATCTGCTCGCGCGCGACGATGGCGCCGGCGCGATCGAACAGGATGCAACGCGTCGACGTTGTGCCCTGGTCGATAGCGCCGACATATTTCTGCGAGCCCGCTCGCGTCATGGCGGCACTCCGGCGTCGTTCGGCAAATGCTGTGAGGTTGGATGTCGACTGGCCCTTTCGGCGAGATAGGCGTCTATGTCGCCTCGCGTCGATGGCGCGCAGACCAGTCCGCGTTTCGATCGGCGCCAGAGGATATCATCGGCCGTGCGCGCCCATTCCCTGTCGACGAGATAATCGATTTCGGCGGCTGTCAGTCCGGCGCCGAAGTCCCGGCCGAGATCCGCCATCGTCCGCGCGCCCTCCAGAAATTGAAGGCATGCGGTCCCGTAGGAACGGGCGTAGCGCGCCGCCAGGGGCCCGGGAAGAAACGGTTTCCGCGCCAGCAGCGCCTTGCAAAAGGCGTTGACGTCGCCATCTGGAAAGTCGCCGCCGGGCAGGGGCGCCTTCTCCGTCCACGGCGCGCCGCGATCGCCAATAAAACGGCCGACGCGAACCAGAACCTTTTCCGCCAGACGCCGATATGTCGTGATTTTGCCGCCGAAAATATTGATGAGCGGCGCGCCGGCGATCGTCTCGTCGGTCAGGACGTAATCGCGCGTCGCCTCCTGCGCCTTGGAGGCGTGATCGTCATAAAGGGGCCGCACGCCGCTGAAGGACGCCACCACGTCCTCGCGGGCGATGGGGCGGGCGAAATAGGCGCTCGCCGCCTGCCGCAGATAATCCGCCTCCGCCGGGCTTATGGCGGTGTCGGCGGGATCGCCTTTGTACTCGAGGTCGGTCGTGCCGATGAGGGCGAACTTGTCCTCGAACGGGATGACGAACACCACCCGTCCGTCGGGATGTTGGAATATGTAGCTTTTGTCGTGTTCGAAAAACTTCTTCACGACGATGTGCGCGCCTTGCACCAGACGAGCGCCGTGCTGTTGACGGCGCCCGGCGATTTTGTCGAGCGCGCGGTCGACCCAGGGACCGGCGGCGTTGACCAGCACGCGCGCGCTGATGTCGAAAGTTTTTCCCGTCCGCGCCTGACGCAGGCGCAGCCGCCAAAGGCCGCCGTCCGAGCGCGCCGACAACATTTCGCAGCCGGTCAGGATCTCGGCGCCATGATCGGCGGCGTCGCGCGCATTGAGCGCCACGAGCCGGGAATCGTCGACCTGGCAATCGGAATATTCAAAGCCGTCGGTAAATTCCGGTTTGAGCGGCAGGCCCGCCGCGTCGCGTCGCAGATCGAGCGTGCGGGTCGGCGGCAAGGCCTTGCGCCCGCCGATATGGTCGTAAAGGAGCAAGCCCAGGCGCAGCAGCCATTTCGGTCGCAGGCCCTTGCGCCAGGGGAGGACGAAACGGATCGGCTTGATGATATGGGGCGCGGCGCGCAACAGAATTTCGCGTTCGGCGAGCGCCTCGCGCACCAGGCGGAATTCATAAAATTCGAGATAGCGCAGGCCGCCGTGAATGAGCTTGGTCGCTTTCGACGAGGTTCCGCTCGCCAGATCGTTCATTTCGGCGAGGCAGACCGTGTAGCCGCGACCGGCCGCGTCGCGAGCGACGCCGCAGCCGTTGACGCCGCCGCCGATGACGAAGATGTCGACGGGGCCGATGTCAAATTGTTCGGTCGAATCGGGCGGCAAATCATTTTCCCGTACGTATGCGCGAAAAAAGCCTAACCTTTGCGCATGGGAAGCGCCAGCCGGCGCTGGTTTTCGCTGGCGACACTATCCCAGATCAAGGCGAGGCTTCCGTCCCACGCCGTAACCTTGTACGGTTTCGTCATCACTGCGGATAATAAGTTCATGAGCGAAAACAAGGATGTCGAAAGCCTCTCGGAGGCAATGGAGTCCAAGCCAAGCGCTATTGCCGCGTCCGTTCCAGCGGCGCGCGGCGCGCTGCCCGAGGTGATTGAACACCAACCAAACAAACGATGGCTGACGCGCCGGCTGACGCTGGCGCTGATCGTCATCGGCGGCGGCGGCGCCGGACTTTACTGGTGGGCGCATCACACCCCGCCGTTGCCGAACTGGATCGTCTTCGGCAACGGTCGGCTTGAGGCCGATCCCATCGACATCGCGACCAAGTTTCCCGGACGCATCCTCGAACTGCGCGCCGATGAAGGCGACATGGTGAGCGCCGGGCAGGTTGTCGCCTTGATGGATACGCGTGATCTTGAGCAAAGTCTGAAGAAATCCGAGGCGCAGATCGAGCAGGCGCAAAAGGCCATCGGCGAGGCGCAGGCCAATCTCGAGCAGACGCATAGTCAGGCGGTGTTGGCCGATCAGGAGATGACGCGGGCGGACGGGCTCATCAAGGGCGGTTGGATCACCAAGGAAACCTACGATCAGCGCCGCCAGCAACTCGACGCCGCCAAGGCGGCGGAAACCGCCGCGCAAGCGCGACTGAACGAGGCGGAGCATGCGCTCAATGCGGCGCAGCACGACGCCGGACTGATCCGGGTCAATATCAACGACAATACGCTCGTCGCGCCGCATGACGGGCGTATCGAATACCGCATCGCCAACGTCGGCGAGGTGCTGCCGGCCGGCGGCAAGGTCTTCACCATGCTCGACACCTCCTACGTCTATATGGACGTCTATCTGCCGACACTGAAGGCGGACAAGGTGAAGATCGGCAGTGACGCGCGCATCGTGCTCGACGCCTATCCAGACCGGCCGATCCCGGCGAAGGTTTCGTTCATCGCCGATCAAGCGCAATTCACACCGAAGATGGTGGAGACGCAAACCGATCGAGACAAGCTGATGTTCCGTATCCGCGTGCGCATCGATCCGGCGCGCGCGCGCGATCATGCGACGTCCGTGCGCAGCGGGCTTCCGGGTCTAGCCTATGTCAAGACCGATCCAGACGCCGCCTGGACGCCGGCGTTGCAAGGGACGCCCTAAATGACCGCCATGGACGTCGCGTCCATCGTCAGGCTGCGGCGTTTGCGCCATGATTACGGCCGCGTGCGGGCGCTCGATTCTGTCGGCATCGACATTCCGGCCGGCTGCATGGTCGGACTGATCGGCCCCGACGGCGTCGGCAAATCGACGCTGCTCGCCCTCATCGCCGGGGCGAAAGCGTTGCAGCAGGGCGGCGTCGAAGTCCTCGGCGGCGACATAGGCGATTCGCGCTGGCGCGACGCGGTGTGTCCGCGGATCGCCTATATGCCGCAGGGCCTGGGCAAGAACCTCTATCCCGATCTCACCGTCGCGGAAAACATCACCTTCTTTTCGAGGCTTTACGACCAGAGCCGGAGCGAAGGCGCGGCGCGCGCCAAAAGCCTGATGCGCGACACCGGCCTGGCGCCTTTCGCCGACCGGCCGGCGAACAAGCTGTCCGGCGGCATGCGACAAAAGCTCGGCCTTTGCTGTTCACTGATTCACGATCCCGAACTGCTCATCCTCGACGAGCCGACGACCGGCGTCGACCCCTTGTCGCGTCGTCAGTTTTGGGAATTGGTCGAGCGGATGCGCCATCGCTCCGGCGCTGACAATCCGATGAGCGTGATCGTCGCCACCGCTTATATGGAGGAAGCGGAACGCTTCGATTTTCTGATCGCCATGTATGCGGGCAGGGTGCTGGCGACCGGTTCGCCGGCGGATTTCAAGGCGTATACGGGCGCGACGACGATCGAGGAAGCGTTCGTCGCGGTGCTGCCGGAGTCCGAGCGCGCTCGCGCCGTCAAGCTCGAAATTCCGCCTCGGCGCGACGACGGGACGGCGCCGGTGATCTCGGCGCGCGGGTTGACCTGCCGGTTTGGCGATTTCACCGCCGTCGATCATGTCGACCTCGACATCGGACGCGGCGAGATATTCGGTTTTGTCGGCTCCAACGGTTGCGGCAAGACCACGACGATGAAGATGCTGACCGGGCTGCTGGAGGCCAGCGAGGGAAGCGCCGAATTGTTCGGCCAGACGATGGAGGCCGGCGGCGTGCGATCGCGCCGACGCGTCGGTTATATGTCGCAGGGCTTTTCGCTCTATACGGAACTGAGCGTGGCGCAGAACCTCGATCTGCACGCCAGGTTGTTCCAGATTTCACGGGCCGAAGCGAAAAGCCGCATCGCCGATCTGCTCGACAGGTTCGGGCTCAAACCCTATGCGAACGCGCTTGCATCCGACCTGCCCCTCGGCATGCGGCAGCGCCTGTCGCTGGCGGTCGCGCTGGTCCATCGGCCTGATCTGCTGATTCTCGACGAACCGACCTCAGGCGTCGATCCGATCGCCCGCGACGAATTCTGGCGACTGCTGATCGAATTGTCGCGCGAGCAGGGCGTGACGATTTTCATCTCGACCCATTTCATGAACGAAGCGGCGCGATGCGACCGGATTTCGCTGATGGATTCCGGCCGTATTCTGGCGACGGACCGGCCAGAATCGCTGGTGAAGGCGCGCGGCGTCCGGAATTTGGAGGACGCCTTCATCGCCTATCTCGAGGAGTCTGGCGCGGCGCGAGCGCCGAGTGCGGGGAAGAATCGGGCGAAATCATTGTGGCGCCGTCGGCGAACGCGAAGAAAAACGTCTGGTTCAGCGTTCGACGCATGATGGCCTATACGATCCGCGAAGTCCTTGAATTGTCGCGCGACCCAATCCGCCTGTTCTACGCGTTGTTTGGCCCGGCCTTGTTGTTGCTGGTGCTCGGCTTCGGCATCAGCACGGACGTCGATTCGCTGACCTACGCGACGCTCGACCGCGACAATTCCTTCCTCAGCCGCGCCTATCTGAGCGAAGTGCGCGGTTCGGCCTATTTCATCGAAAAGCCGCCGATCCGCGACGCAGGAGACCTTGCCAATCGACTGAAGAGCGGCGAAGTCAGCGCCACGATCGAAATTCCGCCGGGTTTCGGCCGCGACATCAAACGGGGACGGCCGACCGAGGTCGCCGTCTGGATTGACGGCGCCATGCCGTTTCGTGCCGAGACGATTCATGGCTATCTGCAGGGCGTCCATGCGCAGTTTCTCAACGATCCGGCGATCCGCGGAGCCGCGCCGCTACCACCGCCGCCGGCGAATATCGAGACGCGCTTTCGCTACAATCAGGATTTCGACTCGATCTACGCCATGGTTCCCGGCGCCATTGCCTTGCAACTCGCGCTGATCCCGGCCATTTTGATGGCTCTCGCCGTCGTGCGCGAGAAGGAGCTCGGCTCGATCACCAATCTCTACGTTACGCCGGTGACGCGGCTGGAATTTCTGCTCGGCAAGCAGATTCCTTACGTCGTGTTGGCGATGGTCGATTTCCTCATCATGTTCCTGATGGCGATCTTTATTTTCAAAGTGCCGCTGAAAGGCGGTTTCGGCGTATTGACGCTCGGTTCGATCGTCTATGTCGCCGCCACCACCGGCTACGGCATGGTGGTCTCGGCATTCACCCGCACCCAGATCGCCGCTTTGTTTGGCACGGCGATCCTGACCATTCTGCCGGCCAGCATGTTTTCCGGCATGACGATGCCGGTGTCCTCCATTACCGGTATGGGCGCGGTGATGGGGCGGCTGTTTCCGATGACCTATTATCTGCCGATCAGTGTCGGCGCTTTCACGAAGGGGCTAGGTTTCGCCGATCTGGCGCAACATCTCGCCCTGCTGTCGCTGTTCGTTCCGGCGTTGATCCTGATCAGCCTCCTTCTTTTGCGCAAACAGGAGAAGTGATGCAGACGATCGCCAACATTTTCTGGCTCGGGACCAAGGAATTGCGCAGCTTTTTCCGCGACTGGGTGCTGCTCGGCCTCGTCGTCTATTCCTTCTCGCTGGCGATTATCGCCCAAGCGCAGAGCAATTCGCAGGAGTTGCACAACGCTTCGTTCGCCATCGTCGACGAGGATCATTCCGAACTCTCGGCTCGTCTCGCCCGTGCTTTCCTGCCGCCCTATTTCCAGCCGGCGAAAGAGGTCGCCGAGGCCGAAATCGATCATCTGATGAACGTCGGCGCCTATACGTTCATTCTCGACATACCGCCGAATTTCCAACGCGACGTTCTGGGCGGCCGCCGGCCGTCCTTGCAACTCAACGTCGACGCCACGGCGATGGTGCAGGCGGGGATAGGCTCCGGCTACGCGCTCGAGATTCTTTACGACGAAATCGCCAAATTCCTGACCCGTCAGGATCGTCCGCCGCCGACGCCGGTCGGGCAGGCGGTGCGCATCGCCTTCAACCCCAATATCGTCACCGCCCGGTTCACCAGCGTGATGGGCATTATCAGCTCCACCACTATGCTGGCGGTCATCCTCGCCGGCGCGGCGGTGGTGCGCGAGCGCGAACATGGCACGGTCGAACATCTTCTGGTCATGCCGGTGACGCCGTTCGAAATCGCCATGGCGAAAATCTGGGCCAATAGCCTGATCATCGCCTGCGCCGAAGCGCTGTCGCTAATTTTCGTTGTCCAGCGTCTGCTGCATATTCCGATCGAAGGCTCGGTCCCCTTGTTCATGTGCGGCGCGGCGCTTTATCTGTTCTTTTCCACTTCGGTCGGGATTTTCCTCGCCACGATCGCGAAAACCATGCCGCAGCTCGGCTTGCTCTATCTGTTGGTGGCGGTGCCGCTCAACCTGCTGTCGGGGGCCAATACGCCGCTCGAAAGCATGCCGCGGTTTCTGCGCACGATTATGCAGGCCTCGCCCTCGACCCATTTCGTCGCCATCGCCCAGGCGATTCTCTACCGCGGCGCCGGCTTCGAACTGGTGTGGCCGCGCTTTCTCGCGGTAGCGGGCATAGGCGGAATTTTTCTTTTTCTTGGACTGCTGCGTTTCCGCAGCATTTCGACGCAGTCGAGTTAGCGACGGACGTTTTGCAGGGGAGCGTTTGATGAAATTGTCCTTCCATGGCGCCGATCGCGGCGTCACCGGCTCGTGCCATCTGGTCGAGGCCGCCGGCCGCAAAATCCTGATCGATTGCGGTCTGTTTCAGGGCGGGCGCGAAATCGACGAGGAAAACGCCAGTCCCTTCGGCTTCGATCCGGCCTCCGTCGATTTTCTCCTGCTGACGCACGCTCATCTCGATCATTGCGGGCGTTTGCCGTTGCTCTACAAGCGCGGCTTCGTCGGCGAAGTCATCGCCACCGCCGCGACGTTCGAACTGTCCCGGCTGGTTTTGCTCGATTCCGCCCATTTGCAGGAAGAGGAGGCCCGGTTTCGCAGCCGCCGCGCCGCCCGCAGCGCAAAAAGCGAAGATGGCGAGCCGCTTTACACCGTGCTCGACGCGCTGAACTGTTTCGATAGTTTCGGGCGCAAGGCGTCCTACGGGACGCCGCTTGACCTCGCCACCGGCGTCCGCGCGACCTTCCTCGACGCCGGCCACATTCTCGGGTCGGCCAGCATTCTGCTGGAGCTGGAGGAGGCGAACGAGCGCCGTCGCGTTCTGTTTTCGGGCGATCTCGGCAATTCCGGACGCCCATTGTTGCGCGATCCCGCCGCAGCGCCGCAGGCGGACGTCCTCATCATCGAGACGACCTACGCCGACCGTCTGCACAAGGGTCTTGCCCCCTCGCTTGAGGAATTTTATGAGGCGATCGCCGATTGCTTCGCGCACGGCGGCAATGTCGTCATTCCGACTTTCGCCCTGGAGCGCGCGCAGGAGCTGCTGTATTTCCTGCGTCAAGGCGTCGAAGAAAAGCGACTTCCGAAGTCGATGCAGATTTTTCTCGATTCGCCGATGGCGATCTCGGCGACGGAGATTTTCGAGCGCCACCGCGAATGCTACGGCAAGGAGATAGCGGCGCTGTTCGCCAAGGGACGCGATCCGCTTCGTCCGCCGGGCCTGCATTTTGTCCGGGAAACGTCCGAGTCTATCGCGATCAACAAGATCAGCGGCGGCGGCGCCGTCATGGCGGGATCGGGCATGTGCACGGGCGGCCGCATCCGCCACCATCTGAAGCATAATCTCTGGCGGGAGGACTGCGCCGTAATCTTCGTCGGCTTCGCCGCCATCGGCACATTGGCGCGTCGGATCATCGACGGCGCCAAGGAGGTGAAGATTTTTGGCGAGAGCGTCGCCGTGCGCGCGAAAATCCATACGATCAACGGCTTTTCCGCCCATGCCGATCAAGCCGAATTGCTCGCCTGGAGCAAGAGCGCGCAAGCGCCAAGAACGTTTCTGGTGCATGGCGAGGAAGCGGCGATGCGGATATTCGCCCCCATGCTGCGTCACACCCACGTCGAAATTCCGACGCTCGGTCAGGTTTTCGATCTTTGAACGGTCTGTTTCGGCGCGAATGTCGCCGACAACAGCTCTAAATCCTCTTTTCCAGCCGCCCGGCCAGATCCTGAATGAATTGCCAGGCGGTGCGGCCGGACCGCGCCGCCCGCGTGATCGCCCATTCCAGCGCCTCGGCGCGAATGGTTTCCTTGGGCGCATCAAGGCCATAGCGGTCGGCGTAAGCGAACACCATGTCGAGATATTCATCCTGGCTGCATTTGTGAAAGCCGAGCCAGAGGCCGAACCGGTCAGACAGCGAGATTTTTTCCTCGACCGCCTCGCCCGGATTGATGGCGGTGGAGCGTTCGTTTTCCATCATGTCGCGTGGCATCAGATGGCGACGATTTGAGGTGGCGTAGAACAGCACGTTGTCGGGACGGCCCTCGACGCCGCCCTCCAGCGCCGCTTTCAGCGATTTATAGGAGGCGTCGTTCCCGTCGAACGACAGGTCGTCGCAAAAAACCAGAAAGCCGAACGGCGTTTCGCGCAGCAAACACATCAGGGCGGGCAGGCTTTCGATGTCTTCGCGGTGGATTTCGATCAGTTTGAGCGCGCGAAAGCCAGGCGCCCCCGCAAGCCGGGCGTTGACGTCGGCGTGGGCGGCCTTGACCAGCGAGGATTTTCCCATGCCGCGCGCCCCCCACAGCAGAACATTGTTGGCCGGCAGGTCGCGCGCGAAACGCTCAGTATTTTCAATCAGTTGATCGCGCGCCCGATCGATTCCGCGCAACAACCCGATCTCAACGCGGTTAACCCGTTTGACCGGCGCGAGGCTTTGCGTTTCGGCGCGCCAGACGAAAGCCTCGGCGGCGGCGAAGTCGGCCGGTTCGGGCGCGGGCGGCGCGAGGCGTTCAAGCGCGTCGGCGATGCGGGCGAGATTTCTGGCTCTTTTCGCCCGCTCGAGGGCGCGATCGGCGTCATGGGGCGGGGCGGCGTCGGGCTTGTTCATCGGCGTTTCTTTCGGGCATTGGCGTTGACCCTTCTATGCGCACTTGAGCGGTCCAGCTCAACAGGCTTTTCGCCAAAAGTCGACCGGCCTGCTCCGCCATTGCTTTCGCCGCTTCTGCCGCTATAGTCCGCGCCGATCCCTTCCGGGCGCTCGTCTCGCGCCCAAATTGACGGAACGCTCGACCATGAATTTCATTACGCCGGCTTTTGCGCAAACCGCGGCGGCGCCGGGCGGCGCCGACATGCTCGTGCAACTCGCGCCCTTCGGCATCATTCTCGTCATCATGTACTTCTTGATTCTGCGGCCGCAGCAAAAGCGCGCCAAGGAGCATCAGGAGATGATTTCCGCCGTGCGGCGCGGCGACACGATTGTCACCAACGGCGGTTTGATCGGCAAGGTGACCAAGACGACCGACGATTCCGAGCTCGAAATCGAAATCGCGCCGAATGTGCGCGTTCGTCAGTCGCGCGCGGCGATCGCCGAGGTGCGCGCCAAGGGCGAGCCGGTCAAAGACGGCGCTTAATTAAGAAAAAGGCCCGGCGGCAAGCTGGGCGCTGCTCGTTAGGCTTTGATCAATGCTGCGTTACGCCCCCTGGAAAATCGTTCTGACTGTCGCCGCGACTCTGATCGCCTTGCTGATCTGCACGCCGAGTATGCTGTCGTCCGACCATCGCAAGGCGCTCGCCGACGCGCTGCCCGGGTGGATGACGCCGAACGCCATCGTTCTCGGCCTCGATCTTCAGGGCGGCGCGCATCTTCTGTATGAAGTCGACAAGAACGACGTCCTGCGCACGATGGTCGGCAATCTGCGCGACGATCTGCGTCGCCAATTGCGTGAGGAAAAGGTTGCCGTCGCCGGCGGCATCGGCGTCAACGCGCGCGGCGTTCAGGCGCGCATCGCCGACGCCAACGACCGCGCGCGCATCATGCCGAAATTGCGCAATCTCGTGCCGGTCGGCTCCGGGCTCGCCGGGGCGGGCGCCGGCCTCGACATCGTCGAAGGCGCCGATGGCCTGCTGGTTTTGAACATCACCGACGCCGCCATCAACGACAAAGTCAAGCGCGCCGTCGACCAGACCATCGAAGTGCTGAACCGTCGCGTCAACGGCCTCGGCACGACCGAGCCGAATATTCAGCGCCAGGGGTTCGATCGCGTTCTGGTCGAAGTGCCGGGCCTGCAGGACACCAACAGGCTGAAGGAAATCGTCGGCACCACGGCGAAGCTGGAATTCCGTCTCGTCGGCGAGCCGGGCGCCAATCCCAACGACGTCGAAATGCTCGATCAGACGGACCAGCCGGGCAAAATTTCCGTCGAGAAGCAGGTGATGGTGCTGGGCGAAGACCTCACCGACGCGCAGCCGGGTTTCGATCAGCGCACCAGCGAGCCGGTCGTCAATTTCCGCTTCAATATTCGCGGCGGCCAGAAATTCGGCGCCGTAACCGCCGCCAACGTCGGGCGTCCTTTCGCTATCGTGCTCGACAACAAGGTGATTTCAGCGCCCCGAATCCTGGGGCCGATCACCGGCGGCTCGGGCCAGATTTCCGGGCGGTTCACCGTCGAACAGGCCAATAATCTGTCGATCCTGCTGCGCGCCGGCGCGCTGCCGGCTAAGCTCTCAATCGTCGAGGAGCGCACCGTCGGTCCCGGCCTCGGCCAGGATTCGATCGACGCCGGCAAACGCGCCGCCTATTGGGCGGCGGCTCTCGTGTTGACCTATATGCTCATCACCTATGGAACCTTCGGCGTCTTCGCCAATATCGCGCTGATGATCCACATCACCTTCATCTTCGCCGCTCTGGTGCTGCTGCGCGCGACGCTGACCCTGCCGGGCATCGCCGGCATCGTGCTGACCATCGGCATGGCGGTCGACTCCAACGTGCTGATCTACGAGCGCATCCGCGAGGAGGCGCACGCCGGCCGTTCGATTGTGTCGGCGCTCGACGCCGGCTTCCAGCGCGCCTTCGCCACCATCGTCGACTCCAACGTCACGATGTTCGTCGCCGCGGCGATCCTGTATTTCCTGGGGTCCGGTCCGGTGCGCGGCTTCGCCGTCTCTCTGGCGCTGGGCATTATGACGACCATAGTCACCGCTGTGACGATGACGCGCATGATGATCGCGCTGTGGTACAAATACGCCCGTCCGACCAAGCTGCCGATCTGAGCCCGCCAGAGGATTGCGACCTATGAAACTCCTGCGGCTTGCGCCCGAAAACACCAAATTCCCCTTCATGCGCTTCCGGCGCGTGAGCTATCCGTTTTCGGCCGTTCTTTCGATCATTTCCGTCATATTGTTCCTCGTCGTGGGCATGAATTTCGGCATCGATTTCTCCGGCGGCACCTTGATGGAGGTGCAGGCGAAGTCGGGCGCGGCCGATCTGTCCTATATTCGCGACGTCACCGATCATCTTGGCCTCGGCGACGTGGAAGTGCAGGGCTTCGGCACGCCGGCCGACGCCTCGATCCGATTCGGCATGCAGCCGGGCGGCGACTCGGCGCAGCAAGGCGCGGTGGAAAAGGTCAAGCAGACCCTCGGCGACGCCTTCGACTATCGTCGCGTCGAGGTGGTAGGCCCACGCGTTTCGGGCGAGTTAGTGCAGTCCGGCACGCTCGGCGTCGTTCTGTCGATCGTCGCCGTTCTGTCCTATCTGTGGTTCAGGTTCGAATGGCAGTTCGCCGTCGGGGCGGTTATCGCCACCATGCACGATCTGTTGCTGACGGTCGGATTTTTCTCGATCACCCAGCTTGAGTTCAACACCACCTCGATCGCGGCGATCCTGACCATTGTCGGCTATTCGCTCAACGAAACCGTGGTGGTGCTCGACCGTATCCGCGAAATGATGCGCAAGTTCAAGAAAATGCCGACCGATCAGTTGATCGACACGTCGATCAACGCCGTCATTCCACGTACGATCATGACCGCTACCACGGTGTTTCTAGCCCTGCTGTCGCTCGTCATATTCGGCGGGCAGGTGATCCGCTCGTTTTCGTTGGCGATGATGTGGGGCATTTTCGTAGCCACCTATTCCTCGATCTTCATCTGTTCACCGATGCTGATCTATCTTGGCCTGCGCAACGAAACGGCGCGCCCGGTCGACACTTCCGTCGCGGAGCGCCCGGCCAAACCGCAACAGAGCTATTGATTTGAGCGCGGATCGGAGCGAAAGCGGGCGTTATTCGGGCTTCATCCCGACGCAATACCCGATCAACTCCTACGGCTCGGGCGGCTTTCTTTTCGGCGGCATGTCGCATCGCGGCTCGCTTTTGTGCCTGCCTTCCGGCGTTTACGCCTTTGCGCCGACGCGGTTCGAGGAAATCGACGAAGCTGCGCTGGCGCCTCTGCTCGCCGAGCCGCAAGGCGCGGTCGAGCTGGCGATTTTCGGCTGCGGCAGGGAGTTGCGGCCGATCCCGGAGAATTTGCGCCAGCGCCTGCGCGCCTGCGGCGTCGCCGTCGACACGATGAGCACCGGCGCAGCTTGCCAGACCTACAATATCCTGCTGGGCGAAAAGCGGCGCGTCGCCGCCGCCTTGATCGCTACGCCATGACGGCTTTTGACGCCTCGTCGCGGACACAAATGCTTGCCGATCACTATGCGCATTGCGAGGCCCTGCTGCGCGAAGGCGACCGCGACCGCTGGCTCGCCTCGATGTTCGCGCCGGACCTGGCGCGTCGCCACCTGCATGCGCTTTACGCCTTTTCGCTTGAGGTTTCGCGCGTCAGGGAGCTGGTTTCCGAGCCCTTGCCAGGCGAAATGCGGCTGCAATGGTGGATCGACACGCTCGAAGGCGAAGCGCGCGGCGACGTACGAAGCCATCCTGTCGCCGACGCCCTGATCGATACGATCGTCGTCTGTCGCCTACCGCGCAAAGTTCTGATCGACCTCATCGAGGCGCGCCGCTTCGACGTCTACGACGATCCGATGCCGAGCTTGAACGATCTCGAAGGCTATTGCGGGGAGACCTGTTCGGTGTTGTTCGCGCTCGCGGCGCAAATTCTGGCGGGCGGCGAAAGCGTCGACTGCGCCGAAGCAGCCGGACACGCAGGCTGCGCCTACGCGATCACCGGCTTGTTGCGGGCGCTTCCCTGGCATCTGTTTCGCAACCAATGCTATTTGCCGGTCGACCTTCTCAATCGGCATGACCTGACGCCGGGCGACCTGTTTACGCAAGGCGATCCTGAGGGCTTGCGCGCCGCGCTCGCCGAACTGCGCGCCGTCGCGCGTCGGCATCTGGCGGCGGCGCGGCCGGCCGTCAAGGCTTTGCTCGCCCCGCTTAGGCCAGCCTTTCGGCCGTTGGCGGTCTGCGAGTTGTATCTGCGGGCGATGGACCGCGCCGATTATGACCCGTTCAGGAAATTGATCGAGGTTCCGCAATGGCGCCGGCAATGGGCGTTGTGGCGGGCGGGCTAGCCCTCTGTTTCCGGCCCCGGGAACAGAGAGTCGGTCTTGCCCGAAGCCCAATAGGCGAACAGGCCGATCCATTCGCGCAAGGCGAGTTCGCTCAAGCGCAGCGCCAGCGGGCCGTCCGGCGAGATGCGAAAATCATGCGCCGTTCCTGTGGTTCGGTAGTCGACCGGGTAGGGGATGAGCGTCATCCCCGCCCGCCGGAAAATGCCGACCGCGCGCGGCATATGGAATGCCGAGGTAATCAACAGCCAGCGCTCGTTCTTGCGCGGATGAACGAGTTCGCGCGTGAAAATGGCGTTTTCGAACGTGTTGCGCGACTTGTCCTCGAAGACGACGCGCGTTTCATCCACGCCCATCTCGCGCCAGAACTGGCGCACGACGTCGCTTTCGGTGAAATCCCCGCCCAAAAGGCTGGCCGAGCCGCCGGTGAACACCAGTTTCGCCTGGGGGTAAAGGCGGGCCAAAGCGACCGCCTCGGTCAGGCGTTCGGCCGCTTCGTCGAGCGTCGTCTGATGGCGCGCGCTGGTGACGACTTCATCGACCGATCCGCCGAGGACGATGATCCCGGTCGGCGGCTCCATTTGTTGCGGGAGTCTCGGAAAACGGTCTTCCAGCGGGCGCAGCGCCAGCGCGCCGAACGGCGAAAAGACAAACAACAGCGCCAAGGCGCAGCCTGACGCCACCAGACGCGGGCCACACTTTTTCCCGCGGCGCCAGGCCGCATAGCCGAGGCCGATCAGGATGATCGGCGAGTGGCTGGGGGCGACGACAAACCAGAAGGCCTTCGAAAGCAGAAAAAACATGCGTCAGGGAGCCTGAAAACGGCGCCGGACCGGCGCTCGGAAAATCAATCGGGATGAGGCAGGCCAAGCCGGTAGACGCCGCGAAAATCATCAGGATCGGCGGGTTTGCCCTTGCGGAAGATGACCAGCCGCCCGCCGCGCGCCAACGCCACGGCGCTTTTGCGCACCGCGTTCAAATGGCCGCGCCACGACAGGGCGTCCTCGCCGCGCGCCGTAGCGAACGCCTTGGCGGCGTCGGTTGGACAAATGGTCTTGCCGGCGCCGGCCTCGGCGCAAACGGAAAGAATGGTGCGGCTCAAAGGATCGATTTCGCTCATGATCGCTTGATGCGCGCGCCCGACGGCAAGGTCAAGATCGCTCTTTCATTGATCGTCGAGCCGCATCGTGACGGCGGAGCGCGCGTCGGAGGCGATCTGGCGAGTCCAGGCGACGGCGACGACCGCCGCCGTCGTCGTGATCAGCGCGAAAGGCCCAGCGAACCAGCCAAGATAGGCGAGGGCGAAGAAAAAGCCGCGTTGGCCGCGCGAAAAATGCCCCGCCGCGACGACGTTCATTTGCGCGGCGCGTTTGATGGTCAGACGGCGTTCCGCTTCGTTCGGATCGTCGGCGGGCGGGGTCGCGCCCATCAGTATCGCGGAAAAATTGAACAGGCGATACGACCAAGAAAATTTGAAAAACGTATAGCCGAAAATCAACGCCAGACCGATCACCTTGATTTCCCAGAATGGGCGCGAGGCGGTCAACCCGCCCGGAAAATCGGAAAATACGCGCAAGGCGTCGTCGGTCGCGCGCAGCATTGCGACGGCGCCGCCGAGCGCCAGCAGGGACGTGGAGGCGAAAAACGCCGTGCCGTTTTGCAGCGAAGCGAGAATCTGCGCGTCGACAATGCGGGTTTCACGCGCTCCCATGCGCTCCATCCAGATCAGCCGATATTCGTCCATCAAATGATTGAGCGAGGCCTTTTTGGAGCCGGCGCGCTCGACGAATTGATGATAGCTGGCCCAGGCGAGGAGGAAGAACGCCAGTGCGACGATATCGACAGAATAGCTTTGCCACATGGCGTGCTCCAGACTTGGCGTTCAGGCGGCGGTTGACGGGGCGAGAGCCATGCGCTCCAATCTTTCGACGGTTCAACCGCAAAGGAAGAAGCGCGCATGGCGTCGAAAATATCATATGGGTACAAACAAATGCTCGCCGAAGCCACTGCGGCGATCAAGACGCTCAGCGTCGATGACGCGCGCCAATGGCTCGGGCGGGACGACGTGATCTTCGTCGATCTGCGCGATCCGCGCGAGCTTGAGCGCGAGGGCCGCATTCCTGGCGCCTTTCATTGTCCGCGCGGCATGCTCGAATTCTGGATCGATCCGGAAAGCCCCTACGCCAAGCCGGTGTTTCAGGAAGACAAGACCTTCGTATTTTTCTGCGCCGCCGGTTGGCGCTCGGCGCTGGCGACCTACGTGGCGCAACGCATGGGCCTTGCGCCGGTCGTCCATATCGACGGCGGCTTTTCCGCCTGGAGAAAGGCCGGCGCGCCGATCGAAGGCGGCAAAGCCTGATCGCCGTTTGGTTTGAGGGTTTATCGACGATGCTGAAATTGGTTGTTGGCAACAAAGCCTATTCGTCCTGGTCGATGCGGCCTTGGATCTTGATGGAAGGTTTGGGAATTCCGTTCGAGGAGATCGTCGTTCCGCTCTATCGCGCCGAGTCGAAATCGGCTTTGCTGCGACAGGGTCCGTCGGGCAAGGCGCCGGTGCTTCACGACGGCGATCTGATTGTCTGGGATTCGCTCGCCATTGTCGAATATTTGGCCGAGAAATTTCCCGACATCGGAATCTGGCCGATCGGCGCGCAAGCCAGAAGCCGCGCGCGATCGCTTTGCGCCGAAATGCACGCGGGTTTTCAGGCCCTGCGCCAACAATCTCCGACCAATTTCCGGCGCGACCGGCGCGCCTCGCCAAAACCGATCGACACCGCCGCGCAGGCCGATCTTGAGCAAATCGAGGCCGCCTGGGCCAACGCGCGCTGCGAGTTTGGCGGCGGCGGACCATTCCTGTTCGGCGCCTTCTGCGCCGCCGACGCCTTTTTTGCGCCGGTCGTCGCGCGCCTCGACACTTACGCTTTGCCGGTCAGCGCGGTGACAAACGCCTATATGAGGACGGTTATGGCCATGCCCGCTTGGTTCAAATGGCGCGCGGGGGCCAAAAACGAGACCTGGGTAATCGAGAAATGGGAAAATTTGTGATTCGTCTCAAGCTCGATCGGCGCGCCCGATGATGAAAATCCTGCGTCGCCCCGCGCGGGCGCAAAGAATTCGCATCGGCGACCGCGAACTGTTGACCCGGGGACTGTCGAACTCCTTCTGGGGCGACGTCTATCATCGCTCGCTGACGGCGTCCTGGCCGGTTTTCTTCCTCGGCTACGCCGTCTTTTTCGTCACGCTGAACGCCCTGTTCGCCGCGCTGTTCTGGCTGGGCGAGGCGCCCATCGCCAATGCGCGTCCTGATTTCTTCGCCGATCTGTTCTATTTTTCCATCGAAACCCTGGCGACCGTCGGCTATGGCGACATGCATCCGCGCACCGATTACGCCCATCTGGTCGCTACGTTGGAAATCTTTATTGGCATGTCATCGCTGGCGGTGTTCACCGGCCTGATTTTCACCCGCTTTTCCCGACCACGCGCCCGCCTTGTGTTCGCGCGGGACATGGTTCTCGGCTCGCACGACGGCCAGCGCATGCTGATGACGCGGCTCGCCAACGCCCGGCAAAGCTTTGTGTCCGAGGCGCGCGCCGAAATCTGGTATTTCTACGACGAGGAAACGCGGGACGGTCGCCGTTTCCGTCGGTTCGCGCCGCTCGCCCTGCGCCAGCACCGCAATCCCGCCTTCGCCTTGAGCTGGCTGCTGCTGCATAAGGTGGACGAGGCCAGCCCGATATTCGGCAAGAGCGCCGCCGATCTGGAGGCCGCCGACGCCTATTTCATCGTCACGTTCCATGGTTTTGACGACGCCTCGGGCCAGCAGGTCAACATTCGCCATTCCTATTCCTACAAGGACGTGCGCGTCGGCCACGTCTTCGTCGACATCCTCGCCCAGGGCGAGAACGGCTCGCCGTTCATCGACTATCGCAAATTTCACGACACGATCGAGGAAGCCTCGATCGAGCTGGACGATGAAACGGCGCCGGACGACGCCGAAGAGGTCTAAGCCTCAAAGCAGGCCCAGATCGCGCAAATGCCGGCGCATGTCTTCCGGCATCTGGGCGATGTCGGCGCCGCCTTTCGTCTGCGCCAGATCGGCCGGCGCGTCCTTGTCCTGCAGATAGCGCCAGCCCTGAAAGGCGCGAAACGGGCGCGGATGAACGGCGACGACCGGCTTTTCCAGGACGAGTCTGCAGCGTCCAACGCCCTCTTTGTCCGTGAACGTGTTGATGGCCGCCAGTTTTTGCCTTGCCGCGATCTGCCCCTTGATGACCCAGTAGAGCGAGCCTCCGTCGAGCAACTCCTCGACACGCTTGGGAACCATGCGCGTAATGTGGGAATGAGTCTTCGCGTTTTTGTGGCGCTGTTCGATCCAGGCTTCGAGGTCGGCGATGGATTGCGCCCCGACGCAGAGCTTGAGCAGGTGCAGGGCCATGTTGTCAGACCTTGGCCGCGGCGCGAATGTGTGTTTTCGTATCGATCATGGTTGCGAGATTGGCCCAAAGCGTCGGCTTCGTCCATCGTGCGCCGCGGATATGACTTTGATGGGTTGTTTTTTTGCCGCGTCGACACAATTTGAGAACCCTCCAGCGGGAGGACCAGGATCTTGGCTGCGCAAAGCAAAGTCCCCATCGCAACGCCGCAAGGCGGCGCCCAAACCGATATTGACGCTTTTGTTGAGGCGGCGAAGAGTCCGTCGACGCGGCCGTCGGCGCGCGGAAAGTTGATTTTCGCCCTCGATGCAACGATGAGCCGGCAGCCGACCTGGGATCTGGCGCAAAGCCTGCAAGGCAAAATGTTCGAGGCGGCGGCCGGCTTTGGCGGGCTTGACGTGCAATTGGTCTATTTTCGCGGTTTTGGCGAATGCCGCGCTTCGCGTTTCGTCAATGGCGGGGCTGGTCTTGCGACGTTGATGTCGAAGATCGAGGTGCGCGGCGGCCACACCCAGATTGGCAAAGTGCTGCGCCATATCAAGGCCGAGAATGCGGACGAACGCGTCGGCGCCTTTGTCTTTGTCGGCGACGCGATGGAGGAAAACGCCGACGATCTCGCCGTTCTCGCCGGCGAGTTGGGCATGGCGGGCGTCAAGGGTTTTGTCTTCCAGGAGGGCGAAGATCTGGACGTCGGCGCCTGTTTCAAGGAAATTGCGCGGCTGAGCGGCGGGGCTTACGCGCGCTTCGACGCCGGCGCGCCGGGACGGCTGGCGGCGCTGCTGGGCGCGGCGGCGGCCTATGCCGCCGGCGGCGTTTGCGCGCTTGAAAAAGCCGCCGATTCAGGCGATGGCGAAGCGCGGGCGCTTTTATCGCAAATGCGCTGACGGTTGAAACGGGGTTCGCCATGCCTTTTGTACTGATCGGCTTTTTGGCCCTCGTTCTGGTTATCTATGGTTTGCGCGTCGCCTCCAACACGCCGCCGGCCAAAGTGGCGCGAACGGTCAAGGTCGGCGGCGGAATTTTCGTGGCGCTTGGCGCGCTGCTGGTGTTGCTGCGCGGACGCATCGGCGTCGCGGCGGGCCTCGGCGGCCTCTCGCTCTGGCTGTTCGGACACAAGGGCGGCTGGAGCGATTTCTTCGCCGCCGGCGGCGCGGGCGCCAAAGCCGCGGTTTCGCGCGCCACGACGCGAACGGTGTTCATGGAGCTCGATCACAAAAGCGGCAATATCAGCGGTCAGGTATTGGCTGGCGTATTCGCCGGCCGCGGGCTCGATGAGCTTTCGCGTCAGGAATGCGATACGCTGTATCAATATTGCGGCGCGTCGGACGTCGACGCGGCGCGCTTGTTAGAGACGTATTTTGACCGCCGCTTTGCCGGTTGGCGTCAGGCAGGTCAAAGCGAGACTGACGCGCGGCGCGGGTCGAACGGGGCTCGCCCCGGCCAGATGAGCGAACAGCAAGCCTATCAGACGCTTGGGCTTCAATCGGGCGCCAGTCGGGACGAAATCGCGAGCGCCCATCGCGCGCTCATGAAGAAACTGCATCCCGATCACGGGGGAACGACGGAGCTGGCGGCTCGAGTCAATGAAGCCAAAGACGTCCTCATGCGACGACATACCTGATAATCCTTCACCCAAACGCTACGCCAACAAACCGTCTGAAACGCGATCAATTCAATTCCTTGTGGCAAAACAGCTGAAGCCCGTACGCTTCAGGGTCTTGCAGGCCGTCTCCGCGCTGTTTTCCTCAAGGCCGGCGAAACGGGCGCGATACAGCGTCTCGCTGCCCTTCTGCACTTTTTCGGTGAAGCCGCGCGCCGAGGCGAGGGCGCCTTTGCCCCGCGATTTGGCGCGCATCAGCAGATCATTGGCTTTGCCGGCGTCGTCGGTGGCGCCGACCTGGATCATCCAGCCGGCGTTTGCCGGACGGCCGGCGCGTTTCTCCGGCTCCTCGACGCTCGCCTTGGCCTGTTCGCTGCGCTGGGCCGCCGCTGTATGGGCCGCGGCGCGCAAGGCGATCTTCGGCTGAGGGCCGGGGCTCCAGCGCATGGCGGAGGGCGTGACGGGGGCGAAAGCCGAGCGCGTCGAGCCGTCACGCGAGGCGGCGTGTTTGTTCACGCTCGCGGTGGCGACGTTTTCTTCGTTCCCGGGCGCTGGCTTGGCGGAGGCTGATATGTAGGCGGGGCGCGGCTTCGGATCGGGCGCGAGGGCGGCGAGCTGGAGACGCGGCGCCTTGGGTTCGGGTTTGACCCATTCGCGGGCCGGTTCGGGATGGGGCGGGGCAGGCGCCTCAGCGACGACGCGGGCTGGTTCGGGCCGCGCATCCGCTTCGGCGCGAACCGGCGCGGCGGCATGCGGACGCACGTCCGTCTCGCTTTCGTTCTCGGCGACGCGCACGGCGGCGTGGCCCGTTGCGCCGTCTTCGATGTGATCCTCGATCAGATCGGCCATGATGTTGTCGCGCGCATGCGCCGTTCGTCCGCCAAGAACGGCCGAGACGATGAAATGCCCATTGCGCCTGACGGACGTCAGGAGGTTGAAGCCGGAGGCCGCCGTGTAGCCGGTCTTGATGCCGTCCATGCCCTCGACGCGGCCAAGCAGATGATTGTGGTTGCGATGCGATTCGCCGGCGAAATTGAAGACGCGGGTGGAGAAGAAGCGATAATAGTGTGGGAAGCGCTCCTGAATCGCCCGCCCTAAGACCGTAAGGTCACGCGCGCTTGTCACTTGCTCGCTGTTCGGCAGGCCCGAGGCGTTACGGTAAACTGTGTGGCTCATGCCGAGGGCGTGCGCCTTCTGCGTCATCATTTCGGCGAAATCGTCTTCGTTTCCGCCCACCGCTTCGGCGACGGCCACGGCGATGTCGTTGGCCGATTTGGTGACGATCGCCTTGATGGCGTCGTCGACGCGGATCGTCGAACCGGGGCGCAGACCCAGTTTGGACGGCGCCTGCGCGGCGGCGTGTCTGGAAATCCCGATTTCGCTGCCGAGATTGAACTTGCCTTTTTCCAATTGCTCGAACAGCAAATAGAGCGTCATCACCTTGGTGATCGAAGCGGGATGGCGCAGCTCGTTTTCATTTTGGGCGTAAAGCGTGCGCCCGGTATTGCCGTCAACGACGATCGACGCGAACGCCGGACCGCCGATCTCGGCGGCATGGCCGCGATGACCGTGGCTGTGGCGCGCGTGATGAATGTGGACGTGGTGGGCGCGAAGATGATGACGGTGGCGCGCCTGCGCCGGCGTTGCAATGGCCGTAGTCAAGAGCGCCAAAAAAACGCCCGTCAACGCCACACCGGTATGGAGCCGGTTTGTTACGCACAACTTGAACATCGGCTACTCTTCACTAACTCAACAGGTTATTTGCGCCTTGCGGCCTACGCCGGAGCTTCGTTACGCCACGAAGGACCAAGGCGAAGGCTATGTTATTGCGGTTACCCGAGGGTTAAGCCGGTGGATAAAAATGCGCCACGCCGTTTTGTGCGTTGCAACATTTCTCTTGACAAAATTGTGCGCCGCACATAAACCATTCCTGCCGCCGCAAATGGGGCGTTGAAAAATTTTCCGCTGAGGCGGACAAACGAGGGGTTTGATCGATGACCGCCAATTTCGAACAGTTCCAGCAAATCGGTAAAGAGCAGATCGAAGCCGTGCAGGCCGCCGCCGGCGAAGTCGCCAAGGCCATGCAGGCCATCGCCGCCGAAACCACTGACTATTCCAAGAAGTCCCTTGAGAGCGGCTCGGCGTTCGTCGAAAAGCTGCTGGGCGTACAGAAGGTTGAGGAAGCGATCGCTCTTCAGCAGGATTTCGCCAAGTCGTCCTACGAAAGCCTCGTCGCCCAGGCGACCAAGCTCGGCGAGTTGTACACCAACGCCGCCAAGGAAGCGTTCAAGCCGGTTGAAGGCGCGATCGCCAAGGTTCAGGCCGCCGCCAAGTAATTTAGGCTCCGGTCTCGTTCGGACCAGCGACCGTCCGGCGGCGCGTAGCGTTTCACCCGCAGGATCAATGCTTACACAACCCGCTCGGTTTTTCCGGGCGGGTTTTTTTATTTTTGCCGCAAACTGGAACGAAGCTTGCCTGAGTCTCGTATGAGGATACGGGTCGCCGATTTGCCGCTTTAGGCGAAAAGAAATTCAGATCATACTGGAAGCTGCGTTCGTCAATTCATAAATGGAAAGATGTCGCCGCGCTGCGGCGGTAAGTCGGATTGGAATTTTTGGAAGGGTCTCGACGTTTTGAAACAGTCCACGCCAGGAGCCGTTCACGTGGAATGTCGGATTGCACATCAGTGCGCGTTGCGCCGGATCGAAGGCCAGACAGCTTCCCTCCAGCTTGGGGTTGGAGAGTGGAAGCCACGCGCGGCCGGTAAGGGGCCGCGCAAGGCTCCGGGCGACGGCTCGGGAGCGGGGACGGCGGTGATAACCCGCGTCAAGACGCAGACGCAACGCCCGAGCATGTATCGAGTGTTGCTGCTGAACGATGATTATACGCCGATGGAGTTCGTCATTTCGGTTCTGCGCACCTTTTTTCACAAGGGACCGGACGAAGCGACCCGCATCATGTTGCTGGTGCATCACCAAGGCGTTGGCGAATGCGGGGTCTACACCTACGAAGTCGCCGACACCAAGGTCACGCAAGTCATGGATTACGCACGCAAGCATCAGCATCCGCTGCAATGCGTCATGGAAAAGAAGTGAGGCAGGATCATGCCGTCGTTCTCGCGCAACCTTGAACAATCGCTCCACCGCGCGCTCGCTGCGGCGAACGAACGCCATCACGAGTTCGCCACGCTCGAACATCTGCTTTTGAGTCTGACCGAGGATCCCGACGCCTCGGCGGTGATGCGGGCATGCACCGTGGATCTTGAGCTTTTGCGCAAGAATCTTACCGGCTACATCGACCAGGAGCTTGAAAATCTCGTCAATGACGGGAACGACGATCCCAAGCCGACATCTGGTTTCCAAAGGGTCATTCAGCGCGCGGTGATTCACGTGCAATCGTCCGGCCGCGAAGAGGTGACCGGCGCCAATGTCTTGGTGGCGATCTTCGCCGAACGTGAAAGCCACGCGGCTTATTTCCTGCAGGAGCAGGACATGACCCGCTATGACGCGGTCAATTACATCAGCCACGGCATAGCCAAGCGGCCCGGTCTCTCGGACGCCTCGAAGACGCCGCGCGGGGCCGACGAAGAATCCGAACGGGGCGATAGCGCGCGCGAGCCCAAATCGTCTGATCAGAAGAAAAAAGAAGGCGCATTAGAGGCTTATTGCATTGACCTCAACAAAAAGGCGAGGGATGGTCGCATCGATCCGCTGATCGGCAGGGAAGCCGAGGTGCAGCGCACAATTCAGGTGCTGTGCCGGCGTCAGAAGAACAATCCCTTGCTGGTCGGCGATCCCGGCGTCGGAAAGACCGCTATTGCCGAAGGGCTGGCGCGCAAGATCATCAAGCATGAAGTGCCGGAAGTTTTGGCGGGCGCCACGGTTTTTGCTCTCGATATGGGCACCTTGCTGGCCGGAACGCGCTATCGCGGCGATTTCGAAGAACGCCTGAAACAGGTGATGAAGGAAATCGAGCAGCACAAGAACGCCATCCTGTTCATCGACGAAATTCATACGGTGATCGGCGCCGGGGCGACGTCGGGCGGCGCGATGGACGCGTCCAACCTGCTCAAGCCGGCGCTGGCGCAGGGAACATTGCGCTGTATCGGCTCGACCACCTACAAGGAATACCGGCAATATTTCGAGAAGGACCGGGCTTTGGTGCGCCGGTTCCAGAAAATCGACATCAACGAGCCCTCGATCCCCGACACAATCGAGATTCTCAAGGGTTTGAAGCCCTATTTCGAGGAATTCCATAAGCTCCGCTACACCGCCGAAGCGGTCAAGGCGGCGGTGGAATTGTCGGCGCGCTACATTCACGACCGGAAATTGCCCGACAAGGCGATCGACGTGATCGACGAGACGGGCGCCTCGCAAATGCTCAATCCGGAAAACAAGCGCAAGCGCACGATCGGCGTCAAGGAAATCGAGGCGACGATCGCCACGATGGCGCGCATTCCGCCCAAATCCGTGTCAAAGGACGACGCCGAGGTGTTGCAGCACCTGGAGAGCACGCTCAAGCGCGTGGTTTACGGCCAGGACGCCGCGATCGGCGCTCTGACGTCCGCCATCAAGCTTGCCAGAGCGGGCTTGCGCGAGGTCGAAAAGCCGATCGGCTCCTATCTGTTTTCCGGTCCGACCGGCGTCGGCAAAACGGAAGCGGCGCGGCAATTGGCGATTTCACTGGGCGTCGAGCTGATCCGCTTCGACATGTCGGAATATATGGAGCGTCACACGGTCAGCCGGTTGATCGGCGCGCCTCCTGGCTATGTCGGCTTCGAACAGGGCGGTCTGCTGACCGACGCCGTCGATCAGCATCCCCATTGCGTGTTGTTGCTCGACGAAATCGAAAAAGCCCATCCTGATCTCTACAACATCCTGTTGCAGATCATGGATCACGGCAAATTGACCGATCATAACGGCAAGCAGATCAGCTTCCGCAACGTGATCCTTATCATGACCACCAATGCGGGCGCGGCCGACCTGGCCAAATCCGCCTTCGGTTTCACGCGCACCAAGCGCGAGGGCGATGATGAGGAGGCGATCAATCGGATGTTCGCGCCGGAATTCCGCAACCGGCTCGACGCCATTGTGCCGTTCGGCCATTTGCCGCCCGAGGTTATCGCCAAGGTCGTCGACAAGTTCGTCATGCAGCTTGAGGCGCAGCTCGCCGACCGCAATATCTCGATTGAGCTGTCCGAAGAGGCGCGCAGATGGCTGATCGAGCGCGGCTACGATCAAGCGATGGGCGCGCGCCCGATGGCGCGGGTGATCCAGACCCACATCAAGACGCCGCTGGCCGACGAGGTTCTGTTCGGACGGCTGAAAAACGGCGGCACCGTGCGGGTGGTGGTCGCCGGCGACGGCGAGGAGTCGAAACTGGTCTTCGTCTTCCCGGAGGGGCCGGTGCTGCCGCGGCCGGACAAGGAAATCGTCGAGGCGAGCAAGAAAAAGGTTCGGTCCGAACCGGAAGTGCGCCGCGCCAAGGCGCGCAAGGCCAAGGAAAAGGACGCCGCCGCGCCGCTGCTCGAACCGAAATAGCGCGCTCGACGCTCGGCCCTAAGAAAAGCCGGAAGGGGGAAACCTTCCGGCTTCTTTATTTCCTCAGGCCGCCGGTTTCAAACGCGACGGCGCGCATGGCGCGACAAAGCGGCGAATCGACATCGGCGGTATTGCCAACGTCGGGCGCGCCGTTTCCTAATCCAGCGTCACGACGCGAGCGTCCTTGGCCAGCGTCTTAGTCGCTTCGTCGACGCTGTAGAAAATCCGGCCTTCGCCCAGCGCCTTCAAGCCGCCGAACTGCTCCAGCGCCGTCTGGGCGCGCGACGATTCAAGCCGCGCGATGGCGAAGTCGACGCCTTTGGCGTGGCATTGTTCGATGGCGTTCTTGAAAATCCCGGCGGCGGTAAAGTCGATGTCGACGACGCTGGCGGCCTCCAGCACGATCAACTTCAGCCCCGGTCGGATCGCGGCCAACAGGTCGTGCGCGAAGGGATAAATGTTGAGAAAACTCAGCGGCGCCTGATAGCCGACAACCAGCACGCCTTCCAGTTTTTCACCCTTCATTTTTGGATGTTGCGGCCACCAGACGGTCTCGCCCGGCAGGCGCTCGTATTCGGCCAGACGCGTGTGCGTCGTCGTCCACAGGCCGTGCAGAAGGGACAGGATAATCGCCAGCGCCACGCCCGTCTGCACGGGCAACAAGGTCACGGCCAGCATGGTGATGAGGACAAGGGCGAATTCTGACCAGGTCTTGCTGGCGATTTCGCGCATCGCGGCGACGCGGAAAATCCGTCCGGCGACGAACAGCAATATGCCGGCCAGCGCCGCTTCCGGCACATGGGCGAGAAAGTCGGCGCCAAAAGCGGCGACGATGACGACGGCTCCGGCGCCGACCAATCCGGCGACCTGCGAACGTCCGCCGGTTTCGAAAACGATGGCGGTGCGCGGCGGACTGGCGTTGACCGGGAAGGCGCCGAACAGGCCCGACAGCGCGCTGCCGGCGCCAAGCCCGATGAAATCCTGATTGACGTCCGCCGATTCGCCCGCCGGACCAGGGAAGGAGCGCGAAGTCGCCGACGTCTGCACCATGATGATGAGGGCGATGAGAAAGGCCAATCCGGCGACTTTGGCCAGATCATTGGGTCCGACCAAGGGCAGGGAAGGGTGCGGCGGCTGCATCGGGAACAGGCCGACGACGCCGACGCCCCGCTGTTCAAGGCCAAAGAAAAGCACGGCGAGCGTCGCCGCGCCGAGGGCGATCAAGGCGCCGGGAATACGCGGGCTGAGTTTTTCGGAGAGGATGATGGCGATAAGGCAGGCGAGCCCGATCGCTATGTCAAGCGCGTTCGTTTGCCCGATATGGCTGGCGATCTGCGCGACGCGGTCAAAAAACGAGCCGGAGCCCGGCGGCAGGCCGAGCAAGGCGGGCAGTTGCGAAACCGCGATGTGAATGGAAATGCCGGCCAGAAACCCGGTCATCACCGGAATGGACAAGAGATCGGCGACCCAGCCGGCCCGGAAGACGCCCGCCGCAATGAGAATAAGGCCAACGAGCAGCGCCAGCAGGGCCGCGAGCGTGACGAATTGCGGCGATCCCGACGCGGCGAGCAAAACCAGCGATCCCGCGAAAATAGGCGTGATGGTGGAATCCGCTCCGGCCGACAAATACCGATTGGCGCCGAAAACCGCGAAGGCGAGGGCGCCCGCGACAAAGGCGAAAAAGCCGATATGCGGCGAAAAACCGCCAAGACGAGCCGTCGCCATTTGTTCGGGAATGGCGATGGCGGCGAGCGTCAGGCCGGCCAGAACGTCCATCCGCCACGAGCCGCCTGCGCCGCGCAGCGCTCTGAAAATCGGCCAGTCCTTGGTGTTGTCGTCATTCATTCGGCAAGCTTTGGGTTCATGAAAAATGGCCGCAACGGGGTTCAGCCGGGATAGCCGTGGCGCGCCTTGCTGGCGTGGACGAGGGCGCGCGCACGGGCGTCCTGGCCGCTCTTGCAGACGTTGTCGGCGCCGGCGATCTCGAGCTGAATCTGGTCATAGACCGATTGATTAACGTGGCCCATGCGCAGGTCATTGTCCATCACGGCGCGATAGCGGGCGATGTCGCCGCCGCAGCCAGACCCTTCCGGCAGCCGGAAATTATCGGGACTGACGCGGATCGACGCGGCGACGGGGGCCAAGGACGCCGCCGGCGGCGCGCTGGCGTTGCAGGCGCCTAAAGCGAGGAGACCGGGCAATAGAAAGAGAAAAACGCGCACGGAAAACTCCGTTCGATTCGCTGAAACGAGTATGAGGGCGAGCTTGACGAGCGGGGCAGGCGCGGTCAAGCGGCGGATCGGCGTCAGGCGGCGGCCCAAAGATGCTGCGCGCCATAGGCGCGCCACGGTCGCCAATTCTCGGCCCGCGTCAGCAGTTGGGGCGCGCTGTAACTGCATCCCTCGAGCGCGCCCATGACGCGCATCAGCACGACGTCGGCGGCCGGAAAAGCGTCCGGCTCGCGCAATTGCCGCAAGGCGATGTAGTGCGCCGTCCATTCGCCGACGCCGCGCAGGCGCCGCAGGCGCGCGACCGCGCTGTCCAGATCGCCCGAGGCGTCGAAAAAATGTCGATCGGCCGCGGCGGCCTCGACGATCGCCGCCAGCGTCGCCGCCCGGCTGCGCGGCATGCCGAGCGCGGCGAATTCGGCGCTTCCGAGCGCGCTGGCGGACGGAAATACGTGCGTCAGGCCGGGTTCCGGCGCATGCAGTTTCTCGCCATAAGCCGCGACCAGCTTGCCGGCGAGCCGCAGCGCGCCGGCGACGGTGATCTGCTGGCCCAGCGCCGCGCGCATCGCCAGTTCGAAACCGTCCCAGGCGCCGGGCGCGCGCAAACCGGGTCGGGCCGCGATCAGCGGCGCCAACGCGGCGTCCTGCATCAGGTGCGCTTCGATCGCGCCGATGTCGGCGCCGAGGTCGAACAGACGGCGCAGGCGCGCGACGATCTGAGGCAGCGCGGAGATTTTCGGGAAACGGATTCGCGCGCGCAGGGCGTCGCCGTCGGCCGGTTCGACCCGCACGACGCCTTGCGCGCCGCCGATTTCAATCGTCCGCGCATAGGCGTCGCCCTCGACGATTTCGACGCCGGGAATCGCCCTGGCGCGCAGGAAGGCCATCATGCTCGGCCAATCGTAGGGCGGGCGATAGCGCAGCAATACTTCGATCTGGCCTTGCGGACCGGCCGCGATTTGCGCGCGGGCGCCGCCGCGCAGCGCGAGCGGCGGACGCGAAAACAGCGTCTGGAACGTCTCGTTGAAACGGCGGATGCTGCCAAAGCCCGCGGCGAAGGCGACGTCCGCCATCGGCAGTTCGGTTTCGTGAATGAGTTGCTTGGCCAGCAGGATGCGTCGCGTTTGCGCCGCGGCCGAAGGCGAGGCGCCGAGATGGCGGGCGAACAGGCGCCGCAATTGTCGCGCGCCCAGCCCGAGGCGCCCGGCCAGGGCGTCGACGCCGCCGTCGTCAAGCGCGCCGAGTTCGATCAGCGACAAGGCCCGCGACACGCTGTTGGCGGCGCCGCGCCAGGCGCCGATGTCGGGCGCCGTCTCCGGCCGGCAACGCAGGCAGGGACGAAAGCCGGCGTTTTGCGCGGCGATGGCCGAGGCGAAGAAGACGACGTTTTTCGACAGCGGCGTTTTCGCCGGACAAATGGGCCGACAATAGATTTTGGTGGTCTTGACGGCGGTGAAGAAACGACCGTCGAAACGGGCGTCGCGTTGGCGAAGCGCGCGGTAGCAGGCGTCGTGGTCGAGATCCATCGCGCCAGAATGGGATTCTTCACGGCGTCTCGTCTAGCGGTTTTCGGACCCCGATATTTTTGCCGCTCGGCGCGCCGGCTGGTTGGGGATATGAAGCCTTCTCTTGCGCGCCGGCCCGCAAATCGGTTATTAAGAACTCTCTGGCCAGATGGGCCAATGAAGGCGAGCCGCATAGTGTCCTTTGACGCTTACCAGATCCGGACGACCGACGCAGGGCGTAACGCCTCGCGCGCGTCCGCGCGCCTGTTCGCCGAACTTCTTCTCCTTATTCGCCCCTGAGAGCCGGCCGGGCGCTTGCGCCTGGGCGCTCAGGGGATGCCTTTCAGCCGATTTCCGGCCCCGTTCGACTTGCTCCGGGGCGTTCAAAATCCTAGGAATATCCCATGACCGAACCGCAAAACGCCGCCGCACAGGCGCAAACCGCGACGCCGTCCGCCTCGGACCGCGTCTTCATTTTCGACACGACCCTGCGCGACGGCGAGCAATGCCCCGGCGCCTCAATGACGTTTGAGGAAAAGCTGGAGGTCGCCGATCTGCTCGACGATCTGGGCGTCGATATCATCGAGGCCGGCTTTCCCATCGCCTCGCAGGGCGATTTCGAATCCGTGTCGGAAATTGCCCGCCGCGTCAAAAACGCCTCGATCGCCGGGCTGTCGCGCGCCTCGGCGAAGGATATCGACCGCTGCGCCGAGGCGGTGAAACATGCGCGCGTCCCGCGCATCCACACCTTTATCTCGACCTCGCCGGTGCATATGCAGCACAAGTTGCAGATGACGCCTGAAAAGGTGTTGGAGCTGATCGCTTCGTCCGTTTCGCGGGCGCGCAACCATGTCGAATTCGTCGAGTGGTCGGCCGAGGACGGCACCCGAACCGAGCATGATTTCCTGTGCCGGGCGGTCGAGACGGCGATCGCCGCCGGCGCGACGACGATCAATATTCCCGATACGGTCGGCTACGCCACGCCGGACGAATATCGCGCCATGTTCGAGATGGTGCGCGCCCGCGTGCCCAACGCGCATAAGGCGATTTTCTCGGTGCATTGCCACAACGATCTGGGCATGGCGGTGGCCAACTCGATTGCCGGCGTGATGGGCGGCGCGCGGCAGATCGAATGCACGATCAACGGCATCGGCGAACGGGCGGGCAACGCGGCGCTGGAGGAGATCGTCATGGCCCTGCGCACGCGGGCCGACGTGCTGCCTTTCGTCAACCGGATCGACACGACCATGCTGACGCGCGCGTCGAAACTGGTTTCGGCGGTCACGGCCTTTCCGGTGCAATACAACAAGGCGATCGTCGGCCGGAACGCTTTCGCGCACGAGAGCGGCATCCATCAGGACGGCATGCTGAAAAACGCCCATACCTACGAGATCATGACGCCGGAGTTGGTCGGCGTATCGAAAACCTCGCTGGTGATGGGCAAGCATTCGGGCCGTCACGCCTTCAAGGAAAAGCTGAAGGAGCTGGGCTACGAACTGGGCGACAACGGTCTGGAGGTCGCCTTCACCCGTTTCAAGGATCTGGCCGATCGCAAGAAGATCGTCTACGACGAGGACATCGCCGCCCTGGTGGACGACGAGATCGTTTCCGCCAAGGAGCGCGTCAAGGTCGCCGATCTGGCGGTGATCGCCGGCACCAGGGGGCCGCAGTCGGCGACGCTGACGCTCGATATCGACGGAGTGCGGCAAACCTGCCAGGCGACGGGCAACGGGCCGGTCGACGCGCATTTTCAACGCCATCCACGCTCTGGCGCCGCATACCGCCAAACTGGAGCTTTATCAGGTCCACGCCGTCACCGAAGGCACCGACGCGCAGGCGGAGGTCTCGGTGCGGCTGTCGGAAGACGGTAATGTCGTCACCGGCAAGGGCGCCGACCCGGACACTCTGGTGGCTTCGGCGCGGGCCTATATCGCCGCGTTGAACAAGATCATGGCCAAACGCGGTCGCGGACCGCTCGAAGCGATCGCCGCAGTCTGACGATCAAGGGCGCGCTGTCGCGGCGGCGCGCCTTTTTCTTTCTTTTTCGCGCCGCTCGGGGCGCGCACTCTTACCCTTTGGCGGATGGCGGCTGCATCGTCGCGGCGAGCAGATCCGTTTGCGTGATCAGTCCGATCACGCGCCAATCATTATCGACGACCGCCGCGGCGTGCGAATGGCCGTCCGACAGGCGCGCGACGAGTTCGAGAGCTGGATCGTTCGGCCCGGCGGCGACAGCTTTTTTCATCACGGCGGCGATCAGCGCCTGGTCGTCGGCCAGGTCGCGCAAGTCGACCATGCCGACCAGGACGCCGACGCGATTGACCACCGGCAGGACGCGCAGACCCCGCTCGCGCAGGGTTTCACGCGCTGTCGCGCCCGTAGCGTTCTGATCGATGGAAACGACGTTGCGGGACATGATGTCGGCGCAGGACAGGCGTCCGCGTCGGCGCGCCAAGGCGTGCAATTGAACTGTCTGCAACAGTCTCTTCAAATCCTCGCGGTCGACGTCAAACGATTCGTGCATATCCCTGAGCGCGGCGTCGAGGTCTTCGTCTTCGAAGCCGGCGCGCAGTTCAGACCCGGAATTCGCCGTTGCGCGCGCGTCGATTGGCGCCGCGGTCGCTCGGTGCGGATAGGCATGGCCGCTGAAGCGGTGAAACAGCCACGCGCATGCGACCATGAGGCACGAGTTCAGCCCGACGGGGTCGAGCGCGAATTGAAACGGCAGCGATTGCGGCTGATGCGTCGCCAGAACGGTCAGCAGGGCGGCGGCGCCGCCCGGCGGATGCAAACAGCGCGCTAGGGTCATCGCCGCGATGGCGAGGCCCACCGCAACGCCGCAGGCCAGGAATGGCTCGCTGACGATCCGCCCGACGGCGATGCCGACCAGAGCGGAAAGGACATTGCCGCCAACGACCGCCCAGGGTTGGGCAAGCGGACTCGCCGGAACCGCGAACAGCAGCACCGCCGAAGCGCCAATCGGCGCGACGATCAAAGGCAAGAAGGGAGATTGCGGGGTTACGAGCCAGGAAAGAAATCCGGCGACGCCGATGGCCAGCGTCGCGCCGACGCTAGCGACGATACGGTCGCGCGGCGTCCAACCGGCGAGTCTCTGGCGTATATCGTCTGATTTGGCGGCGCCAGCGCGCGACAACTCCTTTGTCTTCCAATGTGTCTTCGTTTCCCGTTCCCTTGGCGAAAGCTCGGTCGCGTTGTCCGGCCGCTCGCTGATTAATCTATATGCATTCTGCCTGGAGCGCAGGCAGTTTTTGGCGGTTGAGGCCGGGCCGACCTTCGCCGACCCGGATCGAACCGAGACCTTTTTTTTTGGATTGAACGCGGCGCGCGCGAAGAAAATGCGGCCGTAGGCGCGAATTCGGCGAAGAAAAATCGCTCTTGCGGCTGGACAGGGCAGGGCGGCTTTGTTAAACCGCCGCTCTCCTCCGGGCCATACTGGTCCGGATCGGTCCGATGGGCGCTTAGCTCAGTTGGTAGAGCAGCTGACTCTTAATCAGCGGGTCGTAGGTTCGAACCCTACAGCGCCCACCATCGGAAATTTTCTCCAGACAGCATTCGTCGTCGTTTAAAGCCGCAATGGGCGGCGCGGCGAATCCTTCGCCGATCATCGTCCTCGCCATTGAGGCGCATGACGCGATAGTATCGCAAAAACAACAACATCAATCCGTTAGCGGATTTTAAACGCGTTGCCGCTAATTTTCGATGCGGCGTTGTGTCGTTTAGGATTGCCATAATGGATGCTGTGCGCGATTTGAATTCAAAAAACCCAGCTCCGAAAGGCCAAGGCGTCGATCAAGCGCTTCAGGTCGCGCAGATACGCTCTCTGGCGGCGCATATGCCGTTTCTCTACGCGCTGCTTTGCATCAATTCGACGATTTTGGCCTATACGCACTTCGACAAGGCGCCTTGGGCCGTCGTGTTGAGCGAGCCGGCGCTGATTATTCTTTGCGGGCTCTGGCGTCTTCCTTCCTGGGCCGTTCGCCGGCATGGCGAAATCGATCCGAACAAAGCGGGGCGCCAATTGGCCGTCAGCACGACGCTGTTGGCCCTTTTCGGCGCTTCTTTCCTGACCTGGTCCGTCGTGCTCTACGGCTATGGCGACGCGCAACTACACGGCCAGATCATTTTCGCGATGGCGACGACGGTCATCGGCGCAGTTTTCTGCATGACGCATTTGCCCCTGGCGGCTTTGTTGCTGGGCGGCGTGACGTTTCCGGCGTTCTCGCTGTTTCTGTTCATGACCGGCGAAATGACGGCGGCGGCCATCGGCCTCAATCTGCTGCTCGCCTCGATCGGCATGTTGTATCTGATCGACGAATCGGCGCGCGGTTTCGCCGACCTGGTCCAGGCTCAGGCGGAAACGGAGCGACTGTCGGCGATCAATTCGGCCCTGGCCAATACCGACAATCTGACCGGCTTGCCCAATCGCCGGGAGTTCTTCGCGCGCCTCGAACGTTTGGTCCAACGCGACAGCGGCAAGGAGCGTTTTGTCGTCGGCCTGATCGATCTTGACGGGTTCAAGCCGGTTAATGATCTTTACGGCCATGTCGTTGGCGATCGCGTGCTGGTCGAATGCGCCCGACGCATCGAAACCTTCGCTGACAAGGATGCGTTCTTCGCGCGTCTGGGCGGCGACGAGTTCGGCCTCATTTTCCAGGGCGAAGTCTGCGAGGAAGCCATTCATGAATTCGGCGCGCGCGTTTGCGCCGCGCTCAAAGCGCCGTTCGAATTCGAGGACGTGATCGCGACGATTTCGGCGTCGATCGGCTGCATCGCCTTTCCCGAAGGCGGCACGGAAGTCCAGCAGCTTTACGAGCGCGCCGACTACGCGCTTTATTTCGCCAAACAAAACAAACGCGGCGAGACTTCGATGTTCTCGCCCGAGCATGAAAGCAAGATGCGCCGTCTCGCCATGATCGAGCAGGCTTTGCGCAAGGCCGACCTAGAAAATGAATTGTCCGTGCATTATCAGCCGCTGTTCAACGTCGCCGACAACACGATCGCCTCCTTCGAGGCGCTGGCGCGCTGGAACAGTCCGGATATGGGCATGGTGAGCCCGGATTTATTCATCGCTGTCGCCGAGCGTTCCGACATAATATACGCCGTGACGCGGACATTGTTGCGCAAGGCGCTTAAAGAGGCGGAGAACTGGCCGGAACATATCGGTCTGTCGTTCAATCTGTCGACCCGCGATATCATCTCGCCGCATGCGGCGTTGCAGATCATCGCCATCATCGAGTCCAGCAAGGTTGACCCGAAGCGCATCGATCTCGAAGTCACGGAAACCGCGCTGATGACGGATTTCGAACAAGCGCTGCATTCGATTCAGCTGTTCAAGCAGACCGGCGCGAAAATCGCGCTCGACGATTTCGGCACCGGATATTCGAGCCTCTCCTACGTGCATCGTCTGCCGCTCGACAAGATCAAGATCGACCGCAGCTTTGTCGTGGAAATGGCGGGAAATCCCGTCGCGCGCAATATCGTCAAGACGTTGATCGGCCTGTGTGCCAACCTCCAGTTGGGCTGCGTCACCGAAGGCGTCGAAACGCAGGAGCAATACGCCGAGCTCAAAGGATACGGCTGCACCTATGTTCAGGGCTATCTGTTCAGTCGCCCGCTTCCGCAAGCCGACGTCAAGGGCTTCGTCGAGGCGCATCAGATCGCCTCGCGCCGCGTCTTGGCCTCGCGTCAGGCCGGCTGACCTCTCGGATCTGGTCGCCGGCGAACCGGAAATGATGGCAATCCCTTAACCTTGCTAAGCGTTCACCTTGCTCGTTGAGGTTTTCGCAAACCGCGAGGGTTCAATCTGCTTTCCGAAGATCGGGAGCATGCGGATTGGGACAGGCGGTCAGCGTATATTACAGTCTGGCGTTCGATGAACTGGATCGACGCCGCGCCGCCGTCGTGGCTTTGAAACGTCGGGGCCGCGCATTGACCCGCGAGGACGTGCTGTCGCTGCGGCGCGAGGTTTTCGACGACAGCGCCGTGACGCGCGAGGAAGCCGCCGCGCTTTTCGCGTTGGAGCGCGCCAACGTCGGCAAGTGTCCCGAGTGGACGGAATTCTTCATCGAATCCATTACCGATCACGTCGTCTGGCAATCGCGTCCGACCGGCGTCGTCGACGCGGCCCAAGCCGAATGGCTGCTGGCCGAGACCGACGCGTGCCGGACAGTGGCGGCGTTCGCCATCCTGGTCAATGTTCTGGCTGAGGCCCAACGTCCGCCGGTTTGGTTCCTGGCGGCGGTCAAGGCGCGCGCCGCTTCGGTCCCCGGCGTCATGGAGATTTTGACGCGTTTCGATCGCCCGGCGGGTTGACGTCGGGCCCCACGAAGCCATCCAATGACACGATCGGCCGTCGGCCGGTGGCGAATGAATTGGGATCGCTGACGATAAATCGCTCTTTTTCGCGCTTCCGTCCTTTGGGCGGCTGGACGAGCGGGTCAGGCTCTCCTACAAGGGCGCCCGACCCATCCCTTGCCGAAAGTCCCGCCGTATGCGGGCGCTGTCCGATCCGGGGCCGAAAATGTTCAAGAAGATTCTTATCGCCAACCGCGGCGAGATCGCCTGCCGCGTCATCAAGACCGCCCGTAAGATGGGCATCAAGACCGTGGCCGTATTTTCCGACGCCGACAAGGACGCGCTGCACGTCGATTTGGCGGACGAAGCCGTGAATATCGGCGCGCCGCCCGCCGCCGAATCCTACCTCGTTATCGAAAAGATCATCGACGCCTGCAAAAAGACCGGAGCCGAGGCCGTTCATCCCGGCTATGGTTTTCTGTCCGAACGCGCCGCCTTCGCCGAAGCGCTGAAAGCCAACGGCATCGTCTTCATCGGCCCCAATGTCGGCGCCATCGAGGCGATGGGCGACAAGATCGAGTCGAAAAAATTCGCCAACGCGGCCAATGTTTCCACGGTTCCCGGCTTCCTCGGCGTGATCGAGACGCCGGAAGAGGCGGTCAGGATCGCCGACGGCATTGGCTATCCGGTCATTCTCAAGGCTTCCGCCGGCGGCGGCGGCAAGGGCATGCGCATCGCCAACAGCCGCGACGAAGTGGCTGAAGGGTTCGCCAGAGCCAAGTCGGAAGCCAAAAGCTCGTTCGGCGACGACCGCGTCTTCGTCGAAAAGTTCATCGTCAATCCGCGGCATATCGAAATCCAGGTGCTGGGCGACAAGCACGGCAACGTCATCTACCTGGGCGAACGCGAATGCTCGATCCAGCGTCGCAACCAGAAGGTCATCGAGGAAGCGCCGTCGCCGCTGCTCGACGAGGCGACCCGCAAAAAGATGGGCGAACAGGCGGTCGCGCTGGCCAAGGCGGTAAATTACGATTCCGCCGGCACGGTAGAATTCGTCGCCGGTCAGGACAAGAGCTTCTATTTCCTGGAAATGAACACGCGCCTTCAGGTCGAGCACCCGGTGACCGAGCTGATCACCGGCGTCGATCTGGTCGAGCAGATGATCCGCGTCGCCGCCGGCGAGCCGCTAACGATCAAGCAAGGCGACGTGAAGCTCAACGGTTGGGCGGTCGAAAGCCGCATTTACGCTGAAGATCCGACCCGCAGCTTCCTGCCCTCGACCGGGCGTCTGGTCAAATATCGTCCGCCGGCGGAAGGCGTCAGCAACGGCGTCACGGTGCGCAACGATACGGGCGTCTTCGAAGGCGGCGAGATCTCGATCTATTACGATCCGATGATCGCCAAGCTCGTCACCCACGCCGACGACCGTCTGAGCGCCATCGACGCGCAGGCGCGCGCCCTCGACGGTTTCGTCATCGACGGCATCCGCCACAATATCCCGTTCCTCGCCTCGCTGATGCAGCATGAACGCTGGCGCTCCGGTCAGATTTCCACCGGCTTCATCGCCGAGGAATACCCCGATGGCTTTTCGCCGTTGGTCGCGGAAGGCGATGTCGCCCACACGATGGCGGCCGTCGCCGCTTTCGTCGATCATGTCGGCAATGAGCGCAAGCGCCAGATCTCCGGGCAGATGCAGACGCAAAGGTCGGTCCGCTTCCAGCGCGAGCGGGCGGTTCTCCTCGGCAAAACCCGCTACGACGTGTCGCTGGAAGAGGAAGAATACGCCGTGATGGCGCGCGTCGGCGCCAATGATCACGCCCATCGCTTGACCTCTGATTGGCGGCCGGGCCAGCCCGTGTGGAACGGGGCGATCGACGGCCACAAGATCGCGGTGCAGGTGCGCGCCATTCTCAACGGCTATGAAATCGCTCATCGCGGCGTCACGGTCGAGGCGCGCGTCTTCACCCGGCGCGAAGCCGATCTTTTCGCGCTGATGCCGGAAAGGAAGATCGCCGACACCTCCAAGAGCCTGCTGTGCCCGATGCCGGGCCTCGTCAAGGCTCTCTACGTCACGCAAGGCCAGGAAGTGAAAGTGGGCGATCCGCTCGCCATGGTCGAGGCGATGAAGATGGAGAACGTGTTGCGCGCCGAACGCGACGTCACGGTCAAAAAGATCAACGCCAAGGAAGGCGATTCCCTCGCCGTCGACGCGGTGATCATGGAATTCGCCTGAGGTCCTATTTCAGGACGGGATTTTGCCGCCAGCCCTCACGGGGGCTGGCGTTTTCTTTTGCGCGGCCGCAAATTGGGCGCCCGGCGTCATCACCTCTTCAACTTCGCGGGCGAATTTGGCGTCGAAGCCGCATTTTTTTAATTTCAGGACCAATCCGATGGCGGAAAATTATTTTTACAAAGGTCGCTCCGGCGACGAGAACGGCCCGGTATTCTTTGACGAATTGGCCGCTTTGGCGAAATCCGGACGGATCGCGCCCGATTGCCTCGTCTGGCGCGAAGGCGAGGCGCCTGTTCCGGCGGCGTCGATGGCGGGGCTCGCCGCCGCTTTCCAAGCTTCGGCCGCTGGAGCGCCGGACGGCGGCCCGTTACGGCCGTCGGCGCCGGTTTGGGGCCTGTTCTGGCGTGGTCTGGTTTTTGTTTTTGGCGTCCTCCTGATCGTTCCGGCGCCTTGGGCCGGCAAATGGTTCTACGGCTGGCTAACGCGGCAGATCGCTTTGCCGAACGGCCGGCGGCTGTTTCTCGAAACCGCTGTCGGCGAATGCTGGTACATCTTCGTCGGTTTGGCGATCGCGCAGATCGCGCCGCGACTGGTCTTCGACGCGGACGCTATCCTTTGGGTTTTCGCCGTCTCCTGGATCGCCGTTCAGCTCTTCAAATTCCTGCTCATCGGCTGGTTCAGTCGGGCGCTGCGCAGCGAAGACGGCGCAACGCATGTCCGTTTTCAAGGCGGCTTCCTGCCCTATCTTGGCTGGAGCGTCCTGATCGTCCTTTCATTGGCGACGATCGTCGGTTGGGCCTGGGTCACCAAATATCAGCTGCGCTGGATTTGCGCTTCGACGCGCGGTTCGCACCGGTTCGAGTTCGTCGCCTCCGGCTGGGATCTCCTTTGGCGCGTTCTGGCGCTGGTTTTCGGCGGCATGCTGGTGCTGACCATCCCCTGGCTCTTGCGCTGGTACGCCAACTGGTTCATTTCGCAGATCGTCGCGACGCCGGAGGCCGCGCAGGGCTGAAGCCGCGGCGAGTCTTTGACGCCCCCGCCGCGGGCAAACCGCAACGGAGGCGCTTGGATTCAGCAAAATCAGTCGCGGGTCCAGCTCTCGGCGTCGCACATCGACTGACCGATGGCGCAGCCCTTGATCGAAAGACCGGAGGCGGCGATCGTCACTGTGCCGTTGAAGGTCATGATGCCGGGCATGGACGGATGTTTCATATTCGATCCCGCCCATGTGTCCGCGCCGGTCTTGGCCATGCCGTGGCACATCTCGAATCCCGGCTGACTGCCGGCGACGATCTTGCAGAACAGCTTGCCGCCATTGACAGAGACACGCACCTTGTCGCCATTGCTTCGGGTATAATTGCCGGCAGCCTCATTGGCGGCGGCGGTCTCGATCGCGCAGCTCACGCCCGCGCCAAAAAACAGGGCGACGAGCGCCCAATTGACGATTTTCATTGTTTTCCTCCCGGATCGGCTTTTTAACAGGTTCGGGCCTTGCGCCCGTTCTTAGCCATCCGATCAAATCCTCACATTCAAATAAGAAAACATCAAGAGCGAGAGGAACGGATCAGCACAATGCCGCTGTATTTCGCTTATGGTTCAAACATGGACGTTGACGCCATGGCGGCGCGTTGTCCGAAGGCGCGCCTGCTTGGCCGCGCACGCTTGCTGCGCCATCGTTTCGAGCTGATGGCGGACGGTTTCGCCACCTTGGTCCGCGGTCCTGCCGCAACCGCGCAAGGAGCGCTGTGGGAGCTGACTTTCGCCGATATCGCCGCGCTCGATCGTTACGAGGCGACAGCCAAAGGCGCCTATGTCAAGATTTTCCAGCCGGTGCTGCGCGAGGGCGCCGGGCCGGCGCGCGCGCTGGTCTATATCGGGCGTCCCGGCGCCGTTCTCGGCAAGGCGCCGCCCGACTACATGGCCAAAATCATCGCCGGCGCGCGCGCCATCGGTCTGCCGGACGAGTATATTTTGACTCTGCGCAAGCTGGCGGGCGAAAATCCCGAACCGCAAACGAAATTCCGCGCCATCAAGAACCCCCGCCTGTTTTAGAAAAGCCATGACTCAAGACGTTTCGACAACTCACGCGGCTTCGATCCTGCGTTCCGTTTCGGCCTTGCGGGAGGCGACGAAGCAATGGCGCGATCGTGGCGAAACCGTCGCGCTGGTTCCGACAATGGGCGCGCTGCACGCCGGCCATATCTCTTTGGTCGAAGCGGCGCGGAAGAAGGCCCAGCGGGTCGTCGTCTCGATCTTCGTCAATCCGATCCAGTTCGCCGTCGGCGAGGACTTCGGCGCCTATCCGCGCACATTCGCCGCCGACGTAGAAAAATTGGCGCAAGCGGGCGCTGACGCTTGTTTCGCGCCGACGGCGCAGGACATGTACCCGGACGGCTTCGCCACCACCGTAAACCTCGCCGGGCCGGCGCAGGCCGGGCTGGAGGACCGCTTTCGCCCGACGCATTTCGCCGGAGTGGCGACGGTCGTCGCCAAACTGCTCAATCAGGCGCAGGCCGATTTCGCCCTGTTCGGCGAAAAGGACTTTCAGCAGCTCGCCGTCATCGCCCGAATGGCGCGGGATCTCGATATTCCGACGGAAATCCTCGGCGTCGCGACAATGCGGGAGGCCGACGGCCTCGCCATGTCTTCGCGCAACGTCTACCTGTCGGCCGAGCAACGCGCGATTGCGCCCGAACTCTACAGGGCCTTGAGCGAATGCGCGCAGGCGGTGCGGGTTGGCGGCGCGCTTACCGCGGCCGTCGACGCCGCGCGTCGGCGGGTCGGGCAGGCGGGTTTCGTCATCGATTATCTGGAGGCGCGCCACGCCGAAAGCCTGGCGCCGGTCGTATCGCCGAGCGATGAGCCGATTCGTCTGCTGTCCGCGGCCCGATTGGGCGCGACGCGTCTGATCGACAATCTGGCGGTTTGACGCTCGTTCGCGGCGCGCGGCGTCGCCGGGCGAGGCCGATTCAGCCTGTCATTCCGCCAGCCGGTGGTCGACGCTGTCATAGCCGCGAACGAGCGTGACGGTGGCCGGCTTGCCTTGGCGGTCCCGCCATTTGGCCAGGCAGAGTTTGGGGCCGCAAACGACTTCGGGATATTTATACAAGGGTTTGCCCGTCGCGATCTTCAACCCAAATCCTGTGTCCGGCCGCCAGCCGCCCGCCAGCATTTCCTGACGAAACCCCTGATAGGCCTGTCCGTGCGAGGCGGGCATTTGCTGCGCATGCGCCAGCGTCATCGACGCGGCGATCGAACACAGGAAAAATACTGGCGCGAGCCAGACGCTTGCTTGCTTCATCATGTCCGCTCCCAAATGCTCCAGAATCAGGCGTTTCGCCGCATGATCATATAGACAAAGTCTAGCAGCTTTTGTCGAAGACGAGTCAGCGCGCCGACGCAATTCCCATCAACTTTGCTCCGGCCCGGAAATTCGGCCATCGGCCGGTTTTCAGCCGTCGATCGTTTCTCCGAAAACGCTTTCAAAGGCGCGGCGCAAAGCCAGATCAGCGTCTTCCATCGTCACCGGCAGGCCGAGATCGACAAGACTGGTGACGCCGAGATGGCCGGCGCGGATCCCGCAAGGGACGATTCCGGAAAAATGCGAAAGCTCCGGCTCGACGTTGAGCGACACGCCGTGAAAGGAAACCCAGCGGCGCAGACGAACGCCGATGGCGGCGATCTTGTCCTCCGCCATCTCGCCCTCGGCTCCACGCGGCTTTTCCGGCCGCTGCGCCCAGACGCCGACGCGATCCTCGCGGCGTTCGCCTTTGACGTTGAACGAATCCAGCGTGGCGATCAGCCAGTCTTCGAGCGCGGCGACAAAAGCGCGCACGTCCTGTCGACGTCGTTTCAGATCGAGCATGACATAAGCGACGCGCTGGCCTGGGCCGTGATAGGTGAACTGACCGCCCCGGCCGGCTGCATGCACGGGGAACCGCGCCTCGACGAGGTCGATGCTTTTGGCGGAGGTTCCAGCGGTATAAAGGGCAGGGTGCTCGACCAGCCAGACGCGCTCGCGCGCGCGTCCGTCGGCGATCGCCTCGGCGCGCGCCTCCATTTCCCGCACGGCGTCTCCATAGGGCGTCAGGCCCGGCGCGACGACCCATTCCACCGGCGCCGATCCTGGCGCGGGCAGGAAGGCCAGCGGCGCGGCGCCACGCTTCGTTTCGGTCTTGGCGTTCATGGCGATGACTTTGCGTATGGCTTCGCTTATGGCTTTCCTCGCGCCAGGCGTCGAGGAAAAAATGCGCGCTTGCCAGCGCGGAAGCGATTTGTTAGACGACCGGCCTCTGACGTTGCGGGCGCGACCCCAAACCGGCAGGCGGCCATGGCGGAATTGGTAGACGCGCTAGCTTGAGGTGCTAGTTGGGCAACCAGTGGAGGTTCGAGTCCTCTTGGCCGCACCATTTTCCGTTCACGCGGAATTTTCAAAAACGGCGCCCTTCGGGGCGTCGTTTTCGTTTGTTCACTCAGTCGCCTTGAGCGGTGCGCTTTCTTGCGCCTTGGCCGGGGCGCTGTCCTGATTGTCGGGCTTGGGCTGCGCGGCGGCCGCCGCCGGGGCGGCGACCGGCGTCGCGCCGGCCCCCATGGCGTCGCTCTTCGATTCGACGGCCGGCGGCGGCTTGGGCCACATGCGCTGCAAGGTCGCCTCTGTCTCCGAACGCCAGCCCTCCGGCGCCGGCCGCGTCGGGGCCGGGGCGGCGCCCGGCGCCAGATGGACGATCCTGTACCCTCCGGTTTTAAGCGCGCGCAGGAAGGCGGGCAGCATGGCCACGGTCGAGGGGCGCGTGTCGTGAAATAGGATGATGCCCGAATGCGCGCGCTTCAGCCGGTCCATCACCAGTTTCAACTCGGCTTCCGGCGTCATCTCCAGCCAGTCGGACGCCCAGAAGTCGGCGCCGAACACCGGCATGCCGCGCTTCGCCAACGCGTCCAGAAGCGCCGGCGAATCGCCAAAGCCGGGAAAGCGGAAGAAACGCGAGGTCTTGACGCCCGCCGCCTTGTCGTCGGCGGCTATGCCCTTGTCGATATCGGCCATTGCCGTCTCGAACGGCAGATTGCGCAAGGTCAGCGACGGGTGACTGAAGGAATGGTGGCCTATCGTGTGGCCCTCGGCGATTTCCCGGCGCGCCAGCGCGGGGAGAGCGGCGGCGTTGCGGCCAATGAGAAAAAACGTGGCTTTCACGCATTCCTGCGCCAAGGCGTCGAGAACGGCGCGGGTCGAGGGCGTCGGACCGTCGTCGAAGGTCAAAACGACCTCGCCGTCCTGCAGGTCGAGCGTCTGCGGATAGGTTTTCAAGCCAAAGCTTTGCCCGGCGTTGCCGCCGATGGCGATGGTGCGGGAGACGCCCAAGGCGTCAGGGCGGCATCGGGACCCCGCCGGCGCGCTCGCCGCCGGGCTGGCGAGCGCCAACGCCAATAGCGCGCCGCCAAATGTTTGAATTAACGTATCGATAACCTTGGACGACAATTTCCACCCATCCCCGCGCGCCTGATACGGCGCTTCTTTCATCAATCGTTCATTGCCGGGCGTTCATGGCGAAGCCATGACGCCGCCATTGAAAAAGCCCGATTTTGGCGACGCCGCCCGACGCGAGCGTGCGGCAAGCGGCCGCCGGTCATCAGGCAACCTATTGTATAGACAGGCGTTGCCAAAAGCCCGCAGCTGCCGTCGCCAGATTCGCTTCGGCCGGAGCGGTTGCATAAACTAGAAAACGCCGGCCGTCGCCCCGCCCTTGCTAATTTGGTCGCAGCGTCGCATTTTAGCTGCGGCGCCGGTCGACGCTCGTTAAGGAATCGTTACCTCATGCCGAATAAATTGCCAGAATGACAACGCTTCCTTTTGGCAAATGGGCGCGGCCTTGCGCCCGCCTCGCGGCTTTCAGCGCGCTGATGGCGCTTGCCGCCTGCGGCAACGGCGGCCCGTTGCCGGAGTTGACGTTCGCAGCCTCGCGGATCGACCCTGACGGGCATTCCTACAAGGCGACGGAAGCGACCGAGCACGCGCGCGCCTTTTCCATTCACGGCATCGACGTTTCGAAATACCAGGGCAATGTTGACTGGATGGCGGTACATGAAGGCGGCGTGCAATTCGCCTATATCAAAGCGACCGAAGGCGGCGACATCATCGATCCCAAGTTCTTCCAGAACTGGCGGGGCGCGAAGGCCGCGGGCGTGCCGCACGGCGCCTACCATTTTGTCTATTGGTGCCGTCCATGGCATGAGGAAATGAACTGGTTCGAACGTAACGTTCCGGCCGAATCCGACGCCTTGCCGCCGGTGCTCGACGTCGAGGCGACGCCGACGTCGCATACGTGCCAGCGCACGCTCGAGCGCGAGCAGACGCTCGCCGAAATGAAGGCGATGCTCGTCGAGATGGAGCGTTTCTACGGAAAGCGGCCGATCATCTACACGACGGTCGATTTCTACCAGTCCATCCTGGCCGATAACGCCCTGTCCGAATACCCGATCTGGATTCGCTCGACCAAGCACCACCCGCGCGTCAAATACGGCGATCGAGCCTGGCATTTTTGGCAGTATCAGTCGGATGGCTGGGTGCGGGGCGTCAAGACGCGGGTCGATCGCAACGCCTTTTACGGCGATACGGCGGAATGGCGCAAATGGCTGCAGGCGGCCAACAGCGCGCCGGCGTCTCGCTGAAACGACAAGTAAATCATATAATTATCAGTATTCTCCGCGTCATTCCGGGCGTGGCGGCGTGTCGCGAAAATAGCGCGCCGCCGGGCGTAATCAGCTTTTCGCGATTTGGCTCTTGAAGAAAATAGCGAAGCCGCTTAAACGACGCGCTCGTAAAGCTCGCTTTTCGGCAGAAATTTGGAACGAGGGCCATGGCCAAGGAAAAATTCGCACGCACGAAGCCGCATTGCAACATTGGTACGATCGGCCACGTCGATCATGGCAAGACGTCATTGACGGCTGCGATCACGAAGATTTTGGCTGAGACGGGGGGCGCGACGTTCACCGCTTACGACCAGATTGACAAGGCGCCGGAAGAGAAGGCGCGCGGCATCACGATTTCGACGGCTCACGTTGAGTATGAGACGGAGAAGCGTCACTACGCGCACGTGGACTGCCCTGGCCACGCCGACTATGTGAAGAACATGATCACGGGCGCGGCGCAGATGGACGGCGCGATTTTGGTTGTTTCGGCGGCTGACGGCCCGATGCCGCAGACGCGCGAGCACATTCTTCTGGCCCGTCAGGTTGGCGTTCCGGCGCTTGTTGTGTTTTTGAACAAGGTCGACCTTGTTGACGATCCTGAGCTTCTTGAGCTTGTTGAGCTTGAGGTTCGCGAGCTTTTGTCGAAGTACGAGTTCCCTGGCGACGACATTCCGATCACCAAGGGTTCGGCGAAGGTTGCGCTGGACAACGGCGATCCGGAGCTTGGCCGCAACGCGATCCTGGCTTTGATGAAGACGGTTGACGACTATATTCCGCAGCCTGAGCGCCCGGTTGATTTGCCGTTCCTGATGCCGGTTGAGGACGTTTTCTCGATTTCGGGCCGCGGCACGGTTGTGACGGGTCGCGTTGAGCGCGGCATTATCAAGGTTGGCGAGGAAGTCGAGGTTGTGGGCTTGCGTCCGACGATCAAGACGACGGTGACCGGCGTTGAGATGTTCCGCAAGCTTCTTGACCAGGGTCAGGCCGGCGACAACATCGGCGCGCTTTTGCGCGGCACGAAGCGCGAGGAAGTCGAGCGCGGCCAGGTTCTGGCTAAGCCGGGTTCTGTGAAGCCGCACACGAAGTTCAAGGCCGAGGCCTACATCCTGACGAAGGAAGAGGGCGGTCGTCACACGCCGTTTTTCACGAACTATCGTCCGCAGTTTTATTTCCGGACGACGGACGTGACGGGTATCTGCACGCTGCCGGAAGGCACGGAGATGGTTATGCCCGGCGACAACGTGACGATGGACGTGGTGCTGATCGTTCCGATCGCCATGGAAGAAAAGCTGCGCTTCGCCATTCGCGAAGGCGGCCGCACCGTCGGCGCGGGCGTCGTCGCCTCCATCATCGAATAATCAGGCGGGCTGCGCTGATAATCTTTTGAAAGGGAGCCGTTTCGGCTCCCTTTTTTCTTGGTCGGACGATAGGCTTGACGCTTGGCTCAACATCCGCGCGGGGCGCCATGAAATTTCGCCGCATTCTCTCCTCCGACGGTCGGCGCTTCGAGCGCCAGATTTTGCGCGACGGCGCCTGGAGCGAGCAGGAGGGCGCGGCGGCGCCCTTCACGCCGGAATGGGAGCTTACGCTGGCGGGGTTGCGGGGGCTCGCGCCCGGTCAAACGGTTCTACCCTTCCAGCCACTGTCCTTTCGTGATTTCATGCTGTTCGAACGCCATGCGGTCGATGCGGCGCGCGGCTACGCCCGCCGATTCATGCCCGCCGCCTATCGTCTGTCCCGCCTTTATGAGCGCGTGACCGGGCGGGTTTTCCCCGCCTTCCGGACCGCGCCTTTGTGGCGACGCCAGCCGATCTATTACATGAGCAATCATTTGGCTTTTGTTCCGAGCGGCGTCGCGGTGCGTTCGCCGGCCTATAGCGAGGCCTTGGATTATGAACTGGAGTTGGGTTTCACGCTGACGCGTCCGTTGTTCAATGCGGCGCCGGAAGAGGCGGAGCGCGCCATAGGCGCTTTTGTCGTGCTCAATGATTTTTCCGCGCGCGACGTTCAGTTGGCCGAAATGCGCTCGGGGTTCGGGCCGCAGAAATCGAAGCATTTCCTGAGCTCCATGTCGACGACGGCGGTGACGGCGGACGAGGTCTGGCCGCGTTTGCGCGGGCTTTCCGCCAAAATCTCGATCAATGACAAGATTGTCGCCACGACGGGCCTTGCCGAAATGCGCTACAGCCTCGGCGAGGCGCTGGCGCATGTCTCGAAAGACGAATGGCTTTTTCCCGGCGAATTATTCGGAACCGGGACGTTGCCGGGCGGCAGCGGCATGGAGACCGGGACCTGGTTGCGCGCGGGAGATCGGCTTTGCCTTGAAATCGAAGGCGTTGGCGAAATCCGTCACGACATTCTCTAACAGGGCGGAAAGAACATGACAGGGATCAGGCCCAGCCGCATCGTCGATCTATCCAAGGAGATCGTCTACAATCGTCAAGATCCTTATTTTATGCGGGTAAAGGTCAAGAGCCACGCCCACGCCAGAGCGCGCTGGCTGGTGCGCGCGCTCGGCCTTCCTTTCGGGCTTTTTCCGAAAGAGTTCGCCGGCTGGGCCGACGACACGATCACCAAAATGGGCGTGCACGCCACCACCCATATTGACGCGCCCTGGCATTACGGTCCGACGCTAGAAAATGGCCGTCGGCCGGCGACGGTGGATGAGATGCCGCTGGAGCTGGGCTTTGGACCCGGCGTGGTCTTTGACATGCGCGTCAAGGAGGAAGGCGAGGAAATCACTGTCGCCGACATGGAGGCGAGCCTGGCCGCAAGCGGCGCGACGCTCGCGCCGGGAGTCATCGCGTTGATCCATACGGGTCGTGACCGTTTGCAGGGCACGCGGAATTACTGGAAGAGCGGGACGGGCATGAGCGCCGCCGCCACTGAGTGGCTGATCGACCAGGGCGTCGAGGTTATGGGCATCGACCAATGGGGGTGGGACGTGCCTTTCCATGCACAGATTCGCCGCTCCCGAGACAACGGCGATCCTAATGTCTTCTGGCAGGGCCATCTGGTCGGGCGCCGCAAGCCCTATTGGCAGATGGAGCAATTGCGCGGCCTCGATCAATTGCCAAGCCACGGCTTTGACGTGGCGGTCTTTCCTCTCCGGATCAAGGGCGCTTCCGCCGCGCCGGCGCGGGTCGTCGGCTTTCTTTACGACTGAGCGCGCGAAGGAATTTTATCCAATTCCGCCCGGGCGGACTTGCGCGAGGGACTTTGATGCGGCTAAGAAAGCCTCACGTCGCCGCGAGCGATTGTAGGAGTGTAGCTCAGTTGGTAGAGCACCGGTCTCCAAAACCGGGTGTCGCAGGTTCGAGCCCTGCCACTCCTGCCATTCGCGCTCCTGTCGTTCATGCTCCCCCCGTCACCGCAAACCGCGCTGTTTTCACGATGCGTCCCCCGCGCGTGGATACAGCCTTCTCGTAAGCCGAGGCTCCTTTGCGTCTGCTCCAGCTGTTTTTCGAGCCGCAGGCCTGGGCCAGTCTGTTGACGCTGACGGCGCTGGAAATCGTCCTCGGCGTCGACAATCTCCTGTTCGTTTCGCTCGCCGCCAACAGGCTTCCCGCCGAATTGCAGGACCGTGCGCGCCGGACGGGGCTTGGACTGGCCATTATCACCCGCCTCGCGCTGTTGTTTTCGGTGGTCTGGCTGATCGGCCTGACGGCGCCGGCGTTCGCGCTGGCGGGTCACGTCTTCTCGGTGCGCGATCTGATATTGAGCGCCGGCGGATTATTCTTGATTTACAAAGCGACAGACGAAATTCATGAAGAAATAGATCAAGATTTCGGCGCGCCGGCGGAGCGGGCAGGGGCGACGGGTTTCGCCGGCGTTGTGGCGCAGATCGTCGCGCTTGACGTGATCTTCTCGCTCGACAGTGTGATGACGGCCGTCGGCATGGCTGATCAGGTGGCGATCATGGCCGCAGCGGTGACCATCGCCGTCGGCATCATGATCTGGGCGTCGGGTCCGGTGGCCCGCTTCGTCGCCAGCCACCCGACCGTCAAAATGCTGGCCTTGAGCTTTCTGCTGCTGATTGGCGTGACGCTGCTGGCGGAAGGTTTCGGCTATCTGGTACCCAAAGGTTTCCTTTACGCGGCGATCGGTTTTTCGTTGCTCGTCGAGGCGCTCAATCAATTGGCGCGACGGTCCCGCCCCGACGGCTGAGCAAAAGAAAGCGCTTGGCGCCTCCGAAAGGCTTCGCTATAAGCCGGTGGTGTGGCGCGCGGCCGAGAGGTCCCGCGCCGCGATTGTTTTCGCCCGTCGGCTTGGCGGGTGGGCTTGGCGGATCCGACGATGTCGGCCGGAACAAGTCAAAACGCACAAGAGACCTTGAATGGCCAATCCCTTTCAATTCCTTCAGGAAGTCCGCTCCGAAGCGAATAAGATCACCTGGCCGACGCGGCGGGAAACCATGATCACCACCGGGCTGGTGATAGTCATGGTGATTCTGGCCGCTCTTTTCTTCGTATCGGTCGATCAGACCATTCGTTTGGCCGTCGGCTTCATTTTAAATCTTGGTCGCTAAACATCCGGCTGCGCACGCCAAAAGATTAAAGAGCAAACCAACATGAGCAAGCGCTGGTATATCGTCCACGCCTATTCGAATTTCGAAAAGAAAGTCGCCGAATCGATCAAGGACGGCGCCGCCCAGCGCGGTTTGTCGGACAAGTTCGACGAAATCCTGGTGCCGACCGAACAGGTGGTCGAAGTGCGGCGCGGCCGCAAGTTCAACGCCGAACGTAAGTTCTTTCCCGGTTACGTGCTGGTCAAGTGCGATCTGACCGACGACGTGTTCCATCTCATCAAGAACACGCCCAAGGTCACCGGCTTTCTGGGCTCGGACAACAAGCCGATGCCGATTCCCGACCACGAAGCGGACCGCATCAAGGGGCAGGTGGCCGAGGGCGTCGAGCGGCCCAAGGCTTCGATCTCGTTTGAAATCGGCGAGAAAGTGCGGGTCAACGACGGTCCCTTCGCATCGTTCGAGGGCCTGGTCGAGGAAGTCGACGAGAGCCGTTCGCGCGTCAAGGTGGCGGTGTCGATCTTCGGCCGCGCCACGCCGGTCGAGTTGGAGTACACCCAGGTTGACAAGCTCTGAAAATGTTCGGAACGTCTTGAAACGCAAAGCCGGGCCGCAAAAGAGCCCGGCTTTTTTTGTGGCGCGGCTGCATTAACCGTGTAACGCCACCGCCGGGAAATTCGCTCCTATATTGAAGTCTCAAGGCGCGCGCATGACGCGCCAAGGGAGGATGATATGAGCGGAAAACGGATTTTGATGATCGTCGGAGATTTCGGCGAAGATTACGAAATCATGGTGCCGTTCCAAATGCTTGCGGCGGTCGGGCATAGTGTCCACGCCGTTTGCCCGGACAAAAAGGTCGGCGAAACCGTCGCCACCTCGATCCACGATTTCGAGGGTCAGCAGACCTACAGCGAGAAACGCGGCCATAATTTCGCACTGAACGCCAGCTTCGCCGACGTGAGGCCGGAGACGTACGACGCCCTGGTCATTCCCGGCGGGCGGGCGCCGGAATATTTGCGTCTCGACGCGCGCGTCATCGCGATGGTCAAGCACTTTTTCGCGACGAACAAGCCGGTCGCCGCCATCTGTCATGGCGCGCAAATTCTGGCGGCGGCCGATGTGCTGAAAGGCCGCCTGTGTTCGGCTTATCCCGCTTGCGCCCCGGAAGTGACGCTGGCTGGCGGTCGTTACGCGGAAATCGCCATCGACGCCGCGGTCGTCGACGGCAACCTCGTCACCGCGCCGGCATGGCCGGCGCACCCGGCGTGGATGGGCCAGTTCCTGACGGCGCTCGGCACGTCGATTCAGCACGACGAGCATCGCGTAGCGGCGGAGTAGCGCGCGATCGCGAAGCGCGCCGCGCCGACGGACGCCAAGACATGAGGCTCGCGGCCGCCAAAGAACGCTAAGATCGCTAAGATCACTCCTGGGGGTGGTCATCGCCACGATGACGGGCGGACGACGGCGAGCGCCGGACCGCCCGTTTTTTGACAAAAAAAAGTGTATGATCGCCGTCCTCGCCAGGAGTGGCGCGCTGGGTTCGGGCGAATGTCGCAACATCGGAGGCGCCCCGCATGTGCCGGTTGTTCATCAACGCCGATCCGCGGATGTGGGAATCGCGTTTGCGGTCGGTGCGCATGCACGGCTTTTCGACCAGCGTGCGCCTCGAAAACATCTATTGGCGGCTGCTTGAGGAAATCGCCGCGCGCGATGGCCTTGGCGTCGGCCAGATTTTGACGCGTCTCTATGAGGAATTATTGGATCAGCACGGCGCCGTGGATAATTTCTCGTCGTTTTTGCGGGTTTGCTGCGCCCGCTACCTGATGTTGCAACTGGCCGGCGACATTCCCAGGGATGTTTCAAGACCGATCGCCGGACTGGACGCCGATTCCATCCTGGCGCGGGAAACGCGGCGGCTCGTGGACGCGGGGTCGGTCGACGTCCGCGCTTGAATTTATGGCGTTATTCGCCAGTGGCGTATTTTTCTTTGCATTTGCCGGGAATCTCGTATAGACGAACCCGGCCCTGCAAAGGGCGCAAATGCGGGAGGCTTTCCGGTCGCCAGCCGGATCAAAAGCCGCACCGCAAACTGCAACCCGCGCGAGATGGATTGTCCGTCATTCGCGCGTTTTTGTTTTGGCGATTCCGGCTTAGCCGTCGTCGTTGATACAAAAAAAACCAACGGGAGCAGCCAATATGGCGAAGAAGATCACGGGTTACGTGAAGCTTCAGGTTCCGGCCGGCGCGGCGAATCCCTCGCCGCCGATCGGTCCCGCGCTCGGTCAGCGCGGCCTGAACATCATGGAATTCTGCAAGGCCTTCAATGCGAAGACCGCGCAGATTGAAAAGGGGACGCCGATCCCCGTTATCATCACGGCTTATCAGGACCGCAGCTTCACCTTCGAGATGAAGCAGCCGCCGGTGACGTTCTTCCTGAAGAAGGCGGCCAATCTCAAGATCGGCAAGAAACCGGCCTCAGGCTCCAAGACGCCCGGCCGCGGCTTCGTCGGCAAGGTGACCAAGGCCCAGATCAAGGAGATCGCGGAAAAGAAGATGCCCGATCTCAACTGCGCCAGCGTCGAATCGGCCATGTCCATGATCGAGGGCTCCGCCCGCGCTATGGGCTTGCAGGTGGTGGAGTAAGACGATGGCTCATATTGGAAAACGCATCGCCAAGGCGCGCGAAGGCATCGAGCGCACCAAGCTCTATCCGGTCGATCAGGCGATCAAGCTGATCAAGGATCGCGCCAGCGCCAAATTCGACGAGACGGTCGAGATCGCCCTAAACCTGGGCGTCGACCCCAAGCACGCCGACCAGATGGTGCGCGGCGTCGTCAATCTGCCCAACGGCACCGGCCGCACTTTGCGGGTGGCGGTTTTCGCTCGCGGCGCCAAGGCTGACGAAGCCAAGGCGGCGGGCGCGGACGTCGTCGGCGCCGAGGATCTGGTGACCATCGTGCAAGGCGGCACGATCGACTTCGATCGCTGCATCGCCACGCCTGACATGATGCCGCTGGTCGGCCGTCTCGGAAAGGTGCTCGGCCCGCGCGGCATGATGCCCAATCCCAAGGTCGGAACGGTGACGATGGACGTCGTCGCTGCGGTCAAGGCCTCCAAAGGCGGCGCTGTTGAGTTCCGCGTTGAAAAGGCCGGCATCATCCAGGGTTCGGTCGGCAAGGCGTCGTTCGGCGAGGAAAAGCTGGCCGAGAACATCCACGCCTTTGTCGACGCGGTGGTCAAGGCCAAGCCGGCCGGGGCCAAAGGCACCTATTTGCAGCGCATCGCGCTGTCCTCGACGATGGGGCCGGGCGTCAAGGTCGATCCTTCGAGCATCGTGCTGGCGCAGCATTGATCCGGCCGCTTCGCTCTCCCGTTTCCCCGCGGATACGGGATGGCGAGGGTTCGCTGGATCGGACTTTGTTCGAAACGCTTGACAAAACGAAAAAAAGAGGCTCCGCCCCCTTGGCAGAGCCTCTTAATAAGTCTAGATAGTCTCCTTTGGGGCCGGTCGCCTTTTGCGGCCCCTTCATCAAATTCAACTACCGTCGTCTTTCAAACCCGACCGGGTAGAGGGCGGCGGCGGATAGGCCGGAGGCCTTGGACCGCGGAATGCGGTCGATGGCCCATCCGGCCATGTCCTGTCCGAGACTGCCGGCGCTTGTGGATTTCGCATGAGCTTAATTGTTGCGGCCGAACCGCTTGGAGCTTGCTTCAAACGGCGCGGCGGGCGGCCAGCATAGACGGTGAAGACCGAAATTTTGGAAGCCGTTCGCTTCCGTCAAAAGTTTGGTTCGGACCCTCTGATCCACGTCGCTTGCGCGCGAAAGCGCGCAGACTTCTTGGGGACAGGCACTCGGCGCCGGCGTCGGGTTTGGTTTTTGGCCGACAGGCCATGGGACCAGAAATCGACGCGGGCATGTCGGCAACCGGCGAAGCCATTCGGCTTCGCCCATTGAAGTGAGAGCACTGTGGACAGAGCGGAGAAAAAAGAGCTCGTCGGCACGCTGCATGACGTTTTCAAGAAAACGTCGGTTGTCGTGGTGGCGCAATACTCCGGCTTGACCGTGGCCGAACTGCAAAACCTGCGCAAGCAGGCGCGCGCAGCCGGCGCCCATGTTCAGGTCGCCAAGAACCGCCTCGCCAAGATCGCTCTCGAAGGCACGGACGTGGCCTCCATCGGCGCCCTTTTCAAGGGACCGACCCTGATCGCCTATTCGGACGATCCGGTGGCCGCGCCGAAAGTCGCGACCGCGTTCGCCAAGGATTTCGATAAGCTCGTAATTCTCGGCGGCGCCATGGGCGCGACTGCTCTGAACCCGGATGGCGTGAAGTCGCTTGCGACCATGCCTTCCCTCGACGAACTGCGCGCCAAGCTCGTGGGCCTCATCTCGGCTCCGGCGACCAAGCTCGCGCAGCTCTCGACCGCGCCCGCCGCCAAGCTGGCGCGCGTGTTCGGGGCCTACGCCAATCGAGACGCGGCCTGATCGGGGCCTGCATCGCATCCATTGAACCAAACTTAAAACTTAGGACTCTAAAATGGCCAATCTTGAAAAGATCGTCGAAGAACTCTCGAGCCTGACCGTGCTCGAAGCCGCTGAGCTCGCCAAGCTTCTCGAAGAGAAGTGGGGCGTTTCGGCCGCCGCCGCCGTCGCTGTCGCGGCGGCTCCCGGCGCCGCCGCCGCCGCCGCGCCTGCGGAAGAAAAGACCGAATTCAACGTCGTTCTGGCTGCAGCCGGCGACAAGAAGATCGAAGTCATTAAGGAAGTGCGCGCGATTACGGGCCTGGGCCTCAAGGAAGCCAAGGACCTCGTTGAAGGCGCGCCGAAGACCGTCAAGGAAAGCGCGACCAAGGAAGAGGCCGACAAGATCAAGGCCGCTCTCGAGAAGGTCGGCGCCAAGGTCGAACTCAAGTAATCGAGTCAAGGATTGCCATCGCAATCCTTTCAAAATCTTGTGCGGTCCCGGGGAATCCCCGGGGCCGATAGATGTTTCGGAAATGTTCGTTTTTTCCGTCGCGTGTGACGTCGGCAGGCGTGGGTCGTTCCTAGACCCTTCATGCGAATAAATCGTCGAAACTCTTCGACGTGAAATTGGGAGCGATGCGGCTCCCGCCCGGTTGGTTCCGGGGACAGGCGTGAGGCCAATTGGGCCCGCCTATTTATGAGGTGCGAGGAGCGAAATGGCGCAAACGTTCACCGGCCGCAAGCGTGTCCGCAAATTTTTCGGTCATATCCGCGAAGTCGCGGAAATGCCCAATTTGATCGAGGTTCAGAAGGCCTCCTACGATCAGTTCCTGATGGTTCGCGAACCCGTGGGCGGGCGTCCCGACGAGGGCTTGCAGTCCGTTTTCAAATCGGTGTTCCCGATTTCCGATTTCGCGTCGACCTCATTGCTCGAATTCGTCAAATTCGAATTCGAAGCGCCGAAATACGACGTCGACGAGTGCCGCCAGCGCGGCATGACTTTCGCTGCTCCGCTCAAAGTGACCCTCCGCTTGATCGTGTTTGATGTCGATCCCGACACCGGCGCAAAATCGGTCAAGGACATCAAGGAGCAGGATGTCTATATGGGCGATATGCCGTTTATGACGTCAAACGGCACCTTCGTCGTCAATGGCACCGAACGCGTGATCGTTTCGCAGATGCACCGCTCACCCGGCGTGTTCTTCGATCACGACAAGGGCAAGAGCCATTCGTCGGGCAAATTGCTGTTCGCCGCCCGTATCATTCCCTATCGCGGCTCCTGGCTCGACATTGAATTCGACGCCAAGGACATCGTCTATGCGCGTATCGACCGCCGCCGCAAAATTCCGGTGACGTCGCTGCTTTATGCGCTGGGACTCGACGGCGAAGAAATCCTGTCGACCTTCTACAAGAAGGTCGTCTACAAGCGCGAGAAGGACGGCTGGCGTCTGCCTTTTGACGCCGAGCGCTTGAAGGGCATGAAAGCGGCGCTCGACATAATCGACGCCGACACCGGCGCCGTTGTATTGGAAGCCGGCAAGAAGCTGACCGTGCGCGCGGCCCGCCAATTGGCCGAGCGCGGCGTCAAGTTCATCCGCGCGGCGGATGAAGATCTGTTCGGCCAATATATCGCCGAAGACCTTTACAATCCCCAGACGGGCGAGATCTTCGCGGAGGCTGGCGACGAGATCACCGCCAAGTCGCTTGAAGCGCTGCTCGAGGCGCAGTTCGACGAATTGCCGATCCTCGACATCGACCATATCAATATCGGTCCCTATATTCGCAACACGCTGGCGGTCGACAAGAACTCCACGCGCGAAGAGGCGCTGTTCGACATTTACCGTGTTATGCGTCCGGGCGAGCCGCCGACCATCAATTCGGCCGAAGCGATGTTCCATTCGCTGTTCTTCAACTCCGAACGCTATGACCTTTCGGCGGTGGGCCGCGTCAAGATGAACATGCGTCTCGATCTCGACGCGCCGGACACCACGCGCATCCTGCGCCGCGAGGACATTCTCGCGGTGGTGCGGGCGTTGGTCGATTTGCGCGACGGACGCGGCGAAATCGACGACATCGACCATCTCGGCAATCGCCGCGTCCGCTCAGTCGGCGAATTGATGGAAAATCAATACCGCCTCGGCCTGTTGCGGATGGAGCGCGCCATCAAGGAGCGCATGTCTTCGGTCGATATCGACACGGTGATGCCGCAGGATCTGATCAACGCCAAGCCGGCGGCCGCGGCTGTGCGCGAGTTCTTCGGCTCGTCGCAATTGTCGCAATTCATGGATCAGACCAATCCGCTTTCGGAAATCACCCATAAGCGCCGCCTGTCAGCGCTGGGCCCGGGCGGTCTGACACGCGAACGCGCCGGGTTCGAGGTGCGCGACGTGCATCCGACCCATTATGGCCGCATCTGCCCGATCGAGACGCCGGAAGGTCCGAATATCGGTCTGATCAATTCGCTCGCCACCTTCGCGCGCGTCAATAAATACGGCTTTATCGAGGCCCCTTATCGCCGCGTCAAAGACGGCCACGTCTCCGACGAGGTGGTCTATCTGTCGGCGATGGAAGAGGGCAAATATTCGGTCGCCCAGGCGAATGCCGCGCTCGGTAAGAAAAATGAGTTGACCGAAGATCTGGTCGTGTGTCGTCACGCCGGCGACGTCGTCATGCTGCCGCCCGACCGCGTCGACTTCATGGACGTGTCGCCCAAGCAATTGGTTTCGGTCGCCGCCGCTCTGATTCCGTTCTTGGAAAACGACGACGCCAACCGCGCCTTGATGGGCTCGAACATGCAACGTCAGGCGGTGCCGTTGGTCAAGGCTGACGCGCCGCTGGTGGGCACCGGAATGGAGGCCGTGGTCGCCCGCGATTCGGGCGCCGCCATCGCCGCGCGGCGCACCGGCGTCGTCGATCAGATCGACGCTACCCGCATCGTCGTGCGCGCCACCGAAAATCTCGATGCCGGCCGTCCGGGCGTCGACATCTATCGTCTGATGAAGTTCCAGCGCTCCAACCAGTCGACCTGCATCAACCAGCGTCCGCTGGTTCGCGTCGGCGACTTGGTGCACAAGGGTGAAATCATCGCCGACGGTCCCTCGACCGATCTCGGCGATCTGGCGCTCGGCCGCAACGTCGTCGTCGCGTTCATGCCCTGGAACGGCTACAACTTCGAAGATTCGATCCTTCTCAACGAGAAGATCGTCAAGGAGGACGTGTTCACTTCCATTCACATCGATGAGTTCGAGGTGATGGCGCGCGACACCAAGCTCGGTCCTGAGGAAATTACCCGCGACATTCCCAACGTTTCGGAAGAATCGCTGAAGAATCTCGACGAAGCGGGCATTGTCTATATAGGCGCGGAAGTGCAGGCGGGCGACATTCTGGTCGGCAAGATCACGCCGAAGGGCGAAAGCCCGATGACGCCGGAAGAAAAGCTGCTGCGCGCCATCTTCGGCGAAAAGGCTTCCGACGTTCGCGACACCTCGCTGCGCGTGCCGCCGGGCGTCCAGGGTACGATTGTCGAAGTGCGTGTGTTCAATCGCCATGGCGTCGACAAGGATGAACGCGCCCAGGCGATCGAACGTGAGGAAATCGAGCGTTTGGCCAAGGACCGCGACGACGAGTTGGCGATCCTCGATCGCAACGTCTATGCGCGCCTTGCCGAAATGCTGACGGGCAAGACCGCGGTCGCCGGCCCCAAGGGCTTCAAGAAGGATCAGGTCCTCAATCGCGAGCTGGTCGAGGAATATCCGCGCTCGCAATGGTGGAACTTCGCCATCGAGGACGATCGCCTGATGGGCGAAATCGAGGCCATGCGCAAGCAGTACGACGAAGCCAAGAAGGGGCTGGAAAGCCGCTTCCTGGACAAGGTCGAAAAGCTGCAACGCGGCGACGAATTGCCGCCCGGCGTGATGAAGATGGTCAAGGTCTTCGTCGCGGTGAAGCGCAAGATTCAGCCCGGCGACAAGATGGCCGGCCGCCACGGCAACAAGGGCGTCGTGTCGCGCATCCTGGCGCAGGAAGACATGCCTTTCCTGGCCGACGGCACGCCGGTCGACATCGTGCTCAATCCGCTGGGCGTGCCCTCGCGCATGAACGTCGGGCAGATTCTCGAAACGCATCTGGGCTGGGCCTGCCGCAATCTCGGCAAGCAGGTGGCGCAAGCGATCAACGCCTATCAAAAGGGCCACGACGGCAAGGCGCTCCGCGGCAAGCTGAAAGAGTTGTACGGCAAGGGCGCGCAGACTAGCGACCTTGACGCGCTCGATGACGCCAACGTGCTGGAGATCGCCGGCAATCTGACGCGCGGCGTGCCGATCGCGACGCCGGTGTTCGACGGCGCGCGCGAGCCCGATATCGTCGAAATGCTTCATCAGGCGGGCCTCGACGGCTCCGGCCAAACGGAGCTGTTCGACGGGCGCACGGGCGAAGCCTTCGACCGCAAGGTGACGGTGGGTGTGATCTACATGCTCAAGCTGCACCATCTTGTCGACGACAAGATCCACGCGCGTTCGATCGGACCTTACTCGCTGGTCACGCAGCAGCCGCTCGGCGGCAAGGCGCAGTTCGGCGGCCAGCGTTTCGGCGAAATGGAGGTCTGGGCGCTCGAGGCGTACGGCGCGGCGTATACCTTGCAGGAAATGCTCACCGTCAAGTCGGACGACGTGGCGGGCCGCACCAAGGTTTACGAGTCCATCGTGCGCGGCGACGACGCGTTCGAGTCCGGCATCCCGGAAAGCTTCAACGTGCTGGTCAAGGAAATGCGTTCGCTCGGCCTCAACGTCGAACTCAATCAGACGGCGCTGCCGCCGTCCGAAGAGACGCCGCCGGCTGAAGCCGCCGAATAATTTTCCGCAAGCGCCCTGAGGCGCTTGCGGCTTCAAAGATGCGATGAAACTTCTGGTCCCGTCTTTTTCAGGCGGGGACCAGCCGCAGGAGACGGCAATGAATCAAGAGGTCATGAATCTCTTCAGTCCGGTCGTAGCGCCCCAGGCGTTCGACCAGATTCAAATTTCGATCGCCAGCCCGGAAAAGATTCTGTCCTGGTCTTTCGGCGAGATCAAAAAGCCAGAAACGATCAATTACCGCACGTTCAAGCCGGAGCGGGACGGCCTGTTCTGCGCGCGTATCTTTGGTCCGATCAAGGATTACGAGTGCTTGTGCGGCAAGTACAAGCGCATGAAATACAAGGGCGTCATCTGCGAGAAGTGCGGCGTCGAGGTGACGCTGTCGCGCGTCCGGCGCGACCGTATGGGCCATATCTCGCTGGCCGCGCCTGTCGCCCATATCTGGTTCCTGAAGTCCTTGCCGTCGCGCATCGGTCTGCTGCTCGACATGACGCTTAAGGATCTCGAACGCATCCTCTATTTCGAATCCTATATCGTCATCGACGCCGGCCTCACCCCGCTCAAGGACCGTCAGCTCCTTAACGAGGAAGAGTATCTGCGCGCCCAGGACGAATATGGGCAGGATAACTTCACCGCCCTGATCGGCGCCGAAGCGATCCGCGAAATGCTGAAAAACATGGATCTCGACAAGATCGCCGCGCAATTGAAGCAGGAGATCGCCGAGGCCACCACCGAGCTGAAGCCGAAGAAACTCGCGAAGCGCCTGAAAATCATTGAGGCGTTTCAGAATTCCGGCAACAAGCCGGAATGGATGATCCTCACCGAAGTGCCGGTGATTCCGCCGGATCTGCGCCCGCTCGTGCCGCTCGACGGCGGACGCTTCGCCACGTCCGACCTCAACGATCTCTACCGCCGCGTCATCAACCGCAACAATCGCTTGAAGCGGTTGATCGAATTGCGCGCGCCCGACATCATCATCCGCAATGAAAAGCGCATGCTGCAGGAGGCCGTCGACGCCCTGTTCGACAACGGCCGGCGCGGACGCGTCATCACGGGCGCCAACAAGCGTCCGCTGAAGTCGCTCGCCGACATGCTCAAGGGCAAGCAGGGCCGGTTCCGCCAGAACCTGCTTGGCAAGCGCGTCGATTATTCGGGCCGCTCGGTCATCGTCGTCGGCCCCGAACTCAAGCTGCATCAATGCGGCCTGCCGAAGAAAATGGCGCTAGAGCTGTTCAAGCCCTTCATCTATTCGCGGCTCGACGCCAAGGGCCTTTCGGCTACGGTGAAACAGGCCAAGAAGCTGGTCGAGAAGGAAAAGCCGGAAGTTTGGGATATCCTCGACGAGGTCATCCGCGAACATCCGGTCATGCTCAACCGCGCGCCGACGCTCCATCGCCTTGGCATTCAGGCGTTCGAGCCGACGCTGATCGAGGGTAAGGCGATTCAGCTGCATCCGCTGGTCTGCGCCGCATTCAACGCCGACTTCGACGGCGACCAGATGGCCGTGCACGTGCCGCTGTCGCTCGAAGCCCAGCTCGAAGCACGCGTCTTGATGATGTCGACCAACAATATCCTGCACCCGGCCAACGGTCAGCCGATCATCGTGCCTTCGCAGGACATCGTTCTCGGCCTCTATTACCTGTCTTTGGTGCGCGACGGCGAGCCGGGGCAGGGCATGGCTTTCGCCAATATGGGCGAGATCGAGCACGCTCTGTTCGCCAAATCGATCACGCTGCACACCAAGATCAAAGGCCGCGCCTGGACCTATGACGAAAACGGCAATCGCGTCGCCAAATTATTCGATACGACGCCCGGGCGCATGATGCTCGGCCAGCTTGCGCCGGAGCACACCAAAATTCCCTTCGACGTCATGAACAAGCTTATGACGAAGAAAGAAATTTCGAACATGATCGACACCGTCTACCGCAATTGCGGTCAGAAGGAGACGGTCATTTTCTGCGACCGCATCATGGCGCTCGGCTTCCGCGAAGCCTGCAAGGCAGGCATTTCGTTCGGCAAGGACGACATGGTCGTGCCGGAAACCAAGGGGCGCATCGTTGAAGAGACGCGCTCGCTGGTGAAGGAATACGAGCAGCAATACAACGACGGTCTGATCACCCAAGGTGAAAAGTACAACAAGGTCGTCGACGCCTGGGCCAAATGCACCGACAAGCTCGCCGAAGAAATGATGGCGCGCATTTCGTCGGTCCAGAAGGATGACGACGGTCGCGACAAGCCGATCAACTCGATCTACATGATGGCCCATTCGGGCGCGCGCGGTTCGCCCGCCCAGATGAAACAGCTCGCCGCCATGCGCGGCCTGATGGCCAAGCCCTCGGGCGAGATCATCGAGAGCCCGATCATCTCGAACTTCAAGGAGGGTCTGACCGTCCTCGAATACTTCAACTCGACCCACGGCGCGCGTAAGGGCCTGGCGGACACAGCGTTGAAGACCGCGAACTCGGGCTACCTGACCCGTCGTCTCGTCGACGTGGCGCAGGATTCGATCATCACGTCCTACGATTGCGGCACGCAAAACGGCATCCGCATGCGCGCCATCATCGACGCGGGGCAGGTGGTCGCCTCGCTCGCCATTCGCATTCTCGGCCGCATGACGGCCGAGGATCTCAAGGAACTTGACGGCTCGATCATTGTTAAGGCCGGCGAGATGATCCAGGAATGGCACATCGATCGGATCAACGCCGCAGGCATTCAGGAAGTGAAGATCCGCTCGGTCTTGACCTGCGAGGCCAAGAACGGCGTTTGCGCAGCCTGCTACGGCCGTGATCTGGCGCGCGGCACGCCCGTCAACATGGGCGAAGCGGTCGGCGTCATCGCCGCCCAGTCGATCGGCGAGCCGGGCACCCAGCTCACCATGCGCACCTTCCACATCGGTGGCGCCGCGCAGATCGCCAACTCGTCCTTCATCGAGTCGAATTTCGACGGGTTGGTGAAGATGCGCAATCGCCACGTGGCGCGCAATTCCGAAGGCGATCTGATGGTTATGGCGCGTAACGTCGCCATCGTCATTGTCGGTCCCGACGGCGCCGAACGTGCGGTGCATCGCGTTCAGTACGGCGCGCGTCTCAAGGTCGACGAGGGCGACAAGGTCAAGCGCGGCCAGCGCATCGCCGAATGGGATCCCTATACCCGTCCGATTCTCACTGAAGTCGATGGCGTCATCGGCTTCGAGGATCTGGTCGAGGGGCAGAGCATGTCGGAAGCGGTCGACGAGTCGACCGGCATCGCCAAGCGTATGGTCATGGACTGGCGGATGAATGTGCGTTCGTCCAGCCTCAAGCCGGCTATCATCATCAAGTCCAAGGACGGCAAGGCCGTCAAGCTGGCGCGCGGCGGCGACGCCCGCTATACCCTGCCGGTCAATTCGATCATCGCAGTCGATCCGGGCGGCAAAGTGCAGGCCGGCGACATTGTCGCGCGTATCTCGCTCGACAGCGCCAAGACCCGCGACATCACGGGCGGCTTGCCGCGCGTCGCGGAATTGTTCGAAGCCCGCCGGCCGAAGGATCACGCGATTATCGCGGAAATCTCTGGAACGGTGCAATTCGGTCGCGATTACAAGAACAAGCAACGTCTTTCTATTGTTCCGCATGAGGAAGACGCCGAGCCGGTCGAATATCTGATCCCCAAGGGCAAGCACATCCATCTGCAGGATGGCGACGTGGTGGAAAAGGGCGATTATATCGTCGACGGCAATCCCGCCCCGCACGACATTCTCGCGATCAAGGGCGTCGAAGAGCTGGCCGCCTATCTCGTCAACGAGATTCAGGAGGTCTATCGCCTGCAGGGCGTCAACATCAACGACAAGCACATTGAAGTGATTGTCCGCCAGATGTTGCAGAAGGTCGATATCGTCGAGCCGGGCGATTCTGAATTCCTCGCCAACGAGCAGGTCGATCGTCTGGAAATGGACGAGATCAACGAAAAGCTCGTGGCCGAGGGGAAGACGCCGGCGACCGGCACGCCCGTGCTGCTCGGCATCACCAAGGCCAGCTTGCAGACGCGTTCGTTCATTTCGGCGGCTTCGTTCCAGGAAACCACCCGCGTGCTCACTGAGGCGGCGGTCAATGGCAAGATCGATACGCTCGAAGGCCTCAAGGAAAACGTCATCGTCGGCCGTCTGATCCCGGCCGGCACAGGCGCCGCCATGTCGAAACTGCGGCAGGTTGCGACCAACCGAGACGATTTGATCCTCGCCCAGAAGGCGGAGAGCTCGGCCGCGCCGGCGCCTAAACTGCCGGCGGCGGAATAGGGTTTTCGACGCCAAAGGTAAAAGGAAGAGGCCGCCCGCAAGGCGGCCTCTTTTTTGCTATGGCCGTCTCGCCGAATCGCGCCGCGCCGTCGCGACGAGCCTTCGCCGACGAATCTCTCGCCGCGGCCAAACGGCTTGAATTTGCGGCCGGACGACAGTTTTATGCTGTCAACGGCGGCCGCATCGGCGCGATCAGGGTCGATTTTTGCGGATGCGTTAAGCGCGTTGGTGTTGAGCCCGGTCGCCGGACAGCGCTGCGCGGAGTCTCGTTGCTAATTGAAATATCAATAGAAAATATCAATTTTTGCCGAGCGCCGATATTCATCGGAAGGAGCGGCCGGCCAAGTCGACGACAGCTTCGGATTCAATTCCTTTTGGCGGCGCAAAAGGGGTTGACGGCTTGAGAACGCGAGAATATGTTCCGCCAACTTTCGACAGGCTGTAGCGAACAAGTTTCCAGGCGCCGCGCCCGGAACCCAGGTTGGCTAAACGCTGTTGTTTTACACCTGATACGGACTAAATCCGATCCTTCGGGGTCGTCAGGCGACATGACGGGCGTTTTTGACGTTTGTCCTCTGTCTTTTCAGCGCCGGGAGCCGCAAGGCCGAAGGCGCTCGTTCGTTTCGCGCCAGCTATAGGCCGGGGCGGGCGAAACAGGCAGGCGGGCGCTTTTGCGCGCCGCTTAAAGTTTTCAATTCGCTTCGGAAGGGCGAAGGATGCCGACAATCAGCCAGTTGATCCGCAAACCGCGGCAACCGAAAACCTATCGCGAAAAGGCCCGCCATCTCGGCGCGAGCCCGCAGAAGCGCGGCGTTTGCACCCGCGTCTATACGACGACCCCGAAAAAGCCGAACTCGGCGCTTCGTAAGGTTGCGAAGGTTCGTCTGACCAATGGTTTCGAGGTCATCGGCTATATCCCGGGCGAAGGCCACAACCTTCAAGAACACTCGGTGGTCATGATCCGCGGCGGCCGCGTCAAGGATTTGCCCGGCGTTCGTTACCACATCCTGCGCGGCGTGCTCGACACGCAGGGCGTCAAGGACCGTAAGCAGCGTCGTTCGAAATACGGCGCCAAGCGTCCGAAGTAAGACGCTTAAGCAGAAGATTTTAGGAGCGAAGCATGTCGCGTCGTCACAGCGCAGAAAAGCGCGAAGTCATCCCGGACGCCAAGTATGGCGACACCGTTCTTGCCAAGTTCATGAATTCGATCATGTACGACGGCAAGAAATCCTCCGCCGAGGCGATTGTTTACGGCGCGTTTGACATTATCGAGGGCAAGGCCAAGGCCGATCCTTTGGGCGTGTTCAAACAGGCGCTGGAAAACGTCGCGCCGGCGATCGAAGTGCGCTCGCGGCGCGTCGGCGGCGCCACCTATCAGGTGCCGGTCGAAGTGCGCACCGAGCGTCGTCAGGCTCTGGCGATCCGCTGGATCATCTCAGCGGCGCGCGATCGCAACGACAAGACCATGGTGGATCGTCTGTCCGCCGAGCTGCTCGACGCCTCCAACAATCGCGGCAACGCGGTCAAGAAGCGCGAAGATACGCACCGCATGGCCGAAGCCAACCGCGCCTTCTCGCATTATCGCTGGTAAAGCTCGCGCTTGGGCGCACAGCAGGGAATTTGACTATGCCGCGCAGTCATCCGATCGAAGATTATCGTAACTTCGGCATCATGGCCCACATTGATGCCGGCAAGACGACGACGACCGAGCGTATCCTCTATTATTCCGGCAAGTCCCACAAAATCGGCGAAGTGCATGAAGGCGCTGCGACGATGGACTGGATGGAGCAGGAGCAGGAGCGCGGCATCACCATCACCTCGGCGGCGACGACGACGTTCTGGAACGGCAAGCGCCTCAACATCATTGACACGCCCGGGCACGTCGACTTCACCATCGAAGTCGAGCGTTCGTTGCGCGTTCTCGACGGCGCCGTCTGCGTTCTCGACGGCAATCAGGGCGTCGAGCCGCAGACCGAAACGGTTTGGCGTCAGGCTGACAAATATGCCGTGCCGCGCATCTGCTTCGTCAACAAAATGGATAAGATCGGCGCCGATTTCTACAAATGCGTCGACGATATCAAGACGCGCGTCGGCGGCCGTCCGGTTTGCATTCAGCTGCCGATCGGTTCGGAATCGAACTTCAAAGGCGTTATCGACCTGATCCGCATGAAAGCGGTCGTTTGGGAAGAAGAAGGCCTGGGCGCCAAGTATCATGACGAGGAAATTCCCGCCGATTTGCAGGAAAAGGCCGCCGAATATCGCACCATGATGATCGAGGCCGCCGTCGAAATGGACGACGACGCCATGGCCGCGTATCTCGACGGTCATGAGCCCGATATCGACACCTTGAAGCGTTTGATCCGCGCCGCCGTGCGTAAGATCGCCTTCCATCCGGTGTTCTGCGGTTCGGCCTTCAAGAACAAGGGCGTGCAGCCGCTGCTCGACGCCGTCGTCGATTTCCTGCCGTGCCCGATCGATCGCGAAGCGATCAGGGGCGTCGATATGGATAGCGGCGAGGAGATGGAGCGCAATCCGAACGACGCCGATCCTTTCTCCATGCTCGCGTTTAAGATCATGGATGATCCTTTCGTCGGCACCATCACCTTCTGCCGCGTCTATTCCGGCAAGGTGGAGTCCGGCACCACCGTGCTGAACTCGACCAAGGACAAGAAGGAACGCGTCGGCCGTATGTTGCTGATGCACGCCAACAACCGCGAAGACATCAAGGAAGCCTACGCCGGCGACATCGTCGCTCTGGCTGGCCTCAAGGAAACCCGCACCGGCGACACGCTTTGCGACATGCAGAAGCCTGTCATCCTGGAGCGCATGGAATTCCCCGAGCCAGTCATCGAGATCGCTATCGAGCCGAAGACGAAGGCCGACCAGGAAAAGCTGGGCGTCGCCCTGTCGAAGCTTGCGGCGGAGGATCCGTCCTTCCGCGTTTCGACCGATCTGGAGTTCGGCCAGACCATCCTCAAAGGCATGGGCGAGCTTCATCTCGACATCAAGGTCGATATCCTGAAGCGCACCTATAAGGTCGAAGCCAATATCGGCGCGCCGCAGGTGGCCTATCGCGAACGCCTCACCAAGCGCGTGGAAATCGACTACACGCACAAGAAGCAGACCGGCGGCACGGGCCAGTTCGCCCGCGTCAAGATCGTGTACGAACCCAACGAGGCCGGCGCCGGCAACGTCTTCGAGTCGAAGATCGTCGGCGGCGCGGTGCCGAAGGAATACGTGCCCGGCGTCGACAAGGGCATCGCGTCCGTCACCGGCTCCGGCATTCTTGCCGGCTTCCCGGTGGTCGATCTCAAGGCTACGCTGATCGACGGCGCTTTCCATGATGTCGATTCGTCGGTTCTGGCCTTCGAAATCGCCTCGCGCGCCGCGACCCGCGAAGCTCTGCAAAAGGGCGGTTCGGTTCTGCTCGAGCCGGTGATGAAGGTCGAAGTGGTGACCCCGGAAGAATACACCGGATCGGTCATTGGCGATCTGAACTCGCGTCGCGGCCAGATTCAGGGCCAGGACATGCGCGGAAACGCCGTTGTCGTCAACGCGATGGTGCCGCTCGCCAACATGTTCGGCTACGTCAACCAGTTGCGCTCCTTCTCGCAGGGACGCGCCAACTTCACCATGCAATTTGATCATTACGAGCAGGTGCCGGCGGCGGAAGCCGCTAAGGTTCAAGCGAAATACGCCTGATCCATCTGCTTTCAACCGAGACACGCTTCACAGGAGCCCGGCCATGGCCAAGGAAAAATTCGCACGCACGAAGCCGCATTGCAACATTGGTACGATCGGCCACGTCGATCATGGCAAGACGTCATTGACGGCTGCGATCACGAAGATTTTGGCTGAGACGGGGGGCGCGACGTTCACCGCTTACGACCAGATTGACAAGGCGCCGGAAGAGAAGGCGCGCGGCATCACGATTTCGACGGCTCACGTTGAGTATGAGACGGAGAAGCGTCACTACGCGCACGTGGACTGCCCTGGCCACGCCGACTATGTGAAGAACATGATCACGGGCGCGGCGCAGATGGACGGCGCGATTTTGGTTGTTTCGGCGGCTGACGGCCCGATGCCGCAGACGCGCGAGCACATTCTTCTGGCCCGTCAGGTTGGCGTTCCGGCGCTTGTTGTGTTTTTGAACAAGGTCGACCTTGTTGACGATCCTGAGCTTCTTGAGCTTGTTGAGCTTGAGGTTCGCGAGCTTTTGTCGAAGTACGAGTTCCCTGGCGACGACATTCCGATCACCAAGGGTTCGGCGAAGGTTGCGCTGGACAACGGCGATCCGGAGCTTGGCCGCAACGCGATCCTGGCTTTGATGAAGACGGTTGACGACTATATTCCGCAGCCTGAGCGCCCGGTTGATTTGCCGTTCCTGATGCCGGTTGAGGACGTTTTCTCGATTTCGGGCCGCGGCACGGTTGTGACGGGTCGCGTTGAGCGCGGCATTATCAAGGTTGGCGAGGAAGTCGAGGTTGTGGGCTTGCGTCCGACGATCAAGACGACGGTGACCGGCGTTGAGATGTTCCGCAAGCTTCTTGACCAGGGTCAGGCCGGCGACAACATCGGCGCGCTTTTGCGCGGCACGAAGCGCGAGGAAGTCGAGCGCGGCCAGGTTCTGGCTAAGCCGGGTTCTGTGAAGCCGCACACGAAGTTCAAGGCCGAGGCCTACATCCTGACGAAGGAAGAGGGCGGTCGTCACACGCCGTTTTTCACGAACTATCGTCCGCAGTTTTATTTCCGGACGACGGACGTGACGGGTATCTGCACGCTGCCGGAAGGCACGGAGATGGTTATGCCCGGCGACAACGTGACGATGGACGTGGTGCTGATCGTTCCGATCGCCATGGAAGAAAAGCTGCGCTTCGCCATTCGCGAAGGCGGCCGCACCGTCGGCGCGGGCGTCGTCGCCTCCATCATCGAATAATCAGGCGGGCTGCGCTGATGCGGGATTCGTTCCCGTATCGGATAGCCAAAGGATGAGAACATGAACGGCCAAAACATCCGAATTCGCCTGAAGGCGTTTGACCATCGGATTCTCGACACCTCCACCAAGGAGATCGTCTCGACCGCGAAGCGGACGGGCGCTCAGGTTCGCGGCCCCATTCCGCTGCCGACCAAGATCGAGAAGTTCACGGTGAACCGCTCGCCGCACGTCGACAAGAAGTCGCGTGAACAGTTCGAAATCCGCACGCACAAGCGGGTTCTCGATATTGTCGATCCAACTCCGCAGACGGTTGACGCTTTGATGAAGCTCGATCTGGCTGCCGGCGTCGACGTTGAGATCAAGCTCTAAGCCGAGTTTGGTCGCATCGAATTGCAACGAGCCGGATCCCGGCTCACGGCGCCTCTTCGAAGGAAAGCGCCTCAAGGGAAACGAAACATGCGCTCTGGCGTCATCGCACAAAAGGTCGGCATGACCCGCGTCTTCAACGACAGCGGGGAACATGTTCCGGTCACGGTTCTGAAACTCGACGGCGTTCAGGTCGTCGCGCACCGCACCAAGGAAGCGAACGGCTACACCGCCGTTCAGCTCGGTATCGGCCGCGCCAAGGTCAAGAACGTCTCGAAGGCTGAACGCGGCCGCTTCGCCGTGGCCAAAGTCGAGCCCAAGCTGAAGCTTGCCGAGTTCCGCGTCGAGGAAGCCGACCTGTTGCCGATCGGCGCTGAGATTACCGCCGACCATTTCGTCGTGGGGCAATTCGTCGACGTCACCGGCACGACAACCGGCAAGGGCTTCGCCGGCCCGATGAAGCGCTGGAACTTCGGCGGCTTGCGCGCCACCCACGGCGTGTCGGTCTCGCATCGTTCGCATGGTTCGACCGGCGGCCGTCAGGACCCGGGCAAGACCTTCAAGAACAAAAAAATGGCTGGACATATGGGCGTTGATCGCGTGACGACGCAAAACCTGCGCGTCGTTCAGCTCGATGTCGAGCGCGGCTTGGTTCTGGTCGAAGGTTCGGTGCCCGGCGTCGCCGGCGGCTGGATTTTCGTTCGCGACGCCGTCAAGAAGGCGCTCCCGAAGGACGCGCCGAAGCCCGGCAAATTCAAACTGGTCAATGACGCCGCAGCTCCCGCTGTCGCCGAGGCCCCGGCTGCTGCCGAAACGACGGAGGGCTGAGCCGTGAAGATCGACATTACTTCTCTCGACGGCGCGACATCCGGTTCGATCGAATTGTCGGAAGACATTTTCGGCCTTGAGCCGCGCGAAGATCTGATTCACCGCATGGTGCGCTATCAGCTCGCCAAGCGCCGCGCCGGGACGCATGCGGTCAAGAACCGCGCCGACATCGCCCGCACCGGCAAAAAGATGTACAAGCAGAAGGGCACCGGTTCGGCCCGTCACGGCTCGGCTCGCGTGCCGCAGTTCCGCGGCGGCGGACGCGCTTTCGGCCCGCTCGTGCGCTCGCATGCGCATGATCTGCCGAAGAAGGTCCGCGTTCTGGCGCTGAAACACGCGCTTTCGGCCAAGGCCAAGGCTGGCGGCGTCATCGTCTGGGAGACGGCCGACGTCGGCGAAGCCAAGACGAAGGCGTTGAAGGCCAATTTCGCCAAGATCGGTCTGACCAGTGCGCTGATTATCGACGGAGCCGAGGTCAAGGCCAATTTCGCCATGGCTGCCCGCAACATTCCCCAGATCGACGTTTTGCCGATCCAGGGCATCAACGTTTATGACATTTTGCGCCGTGAGAAGCTCGTGCTGACCAAGGCGGCGATCGATGCGCTGGAGGCGCGCTTCAAATGAGCCAGGATCCGCGCCATTACGACGTGATTGTCGCTCCGGTCATCACCGAAAAGGCGACGCTTGCGTCTGAACAGAACAAGGTCGTGTTCAAGGTCCGCATGGACGCCACCAAGCTGCAGATCAAGGCGGCGGTGGAGCGCCTCTTCGACGTCAAGGTCGAGGCGGTGAATACGCTGGTCCGCAAGGGCAAGAAGAAGGTGTTCAAGGGCATGCGCGGCGTGCGCTCGGACATCAAGAGCGCGGTGGTCACGCTGGCCGAAGGCCAGAAGATCGACGTCACCACCGGTCTCTGAGCAGACGAATTAAGGAAACAGGCCGATGGCGCTCAAAACATTCAAGCCGATCACGCCGAGCCTTCGTCAGCTCGTGATCGTCGACCGTAGCGAACTCTATAAGGGCAAGCCGGTCAAAAAGCTGACGGAGGGGCAATCCTCCGCCGGCGGACGCAACAACAACGGCCGCATCACCGTGCGGTTCCGTGGCGGCGGCCACAAGCAGGCCTATCGTCTGGTCGATTTCAAGCGCCGCAAGGAAGGCGTCGCGAAGGTCGAGCGGATTGAATATGATCCCAACCGCACCTCGTTCATCGCGCTGATTCAGTACGAGGACGGCGAGCAGGCGTACATCATCGCGCCGCAGCGTCTCTCCGCCGGCGATAGCGTCGTCTCCGGCGCCCAGGTCGACGTCAAGCCGGGCAACGCCATGCCGCTGGCCGCCATTCCGGTCGGCACGATCGTGCACAACATCGAGCTGAAGATCGGCAAGGGCGGCGCGATCGCCCGTTCAGCCGGCTCTTATGCGCAGATCGTCGGGCGCGATCAGGGTTATGTCATTGTGCGCCTGAATTCGGGCGAGCAGCGTCTGGTCCACGGCCAGTGCTACGGTTCGATCGGGGCGGTGTCCAACCCCGATCACATGAATACCTCGATCGGCAAGGCGGGCCGCCAACGTTGGCTCGGGCGTCGTCCGCATAACCGCGGCGTCGTCATGAACCCGGTCGACCATCCGCACGGCGGCGGCGAAGGCCGTACTTCGGGCGGCCGTCATCCGGTCACGCCTTGGGGCAAGCCGACCAAGGGCAAGAAGACCCGCACTAATAAATCCACCACGAAATTCATTGTGACATCGCGTCACAAAGCCAAGAAAAAGGGCTGACCCCAATGTCGCGCTCGATCTGGAAAGGTCCATTTGTCGACGGCTATCTGCTCAAGAAGGCGGAGGCCGTTCACGGCTCTCCGCGTTCGGAGGTCATCAAGACCTGGAGCCGTCGCTCGACCATTTTGCCGCAATTCGTCGGCCTCACCTTCGGCGTCCACAACGGCCACAAGCATGTGCCCGTGACGATCTCCGAGGACATGATTGGTCACAAGTTCGGCGAATTCTCGCCGACCCGGACCTTCCACGGCCATGCCGCCGACAAGAAGGCGAAGAGGGGCTGATATGTCGCAGGAAAAAAATCCCCGCGCGCTCAAGGATAATGAAGCCAAGGCCGTCTGCCGCATGTTGCGCGTCAGCCCGCAGAAGCTCAACCTTGTCGCCCAGCTTATCCGCGGCAAGAAAGTCGATCGCGCGCTCGCCGATCTGACCTTCTCGCACAAGCGTATCGCCGTCGAGGTCAAGAAGACGCTCGAAAGCGCCATCGCCAACGCGGAAAACAATCACAGCCTGGACGTCGACGATCTCGTCGTCGCCGAAGCCTTCGTCGGTAAAGCGCTTGTCATGAAGCGCTTTCACGCGAGGGCGCGCGGCCGGGCGAGCCGGGTTGAGAAACCTTTTTCGAATTTGACGATCGTCGTGCGCGAAGTCGAAGCCGCCCCCGCCAAGGCCTGAGGAGAGAACGATGGGACAGAAAGTCAATCCGATCGGTCTTCGTCTGGGGGTGAACCGGACGTGGGACTCGCGCTGGTTCGCCAACAAGGGCGAATACGGCAAGCTGCTGCACGAGGATTTCGCCATCCGCGCGGCCTTGATGAAGGCGCTGAAGCAGGCGGCGGTGTCGAAGATCGTCATCGAGCGGCCGCACAAGAAGTGCCGCGTCACCATTCATTCGGCCCGTCCCGGCGTTGTCATCGGCAAGAAGGGCGCGGATATCGACAAGATCCGCAAGCTCGTGGCCAACCTTACAGCGAGCGAAGTGGTCATCAATATCGTCGAAGTGCGCAAGCCTGAAGTCGACGCCACCTTGGTCGCCAATTCCATCGCCCAGCAGCTCGAACGTCGCGTGGCGTTCCGCCGCGCCATGAAGCGCGCCGTGCAGTCGGCGATGCGTCTCGGCGCCGAAGGCATCCGCATCAACTGTTCGGGCCGTCTCGGCGGCGCGGAAATCGCGCGCCTCGAATGGTATCGCGAAGGCCGTGTGCCGCTGCATACCCTGCGCGCCGATGTCGATTACGGCGTCGCCACGGCCCATACGGCTTATGGCGCCTGCGGCATCAAGGTCTGGATCTTCAAGGGCGAGATCCTTGAGCATGATCCGATGGCTCATGACAAGCGCCTGAACGAGGGCGGCGGCGGCGACCATCACCACGAGCGCCGTCGCGAGCGGCGCGAACCGCGCGATGCGGCCTGATCCGCAAGCTTGAGAGTTTGAAAAATGTTGCAACCCAAGCGCACTAAATTCCGCAAGGCCTTCAAGGGCCGCATCAAGGGCGTCGCCAAAGGCGGCTTCGAGCTCAGCTTCGGCCAGTTCGGTCTGAAGGCTCTTGAGCCCGAACGCGTCACCGCGCGTCAGATCGAAGCGGCGCGCCGCGCCCTGACCCGTCACATGAAACGCGCCGGCCGCGTGTGGATCCGCATCTTCCCGGATGTGCCGGTCTCCAAGAAGCCGACCGAAGTGCGCATGGGTAAAGGCAAGGGCGCGCCTGAATTGTGGGCGGCGCGCGTCGCGCCCGGCCGCATCATGTTCGAGATCGACGGCGTGCCGCAGATCGTGGCTCGCGAAGCGCTGACTCTGGCGGCCGCCAAGCTGCCGATCAAGACGCGCTTCATCGAACGCATCGCCGAATAAAGGGGCAAGACATGAAAGACAAGCAACGCATGTCCGACCTCAAGGCCCTGTCGGACGACCAGCTCAACGAAGAATTGCTCAAGCTGAAGAAGGAGCAATTCAATCTGCGCTTCCAGCGCGCCACGGGCCAGCTCGAAAACACTTCGCGCGTGCGGGTGGTTCGCCGCGACGTCGCCCGCGTCAAGACGATTGCCGCGCAAAAGCGCGACAGCGCCAAGAAATAAGGTCAGAACCCATGCCGAAGAGAATTCTCCAGGGCGTCGTGGTCAGCGACAAACAGGAAAAGACCGTGGTGGTGAAGGTGGAGCGCCGCTTCACCCATCCGCTGTTCAAAAAGACCGTTCGCCGCACCAAGAATTATCACGCCCATGACGAGGCGGGACAATACAAGGTTGGCGATCTCGTCTCCATCGAGGAGACGAAGCCGATTTCGAAGCTCAAGCGCTGGATCGTGGTCGCGGCGGAAGCCAAGGCGTGATTTGGCATTCGTCGATTTTTTTAAAAAAGATCGCGGATTAGCTTGATTTTCGGGATGAAATAAACGAGGAAGCGCGTTCGCTTCTTCATCAATGCCAAAACAGGAAGCGTCAAAAACTTCCTTCAGGCGAAGTCCGAACGGGGCAGTCCCGAACGGAAACCGATCTGAGACGAAAGGCGTGTAGCCATGATTCAGATGCAGACCAACCTCGACGTGGCCGACAATTCGGGCGCGCGTCGCGTGATGTGCATCAAGGTGCTTGGAGGCTCCAAGCGCAAATATGCAGGTGTCGGCGACATTATTGTTGTGTCCATCAAGGAAGCCATTCCGCGCGGACGCGTGAAGAAGGGCGATGTGATGAAGGCGGTCGTCGTGCGCACAGCCAAGGACATCAAGCGCGCCGACGGTTCGGTGATTCGCTTTGATTCCAACGCCGCCGTTCTGATCAACAATCAGAAAGAGCCGGTCGGCACGCGTATCTTCGGCCCGGTTCCGCGCGAATTGCGCGCCAAGAATCACATGAAGATCATTTCCCTCGCGCCGGAGGTTTTGTGATGGCGGCCAAGATTAAAAAGGGCGACAAGGTCGTCGTGCTCGCCGGCCGCGACAAGGGTCGTTCCGGTGAGGTTACGCAGGTCATGCCGAAAGAGGGCAGGGCCATCGTGCGCGGCGTCAATCTGGTGAAGCGTCACCAGAAACAGACGCAGACGGCGGAAGGCGGCATCATCTCGAAGGAAGCCGCCATCCAATTGTCGAATATCGCCATTGCCGATCCTAAGGACGGCAAGCCGACCCGCGTTGGTTTCAAAATTCTCGACGATGGCCGCAAGGTCCGCGTCGCCAAGCGTTCCGGAGACCTGATCGATGGCTGAAGCAAAGCCCGGCAAGGCCGTCAAAGGCGCCGACAAGGGCGCTGACAAGGCCGCCGCCAAGACCGTCAAACAGAGCAAGGCGCCCAAGGAGGCGTCGGCTGAAGGCAAGCACGGCGTTAGCGCCGCGCCGGCCGGCTATACCGCGCGCTTGAAGAAGCACTACGAAGAAGTTGTGCGTCCCAAGCTGATCGAGGAGTTCGGCTACAAGAATCCGCTCGAGGTTCCCGCGATCGAAAAGATCGTGTTGAACATGGGCGTTGGCGAAGCCGTCAACGACACCAAGAAGGTCACGCTCGCCGCCGCCGATCTGGCGCTGATCGCTGGCCAACGGCCGGTGATCACCAAGGCCCGCATGGCGATCTCGACCTTCAAGGTTCGTGAAAACATGCCGATCGGCGCCAAGGTGACCCTGCGCAAGACCCGCATGTATGAATTTCTCGATCGCCTGGTCACCATCGCGCTGCCGCGCGTGCGCGACTTCCGCGGTCTGAACCCCAAATCGTTTGATGGTCGTGGCAATTTCGCCATGGGCGTCAAGGAGCACCTGGTGTTCCCGGAGATCGACTACGACAAGGCGGAGTTGGTCCTTGGCATGGACATTATCGTATGCACCACCGCCAAGACCGACGACGAAGCGCGCGCATTGCTGCGGGCGTTCAACTTCCCGTTCCGGCAGTGAGGCCCTTGGGCTTCAAACGCGGAAACCAGAGGTAAAACATGGCTAAGAAAAGTTCGATTGAGAACAATAACCGCCGCGCCAAGCTCGTCAAACAGCTTGCCCCGCGCCGAGCTCGCCTGAAGGCGATCGCCAAGGACAAGTCCTTGAGCGTCGAAGAGCGTTTCGAGGCGAGCATCAAGCTCTCCGAAGTGCCGCGCAATTCGGCCGCCATTCGCGTGCGCAACCGCTGCGAAGTGACCGGACGTCCGCGCGCTTACAATCGTAAGCTCAAGATGTCGCGTATCGCCCTGCGGGAACTCGGCTCCAAAGGCCTCATTCCCGGCCTCGTCAAGTCGAGCTGGTAAGGAGAACGGATATGGCGATCAACGATCCGTTGGGCGATCTGCTCACCCGCATCCGCAATGCGCAAATGCGCCGCAAGTCGACCGTTTCGACGCCCGGCTCGAAATTGCGCGCTCACGTGCTCGATGTCCTGAAGAGCGAAGGCTACATTCGTGGCTATTCGGTCACCGAATTCGGCAATGGCCGTACGGATTTCGAGATTGAGCTGAAATATTTCGACGGTCACCCCGTGATCCGCGAAATCTCTCGTGTGTCCAAGCCTGGTCGCCGCGTTTACGCGGCGGTTGACGCGCTGCCGCGCGTCGCCAATGGTCTCGGCATTGCGATCATCTCGACCCCCAAGGGCGTCTTGGCCGATCATGCGGCGCGTGAAGCGAACGTTGGCGGCGAAGTGCTCGCCAAGGTCTTCTGACCTTAAGAGCGAGGAGCCAGTTCATGTCACGCATTGGTAAAAAACCGGTCGTTCTGCCCAAAGGCGTCAGCGCCAAGGTTGAAGGCCAGACGGTCGCCGTCAAGGGCGCGAAGGGCGAATTGAACTTCGTCGTTCCCGCGGACGTCGCGGTCGAATTCAAGGACAACGAGATCAAGGTCGATCCGCGTTCGGCCACCAAGCGCGCTCGCGCGCTGTGGGGCACTTCGCGCGCCCAGATCAACAATCTGGTGATCGGCGTGTCGCAGGGGTTCGAGAAGAAACTCGAAATCACCGGCGTCGGCTACAAGGCGGCGGTCGCGGGCAAAAGCCTGCAATTGTCGCTGGGTTACAGCCACGACATTAATTACCCGATACCGGCCGGCATTGCGATCGCAACGCCCAAGCCGACCGAAATCACCATCTCCGGCATTGATAAGCGGCAGGTTGGCCAGGTGGCCGCCGAGATTCGCGATTATCGTGGCCCCGAGCCGTACAAGGGCAAGGGCGTCAAGTATGCCGGCGAATTCATCTTCCGCAAGGAAGGCAAGAAGAAATAAGGCACGGGAACAAGCGTTATGGCAAAGGATCATGCCTCTGAAAGCCGCCGCAAGGCGCGCATTCGCCGCTCCATTCGCGCTCGCGCCTATGGCAAGCCGCGACTGTCGGTTTTTCGTTCGTCGAAGCAGATTTACGCGCAGATCATCGACGATGAGCGCGGCTTCACGTTGGCTTCCGCTTCGTCCTTGGAAAAGGACAACCGCGCCAGCCTGAAGACGGGCGCTGACGTCGAAGCCGCAAAGGCCGTCGGCAAACTGATCGCCGAACGCGCCAGCGCGGTCGGCGTCAAGGAAGTCGTGTTCGATCGCGGCTCCTATATGTATCACGGCCGCGTCAAGGCGTTGGCCGAGGGCGCTCGCGAGGGCGGCCTGCAGTTCTGACAGCCGGGCTCCGGCTGGTATGAAAGACTCGAAACGGTCCCGGAAAGCTTAACGGCGTTCCGGGACGCGCGCTTTCGAGGCGACGAAGCGAGCGGCGGACGAACCTGTCTTGCCGCGTAAGTGACGGAAACAAAAATGGCTCGTGAAGGTGAAGGCGGTCGCGGACGCGATCGTGATCGTGAGGAGCGCGACAGCGAATTTGTGGACCGCCTGGTGCACATCAACCGCGTCGCCAAAGTGGTCAAGGGCGGCCGCCGTTTTGGCTTTGCCGCGCTTGTCGTCGTCGGCGACCAGAAGGGTCGCGTCGGTTTCGGCCATGGCAAGGCGCGCGAAGTGCCGGAAGCCATTCGTAAGGCCACGGAATCGGCCAAGCGCGCGTTGATCCGCGTGCCGCTGCGCGAAGGCCGCACGCTGCATCATGACGTCAACGGACGACATGGCGCCGGACGCGTGATTTTGCGCGCCGCGCCGGCGGGCACCGGCATCATCGCCGGCGGTCCGATGCGCGCCGTGTTCGAAACGCTCGGCGTGCATGACGTGGTCGCTAAGTCGCAGGGATCGTCCAATCCCTACAACATGGTTCGCGCCACGTTCGACGCTCTGCGCCACGAAGATTCGCCGCGTTCGGTCGCCGCCCGCCGCAATCTCAAGGTTTCCGCGTTGCAGGCTCGTCGCCCCGGCGGCGAAGCCGAAGCCGCCGATTCGTGAGAGGGGGCGCTACGATGGCTAATAGCAAAACCGTCACCGTCGAGCAGGTCGGCAGCCCCATCGGGCGCCCGATCGATCAGCGTCAGACGCTTGTGGGCTTGAAGCTCAACAAGATCGGACGTAAATCGACGCTGCAAGATACGCCCGCCGTGCGCGGGATGATCGCCAAGGTCGCGCATCTCGTGCGCGTCGTCGAAGGCCAGTGAGGATCCGAACATGAAACTCAACGGCATTTCCGACAATCCAGGCTCCTCGCAGGAGCGCACCCGCGTCGGACGCGGCATCGGCTCCGGCAAGGGCAAGACCGGCGGGCGCGGCGTCAAGGGTCAGAAGGCCCGCACCGGCGTCGCCATCAAGGGCTTCGAAGGCGGTCAGATGCCGCTGCATCGTCGCCTGCCCAAACGCGGCTTCTGGAATCCCTTCTCGATCCATTACAATGAGGTCAACCTGGGACGCATCCAGCAGGCCGTGGACGCGGGCAAGCTCGACGCCAACGCGGCGGTGACGCTTGAGTCGCTGATCTCGGCCGGCGTCGTCACCAAGGCGCGCGATGGCGTGAAGGTGCTTGGTCAGGGCGAAATCAAGGCCAAATTGGCCTTTGAAGTCGCCGCCGCTTCGAAATCGGCCGTGGCCGCGATCGAAAAAGCGGGCGGTTCGGTGAAGCTGCTGGCCGCGAGCGCGGCGCAGGAAGCCCCGAGCGCGTGACATTCTCGCCGCTGGCGAGGGCTTCGGCCCTGTTCGCGGCGACATTCTAAAGCGTACGGGGCGCGGGGCTTTTTGGCTCTCGCCCCGTTCGCATGTCGGTTCATGGCGATCCGCCGTTGCGACGCAATCACGCGGATGGCTGTTTTTCTTTTGGCGCGCCGGAATGGCGCAGCCCGGAGCGCAAAAACATGGCGTCTGCAGCCGAACAACTTGCGGCCAATATCAACTTTTCGGCCTTCGGCAAGGCCGAAGAACTCAAAAAGCGCATCTGGTTTACGCTCGGCGCTTTGGTCATCTATCGGCTCGGAACCTATATTCCGCTGCCGGGCATTGATCCCGACGCTTTCGCCGCCAATTTCCACGGCAAGCAGCAGGGCGTGCTGGAATTGTTCAACATGTTCGCGGGCGGCGCCGTCCAGCGCATGGCGATCTTCGCCTTGAACATCATGCCCTACATTTCCGCCTCGATTATCGTGCAGCTCTTGACGTCGGTGTTTCCGACGCTGGAATCGCTGAAAAAAGAAGGCGAGCAGGGCCGCAAGGTTCTCAACCAGTACACTCGCTATCTCACCGTCGCCATCGCCGCCTTTCAGGCTTACGGCATTTCGATCGGCCTCGAAGGCCAGGCCAACGTCGTTTCCGATCCAGGCTGGTTCTTCCGTATTTCCACGGTGCTGACCTTGATGGGCGGCACCATGTTCCTGATGTGGCTGGGCGAGCAAATCACCTCGCGCGGCATCGGCAACGGGTCGTCGCTGATCATTTTCGCCGGTATCGTCGCGGCGTTTCCCTCCGCTATCGTGAATACGCTCGAGCTTTCGCGTCAGGGCGCGATATCCGTACCGGTCATTCTGGCGCTCATCATCATGTCGGTGGCGGTGGTCGCCTTCATCGTTTTCATGGAGCGGGCGCAGCGGCGCCTCTTGATCACCTATCCCAAGCGCCAGCAGGGCAATCGGGTCTATGAGGGGCAGACTTCGTTTCTGCCGCTCAAACTCAATACGTCCGGCGTCATCCCGCCGATTTTTGCCTCATCGCTGCTGCTGTTGCCCACCACCGTCGCCAATTTCTCGCAAAGCAACGGCGGCGGCGGCCTGGCGTCGCTGATCGCGTCCTACGTCGGCCACGGGACGCCTCTCTACATGGCGATGTATGTGGGGCTGATCGTGTTTTTCGCCTTTTTCTATACGGCGATCGTCTTCAATCCGCAGGAAACAGCGGACAATTTGAAGAAACACGGCGGCTTCATTCCCGGCATCCGTCCCGGGGAAAGGACGGCGCAATTCATCGACGCCGTGTTGACGAAAATCACCGTGCTGGGCGCCGCCTATCTCGCAATTATTTGCCTTCTCCCTGAAATGCTCATTTCAAAATTTGCGCTGCCATTCTACTTTGGTGGTACATCGTTGCTGATTATCGTCAGCGTGACGATGGACACGGTGGCGCAAATTCATGGCCACCTGCAAGCTCATCAATACGAAGGGCTTGTTAAAAAGGCCAAATTACGGGGAAAAAGGAAATGAAGTTGATTTTGCTAGGGCCGCCGGGCGCCGGTAAAGGCACTCAGGCGACGCGGTTGGTGGAGAAATTGAAGATTCCCCAGCTTTCGACCGGCGACATGCTGCGCGCCGCGGTCAGGGCTGGAACGCCGATCGGTCTTAAGGCGAAGGCGGTGATGGAAGCCGGCGGTCTTGTATCCGACGATATCGTTATCGGCATCATCGCTCAGCGCATCGAACAGCCGGATGCGCAGAACGGTTTCATCCTTGACGGATTCCCGCGCACTGTGGCGCAAGCCGACGCGCTCGACGCGATGCTGACCGAACGCGGAAAGAAGCTTGACGCCATCGTTGAGCTCAAGGTCGACGAAAAAGCGCTGCTGGCGCGGATTGAAAATCGGGTTCGCGAGGCGCTCGCGCGCGGCGAAACGGTGCGCGCCGACGACAACGCGGAAAGCCTCAAGAAGCGTCTGGACGCTTATTTCGAAATGACGGCGCCCGTCTCGGCCTATTACAGGAAAAAGGGCGAGCTGCGCGAGGTTGACGGCATGGCGCCGATCGAGCAGGTCGCGCAGGCGATCGACGCGACGCTCGCCGCCGCCGTCGCCTGAACCGGGCGGGGCGCGCCGGCCGCGCCTGTCACTTAAGTGTAAATTTTTGTTGACGGGCGCGTTGCGTCCGTCTAAATGCCGGGTTCCTCAGACGCTGAGCGCCCCCGCTTTTCCGGGCAGGGGCGCTTGCGCGTTTTTGGCGAAACGAAATCAGACCATCTCGCCTGCAAGGGCCGGCCTCCACCGGACGCAGGTTACAGCGAACTTTAAGTTCGCGCAAAATGGAGCTTAAAATGGCACGTATCGCAGGCGTCAATATTCCCACTAACAAGCGCGTCGTCATCGCGTTGCAATATATTCACGGCATCGGCGCGAAAAAGGCCGAGGAAATTTGCGAGAAGGTCAACATTCCGGCCGAGCGCCGCGTGTCGCAATTGACCGACGCCGAAGTGCTGCAGATCCGTGAAACCATCGACCGCGATTACGTCGTCGAAGGCGATCTGCGCCGCGAAGTCGCTATCAACATCAAGCGTTTGATGGATCTTGGCTGCTACCGCGGTCTGCGTCATCGTCGCCAGCTGCCGGTTCGCGGCCAGCGCACCCACACCAACGCGCGCACCCGCAAGGGCAAGGCCAAGCCGATCGCCGGCAAGAAGAAGTAATTTCGTTTCGATGTTTCGCCTCGGTTGCGACGACTCGCAGTCAAGGCGTCTCGCGTGGTCGATCCAGCGCTTGTCCCGTCTAGACCGGGATTAGCAGGGCGCCGCGCCCGCTTCGTCTCCGGCTGGCCTTTCGGCTGGTTGGTTGGCGAGATGAACTTAAGGCGTCAAACGCGCCTTATAACCCGAGCGCCTGGCATTACGGGCGCGCCTGAAGGATGTAAAAATGGCTAAAGAAGGCACACGCGTTCGCCGCAGGGAACGCAAGAATATCGCGTCCGGCGTCGCCCACGTCCATTCCTCGTTCAACAACACGATGATCACGATCGCCGACGCGCAGGGCAACACGATCTCCTGGTCGTCCGCCGGCACGATGGGCTTCAAGGGTTCGCGCAAGTCGACTCCCTACGCCGCCCAGATGGCGGCCGAAGACGCCGCCCGCAAGGCGTCGGAACATGGCGTGCGCACCGTGGAAGTCGAGGTCTCCGGTCCCGGCTCCGGCCGCGAATCGGCGCTGCGCGCGCTGCAGGCGGCTGGGTTCACCGTCACCTCCATCCGCGACGTGACGCCGATCCCGCACAACGGCTGCCGTCCGCGCAAACGTCGACGCGTCTGACGTAATTCATCTGCTCGCATGGGACGGCCGACGGGCCGCCCCGTGCGAATATTCTCCCGTGACAGCGCGAAGCCAGGGTCGACGGACCGATATGCCCGCGCTGTTCCCAAGAAAGGCAAGAACCGTGATCCAGAAGAATTGGCAAGAGCTCATCAAGCCAAACAAGCTCCAAGTGCAGCCCGGCGAGGATCCCAAGCGCCTCGCCACCTTGGTCGCCGAGCCGCTGGAGCGCGGCTTCGGTTTGACGCTCGGCAACGCCCTGCGGCGCATCTTGCTGTCCTCGCTGCAAGGCGCGGCCATCACCTCGGTGCATATCGACGGCGTTCTGCACGAGTTTTCCTCGATCCCCGGCGTGCGTGAGGACGTTACCGACATCGTCCTCAACATCAAGGACATCTCGATCCGCATGCAGGGCGATGGCCCCAAGCGCATGACCTTGAAGAAGCAGGGGCCGGGCGTGGTTCACGCTGGCGATATCGGCGTGACCGGCGACATCGCCATCCTCAATCCGGCGTTGCCGATCTGCACCCTCGACGAGGGCGCGGAAATCCGCATGGAATTCACCGTCAATACCGGCAAGGGCTACGTCCCGGCCGACCGCAACCGTGCCGAAGACGCGCCGATCGGCTTGATCCCGGTCGACAGCATCTATTCGCCGGTAAAGAAGGTCAGCTACCGCATCGAGAACACCCGCGAAGGTCAGGTTCTCGATTATGACAAACTGACCATGCAGATCGAGACCAACGGCGCGCTGACGCCGGAGGACGCCGTCGCTTTCGCCGCGCGCATCCTGCAGGATCAGCTCAACGTCTTCGTCAATTTCGAAGAGCCCAAGCGCGAAGACAGCACGCCGGCCATTCCGGAGCTGGCCTTCAACCCGGCGCTGCTCAAGAAGGTCGACGAGCTCGAGTTGTCGGTGCGTTCGGCCAATTGCCTGAAGAACGACAACATCGTCTACATCGGCGATTTGATCCAGAAGACGGAAGCGGAAATGCTTCGCACGCCGAACTTCGGCCGCAAGTCGCTCAACGAGATCAAGGAAGTGCTGGCGCAGATGGGTCTGCACCTCGGCATGGAAGTCACCGGCTGGCCGCCGGAAAACATCGACGATCTCGCCAAGCGGTTCGAAGAACACTACTGAGCCTCGCGTCGGGCTCGCCAAAGAGTCCGACGAAGAGATCGCGGCGACGCCGTCTCTTGCTTCCTTCCCTCTTCCCGTTTCGACGGGGAGAGGCGGCGTCCGCCGCGGCGGCGCAATCCACCGCCCGATAAGGGCCAATCAGGAATGGCCGTACCTTGGCACGGCGGCCATAGAATTTCAGGAGAGCCAAAATGTATCACGGTCGTTCCAAGCGCCGTTTCAATCGCACGGCCGAACATCGCAAGGCGATGTTCGCCAACATGTGTCAGGCGCTCATCAAGCATGAGCAGATCATCACCACGTTGCCGAAGGCCAAGGATTTGCGTCCGGTCGTTGAAAAGCTGGTGACCCTCGGCAAGCGCGGCGATCTGCACGCCCGCCGTCAGGCCATCGCCCAGATCAAGGACGTCGTCCTCGTCAAGAAGCTCTTCGACGTGCTCGGCCCGCGCTACAAGGAGCGTCACGGCGGCTACACCCGCGTGCTCAAGGCTGGCTTCCGTTTCGGCGACAACGCCGCCATGGCGGTGATCGAATTCGTCGATCGCGACGTCACAGCGCGCGGCAAGGATTTTGGCCCGGTCGAAGCCGAAGCGGCCGAGTGATCGGCGCACAAACCGGATAATTGCAGGGCGGCCTTCGGGTCGCCCTTTTTCGTGGCGCTTTTCGCGATTATATCCTGTTTGTCGTAAGGGGGGTCGCATGCGCCGATCGATTCGATTTCTGATTTTCGCTTTGCTTGTCGCCGGTCTTGCCGGTGTGGGGTCGCGGGTTTCGGCGCAGAACGCCGATGTGCAGCGCGTCGCGCCGCAATCGCGCGGCGACGTCATGCTTTCGTTCGCGCCGATCGTGAAGAGGGCGGCGCCGGCCGTCGTGAACGTTTACGCCCAGCGCGTCGACAAGCAGCCGCGCAATCCGCTTTTTGACGATCCGATCTTTCGCCGATTTTTCGGGGACGGCCGGCGGCCTGGCGGGCCGAGCGCTCAATCGCTCGGATCCGGTGTATTGGTCGATGTGTCTGGACTGGTGGTTACCAATCATCACGTCATCGAAGGCATGACGGACGTCAAAGTGGCTCTGTCGGACCGGCGGGAATTTGAGGCGGAAATCGTGCTGCGCGATCCGCGCACCGATCTCGCCGTGTTGAAACTGAAGAACGCCGGCGTCTTTCCGACGCTGGAGCTAGGCGATTCCGACGCCCTCGAAGTCGGCGACGTCGTTTTGGCCATCGGCGATCCCTTCGGCGTCGGCCAGACCGTGACGCAGGGCATTGTTTCGGCGCTGGCGCGCACCCAGATCGGCATTTCCGACTACGGCTTCTTCATCCAGACCGACGCCGCCATCAATCCCGGCAATTCAGGCGGCGCGCTCATCGACATGAAAGGCCGGCTGGTCGGCATCAACTCGGCGATTTTCTCGCAAAGCGGCGGTTCGGTCGGCATCGGCTTCGCCATTCCCGTCAATATGGTCAAGAGCGTCGTGCTGGCGGCCAAGCACGGCGGCAAGCAGGTGCGTCGGCCCTGGCTGGGCGCGACCTTGCAGACCGTTTCGAAGGAAATCGCCGATTCTCTTGGGCTTGACCGGCCGGCCGGCGCGCTTGTCGCCGATGTCGCGGCGAAGGGACCGGCGCATGATGGCGGCCTGAAGCGCGGCGACGTGATCGTGGCTGTCGACGGGCAGACCATCGACGATCCTGAAAGCGTCGGCTATCGCTTCGCCACCAAGCCGCTCGGCGGCGCGGCCAGTCTGTCGATCCTGCGCAACGGCAAGACCTTCGTCGCGCCGATCCAACTGACCGCAGCGCCGGAAACGCCTGCGCGCGATCCCGTCAAGGTGAGCGGGCCTTCGCCCTTCGCCGGCGCCACCGTGGTCAATCTGTCGCCCGCCGTCGCGGAAGAATTCTCCATCGAGCGCGTCGAGTTGGGCGTAGTCGTCGCCGAGGTCGAGGACGGCACCAACGCCGCTGCGGTCAATGTGCAGAAGGGCGACGTGATCCTCGCCGTCAATGACGTGAAGATCGGCACCACCCGCGATCTCGAACAGGCGACGGCGGTGAAGAAATATGTCTGGAAACTGGTGATCGGCCGCAGCGGTCAGGTGTTTACGTCAGTCATCGGCGGGTAGCGCGGAGGCAAAGTTCTGGTGTGAGCGTTTTTGGTCTCGCCCATCATAGCCCTGAACGGTGCGAGGAATCAGCACCGGCGTGGATGCGTCGGGCGACGATTTGAGCATATGACGTTTCTCTATACTATATCGGAACGGGAATACTTAAAACTCCCAGAAAGTCAATGACTACGCGTGCGCAGGACGGCGAGACTACGCTTGCGCAGGACGGCGAGACTACGCTTGCGCAGGACGGCGAGTTTTGCCGTCGCCGCCAAGCTTCGCACAAGTCTTGCCAGATAACGTTGCGTAATACGTTAGGAGTTCGGGTCGGCGGAAGTCTCGCGTCGCGCACGGCAAAGGTTGGGTTTTTGATCGAAGGAATCGGGCGATGGGCGGCGCGACGTTTTTCAATTCAATCGGCGGACGTCTTGGCGGGCTGGTGGCGATGGCGCTCGTGGCGATGCTGGTCGTCATTGGCGGCTGGTTCTATGTTTTCGCACAGATGAAGGTCGGCGGGCCCGTCTACCAGAAACTGGCGGATAATTACGCGCTGGCGGGAGATGCGGAGCCGCCGCCGCTGTTCATCGTCGAATCCTATCTCGCCTTGTCGCAAGCGGCGGCGGAAACGGACAAGCAGGCGATCGCGGATTTGCGGCGCGCCAACGCCGACCTGCGTCAATCCTTCGAGGATCGTTACAAGTTCTGGCAGGGTCCGCAGCTCGATCCGCAAATCCGTGAATTGCTGAACGGGACGGTTCACGATCAGGCTGAAGCTGTGTTCGCCACTGCCGAGCGGGACTTCTTTCCGGCGCTCGAACGCGGGGACGGTGCGGCCGCCGCGAACGCCTTCAAGGATTTGACGCAATCCTATCAACGCCATCACGCCGCCGTAGTGGACATGATCAAACTGATCGATCAGGCGCACGCGGATATTGAAGCCGAAGCGGCGGCCACAGCGAAAACCATGGAATTGCTCGTCGCCGCCATCGTCGCGATTGCGATCATGGCGATCTCGGTCGCGGGCTGGGCCGTTCGGCGGTCGATCGTGACGCCGCTCAAGAGGATAGAAGGCTCCGTGCAAGCGCTCGGGTCCGGCGACACGTCGCAAGCCGTTCCCGAACAGGGCAGGGCCGATGAATTGGGTCCGCTGGCGCGCGCGCTGGAAGGTTGGCGCGGCGCCCTGATCGCCGGCGAAAGCGCGCGGCGCGACGAATACGAGAAGTCCGCGCGGGAATTGCGCGCGATGCAGGAAACCGAGCGGCGGATCGAAGAATTTCGCGGCAGCGTCAACAGCCTGCTTCAAAACGTCAACCGGGCGGCGACAAGTATGGGCGCGACAGCTGGCGCTTTGAAAGACAATGCGGCGAACGGACGGTTGCTGGCGGGCGAAGTCACTTCGGCCTCTCATAACGCGGCTTCGTCCGTGCAGACAGTCGCGGCCGCCGCCGAGGAATTGTCCTCGACGGTGCGCGAAGTCGGCGGACAGGTTCGCGCCGCCGCCGAGACGTCGGCTGTCGCCGTGCAAAAGACACAGGACCTGCGCAGTATCTTCGGCCAGATGAGCAAGGCCAGCGCCAGCATCGCCGGCGTCGTCGGCCTCATCAGCGACATCACCAACAAGACCAATCTTTTGGCGCTGAACGCCACCATCGAGGCGGCTGGAGCTGGCGAGGCCGGGCGGGGGTTCGCCGTCGTCGCCAACGAGGTCAAGAGCCTCGCCAACCAGACGTCCGCGGCCACCGGCGACATCCGCAATCAGGTTTCGGCCGTGCAGGAGGCCGCTGATGAGGCGAGTCGCGCGATCGAAGAGATCGCCGAGGCGATCAGGAACGTCGACGTCATATCCGCCGCCATCGCTTCCGCAGTCGTCCAGCAGGGTACGGCGACGGACGAAATAGCGCGTTCCATCGTCGTCGCCTCGCAAGGCTCCGATCAGGTCGCCGCGAGCGTCGAGATGGTGCATAAATCGACCGAAATCACCGCCGGGTCGGCCGAGGACGTCGGCGCGGTCGCGGGCGATTTGGCGCGACTTTCCGAGTCTTTGAGCCGGAACATCGAAAGCTTCCTGGCTGACATCGATTCCGGCGCCCGTAAAGCGGCTTAATCAAACCGAGAAATGCCTTGTCGGGCGGCGGGCGTGACGGCTCGCCGCTTCGCCTTGCCTCTATTCGTCGCCGTGCATGCGCTTGAGAATCGTCTCGGCGTCGTAATTCTCGCCGACCGACATGGCGCAGATGCGCGAGAGCTGGGCGTAGCGCAGGCCCGTTTCCTTCGCCCAGCCCGAAAAGGCCGCCTGCGCCGCGCGCAGGTCCTTTTTCGTCGCGGCGCCGTCGGATAATTCGACGCCGGCGGCGCGCAGGCAGGTTGTCACGTCGCGCGCCAGGATGAAGGCGTCCCAGCCGATAAAGCGCAGAAAATATTGGCCGGTCATGCTGCCGAGCCGCGCGCCGTTGCGGGCCAGATAATCCATGAGGCCGATCTGGTCGTCCGCCGGCCACTCCGCGAGAAATCGTCCAAAGCCGCCGTGTTTGGCGGCGACGTTCGCAACGAAGACGGCGTTGGCCCGCACGGCGGCGATCTTCTGGCCGTTGCGGACAATTCTCTTGTCGCTCGCCAGGCGCTCCCAGAACTCGTCCGGTTCGAAAACGAGGCGTTGCGGCGAAAAACCCTCGAAGGCTTCCTCGAAGCCCGGCCATTTGGCTTCGATCACCCGCCAGACGAAGCCCGCGCAGAAAATGCGCATGGTCATCGCCGACAAGATACGGTCGTCTGGCGTTGCGGCCAGCGCCGCGTTGCGCGGCGGCTCGGGAAGAAGCTGGCGCAGCGCCGCAGCGCCGCCCTTGCGGCTTTCAGCGCGTTTGCAGATCGTCGAAAAGTCTTGCATGAGCCGCGCCCGCGCGTGAGGTTTGTGAAATATCGACCGCCGTCTTCGCGGTTCGAGGCGGCGGCTTGATCCTTGCTCGGCGGCTATCGAACGGAACGGCGCCGACGTCAATCGTCAGGCGTTGGCCTTGGTGTTTTCCGCAGTCTGGCCGAACAACACCTTCTTGGCGTCCTCCGACATCGGCGTCGGCTGCGTCCACGGCTTTCCGGCTGCGTAGGCGCGCTCCACGGCGGGACGGGCGCGCATTGTTTCAAACCAGCGCTTGAGATGCGGGAAGTCGTCGAGGTTCTGGCCCTGGATTTTCCATGGCGTGATCCACGGGTAGGAGGCCATGTCGGCGATGGAGTAGGCGCCGGCGATATAGCCGCCGCTGTCCTTCGTCGTGGCGAGCTGGCGCTCAAGCACGCCATAGAGACGGTTCGTCTCCTTGACGTAGCGATCGATGGCGTAAGGGATCTTTTCGGGCGCGTAGATGGCGAAATGGTGGTTCTGGCCAAGCATCGGACCGAGGCCGCCCATCTGCCAGTAGAGCCATTGCAGAACGCGGTATTTTTCGCGCGGCGCGACGGGCAGGAACTGCCCGGTCTTTTCGCCGAGATAGGACAGGATGGCGCCCGATTCGAAGATCGAAATGGGTTCGCCGCCATCGGCGGGCGCGTGATCGACGATCGCCGGCATGCGGTTGTTGGGGGCGATTTTCAGGAAATCCGGCTTGAATTGTTCGCCGGCGCCGATGTTGACCGGTAAAATCTTGTAGGCAAGACCAGCCTCTTCGAGGAAAATCGTGACCTTGTGGCCGTTCGGCGTCGGCCAGTAATGCAGATCGATCATGGTCGCCCTTTCCGTTTTATGTTCCGCCCATCATAGGGTTCATCTTAGATGGATTGCAAAAGCCAAACCGCAAGCGCGGCGCCGGCCGGAGGCGTTATGCTGAATGTCCTGCGCGTCATAGGAACCATGTCGGGCACGTCGATGGACGGCGTCGATCTCGCCTTTGTCGAGACGGACGGGCGTGCGCGGATCGAATTCGGGCCGCAGGGCTTTTTCGCCTATAGCGAGGATGACCGGGCGCTGTTGCGCGCCGCGCTCGCTGAGGCCTCGGCTATCGCGGATCGCGCCGCCCGACCCGGACTTGTCGCGGCGGCGGAGCAGTTGATAACTCGGCGGCACGAAGAAGCCTTGCGCGCCTTCATGCGGCGCAACGGATTGTCGAGTGACAGGATCGATCTGATCGGCTTCCACGGCCAGACCGTCCTGCATCGGCCGGAAATGAGCCTGACCGTGCAGATCGGCCGGGGCGACGAACTCGCCAGGAGCCTCGGCGTTGACGTCGTCCACGATTTTCGCGCCGCCGACGTAGCGGCGGGCGGGCAGGGCGCGCCGTTGACCCCGGCTTTTCACCGTGCGCTGGTCGAGGCGGCCGGCTTCGCCGCGCCGGTCCTGCTCGTCAATATCGGCGGGGTCGGCAATCTGACCTATGTCGCGCCGGGCCAGGACCCGATCGCTTGCGACACCGGACCGGGCAACGCCTTGATCGACGATCTGATGTTGTCGCGCGCCGGCGCGGCGATGGACAAGGACGGCGCCTGCGCCGCCGCCGGGCATGTCGACGAGGCGGCGCTGGCGCGGATGCTGAACCATCCCTATTTCCGACAAAAGCCGCCAAAATCGCTCGATCGCAACGCCTTCTCGGCTGCGCCGATCGCCCATCTGGCGCTGGCGGACGCGGCGGCGACGCTCACCGCCTTTACCGCCGCCAGTATCGCCGCGCATCTCGCGCTGTTGCCGGACGAGGTCGAAGCGATCGTGGTCTGCGGCGGCGGCGCCCGCAATCCGACTCTGCTGCGCGAATTGGCCGATCGGACGCGGCGCCCGGTGAAACGGGCCGAGGATTGCGGCTGGTCGTCGGACGCGATGGAGGCCCAGGCCTTCGCCTATCTCGCGGCGCGTTCGCGCCATGGCCTGCCGCTGACCTTTCCGACGACGACCGGCGTCGGCGCGCCGACCCGCGGCGGTGTGCTGGCCCGCGCGAATTAGTTGTTTCAGCGCTATCGCGGTCACGACGAAAGCAAGAGCTTTCGCGCCCGCGTCGAACTCCGGAGGATTTCATGCGAAGCCTTGCTGTGCGCCTCGTGACCTTTCATTGGCTGGCGACGTTTGCGCTGATGGGCCTATTTTTCGTCCTGTTCGGCGCGGCGACCTATAATCTTGCGATGCTGATGGCCGCCAACGTGCGCTTTCTCAGCATGCATGGGTTGATGGCGGTGATGGAGGGCGCGCTGGGGCAACTGGCCGAACTCGTCGTCACGGGCTATTTCGGTTTGGCCATGTATCTTGGATTCAAGGCCTGCGAGCGTGTGCTGGTCGAGAAGTTTCTCGGCCGATGAGGCGAGCTGAAGGCGCGGATTCGCTGGCTTTCGGCGCATTCAGCAAATAGCGTTGCCGCGTGGCGCATCGCGCCGCGCGCGTCTCCTGGCAAATCGACTCGCCGCAGCACAACGCAGGTGGTTCCATCTGGGAACAACGCGCTCTAACATGATCGTCGAATTGGCCGGGCGTCGCGGGGCGGTGGCGCGCCGCCGCAGCGGCCAGGGGAATGAGGAGGTTTTCATGGTCAAGGCGATCCGCGTTCATCAGCCCGGCGGTCCCGAGGCGATGGTTTATGAGGATGTGACGTTGCCGCCGCCCGCCGCCGGCGAAGTCCGCGTTCGCCACCACGCCATCGGCGTCAATTTCATCGACGTCTATTTCCGCACGGGCGCCTATCCCGCGCCGGGAACGCCGTTTACGCCGGGCAACGAAGGCGCCGGCGAGATCGTCGCGGTCGGCCCGGGCGTCGACGGATTCAAGGTCGGCGACCGGATCGCCTACGCCGGCTCGCTCGGTTCTTACAGCAGTGAACGAAATATTGAGGCGAAATTCCTGATTCACTTGCCGGAATCCATTTCCTACGAGACTGGCGCGGCGATGATGCTGAAGGGCCTGACGGCGCAATATCTGCTGCATCGCACCTACAAGGCGCAAAAGGGCGACGTCATTCTCGTCCACGCCGCCGCCGGCGGCGTAGGCCTCATCCTCTGCCAATGGGCGCGCGCGATGGGTTTGCGCGTCATCGGCACGGTAGGCTCGAAGGAGAAGGCGGCGCTGGCGCGCGAGGCGGGCGCCGAGCACGCCATCCTCTATCGCGAGGAGGACTTCGTCGCGCGCGTCAGGGAGATCACTGCCGGCAAGCTGTGCCACGTCGTCTACGACAGCATCGGCAAAGCGACCTTTCCCGGTTCGCTCGATTGCCTGCGGCCTTTCGGCATGTTCGTCAGTTTCGGCTCGGCGTCGGGGCCGATCGAGGCGTTCAACATCGGCCTGCTGTCGCAGAAGGGATCGCTCTACGCCACCCGGCCCACCCTGTTCACCCATATGGCCGACCGCGCCGTTCTCGAAAGCATGGCGGCCGATCTGACGCGGGTCGTTACCTCGGGCGAGGTCAAGATCGCCGTCAACGCCAAGTACAAATTGAGCGAGGCGGGTGAGGCGCATCGGGCCCTGGAGGCCCGCGCCACGACCGGCGCGAGCGTACTGATCCCTTGACGCCGCCGCCTCAATTCACGGCGACGCGCTGTCGCCGTGGGTCTTTTCGCTCAAGGCGCGGAACGCGTCGGCGTCGCCATAATCGACAAAGCGCGCATATTCTGGATGCACGGCGAGGACGCGCCGCGCATGTTTAATCGGACACCAGTAGAGTTCGGTGCGGCCGACGATCTCGCGGACATAGGCGATCAGTCCGTTGCCGTAGGAGCAATAGGCGCAATTGAGTTTTTCGAGCGCGTTCAGATAGGCCAGTTGGCTGCGGTCGAACACCAGATAGTCGGCGCGGCGCACCTTCTCGAGGCCATAGATCGGAAAACAGACGGCCTGATAGAGGCTGACGAACAGATCAAGCAGGACGAAGGGAACGATCACCGCGTAGATCACCGGCGCGCTCAGCATGATCAGCGGGCGCGCCTGGAAGATATAGGCCGCGAGGCCTTTTCTCAGCTCGATGTGGCGGCGGCGGACCTCTTCCTCGAAAACCGCCTTGCCGTCCTCCATGCGGTGATGAAGTTCGGCGCCGCGCTTCGCCGTGGCGACTTCGAGGTCGGCCTCAAGCGCGCGGATTTTCTCCATCAGGCCGTTGATTTCGGTATCCATGCGCGATCCTTTCTGGCTTGGCGGCGGAGTGAAGGCGTCAAGCCGAGGTCCAGGATTTAGGCGCTTCGGAGGCTCCGTGCTTGAGCAAGTGCTCCAGCAGAACGAGCGCGTCGGCGGTCATGTCGGCGTCGAGCAGGGCGCCGTGCCGTTCGTCGCGTTCGCTGGCGTCGAGCGCCAGGCGGTCGCACATCGACGTCAGCGACTTGCCGGCGCCGGGGAAGAGCTGGGCGAACAGGCGCTGCGTGCAGATATAGCGCGCCTCGTCATAGGCGGCCTCGCCCCATGCGATGATCTTGGCGCGGGCGAATTCGTAACTGAGAAAATCACGTTCGTTCTTATAGGCGTGCGCGACGATCGGCGCTTCGCCGACGAAATCGCGCAAGTCCTGCAAAATGGCGGGAAAGCGCGGCGCGTTCTTCAGGTCGCCGGGCTTGATCTTGTGAATGGCGATGGCGGCCGGCTCAATCGGGCCGTCAGGATTGACCAGCGAGCGCCAGCTTTTCGCCTTGCGCCAGCCCTCGCCGTCGCGGAGCATTTCGACGAAACCGACCTCGATGATGATTCCCGGCGGCTTCCAGGCGAAGGGCTGCTTCTTGATGAAGTCGGCGGCGGGCGTGCGCTTGCCGGTCGTCTCCGCGTCGAAGGCGACAAGGCGGTCAAAGCGATCGAGAAAGTCCGGCGCGAACATGGTTGCAGATCTCCAGCGGCGTTCAACTAGCCTGGGGCCGCATTGTTCTCGCACGTTTCGCCGGCCGCCGTCGCGCGGAAGTTGCGCGAGGCCGGCGCGATCATGCGTCGCGGCCGCGGATCCATCGCTTATGGCGTTTCGCGGCGGCGATAACATTTTACACATTCAAATGGGACGATTTAACGCTTGTGTCAAATTCAAGGCGCCCATAATCTCGGCACGCTCAGGGAAACTCCAGGGCCAAAACGTCAACATATAAACAATAATGGGAGAGACGCATATGAAAGACCCCGTAGCGATAGGCTTGTATGGTTTTGCGATTCCACTGTTCATTTTGGCTGGAATGTTCATGGGCTGGCTTCCCATGACTGGTTTAAGCATGGAGCTTTACTTGGCGGCGGCGTTCGGCGGCGCCTGCATGTACGCGGGCGGCGCGTTGACGTTCGGCATCGGCAACGGCTTTGTCGCCACCGTGTTCTTTGTCTACGGCTCGTTCTTTCTGGCGTTGGCTTTCGGCGGCATGAACGGCGCGCTGGCCGGGGCCATGAAGGACGCGCCGAGCGTTCTGGCGATGTGGTATTATTTGATGGCGTTCGTCAGCGCTGTGTTCCTGATTGGCTCATTCCGACTGAACCTGTTTTTGGTCGTCCTGTTCGCCGCGCTGACGGCGGCATTTGTGCTGCTCGCCTTGGGCGCTTCCTATCTCGCCGGCGTCGCGTTCCTCATCGCGGACATCGTCGGGTTCTACCTGGCCGCCGTCCACGTGATCAACCCGATCCTGGGTCCGGCGCTGCCTGTCTTCAGCCTGGCAAAAAAGGCGGCGTAAGGTAACTTAGCGTCCATAGCCGCGAAATACGGCCGCGCGATTTTCGATTGCGCGGCCGACAAGGGGCGGGCCGCTCTATCAGCGCCGGTCAGGCGGGGCGAAATAGAGCGCCTCGCCAGTCCTCGAACACGGCCTCGACCTGATCCCCTGACCGAAGTCTCTTGCCATTGCGCGTCGCGCGAAACCGAAAAGCTTCGCCGCCATGAAAAACGAACGGCGAGGGACGGTGAAACGCCGTCGTTTGGGGATTTGGCGACGGCGCGCCGTAATCGCTTCGATTCAACGATCTGTCGGCCGATCATCCATTGGCTGTTGCAAAATGACATCGAGGGCGATCACAAAGGCGAACGCGTGCGTGAAGAAATTTACCGTCAGGGCGGCCATATAGGCGGCGGGCGCGTACTCGGACCTTGTAAACGCGCAAACGATCATCGCGACGAGGCACGCGGAGCCAAAGCCAACAAACATGATCCAGATCGGACGGGGCGGCGGCTTGCCGGTGGCGGCCGTCCGGCGCGCGGGAAAGGTGATCAACAAAGCCAGCATCGGCAGCCCGAACGCCAGCGCCGACGCCTTCCAGATCCATCCTTCCGGAACTTCGAAAAAACTCAAGAGCGCGGAAAGCAGCGAACCGCCGGCCAACACCATCGAATGGCCGACGGTCGTCTTGGCGAGGAATTGGTCGAGTGAGGACAGCCGCCCGCCGGCGGACTGGCGAATGGCCAGCAGCAGCGCCGAGAACCCCGCGAAAGTGACCATCAGCGTGGCCAGCGTGTAAAGATAGCTCGCGCCTCGAATTTCCATTCAATCCCTTCCGCCGGCCAAAATTCCGGACCTTCGCAATCGATGCGGGACGTCGGCGCGAGGAAACGATCCTAAGCTCGTCGATAACCCGCCAGCGTCGAATCGCCGACGTCAGGAAGGTTCACCACGATATTCTCCGGGCTGCGGCAGGCCAGCCACCAGAGTTCCTGCGTCGTGCTCATATTGGCTTCGAGATGCGGCAGGAAGGGAGGCACGAACATGAAATCGCCCTCCGACATGTCCACAAATTCCTGATAGTCCTTGCCGAAATAGATGCGCGCATGGCCTGAAAGCAAGTATGCGCCCGTTTCGGCTTCGCCGTGGTGGTGCGGCAAGGAACGGAAGCCTGGCGCGTTCCACGCCTTGCCGAACCAGAGTTTCGTCGACGACGTATGCTGGGGGCCGACGCCCGTCATGAGGGCGAGACCGCCAGATTGCGCCGTGTCGCCGTGCTCGCGGCCCTTGCGGGTCACCAGGGGGCGGTCAATTGCAATCATCGGAGGCTCCTGCAATTGAATAGCGTCTCGGGCAAGACTGCTAGCGACGGCCCATTTTGGCAAGCCCCTCATCGATGTTGCTCATGACGCGCCGGGCGGCGTAAGCTTCGCCAAGGCCTGTAAACGCCGCGGAATGAAAGTTCAGCGACGGACTGAGGTCAGCTCGCGGAACCGAACCATGCGCCGCTTCGCCTCTGTATTGATTTGCGCTATTTTCGCCGCTTTCCCGTCATTCGTCTTGGCCGGAGCGAGCGAGCTCAACCTGAGCGGCGACCGCGATTGGGTTGTGCTCGCCAGTCGGCCGGACGCTGATCGGGCTATCGCGGCGGCCGAAGCGCAGCGCGAATTCAAGCCGATCGTCGTCCGCTCCGAAAACGGGCAGTTCGCCGCGATCGCGGGGCCTTTCGACGTCCCGTCCGGCGCCGGCCGCCGGTTTCTCGACGCGCTGATAAAGGATCGGCAAGCGCCGAAGGATATCTATCTCACCAAGGGCGCAAGTTTTCTCGAAACCGTTTGGACGGCGCCCCGACGAACGTGGCGGATACGCTGCAATACGATGGCGAACACGACGCTACGCTGTACGCCGGCGACCTGCGGATAAAGCTCACCAAACGAAAATTGCCGGAGGGCGATTACGCGCCGGTGGCGATTGCGACCTTCAAAGGCAAGCCGGCCTTTCAAATGGAATTCGGCGACAGCCCAAGCGAAAAACCGACTTCGCAGGTTCAACTCGTCAGGCTGGATCCGGCGACCGCGCTGCCGCAAGTCGTCTTCACCTATTTCACGCAGGGCGCGCATTGCTGCACCCTGACGGAGATCGCCAAGATGGCCAAGGATGAGCATTGGCGCGTTATCGATGGCGACACGCTGGATGGCGACGGCGGTTATGCGTTTGAGGACATTCTGGGAAAAAAATTCAGCTACCTCATATCGATCGATAACGCGTTCCTTTACGCCTTCGACAGCTACGCCGGCTCCTATGCGCCCATTAAGATTCAGCAACTCGTCGGCGATCAGTTGGCGACCGTCACCACGGACGCGCAATTCCAGCGCAAATTGCTGCAATCGCTGTATTTGCAGGAAGAATACGCAAAAGACTCCGACGACAACTGGCGCTCAAACGGTTTTCTGGCCGGATGGGTCGCCAGCTCGTTGCTGGTGGGTCGCGGCGACGCCGCCTGGACAAAAATGCTGGCGACCTATGACCACCAGTCGGATTTCGCGACCGAAAAATGCACCGTCGATCTGCCGGTCGAAAAATGCCCGGAGGACAAAAAGGTCAAGCTTTCATTCCCCTTCGCGCTCAGACAATTCCTGGCCGATCACGGCTATATCGCCGACGTCAATCGCTTCAATGTCCCCTATGAGGTCGAGCCGCAAGCGCCGCCGGCGAAGCCCCATCCGTGACGGCGGCGGCGGTCATCAGACGTTCAAGTCGAATTCTGGCTATCCTCGGCCGCCGACCGGAAGCGAAGCAAGAGTTTCATGACCGCCCCCGCGGCCATGACCGACGCGACGCCGACGACGGTCGCCAGCAGGCGGTCGATGAGAAGCCCGGCGGCGGGAAGATCGCCACGGTCGATAATCAGGATAATCAGAGGCGTCATGACCATCGAATAGGCAAGATAGTTGGCTGGCCGCAGATAGGCCCGCAAACCCGCCAACAATCCGATGGCGATCACCAGCGCGGGGATGGCGATGGCGGAGCGAAGGACTGTTCCCGTCGCCGCGACGCCGACAGCGGTTCCGAGCGCGCGCTGCGTCGCGCGGACCGAGACGATCTCGGGTTCACGCGTGGTCAGGATCGCCGCCGTCAAGCCGATCCAATGGAGGTGATGGTCGGGCCACAGATGATTGGCGACGGCCCCAAGGCCCATCGCCGCAACCAGACGGGCCGCGTAGCTCCAGCCTGACAATGTTCTGAGCGAGCGCGTCCAGCGCTGATATTTTTGCCGCGCCGTCGCTGGCTCTTGCGGCGGCGGCGCCTGTTGGCGGGGAAGTTTGCGTCGCGCGCCGGAGCCGAAAATGAAACTGAGAGCGGAGGTCCAGAACGCGCCGAGCAGCGTCAGCGCGAGGACGCCGAGACTGTCCTTGGCGCCGGCGGCCGGTATCGCGGACATGATCGCCGCGAAAAGAACGAAGCGCGTCGCCGCTGTCGCCAGGGGGCGGCTGTAACCGCCGGCGACCGCCACCAGCGCGATTGGCGCCAACAGCGCGAGGTCGCGAAACGCCGCGAACCATCCGCACGCCGTGACGACCAGCATGGCGCAGATCGCCGGTCCCAACGCCTCGGCTTCCCGGCGCGCATGGATCGGCAAACGCGCGCCCGGTTCGACACGCCCGACGATGAGCGCTCCCAACGCGGCCACGAACCCCGCCGACGGTTGTCCGGTCCAGAAGCCAAGCGCGACCGGCGCGGCCATGCCGAGGGACGCGGCCAGCACTTCCGCCGTTTCGATCTTGCCCTTGTTCGACCAGCGCAGCGTCGCCTTCAGGTGATCCCGCATCAAATTCCGCCCACGTCTTCAATTTCATCGCCACGACGGGGATAGTACGCTATACGTATTATATGGAAAGCGTAGATGACGCGCGCGTCGAGATAATCCTGCGGGCGGCGTTGGCGCTCGGACGCCGCCTGCGGTCTGAACGGCCGGAGCGAGCGGTCACCTTGTCGGCGCTCAGTCTGCTTGGCGCGCTCGTCCGGTCCGGGCCGATGCTCGCCAGCGAGCTTGCCGCAGCCGAACGGCTCCAGCCGCAATCGCTGACACGAGTCATCGCGCGCCTGGAAGAGGATGGTCTGATCGCACGGCGACGCAGCCAAATCGACGGCCGCGCCCTGGTGATCGCGGTGACCAAAGCGGGCCGCGACGCGCTGGCGGAAGATCTCCGCGGGCGTCGGAAATGGCTTGAAAGAGCGATGACGGCCGTTCTATCGCCGGAAGAGCGGGACATTCTCGCACGGGCGGCGGACGTGATGACGAAGCTCGCCTTCAGCACGAATGATCCGGTCTGAAAAGGGCAATTCCGCCTGCCGCGGCGCGGCGATTTCGGCTTTCGGCGCCATGCTGCGCAAAATACTGATTCATCCAGCTTGACCCGCTAAACTCGGCGCCGGATGAAGGTTTCCCGACGCGCCGGCTTAGGTAGTTTCCGTATCTATCGCCGGCCCGGTTTTCGCGGCTGAATGGCTCCCTGGAAAACGAACGGCGATACGGCCGTTCGCAAAAGGGAGGCCAAGATGAACAGCCTGACAATTTCCCTCATTTTCGCCGTTGCCCTGTCCGGACTCTGCCTGACCCCGACGGTCGCCAGCGCCGGTTGCGCGCGTTGGGGCGAGACCGGCTATCACTTCTATCGCTATTGCGCCGGGCCGCGCTTCCTCTATCCGCATCATCGGCGTTGCTATCGCAGCGGCTTCTGCGCGTACCACTGACGCGCCAGTGGAATGCTTCCGACCCGCCGCTGAACTTTGTTCCAGCGGCGATTAGCGCCTCAGCGGGGCGGGTTTGACGCCTCGCAGCGCGGTGAGAGCAACATGTGATCGGCGGCGCAGGTCGACTTGCGCGGCCGATCGCATGTCGCGTGGACTCCCTTCGGGGACCGAATTGTTAGACGGAGTTCGCTCGAAGAGGGGGATAGCCATGTCCGCGAGTCTGGTCTTTGGATTGTGTATGCTCGTAGCGGCGCTCGTCGTAGCGTTTATCGCCTGGCGTATGCTCAGGGGAGAAAGCAAAAATCGCGCTTTGGCCAACGCAAGCCGGAATTGGGCGACGACGGCGGGAAAAATAAGCAATACAGGCGTGCGGGAGACCGCGACGGAGACGACAGACGCTGAATCAAACTCTGTGACATTGTATAGTTATGAGCCAACGGTAAGTTATTCATATGTCGTGGCCGGACAAGATTATGTCGGAACGCGGCTCGACTTCTTCTTCGAGCGGCAATTTAACAGCGAATCCAAGGCCCGCGCGCGCATCGCCAAATACCAGATAGGCAATGAGGCGCCCATCGCCTATGACCCCGCCGATCCATGCGTTTCGGTGCTCGACCGCTCGCAGACGCCGCCAAGACTCTCCATTCGGACGGCCGTCTTCTTTCTTTGCGCTCTCGTGCTCGCGGCGGCCGGCGCTTTCATGACAACGCTGCCGGAAAAGCCCGACGCGAACGTCGCTTCGCCGACCGCCGGGGGCGGCGGTCAAGACGTTGCGAAGGCGTGCGGCCAAGACCAGAATGTCGACCTGCGCATCTCCGCCTGCACGCAAATCGTCGAGACGAAAGAGGAAACCGTCGCGAATCGCGCCGAAGCCTTTTCGAATCGGGCGGCGCCTTTTACGCTCGCGCCGATTACGATCGAGCAATCGCCGACTTTGACGAGGCGATCCGTCTCGATCCAAAATATGGCGCCAATTTCGGCAACCGAGGCAACGCCAATTTCGGCAAGGGCGACTTCCGCCGCGCGATCGCCGACTACGACGAGGCGATCCGCCTCGATCCAAAAGACGAAGGAGCATACAACAACCGGGGTTGCGCCCAGGCGGTCACGGGCTCGCTTGTCGCAGCCGAGGCCGATTTCAAGCGGGCGAGCGAACTTGGACGCGCCGATCCCGGCGCGGAATGCAAACCGGCGCTCGATGCGCTCCGCGCCAAAGGTGCGGCGCTTGCGTCCGCCGCGATCGCCTCGCCCTGCAAGGGGCGCGTGCTCGCCCTTGTCGCCGAGGAATATGGCAAGCGGCCGGACCAGGTCTCCAGCCGCGACAAATTCGCGGTCGACGGCCCGCGGACGATCGAGGATGTCGAAATCAAGCAACTCGTCGAAGAAAAATTCGGCGTCAAAATTCCCGACGCCGAATGGAATATGCTCACATACGTCGGCGACATCGATGACTATTTGCAATCCCATGTCGCGGCATGCCGGTGAAGCGACTTTGGGTTGGAGGCAATCGGCCTGTTTGTTCAATCTTCGCTTTTGGCGGCGGGCTGAAATTGCCCGCCGCGGTTCCGTCAACGGGGGTTGGCACTCATTGGAGATTGTTGAATTCCGCTAGTGGATAAAATCTGACGGAAGAGTCCTTTTCTGGATTCCCGTTTGTTGCGGCGCGTGCGAGTCTGCGCGATGCGCACGGGAATTTCCATCACAGTATCCACGTCGGATCGTCGTCGGCTTGAAACCTTGGTCCGGGATCGGAACACTGCCCAAAAGCATGCCTGGCGGGCGGAAATCATCTTGCTCAGCGCCGATGCGGTCGGCACGAGCGAAATCATGCGGCGAACCGGCAAGTCCAAGACTTGCGTCTGGCGGTGGCAGGAGCGGTTCATGGAGGAAGGTTTCGACGGACTCCTCCGTGACAAGACGCGGCCCTCCCGCATTGAGCCGCTCGGCGCTGACGTCGCCGAAAAGATCGTCGCTTTGACGCTCACGGATCCGCCCGGCGAAACAACGCACTGGACCGGCGCGATGATGGCCAAGGCCGTTGGCGTTTCGGTCAGTTCGGTTCAGCGCATCTGGCGCTCCCATGGCCTCCAGCCGCATCGTGTTCGCCAGTTCAAACTCTCCAACGACCCGAAGTTCGTCGACAAACTGCGCGACGTCGTCGGGCTGTACGTCGATCCGCCGGCACATGCGATTGTCCTGTCGGTCGATGAGAAAAGCCAGATTCAAGCACTCGACCGCACCCAACCGGGCCTGCCTTTGAAAAGGGGTCGCGCCGGAACCATGACCCACGATTACAAACGGCACGGCACGACGACGTTGTTCGCCGCGCTGAACGTTCTCGACGGCACGGTGATCGGCCGCAACATGCAGCGCCATCGCCACCAGGAGTTCATCCGCTTTCTCAACGCTATCGAGGCCGAAGTCCCGGCCGGCAAGGTTATCCACGTGATCCTCGACAATTACGCCGCTCATAAGCATCCCAAGGTGCGCCAATGGCTGGATCGGCATCCGCGCTGGACCTTCCACTTCACGCCCACCTCAGCGTCATGGATGAACGCCGTCGAAGGCTTTTTCGCCATTCTCACCAAGCGAAGACTGAAGCGCGGCGTGTTTCGTTCGATCACCGATCTTCAGGCCGCCATCAATCGCTTCCTGGAAGAGCATAATCAGCAATCGAAGCCGTTCCACTGGACCGCCGATCCAAACAAAATCATCGCCGCCGTCAGGCGCGGGCATCAAGCGTTAGATTCGATCCACTAGATGCTCGTTTCGGTTCGACCGTGAGCAGGCGTCTTCTACCGCACCACAATTGTCGCATCTCAAGCCCATGCGGCCTCGCAGCAGGGTGAAGTTGCCGCATTCGCCGCATGGTTCGCCGAGATAAAAGCGTGTCCTTTTCTCCAGGGCATTCATGCGGCTGTCTGCGAAGTCGCCGGGATAGTCGAACATTAAGCTCAATTCGACGGAATTTGCGCACTTCCTGGCGAGGTGATCTGGTGCCAAGAAGTGAGAGGCGAAAAGGTTTGCTTGCGCTTCTGCGCTTTCCTGCGGCAAGGGGAATTTCAGCTTGAATCGCGGGTCTTCGGAAAACGCTTGGCGATTATGGCGATGCATTACTATGTGGCCCAGTTCGTGGGCGAGGATGTATCGCGCCTTCGGCTCTCCAAGTTTGGCGTCTTGCCATATCTCGCGATGTGCATGCAGCGTTAGAGGCGAGAAGGTCACGTACGCCGGATCGTCTTCGTCTTCGTCAAAAAGACGAATTTGCAATTTGCCCGACCCTTTGAACTCGATTCCTTCTAGACTCTCTATGGCGTCGACGATGTTAAACTGGCAGAATTGATCGACGCGTACGCCCAGGCGTACACGCCGCGCAAGTTCCGCGACGGTGTCGTCGCTCCGAAACGCCACCTTATAGTCGGTGCCCATCGCGCCTGCCTTTTGCATTCTCGAACGTCCGGCAAGCGTTGCCGGATTTTTATGATCGTGCCGATGCTGCCAGAACGGATGGCGTCGTGAACCGACCGAGCGTATGTCTATTTGGCTTTTCCCTTTGGCTTCTTCTTCGCCTGCGCTAGTGGATCGAATCTAACGCTTGATGCCCGCGCCTGACGGCGGCGATGATTTTGTCTGGATCGGCGGTCCAGTGGAACGGCTTCGATTGCTGATTATGCTCTTCCAGGAAGCGATTGATGGCGGCCTGAAGATCGGTGATCGAACGAAACACGCCGCGCTTCAGTCTTCGCTTGGTGAGAATGGCGAAAAAGCCTTCGACGGCGTTCATCCATGACGCTGAGGTGGGCGTGAAGTGGAAGGTCCAGCGCGGATGCCGATCCAGCCATTGGCGCACCTTGGGATGCTTATGAGCGGCGTAATTGTCGAGGATCACGTGGATAACCTTGCCGGCCGGGACTTCGGCCTCGATAGCGTTGAGAAAGCGGATGAACTCCTGGTGGCGATGGCGCTGCATGTTGCGGCCGATCACCGTGCCGTCGAGAACGTTCAGCGCGGCGAACAACGTCGTCGTGCCGTGCCGTTTGTAATCGTGGGTCATGGTTCCGGCGCGACCCCTTTTCAAAGGCAGGCCCGGTTGGGTGCGGTCGAGTGCTTGAATTTGGCTTTTCTCATCGACCGACAGGACAATCGCATGTGCCGGCGGATCGACGTACAGCCCGACGACGTCGCGCAGTTTGTCGACGAACTTCGGGTCGTTGGAGAGTTTGAACTGGCGAACACGATGCGGCTGGAGGCCATGGGAGCGCCAGATGCGCTGAACCGAACTGACCGAAACGCCAACGGCCTTGGCCATCATCGCGCCGGTCCAGTGCGTTGTTTCGCCGGGCGGATCCGTGAGCGTCAAAGCGACGATCTTTTCGGCGACGTCAGCGCCGAGCGGCTCAATGCGGGAGGGCCGCGTCTTGTCACGGAGGAGTTCGTCGAAACCTTCCTCCATGAACCGCTCCTGCCACCGCCAGACGCAAGTCTTGGACTTGCCGGTTCGCCGCATGATTTCGCTCGTGCCGACCGCATCGGCGCTGAGCAAGATGATTTCCGCCCGCCAGGCATGCTTTTGGGCAGTGTTCCGATCCCGGACCAAGGTTTCAAGCCGACGACGATCCGACGTGGATACTGTGATGGAAATTCCCGTGCGCATCGCGCAGACTCGCACGCGCCGCAACAAACGGGAATCCAGAAAAGGACTCTTCCGTCAGATTTTATCCACTAGGTCGGAACCTGCGACGGTTTTTTCGCCCTTCGTCGATTGCTTGCTCTTGAGCTCTTTACTGGCGATGGATGCCGCTTTTTTTCCTGTCGTCATATGAAATACCTCATTGAGTTGGGAAACCTTAGCCGGCGGATGCTCCGCCGGTTTTTTCGTTTGTTTTCAACGCTGCGGAAAAACCAGATTCCGAATTGCGGAAGAAATCCCCCACTTTGCGGAAAAACCTGATACCCCCGCACACGTTCATCCCCCCACGCCCCTCAGCTGCACCCGGTCGTGCTGCCGCAGGTGTCGCACTTCAAGCATGTGCCGTTGCGCACCAGGGTGAAATTGGCGCATTCGGGGCAGGCCTCGCCGACATAGCCTTTCATCCGCGCCTCGGCGCGCTTGTCCGCCACCGATTCATGCTGCCTTGTCGGTTCGGTCCAGGTCAGCGTCTCCAGGATCGACTTCGGCGCCTCGGCCGCCAGCGGATCGCTCTTCAGCGCCGTCGCGCCTTTCACCGACGCCATGCCCATCGCCGGCGGCGCCTTGGCGCGGCCTTCGGGGGCGGGCGCCTCAGGCGCCGGCGCCGATTGCACCAGCATCAGCTTGTCGGCCTTGGAGCGGACGAAGCCCTTCGACACGAACTTGGCCGTCGGCGTCGGCGCGCCCGGCTGCGGCGCGCGGCTCTGCTCGTCGCCCTTGCCGAGCGCGTCATGGCCGATGTCGGAGGGGTCGACATGGGCGAGATCGTTGCGGCCGAGATAGGAAATCGCCAGCTCGCGGAAGACATAGTCGAGAATTGAGGTGGCGCTCTTGATCGCGTCGTTGCCCTGCACGAAGCCCGCCGGTTCGAAGCGGGTGAAGGTGAAGGCGTCGACATATTCCTCCAGCGGCACGCCATATTGCAGGCCGACCGAGATGGCGATGGCGAAATTGTTCATCAGACTGCGGAAGGCGGCGCCTTCCTTGTGCATGTCGATGAAGATCTCGCCGATGCGCCCGTCGACATATTCGCCGGTGCGCAGATAGACCTTGTGGCCGCCGACCACCGCTTTCTGCGTATAGCCCTTGCGGCGGTCGGGCAGCTTCTCACGCTCGCGCCGGCGCTCGATGCGCTCGATCACGCGCTCGACGATGCGCTCCGACAGATGCGTGGCCTTGGCGGCCGCGCTCGAGGCCAAAAACGTGTCGACGGCGTCCTCGTCCTCGTCGCCCTCGTCGGCGATCAACTGCGAGTTGAGCGGCTGCGACAGTTTCGAGCCGTCGCGGTAGAGCGCGTTGGCTTTCAGGGCGAGCCGCCAGGACAGCAGATAGGCGTCCTTGCAATCGTCGACCGAGGCGTCGTTCGGCATGTTGATGGTTTTCGAGATCGCGCCCGAAATGAACGGCTGCGCCGCCGCCATCATGCGGATGTGGCTCTCGACCGAGAGATAGCGCTTGCCAGTGCGCCCGCACGGATTGGCGCAGTCGAACACGCCGTAATGCTCGACCTTCAGGTGCGGTACGCCTTCCAGCGTCATCGCGCCGCAGACGTGGACATTGGCCGCGTCGATGTCGGCCTTGGAGAAGCCGAGGAAGGGCAGCAGTTCGAACGCGGGATCGTCGAGCTTCTCGGCCGGAACCTTCAGCGCGCCGGTGAGGAAGTCCGCGCCGAGCGCGTATTTGTTGAAGACGAATTTGATGTCGAAGGCGCCGGCCAGCGTCTTTTCCAGCGCGTCGAGCTTCTCCGGGGTGAAGCCCCTGGCGGCCAGCGACGTCGTGTTGATCGCCGGCGCCTGTTTCAGGCTGGCGTGGCCGACCGCGTAGGCCTCGATCTCGGCGATCTGCGCCTCGCCATAGCCGAGCGCGCGCAAGGCTTCCGGCACGGCGCGGTTGATGATCTTGAAATAGCCGCCGCCGGCCAGCTTCTTGAACTTCACCAGCGCGAAGTCGGGCTCGATGCCGGTGGTGTCGCAATCCATCACGAGGCCGATCGTGCCGGTGGGGGCGACGACGGTGACCTGCGCGTTGCGATAGCCGTGCTGTTCGCCAAGGCTCAGGGCGCGGTCCCAGGCCGTCTTGGCGCGATCGACCAGTTTTTGATCGGGGCAGGAGGCGTGGTCGAGCGGGATCGGATCGACGGCGAGGCTTTCATAGCCCGTCATCTCGCCGTGGGCGGCGCGGCGATGGTTGCGCATGACGCGCAGCATGTTCGGCGCGTTATCGGCGTAACGGGCGAAAGCGCCGCGCTCCTTGGCCATTTCGGCCGACGTGGCGTAGCACACGCCGGTCATGATCGCCGACAGCGCGCCGCAGAAGGCGCGGCCGGCGTCCGAATCATAAGCCAGGCCGCAGGACATCAGCAGCCCGCCGATATTGGCGTAGCCGAGGCCGAGCGTGCGGTATTCGTAGGAGAGCTGGGCGATCTCGCGCGAGGGGAACTGCGCCATCAGCACCGAAATCTCCAGCACCACCGTCCACAGCCGCACGGCGTGCTCATAGGAGTTGACGTCGAACACCTTCGTCGTCGGATCGCGGAATTGCAACAGGTTCAGCGACGCCAGATTGCAGGCCGTGTCGTCGAGGAACATGTATTCCGAACACGGATTGGAGGCGCGGATAGGGCCGCCGGCCGGGCAGGTGTGCCAGTCGTTGATCGTGGTGTGGAACTGCAGGCCGGGGTCGGCCGAGGCCCAGGCGGCGTAGCCGATCTTTTCCCACAGGTCGCGGGCCTGGAGCGTCCTGGCGACCTTGCCGTCGGTGCGGCGGGTCAGATCCCAGGCGCCGTCGTTCTCCACCGCGCGCAGGAACTCGTCGGAGACGCGCACCGAATTATTGGAGTTCTGTCCCGAAACGGTGAGATAGGCCTCCGAATCCCAGTCGGTGTCGTAGACGTCGAAATCGATGTCCTTGTAGCCCTGCTTGACGATCTGCAGCACGCGCTTGATGAAATTGTCCGGCACCTCGGCGCGCCGCGCCAGCTTGATCTCGCGCTTGAGGGCGGGGTTCTTTTCCGGGTTGAAGCAATCGTCGCCGTCGCCTTGGCAATTCACGGCGGCCTTGAGGATCGCCTTCATGTGCTTGCGCACCGTCTTCGAGCCGGTGACGAGGGCGGCGACCTTTTCCTCTTCCTTCACCTTCCAGTCGATGAAGCTCTCGATATCGGGGTGATCGACGTCGACCACCACCATCTTGGCGGCGCGGCGCGTCGTGCCGCCCGATTTGATGGCGCCGGCGGCGCGGTCGCCGATCTTCAAGAAACTCATCAGGCCGGAGGATTTGCCGCCGCCCGAAAGCCGCTCGTTCTCGCCGCGCAGCAGCGAGAAATTGGCGCCCGTGCCCGAGCCGTACTTGAACAGGCGCGCCTCGCGCACCCACAGATCCATGATGCCGCCCTCGTTGACGAGGTCGTCCTTCACCGACTGGATGAAACAGGCGTGCGGCTGGGGATGCTCGTAGGACGACTGCGAGGCGGTCAACAGCCCGCTCTGGTAATCGACGTAGAAATGGCCCTGGCCGGGGCCGTCGACGCCATAGGCCCAGTGCAGGCCGGTGTTGAACCATTGTGGCGAATTGGGCGCGGCCATCTGCTTGGCCAGCATGTAGCGCAGTTCGTCGAAGAAGGCGGAGGCGTCGGCCTCGCTGTCGAAATAGCCGCCCTTGAAGCCCCAATAGGTCCAGGCGCCGGCGAGCCGGTCGAACACCTGTTTGGCGGATTTTTCCGAGCCCAGGCGCTCTTTCTCGGGCAGGGCGGCGAGCGCGGCGGCGTCAGGCTCGCCGCGCCACAGGAACGAGGGAACGGCGTTTTCCTCAACTCGCCGCAAGCGCGCGGGAACGCCGGCCTTGCGGAAATATTTCTGCGCCAGAACGTCAGCGGCGACCTGGCTCCAGACGGCCGGAACTTCGACGCCGTCGAGCGAAAACACGACGGATCCGTCGGGATTGCGGATCTCGCTCTTGGTCAGCCGGAATTCGATATCCTGATAGGGGGATTGCCCCGCTTTGGTGTAGCGCCGTTCAAACCGCATTTCTTGTCATCCTGAAGTGCCTGAATTCGCCGTATCGGACGCATGACCGGCGCGTCCGGGCGTGTTTTGTTTTTTTACGAGGAACAGCACGCAACCGATTCCGTTCGCCGTTCCGCTCCGGAACGGCGTTTGGACTCTGAGCCTCCCGCATCCCGAGGATGCGCAAAATTGCCCTATCTATTTATTTAATCACTTCCTTCACCACAAAAAGCCGCAGGGCTTTCCTAGGCGAACGTCGCATGCGTCGAACGGAAATCCGAACGAGCCGACTAAATCATCCGCGCCATGCGGCGAGGGAGAGACGTCTGCGTCCCGCCCGCTCACCGCATGCATGTCAACCTAGTGGCCGCGCCACGAATTCGTCAAGATATTGTGCCGGACAAATAAATAAAAACTAAATGTTGGGGATATTGGGGACAAAGCCACGCCCTCGCCCTCGCGCTGCGGCGCGCGCCAACATCCTGCGCGACCTTGCAAAATTCCTAAACGAACAGAACGTACCAAGAACAAAATCGTTCGTCCACCGAAAATTTTCCCGCATCCGTATTGATGCGTATTGACGCAGGCGAGCAAAAACGGCGCGGCGCGGGCCTTCCTCGTCACAAACCGATCCAGGAGAGAACGCTGGGGAGGGCCGCCGCCGTCAGCGCGCCGTTGAGTCCCATGGCGATGCCGGCGAAGGCGCCCGCCAGCGAATTGATTTGCAGCGCGCGCGCCGTGCCTATGCCGTGCGCGGCCAGACCGGCGGCGAATCCGATGGCGGCGCGGTCGGTGATTCGCGCCGCCCGCATCAGCGGCGACAGGATCATCGCGCCGAAAACGCCGGTGACGATGACGAGCGCCGCCGTCAGCGTCGCCTCGCCGCCGGCGGCTTCCGACAGGCTCATGGCGATCGGCGCCGTGACCGATTTCGGCGCCAACGAAATGACCAGCGCGCGCGGCGCGCCAAATCCCTCGGCGATGAAGACGGCGCTAAGCACGGCGACGGCGGAGCCGCAGACCAGCGCGCTCGCCATCGGCGCCAGCGCCGCCAGGATCCGGTCGAAATTGCGGTAAAGCGGAATGGCGAGGCAGACCGTCGCCGGCCCAAGCAGAAAATGAATGAACTGCGCGCCGGCGAAATAGGTCTCGTAGCGCGTCGCCGTGAGGGAAAGCAGCGCGATCAGCGCCGCCGCCGCCAAGGCGACGGGATTGACGAGCGGGTGGCGCTTGCAAAGGACCGCCAGCCGTTCCGCCAGGGCGTAGGCCGCCAGCGTCGCCGTCAGCCACAGTAGCGGACTGGTGGACAGATAGACCCAGATATTCGCCGCCCTGTCGGACAAAATCGCCTCCGTCATGGCTTCGCCCGCCGTTCGCGCCAATTCGAGACGCCCCGGAACACCCAGGCGGTCGTCAGCATGGCGAGGACCGTCGAACCGATGAGCGCCGCCAGCAGGGGCCGGGCGTTGTCCCGCAACAGGCCGAAATGGCGGATCAGCCCGACGGCGGCGGGCACGAACAGCAAGGACAGGTGGCGCAGCAGGAATTCGGCTGTCCGCGCCAGTTTCTCGGGAACAATTCGCTCGCCATTCGGTCCGCGATCGCCTTTGCGCCCGCGCCAGAGAAGAAAGGCGAACATCAAGGCCATGCCGGCGACCGGTCCGGGCAAGGGCAGGGCGAAGGCGCGCGCGACGACCTCGCCGAGCAACTGGCACAGAAAAATGGCGGCAATAGCTTCGCTCATGCTGATTCCCTCGGCTCGCGGCGGCTTTTTGGCAATTTTTCGTGGGCAAAGCCAGAGCGTTTGCGCCGGTCCGGGACGCTTGCGAAATCGCCCGCCGCCTCTGGACATCGCGCGGCGGCGAAGCCATAGTCCCGGCCAAATAAGACGCGGTCGCGCGGCGCCGGGAAGTTGACGGACTTTTCGGACAAGAATATGCGGTGAAACAGGACGCTGGGGCGCTTGTCCCGGATTTGGCGGAACAAGCGCTTCGACTTCGCCATGATGTGGATTCTGGAAGTGGATTTTGCGCGATGAGATGGCTCGCCCAATGCTTTACCTGGTGGAACGGGCAAACGTTGAACACCAAATTCCATACGTGGCGCCATGGCGAGGAAGTCGGTCGCGACGAGTTCGGCAACATATATTACCGCACGCGCGGCGGCGTGAAGGACAAGGCGCTCGGTTTCGAACGACGCTGGGTGATCTACCCCGGGCAGTCGGAAGGGTCGGCGACCCCGCCCGGCTGGTACGGCTGGCTGCATCATCAGACCGATGTTCCGCCGACGCAGGATAATTATCAGCCCTATCCCTGGGAAATGGCCTATCAGCCCAACATGACCGGCACGCCCGGCGCATGGCGCCCGACCGGATCGACGCTGTCGCTGGGCGAGCGCCCAGCCGCGACCGGCGATTACAAAGCCTGGGCGCCAGAAGGCTGATTTGCCGCCGCGTCCGCCACAGCAAACGGCGAGGCGGCGTTTGCGCCCATCGGGCGAGATAACACGCTGGCGCGGTCGTTTAAGACGATCGCCGGTTCTTTTTGGGCGGATGGCGCGCAAGGCGATGCGGAAGCGGGTGACAGAATGCACGCGAAAATCAAGCGCCCGGTCCTGACCGGTTTCGCCGTCGCGGCGCTCGCCCTGGGTACGCCGGGTTTGGCGCGCGCCGACAAGATTTCCCATCCGATCGCGGTCTTTTCCGGCCTCGACAAGATTACCGGCCGCATCATCGCTTTTGACGTGGCGACCGACGAGACCGTGCAATTCGGCACGCTGCAGATTACGCCGCGCGTCTGCTACACGCGGCCGCAGACCGAATCGCCTTTGACCATGGGTTTTGTCGAAGTCGACGAGATTCAAGCCGACAAGCAATTCAAACGGATTTTTTCAGGCTGGATGTTCGCGGCGAGTCCGGGCCTGCACGGCGTCGAACATCCGGTCTACGATGTCTGGGTCACCGACTGCAAAGGCGGCAGCGAAGTCATTGCCGGTCCGGCCGGCGAGAAGGTCAGTCCGGAAAATCCGCCGCCGCCGCCCGATAACGCCACGCCGGCGCCTGGAGGCGACCAGAACGCCGCCGCGCCGCCGCCAAAACGTCGGAAGATCACGCCCAAGCGCCCGCCGCCGCCGCAAAACGATCTTGGTCCGATCGGGGCCGCGCCGCCTCCGGATCCGCGTCAGCGCCCGCCGCAGCGGGATGACAATCCGCTGATCAAGGGCCTGCGCTCGATCTTCGGCAATTAACGCCTTTGGGTGAACGCCGGCGAATTTTAGCGCCGGTCGTGGTTTGGCGCGGGCGTTTCGCTTATTTCCGCTGATTTCGGCGTTTTCGCGCGGCGGTTCCGAGCCGGCGCGCCGAAGGCGCTGCTGCGCCGTCCAAACGTCGCCACAAATGGCTTTGGCGCGGGCGAAAGTTTGGCGGAAAAACGGATCAAAAACGGCGGCGTTAACAGGCTGCTGAAAAACCCCTTCCGTTTCAGCTTCGGTCGTGATTCCATCGCTTTGAGACAGGAGCGACGGAATGCGCGGGACGGACGAGGGATCAGGGCGGCTTTTCAGCTATGTCGATCTGGAGTTGCGCGTTCGGCGCGACCATCCGCTGCGCGTGATCCGCGAGATCGCCAACGCGGCGCTCGCGACACTGGCTGCGGATTTTTCGGAGCTTTACTCCAGGACGGGCCGGCCTTCGGTCGCGCCTGAACGGTTGCTGCGGGCGATGCTGCTGCAAGCCTTTTATTCGGTGCGCTCCGAGCGGCAATTGATGGAGCGTCTCGACACCGATTTGCTGTTTCGCTGGTTCGTCGGCCTTGGCGTCGACGATCCCGTGTGGGACGCGACGGTGTTTTCCAAGAACCGCGACCGCCTGCTCGACGGCGCGATAGCGGCTAAGTTTCTCGCCGCCGTCCTGGCGCAGCCTCGGGTCAAAAGGCTGATGTCGAGCGATCATTTTTCGGTCGACGGCACGCTGATCGAGGCTTGGGCTTCGATGAAGAGTTTCAAGCCCAAGGATGGCTCCGGCAACGAGCCGCCGCCCGATTCCGGCCGCAACGCCGAGGTGGATTTCAAGGGCGAGAAGCGCTCGAACGAGACCCATGCTTCGACCACCGATACGGAAGCCAGGCTTTATCGCAAGGGCGCCGGCATGGAGGCCAAGCTGGCTTTCCTCGGCCATGCGTTGATGGAGAACCGCGCCGGACTGATCGTCAACGCCTGCCTGACGCCAGCCGACGGACATGGCGAGCGCAACGCCGCGCTTGCGATGATCGAACCGCTCGCCAATCGCCCTGTTGGCATCACGCTTGGCGCCGACAAGGGTTATGACGTGCGCGTTTTCGTCAACGAACTGCGCGCGATGAACGTGCGCCCGCATGTGACGCAGAACACCAACGGACGGCGCTCCGCAATCGATGGCCGCACCACGCGCCACCCCGGTTATGCGGTGAGCCAGCGCATCCGAAAACGCATCGAGGAAGCCTTCGGCTGGATGAAGACCGTCGCCGGCCAGCGCAAAACCAAGTTTCGGGGCGTCGAGCGGGTCGGCTGGTCGTTTGCCTTCGCCGCCGCAGCCTACAACCTCATCCGATTGCCGAAATTGATCGAAGAAAGGGCGGGGTAAGGGGGAAGTGGCGCCGCCAAACGCTCGCCGACGCCGGATTCGGCAAAAAACAACGCTCAAATCGCCGACAAAAATCCGCGCCGGGCGATAGTAACCGACGAAATCGGGGCGTTTTTCAGCATCCTGTTAACCCTGGCCGGGCCGTATTCGTTAAAAGCCAGAGTTGCGAATTTCTTGCCGAAGGCCCGGCGACGGCCGCCCGCCTGACGTAGAGCGCTGTGTTTGCAGCAATATCTGGCGATATTGGCAATTTTACGCAAATTGTCCGGTACTTTTTATACTTAACACGATCAAATATATAAATGAACGAATTCGCCTAAAATGCGAGCGTTTTACTTATACTGACCGCAAAATAGCTTTGTCATTCTCCGGGGTAACACGGGGAATGACATGTATAAATCTCTAGCTAAACTTCTTGCGGCGGCGTTTTTTATGTTGACGGCTTTGCCCGGCGCATCCAAAGCATTCGCCGCCGAAGAAGCCACTTATGCGGCTGTTGGCGAAGCCACCAGCATTCCTTATGGCTGGATCGACTTTTGCCGCCGCTATCACGGCGAATGCGACAGCGGCGCGGATACGGCGCTTGACGTCAATTTGACGGCCAAGGCGATGAAGACGATCCGCGAGGTCAACGCCTGGGTCAATCGCAACGTCGAGCCGATTTCGGACGAGGATCATTGGGGCCTTGTCGATCGCTGGGACTTCCCGGCGGACGGGCGCGGCGATTGCGAGGATTTTGCGCTGTTGAAGCGCAGAATGCTGATCGAGCAGGGTTTCCCCCGTCAGGCGCTGCTGATGACGGTGGTCAAGGACGAAAACAACGACGGCCACGCCATTTTGACGGTCAAAACCAATCACGGCGAATTTGTTCTCGACAACCTGGTCGACGAAGTGAAGCCCTGGAACGCCACGCCTTATCGCTTCGTCAAGCGTCAGAGCCAGGAAAATCAGAACGTGTGGGTCGCCATAGGCGCGCCGGTGGAGGCTTCGGTCACAGCATCGCGGTGAACGGCTTGCCGTCCGTCCGCTTCGTCCTTGAACAGGGCTGAGGCCTCAAGGTTTCGAAAAGTATTAAGCCATCGGTCAGCGAAGACCGATGGCTTTTTCGTTACGCGAGCGGGCTCCGGGCGAAATCCCGTTCGGTTTCGCCCGGACTTTTGCTTATTCCTCGCCGTTCGCCTCGGCCAGCGCGGCGCCGACTTCAAGGCCAAGATCGGCCATAGAGGTCTCTTCGCGCACCACCGCCGCCTCGCCCTTGGCTTGACGCTCGGCTTCTTCGGCCGAGCGGGCGATGTTGGCGACGATATAGGAATCAACCTCGGGGTGCAGATGCACCGGCACATTGTGCAGGCCGAGCGTCTTGATCGGCGCATTGAGGACGATCTGGCGGCGCTCCAGCGTGAAGCCGCCCGCGGTGGCGGCGTCGGCGATGTCGCGCGCCGAAACGGAGCCGTAGAGCTGACCGGATTCGCCGGCCTGACGCAGGACCGTGAAGGTCTGGCCGTTGAGCTTTTCGGCGACCGCCTCGGCTTCCTTCTTGCGCTCGAGGTTATGGGCTTCCAGCTGGGCGCGTTGGCCTTCGAAATGTTTCTTGTTGCCTTCGGTGGCGCGCAGCGCCTTGCCGCGCGGCAGCAGAAAATTGCGGGCGTAGCCGTCCTTGACGCGGACGGTGTCGCCCATACTGGCCGAGCTTGGCGATGCGTTCAAGCAGTATGACTTGCATTTTCTTTCTCCAGTTCAGGGGTTTTTTGCGTCTTCAGGGCGCGCTTCCTTGCGGTCGCGCAGGGATAAAAACAGGTCGATCAGGCCGATCAGGGCGAGTATGAAAATCGGCCAGGGTTCAAGGACGACGATGACGGCGTAAAGGGCGGAAAGCATCGCCAGCCGCGTCCGCGCGCCGCGCGTCGTCGCGTGCAATACGGCAAGTCCCTGGAAAGCGAGCGCGAGGATGGATGTCGACGCCAGCGCGCCGCCGACCGCCGCGGTAGGGCCGCCGCGCAGCATCATGCCGACGCCGGCGACCAGCCACAGAACGATGATCCGCGGCAGGCGCAAGGTTCGCGGCAAGTCGGGCCAGGCGCGCGGCAAACGTCCCGACATTTCGACAATCCGGCCGGCAAGCCAGAGATTGAGGCTCATCATCAACAACGAGCTGGCCGCCATAGCCGCCGGAATGCTGAGAAGCGCAACACGTTTGAACGCCTCGACGCGCAGGTCCGGCAACATCGTCTTGAAACTCGCCGCCAATTCGTCGAGTAGCGGCGCGAAGGCCACCGTCAATTCCTGCAGGGCGTTGTCCGCGCCGCCATAATGTCCGGCGACGATGAACAACGCGAATAAGGTCAGACAAATCGACAGCAGAACGGCGAAGAACAGGATCGCGCCGGAGGAAAACCAGATCAGCGCATGTTCCGAGAAAGCGATGGGCGCTTCCGCCGGAGCTTTGCGCGGGCGGCCGGCGATGGCGCCGAGCGCCACGGCCGGAACGCCGAAGGCGGCGAAAAACGCCAATCCAAGCAGGGGATGAAGCAGAAAGGCCAGCAAGAAAGCGCCCGCCAGCGCGCCGACGGCGGCGCCGGGCAGGGGGTAGCCCAGAGCCGCGATCATCAAAGGCAGATAGGTGAAGTAGGCCAACGTCAGCGCAAAGCCGGATTCCTTGGCGGAAGCGGCGAACAGGGCGGCGCTGGCGAGGCCGGCGCCGAGGCCGACGGCCTGATCGGCCCATATGAGCGGCGGACGGTTGTCATTCATGATCGAGCTGTCCCGCGTGTCGCGGTTAGGGGCGGCAACTCCGCTCCAGCCAGCCCGCCAAACCATTCCGGCGGGCTTTTATGCGATGATTGCATTCAAGAAGCCGGCGCGACGTGGACGCGTCGCGCCGGCGTTGTCCGTCGAGATCAAGCGATCAGATAGGGCAGCAGACCCAAAAAGCGCGCGCGCTTGATGGCCTGAGCAAGTTCGCGCTGCTTCTTCGCCGAAACGGCGGTGATGCGCGAAGGAACGATCTTGCCGCGCTCGGAAATGTAGCGCGAGAGCAGGCGCGTGTCCTTGTAGTCGATCTTCGGCGCATTCGGACCGGAGAACGGGCAGGTCTTGCGGCGACGGAAGAAGGGCCGGCGAACGGGAGAAGTCGTCATCAGAACTGGCCTCCATCCATGGATTCATCACGACGCGGACCGCGCGGACCGCGCGGCGGGCGACGCTCGCCCCGGTCGCCGCGATCGCCACGATCGCCACGGTCATCGTCGTCGCGCTTGCGCAGCATGGCGGACGGGCCGTCTTCCAGCGCTTCGACGCGGATCGTCAAGAAACGCAGCACGTCTTCGTTGATCGACCATTGGCGCTCGGCCTCGGCGAGCGCGGCCGGGGGCGCGTCGACGTTGATCAGCGTGAAATGCGCTTTGCGGTTCTTTTTGATCTTGTAGGCGAGGGACTTGACGCCCCAATACTCGACTTTCCCTACGGAGCCGCCAAGACCGGCGACGACGGTTTTGAACTGTTCGGTCAGAGCTTCCGCCGCCTGGGCGGAAATGTCCTGACGCGCCAGGAAAATATGCTCGTAAAGAGCCATTTGGCTTGCCTTTCTCTCATGTTTCGGCTGGTTCGGCGCGGAGCCCTTCGAGCCCGGAGAAAGGCTCGACGGAAACATTTCGAAGGCGGGAACACGGGAAGACGGGCAAGCCCTATCCATAAAATGGACCTTCCGTTCAGCCCCCGGCCGAACAGCGAAGCGCGTTCTATACGCGATTTTTCTTCAAGGGCAAGGAAAAAACGTGGGGATTGTTATGCAGTTCGCCGTCAGACCCATGGGCCCCATTCGCCGGTTTCGTAAATGCGCCAACTCGTCAGGCCGGCCTTGGCGACAACGACGCGCCCGGCTTTGGCCATGGCGAGCAGATGCGCGAACACCAACGGATGACGCCAGGCCATGGGTTTGGCCGGATCGCAGACGGCGCGGTATTCTTCGCCGTCGGGGTCCTCCATCAGGATCGTGCCGATCTTGTCCGGGCGCAATTGCAACGAAAGCGTTCGTTCGCTCTTCCATAGGCACATGAAGTCCTGGCAGACCTCCGGGCGCTTCTTATAGATCGAACAGCCCGTTTTCGTGCATTTCGCGCACCAGTCGCCGGCTTTTTTTTCAAAATGGTCGATTTCGAGAAACTTGCAGCAGGCGGCGCAAGTCCCGCAGGATTTTCCGGGGATTTCGTCTGTCATCGCCTATATCGTTCGATAGGTCCGCATTCCCGCCAAATGAATGACGCCAACGTCTTCCCTTGACATGCATGAGCGTGGGCGCCAATGGCTGGCGCGCTCAAATCTTGTAAAAAATCCGTTGTCCATTGGGAGACGTATGTGGCGACCGCTTTTATTTTCCCCGGCCAGGGTTCGCAGGCGATTGGCATGGGCAAGGCGCTGTATGACGCCTTCGCCGCCTCGCGCTCCATTTTCGAGGAAATCGACGAAGCGCTCGGGCAAAAATTATCGACCCTGACCTTTGAGGGCGATCCGGCCGAACTCACGTTGACCGCCAACGCCCAGCCGGCGCTGATGGCGGTCAGCCTTGCCGCGTTGCGCGCGCTCGAAGTCGAAACGGGCCTCGATCTGGCGTGCGACGCCAAATTCATCGCCGGCCATTCGCTCGGCGAATATTCGGCGCTCGCCGCCGCGCGCGCTTTTTCGGTGGCCGACGCGGCGCGTCTGTTGCGCTTGCGCGGGCAGGCCATGCAGAGGGCGGTTCCGGTCGGACAGGGGGCGATGGCCGCCCTTCTCGGCGCGGAGCCGCAGGCCGCCGCCGAAATCGCCGCGGAAGCCGCGCGGGACAGCGGCGGCGTCTGCCAATTGGCCAATGACAATGGCGGCGGCCAGATCGTCGTGTCGGGCGCCAAGGACGCTGTCGACAAGGCTATCGAAATCGCCAAGGCGCGCGGCGTTAAACGCGCCATGTTGCTGCCCGTGTCGGCGCCCTTCCATTGCGCGTTGATGGCCCCCGCCGCCGAAGCGATGGCCCAGGCGCTCGCGGATGTGAAAATCGTTGCGCCGCTCGCGCCGCTGGTCGCCAATGTCACCGCCCAGCCCGTCGTTGATCCCGACAAGATCCGGGCCCTGCTGGTCGAGCAGGTTTGCGGTTCTGTGCAATGGCGTCAATCGATGGCCTTCATGCACGCCAACGGCGTCGATCGGTTCGTCGAAGTGGGCGCGGGCAAGGTTCTCGCCGGGACTCGTCAAGCGCACGGCGGAAGGCGCAAGCGCTATGTCCGTCGGCGCGCCAGACGACGTCGAGGCTTATAAGGCCTTTGTGTAAGGGGGATTTTATGTTCGATCTGACGGGAAAAACGGCGCTGGTGACCGGCGCGAGCGGCGGTTTGGGTTCGGCGATCGCCAAGGCTCTGCATGGGCAAGGCGCTCGCGTCGCGCTATCAGGCACACGGCGCGAAGCGCTTGAGCGACTGGCCGGCGAACTGGGCGACCGCGCCTATGTCCTGCCTTGCGATCTTTCCGACAAAAGCGCGGTTGAGGCCCTTGTTCCGGCGGCCGAAGCGGCGCTGGGCTCGCTCGACATCCTCGTCAACAACGCCGGCGTGACGCGCGACGGCTTGTTCCTGCGGATGAAGGACGAGGATTGGGATACGGTTCTGGCCATCAACCTGTCGTCGGCTTTCCGCCTGTCGCGCGCCGCGCTGAAAGGCATGATGAAGCGCCGCTACGGACGCATCATCGCCATCACCTCCGTGGTCGGCGTCACCGGCAATCCGGGCCAGGGCAATTACGCCGCCTCGAAGGCCGGATTGATCGGCATGAGCAAGTCGCTGGCGGCCGAGGTCGCTTCGCGCAACATCACGGTCAATTGCATCGCGCCCGGCTTCATTCAAAGTCCGATGACGGATGCGCTGAACGACAAGCAGAAAGAATCGATTCTGACCTCCGTGCCGGCCGGCCGGCTCGGCGTCGGCGCCGACATCGGCGCGGGCGTCGTATATTTGGCGAGCGTCGAAGCCGCGTACGTGACCGGCCAGACGCTGCATATCAACGGCGGAATGGCGATGATTTGAAAGCTTTTGCCGATTGGTTTAAAGGGTTGCTACATACCCTCGGTTGGGCCTCGCAATCGTGGCGGAAGTGTGTTAGCAAGCCGCTGGCTCGCCGAAGGCGGGCCGGAAAGCAGGCGCGGCCAGCGCCGCTCGGGGTCTTGCGCGAAGACCGGGCAAACAGGCGCGCGCGGCCTTTAGCGCGTCAATTTTCGAGTGACGCGAAGCGTCAACGTTAGACAGGGATAGTAGATATGAGCGATGTCGCCGAGCGCGTGAAGAAGATTGTGGTCGAACATCTCGGCGTTGACGCCGATAAGGTCGTCGATAGCGCCAATTTCATCGACGATTTAGGCGCCGACTCGCTCGACACGGTCGAGCTGGTGATGGCGTTCGAAGAAGAGTTTGGTGTTGAGATTCCCGATGACGCCGCCGAAACCATCGTGACGGTTGGCGACGCGGTGAAGTTTCTCGAGAAGGCGACTTCTCAGCAGGCCTGAGCCTCGGCCGTCAAGGCGGAATTTCCAGGTTTTTCGGAAGTTTGCGCGCGCGACCGGCTCCGCCGAGCCGCGCGCTGCTTTTTTCGGCCCCTGACAGAGACGGGGAATGCCGACGCGTCGGGGCCACTTGCGCGCCCCAACCGCGATCCGAATGCAATCACGCTCGTTTTCTCCAAGCGAAATGCAAAAAATTTCGCATCAAACGCATAGGTCGAGAGCTGCGATGAGAAGGGTGGTCGTTACGGGTCTTGGCGCTGTTTCTCCGCTTGGGAGCGGGGTCGAGACGACTTGGGCCCGTCTGCTTGACGGACGGAGCGGAGCGCGGCGGATCGAAGGATTTGAGATCTCCGATCTCGCGTGCCAGATCGCCATGCAGGTTCCGCGCGGGAGCGGCGACGGCGATTTCAATCCTGACGATTGGATGGAGCCGAAGGAACAGCGCAAGGTCGATGATTTCATTATCTATGGCGTCGCTGCAGCGACGCAGGCGCTCGCCGACGCCGGTTGGGCCCCCAAAACGCGCGAACAACAGAATTATTCGGGCGTTTTGATCGGTTCGGGAATCGGCGGTCTTGGCGGCATTTACGAGACTTCGCTCGTCTTGCATGAGAAAGGCCCGAGGCGCGTTTCGCCCTTTTTCGTTCCCGGACGCCTCATCAATCTGATCAGCGGCCACGTTTCGATCCAACATGGACTCAAAGGGCCAAATCATTCGGTCGTCACCGCCTGTTCCACTGGTTCGCACGCCATTGGCGATGCGGCGCGGCTGATCGCCCTGGGCGACGCCGAAGTGATGGTGGCGGGCGGCGCCGAATCGGCGGTCAACCGCATCGGCATCGCCGGCTTTTGCGCCTGCAAGGCTTTGGCGACCGCATTCAACGACAACCCCAAGGCCGCCTCGCGTCCCTATGACCGTGATCGCGACGGGTTCGTCATGGGCGAGGGCGCTGGCGTCGTCGTCCTTGAGGAGCTTGAGCACGCCAGGGCGCGCGGCGCGAAAATCTATGCCGAGGTGATCGGCTACGGCATGTCCGGCGACGCGTATCACATCACCGCGCCGGCTGAAGACGGCGACGGCGCGTTCCGCTGCATGAGCGCGGCGCTGAAACGGGCGGGGCTTACCCCCGCCGACATCGATTACGTCAACGCGCACGGCACGTCGACGATGGCGGACGGCATCGAATTGGGGGCCGTCGAGCGCCTCGTCGGCGACGCGGCGAGCGGCATTTCGATGTCTTCGACGAAGTCCTCGGTCGGCCATCTGCTTGGCGCCGCCGGCGCGATCGAGGCGATCTTTTCGGTTCTGGCTATCCGCGATCAGATCGCCCCGGCCACGCTCAACCTCGACAATCCGTCGGTTGAAACGGCGATCGACCTCGTTCCGCACAAGCCGCGCAAGCGCAAGATCGATCACGTTCTGTCCAATTCTTTCGGGTTCGGCGGCACCAACGCCTCGCTCGTATTGCGTCGCTACGTCGAAGGCGCGTGAATTTGCCGCAACAGCCTATTTTCGAAAGGCAGGTAGGTTTTTCGAATCGGAATGTACGGTTTAACGGATAAAAGAACCGCATTCCGGCGCGAACGAGAGGGACCGGAAAACGCTGCGGCGACGCCAGGCTTCAGGCGCAAGGCTGAGACTGATCTCGCGCGATCAATCTCGAATTCGCCACAAAGCGCGTCGAATTTGACACCCCCGCCTCGGCGCGTCTCGATTCTGCTCCTGATCGGGCCAAACAATAGAGGTTTGCCGTCGCTATGGCAGAAGAAAGCCCAAAACCCGAGAACCAGTCCGCCGGGCTCGCGCCTCGAGCTGCGGCGGACGGCGCGGCGGCGGCGCGCATGGCGAAAAAACCTGTTTCGGCGGGCGGCCGGTTTTTGGCGTTGCGCGGCGCGCTAAGTCCGCGCGAGGCTTTGCAGCCGGAAGCGGCGCCGCCGCCGCCGGAACGCAAAAAGCGGCCGCGTCTCGACGCGATCTCCGGCTTCCTGACTTTCTTGCTGGTTCTTGGCGGCGTCTTGGCTTTCGGCGCTGTCTACGCCGTGCATCGTCTGCACGATCCGGGGCCGTTGGCCGCCGAAAAGGTCGTGCTGATCGCCCAAGGTTCGGACGTTCCCGATATTATCGAAAAATTGCAGGCCGAGGGCGTGATCGACAGTCCGATCACGCTCAATCTCGCCCTTTTCGCCGAACAAGCGCGCTCCAAGCTCAAGGCCGGCGAATATTTGTTCAAACAGAACGTCGCATTGCGCGAAGTGATCGACATCTTGGTGCAGGGACGCTCGATCCTGCACGCCGTGACGATTCCCGAAGGCCTGACCAGCGAGCAGATCGTCGAGCGTTTGCGCGAAAACGAAGTGCTGGTCGGCGATGTGATCGAGACGCCCAAAGAAGGCTTTTTGCTGCCAGAGACGTATAAATTCCAGCGCGGCTCCAGCCGCGATCAAATCTTGCAGATCATGGCGCGGCGGCAAAAACAGCTGCTAGATGAAATCTGGAAACGTCGCGCGCCCGATCTTCCCCTTCGCTCGCCCTATGAGCTGACGACCTTGGCCTCGATCGTCGAAAAAGAGACCGGCAAGGCCGATGAAAGGCCGCGCATTGCCGGCGTTTTCATCAATCGCCTGCGCAAGCACATGCGCCTGCAGTCCGACCCGACCATCGTCTATGGTTTGGTCGGCGGCAAAGGAACGCTGGGCCGTCCAATCATGCGATCGGAGATCGACAAGCCAACTCCATACAATACCTACGCGATCGACGGGCTGCCGCCTGGACCGATCGACAATCCCGGCCGCGCCGCGCTTGAAGCCGTCGCCAATCCCTCGCGCACGCAGGAGTTGTATTTCGTGGCGGACGGAACCGGCGGCCATGTCTTCGCCGACTCGCTTGAACAGCATAATCGCAACGTGACGCGTTGGCGCCAGATCGAGCACGACGCCAAAGACAAGCTGGAAGAGCCGGATACGCCCGAAGCCCCGCCGACGCCGGGCAAGGACAAGCATAGCGAATTGCCGCAGTTATTCGCCAACCTTCAATCGATCGAGGAGTTTTCTGCTCGGGCGGGAGCGGCCGATATTCGCTTGTCGGTCAAGCCGAACGCTGAAACGATAGCCCGCTTGTCGCCTGTCATGCCGGGCGCCGCCGCGCCGACGCCGCGCAATTTTGCGGATCTGCCGCCGAATTTTGGCGGGGACATGCCGAGGATCGCCGAATTCGAAGAGGCGCAAATCACCCCCGCGACACGCGCCGAGGCCGACCTCGACGGCCCCGTCGGCGAGGATAGCCCGCAGGGCTTCGCCGCGAGCTATCCGGTTCCATCCAAGCTGCAAGCCGACATGCGCGCCAGGGCCGCCCGTTACGGCGCAGGCGAGGGCGCTGAGGGCGGGCGGCTCGCCGCCATGGACGAGGCTGGTCAAAACGATCCCGCCGACGCAAACGGCGCGGCGATGGCGTACACGCAACCGGCGGCGAACGGACGCCCGCGTATTCTCGACGCTTCCGAAGGCACTGCGCTCGATCCGCTCAAGGACAAGAGCTGGGATCTCAACTCGGCGAAGAATGTCCCGCAAAACATCGGATCGAAATGATCGCAGGGCGCACGCATGAAAAAACTTTGCAGCATGACCGGATTCGCCCGGACGTCCGGTTTCGCGACGCCCTACCGCTGGGCCTGGGAAATCAAGACCGTCAATTCCAAGGGACTCGATCTGCGCCTGCGCCTGCCGCCGGGCCTTGAGGGCGTCGAAGCCAAATCGCGCGAGCTTCTTGGCAAGCGGCTGACGCGCGGCGCCTGTTACGCCAATTTGACGGCGACGCGCGAGGTTTCGACGGCGGAGCCGCGCCTCAATCGCTCCGTATTGCTCAACCTGATCGCCGCTTTGCATGCGATCTCGCAGGAAACCGGTCTGCCGCCGGTTTCGCTCGACGCCCTGGTCGGCGTGCGCGGCGTGATCGATGTTGGCGAGGCGGAAGAAGACGAAGCGACGCTTGCCGTCGCGCAGGCCGCCATGCTGGACGGGCTTGAGCGCGCCGTCGACGGTCTCGCGACGATGCGCGAGCAAGAGGGTGCGGCGCTTTCGGCGATCATGACGCAAAAGCTCGACCGCATCGAGGCGTTGAGCGGACAGGCCGACGCTTGTCCGGCGCGCCAGCCGCCGGCGATCAAGGCGAAACTGGCGCAAGCGGTCGCGCAAATTCTCGAAATCGGCCGGTTCGACGAGGCGCGCCTGCATCAGGAGGCGGCGCTCCTCGCCGCCAAGGCTGACATACGCGAAGAACTCGATCGATTGTTCGCCCATGTCGCCGCCGCCCGTAAATTGCTGTCGGAGGGCGGTCCGATCGGGCGCAAGCTCGATTTTCTGGCGCAGGAGCTGGGACGCGAATCCAATACGCTGTGCGCGAAATCCAATGATTCGGCGCTGACGGCCATTGGCCTCGAACTGAAGGTCGAAATCGAACAATTCCGCGAACAAGCGCAAAACATCGAGTAGGACATGCCCTCAATACGTGAAAAGCAGCATAACTCCACGGGACGCCGGGGCCTCATGCTGATCTTGTCCTCGCCCTCGGGCGCGGGAAAGACGACGCTGACGCGGATGTTGCTGCAACGTCAGGATCTTGATCTGACGCTGTCGATCTCCGATACGACGAGACCGCGCCGCAGCAGCGAGGCGGACGGCGTCCATTATCATTTTATCGAGCGAGCCGAATTCGAGCGCAAACGCGATGGCGACGACTATCTCGAATTCGCCGAAGTGCACAGCAATTGCTATGGAACGCCGCGTGATCGCGTCGAAACTATTCTGGCGCAGGGCCGCGACATATTGTTCGACATTGATTACCAGGGCACGCGTCAGGTCCGGCAGAAGGCGCAAAACGACGTCGTCACCATCTTCATCCTGCCGCCGTCGATGCGCGAATTGCGGGCGCGGCTCGAACGGCGCGCCGAGGACAGCGCCGAAACCATCGCCAAGAGGCTCGAAAACGCCCGCGTCGAGATCCAGCGCTGGAATGAATATGATTACGTGCTTGTCAACGACGACATCCAGCGCACATTCGACGACCTGCTGGCGATCCTGCGTTCCGAGCGTTTGCGCCGTCCGCGTGTGCAGACCGGAATCGCCGATTTCGTCGATGCCTTGCTGAAGGAATAGACGCTCGCGAGTACGGCTTGAGCCTGAATCGAGGACGTTAGGCGGGATTTGCGTTAAAGGCGCTGCTCCAGCGCGCGCGCCAGAGCGACAAAGCCTTCGATTGGAATTTCCTCGGCGCGGCGCGTCGGCTCTATGTTCGCGGCGACGAGGATTTCCATCGGATCGATATTGAAAGGCAGGCTTTTCAACGATTGTCGCAACATTTTGCGCCTTTGGCCGAATGCGGCGAGCGTCAGTGCGGAGAGCAGGCCGGCGCGGCAGGGCGCGGGATCGCTTCTTGGCCGCAGCTCCACCACGCTTGAAGTGATTTTCGGCGGCGGCGTGAAGGCCGACGGCGGCACGTCAAACAGGATGCGCGCCTGCGCGCGCCACCCGGCCAGGATTGCGAGCCGGCCGTATTCGGCGCGCTGCGCCGGCGTCGCGACAATGCGTTGCGCCACTTCGCGCTGAAACATCAAGACCATGCGGTCATAAAACGGCGGCCAGGAGGTGCAGTCCAGCCAGCCGACCAGCAGCGCCGTGCCGATATTATAAGGAAGATTGGCGCAAATCCGGACCGGTCCGCCCAGGCCGCGCGCGGCGGCGAGCGCCCCGACATCCGTTTGCAGCGCGTCGCCGGCGACAATATCCAGCCGACCGGGATAGTTCTCGGCGATTTCGGCCAAAGCGGCGAGACAACGCTCGTCGCGTTCGACGGCGATCACCTTGCCGGCGCCGTTGGAAAGCAAGGCGCGGGTCAGCCCGCCAGGACCGGGACCGATTTCGATAATCGTCGCCTCTTCAAGCGGTCCGGCGGCTCTGGCGATGCGGCCGGTCAGATTGAGATCGAACAGAAAATTCTGCCCCAGCGACTTTTTCGCCGCCAGTCCGTGTTTGGCGACGACTTCGCGCAGCGGCGGCAGACTGTCCGGGGCCGCGTCGCGCGGCGGCTCGCTCACGCGTCAAGCCCCGGCGCGGCCAGCGCCATCCGCTCGGCAAGGCGCAGCGCGGCGATCAGGCTTGAGGGTTTGGCTCGTCCCGATCCGGCGATGTCGAACGCCGTTCCGTGGTCGGGCGACGTGCGGATAAAAGGCAGGCCCAACGTGACGTTTACGCCGGTGTCGAACGCCAGAGTCTTGACCGGAATGAGCGCCTGATCATGATACATGCACAAGGCGGCGTCATAGCCGGCGCGGGCGGCTTCGTGAAACATCACGTCGGCGGGCAGGGGGCCGCGGATATCGAGACCTTCGGCCCGCGCCTGTTCGATCGCGGGAGCGATGATTTCGATTTCCTCGCGGCCGAGCGCGCCGCTTTCGCCCGCATGGGGGTTGAGGCCGGCGCAAGCGATGCGCGGACGTTCGACGCCAAAATAGCGTCGCAGACCCTTCGCGAGCGTGTGGGCGGTCTGGACAATGGCCGTCCGGCTCAAACGAAGCGGAACGTCCTTGAGCGCGACATGGATCGTGAGGGGGACGACGGCGAGCTGCGGCGACCAGATCATCATAACCGGCGTGGCGCTGACGCCGAAGCGGGTCAGCGCCAGTTCTCCCAGGAATTCGGTATGGCCCGGGTGGGCGAAGCCGGCGCGATAGAGAACGTCCTTGGCGATCGGGTTGGTGACGACGGCGCAGGCGCGTCCGGCGCGTACAAGCTCGACCGCCTGGGTTATTGCGGCGATCGTCGCGCCGGCGTCAGCCGGGTCAGGCTGGCCAGGCGCGCCGATCACCTTGTCGGCGATGGGCAGGACGGGCAGGGCGTGAGAAAAAAGTTCTGAAGCGCCTTGCGCGTCGCTCTCCCGAATGGCGACGTCAAGTCCGAGCAAGGCCGCGCGGCGAGCCAGCATCGCCGGGTCCGCCAGCAGAAAAAACGGCGGCAGCTCGATCGCCTTGGCGCTATGGGCGGCGAAAGCGAGCAGCGCGATGTCCGGCCCAATCCCGGAAGGATCGCCCTGGGTCAAGACGATAGGCGGCCGCCTCTGGCCGGCGCGGGCGCTCATGAGCGATGTTTGACGATCACCGCGCGCGCGCGCAACTCCTGGTAGAGCGCTTCGGCGTCTTTCTCGATTCGGGCCGATAGAAGACGGCTCGAAATAGCCTCGCGCTCGGCCGTATCGTCCTTGGCGGCGGATTTGGAGCAGACGGCGAGAGCGGCGATGCCGGATTGATCGCGGCTCGGCGGGGTCAGGTGACCTTCAGGGGTTTTGTCGAAAAGCTCGCGCAGTTGATCGGGCAATTGCGCCGAGGAACGCGTGATTTGTTCTCTAACGATGGCGTTGGGCGTTTGTTCGGCGATTTTCGCGCCCGAAACGCAATCGGTGAAGCGCGCGTGCAAGGCGGTCATCTCCTTGACTGCGCCTTCCAGTCCCGCGACGCCGGCGCCCGACGGCACAGCGATGATAATTTGCCGCAAGACGTATTGCATCGGTTTCTTCTTCTGCCGCTCCTTGGCCAGCTCGGCGCGGATTTCCTCCTCGCTGATCTCAAGGCCGCGATTGCGCGCATGCGCGTAGATCAAGAAGCCCTGCTCGGCGACCATCATCGCCTTGAAATTGCCCTCGTCGACGTGCGCCGCCTTGATCTGCTGCTCCAGAACCTCTGGACGAATATGGGCGCGTTCGGCGTAGCGCGTCACGGTCGGCCCGATCTCGCTGTCCTTGATCTTGATGCCGAACTTATCCAGTTCGTGAGCCTGTAGGCGTTCTTTGATCAGGCTGTCCAACGCCGCCGCCGGACTGGCCGGCATATGCAGGACACGTAAGAGCTTTTCGCGTTCTGAGAGATCAAACGATGTGACTGGGTCGCTGTTGATCGTCGCGACAACCGCTTGCGCGAGCGCCGGCGCGCTCGCCAACAGCGCCGTGAGAAGCGCCGCCCCTGCAAGAATGCGCCTGCAAATCGGCGAGAGATGTTCAGACATGGGCCATTCTTCCAGTGTGAAACGCGAACCGCCTTTGACTTTCCGTTGGCGAGCGGCGTTTTGAACAAGACGAGCGCAAGCGGCGGCGCGGTTCGGCCGCAGCGCGCGGATCGACTTAGTGGTAGGTCGGCACGCCGTCCATCAGCAACGTATTGCCCAGCGATTGCTTGACGCTAAGATCGCCCAAAGTGCGCAACTGCAACGTCGCCATGATCGTCCGGTTGCGCCAATAGGTCGCCGGATAGCCGTAAGCATCGGACATCGTATCGAAATATTGCAGCAGGAAGGTCGTGCAGTCGTCGGTATAGCCAAATCCGACGCCGGCCGAGGCGATCGAGAAGACCGGCGCGTTTTGCGACAGCAAGGCGTCGTAATAATGGCGGCCAAGATCAAACATGATATTGCCCTGCACGAAATAATTGGTCGTCAACTTGTATTTCGTGTTGAGGCCGAGGCCTTCGCGCCGCTCGTAATAGCCGATCTCCGGCTGCGCCTCGTAGTCAGCGAACTGCACGCCCAAAGTCAGCGGGCCGAAGTGGGCGTTCGCCGACGCATCGATGCGTCTTGGCGCCCAGGTCTGCTGGTCGAAGCGCGCCTTGGCGATGAAAGTGAAATTGGACGAGGGCGCGTAGCTGAACCGCGACACATAGTCGGAATCGCGCGTATCCAGGCCGGACGAAATGCCGATATTGGCGGCGTCGGCCGTCGCGTAGGAATTGACGCCGGCGATCTGCGCCGACTGGCCGAACATCGCTGAGGCGTAGCCGTTCTTGCCCATGTCCAGCATGAATTGGGCGCCGTAATTGGCGCGCACGCCGGTTTCAAACCGATCGTAGCCGGAATACTTGTTCCATTCGAAAAGGTTTGAATCGTCGAACACCAGGCTTTGCGCGTCGATGTTGACCAGGGTGTTCGGATTGGGGCCGTTCGGGCGCGCGACAACCTGTGCGATCGGTTCGATGACGAGCGAGCCGATCGGCGTCTTGGTGAGCAGAGGATAGCGCCATTCAAGGCCCACACCAGGCGTGATCTGGCCGTTGAAGCTGTTGTTGTCGCCGAGCAAGCCGGCCTGGCCCGCATTGGAGATAGTGTCGGTGACCGGGCTCCCGCTGACCGTTCCGTTGAATGTTTCGGTCCCGCTGGTGTTGTAATCGAGATAGGAGCCGTGCGCGCGCGCGAAGACGAAGGGCGACCAGACCTCACCCAGGGGATCGATATATTTGCGCTGCCACGACAGATCCAGCGTCGCCGTGGTGTACAGGCCGCCGATGCCGCGCAGCAGACAGGTGCTGGGGGTGTATGTGTAGGGTTGTCCACTTGGCGTCGCCGTATTGCGGCAGACGTCGTACAAGCCGTACTCGCGATCGAGCGACTCCGAACCGATCTGCTGGAATGTCGCTGTCTGGGCCGAGGAATTGGTGAAGTTGGCGTCGATCGTCGCCTGACCGCCGATACCCCAGGACTTCGCCGGGTCGATATCGAAGCTCTTGTTGTAATCGAGCATCGGCGCGACGTTGGTCATCTGCGAGTTCAAGTCGGCGGGCGTCAGGCTCTGGAACGTATAGCCGCGCAGGTCGAAATAACCGCGGTCGCCTTGGCCGGTCAGGAATATGGTCGAAGCGGTTTCGGAGAAAAAGGACGGCATGGCCGAATTGGGCACGCCGTAATCGAACAAAAAGAACTTATCGGAAAGACGGGTGACGTCCCAACCGAATTGCCATTGCGGGTTGAGATAGAACAGGCCCTGGCTTTGCAGGGCGCCGCGGTCGGGCAGTTGCGAGCCCCAGGGCTCGGCGGCGAAGTTGTTCGGCTGATTTTCATGAATGCCGGTGGCGCGGATCCAATAATAACCGTTATCGGTGCGGTGGCGGAACTCGATTTCGCCGAGAAAGCCTTCCTTGGTCAAATAGCTTGGCGTCAACGTCACATCCATATTGGGCGCAAGGACGACGAAATACGGGACGCCGACGCCAAAGCCGGTGCGCGAATTGTTGAAGATGTGAGGCGCCAGGACGCCGGATTTTCGCGTCGCGCTCGGATCGGGCGAGGAAAGATAGGGGATATAAGCGACGGGCACGCCGAGGAACTCGAGCCAGGCGTCCTCGTAATAGATCATCTGCTCCTTGTTCTTGTGGATGATCTTTTTGGCGCGCACGCGCCAGAGCGGCGGCTTGTCCGGATTGTCCTTACAGGAAGGGCAGGCAGTGTAGGTGCCCTTTTCGAAGACGGTGGTGTCTTCGTCGACCTTTTCGGCGCGCGGCGCGGAAAAATGCGTCTTCGAGCTTGAATCTTCGCGCAGGCTGTCGACAAAACCGGCCTTGAAATCGCTGGTCAGATCCATTCGTTCGGCGTGCGTCACCGTGCCGTCCGGTTCGGTCAGTTTGACCGAACCCTCGGCCTGCACGCGTCCGGTCTTGCGGTCATAGGTGACCCGATCGGCTTCGAGAATCTTGCCCTTGTAATAAATCTGCGCGTCGCCGACCGCGGAAACGGTCTGCGCGTCATCGTTGTAGATGACCTGCGTGGACTCGACGACCATCGGGTTCTGTTTGTCGTCATGGCCGCCGCCGATACGGTCGGCCAACGTTTGGCAAAGCGCGGGCGCAGGGGATACAGCCACCAGACAGACAAGCGCCAACAGAATCGCAAAACGCCCGCGTCGACGCGGGCGGTCCGACCCGCACATCGCCGCCGACGCCGCAGAACGCATGAATCGAGAGCGGAAAAAACGCCGCGCCTTCATCCGTCCTCCCGATTCAACAAGGTCAAGACGCCCATCATACTCGCTAGAACCGCCGGTGACCACGCCGCGACCGGCGCGCTGAGCACGCCCGCCCTACCGAGATCGGAGATCATTTTCGACGCGACATAAAGCACGAACCCCGCTCCGACGCCACCTAAAACCATCGGCCCGGCGCCGCCAAAACGGGAAAATTTCAACGAAAAGGACGCGGCTATCAAAATCATCGCCGCCAGCAGTAGAGGACGCGCCAGAAGCGATTGAAATTGCAGGCGATATCCTGTCGCGTCAAGACCGGCGCCCTCGGTGTCGGCGGTAAAACGCCGCAGCGACCAGAACGGCACCGATTCAGGCGCGACAAAGCTCTGCACAACCTGTTGCGGGGCCAGATTCGTGGCCACATAGTAAACGTCGGATTCGCGCTGCTCCTCGCCTGGCGCATTGATGCGCGCTTTCTCGACTTTCCACGCGCCCCAAAGCAGTTTGGCGCTAGAGGCGTCGACGCGGTCGATGAAATGGCCGCTGGCGTCGAATTCGTAGATGGTGACGTCGAACAATTTCATGCCCGATTCGGCGGACGCTTCGGCGCGAATAATCGCTTGTCCATCAAGGCCCTTCTGCCGAATCCACAGGCTGCTGTCCGTCGCCGAACGACCTGATTTTTCGAACATGGAGGCTTCCATCACGTCAGCCTGCTCATGCAGATAGGCTGACAGCGGATTGAACAGCGCGACCGAGACTATGCCGATCGCCGCCGCAACGCCAAGCGGAGGCGTCAGAAATTGCCAAACCGACACGCCGGCCGCCCTGGCGATGACGAGTTCAAGTTTGCGCGTCAAATTTAAGAACGCGGCCATTGCGCCGAATAACACGGCGAAGGGCAGCACCTGTTCGGCGACGGCGGGGGTGTGCAACAACGACAAGAAAGCGACGGTAAGCGACTTCGCTTGCGGAATATCCGCCGCCCGGCGAAGCGTTTCGACGAAATCGACAAGATAGATCAAGCCGAAAATTGTGAAAAAGACGCCGGCGATGGAGTTGAGGAAGCGCCATCCGATATAGCGGCCTAACGTCACGCCAATCATGCCCAGCTCCCGTGACCGACGGGGGCGGGCGGACGCCGACGGCGCGCGCGCGCCGCCAAATCCGGCCCGAATGCATAGAAGGCTCCGGCAAGAAAGCCGAAAATCGGCAGAAAATAAGCCGGATAGATTGCGAGCGGCTCGCGCGCCGTCATCGCCGAAACGCCGAATCCGGCGACGCGCAACAAGCATACGCAGACGACTGCGCCGCCCACCGCCACTCCACGCGTCTGCCGTGTGGTGCGCGGTGTCCCGAGCGCGGCAAATCCGATCATTCCCATCGCGAGAGCATAAAGCACGCCAGTGAACCGATCGTGAAGCTCCGCGCGGAACCGTCCCTCGTTGGCGTTCACATAAGCGTCCGCGCGATCGGCGTGCAGTAGATCGGAGGTCGTGCGCTCGCGCGCGCGCAGCGGCGAGCCGTCGCCTTGCGGGCCGAAGTGGCTGAGATCAAGAGCGTAACTGTCGAAGGCGATCAAAGCCGGGCTGCCTGCGCCCTTGTTTTGGCGCTGTATCGTGCCGGTCTCCAGTACGAGATAGTTCTGATCGTCGACTTTGGCGGTGAAGCCGCGTTCGGCGAGATAGGCGCTTGTCTTGTCCGGATCGCGCCGGTCGAGCATGAAAACCCCAAGCAGGACGCCGCCAGGGCCGCGCTCGCGATAATGAAAAACCAATGCGTCCTCAAGATTGATGAACTGTCCTTCACGCACCACGCGCGAAAGAAAGTCCGATTGCACCTGGACGCGCGCCTCGCGCAAGGCGCGAAAGCTCCACGGCATCGCCCAAAGCGAGAGAAAGGCGACGAATCCCGCCGCCGCCAAGGTCAAGACGGCGAACGCGCGAGCCAAAGTCCAGGGCGCCAAGCCGGCCGCGGCCATAACCACCAATTCGCTATCGCCATTCAGCTTGTTGAGGGCGAACAAAATCGCGATGAACAGGGCGATCGGCGCGATCACCATGGCTAGCGAGGGAATCCACAGGCCGGTGACGCGGAGGAAAACCAGAATCGATTGGCCCTTGGTGGTCATCAGGTCGAAATCATGCAGCGCCTGCGTCAGCCAGATAACAGCGGTCAGCACGCCCAACGTCACCAGAAAGGCGTTCGCGGCGATTTTGAACACATATCGTTCAACGAGCGTCATTTAGGCCAAATCATCGAGCCGGAGAGAACTTGGGTCAAGCATATCATCCTGATGAACCGACTCTCCCGGTCGATCCCCAGCGGCCGCGTCGCCGTCACGCGAATCCGCCATCAGGGGTTAAAGCCCTGGCGCGGCGCGCACAAGCCGCATTATCTTTCTCCTCTTTTTCAAGGAGCGTCGACGCTGATCGCCGGCGCGGCGCGCAGACCCGGCTTCGACGAAAAACTTGGCTATTTCAAGATGCTTGTGTTTGGTCGTCGGGATCGGCAGGGATTGCTTTCGCGCCACCTTGCGCATTGACCCCATCCATCGTCGGGGGTCATAGTTCGGTCTCAACGTTCGTCGCGGCTGCTCGAAGAAAAGTCGACAGATTTTTTTGACCGGACTATGCGTTAAATTCGGTCGCTGCGACAATTTTTCCGATTCGCGCCTTTCGTCGGCGGCTTTGTGCGAACGAAACGGCGCAGCGTATGAGGTTCTGCATGTCCGGTTCGGTAAAGATCAAGATCGTCGCGCTCAATGAAATCCTTCATCAAGCGCCCGGCAAGGAGGAAGGCTACGCGCTGGCGGTTTTCGTCGCCAAGGGCGCCCAACTCGGGGCGGGCGCGCGCTCTATTCTGGGCGACGCCGGCGATCTTCTGCAGCGAGCGGCGCGAATTGCGGACTTCAAGGGCGCGGTCGCGACCGGATTTGAAATTCTCGCCCCGGAGGGCGTCGCCGCCGACAAGCTGATCGTCGTCGGCGTCGATTCGGAAAAGGCTGAAGAACCGCTGGATTATGTGCGACTCGGCGGCGCGGTGCTCGGCAAGGTCGGCAAGACCAAAAAATTGCGGGTGATTTTCGATTTTCCGAAGGCGCCGGCAGATATGGCGGCGGCGCTTGCCGATTTTGCGCTCGGCCTGCGTCTGCGCGCCTATAAGTTCAACGAATATAAAACGAAGAAAAGCCTTAAGGACGACGCCGAGGCGCCAGCCGAAGTCGAGGTTCGGATCGGCGCCGAGGGCGCCAAACTGGGTCCGGCGGCCGAACGTTTCGCCGGCCTGGCCGAAGGAGTCAACCTCGCCCGCGGCCTTGTTAATACGCCGCCCAACATTCTTTATCCCGAAAGCTTCGCCGCCAGAGCGAAAGAGTTGGAGAGCCTGGGCGTCGAAGTGGAAATTCTCGACGAGAAAGCGCTCGAGGATTTGGGTATGCGCGCCTTGCTCGGCGTCGGGCAGGGGTCGGCGCATCCGAGCCGCGTCGTCGTCATGCGCTGGCGCGGAAAGAAGAGCGCCGGAGCGCCGCTTGCCTTCATCGGCAAGGGCGTTTGTTTCGATTCCGGCGGGATCTCCCTCAAACCCGGCGGCGGCATGGAGGACATGAAGGGCGATATGGCCGGCGCGGCCTGCGTTGTCGGCCTGATGCGCGCGCTGGCTTCGCGCAAGGCGAACGCCGACGTCATCGGCGCCATCGGACTTGTCGAAAACATGCCGGACGGCAAGGCGCAACGCCCCGGCGATATCGTTGCTTCGATGTCCGGTCAGACCATCGAGATCGTCAACACCGACGCCGAAGGCAGGCTGGTTCTCGCCGATGTGCTCTGGCACGTGCAAAATAAATACAAACCCGCCTTCATGATCGATCTGGCGACCTTGACCGGCGCAATCCTCGTCGCCCTCGGGCAGGAATACGCCGGCCTGTTCTCCAATAATGACGAATTGGCCGGGCGTTTGATCGAAACCGGACGGAAAACAGGGGAAAAGGTCTGGCGCATGCCGATGGGCGCGCCATATGACAAACTGATCGATTCCAAATTCGCGGATATGAAAAACACCGGCGGCCGCCACGCCGGCTCAATTTCCGCGGCTCAATTTCTACAGCGGTTTGTCAACGACATTCCGTGGGCCCATCTCGACATTGCGGGGACCGGCATGGGCTCGCCCTCGAGCGACATCAATCAAAGCTGGGGTTCGGGTTGGGGCGTGCGTCTGCTCGATCGTCTGATCGCTGAATATTACGAAAGCTAAGACGCCACGCGGCCCCGCCGGGCGCGTCAGCCGCGTCCGGTAAATTCTCGGTGCAGAACAATAGCTTAATTGGCGCCGCAGTTCGCCGATCTCGGCTTGCGTCCAGCACAAGAGCGCTTTTCAGCCGATTGCGCCCGGCAGCGACAGCGACGATTTGTCTGACGTTAAGAGGCCAGAATTGTTCCATTTTATCGATGGAACGGCATAGGAATCAGAGTTCAGGCTCATATTGTCTTGCCGCTTGCGGGCGACTGTCGGATAGTGACGAGACCGCTCCGTTTCCCTTGTTTCCAGGAAAAGGATTTGCGGTTGCAAAGGAGGATCGCATGGCAAACAGTGCATTTCTCAAGGTTGTCATCGCTGCGACCGCGGCGATGGGCGTCGTCGGCGCCTTCATGCCGGCCGAGGCTTTGACGCTCTCTCCGTTTGCTCCGGCGCCCGTTAATTCGACATCGGTCGAAAGCGCGATTGTCACGCCGCAGGAAATCGTCGGCGCCAAGATCGAGAAGGTCTGGTGGCGCCGGCATCACCGTTGCTGGCGCTGCTGGCACAGGCGCCATTGGTGAGGAATAACCGGACCTGAATGACCGAAGTCTGGTTCTACCAATTGCAGACGAAGCCGCTCGATCAGGTTTTGCCCAGCCTGCTTGAGCGCACTTTGGCGCGCGGATGGCGCGCCGTCGTGCAGGCGATCAGTCGGGAGCGGCTCGCCGCTCTCGACGAAGCCCTCTGGACCTACGCCGACGAGAGTTTTCTGCCGCATGGTTCGCACGCCGACGACGACGCGGCTTTGCAGCCGGTCTGGCTGACGCTCGATCAGGAAAATCCCAACGGCGCGCAGGCGCGTTTTCTGTTGGAAGGGACTTCCGCCGTCGATTTTCTCGCTCAAACCTATGAGCGCCTGATCGTCTTGTTCGACGGTCAGGATGACGAGGCGCTCGCCGCCGCGCGCAACCAATGGCGCGAACTGCGCGAACGCGGCGCCGCGATTTCCTATTGGCGGCAGCGAGATAACGGCGGTTGGGAACAGCAGGCCTGATATTTTATCGACAATACAACGTATTAAATCTGGGGAGCGAGCCGTTGCCAGAATCGGCGACGATACGCCGCGCGCCTTTCGCCGCAATTTCGTCATATTTGAAACGCCAATTGGCGTCGCTGCGGACCGACCGCCCTTTGCTGGCGATGGATAATTAACTATAACCATGAAGCGGGGGCGCTTGTATCAACTTCTTGGTAATTTTAGCGCTACATTTTGGCTGTCGTCGGATTTGTCCGTTCGCCTTGGCTATCGGCGGCGGCGTTCCGACGCGATCGGGCCGCGCCGTTTGGCGGCCGTCATTGTCGAGTAGCGCGCCAATCATGCTAGTATCGAAAAAAATTCTCGTCGGTCTCGCCCGTCCAAACGCCCTGGCTTGGCGACGGATCGGCGCAGGTCATTGGCGCGGAATTTTTGGAGTTGCGCTCGCCGCTTCGATGCTTGCGGGATGCGCGCAGGCGCCGCGCCAGACGGCGTCGAAGGAATATTTCCCGGAAAGCGTCTATGGTCGCGCCAGCGATCGGGTGGTTGGCGACGGCGCCGATGTCCCCAAAGGCGGCGGCAAATATCTTGTCGGCAAGCCCTATTCGGTGGCGGGTCGCACATATGTTCCGTCCGAGAGAAGCTATGCGGCTGTAGGCGCGGCGTCCTGGTATGGCGACGCCTTTCATGGCCGGCGTACGGCAAACGGCGAAATCTACGACAAGAACGCGATCACCGCCGCGCATCCGACCATGCCCTTGCCGAGCTACGCGCGCGTCACCAACCTGCGCAATTCGCGTTCGATCATCGTGCGCGTCAATGATCGCGGCCCCTATCATGGCGGACGCATCATGGACCTTTCCGCCAAGGCCGCCGAGGCGTTGGATTACAAATCCGCGGGCACCGCGCGCGTGCGCGTCGAATACGTGGGCAAGGCGGCGATCGCCGGCTCCGACGACCGCAAATTGTTGGCGACCTTGCGCACTGACGGCCAACCGGCTCAGCTAGGCGGCGGCGCGATGTCGCCGACGATGGTGGCCGAACAAGATAGCGGATCGTCGACAATGCGCGCCGCGCGGCTGCGGCGCGGCGATATGGACGGCCAGTCGGAATTCGGGCGCGAATCCGCTCAGGTCGAGGCGCAAGCGTCGGTCGAAAGACGCGCGGAACAAAATTCGGCGGCGGGCGGTCAAGCTTTGGCCGCCGCAGACGCGACGTCGGAGCGCGAAGGCGGATTGATCCATCTGGCGCAGGCGGATACGAATTCGCGTCTTGGCGTCGACGCGCCCTTGCCGCCGCCGCGGCCTTTCGATCTCGGCACGATTCCCGGCGCCGGGTCCTTGATCGCCGCCGGACGTTGACGCCATCGCCGCTTCGCGGGGCCAAGCGGATCGAAAATGGCGGTTTTGAACACGGCAGTGGCGATTTTATGATTTGCCCAACCCAGCCAGCTCGCCTCATCGCCTGTTAGTCCGATGAAATTGTTTGGCGTCGCGACGGCGAGCAATGATATAGTTGCGAACGTTCCTGGGCTATTAAGGTGGCTTTCGCAATGGCGTTTTTGGCGCGCGCGCGCCCGTCGACCGTCAGCGCCGCAATTTTCGCGGCGTATATTTTTGCGTGGAGCGCTTGCGCCATCGGCGGCGCGCGCGCCCAAACGGCGTTCGCCACCACCGTTCCCCACGCATTGCTCTATGACGTCTCGACCCATAGTTTCCTTTTGGAAAAGGCGCCGATGATCTCCTGAAACCGGCTTCGGTCGTCAAAATCATGACCGCCGAGATTGTCTTTCGGGAGCTGCAGGCGGGCCATATCACGCTCGACACGCCCATTTACATTTCCGAACACGCTTGGCGCGCCGGCGGCGCTTTAGCCTCGGGCTCGTCGATGTTCGCGCAGGTGAATACGCATATCCGCGTCGAGGATCTGATCCGCGGCCTGGTCGTTCAGTCGGGCAATGACGCGGCGATCGCCCTGGCCGAAGGAATTGCCGGCGCGGAAGAAAGCTTCGCGGCGATGATGAACGCCCGGGCGCGGGAACTCGGCTTGAAGAAATCGACCTTCGCCAACCCCTGGGGCCAGGACGCCGCCGGCCAGCGCGTCAGCGCGCGCGAAATGGCGATTTTGGCGGAGCATGTCATCGCCGCCTATCCTGAATATTACCATTATTTCGGCGAAAAGGAGTTCACCTGGAACAAGATCCGCCAGATGAACCGCAACCCGCTGCTGTTTCTCGACGTCGGCGCCGATGGGCTTAAGACCGGCAATATCGACGACAGCGGCTTTAATCTGGTCGGCTCGGCCGTTCAGAACGGCCAACGCCTGATCGTCGTCATCATGGGCGCCAAAACCGCCAAGGAGCGCGCCGAAGAGGCGCGCCGGCTGCTCAATTGGGGGTTTCACGCGTTTGAGCGAAAAATCCTGTTCAAGGCCGGCGACACGATTGGCCAGGCGAAAGTTTTCGGCGGCGAGGAATTGGCTGTGCCGCTGGTCGCGGACGAAGAGGTTTCGTTCCTGGAGCCGCGCGGCGCGAATGAGCGGTTGAGCGCGAAAATCGTCTATGCCGGGCCTTTGCCCGCGCCCTTGGACGCCGGCGTCAAAGTCGCGCGCTTGCGCGTCATGCGCGGTTCGACGCTGGCCCTCGACATTCCGTTGAAAACGGCGCAGGCGGTGGCGCAGGGCGGCTTGCCGCAGCGCGCGCGCGACGCGCTCTGGGAACTCAGCGTCGGACTTTTCACCAAATATGTGTTGCATAAGCCGGCCGCCTCCTGACACAACGGATTTCGGCAGACAGGCGACGATGGGACATGTCGGCGAGCAAGATCAGTCACGATCCCCCGGACGCGCGCATCGGCGCGAGCCAAGCCAGACGGGAGGCCGCCGGGCGCTTCGTCACCTTTGAAGGCGGCGAGGGGGCCGGCAAATCGACCCAGATTCGCTTGCTGGCCGAAAAACTTGAGGCGCTCGGCCACGATGTCGTGCTGACGCGCGAACCCGGCGGCTCGCCTTTGGCTGAAAGGCTGCGCGAAATCATCCTGTCCGGCCGCGCGCGCGCGCTTGGGTCCACCGGCGAGGCCTTGCTGTTCGCCGCCGCGCGCATCGATCATATCGACACGTTCATCAAGCCGGCCTTGGCGCGCGGCGCCATCGTGCTGTGCGATCGTTTCGCCGATTCCACCCGAGCCTATCAGGGACTGGCTGGCGAACTCGACACCGGCTTTATCAATGCGCTCGAAGAGGCGACATTAGCCGGCTTGCGGCCCGATCTCACCTTCATTCTCGATTTGCCGGCGGCGACCGGGCTTGAGCGCGCCCGCAAGCGGCGCGGCGAGGGCGCGGCCGATCGTTTCGAGCGCGAAGGCCCGGAATTTCACGAAAAACTGCGCGCCGGCTTTCTGCAAATCGCCAGAGACAATGATAAAAGATGCGTCGTCATCGCCGCCGACCGGCGCGAGGACGAAGTGGCGCAGACGATCTGGAGCGTCGCCGCCGCGCGGCTGTGGCCGGACAAAGCGCAGGCGAAAATCGCATGAGCAAGTCTCCCGGCGACGCCCCGCCGCAAAGCGATTGTTTTGACGGCGCGCCCCATCCTCGGCAAACCTTCGTTCTGTTCGGCCACGCCGAGGCCGAGGCTGAACTTCTGAGCGCCTATCAGGCCGGCCGCCTGCCGCACGCCTTCATCTTCGGCGGACCGGAAGGGATCGGCAAGGCGACGCTCGCCTGGCGTCTGGCGCGCTTTTTGTGCGCGCATCCCGACTATCGCTCGGACGCGACGCAAGCCGCGAAAAATTTGGCCGTTGCGCCTGACAACGCCGCCGCGCGCCGCCTCGTCGCGCTGTCGCATGGCGATCTGGCGCTGCTTCGTCGGGAGTGGAACGAAAAGACCAAACGGCATTTCACCGAAATACGCGTCGACGACGTGCGCGCCGCCATTCACATGTTTCAGCAGGCGTCGGGCGAGGGGGGCTGGCGTATCGCCTTGATCGACAGCGCCGAGGACCTCAACGCCTCCAGCGCCAATGCTTTGTTGAAGCTGATCGAGGAGCCGCCGCCACGCTCGCTGTTCCTGATCGTCGCGCATAAACCCGGACGGGTGATCGCGACAATCCGTTCGCGCTGCCGCCGCCTCGATCTCGAACCCCTGAGCGCCGAGGACGCCGCCGAAGCGGCGCGACAGGCGTTGCGGACGCAAGGGGAAAGATTTGACGACAACGCGTTGCGGCATGCCGCCGAGCGGGCGCAAGGCAGCGTGCGCGAGACTTTGCGGCTGGTCGGCGGCGCCGGTCGAGAAATCGACCGGCTGGCGGAACAGGCGTTCGCCTTGTTGCCGAAAATCGATTGGCGCCAGGGCCATCGTCTGGCCGAAGCCGTCTCCGGCCGCGGCAAGGAAAACGAATATGAGGCGTTTCTCAAAAATGTCTTCGACTGGCTGAGCGCGCAGGTGAAATCGCGGCGGAATGAGGAAACGGCGCACCTCGCTCCCTATGCGATCGCCTGGGAAAAGATCGAGGAAGGCGCGCGCGAACTCGATATCTACAATCTCGATAAACGCGCGTTCGCGTTGTCCGTCCTGGCCGATCTTGCGGCGGCGGCGCGCGGCGAACTGGGCTGACCGCTCTTTTCGATATTCCGCGGAGGAACAGGGGGCGACGACAGGACCGCGCGCGCAATTTCGCACGAGCGCGCATTATGCGTTTTCATCGACGCGGATATTGCTCTAGTTTGCCGCCTTCTTGCACAACCAGCACAGGTTTGAAGCCGCTTGCATGTCTGATCGGAAGACCTTTTACGTCACAACAGCCATTCCCTACGCCAACGGCGCGCCCCATATCGGCCACGCCTACGAGCGCATCGCGACCGACGCCATCGCGCGGTTCAAGCGTCTCGACGGCTTTGATACGCTGTTCGTCACCGGCATGGACGAACATGGCCTGAAAATGCAGCAGACGGCGACGCGCGAGGGCTTGACCCCGCAAGCGCTCGCCGACCGCACCGCCGGCGAGTTCGAAAAACTGGGCGAGGCGCTCAACGCGAAGGCCGACGACATCGTGCGCACGACGCAGCCGCGCCACAGGGTTTCGACCCAGGAAATCTGGCGGCGCATGCAGGAGAACGGCGATATCTATCTTTCGAAATATTCGGGCTTCTATTCGGTGCGCGACGAGGCCTATTACGACGAAAACGAGCTGACGCTCGCCGCCGATGGCAAGAAGCTCGCGCCGACCGGGACGCCGGTCGAATGGGTCGAGGAGGAGAGCTATTTCTTCCGGCTTTCCAATTACGCCGAAAAGCTGCTGGCCCATTACGAAGCCCATCCCGAGTTCATCACGCCGGAAAAATACCGCAATGAAATCCTGGCCTTCGTCAAACGCGGGCTGAAGGATCTGTCGATTTCGCGCACCACCTTCGATTGGGGCGTGCCGGTGCCGGGCGACGAGCGCCACGTGATGTACGTGTGGGTCGACGCCCTGACCAACTACATCACCGCGACGGGTTTCCCCGAAGGCGGCGCGCGCGAGAAATACTGGCCGGCCGACGCGCATGTGATCGGCAAGGACATTACCCGCTTCCACGCGATTTTCTGGCCGGCGTTCCTGATGTCGGCCAAGCTGCCGCTGCCGAAACAGGTTGTCGTGCACGGCTTTCTGTTCAATCGCGGCGAGAAGATGTCGAAGTCGGTCGGCAACGTCATCGATCCCTTCGCGCTGGCCGAGCATTACGGCGTCGATCAACTGCGTTATTTCTTCCTGCGCGAGGTGCCGTTCGGGCAGGACGGCAATTATTCGCACGAGGCGATCGTCGCGCGCATCAACGCCGACCTCGCCAATGATCTGGGCAATCTGGCGCAGCGGTCGCTGTCGATGATCGCCAAGAACTGCGCCGGTCTGACGCCGGAGCAGGGCGCGCTGGAGCCCGCCGATCAAGCCATCTTGAGCGCCGCCTATGGCGTTCCCGGCCTCGTGCGCGCGTCCATGCGGAATTTCGCCCTGCATGCCGCATTGGCCGAAATCTGGGCGGTCGTCGCCGAGGCCAACCGCTATTTCGCCGGGCAGGAGCCCTGGAAACTGACGAAAACCGATCCGGCGCGACGCGACAGCGTGCTTTATGTAACGATCGAGGTTCTGCGGATTATCGCGCTGATGTGCCAGCCCTTCATCCCGCAAGCGGCCGGAAAATTGCTCGATCTGCTCGGCGTTGGCGACGACGCGCGCGATTTTTCTCATGCGACGCCTGAACATCGGCTGTTTTCCGGCGCGCCGCTGCCGGCGCCGGCGCCGATCTTCCCTCGCTATGTCGAAGCGGACGATGCGACCGACAAGGACGCGAAAGCCAAGAAAGGCGGCGCGTGAGATTGATCGATTCCCATTGTCACCTGGATTTCCCGGCCCTTGCGCAAGATCGCGCCGGCGTTCTGGCGCGCGCGCGCGACGCCGGGGTCGTGCGCATGCTGACGATTTCGACGAGGGTGGACGCGTTCGACAAGATCGCCGCCATCGCCGAAAGCGAGCCGGACGTCTTCTGCACGGTGGGAACCCATCCCCATAGCGCCCATGAGGAGCGCGAGCGTTCGCCACAGGAGCTGGCGGCGCTGGCGGCGCATCCGAAATGCATAGGCGTCGGCGAGACGGGCCTCGATTATCACTATGACCGCGCGCCCCGCGACGTCGCCCGACGCGTTTTTCGCAACCATATCGAAGCGGCGCGGCTGAGCGGACTGCCGCTGATCATCCATACGCGCGACGCCGACGAGGACATGGCGGCGATCCTGAGCGAGGAGATGGGGAAGGGGGCTTTCAAAGCCTTGCTCCACTGCTTCACCTCATCGCGCCAATTGGCGGAACAGGCGTTGGCGCTCGGCCTCTACATTTCGTTTTCCGGCGTCGTCACCTTCAAGAACTCAGACGGCTTGCGCAAAATCGCCGCCGATGCGCCGCTCGACCGGCTTCTCATCGAAACCGACGCGCCGTTTCTGGCGCCGACGCCGTTTCGCGGCAAGACCAACGAGCCGGCCTATGTGCGCGAAACGGCGAAAACGCTGGCCGACGTCAAAGGCCTGCCGCTGGAGGATATCGCCGCCGCCACGAGCGCCAATTTCCAACGCCTGTTTGCGAAATCGCCGCCTTTGGCGCCATGATCGAGGCCGCATGAAGCGCAAACTGACGATATTGGGCTGCGGCTCCTCGGCCGGCGTGCCGCGCGCCGGCCAGGGTTGGGGGGCTTGCGATCCGAGCAACCCCAAAAACCGGCGCCGGCGCTGCGCCATCGCGCTGGAGCTGCGCGCGCGCGAGGACGGTCCGGCGACCAATATCCTGATCGACGCCGGTCCCGATTGCCGCGAACAACTCATTGATCTAGGCATAAAAAGTCTCGACGCGCTGCTGCTCACGCACGCCCACGCCGACCATATTCATGGACTCGACGACATCCGGCCGCTGGTGCTCGAAATGCGCCGTCGCATCCCGGCCTTTATGGATGAGCCGACCTGGAATTCGGTCGGCTTGCGCTTCGAATATCTGTTCAAGACGCCGCCGGGCAGCCAATATCCGCCTTTGCTGATCGACAATCGGCTGCAGCCGGGCGAGAAATTTGCCGTTTCGGGGCCGGGCGGCGCCTTCGAGGCGGTTCCTTTCCGCCTCGAACATGGCGATATCGACGCGCTTGGCTTCCGGTTTGGCGACGTCGCCTATACGCCGGACCTCAACGCCGTGCCCGAAGAGAGCGTCGACTTCCTCGCCGGGCTCGATCTGTGGATCGTCGACGCCTTGCGCTACACGCGCCATCCGAGTCATTTTTCCCTGAGCGAGACGCTGGAGTGGATCGCGCGGATGAGACCGCGCCGGGCGATCTTGACCAACCTGCATGTAGACCTGGATTACGCGCGGCTGGCGGCCGAATTGCCGCCGCATGTCGAACCGGCCTTCGACGGCATGAGCGTTTTTATCTGATCGCAGCCTGACGCAATACCCCTTATAGCACTTGGGACACATCAATAAGTTCCATAATATTGATTATGCGAAATACGGATGCGGGGGGCGACGTGGCGCGGCCACTCCTCCCGCAACGCTCAAACGGCGCTTCGCTGTTGGAAGCGCTCGATGGCTCGCCGGACGATATTTCATTTCGCCTCCTTGCGCGGATAGTCGGCGTTCAATTTGCTCTCGCGAGGCAATGCAACTCCGTCGGCGGCGAGGTCGCTACGATTTCGGCCTCGACTTTGCGGCGGCGCAATTCGCGCACGGGCGGCGGGCGCCGCGAAATCGGAGAGTTGACGATGGCGACTTTTATGCCGATTATCCTTTCCGATAAGCGTCGCCCCACCCTTCGAACGCCGGTAGATGCCGCTCGCGCGAGGCCAGCATCAATCTGGTGAAAACTTGGCGGATCAGTGGAAACCCGTCGACCTTGCGCAACAGGCACTCGTAGAGTTCGTCGTTGTGGCGTTCCTCCTTGACGGCCATATCGCACGCGCAAGCCAATGACGCGGGCACGCTGCGGCGAATCTCCTCGCCGCCGATATAGGGATTGGTCGGAACGGCCCGTCCGTATGCGCGCAGGATCGCGCTCAGCGCGTTGGCGTGTCGCTCCTCCGCGCCTTCAATATGGTCGAACGGCAAGGCGTTGGGAAAGCGATCGAGCACGGCGAGATAAAAGGCGCGCGCGCGATATTCGTCGTCAAGGCCCTCGAGCAAGGCGGCATGGGCTTCGTCGGTGAGCGGCGCCTCGGTCAGATCGGCGATGGAGGAATCACAACCGTCGCCCTGCCCGCAACAACTCCCCTGTCCCGCGCCTCGATGGCCCTGGCCGCGCCCCCGGCCATGGCCGTGACCGCATCCACACGCATTCGGCGATTCATGGTTCTGAAATTGCATTTTGGTCTCCTGCGAAGGATTGCGCGCGCAAACCGCGTCGACGTTCGGGTCGCCAGCCGATCATTCAAAATGCTGGATTTTGAACGAAAACAGTCTCCTGGACTGCCAATTTTTGAAATGGCGCACGGACGGCGTTATGAACATGCAAGCGCAGATTACGCGAAAAAGTTCTATCGTCAATATAACTTTATCGCCCACTATGTGACTGAACGCCGCAATAAATTGGGCTGTGCACATATCGATGGCCGGCCGCCGCAAATGATTGCTGACGATGCCGAAACAGGCATATCTCAGATACAAACCGCGCGTTATTTGGCGGGGCGGCTTTGTCGCTAAAGCCTCGAACAATCGGCGCGCATTGGCAGAATTGCGTCCGCGCCGATTTGCGCGAGCATTTCATGCGCCTCGTCGACGTCGATCTTGGTCAACGCGACTTTGCCGTGCAGGATGACGAAATCGCCGACGCGCGGATCGTCGATCACCTCCACGGTCACCGTTTCCGATACCATCCCCAGCTTCACGACGGCCATTTCATCAGGCAGCAACTCGACGATTTGAAACGGAAGGGGCGCGCACATGTCTCATTTTCCTTTCGTGCGTCCCCTTGGACGCAATGGATATTCTCTTCTGGAGGCCAGCTCAACGCGGCTACTCGGCCGTTTCAGCACCAGCTTGCCTGATCAGGATTTGGCTGGCGCAGAAGCTCTTGGATATTCGCTTCGATAATTCGATAGCCGACATTGCCGAACAACTTCTGGCGTCCTTCGTTCAGAATCATCGTCGGGCTTCCCCTCACGCCGAGGTTTTCCGCTTCCTTATAGTCCGAGGAAAGCGCGGCGTGGGCGCGACCGTCGTCGAGATAGCGCTGAGCGATCGCGACGTCCAGGCCGAGTTCCCGCGCAATCTCGCGATGAACGTCGCAACCCGCGATGTCGAGTCCACGGACGAAAAACGCCTCCCGCATCGCCGTAATGACGCGCTCGAACGTCCCAAGCGCGCAATGGCCGTCCTTTTCCGCGCTTTCGACGGCTTTGAGAAAGAGATGAACGGAAAGCGAGGACGCGGGCCGCGCCTTGCGCCAAACATCGGGATGCAGCGTAATTTCCGGAAACGCCTCGCCCGCGTGCTGAACATGCGCGGCGAAGCCGTCATAGCCGCCGCGCTCCCGCCAGTTTGTGGCGATCTTGTCCGGGACATCGCCAAAGACCGAGCAAAAGCGATATTGAAATTTGACCTGATCGCCAAATGTGCGCCGCACGGCCGCCAGGCGCGGCTCGGCGAAGTACGCCCAGACGCAAAGAACATCGGAAAAATGGGTGATCGGAAGTTGACGCACGCCCACAGCCTTCGTGATTGATTCATGGGGCCGATGGCATGACCCGACAGGAACGGAGCAGTTTCGCCGTGAAGACGCAATATTGAAATTGCCTCCTTCGCGAAATTCAAATCGCGCGCCCGTCCGTCGCGGACATTACGCCCGCTTGACCAGCCAGGCGTTCGCCAGACCGTGGAGAAGCGGATAGCGGCGGGCGCGAATATTCGTTTGATCGAAAATGCTTTCCGGCAAGGCGCGGCTCGAGCGCGCCGTCGCCCACACCAGCACCATGTGCGATCGACGCCCCAAGCGTCCGAAAAGCACGAGTTTAAGCGCGGCGAGGCGCGACATCCGCGGGCTCGCCTCGATAATCAAGACCACGCCGCCGGGCTTGGCGAGCGCCAGGAGTCGCCGCAGGCCGGCCGCGGGATTGTCGAGAACGACCAGCAGCGAGGAAGCCGACACCACGTCGAACCGTTCGCCGGCTTCGCCCGCCGTCTCGATGTCGCCGACCGCGAAGGTCGCGGCGCTGCCGTCGGCCCGGGCGATTTCCTGCGCGCGCGCGATCATGCGCGCGTCGCGATCGACGCCTCTGGCGGCGTAGCCCCTGCCCGCGGCGATGCGCGCGAGTACGCCGGGGCCGCATCCGACGTCGAGCCAGGTTCGATCGGCGCCGGGCGGAAGGAGCGCGGCGGCGGCGGCGTGCATGGCGCGGTAGAAGTCCGCGCCCTGCAACCACGCGAACAAGGCGACGACGCTCATTGCGCCGGCTCGGTCGATGTCTGCGCGGCAGGCCGATAGAGCGCCGAAAACAAGCCGATCCATATCGCATTGAACATCGGAAAGGCGGAACGGCTCAGCGGCACGACGCCAAGGACCGTGTAATAGGCTCCGACGCCAAGATCGATGGCTTGCACAGCGGCCATCAGCCGAATCCAGAGCATGTGCCGCGCGGGCTCGCGGCCGGCGATCCAGAAGCCGACGCCGTAGGCGATGAAGCGGGCGGCCAGCATGCCCAGCGGGTAAAACAGGTCCGGCGCGGGGGCGCTATGGCCGATGAGATGAAGAAACGCCGCAGGCGCGAACAGATACGCCAGTCCCAGGATGATCTGGATCGCGCCTGTGAGGCGTAAAAGGGCCGAAAACATGGAGGGCTCCCGAGCGTCATGGAAAAAATCGCGTGACAAACGCTATCGGATGCGCTTCCCTTTGTGAAGGAGTTACCAAAAGTGAAGTAACAAAGATGACCGATTTTCTTGTCGAGGCGCCGGAGTCGGGCTGCGCGCCGGACTGCCCAATTCAGCGGACGGCGCGATTGCTCGACGGCAAATGGACGATGCTGGTCTTGCGCGATCTCCTGACAGGCAAGAAGCGCTACAGCGAACTGCAGCGCAGTCTGAAGGGCGTTTCACCGCGCCTGTTGGCCCTACGATTGCGCACCCTCGAAGAGCACGGTTTGGTCGAGCGCCGCGTCTTTCCGACGAACCCGCCCACGACCGAGTATGAGCTCACCGCGCGCGGCCAATCGCTGCGCGACATTTTCGTGGCCATGGCGCGGTTCGGCGGCGCGCCTTAGGGGTTTCCCGGATTTGTCCGATCGAGCGTCGCGCCATAGGCGCTCGCCTCGCCCGCGTAAGCGCTCCGAAGTCGAAAACGCCCGATGCGCAAAAAAAAAGAGCCCGGCGCAAAAAAATACGTAGCGGCAAAAAAGCGACAGTTTGCGGTAGCCACAAGGCGTTGTATGTTGTTTAATAGCACGGCGCGCGGGCTTTGGGCTTTTTCAAATACCATCTGCAAGCGTATTGGTTCGACCTTTCGGGTCGCTCCGGTAATGCGCGTTTTCGGGCCGTGAATGGTCAAATGGCGTTCGGTTTTCGAATGTCGGGGTAAACGGCGGCGCAGGACGGTCGCGGGGTCGTTTTCGACCCTCGGCTGAGGATATGGGTGACTTTTTTTAAAGTCGAGGCGGAGACCAGTAGGCAGAACATGAGCAAAGGTAAAGATTTCCGGGGACCCAGGAAGCGCGGTTTCGACGATGATGGGCCTTCGCCCTATGATTCTCCGCGCCAGTTTCGTCAACCTCGCGCTTCTTTCGATCGCCAGCCCGGCGCCGAATTTGGCGGCGGCGGCCAGTTCGCGCCCCCGCCTTCAAGCGCTCCCAGCATCGACGCCGTGGTGAAATGGTTCAAATCCGACAAGGGCTTCGGCTTTGTCGAATTGTCCAACGGCACCGGCGACGCCTTCCTGCACATCGGCGCCTTACAGTCGGCGGGCTACGAGACCGTGCCGCCGGGCGCCAAGCTCAAGGTGCAGGTCGCCAATGGCGTCAAGGGCCAGCAGGTCACCCGCGTCATAGAGGTCGACACGGCCGGCGCCGCCGAGCGCGCGCCGCAGCGCTCCTTCGATTCGCCCCGCCCGGCCCCGCGTCGCGCGCCCGACCTGTCGAGCGCTGTCGAAGTGCAAGGCAAGGTCAAGTGGTTCGACGGCGCCAAAGGCTTCGGCTTCGTCCAGGCTGACGACGGCGGCAAAGACGTGTTCGTCCATATCTCCATCCTGCAGCCTTCAGGCGTTTCGACGCTTGCCGAAGGCCAGCCGGTGTCGATGAAAGTGGTCGATACGCCCAAGGGCCGCGAAGCCGTCGGCATCGCCATCGATTGATCGGCTTTTCAAAGCTGACTTTTCAAGGAGCAAGGCTATTCGCCTTGCTCTTTTTGTTTGCAACGCCGGTGTCAGGACGCCATGAAAGCCTCGCGCGATATTGAAGACCTGTTGAAAATCATGGCGATCCTGCGCCACCCCGAAAAGGGCTGCGCCTGGGATCTCCAGCAGGATTTCGCCTCCATCGCGCCCTATACGGTCGAAGAGGCTTACGAAGTCGCCGATGCTATCGAACGCGGCGATTTTCTCGATCTACGCGATGAATTGGGCGATCTGCTGCTGCAAGTGGTCTTTCACGCGCAAATGGCCACGGAAAGCGGCCTGTTCGACTTCGGCGGCGTCGTCGAGGCGATTTCCGACAAGATGATACGCCGCCACACGCATGTGTTCGGCGACGCAAGCGAGCGCGATCCAGAGACGATCGCCAAGGTCTGGACGCGGATCAAGGCGGAGGAAAAGCAGAAACGCGCCGCCGCCCGCAAGGCGCAAGGCCTGCCGGAGGAGACCACGAGCCTGTTGAGCGACGTGCCGGTCGCCCTGCCCGGTCTGACCCGCGCCGTCAAATTGCAGAACAAGGCCTCGAGCGTCGGCTTCGACTGGAACGACGCGCGACTGGTGCTGGCGAAAATCCGCGAAGAGTGCGACGAGGTCGAGGAAGCGCTCGATCGCGGCGACATGGCGCATGTGGCGAGCGAAGTCGGCGACGTCCTGTTCGCCGTCGCCAATCTGGCGCGTCACGCCAAAACCGATCCCGAAGCCGCGTTGCGCCAGACCAACGCCAAATTCGAGCGCCGTTTCCGCTATATCGAGGAACAGCTCGCAGCGCGCGGCAAAGTGTTGGGCCAAGCCTCGCTGGAGGAAATGGACGCGCTCTGGGACGAGGCGAAGACGCTGGAGCCAGGCGATTAGGCGACGGCGTTATCCGGCGCGCCGCAAAAGCGCCCGCCAATGGCGCGAGCGCGTCTCGTTCGCCGGAATATCGTCCAGCGTGACGATTTCCAGCCCTTCGTCGGCGAACGCCATGATGTCGGCGCGCGTCAGCGGCCAGGGCGGACCGTCGACGACCTGTTCCGGCTCGCGCGCCCGGGTGATGACGAGAAGCCGCCCGCAGGGCCTGAGCATATCGGCGAGCGCCTTGCGCGCCGGCGCCAGCAAGGCGGCTGGCAGCGCCTGCAACGTATAGGTTTCGTGGATGAAGTCGAAAGCGCCGCGCCAATCGTCCGGCGGCGCGAACAGATCGGCGGCGACGAAGCGCAAATGCGAGGCCAGCGGCGAGTCGGCAAAGCGCGAATGCGCCCATTCGACGGCGCGCGGCACGAGGTCGAAGGCGGTCACGTCGGCCCCCTGCCCGGCCAGGGCCGCCGCGTTGTCGCCGAGGCCGCAGCCGACATCGAGCGCCTTGAGGCCGTCGAGCTGCGGATTTCGCGCCAGCCAATCGGCCAATTGCGGATTGGGCGTCAGACTGCCCCAGGGAACGCCCGCCGCATCGCCGTCCGCCAAAGCGTACACCGCCTCGAACCAGGCTTTTCGCCTCGGATCGCGCGCGCCGCCGCCCGGCTGCTTGTGCGGGTCGATCGTGTCGAGCCTTTGCCGCGCCTGCTCCCGTTTGGCGGCGGCGTCGGGCGAGAGAACGTCGAAATGCTTCGGTTTGTCGCTCAAACTTCCCGTCCTGAGGCTAAATCACGCGTCGTCGCCTGCTTCCGGCGCTTCTTCGTCGCCATTGTCGCCGTTCTCGCCGTTCTCGCCGTTAGAATCGTCCTCGCTGATGCGCTCGACCGAAACGACGCGCTCGCCCTCCGCCGTATTGAACACGATCACGCCTTGCGAGCCGCGTCCGACAACGCGGATGCCTTCGACCGGGCAGCGGATCAATTGCCCGCCGTCGGTGACCAGCATGATCTGATCCTTGGCTTCGACCGGCATTGAGGCGACAAGTTCGCCGTTGCGGGCGTTGACGGCCATGGCGACGATGCCTTTGCCGCCGCGGCCGGTGACGCGGTATTCGTGCGAGGAACTGCGTTTGCCGTAGCCGTTGACCGAAATGGTCAGGATCTGTTGCTCGAGCGCCTGCAATTGCGCAAAACGCTCTGGCGGCAAAGTCGTTTCGACGCTCGCGTCCTCGCCTTCGTCGGCGTTGTCGGCCGCGCTCTCGGTTTCCTGCGGCTCAGCGTTCTCGCCGGCCATCGCCCGGCTCTGTTTCAGATAGGCGGCGCGTTCCTCGCCGCTCGCTTCGACATGATGCAAAATCGAAGACGCGATGACGCTGTCGCCGTCGGCCAGATTGACGCCGCGCACGCCCATTGAATCGCGGCCCTTGAACACGCGCACGTCGGTCACGGGAAAGCGGATGCACTGGCCCTCGGCGGTAGTCAGCAATATGTCGTTCTCTTCGGTGCAGATCTGCACGTCGACGATGCCCTCGCCCGGATCGAGCTTCATGGCGATCTTGCCGGCGCGATTGACCTGAGCGAAATCGGACAGCTTATTGCGCCGCACGGTGCCGCGCGTGGTGGCGAACATCACGTCCAGGCTGGCCCACAGGCTTTCATCCTCGGGCAAAGGCATGATCGCGGCGATGCGTTCGCCTTGCTCCAGCGGCAGCATGTTGACGAGCGCCTTGCCGCGCGCCTGCGGCGCCGCCAGCGGCAAACGCCAGACCTTTTCCTTGTAGACCTGTCCGAGCGAGGAGAAGAACAGCACGGGAGCGTGCGTCGAGGCGACGAACAGGCGCTGGACGAAATCCTCCTCGCGCGTCTGCATCCCCGACCGGCCTTTGCCGCCGCGCCTTTGCGCGCGATAGGTCGAGAGCGGCACGCGCTTGACATAGCCGGCGTGCGAGACGGTGACCACCATGTCCTCGCGCTGGATGAGGTCTTCGTCCTCCATATCGCCGACGACGTCGAGAATTTCGGTACGGCGCGGCCCGCCATGCGCGGCCTTCACCGCCAGCATTTCATCCTTGACGATGGCGAATAGCCGCGCGCGCGAGCGCAGGATGTCCAGGTAATCTGCAATTTCGCGCGCCAGGCGATTGAGGGCTTCGGCGATTTCGTCGCGGCCGAGCGCGGTCAGTCGTTGCAGGCGCAATTCGAGGATGGCGCGAGCCTGGGTTTCCGACAGGCGACAATTGCCTTCAGCGTCGATACCGTGGCGCGGATCGGCGATCAGTTCGACCAGCGGCGCCATGTCGCGCGCCGGCCACAGCCGGTCCATCAACGCCTCGCGCGCCGCGGCGGCGTCGGACGACGTGCGGATGAGGCGGATGACTTCATCGATATTGGCGACCGCGATGGCGAGGCCGACCTGGATGTGCGCGCCGTCGCGCGCCTTGTTGAGCAGGAACTTGGTGCGCCGGCTGACAACCTCCTCGCGGAAGTCGATGAAAGCTTTCAGGCAATCCTGGAGATTGAGGCTTTCCGGCCGCCCGCCGTTCAGCGCGATCATATTGGCGCCGAAACTGGTCTGCAGCATGGTGAAGCGATAGAGCTGGTTCAGCACCACATCGGCGACGGAATCGCGTTTGATCTCGATGACGATGCGCATGCCGTCGCGGTCGGATTCGTCGCGCAGATCGGCGATGCCTTCGATCTTCTTGTCGCGCACCAGTTCGGCGATCTTCTCGATCAGGCTCGCCTTGTTCACCTGATAGGGAATTTCGGTAAATATGATCGCTTCGCGGTCCTTGCGGATCTGCTCGATCACGCACTTGCCGCGCATCAGGATCGAGCCGCGGCTGGTTTCGTAAGCCTGTCGAATGCCAGCCCGACCGAGAATCGCGCCGCCGGTCGGAAAATCGGGTCCGGGAACGATCTGCATGATCTCGTCCAAACTCATGTCCGGATTGTCGATCAGCGCGACGCAGGCGTCGATGATTTCGCCCAGGTTATGCGGGGGAATGTTGGTCGCCATGCCGACGGCGATGCCGCCGGCGCCGTTGACGAGCAAATTGGGAAAACGCGCCGGCAGAACGGAAGGCTCCTGCTCCTTGCCGTCGTAATTGGGCTGAAAGTCGACAGTGTCGAAATCGATATCCTCGATCAGCGCCAGCGCGGGTCTGGCCAGCCGCGATTCGGTGTAGCGCATCGCGGCGGCGCGATCGCCGTCGACCGAGCCGAAATTGCCCTGCCCGTCCACCAGCGGCAGGCTCATGGAAAAAGGCTGGGCCATGCGCACCAGCGCGTCGTAGATCGCCGCGTCGCCGTGCGGGTGATATTTACCCATCACTTCGCCGACGATGCGCGCCGACTTCACATAGGACCGATCCGGCAGAAAATTGTTTTCCTGCGCCGAAAACAGAATGCGCCGATGCACCGGTTTCAGGCCGTCGCGCACGTCCGGAAGCGCCCTGCTGACGATTACGCTCATCGCGTAAGCCAGATAGGAGCTCTTCATTTCATCGGTAATTGAAACGGGACGTATGTCGGAGCCCGGCGCTGCCGGATCCCTTGCATCATTGTCGGCCAAAGCCAGTCCATTCTTTTTGGATAAAACCGCCCTCTTAATAGGCGATTCTCTGGTCGAACGCCAGTTTCAGGCCGCCCCGATGCGGCTGTACTTTGATCGTTATATCAATATGTTGAAATGAGTCATGGGCGCTCGCCGAAACATTCGTCACAAATTCATGACGCATTTTGCCGAATAGCTCCGCTCGAAGCGCTTTTTTCGCGGGCGTTTGGCGGGTCCAAGGCGACATGCGATTGTCGCATCGGCCATGCAATGACGAGGCCGATCAGGCCGAGAAGAGTTCATCATGATTTCGCGCGCTCGATACAGCGTTATCGCCATGGCCGCGAGCGCCGCGTTGTGCGGGAGCGCCCAGGCCGGGCCGGCGTTTCGCACCGACGATCCCGAGCCTGTCGACGTCCAGCATTGGGAGTTTATCGCCCTCTCCAGCGGTCAGCGCGTCGTCGGCGACCTGTCGGGAACGACGCCGGCGAGCGAATTCAATTACGGCGCCCTGACCAACCTGCAACTGCATGTCGGTCTTCCCGCCGCCTTCGACGTTCCCGGCGGGCAAAAACCGCGTCTTGGCTATGGCGATACGGAATTCGGCGCGAAATATCGTTTCATCGAGGAAGACAAGGACGGTTGGCGGCCGCAGGCGGCGATCTATCCGCTGCTTGAAGCGCCGACAGGCGACCGTTCGCGCGGCCTTGGCGCCGGCTATGCGCGCGCCTTTTTTCCGCTTTGGGTTCAAAAAAGTTTTGGCGAATGGACGACCTATGGCGGCGGCGGCTATTGGCTCGCCGAAAACGCCGTTCTTGGCGCCCGCAATTCATGGTTTTTCGGATGGCTTCTGCAAAGGAAAATCACCGAAAAGTTGACGCTGGGCGGTGAGATTTTCTACCAAAGCGCCAGCGCCGTCGCGACCGCGCAAAACATCAGCAATGTCTTCGGCGGGCCGGAAAACGTCGGAGTCAACCTCGGCGGCTGCTACGACTTCGACGACCACAACCATCTGCTGTTTTCGGCCGGCGGCGGGATCAAGAACGCCGCCAGCACGAATCTGTTTTCCTGGTATCTGGGCTGGCAGGTCACCTACTGATCGAGGTCGCCTGCTGATCAATAAAAATTGACCCTTGTCACGCCGGAAAAATGTCCGCCCGGCGGCGGACCGGGGTGGCATGCGCGCACCATGCGCAAGGCCGCCGAATCGAGCGCCCCGGCGCCGGACGACGACACCACAGACGCGCTCGACACATGGCCGGACGGCCCGACCGAGAAAGCGACGCCGACAGTTCCCGATCCCGCCGCGTGAATCTGGTGGCGGCGCAATTCGCGCATGAACAGGCTGGAATAGCTGGCGCGCGACATGCCGTGCGCGGCTCCGTTGGCGGCGCCGGCGCGGGCGCGCCGCGCCGACTGGGCCGCCGCTTTTTGCGCGGCGATGCGTCGGCGCTTCGCGGCTTCGCGGCGTTCTTCCTCGCGCTCCTCGCGCAATTCCTCGCGCCGCTTCTCGCGCAACTTTTCCAACCGGCGCTCGCGCTGACGTTCGGCGATCGCCAGAGCGTCGTCGACTTCGCGTTTGGGTTTCTCCGCGGCGACCGGATCGGGCTTCTCCTCCTGCGCCTGCGGCGGCGGCGGCGGCTCATCCTTGTCGGGCGTCGGCTCGACCTTGGCGTCGGGCGCCGCCTGCTGCTGCGCGATCGCGTCGGGCGCGTTCTCCCGCGCCATGTCGGGCGTGGCGTCGCCCTCCTGCGTCACGGAAATCTCGATCGTCTCGACCGGCGACGACAGCGCCGCGCGCGGCAGGTCGACGCCGAACAGCACCAGCGCGTGCAAGCCGGCGGCGGCGGCGTAGGCGGCGGGCCGCAGGAGAGCCTGGCGCCATTCGCCGGCGGCGCCGTTCTTCGTGTTCATTGCGCTGGCGGCGTGGGCGTTGCGGCGAGCGGGGCGACCGAGGCGGTGATGTCGCCGGCGCGCGCCGGCGGCAAACCGGCAGGCCCCGCCGTCTTCGCCTTCATGTCGGAGATCAGCGCCAGATGCACCAGGCCGTTGCTGGCCAATTCATCGATCACCGCGATAATGGAGCCATAGCTCGCGCCTTTGTCGGCCCTGATCTGAACGATGCGCGTCTTGTCGCCCTCGGCTCTGCCGAGGATGGCGGCGACCAGATCGGCCGGCTCCATTTCATCCTGGCCGAGCGCCGCTTTTCCCTGCGCCGTCACCGATACGACGATCGGCTCCTTGGGATTGAACTGTTGCGCCGCTTTGGCCTGCGGCAGATCGACCTTGAGGCCGCTGGCGAGCATCGGGGCGGTCACCATGAACACGATGAGCAGCACCAGCATCACGTCGACCAGCGGCGTGACGTTTATATCGGCGAGCGGACGGTGCAGACCGTCGCCGCCCAGTTGCGAATTGCCGAACGCCATTATGCGGCCTCCTTGATCTTCGCCGGTTGGGCCGGCGCCACAATGTCGAGCGAGCGTTCTTCGATCAGACCGGACAGCTCCTGCGCCTTGGCGGTGATGGCGGAGCCAAGCCGATTGTAGCCGATGGCGGCGGGAATGGCGGCGGCCAGGCCGATGGCGGTTGTGGCCAGAGCCTCGGCGATGCCGGGCGCGACGACGGCGAGGCTGGTGTCCTTCGCCTGGGCGATCGCCGAAAAGCTCGCCATGATGCCCCACACCGTGCCGAACAGGCCGACGAAAGGGGAAACCGAGGAAATAACCGCGAGATTGGCGAGACCGCCGTCAAGCTGGGCGATAACGTTGCGGGCGCGCCGATTCATCGCCTCGACGACGCGATGGCGCGTCTCGCTGGCGTCGAGGTCGTGCGCGCGCGCCTTGGCGCCCTGCCCGGCCTCGGCGATCGAGTTCGAGCAGCGGCGAGGGTTGATGATCGCGCCATTGGCGCAGGGCCTTGCCGAAACGAACCGCGTTGACGACGCCCTCGATGATCAGGGCCCAGCACCAGATCGACGCCAGCAGCAGGATCAAAATGACGGTCTTGCCGACGGACCCGGCCTGATTGAAGAACTCCAGCGGCGAAATGCTGAGCTGATCCATTGTTGCGCCTCGTGCCTGAAATGGAAAAGGCGCGGCTGCGACAGCCGCGCCAGGGTTCGTGATGATTGCGATCAGAACTCGGCCTTGACCCCGCCGTAGATCATGCGTCCGGACTGGAACGTGTAGGCGAGCGCGGAATTGGCGGCTGACGCGGTCAGCGTGCCAGTCGGATCGCCGGAAATTTCGGTCACGTTGCGGTGATCGAAGATGTTGGTGACGCCGAGCTTGAGTTCGACGGTTTTGGCGAAGAAGACGTTCTCGGGCAACTTGAAGCGATAGCCCGCGACAAAATCCGTCGTCGTATAGGCCGGGATTTTGTTGAGCGTCGGGTTGGTCGTCGACGACCCGTTCTTCTGGCCGTTCTGGCCGTAGGAATCGCCGGTGACTTTCTGCAGCAGCGAGCCGAACCAGCGGCTGTCGTCGAAGATCAGACCGCTGGCGAGCGTGTAGCGCGGCGCGTCGCCGACGGCGAGTTCGGTGAACTGGCCCTCAGTGTACTTGGCGTTGGACAGGCCGGCGGCGCCGCTGAAGGCGAGGCCGTTGAGGCCGATCTGGCGGCCGAAGGCGTAGGCGCCTTCGGCTTCAAGCCCGCGATATTGCGCGGTGCCGCCGTTCACGTAAGTTTGCGAGCCGTTGGAAAGATTGGTGATGATCGGGAAGTTGGTCGAGCGCACCTGGTAAGCGGCGAAATCGGCCGTGACGTCACCGCTCTTATAGACGGCGCCGACTTGATAATTGGTCGTTTCCTGCGGCGCGATCGTGACGGTGTTGGGATTGAAGACGTAAAAGGCCGAGACGGTCGGCACCAGGAAGCCTTCCGAAGCCTGGGCGAACACGGTCCACTGGTCGTTGACCTTGTAGCGCGTCGACAGGAACGGCAGATTGCTGGTGTATTCGTGGCTGTAATAGAGCGGCTGCAGCGACGTATTGTTGACCGCGGCGTCGTGGATACGGGTGAAGGCTTCGAATTTGTAGCCGGGCGTGATCGACAGGCCGGCGAGAGGCTTCCACTCATATTCGATATAGGGCTGCACATTGTTCATGTGCGATTCGAGCAGAACCTTATAGGATTCCTGCAGGCCGTTGCCGAGCTGCGAATAGGTCTCGTTCTTCGTATAATCGTAATATTCCTGGAAGCGGCCGTTGTCGACATGCTCGACCCAGGCGCCGAAGCGCAACTGGCCGGCGGCCCAACCGGCGCTGACGTCGCGGCTGATGGCGAGCAGATCGCCCCAGGCGCGATAATCGTTGTATTTGATATAGCCGGTCACGTCATTGGCGCCGACGCCGACGATCGGGACCTTGACGGTGGTGCCATTGAATTGAGGAATTTTGACAGAGAGGACAGTGCCGCCGATGTCGTTGGTCGTGCTGGCGGGATTGTTCTGGTCGTTCGGATACCAGTAGGAATAGGTATAGACTTTATTGTCGACGTGGAACCCGTAGAAATCGCCCTTCAGATCGATGTATTCCATATCGGTCTGTTTTTGCGAATTATCATAGCCGGCGAACAACTGGCTGTTGGGGTTGAGGTTCACCGCGCCGTAGTTCTTGCCGTAGGTGTGCCATTGCGCCCAGGAAATCGACGAGGCGTTAAGATAATTCTCGCGGCCGAAGGACGCGAAGAACGTCGCGGTCACGTCGCCCATCTCCTTCTCGACCTTGCCGAGAAACTGGTTGGTGACGTAATGGCCGAGATCCAATTGGCCGTCGGTCTGCGCATGCGAATATTGGAACAGCGCTCTCGTGCCGTATTCCTTGTTATAGCCGCTCTGCACCGTCGTGCTGGTGGTCAGCGTATTGAAGCTGCCGAACGACGTCGCCACGTTGGCGTAGAACTTATCCAGCAGGTCGTAGGACAAGAGGCTCATCGTGCCGCCGAACGTGGCGTAGCCGGGCTGTGAAGGCGCGCCGGGGCCGCGGTCGATCACCACCTTGCCGAGGAAAGCCGCGGGAAAATAGGCCGCCGAATGGTGGGTCGGGTCGTTGGCGTCGCCGAAGGGGATGCCGTCGAAGGTGATATTGAACTGGCCGTCCTGGAAGCCGCGCCAGCTCGACTTGGAGTTGCCGAGCATGCCGTTGGGATTGTTCGAGGTGAAGTTCGGCGTGTACTTCGCCGTTTCATTGTAGTCGCCCGACGGAAGGGTGACGTCCTGAATGATCTTCTGCGAAATGATCGAGCCCGGCTCGATGGCGTTCAGCGACTGCTGTCCAATGGCGAGGGCCGGGGCGGAGCCGATCGGCGCGTTGCGGCCGATGGCGGCGTCGCTGCCGATCGGCGCGCCGTTGTTGGCCGCTGGCGCGGCGCGCGTCGGAGCCTGAGCTCCGGACTCGACGTTCAGCGTTCCGACATCGACCGATTGCGCCTGCGCGTCGCGGGCGAAGGCGGCAAGGCTCAGCGCCATCGCCAGAACGGAAACGCCGGTGCGCAACGAAACGACCGGCGGACGGGAAAATTGAATACGCATGAAGCCCCCAAGGCTGAGTGCATGACACATTGCGCCGTCAGCTTTGAACTGCCGGGCGACCGGGTTAATCCTTTAGAAAGCGTTAATGACGGAGCGGCTGCGGTCAGATCACAGAACAGTGACATGAGTTATTTGTATTAGTTTCCGAATGTGAGTCGCATTTTTGCAACAGCGGCCATTACGTCAATGTGCGTCATAACAATGAAATATTTATAGGCATAAAACATAGCAATACGTGGTTACGGAACTGTCATAATACGTAACATTACAAATAGACTGCAAAAAAAATGACATTAGTATTGCGATTTTTTGTCTTATCAACCGTTGTGTTGCTCGCCGGCGCTGTCTTGACTTCGAAGACGCTGGCCGCCGACCCGCAACCGACGCCCCGCCCTTTCGCCATTGCGCAGCGCATCGCCGGTCCTGACGGCGGCTGGGACTACGCCGCCGTGGACGCGGACGCCCGTCACCTTTACGTCGCCCGCTCTTATGGCGTCATGGCGCTTGATCTGACGAGCGGCGCGGTCGTCGAAAAACTCGTCGACGGCGACGGCGTTCATGCCGTGGCGCCGATCCCTGGCGGCCGTCTCGTCCTCAGCTCCAATGGCCGCGCCAACACCGCGCTGCTGTTTGACGGCCTGAGCGGCAAGGTCGAGGCGACGATAGCCGCGGGGAGCAATCCAGACGCGGTGACGATCGAACCGAAATCAGGCCGCGCGGTCATCTTCAACGGCAAGAGCCGGGACGCCTCGATTTATGATTTGGCTAGCAAAACGGTCGTGGCGACCGTGGCGTTGGACGGCAAACCGGAATTCGGCGTCGCCGACGGTCAGGGACGCGTCTTCGTCAATATCGAGGACAAGGCGCGGGTCGCCATTCTCGATCCGATCGCCGGAAAGCTGATCGGCGCCTACGCCCTGTCCGGCTGCGAGGAGCCGAGCGGATTGGCGTTCGACGCCCGGCTCGGCGTGCTCATCGTCGCCTGCGCCAACAAGGTCGCCAAGATCATCGCCATCGAGGACGGCAAGGATCTCGGGAGCCTCGTCATCGGTCAAGGACCGGACGCCGTGCTGCTCGACGCCAAACGCCGGCGCGCCTTCATTCCCTGCGCCGAGGGCGTGATGAACGTCATCGCGCTTGACGCGCGCGACGCCGTCAAGGTCGTGGCGACGGTCGCGACGCAGCCGCGCGCCAAAACCGGCGCGCTCGATCCGCGGACCGGAAAGGTCTACCTCCCCGCCGCGAAATTCGCCGCGCCGGAAAAGGAGGGCGAACGTCCAAGGCCGCTGCCCGGCACGTTCGAAATTCTTGTCGTCTCCGATTCCGAATAAACGCTCTTCACAAGGAACCAGCCATGACAAAGGCCCAAACCATCACGCTCGCGACCGTTCTCGCCATAGCCGTTTTCGCCGCCAATCCGGTTTTGGCGCGCGAACCGATCTTTGTCTCGGCCGATCAGTCGCGCGGCGCGGATTTCCTGCCGCCGCCGCCGGCCGACGGCTCGGATATCCAAAAAGCCGAACTCGCCCGCCTGCACGAGATCGAGAAAACCCGCTCCGAAGCAGAGGTCGCGCAGGCCGTCCTGGACGCCGACAATGAGAACATCTTTGTCTTCAAAAACGTCTTCGGCGACAAATTCAACGAGCAGAACCTGCCCTTGACGGCGGCGTTGGGGAAGAAAGTCGCCAATGACGAAAGCGTCAATGGCGCGGCGGCGAAGGCGTTCTTCCACCGTATCCATCCCTATACGATCGATACGACGCTGCATCCGGTCTGCAAGTCCAAAGGCAAGGACGACGCCTATCCGAGCGGCCACACGCTGCTGGGCTACATGCTCGGTTTGACCTTGGTCGAAATGGCGCCCGAAAAGCGCGCGGAAATTCTCGCGCGCGCCGACGCCTACGGCCGCAGCAGGCTGATCTGCGGCGTGCATTATCCCTCGGACGTCGAAGCGTCGAAAGCGCTGGCCTACGCGACGCACGCCCTGATGACGCAAAACCCGCAATACAAACAGGAGCTGGCCGCCGCGAAAGCCGAATTGCGCGCCGTCATGGGACTGCCCGAAGCGAAATGAATTGCCGTCAGATGGCGCGCGAAAGGCCGCGCGTCATCGCCTGCAGCCGGCAAGGTCCGAGATTGGTTTCCTCGAACTCGCCTTTGTCATTGCGGCTCAGCCGCATCAGGACACAGCCGTCCGCCGGCGTGGCGACGCCGGCGACGATAATCCCGTCTTCGCCAAGCAGCGCGACCAAGTTGTCGGGAATTTCCGCCACGCATGCGTCGACGAGAATGCGGTCGAACCGGCCGACCGTCGCCGACGCTTCAAATCCGTCGGCCCAGGCGACGGCGGCGTTGCCGATCGCCAACCGTTCGAGCCGGGTCCGCGCGTCCAGCGCCAGCGTCTGGAATTGTTCGAACGACAGAACTTCGCGGCCGAGCCGCGACAAAACAGCGGCGCTGAAGCCGGAACCCGCGCCAATCTCGAGGATTCGGCAAGACGGCGTCAGTTGCAGCGCCTCCAGCATGCGCGCCAGCAAAAACGGCTCGGTCATCGTCTGACCGCAGCCGATCGGCAGCGCCACATCGCGCATCGCCATGGTCTGAAAGCGCGACGGCGCGAAAATCTCGCGGGGCGTTTGCTCGAGCGCGCGTAGAACGTTGAGGTCGCGCACGCCTTTGGCGCGCAGATGCAACAGCAATTGCGCCCTGCCTTGGGCGCGCGTGCGCGCCTCCTCGGCAAGCGAAAATGGCGTTGGAGTTTTTTCGACCATCCGCGCCTCTTGAACACCAAGCCGAAAAGCCGCGAGACTTTTTGGACACGATCATGCGGTAAACCGGCGAATTGGCGCTTTCGTTCCGACGTCCTCGAAACGATAAAGCCTCCAATTCAAAAAATCCGCCTTAGAAAATTTTCCGCAAGGCTTCGGCCGCGACCATATCCGTCAGATCAAGCCGAAGCGGCGTCACGGAAATACGCTTCGCCGCGATCGCCTCAAGATCGGTGCCAGCGCCCGGCGTATATTTCGGCCGATCGAAAGCGATCCAATAATAGGGATGGCCGCGTCCGTCGAACCGCGGTTCGATTTTCAGCAGTTCGGTGTCGCGCCTGCCCTGTCGCGTCACCGCGACGCCTTCGACTTCGTCGGGCGCGCAATCGGGAAAATTGACATTGACCAAAGTGTCGGGCGCGACGCCCTGCGCGACGATCTTGCGGATGATGTCCGGCGCGTGGGTCAGCGCGCAATCCCAGCGCACGCCGGTCTTGACCGAAACGAAACCGTAGCATTGCGACAGCGCGATCGAGGGAACGCCCAGTAAAGTTCCTTCCATCGCGCCGGCGATGGTGCCGGAATAGGTGACGTCTTCGGCTATGTTCTGGCCGCGGTTGACGCCGGACAAAATCAGGTCGGGCTTTTGGTCGATCAACAGCGAGCGCACGCCCATGATGACGCAATCGGTCGGCGTGCCCTTGAGCGCGTAACGGCGCTCGGAAATCTGCCGCAGGCGCAGGGGGTCGGACAGCGACAGCGAATGGGCGACGCCCGATTGGTCGCTTTCGGGCGCCACAACATAGACGTCGTCGGACAATTGCGCGGCGATTTCCTCCAATACGCCAAGGCCCGCCGCGTGCACGCCGTCGTCGTTGGTAATCAAAATGCGCATGAGGTCGCCGCTCGATTCGAATGGTTTACGGGAAGACTTATAGCGCGGCTGATCCGAGAATGAAGCGCCGCCGTCCAGCTTGGCTCTCGCGTCTCGCGACGTTCGCCAAGGTCGCCAGCCTATCGGAAACCCCCGATGGCTTTTTAACAACGTCGCGCCGCGCGGCAGAAATTTATGACGAAGGGTTCTTGGCCAGACCGACGCGCGCGCGGGCCTCGTTCGCGACGATCGTTTCGAGCCCGCCCATATAGCGCCGCAAAACGTCCGGGACGGTCACCGAACCGTCCTGGTTCTGATAGTTTTCCAAAACCGCCACGAGGGCGCGTCCGACCGCGACACCCGACCCGTTCAACGTATGCACGTATTTCGTCGCCTTGCCCTCGGTCGGGCGATAGCGCGCGTTCATGCGACGCGCCTGGAAGTCGCCGCAGATCGAACAGGACGAAATTTCCCGATATTTGCCCTGGCCCGGCAGCCAAACTTCGATGTCGTGCGTTTTCTGCGAGGCGAAGCCCATGTCGCCGGTGCAGAGAACGACGACGCGATACGCCAGTCCGAGGCGCTTGAGCACTTCCTCGGCGCAGGCCGTCATCCGCTCGTGCTCCTCCAGGCCCTGTTCGGGCGTGACGATGGAGACCAGTTCGACTTTGGTGAATTGATGCTGACGGATCATGCCGCGCGTGTCGCGCCCGGCCGCGCCCGCCTCGGCGCGAAAACAGGGCGTCGCCGCGGTCATGCGTAAGGGTAGCGTCTTTTCTTCCAGAATCTGCTCGCGAACGAGATTGGTCAACGGCACTTCGGCGGTGGGAATGAGCCAGAAATGCTCGGTCTTGAAATCGTCGGCCCTGGGAATTCTGTCGATGTCGGACAAAAAACGCGTCTCGCCGCGCGCATGGGCGATGTTCGCCTCCTGCTCCACCAGACGCAAGGTTTCGCGCAGACCCTTGACCTTGGCCAGTCCCATGGCGGCGAACTGATCGTCCTCGAATTTCGGCAATTGAGCGGTGCCGAACATCGCCTGATCGCGCACCAGAATCGGCGGATTGACTTCCTGATAGCCGTGCTGTTCGACGTGCAGATCGAGCATGAATTGGGTCAACGCCCGCTCAAGCCGCGCCAATCCGCCCTTGAGCACGACAAAACGCGCGCCCGACATGCGCGCCGCCGCTTCGAAATCCATCAGCCCCAGGGCTTCGCCGATCTCGAAATGCTCCCGGGGCTTGAAACCTGCGGGAAACGCGGGCTTTTCGCCGACGCGACGCAACTCGACATTGTCATTCTCGTCGGCGCCAAGCGGAACGCCGTCCAGCGGCGCGTTGGCGATGGCGGAGAGTTCGCGCTCCAGCGCGGCGATCGTTTCGCGCTCCTGCGCCTCGATTTCGCTCATGTCGACTTTGAGTTCGCTCACTTCCGCCTTGAGCGCATCGACCTTCGCCTGATCGCCGGCTTTCATCGCCTGACCGATTTCCTTCGAAGCGGAATTGCGTCGTTCCTGCGCCGCCTGCGCCTTGGCGATGCTGGCCCGCCGCGCGTCGTCGAGGCCGCACAACCGGGCGAGCAAACGCTCCGCGCCGGCGCGATCGTTCTTGCGGCGAATCTGCGCGTCGAGGAAGGCTTCGGCGTTTTCGCGAATCCACTTTATGTCATACATTAAAAAGTCTCTCTAAACGATTGTCTCGTAACGCATTATTAGCTTCCGACAGAGGGCTCATTCTTGCGTTTTTCGATAAGACCGACGGTGAAGACCGCTCCTTCGTAAAGAAGCAGCATCGGCGCGACAAGCGCGCACATCGAAATCAGATCCGGCGGCGTCAATATGGCGGCGACAATCGTGATGACGACGATCGCGTAGCGCCGTTTTTCCCGCAAAAACGCCTGATCGATGAGGCCGGCCTGGGCGAGCAGCGTAAGGACGACCGGCAATTGAAAGGCCGCCCCGAAAGCAAAGATCAGCGTCATGATCAGCGACAAATATTCGCTGACCTTGGGCAACAGCTCGATCGTCGCCTCGCCTTTGACGTTGAGCTGCTGAAAACCGACCGAAAATTTGATCAGGAACGGCATGACGGCGAAATAGACGAGCAACGCGCCCAGGAAAAAAAACACCGGGGTCGCCACCAGATAAGGAGCGAAAGCGCGCCGTTCGTGCCGGTACAGGCCCGGCGCGACAAATTTATAGACCTGCGCGGCGATGATCGGAAAGGCGATGAAGGCGGCGCCGAACATCGACAATTTCATCTGGGTGAAGAATTGTTCGAGAAAATGCGTGGCGATCAGTTTGGCGTTTTCGGCGCCGACAACGGAAACGTAGGGGCCGAGCAGAATGTTGTAAATCTCGTGCGAGAAGTAGAAGCAGCCGACAAAGGCGATCAGAAAAGCCGCGAGCGACTTGATTAGCCGCGTGCGCAATTCGATCAGATGGTCGAGCAAGGGCGCCTTGGATGCGTCGATATCGGCCTGCGTCATCACAATTCCTGTTCAGGCGGGCGGCGCTGTGGGCGACTGACGCGGAGCCGGTTCGATCGGCGTTTCGATGACGGGCGGGGTCGGCGGCGCGTCCGCCGCCAGGGCGGGTTCAGGCGGGGAAACGACGTTGGCGTCCGACGTTTCGACTGGAGCGCTCGCGGCGGCGGGTTTTTCCAGCGCGTCGGCTATGGCGCCGAGCGAAGCGCTCAGGCTTGTCGTCTTTTTCAGCGCATTGAAATCCTGATGGAGACCATCAAGCTCGGCTTCCTTGATGGCGTCCATGAACTGGCCCTGGAATTCGCCGGCCATTTTGCGCGCCTTGCCGATAATCTGGCCGAGCGCGCGCAATACCGGCGGCAAATCCTTCGGCCCGATGACAATCAGGGCGACAATGCCGATTAGTACCAGTTTGCCGGCGTCGAAATCGAGCATGAGCTTTCTGAGCGTCCCGCGCTTTTTTCAAATGGTCGAGGAGTTCGGCGCGGCGTCAGCCCGCCTTGCGCGGCTCGGACGCCTTTTCGAGGCCGACCTGCGGCTGATGTTCGATCACGCCGGCCATTTCCGCCGGCTTGGCGGGCGTTTCGTCATCGGCCAAACCCTTTTTGAAGGATTTGATGCCCCTGGCGACATCGCCCATGATGTCGGAAATTTTGCCCTTGCCGCCGAACAAGATCAGCACGACGACTGCCGCAAGCAGCAAATGGGGAAGTGACAGTCCCATTGCCCAACTCCTTTTTTATGGCTCAGGCCGACGCGCACCGGCAAAGCCCCTCCCGCATGCGGTTGCGACCAGCGATGTGTCGCTTAGGTCGAGCCGAAAGCGCCCGAGCGCAACCTAAGGCCGGCTTGTTGCAAAAACAAGGCGAGCCCAATCCCGTCGGACGAATTCTGTCGCGGACCGCCTTTCCGCCTTCCGCCAGAGGCCGCGCGCCCTTTCATTGCGACCGCAAAAAGTCTATAGGCTTCGCAGCTCGGCGGCAGACGACAGCCGACTAATTTTGGTGAATGATGAAAACCGTCCATGTCCTGAACGGTCCCAACCTCAATCTCTTGGGCGCGCGCGAGCCGGAAACCTACGGTTCGGCGAGCCTGGAGTTGATCGAGCAGGCGTTGGCCGCGCGCGCCGCGCGCGCCGGCGTGACCGTCGTCTTTCGCCAGTCCAACGCCGAAGGCGATCTGATCGACTGGATTCAGGCCGCCGGCGCCAAGGGCGAGCCGGTCATTCTCAATGCGGGCGCCTATACCCACACCTCGATCGCCATACATGACGCCATCCGCGCGGCGCGGACCCATGTGATCGAAGTGCATCTGTCGAACGTTCACGCGCGTGAATCGTTCCGCCACCACTCCTTCATTTCGCCAGTCGCCCGGGGCGTCATCCTCGGCTTTGGCGCGCAATCCTATCTGCTGGCGCTCGAAGCGCTGCTGACCGAAATCGAAATCACAAAGGCATGAATCCGATCATGAGCAAGACGAGCGCCCCTTCGCCTAAACAAACTGTCGCCGCCAGCGGGTCGGGGGGGCAGAAAATCAACGCCGAACTCGTACGCGACATCGCCAAGTTGCTGGAAAACAACGACCTGACCGAGATCGAGGTGGAAAAAGGCGATTTGCGCATCCGCGTGGCCCGCCAGCCGGCTCCGGCGGCTGTCCATTACGCGCACGCCGCGCCGGCGCAAGCCTATGCGTCCGCCCCGCTCGCCGCGCCGCCCGCGGCGGCGCCCGTCGCCGCCGTTGCGCCGGTTGTAGACGACGCCAATGCGCTGAAATCGCCCATGGTCGGCACCGCCTATCGGCGCCCGAGCCCGGACGCCAAGGCTTTCGTCGAAGTCGGCTCCAAGGTCAGCGCCGGCGACAAGGTCATGCTGGTAGAAGCAATGAAGACGTTCAACGATATCGTGGCGCACAAGGGCGGCGTCGTCGCCGCGATTCTGGTCGAGGACGGGCAACCGGTCGAATATGGTCAGCCTCTGCTGATCATCGAGTGAAGGGCGCCCATGTTCGATAAGATCCTCATCGCCAACCGCGGCGAAATTGCACTGCGCATTTTGCGCGCCGCCAAGGAATTGGGCATAGCTACCGTCGCCGTCCATTCGACCGCCGACGCGGACGCCATGCATGTCAAGCTGGCGGACGAATCCGTCTGCATCGGACCGCCGCCCGCCAGGGATTCCTATCTCAACATTCCGGCTTTGCTCTCGGCCTGCGAGATAACGGGCGCCGACGCCATCCATCCGGGCTACGGATTCTTGTCGGAAAACGCCAAATTCGCGGAAATCCTGGCCGATCATAACATCGCTTTCATCGGCCCCAAGGCCGAGCATATCCGCATCATGGGCGACAAAATCGAAGCCAAGCGCACCGCCCGGGATCTCGGCATCCCCTGCGTGCCGGGCTCGCAGGGGGGCATAACCGACGACGAGGAGGCCCTGCGCGTCGGCGAGGAGATCGGCTTCCCGCTGCTCGTCAAGGCGGCCGCCGGCGGCGGCGGGCGCGGCATGAAAGTCGCGCGTACGGCGCAGGATCTATCGCATGCCCTGGCTACGGCGCGCGCGGAAGCCAAATCGGCTTTCGGCGACGACGCCGTGTATCTTGAAAAATATCTGGAAAAGCCGCGTCATATCGAGGTGCAGATCCTCGGCGACGGGCGCGGCGGCGCAATTCACCTCGGCGAACGCGACTGTTCCTTGCAGCGGCGCCATCAAAAGGTGCTGGAGGAGACCCCCTCGCCGGCGCTGAACCAGGATCAGCGTCTGGAAATCGGCGAAATTTGCGCGTCGGCGATGCGCAAGCTGCAATATTCCGGCGCCGGCACAATCGAGTTCCTTTATGAGGACGGGCGTTTCTATTTCATCGAAATGAATACGCGCATTCAAGTCGAACATCCGATCACCGAAATGATTTCGGGCGTCGATCTCGTCGTCGAGCAGATCAAGATCGCCGCCGGCGCGCCGCTGAGCCTGACGCAGGCTGACGTGCGATTGTACGGCCACGCCATCGAGTGCCGCGTCAACGCCGAACATCCCTCGACCTTCCGCCCTTCGCCCGGCAAGATAGCCTATTATCACCCGCCCGGCGGCCTCGGCGTGCGCGTCGATTCGGCCGTTTATCAAGGCTATGTGATTCCGCCGAATTACGACTTGCTTGTCGGCAAGCTGATAGTGCATGGGCGCACCCGCACCGAGGCGCTGATGCGTCTGCGCCGCGCGCTGGACGAGTTCATTGTCGACGGCATCGAGACCACTCTGCCGCTGTTTCGCACCCTGGTGCGCAACTCGGACATTCAGGATGGTCTTTACGACATTCACTGGCTCGAAAAATTCCTCGCGACCGGCGGCATGGACGTCGAAGGCTGACAGACACGATGCGGCGGCAATCGGCAGTATGGCTCGCATGCGCCGCTTTCGCCGTCGGCCTCTGTGTCTGGACGTTCTGGCCGGCGCCGGGACTGACGCCCGCGCCGACGTCCGGATCGCCGCCGGCGTTGCTTGAAAATCTCGGCGACGACGGGTTTTCCGGCGCGCCCTGCCCGGCCCGGTCCGAATATGAACGCGCTGAACGGCGCAAACACGGTCCGAGGCCGCCAAGCTTGCTGGCGTTGCGCCTGCGCGAGAAATATCCGCTGGGCTCGTCCGCCGACGTCTTGGCGCAGGCCGTCAAGGATCAGGGATTTATTCTCTTCTCGCCCTGTCCCAATGACGAAAATGTCGAAGGCGGCAAGTATCTCAGCCCCGATTGGAGCCATCCCGACGCTTTCGTCTATTGGCGGCGCGATGCGCGCGACCGTTTGATCTTTCTCGACGGCCACACGGCAAAGCCAACACGCTAGAGCATTTCCCGGGGGAAACGGAAGGTTCGCTTGCCTGCGCCTCCTCAAGGCGGCAATCTTCAGGCGTGGCGCGCAACCCACCGACAGGCAACGAAACGGCGCGGCTATGGATTTCTCAAAAGGCGCGAAGAGCCAGACCCTGACACCGCAGCTCCTGCTGCGCGCCTACGCCTCCGGCTTGTTTCCGATGGCGGAAAGCGCCGAGGACAAACGGTTGTTCTGGGTCGACCCGAAGGAGCGCGGCGTGTTCCCGCTCGACCGGCTGCACATATCGAGAAGTTTGGCCAAGGTCATCAAGTCCGACAAATTCACGATCAGCGCCGACAGGGATTTCGACGGCGTGCTGGACGGCTGCGCCAATGCGCCGGGGCGGCAAAAAACCTGGATCAACGCGGAAATCAGAAGGCTTTACGGCGAGCTTTTCGCGCTCGGCCATGTGCATTCGATCGAGGCTTACGCCGATGGCGACCTCGTTGGCGGCCTTTATGGCGTGAGCCTGAAGGCGGCCTTTTTCGGCGAAAGCATGTTCAGCCTCGCCGCCGACGCGTCGAAGGTCGCATTGGCGCATCTCGTCGCGCGCCTGCGTTTTGGCGGATTCACCCTGCTCGACGCGCAGTTCCTGACGCCGCACCTTGAGAGTTCTGGGCGCAATTGAGATCAGCCGCAAAGCCTATCAGGGGCAATTGGCGCAAGCCTTGACGCGCGACGGCGATTTTTTCGCCTGGGACGCCAAGGGCGCTCGTTCAGGCGCCGACGCGCTGTTGGAGGCGCAAAGATGATCGCGCTCTTCGTTTTCGACGCGGCGCGCCTTGAATTCGCCGCCGCTCCCGCTCAAGTCTAAGCCGTCCATTGCAGCGAGCGATTCCATGACGATTGACGACGCCTCAACCCGCATGTCCGGCGCCGATCACGCCGCGCTCGCCGACGCCGTGCGCCGCCTGGAGCGCACAAGCCTCGCCGTGCGCGCCTCAAACGCCTTGGGCAGGCGGTTGGGCGCGGCCCGCGCGCTCGTGCCCGAGCGCATCGCCAAGACGGCGGCCGCCGCGGCCGATGTCGCCATACGCGCGGCGATGCGCGTCGCCCTCGCCAGCCTTTCGAAGAATCCGCGAGGCGACAGCATCCGGCTGCACAAGGCTCTGGCGGCCGCCTCGGGCGCGGCGGGCGGCCTTTTCGGATTTTCCAGCCTGCCGATCGAACTGCCGATTTCGACAACGATCATGCTGCGCGCGATCGCCGATATCGCTCGCGGCGAAGGCGAAAACCTCGCGGACCCGGAAGCCGCCCTCGCCTGTCTGGAGGTCTTTGCGCTCGACGGACGCGCCAATGACGCGGAGCTGACCGAAGGCGGCTATTTCGCCGTGCGGGCGCTGCTCGCCAAGACGGTTTCGGAAGCGGCCCGCTATATCGCCGCGCGCGGCGTCGCCGATGAAGCCGCGCCCATTCTGGTCAAGTTCATGAGCCAGGTGGCTTCACGGTTCGGCGCGGTGGTGTCGCAAAAATTTGTCGCCCAAGCTGTTCCGGCGGTGGGCGCCATTGGCGGCGCGGCGATCAATTTCGCTTTCACCGACCATTTTCAATCGATGGCGAAGGGTCATTTCACCGTGCGCCGGCTCGAACGCAAATATGGCGGGGAGCTCGTTCAAGCCGAATACCAACGTATCGCCCAGGCGAAGACGCCCGACGAAATACGCGCGCCCGACGCCTGATCGCGCCACGCCGGTTAAGCGGTTGTTAGCCACAAATTTCGCTCTATTGTTCAGCCTGTTGATTGCGACGTTTTGTCTATTGACGAAACGTCCAAACGGGCGAATGATTTCAACGTTGCAGCCTTGATCAAAAGACGTGCCGAGCCGCTTTTAGACCAAGGACGACGCCATCGGGCTCTGAACCATGATGGCGGGCAACGTGCGAGACTTCGCGGCAGACCGAACAGGTCACGCTTTGGGGCGCTTCCTAGTCGGACACTATTTAAAAAAACTGGTTCTGAAACTCAGACATACTTTGGGTAGGCTGCGGCTTGACCGATGAATGTCCTGTTTCGTCCAGCAAGCGAGGAGCATGACGCCACCCCACTTCAACCCGTCGCGTTTTCAACGCGACAACGGCGCGAGACTGCCGGATTGAGGAGAAGCTGGTCGGATAAATTGGTCGTTTCTTCTCTTCCGGCGCGCCGGCAAAACGACGTCACTAGACCTATATCACGCGGATTTATCCGCCTTATCTGATCCGTACATCGGAACCTTTCGCAATAAGCGAAAGAATTGGCCCCGCCGCTGAACAGCGCGCGGGGCCATCGCTTTTTGGCGCGCCTTTTCCCCTGCCGACGCACCGCGAGGAACGACGCAATGAGAAACGTCATTTCAGGCCGCACGCGCCAATTGCGCCGGTTCCTGTGTCAGGCAGACATGACGGCGCGCCGGTTCGCCGACGAATTCATGCGCGCCGACATGAATCAACGAGCCCTGCGTATCGAGCCAGATCTTGCCGCCGATGTCGCGCCAGCGTCGGCAGAATGTGTAATCCTCGCTGAGATAGGTTCCCGTTTCCGGTTCGATCATGCAGTCGAACAAGGCGTACTGATGCGGACTGAGGCTCGGGTTCGCGGAGTTTTGCGCCGCCGTATAACGCAAGTGCGGATAGGCCTCGATCATCTGCAGGATCACCTGACGCTTGATCATCATGAAGCCGGTGCCGGCGTAGGCGGCGGAGACAAATCCGTCGCGGCTTTCGGCCTGCGCGCCTTCGCAAGGCGTTCCAACATAGCGCAACGGCGCGCTCTCCAACGGCTCCCCGGACAGCGCGCGATTAAGGCCGCTTTGCCAGTCGAGCAGCTTCAGCGGATAGGAGCCGGCGACGACGTCCCTGTTGAAATTCAGCATGCGAAAAGCCTGCGCCGCCTCAAAGCCGATATCGGCGTCGATGAACAGCAGATGGGTGGCGTCCGCCATATCGAGGAAACGGCTGACCAAAGTGTTGCGTCCCCGGGTGATCAGCGATTCATAGCCGAGCATGTCGAGAGAGATTTTAAGGCCGTTGGCGCCGCCCTGCTGCATCAGGGCGTAAGTCGAAATCATGTAACGCTGGCTCACCATCCCGCCAAAACAAGGGGTGGCCACGAAAATATGGGGCTTCGCCGGTTTCATGTCCGCCTCCTTCACAATCAAAGCCGCCGCCAGCATCGGCGTTTCGCCTTGAGACGCGTCCGCGCACACGAACTTGCTAATTGCCGAAATTTGAACAGAATCGGCGCGACGTCGAGATAAAGCAGAGCCTTTCAAGCTTGCTTGAAGCTCGCTTTCCCGCCCGCGAAAGACTTTCTTGTTAAAACAGTTAGTTAATATGACGCCCAAAAAGCTTTGAGACTTTTTGGGCGAGATCGTTCAGCGAAATGAGCAATCGGCGGCGGCGTTTTGATTCCGGCGACGCGTCTTGCGGCCTGGAAGTGTCCACAGGTCCTAGAACGGAATGTCGTCGTCGAGCGTATTGGCGGGGCGGCCGCCGCCGGCAGGCCGGCCGTTTTCGGCCGGGCTGCGCTCAATCGGCGACTGACGGCCGAAACCGCCGCCCGAAGCGCTGTAGCCGCCTTCGCTCTGTTCGCCGCCGCGACCGCGGCTGTCGAGCAAAGTCAGTTCGCCGCGGAAGCGTTGCAGCACGACTTCGGTCGTTTTGCGCTGATTGCCTTCCTTGTCGGTAAATTCGCGGGTCTGCAGCTGGCCTTCGAGATAGATCTTCGAGCCTTTCTTGCAGAACTGCTCGGCGATCCGACCAATATTTTCGTTGAAAATCACAATATTATGCCACTCGGTGCGGTCCTTGCGCTCGCCGGTGGCCTTGTCGCGCCAGCTTTCCGTGGTGGCGAGCGAAAAGGAAACGACGCTGTCGCCCGAATTCATCCGGCGCACTTCCGGATCGCGGCCAAGATTGCCGATGAGAATGACTTTATTGACGCTGCCCGACATCAGGCTCTCCTCGATACGCTTGTTTTCGGCTGAACGCGATGCGCACAGTGTTCTTCAGGTTTCCGCCGCCACGTTTCGCGCCGTCGACTGAATTCTCCGCGCCACACTAACCGCCCTGCGGCGCGAAGGCGCGCGCCTTCGCGGCTTGTCCACAAAAGCTTGCGTTTGTTCCGCCTTACGTTCTACGTTTGTTCTAGCATGTAGATTCGCGGGCGGCAAGCGCGCGGCTTCATCGGACTCTGAAATTTTCACGCCGGTCTTCTCGATTGCTTGCGCGCGCCCTAAGTTGGACTCGATCGGCCGATGTTACCGCGGCGATTGCGCCGCTGCTCCCTCCAACGCGACACGCCTTCGCGCTCCCTTTGAAATGAGATCATGACCCGCAAGCCGTCAACAGCGTCGATCAAGCCGAAAACGCCGGCGAAAAACGCCTCATCCAACACGCCACGCGCCAAGGCGGCCGTCAAAAAGCTCGACGATCTTTTTGCCGTTTCACCCGGTTCAGATACGCCTGACGCGCTTAAGGGCAAAGTGATCGCCGTGCGCGGCGCGCGCGAACACAATCTCAAGAACGTCGATCTGACCATTCCGCGCGACAAGCTTGTGGTCTTCACGGGCCTATCCGGTTCGGGCAAATCCTCTCTCGCGTTCGACACGATCTATGCCGAAGGCCAGCGCCGCTATGTCGAGAGCCTGTCGGCTTATGCGCGCCAGTTTCTGGAAATGATGCAAAAGCCGGATGTCGATCACATCGAGGGCTTGTCACCGGCGATTTCCATCGAGCAGAAGACCACGTCGAAAAATCCTCGTTCGACCGTCGGCACGGTGACGGAAATACACGATTACATGCGTCTGTTATGGGCGCGGGTCGGCATTCCTTATTCGCCCGCTACCGGACTGCCGATCGAAAGCCAGACGGTCAGCCAGATGGTCGATCGCGTGCTCGCCCTGCCCGAGCGCCTCAAACTCTATCTGCTGGCGCCCGTCGTGCGCGGCCGCAAGGGCGAATATCGCAAGGAAATCGCCGATTACATGAAACGCGGCTTCCAGCGGCTGAAAATCGACGGACAATTCTACGACATCGCCGACGCGCCCGCGCTCGACAAGAAATTCAAACACGATATCGACGTGGTGGTCGACCGCATCGTCGTGCGTTCCGATATCGGCGCGCGTCTGGCTGAAAGTTTCGAAACGGCGTTGGAGCTGACCGGCGGCCTCGCGATCGTCGAATACGCCGATCCGGCTGAAGCGCCGACTGGCGAAGGCGGGGACTCGGCGCGCATCGTCTTTTCCTCGCAATTCGCCTGTCCGGTTTCCGGCTTTTCAATTCCGGAAATCGAACCGCGGCTGTTTTCCTTCAACAATCCTTTCGGCGCCTGCCCGCAATGCTCGGGATTAGGGTCGGAACAAAAGATCGACGCCGATCTCATCGTGCCGGATTCAACGTTGACGTTGCGCAAGGGCGCCGTCGCGCCATGGGCGAAGTCGACGTCGCCCTATTACGCGCAGACGCTCGAGGCGCTCGGCAAACATTACAAATTTCGCCTCGACCAACGCTGGGACAACCTGCCGCGACAGACGCAGGAGGCCATCCTGTATGGCTCCGGCGAGGAGGATATCCGCTTTTCCTACGCCGATGGTCTGCGCGCCTACGAGGTCAAGAAGCCGTTCGAGGGCGTGGTGCGCAATCTCGAGCGCCGCTATATCGAAACCGAAAGCGAATGGGCGCGCGAGGAAATCTCCCGCTATATGACGGCGACGCCTTGCGCGTCCTGCAAAGGTTTTCGCCTCAAGCCGGAAGCTTTGGCGGTGAAGATCGATCATCGCCACATCGGCGAGATTTCCGAGCTTTCCGTACGCGCGGCGGGCGAGTGGTTCAAGGCGCTGCCGAGCAAGCTCGACGCAAAGAGAAACGAAATCGCCGGGCGAATCCTCAAGGAAATCATCGACCGGCTGAATTTCCTCATCGACGTCGGTCTCGACTATCTGACGTTGTCGCGCGGTTCGGGCACGTTGTCGGGCGGGGAAAGCCAGCGCATCCGTCTGGCGTCGCAGATCGGCTCCGGCCTCACGGGCGTGCTTTATGTGCTCGACGAGCCCTCGATCGGCCTGCATCAGCGCGACAACGCGCGTCTGCTGGAGACGCTGCGCCGTCTGCGCGATCTCGGCAATACGGTGATTGTCGTCGAACATGATGAAGACGCCATTCTGGCCGCCGATTATGTCGTCGACGTGGGACCGGGCGCGGGCATTCACGGCGGCGAAATCGTTTCGCAGGGAACGCCGGCGCAGATCATGGCCGATCCGCGCTCGCTCACCGGCGCCTATCTGACCGGCGTCAGAGAGGTCGCGGCGCCGAGAAAACGCCGCAAGCCCGACCCGGGGCGCAAACTCAAACTCGTCGGCGCGCGCGGCAACAACCTTCAGAACGTCGTGGCCGAGATCCCGCTCGGCCTGTTCACCTGCGTCACCGGCGTGTCGGGCGGCGGCAAATCCACATTGATCGTCGACACGCTCTACAAGGCGGTGGCCCGCCGTCTCAGCGGCGCGCTGGAACATCCCGCGCCGTTCGATACGCTGTTGGGACTCGAGCATATCGACAAGGTTATCGACATCGACCAATCGCCGATCGGACGCACGCCGCGCTCCAACCCGGCGACCTATGTGGGCGCCTTCACGCCTATTCGCGAGTGGTTCGCCGGCCTGCCAGAAGCCAAGGCGCGCGGCTACAGCGCCGGACGATTTTCCTTCAATGTCAAGGGCGGACGGTGCGAAGCCTGCCAGGGCGACGGCGTCATCAAGATCGAAATGCACTTTCTGCCGGACGTCTACGTCACCTGCGACGTGTGCAAGGGCAAACGCTACGACCGAGAAACCCTGGAAGTGAAATACCGCGACAAATCGATCGCTGAAATTCTCGACATGACGGTGGAGGAAGCCGCCGCCCTGTTCAAGGCTGTGCCCTCGATACGCGAGAAGATGGAGACGCTGGCGCGTGTCGGCCTCGGCTATGTGCATGTCGGCCAGCAGGCCACCACTTTGTCGGGCGGCGAGGCGCAGCGCGTCAAATTGTCGAAGGAATTGTCGCGCCGCTCGACCGGCCGCACGCTCTATATTCTCGACGAGCCGACCACCGGCCTGCATTTCCACGACGTGAAGAAGCTTCTCGAAGTGCTGCAGGAACTGGTCGATCAGGGCAACAGCGTCGTCGTGATCGAGCATAATCTCGAGGTGGTGAAAACCGCCGACTGGGTGATCGACCTTGGCCCCGAAGGCGGCGATGGCGGCGGCAGGATCGTCGCGCAAGGTCCGCCGGAAGTGATCTCGCGCGCGGAAAACTCCCATACCGGCAAATTTTTGCGTGAGATTCTGGCGCGACGGCCGCGCCCGCAATGACGCGCAGCGGTGCTTTTTCGTGTCGTAGCATTGCAAATAATGCATCCCATTTAAGCGGCGCGGATGAAAGTTTTTGCATTATTGCTGATAAACATTCATTTTTTTGTCAAAATCGCCGGAACGCCTTTAGCCGCCGCCGCCACGCTATGCTCCTTGCGCATAGTAGCCTTGTGAACAATCTTCTTTCGAAAATGGGTTGGCTGCGGCATATTGCGACACATCAGACGGCGTCAACGCGTCGTCAGATTGTTCAGACGAATTTTATGGCCTGGATTTTTCGCCGAGTGTCGGCGCTGTCGCGCTGTATGCGCGCCATTTTCGAATTGGCGCGGCTGAGCGAGCAGGAGCTGACGGATTTGGGACTGTCGAAGTCGCAAATCGTCAAAGTCGCTTTCTTGGCGACGGCGAGTGAGGTTCTCTAGCGCGGACGGGTGCGGCGGTATGCCCCTTTCCGTAGATGCGCCCGCCGGTTCCTCCCCCCGGCGGGCGCTTTCTTTTCTCGCCCTGAAATCAAACATAGAGCCTTGATAGGGCCTCGCCCGTCACCGTTTGACGGCGGCGACCAACGCCGCCAACGCCTCGGGACGGTAGACGACGCCCATATGATCGACGCCGGGCGTCAGCGTTACGCTGACGCCGAGCGGTTCGAGCAGGGTTTTATAGGCCTGCGCGTCCATCAACTGATCCTGTTCGCCGGCGATGACTTCGACTTTTCCGGCGAGTTTAACGAAAGCCGCGCGCATGTCGCGCGGCGGCCCGTAATCGGCGAGCAGCCGATAGCTGTAGCGCGACGTCAGCGTCTTGATTCCCGGCTGATTGGCGAAGGCGATGACCGGCAAGGATTGCGCCCAGTCGATGCCGGCGCTGCGCAGGATAAGGATGGCGAGAATGCGCGGAATATCAACCTGCGCCCAATAGGCGCCGCCTTCTGAAGGGCGGGTCGTCGGCGCGTCAAAGCCGAGATAGGGCGCGAGCAGAATGAAGCGCTCGAACAAGCCGCCGGCCCTGCCCGAGGCGATCCGCAGGGCGAAGCCGCCGCCGGAGGAGTGTCCGGCCAGCGTCAGTTTGGCTTGCGGAAAGGTTTTGCGCAGTTCGGCGACAAGGTCTTCCATGTCCCCGTCGGTCTGACCGATAAAGGCAATGTCGCCGCGCATGCCGGACGCGCCGTGGCCGCGCGCGTCGATGGCGACGGCGTTGACGCCGGAATCGGCCAGCGCATGCGCCGCGGCGTTCATTTCTTCCGATGCGGCGGAGGAGCCGTGCGCCAGAACGACGAGGCGATCCTTGCCGCCATTGCGCGCCGGATAGAGCCGATAGGCCAGCCAGGTGCCGTCGCGCCCCTGAAAACGGCTGCGTTCGGGCATGTTTTCGACGCTGATGGCGCGCGCGCCGGTCGAGATCAATTCAAGCGGCGGCGGCGAACGCAGCGGGCTCGCCAGCATGAGGCCGAGAATCAGGGTGATCGCGCCAAGCAGCGCCAGAGGCCAAAGCAGGAATTGAAACAGGCCGTGCAAGAACATGGCGATCTCCCGTTAAACGGCCTACTCCGCCTATTCCCACTCGATCGTT
>CAVTNU010000013.1:0-48443 GCA_963736175.1 uncultured Alphaproteobacteria bacterium | reverse complement strand
AAAGGGATCGGAGCCTTGCTTGTGGTCGTCGCATTGCTCTTTGTTGCTCACTGGGCAGGGTGGCTTTGAGTGGAAAATGTAAATCGGCGTCAATTCAGTCGTGAAATCGTCGCCGCACTCACATTGTAGCTGCGGCCAATGGAACGCAGCGTCTCGCCGTCAACGTCGCGGCGCTGGATCGCCTCGCGCGCTTGGTGGGGCGTGAGCTTCGGCTTGCGGCCGAATTTCACGCCCTTCGCCTTGGCATCGGCTCGGCCGCGTGCCGTGCGCTCCTTGATCCGCCGGCGCTCCAATTTCGCGGCAACGCCCGAATTACGGTGACACGCCCGTCTTTACCTTTTTGCAGAATTACGGTGACACGCCCGTCTTTACCTTTTTGCAGCCTTATGCAAAACTCTTCCCCATGTCTCGCATCGCCCGCGTCGTCATTCCCCAAGCCCCCCATCATGTCACCCAGCGCGGCAATGGGCGAGAGCGGATTTTTTTCAGCCCTGAGGATTACGCCATCTATCGCGATTGGCTAGGCGAAAGTTGCCGGAAATTTGGCGTTGAGGTCTGGGCTTTTTGCCAGATGCCGAACCATGTTCACATGATCCTCACGCCGTCAGACGGCGAGGGGCTCTCGTTTGCGCTGAGCCGGGCGCATCGGTTGTATTCCGGCTTCGTCAACGCGCGCGCGCGAAGAACCGGGCATCTGTTTCAGGGCCGGTTTGGTTCGGTTCCCATGGACGAAGCGCATGTGCTCGCGGCCGCGCGTTATGTCGCGCTCAATCCGGTGCGCGCCAGGCTCGTCGATGACGCGCGCGACTGGCCGCATTCGAGCGTCGCGGCCCATCTGGCCGGGCGCGACGACGGCCTCGTAAAAGTTCGACCGCTGCTCGACCGGGTGGGGAATTTCGCCGATCTCATCGCAGGCGATCCCGACGCCGCCGATTTCGCTGTGCTCCGCCGCTCGGAACTGATCGGCCGTCCACTTGCCTCCGCCGCTTTCGTCGCGGAAGCTGAAGCCCTCCTCGGCCGTCGACTGACGCCGGGCAAGCGCGGGCGAAAATCGAGGACGGAGCCGGGAGATAATAGGTAAAGACGGGCCTGTCACCGTAATACGTAATATGTAAATTCCCTGCCTTTGAGGGTTCTGGCGATGGGCCAGCTTTTGCCCCCTAACGCCTCTCGCAAGCCACGATACGAAGCCCCTCATCGTCGTCGATAGTCTTCGCCAGCGCGCAGGACAACGGATCGAATTGCAGGTAGGACTTCGGCTCGAAGATCACATGACCTTTCAGTGCGCCGGTTCCGAGCCGATGCGACACGAAGGGCAAGGTCCAGTTCCAGTAGACCAGCGATTTTCTGAGCGTCGGGTCGACGGGCGTGGCGACTTCATCCTGGCGTTGCGCCATTTGCTCCAGGATTTGCGCGCGATAGTCGTCGAGCGCGGCGACGAAACGATAATTGTCGCGTCCGTGAACGAGCACGATGGCGACGACGGCGGCGAGGAACGGCCTGACCTCGCGCCCATCGAACGCAGCGTCCTTGAAGAAGCCGATGGTTCTGGCGAAAAGCAGAACCGTGACGACGGCGAAGGCTATGAGCCCCACGACATTGGCGCCGCGGCTGTCGTATTTGCGGTCGTACACGCCAGAATAGGGGAGATAGATCACGTACAAAGCCGCCGCGAGCGCCAGCGCGATCAGCAAATAGAGGGGAATCCTGCTGGTTCGCGCGTCAAGAACCGCGGCTGTTTTCGCGTGGACATAAGCGATGGCGAAAACAGCGCAGGATTTTAACAGGATCGGATCGCTGGCCCATTGCGTCCAATCGAAGAAATGCGCGGCGTTGGCGCCCATGATGCGCGTCATTTCGGCGTCGGGCGGAAACGCCCATTTGACGGCGAGCCAGAGCGCGCAGGCGAGGCCGAGCGACAGCGGAACGACAAGGCGCGCGGCGCGGAATGGTCGATCGCGCCAGCGCAACAGCGCCACGGTCAGAAACAGAGGAAACGACAGCAGCGCCGCTTCGTGCGTGAACGCCAACAGCAGCGTCGACACGGCGATCGCGGTGAGCGCGAGCGTCGAATATCGGCGTTTGAATAGCAACAGCAGCGTCGGCCAGAACAGGCTCGCCGCCAGCCAGATTTCGGTCGGGCAGCCCCAAAGCATCGGACTGAACGTTAGGAAATAGAGGCTGGGCGCGGCGATCAGTCCTTTTTGCTCAGGTTCGAGCAGGCGCCAGGACAGCGCCAGCGAGGCGACCGGGGCGAGGTAGAAGCAGAGCCAGGAAAAGCGAACGGCGAAATCGCTCGAAACGCCCAGCCGCATCAACGCCTGCGCCGGCATGACGTAGAGCAGGTAGGAGGAAAAACGCGTCGGAAATTTCGACCACACCCATTCGAACGGATGATCCTGCGCCAGGGCGAAAGAAAACCACGCCCCGTCGGCGAAGTCGTCGACGCGGAAAACCACCGCCGCCAGCGCGTAGAGCGCGCTCACGGACAGCGCGAGCGTCAGGACGACAGGAAATTTGTGGTCCTGCGCGCTCACGGCGTCCGGCTCCTGCGCGATTGAAATAGTCTAAGCGGGCGCCTGGAAGCTCAACAGGCGATCGCGCGGAAAATCATAGAGCTTGCCGGTTTCGGTCCATCCCGGTTGGCACAGCGCGACGAGCTTGGGCGCGAATTCTTCCGGCGTGCGCAAGGTTTCCGGGTCTTCGCCGGGCATCGCGGCGGCGCGCATCTTGGTGCGCAGCGGCCCCGGATTGGCGATCGTCACCTTGACGTTGGAAATGTTGCGGGTTTCCGCCGCATAGGTGCGCGCCAGGGCGTCCAGCGCGGCCTTGGACGCGCCGTAAACGCCCCAGAACGCCGCGAGTTCGGCCTTGTGCGCCGCGCCTGAGGAAATGAACACGACGCGGCCGGCGTCGGACGCGCGCAACAACGCGTCGAGCGAACGCAACAGCCGATAATTGGCGGTGACGTTGACCGCGAAAACCCAGTCGAACTTGTCCGGGTCGCAATGGGCAATGGGCGTCAGCGGCCCGAGCGAGCCGGCGTTGGCGATGAAGATATCGAGCTTGCCCCAACGCGCGTGGATCGCTGCGCCGAGTTGATCCAGGGCCTCAAAATCCTTGATGTCGCAAGGAACCAGGGTGGCTTCGCCGCCTTCGGCCTTGATCTCGTCGTCGAGTTGCTCCAGCGCGCCCTGCGTGCGCGCCAAGGCGATGACATGGGCGCCCTGGCGCGCCAGCTCCAGCGCCGCCGCTCGCCCGATTCCGCGCGACGCGCCAGTGACAAGGGCAACGCGGCCTTCAAGCGGCTTCGCCATGAATTTTCTCCAATTCCATCTTTTCTCTGGGGGTGCGCGATTCAGCCGGCTTCGGCCAGCAGCGACAATTGCGCCTTGACGCTTTCGCCTTCGATATCCGTCAATCGGGTCGGATAATCGCCGGTGAAGCAATGGTCGGTGAATTGCGGCCGCACAGGATCGCGGTGTTGATAGCCCATCGATTTGTAAATGCCGTCGACGGACAGGAAGGACAGCGAATCGGCGCCGATCAGCGTGCGCATTTCCTCGACGCCGTGCGTCGCGGCGAGCAATTTGTCGCGCTGCGGCGTATCGATGCCGTAATAGTCCGGGTGGGTTATCGGCGGCGAGGATATGCGGAAATGCACTTCCCTGGCGCCGGCGTCGCGCATCATCTGCACGATTTTCACCGATGTCGTCCCGCGCACGATGGAATCGTCGAGCAGCACGATGCGCTTGCCCTCGACCACCGCGCGATTGGCCGCGTGTTTCATGCGCACGCCAAGCTCGCGCACGCTCTGGGTCGGCTGGATGAAGGTTCGTCCGACATAATGGTTGCGGATGATGCCGAGTTCGAAAGGAATGCCGGCGGCTTGCGCGTAGCCGATGGCGGCCGGCACGCCCGAGTCGGGCACGGGCACGACGACATCGGCGGCGATCGGATTTTCCAACGCGAGCTGCGCGCCCATCGCCTTACGCACTTCGTAAACGGAACGGCCATGCACGATCGAGTCGGGCCTGGCGAAATAGATGTATTCGAAAATGCAGGGCCGCGCCGGCTGTGGCGGGAAAGGCCGCAAACTTTCGATTTCGTTATCGGATATGACGACGATTTCGCCGTTTTCGACATCGCGGACGAAATGTGCGCCGATCATGTCGAGCGCGCAAGTTTCGGAGGCGAGAATGTAATGGCCGTCGAGTTGGCCCAACACCAGCGGACGAATGCCGAGCGGGTCGCGCGCGCCGATCAGTTTCTTATTGGTCAGCGCGACCAGCGCATAGGCGCCCTCGATCTGGCGCAGCGCTTCAATATACCGTTCGACGATCGCTTTCTTCCGACTGCGGGCGACGAGATGCAGAATGACTTCGGTGTCCGACGTCGACTGATAGATCGCGCCGCTCTTGATGAGTTCTCGCCGCAAGGTCAGCGCATTGGTCAGGTTGCCGTTGTGGGCGAGCGCGAAGCCGCCGGAATCGAGCTCGGCGAACAAGGGCTGGACATTGCGTAAAATCGTTTCGCCGGTTGTCGAATAGCGCACATGGCCGATGGCGCGGTCGCCGGGCAGTCGCTGAATCGTCGAAGCCTTGGAGAAATTGTCGCCGACCAGGCCCATGCGGCGCTCGGAGTTGAAGCGCTTGCCGTCATAGGTGACGATGCCGGCCGCCTCCTGACCACGGTGCTGCAGGGCATGCAGACCGAGCGCGGTGATGGCGGCGGCGTCGGGATGGCCAAAAATGCCGAAGACGCCGCATTCTTCGCGCAGGCGGTCGCCGTCGAAATCGAAATCTTCGAATTCAGCCATGCCACTAACCTTTTCCCGCCGAAGGCGGATGCGTCGTTTGCGATCGGGCGGAGCCGCAAGACCGCTCGAGCCGTTGTTTTACTAACCACTCATTCTCGAAAGGCCGTTCCGCCTTTGGGAGAATCGCTTTGAAGCCGGACGCATTTTGACGGATTCAAGACGTCGGCTCCAACTTTATGTCGCATCGCATGAGCTTTTCCAAATACGTTCGTGATGCGTCGGACTCATGCGTCAACCGCCGATCAGCCGCTCTCTCTCGAAGTACGTCTAAATTATATAACAATCAATGGCTTGCGCCATTGACCAGCGAGTTGAGCTTCTGTTTTTCCGAAGCGCCGAGCGTCGGCGCGGCCGTAGGCGAGGGCGCGGCCGGCGCCGCCTTGGCGTCCTGGTCGCTGTCGGGGGGCGCTTCGTCCGGAGTCGATGTCTTCGGCTTTTTCAGCTTGTTCAAAATGCCGTCTGGATCCTCGGGCAGCAGAGCGATCAATTGCTCGCCCGAGGCTTGCAAAAGCGGCTTCATGCGGGCGTTGCGCACCCAGGCCGGCTGCGCTTTTTCCGGCACCAGCCAACTGAAAAAAATGAAAGCCACGACGCAGAGCAACAGGCCGCGAACGGCGCCAAAGACAAAGCCGAGCGAGCGGTCGAGCGCGCCGACCTTCGAATCGAGGATGGCGTCGGAAATGCGCACGGTGACGAGCGAAACGATAATCAGCGTGGCGAAGAAGACGGCGGCCGCGGCGGCGGCGACGCGCACCGCGTCCTTGGCGATATAGTCCTTGAGATAGGGCAGAAGCAGCGGATGCAGATAATAGGCGGCGGCCGCGGCGGCGCCCCAGGAGGCGATGGCCATCACTTCGCGCGTGAATCCCCGCAACATCGCGAGCAGCGCGGAAATCAAAACAATGGCTATCAAACCCAGGTCAAAATAAGACGGCATCATCGGCCCCGCCGGGATAATTCTTCGGGATTCCTCGCGATTGCAAGGCAATCGGGGAAACGCATCGGCGCCAGCGAACCGGCGGCGCGGCTCTCGCCTCGCGCGCCGACCTTATACAGAAGCGACGCGCGTCCGTCGACCCATTCGGCTTGGCCGCAGCTAGAAAGACGGCGTCATACCGCTCTTGCGCATCGCGTATTGGCGCCGCCGCCAGCGACGTCAGCGATGATCTGCACGATATCCTTGCAAGCGCGCATTTTGATGGCGGCCGGCGTCGGCTCGTTGCGCTCCGCGGGTCCTTGCGGGGCGACAGCGCGAGCGAAGCCAAGTTTGGCCGCTTCCTTCAGCCTTAAACCGGCGTGCGCCACCGGGCGGATCGAGCCGGAAAGGCCGATTTCGCCGAAAAACACCATGTCGGCCGGCAACGGCGCGCCGCACAAGGAGGAGACAAGCGCCGCGGCCGCCGCCAGATCGGCGGCGGGTTCGTTGATTTTCAAACCGCCAGCGACGTTGAGATAGATGTCGTGCATGCCGAGCTTGAGGCCGCCGTGCGCCTCCAGCACCGCGACGATCATCGACAGTCGACTGGGATCCCAACCGACGACGGCGCGACGTGGCGTGCCAAGCGCTGTCGGCGCCACCAGGGCCTGAATTTCGACCAGCACCGGGCGCGTGCCCTCGATGCCGGCGAAGACGGCGGCGCCGGGCGCGGACGCGTCGCGCCCGGACAGAAACAAGGCGGAAGGGTTGGCCACTTCGGACAGGCCCGCGCCGGTCATTTCGAACACGCCGATTTCGTCGGTCGGGCCGAAGCGGTTTTTCACGTTGCGCAGAATGCGGAAATGATGGCCGCCTTCGCCTTCGAAGGAGGCGACGGCGTCGACCATGTGCTCGACGACGCGCGGGCCGGCGATCTGACCATCCTTGGTGACATGGCCGACCAGGACGACGCAGGCGCCGGTGGTCTTGGCGAAGCGGATCAGGCTTTGCGCGGCGGCGCGCACCTGCGTCACCGTGCCGGGCGTCGAATCGACGGTGTCGGTCCACATGGTCTGGATCGAATCGATCACCACCAGAGCCGGACGCCGGCCGACGCTAAGGGTGGCGATAATGTCCTCCACGCCGGTTTGCGCCGCCAGTTCGACCGGCGCCTGCGCCAGACCCAGGCGGGCGGCGCGCAGGCGTACCTGTTCGACCGCCTCTTCGCCGGAAATATAGACCACGCGCTGGCCGCGCGACGCCAACGCGGCGCAGGCCTGAATCAGCAGCGTGGACTTGCCGATGCCCGGTTCGCCGCCGATCAGCAGCACGGAGCCGGGGACCAACCCGCCGCCGGCGACGCGGTCGAGTTCGCCGATGCCGGTCAACATGCGCGGGGCAGGGCGGCTTTCCCCGGTCAGGCCCTCAAGCCCGAACACGCGCCCCTTGCGCGCGCCGCGCGCCGCCTGCGCGCCGATGCCGACGCTCGCGCCTTCCTCGACCAGCGTGTTCCATTCTTCGCAGGCTTCGCACTTGCCTTGCCAGCGCGAGGAAACCGCGCCGCAATTCTGACAGACGAAGGAAACGCGGGCTTTGGCCAAGGCAACGGCTTTCGATATTTGCGCATCCGAATCGGATGAGAACAAGTATAGAACAAAGCCGGCGCGTCTTGTCCATAGGCGCGGCCGTCGGTGGCCCCTCATTCTGCGATTCTGGCGTAGTTTTCGGCGTGGCCGGCGGTTATTGCGGCAATACGACCAGAGAGACTTCGGTCGCCGGCGCGTTGGAAATTTCAATCGTCGACGGACTGGCCGCCAGATTGAATTTCAAGGTCTTGCGAATGTTGGGGCAATCGAGCGCGCCGCTGAAGGCCACGGGTTTCAGCGCCTTGCCGTCCTGGATCACGTCGATCCAGACGGGCGCGGACAGGGCGAAGACATAGACCCCCGCCGCCGGCGGCGGGGCGAGGTTCAGCACGCCGGCGAAGGTTCCGGGCTTGGGTGGGCGCTGCGGATCCTGCGTGAAATGCACGTCGGCAAGCGGCGCGAGGCGCGCGGCGGCTGCTGCGCCGAACGCCAGTTCGCCGCCGTTTTCGAGCGTCGCTTTCCGCGGCGCGGCGAGTGCCGCCTGTTCGCGATCGATCGGCCATTTGAATTTGTCGCAGCCGCTTGGCGTTTGCGCCAAAATCGGAGCGGGCGAAAGCGCCAGCGCGGCGAACAGAATGATTTTGCGCGTCTGGCGACGAATGACGAAAAAAGAATAAAAGCGGCTGTTCGGGCGCATGGCGCGTTCCTTTGCCGAATGGCTCTGCAATATGGGCGGCAATATAGACCGCCGCTCGAAAATTCCAAGCCCAGAGCATGTTGTTGTCAGATGGCTCCACCTGACAACAACATGCTCTACGCTTTCAAATACACTCTTTTGTAGCGTCGCCCGAGATTGGTGAGAATCTCGTAGCCGATCGTTCGCGCGCTCGCGGCGAGATCGTCGACGCCGATATGCGGCCCCAGCAACTCAACCCTGTCGCCGCGCTTGAGGCCTTTTACCTCGGTGACGTCGACGATCGACAGGTCCATCGACACCCGCCCGACGATCGGGCAATACACGCCGCCGACAAAGGCTTGCGCGCCTTTTCGGCTGCCGGGGCCAGTGGCGTTGCGCGGAAAGCCGTCGGCGTAGCCGACGCCGATGGTCGCCAGGCGCCGGCGCGAGGACGCCGTCCAGATCGCGTTATAGCCGGCGCTTTCGCCGGCCTCGATCGTGCGTAGGCCGAGGATCTTAGCCTCCAGCCGCGCCACGTGCGCCATCGGATTGGCTTTTCCCGGCGTCGGGTTGCCGCCGTAAAGCGCGTAGCCGGGGCGCGTCAGATCGAGCGAAGGGGCCGCGTCGAGGAACATGCCGGAGGAATTGCACAACGAAGCCGGCAGCGGCGGCAGGGCGCTCCGCAGCTCGTTGAACAACTTGATCTGCGCGCGGTTGCGCGAAGAGTCCAGTTCTTCCGAAGCGATGAAATGGCTCATGACGAGAACGGGCTGAAAATCGCCGAGCCGGGCGTTGGCGGGCCCTATTTCGTCGCGCCGCAGGCCGAGACGATTCATGCCCGTGTCAATGTGCAGGGCGGCTGGCGCGGGCGTCTTTTGCGCCTTGCAGAAATCGGCCCATTCGTCGATTTCCGACATCGAGCCGAGCACGGGGATGAGATTGTCGCGGACAAACAACGGCGCAGCGCCGGGCGGCAAGCCGTTCAATACGAAAATTCTTGCTTGCGGCGCCGCCGCGCGCAATTTCGCGCCTTCGCCGACATGCGCGACGAAAAAGCTTTGGCATCCAGCCGCGCACAGCGCGCGGGCGACAGGCTCCAGGCCGATTCCATAAGCGTCTGCCTTGACCACGGCGGCGCATTCGCCCGATCCTGCGCTGTCGGTCGCGCGCGCGCGCAATCGCCGCCAATTGGCGACCAGCGCCGCAAGATCGACGGTCAGGATGGCGTTCGCGCCCGCATCTGTTGTCTCGGCGGAAAATTCCGTCACATCGGCTCCCCATGCGCCCCGAAGATGCGCACGCCCCTCTCAGTAATGGACGGGCAGATGATCCTCGCGCGCCAGATCGGAGAAGCGGGTATACTCGCCTTCGAAAGCAAGCTCCACCGCGCCGGTCGGGCCGTGACGCTGTTTGCCGATGATAACTTCGGCCTTGCCGTGCGCGCGCTCCATTTCGTTCTGCCAGGTCAGGAAGTCTTCGGTGCCTTCGCGCGGCTGTTTGTTCTTCAGATAATATTCCTCGCGATAGACGAAGATCACGACGTCGGCGTCCTGCTCGATCGATCCCGATTCGCGCAGGTCGGAGAGTTGAGGGCGTTTGTCGTCGCGCGATTCCACCTGGCGCGACAATTGCGACAGGGCGATGATCGGCACGTTCAATTCCTTGGCGAGCGCCTTCATGCCGGTGGTGATTTCGGTCAGCTCCTGCACGCGGTTGTCGCCTCTGGACTTCGAGCCGGACAACAGCTGCAGATAATCGACGACGAGCAGATCGAGGCCCTTCTGGCGTTTGAGACGGCGCGCCCGCGCGGTGAGCTGGGCGATGGAAATGCCGCCGGTATGGTCGATGAAGAACGGCAAGGTCTGCATATCGCGCGCCGTCTGGGCGATACGGTGGAAATCCTGTTCGGTGATGTCGCCGCGCCGGATCTTGTAGCCGGGCACCTGCGCCTGTTCGGCGATGATGCGGGTCGCCAATTGTTCGGACGACATTTCCAGCGAAAAAAAGCCGACAATGCCGCCATCTATCGTTTTGTGGCCGCCGTCGGGCGCCGGTTCGGAGCGATAGGCCTTGGCGATGTTGAAGGCAATATTGGTGGCGAGCGCCGTCTTGCCCATGCCCGGGCGGCCGGCGACGATGATCAAATCGGAAGCTTGCAGGCCGCCCATCATCTTGTCGAGGTCGTTGAGGCCGGTGGCGAGGCCCGACAGGCCGCCCTCGCGCTCGAAGGCGCGCGCCGCCATGTCGACGGCGCTGGTCAGCGCCTCGGAAAAGACGTGAAAGCCGCCTTCATAGCGGCCGGTTTCGGCGATCGCGTAAAGCTTGCGCTCGGCGTCCTCGATCTGGGAGCGCGGGCTGGCGTCGACGCCGGCGTCGTAAGCGACGTTGACGACATCCTCGCCGATGGCGATCAATTCGCGCCGCACGGCGAGATCGTGAATCGTGCGGCCGTAATCGGCGGCGTTGATGATGGTCGTCGCCTCGGCGGCGAGGCGGGCGAGATATTGCGGGATCGTCAGGCCGCCAAGATCCTGGTCGCTCAGGAAGGTCTTGAGCGTGACCGGCGTCGCCAGCTTTCCCTGACGGATGAGCTGGCCGGCCGTCTCATAGACGCGCCGGTGCAATTCCTCGGAAAAATGCTCGGCTTTCAGGAAATCCGAGACGCGGTCGTAGGCGTCGTTATTGACCAGAATCGCGCCCAGGAGCGCCTGTTCCGCCTCGATATTGTGCGGTGGCGTGCGATAGGCGGGATCGCTCGCCAATTTGGCGAGCGCGCGCATTCCAATGGGTTCGAGCGCCGACATGGTGTCCAAGCTTGCGAGAATCGCTGCGCAGTATAGCCGCGACGGGCTAAATCTGTGACATGGAGCGATGGATGAACGCCAAAACATTCGTTGATGGCGTCGACTCTTTTCCCACAATCCACATGACGAAGCGAATCTTTCGTCGCCATGACTGTTTTTTCTTGCGCGCCGTCGCGGTTTCGCTGCTCACCTGAGCGGCGCGGCAAGCAGCGGCCAGGCGGCGCGATTGCGTTCGCGGAATATAGCCAGATGGCCGATTTCCGGGAGGTTCAGCGACGAAGGGTCGACAAGCGCGCGCGAAACGCGCGCGTTGGGATAAAATTCAGCGAGACGCCAGACGACATGCGGGGGAATCATCCAATCGTCGGCGACGCCGACGAGGTGGAGGTCGAAACGGGCCTTGTCGAGCCTCGGTTTAGGCAGCCGCACGCCCCAATCCTTTTGGCTATAGCCTTCGGTCAGGCACCAGCGGCGCCATTGCCAGAAAACCCCGGCCGGCAGATCGGCGCCGAGGCCGAGCGCGCGTCCGGGCGTGTAACCCAGCGCGAAGGTCGCCGCGGGGCCAAGCAACCACCACAGGCTTGCGACCGCGGGCATGCGCGCCAACGGATGCGTGAGCCAATGGGCCGGGCCGCTGGCGACGGCGACGACGCGGTCGACCCGATCGATGTCTTCGTGAAAGGCCAGCCAGTGCCCGCCGAGCGAATGGCCTATGACGCGAAGCGGAAGATCGGGGTAAGTCGAAGCCGCCAGCGCCAAGGCCGCTGACTGGTCGAACAGACCCCAATCGCTCATCGTTGTCGCGACTTCGCGTAATGGCCGCTTCAGCGAGCCGCCGGTGTCACGGTATTCGTAAACGAGCACGCTCGCTTGCAACGCGTCGGCGAGCCATTCGACGAAACTGCGGTAATAGGCGACCGGAACGCCTGTGGCCGCATGCAGAACGATGGCCATTCGCGCCGCGCCGCCGTCTGCGTCGCGCCAGGCGCCTCTGAGGTCCGGCCCCGATCGGCATTGGATGGCGACAGGTCGCCATCGGCCGTCGTCCTCCGAAAATAGAGCAGACGCCATGGTCATAACCCCGCCTTGATAGTTTACATATATACTAAAACTACTGCGTCATCCAGCAAAGTCCACAGGACCTAACCCGAATTGCGCAAGCCGGCGGAAATGCCATTGATGGTGATCTGGATGGCGCGCAGCGCCTTTTCGCTCGCCTGGTTGGCGCGCATCAACCGCATCAGCTCCACCTGAATGTGGTTGAGCGGGTCGAGGTAGGGAAAGCGGTTGCGAATCGAACGCGCCAACAGCGGATTGGTCGACAAGAATTCCGTCTGCTCCAGGATGGCGTTGAGATATCGGGCGCAATCATGCCATTCGGCGCGTATACGCCCGAAAATATGGTTGCGCAGCTCGGGATCGGGCGTCAGTTCGGCGTAGCGCGAGGCGATCGGCAGGCTGCTCTTGGCGAGCACCATGTCCATGTTCGACAACAGCGTCTGAAAAAACGGCCAATCGCGGACCATGGCGCGCAAAAGCGTCAGGCCTTCATCGCCGTGGGCGGCGAGAAAAGACTTCACCGCCGCGCCAAAGCCGTACCAGCCGGGCAACATGAGCCGGCATTGCGCCCAGCTGAAGACCCAGGGAATCGCCCGCAAATCCTCGATCGAACGCGTGGTCTTGCGCGAGGCCGGACGCGAGCCGAGATTGAGCGTCGAAATTTCGCTGATGACCGTCGAGGTCCAGAAATAGGTCTCAAATCCCGGCGTTTCATACACCAGGGCGCGATAGGCGGCAAAAGCCGCCTGTGACAGCTCCTCCGCCGCCGCAAGGTATTTTTCATTCGGCGCCGCGTGGGCGGGCGCCAGCAGACTGGCCTCCAAGGTCGCGGCGGCCAGCACTTCGAGGTTGCGCCGTCCGACGTCCGGATTGAGATATTTGGAGGCGATGATTTCGCCCTGTTCGGTGATGCGGATACGCCCTTGCACCGCGCCGCCGGGCTGGGCGAGGATGGCCTCATAGCTCGGTCCGCCGCCGCGGCCGACCGAGCCGCCGCGGCCGTGAAACAGACGCAGACCGACGCCATGCTTGGCGAAAACGCGGACCAGCTCGATTTCGGCTTTGTAGAGCTCCCAGCCGGAGGTGACGAAGCCGCCGTCCTTATTGCTGTCCGAATAGCCGAGCATCACCTCCTGCACGTCGCCGCGAGAGCGCGCCAGCGCCCGGTACTCGGGCAGCGACAACGCGTCGTCCATCACCCGCGCGGCGGCGCGCAGATCGGCGATGGTTTCGAACAGGGGAACGATGTTGATCCTCGACGCGCCGTCCGCGCAGACAAGCCCGGCTTCCTTGCACAGGACAGCGGCTTCGAGAATGTCGGAGACGCTGGCGGCTTTGGAAATGATGCAATTGCGCACGCAGGATTCGCCAAACAGCCGTTTACCTTCCGCGGCGGCGACGAATACCGCCAGTTCGGTGCGCGATTCGTCCGAATAGTCGATATAGGGCGAAGCGAGCAGGCGCACGTCGGTCAATTCGCGCCGCAGAATTTCGATACGCTCGGCTTCGGCTTTCTCGCCATAGACAAGGCCGGGGAAGGCGACGGCCAGCCATTCGCCGATCGTGCGCTCATGCACTTCGGAATTTTGCCGCAGGTCGAGACTAGCCAGATGAAATCCGAAAACGCTGACCGCCCGCCGCAACTGGCGCAGGCGTCCTTCAGCCAGAATTTTCGAGCCGTTTTCGCGCAAGGAACGGTCGATGACGTCGAGATCGGCGGCGAATTCGCCAGCGCTTCCATAGGGCTCGGCGTCGGCGACCGGCGGCGGCGACACGGCGCCGAGCGTTCCCAATTTCTTGCCCGTAGCGGCCATCCGCGCGTACATGCCGGCGATCGAACGCCGGTAGGGCTCGTCCTGACGCTCAGGCGCTTTGTCGGGCGAGGCTTCCGCCAACGCCAGAAGCGCGGGGCTGGCCGAAACAATCCGCATCGCCATGGAAAGCTCGCCGCCGAGCGCGTGCAATTGGCCGAGATAGAAAACGAAGGCCTTGGACGCTTGCCGTCGGAGCGTCTTGCGCGTCACCTCGGCGGTGACGAACGGATTGCCGTCGCGGTCGCCGCCGATCCAACTGCCCATGACGAGAAACGGCGTGATTTCGATGCGCTCCGCGGCCGGATCGAGCGCGGCGAGACGATCCTCGATCTCGCCGTAGACTTTCGGCAGCGCGCGCAAAAAAGTGTGGTCGTAAAAGGCGAGGGCGTTGTCGACTTCGTCGAGCGCCGACAATTTTGATATGCGCAGCACGCTCGTCTGCCAAAGCGTGAGGATGGCGCGCCGCAGGGCTTCCTCGCCAGCGGCCATTTCCTCCGGCGTTTCGTCTTGCCGCGATCGGGCGGCGATGAGATCGGCGATTTCCACTTCGCGATCGATCGTGCTCTTGCGCCGCACTTCGGTGGGGTGGGCGGTGAGGACCGGACTGACCAGCGCGGAATCGAAAAAGGCTTTTAGTCTTTTCGGGCCGAGGCCGGAGGTTTGCGCCTGCGCCAGGGAATAGCCCAGCGAACCGCGCCGTGGCGGCGAACCCTGGATCGCGTGGGCCCGCGCGCGGCGGATATGATGCTGGTCCTCGGCTATATTGGCGAGGTGGGAAAAATAGCTGAAGGCGCGCACGATTTGCGACGTCTGCTGCGCCGGAAGGCTGTCGAGCACATGTTCGAGTTCGCGTCGCGCCGCTAGATCCTCGTCGCGATGAAATCGGATCGACAAGCGCCTGATTTTTTCGACGAGTTCGAACACGTCCTCGCCCTCCTGCGCGCGCACGGTCTCGCCAAGCAGACGTCCGAGCAGGCGAATATCCTCGCGCAACGGCAGGTCTTTGTCTTCGGTCGCGATATCCATACCAACTCCTTGAACGGGGACGGCCATTGTTGACCGATTTGGCCGCGGCGGCAAAGAAGTTTGCGCATTTGGATCGCCGCCGCCGTCCGGAACCGGCCCGCAGTGGCGGCGGCTCGGCGACTGGTCTTTCGCGTGTCGCGTAAAACGCCCTAACTCGCCTTCGCCGCTTCATATTCGGTCGACAGGACCAGCCATTCTTCTTCAGCCGCCGCCAGCGCTTTTTCCAAGTCGGCGCGTTGCTGGATCAGGCGCGCGGCGTCCGCCGGACTGCGCTCGAACGCCTTCGGGTCGGCCAGTGTCTGATCGACGCGGGCGAGAAGATCGGTGAATTTGGCGAGTTTAGTCTCCGCCGTTTGCAGTTTCCTTGCGATGGGGGCCGCGTCCTTGCGCGCTCTGGCGGCTTCGCGTCGCTGCTCGGCGACGTTGTTGGCCGCGGCTTCGCGCTCGCGTCGCCGCTCGACGGCCTTTTCGCCTTCGAGCACCAGACGGCGATAATCGTCCATGTCGCCGTCGAAATTCTTGACCGCGCCGTCCGCGACGAGCCACAGCCGGTCGGCGCAGGCCTCCAGCAAATAGCGGTCATGCGAAACCAGTACGACAGCGCCCTTGTAGTCGTTGATCGCCTCGATCAGCGCGGCGCGGCTGTCGATGTCGAGATGGTTGGTCGGTTCGTCGAGAATCAGCAGATGGGGACCGTTGAACGTCGCCAGTCCCATCAGCAGCCGCGCTTTTTCGCCGCCCGAGAGGCTTTCGACGCGCGTGTTGGCCTTGACGTTGGGAAAGCCGAGTTGGGCGACGCGAGCGCGGATCTTCGATTCCGGCTCGCTCGGCATCAGTCGCTGAACGGCGGAATAGGGCGTGTCGTTGAGATCGAGGTCTTCGACCTGATGCTGGGCAAAAAAGCCGACATCGAGCTTCGACGATTTTTTCAATGCGCCCGACATCGGCTCGAGCCTGCCGCCCAGCAGCTTGGCGAAGGTGGATTTGCCGTTGCCGTTGGCGCCGAGCAGACCGATGCGGTCGTCGTTGGACAGCGAAAGGCTCAGCCTCGACAGCACCGCGCGCTCGTCATAGCCGACCGCCACGTTCTCCATGGCGATGATCGGCGGCGACAGCGGTTTTTGCGGCGAGGGCAGGCAGAAAGGCAAAATCTCCTCGTCGACGAGGGCGGCCGCCGGCTCCATTTTTTCCAGCATCTTGAGGCGCGATTGCGCCTGTCGCGCCTTGGTCGCCTTGGCGCGGAAACGATCGACGAAGGCCTGCAAATGCGCGCGCTTTTCTTCCTGCTTCTTCAGGAATTTGGCCTGCAGCATGCGCGCCTCGGCGCGTTGCCGCGCGAAGCCGGAATAATTGCCGCGGTAAAGATTGAGCTTGCCTTTGTCGAGGTGGGCGATGTGGTCGCATACGTCGTTCAGCAGATCGCGGTCATGGCTGATGACGATGATGGTCGCCGGATAGCGCGACAGATAGTCGACGAGCCAGAGCGTGCCTTCCAGATCGAGGTAATTGGTCGGTTCGTCGAGCAGCAACAAGTCCGGCTGCGAAAACAGAATGGCGGCGAGCGCCACACGCATGCGCCAGCCGCCGGAAAATTCCTTCAGCGCCCGGTTCTGCGCCTCATGGTCGAAGCCGAGGCCGGAAAGAATTTCCGCGGCGCGCGCGGGCGCGGCGTGGGCGTCGATGTCGGCGAGCCGGGTGTGGATGTCGGCGATGCGGTGCGGGTCATGCGCCGTTTCCGCCTCGTCCAGCAACGCGGCGCGCTCGACGTCCGCGGCGAGCACGAAATCGACTAGCTTGCCTTCGCCGCCGGGCGCCTCCTGCTCAACGCGGCCCATGCGCGCGCCGCGCGGAATGGAAATCGTTCCGCCCTCGGCGGCGATTTCGCCCGCGACCAGTCTGAACAGCGTGGTTTTGCCGGCGCCGTTGCGTCCGACGAATCCGACGCGCGCGCGATCGGGCAAGGCGAGGGAAGCCGCGTCGAACAGAACGCGCGGGCCAAGGCGATAGGTCAGGTCGCTGATGTGAAGCATGGCGCCTTCTCGCTTGCGAAAGGTCTCAAGGCAAGAAGTTTGTCTTCGGGGTCATCAGCTCAGCAGGTGGTCTTGCCGCATTTGCCGATAGAGTCGACCTTGGCTTTGAGCTGGTCGTAACCCACCGCGCCGACGATCACCTCGTCGCCGAGCACATAGGAGGGCGTGCCGGTGAGATTGAGGGTGTCGCCGATTTTCATAATTTCCTCAAGGCCGGCGCGGATGGACGGATCTTTCATGTCCTTGTCGAGCCTGTCCATGTCGAGGCCCAGGTCTTTGGCGACGGACAGCGCCTGCGCCTTCCCGACCGGGCCGTGGCTCAGCAGCAGCTTTTGATGAAATTGCCAGAATTTCTGACCCGGAAGCTGCATTCTCGCGGCCGAGGCGACCTGCGCGGCCTCAACGGAATTCGGGCCGAGAACCGGGAAGTCCTTGAGCACGACGCGCAGGCTCGGCTCTTGCTTCATCAGGTTGGCGAGATCTTCAAGCGCGCGTTTGCAATAGCCGCAATTGTAATCGAAAAATTCGACGAGGACGATTTTGCCGTTGGGATCGCCGACCACGGCCTGGAATTTCGAACGGTAGAGCGCGTCGCCGTGTTCGGCGATGGCGCGCCCGCGCGAATCGGCCTCTTCCAGCTTTTGGCGCTTTTCAAGTTCGACCGATACGTCGCGCAGGACTTCCGGATGGGCGAGCAGGTAGTCATGGACGATCGTCTCGATCTCCTGTTTCTGCCCGTCGTTGAATTGTCCCGCTTTAGCTTGCGGCGCGGGCGGGGCGAAGGCGGCCAGCAAGCCGATAGCGCCGGCGATGAGCGCAAGCCGACGGGCGTTGACGCGGCGATTTTTGAATACGGCCGCGGCGCGGCTTGCTGCAAACATTCTTGTCTCCCGACCAATTCCAGCCACATCCTGATCCATCAGGCGCGATCCTATAATACGATTTCCCGTCGCCGGCAACTCGCGGCGTTCGATTGCGGCCGCCGCCTGATCGTTCTCGTCAGAGAAATTGTCGATCGAAACTAAAGTTCGCCCGACAAAGACGTTATTTAGCCACCGCTTCGGCCGAAGGCGCTTTTTCCGCGAGCGGCGTCCCGACCGGATCCCCGCCGATCGCCGGAGTTCTGGCTTCTGGAAAGGAATGCGTCCACAGCCGCTGCAACCTGGCCTGAAGCCTTGTCCCGCCATTGCGGCGAAGTCAGGGCGGCGCTGTCTTCGGAGCTCGACAGATAGCCTAACTCCAGCAGAACGGAGGGAACGTCCGGCGCCTTGAGAACGACGAAGCCCGCGGAGCGGCGCGGGTTCTTGTTGAGCGTCGCGGCGACTTTCCAATAGTCCACCAGCGTGCGGGCGAAGACATGGCTGAAGGCGCGGGTTTCGCGGCGGGTCAAGTCGAACAGAATGTCGTTCACCTCGCTGGCGACTTCCTTGCTCTCGACGCCGGCGGCGGCGTCCGCCTTATTTTCGCTCTCGGCGACGCGCGCCGCTTCGGCGTCAGAGGCCCGCTCGGATACGGTATAGACGGTGGCGCCTCTTACGCCCGCGCCGCGCAACGTGTCGGCGTGGATCGAGATGAACAGGGCGGCGCCTTCCTGCCGCGCGATGCGCGTGCGCTCGCCGAGCGCGACGAACGTGTCGCTCGCGCGTGTCAGAACGACCCTGTAGCGTCCGCTCGCCATGAGTTTTTCCTGTAAGGCGTGGGCGAAATCGAGGACGATGGTCTTTTCGACCGCGTCATGGCCGCCGATCGCGCCGGTGTCGACACCGCCATGGCCGGGATCGATGACAACGACTGGTTTTCCTGAATGGGCCGCGACGGGCGGCGTCGGGGTCTGAGCGGTCAGATTTATATGCCGTTCGGCGCCGAGACGCGCGGCGGCGCGAAATCGCTCAGGATTCTCGCTCGCCATTTCGATGATCAGCTTGGTCGGCCCAAGATTTTGCGCGCTTTCGGCGCCCATATCGAACTTTTCCGAGCGAACGGCGAGAATTTTCGCCGGGCCGCCGAGGTCGACGACGATTCGCGATTTTCCCGGAGACAGCAGCCCGAAACGAAACGAGCGGAGCAGGCCGGCGGACCCGGCTTCGCCGCCGCCATCGCGGGCGCGCCCTTTGCGCGGGGGCGGGAGCGAAAGGGCGCCCTGTTGCGGGTCGATCTGGAAATTGACCTCCGGCAAATCGACGACGATCCGATCTGGATCGGCGAGAACGTAAGCGTCGGCCGCGACGGGAGCGGAAAGATAAAATACCAGACGGGCGAAATCGGCGTGCGCTTCGCTCGTCACGCTGACGGCGATCGGCGCGCTCCCGAGGGCGCCGGCCGCCGAAACCGCGGACGGGGCGAGGGCTCCCGCAAGCCAGGCCAGCGCCAACGCCCGAGCGCCCCGGCGTATACGCCAGGGCAGGAGCCTAGTGGGGGCAGGCCGATATATGCGCAACCTTTGCCGCCTTCGCCGACCGGGAATGATGAAACTTTTCTTAAACGCTAGACGGCGAAAGGTTAATGCTCTGTTAGTTAAACGCTTCGGCGAATGCGTTATCGACAAATTTTGTTGCAAAACGGCAACAGGTCGAACAAAACTTGCCAAAGCCCCCCGGCAAGCTTAAATAAGGTCGGTTCCTGTTCGGGACGCGCCGGTTGCGCGTCGAACGGGCGTTAACAGCTTCGTCGGCCCACAAGCCTCTCCTGACATTGGAGTTTCGCCTGTTGGACGCCGTTCGAAGCGGCGAGGGCCGCCGATTGCGGCGACGGGCCTGATTCTTCAGAACCGGCGCACGTTATGCAGCCGCGTCATTCGCCCGCGTTCTTATGGAATAGTCCGGCCGCTTCGGCGCGCCGATTGAACATGTGAAGAGTTGCTGTGAGGATAACTGCGCTTCGTCTCGGGTCACAATCCCAGGCGAACGGTCGATCGAAGGGTCTAACATGCGCCGGCAGGCGCATGGCGTCCGTTCGTTTCGAGCATCCCGCGCCAGTTCACGATTTGGGCGCTTCGGCGACTTTCGCCGGCCCGACTTTCCTCTGCTTGCATAACCAGCGCGCGCGTTCTTCGCGCCGCGTTCTGGCGCGTCTGGCGATGACAAATCATCGCGAAACCGCGCTAGCTGCATGTTCAAACGCATATTCTTCTTCGGATAGCCTGCCGGCTCGCCACGAATATGCCTCCGCCTCCGCATCCGACGCGCCGGCAATTCAAACCAACACGACTTTCCCTTCAACCCTTCATCGCATCGCGCGCCTTTTCAAGCGCCGCGCCTTGCGCGCACGAGTTCAACATGGCCAACAAAATGATCATCGACGCCTCCCATCCCGAAGAAACTCGGGTGGTGGTGCTCCGCGGCAATAAAGTCGAGGAGTTCGATTTCGAATCGGCGTCGAAAAAGCCGCTGCGCGGCAATATTTACCTTGCCAAAGTCACGCGCGTGGAGCCCTCGCTACAGGCGGCTTTCGTCGAGTACGGCGGCAACCGTCACGGGTTTCTGGCGTTTTCGGAAATTCATCCCGACTATTACCAAATTCCGCACGCCGATCGCGCCGCTTTGCTGGCCGAGGAGCAGTACGCTCATGGCGATGAAGAGGACGAAGAACCGGCAAAACGCAGCAGCCGCCGTCATCGTCGTGGATCGGAGCGCCGCAGAACGCGGGGCGACGAGAAGATTTCGGAAGCCGCCCCGCAGACCGAAATGGACGAGGAAGGCGATTTCGACGCCGATTTCCAGCATGGCGCTGAGCCGGCGTTTGAGGGGGCTTCGGACGAAGCCGCTTCCTTGACGCACGAGGCGACGCAGGAAAACACCGCGGCGCCGGTCCGTGCGCCGGACGAGAACGCGCTTCATGAAATGGCGGAGGCGCCGCGCTCAACGGAAGAGCCGCAGCCGCATGCGGACGCCGGGATTGAGGTGGCGCCCGCCGCGCAGGTCGTCGAAGAGGTGGCTCCGGTTGTGGCGGACGAAGCGAAGGCGCAGGTCGAACCTGAGGTTGATCATACGCTCGCCGTCGATTCGGAAGGTTTCGCTGTCGTCGAAGAACATGACGAAGACGAAAATGACCAAGAATTCGGCGAAAATGGCCATGCCGAGGCGATCGAAGCCCGACGCGACGTGTCGCCGGACGAAGCGGGCGACGATGGTGCGCATGAGCATGAGGGCGAGGAAGACGAAATCGTCGAGCAGCTCGGCGGCGACGCGTTGGACGAGACGCCGCGCCGCGCGCCGCGCCTGCGCCGGCAGTACAAGATTCAGGAAGTCATCAAGCGCCGTCAGGTTTTGCTGATCCAGGTCGTCAAGGAAGAGCGCGGAAACAAGGGCGCGGCGCTGACGACCTATCTGTCGCTCGCCGGCCGCTATTCGGTGCTGATGCCCAACACGGCGCGCGGCGGCGGCATTTCGCGCAAGATCACGGACGCCGGTGATCGCAAGCGTCTCAAGGAAATCGCCGTCGAGTTGGAAGTGCCGGAAGGCATGGGCGTGATCCTGCGCACGGCCGGCGCCTCGCGCACCAAGCCCGAGGTCAAGCGCGATTTCGAATATCTGCTGCGCATGTGGGAAACCGTGCGCGAATTGACGCTGAACTCGACTGCGCCTTCGCTCGTTTACGAGGAGGGCTCGCTGATCAAGCGCGCTATCCGCGATCTTTACAACAAGGATATCGACGACGTGATCGTCGCGGGCGAAGAAGGCTACCGCGAGGCGCGGGATTTCATGCGGCTACTGATGCCGAGTCACGTCAAGTGCGTGCAGCCTTATCGCGATCCGCAGCCGATATTCGCCAAATGGGGCGCGGAGTCGCAACTCGACGCGCTGTTCAACAATCAGGTGACGCTGAAATCGGGTGGTTATATCGTCATCAACCAGACCGAGGCTCTGGTCGCCATCGACGTCAATTCCGGACGCTCGACCAGAGAGCACAATATCGAAGACACGGCGCTGCGCACCAATCTTGAGGCCGCCGACGAAGTCGCTCGGCAATTGCGTCTGCGCGATCTGGCCGGTCTGATCGTCGTCGACTTCATCGATATGGAGGAATCGCGCAACAACCGTTCCGTCGAGCGGCGTCTGAAAGACGCGCTGAAGGACGACAGGGCGCGCATTCAGGTCGGGCGCATTTCGCATTTCGGTCTGTTGGAGATGTCGCGTCAGCGCATTCGCACCGGCGTGCTCGAAGGCTCCAGCATCATCTGTCCGCATTGCGCCGGCGCTGGAACCGTGCGTTCGACGGCCTCGGTCGCCGTGCATGTCATGCGTGTGCTTGAGGACGCGTTGATCAAGAACGCCGCCCACAACATCACCGTGCGCACGCGCACCGATATCGCGCTTTACGTGCTCAACCAGAAGCGCTGGCACTTGCGCGCGCTTGAAGAACGTTTCGGCGTCGCCATTACGGTCGCCGCCGACGACACGCTGACCGGCTCGAACTATCACGCGCTTGAGCGGGGCGAACCGGCGCAAGGTCCGGCGAACGATCGCGATCGCTCGCGTCGCCCCGACCCGCGTCTGCCTGAACCCGAGATCGAGGACGTCGAAGAGACGGAAATCGAGGAGACCGAGTCCGAGGCCGTCGCCGAAGCTGGCGTTGAAGCCAACGAAGGCGACAGCGAGAACAAGCGCCGGCGCCGGCGCCGGCGTGGCCGCGGCCGCGGCGGCGATCGGGAAGCCGGCCTGCTCGACGCCAACGCGCCGCAACCGTCCGACGACGGACTGGCTTCGATCGTCGAAATCGACGGCGAATTGTCGCCTGCGACGAGCGAAGCGGAAAACGACGAGGGCGCCCCGCGCGCCGAAGGCGCACGTCGCGGACGTTGGCGTCGGCGCGGCTTCGGCGGTCGCAATCGCGAAGAGAATGCTGAACCTCAAGGCGATTGGCGCGCTTCGGAAGCCAATCCGACGGCAGGTGAGGGCGATAACGGCGTCATCGCGTCTACAGGCGGCGCGCCGGCGGATCTGTTCTTCCAGCCTTCAGCGCCATTCGAGGCGACGGCGTTCGCCGCGCCAGGCCATGACGGTGAAGCGACGTCGACACAGGAAAGCCCGAAGTCTGAAATCCACGCGCCAGGCGTCTCGCACGCTGATGCCGCGACAAGCGCCGCGACAGCCGCCGATTTTGCTGAAGCGACGATCGCGGCTGATGAACCGGCGCCCGCGAACAGGGCGGAGCCTTCGGTCGAAACGTCGTCTGCGAGGGAGCCGGCGCCGCAACAGCCGGAACTGCCGGTGATCACCACCGCCGATCCGAGCCAGCCCAAGCGTTCGGGTTGGTGGGCGCGGGCCAAGGCCAATCTCACGGGCGCCTGAACCGCGGACGCCGGCATTATCCGGTTTCCCGGATTAGATCCGGTGGCGGAACAAAAGTTTACAAGGGCGTTTTGATATCATCAAAACGCCCTTTGTTTCAGGCGAGCCAGGTTTTCAGCCGGCGCAGCGCTTCCAGAATGTCCTTGTGCGCGCCGGCATAGGACAGCCGGAAGGCTTTGTGGCCCTGGCTTGGATCGAAATCGACCCCCGGCGTCGTCGCGACGCCGGCTTCGACCAGCATGCGGCGGCAAAAATCGACTAAATCGGCGGAACGCCGGGCGATGTCGACGTAAATGTAGAAAGCGCCGTCGGCCGGATAAAAGTCAGGCAGGCCGACGCGCGGCAATTCCTCCAATAAGACGGCGCGGTTTTTGGCGTAGCCCGCCTTGACGCGTTCGAGTTCGTCGCTGGCGTCGAACGCCGCCAGAGCGGCGACCTGCGAGAGCTTCGGCGCGGAAATCGCCAAGGATTGCTGCAATCGCTCGATCGGCCTGACCAGATGGCCTGGCAGGACCAGCCAACCGACGCGCCAACCGGTCATGCAGAAATATTTCGAGAAGGAATTGACGACGATCGCTTTTTGCGAAAAGGCCAAAGCGGTTTGCGCCGGCTCGCGATAGGTCAGCCCGTGATAGATTTCGTCGGAAATGAAGGCGATGTTCAGCCTGTCGCACGTCGTGGCGACGTCGCGCAATTGCGCCGCGCTCATCATCACGCCGGTCGGGTTGGCCGGACTCATCGCCAACAGGCCGTCGAGCCGCTGCTGGGCGTGCGCCGCCTCGATCATGGCGGGGGAAATCAGAAATCCCGTTTGCGCGTCGGCGCGCAATTCGACGGTCTCGATGCCGAGCGCGGCGAAAATATTGCGATAGGCCGGATAGCCGGGCGCTGGAACGCCGACGCGCGCGCCCACGTCAAACAGCGCGAGAAAAGCCATGATGAAGCCGCCGGACGAACCGGTCGTAACGGCGATGCGTTCGGGCGAGACGGAGATCCCATAAGCGTCGCGATAATGGCGGGCGATGCGCGCGCGTAACGGATAGGCCCCGAGCGCGTCGGTATAGCCGATCGGCTCGCCTTGCAGCGCGGCGATGGCGGCTTGACGCGCCAGACGCGGAGGCGGCGCGCAAGGTTCGCCGATTTCCATATGAATGACGTCGACGCCTTCGGCTTGCAGAGCATCGGCCTGAACCTTGACGTCCATGGCCAGAAAGGGCGCGATCGCGGCGCGGCGCGACAACGTCGGCGACGCGCCGGCAAAGGGTCTGGGGCCATTCATGTCCGGGTCTATCCTGAAAAAAGCGTTCAAACACAATTGAGCGTTACGATTGGTCCTCTGGCGGCCGGCGCGCGACGAGCGAGTATTGGCGTGAAATTGCGATTTGGCGCAACCGTCTTCTTCCGAGGACGGCCCGAGGCGCGCCCTGAAACCGACATAAAATTTTTCCACAGACATGCGACGGAATTGATTCAAGCGTCCGCCGATGGCTTCGATGGCGGCTTCGACCGCCCGCGATCCGGGCCGGCCGCGCCGATTCTTCCTGGCAAGCTCGCCTGGATCGTCTATGAAGGAACAGAATTTTGTTCGGAGCGCTCACAGGCGTTCGCGAATTTCGGCAGGCAGCCCAATCTGCTCGTCGCAAGACGCATTCTCGGGCAAGTAAAGGCGATTAAACAAATAGCTAGAGTGTATTCGCCGAATCATCTTATGCCAAATGCGCGTCAACAGGTTTGACGGCGGGGGGCGTTGCGGCAAGGCTGAGCGTCGAGAAGCTGGCGGACTTTTCGAATATGGCTCGGCTTAAGGTGACAAGACAGGGCGTTTTTGCGATTGCACGGATCGCAGGCCGCTTTAGGCGGGATTGTTCTTGCGGCGCGTCGATATCTAAGAGAGGCCTATAGATGCTGCGGTTGATTGCCCGATTTTTCGGATTTCTTTTTGCGACGGGCGCGATCGTTTTTGTCATCGCCGCTGTGGCTGTCGCGAGCGTCGTTTATATCTATAACAAGGATTTACCCGATTATACCCAGCTGAAGAATTACGAACCGCCGGTGATGACCCGCGTTCACGCGGCCGACGGTTCGGTACTGGCCGAATATTCGCATCAGCGTCGTCTTTATCTGCCCGCCAACGCCATACCGCCCTTGGTCAAACAGGCGTTCATTTCGGCCGAGGACAAGAATTTTTATACCCATAACGGTATCGATCCCGAAGGCATCGCCCGCGCGGTCTTGATTCTCGCCCAGGGCGGCAAGCACATGCAGGGCGCTTCGACCATCACCCAGCAGGTGGCGAAGAACTTCCTGCTCAACAATGAACGCAGCTTCGACCGTAAAATCAAGGAAGCGCTGCTGTCGCTGCGCATCGAAAACACCTATTCGAAAGAGCGCATTCTCGAACTTTATCTCAATGAAATCTTTCTCGGTCTGGGCAATTATGGCGTCGCGGCGGCGGCCCTGAACTATTTCGACAAGTCGGTCCATGAGCTGAGCTTGGCCGAGGTCGCCTATCTTGCCGCTCTGCCCAAAGCGCCCAGCGATCTCAATCCGTTCCGCAACCGGGATAAGGCGATAGCGCGCCGCAATTACGTCATCGATCGCATGGTGGAAAACGGCTACATCGCCCGCGCCGACGCCGACAAGGCCAAGGCCGAGGCGCTCAACGTCAATCCACGCGCGCTTTCGCCGAATTCATACAAAGCGGGTTACTTTGCGGAAGAAGTGCGGCGCGAGCTGAATGACCGCTACGGCGACAAGAAGCTTTACGAGGGCGGCCTTTCGGTACGCACCACGCTCGATCCGAAAATGCAGCTTTGGGCGCGCAAATCCCTGGCCGATGGTTTGGTGCGTTACGACGAGGCGCACGGTTATCGCGGCGCGATCCAGCATATCGACATCGGCTCCGATTGGGGCCCGCCGCTTGCCGAAATGCCCGCGCTCGGCGACGTCTCGCCGTGGCGTCTGTCGGTGATTCTCGACGCCAGCGACGCCGGAGCCCGCATCGGCTTGCAGCCGCGCCGGGAGAAGTCGGGCGAAGTCGCGCGCGATCGCGAAACCGCGACGCTGACAGTCGAAGGCGTTCGCTGGACCGGCAAACGCATCAAGCAGATTCTGACGCCCGGCGACGTCGTTTACGCCGAACCGATCGAGGCGCGTCCCGGGCAATATCGCCTGCGCCAGATTCCAGAAATTTCCGGCGCGCTGGTCGCCATGGATCCTCACACCGGCCGCGTGGGCGCGATGGTCGGCGGGTTCTCCTTCGATCAGTCGGTGTTCAACCGCGCGACGCAGGCGTTGCGCCAACCTGGCTCGTCCTTCAAACCCTTCGTTTATGCGACCGCGCTCGACAATGGCTACACGCCGTCGTCGATCATCATGGACGCGCCAATCGAGGTCGAACAAGCCAACGGCGATGTCTGGAAGCCGGAAAACTACGGCGGCAGTGAAAATTACGGCCCGCACACACTGCGCTACGGCGTCGAGCACTCCAAGAACCTGATGACGGTGCGTTTGGCCAAGGACGTCGGCATGCCGCTTATCGCCGAATATGCGCGCCGGTTCGGGATATACGATAATTTGCTGCCCGTGCTGTCGATGTCGCTGGGAGCGGGCGAGACTACGGTCATGCGTATGGTCACGGCCTATTCGATGCTCGCCAATGGCGGCAAGCGTATCAAGCCGACGCTGATCGACCGCATTCAGGATCGCTGGGGCCACACCATCTACCGGCATGACGAACGCGAATGTCTGGGTTGCGACGCGCCGAAATTCGACGCCGCCAGCGAACCCAAGCTTGTCGACAAGCGCGAGCAGGTGCTTGATCCTCTGACCGCCTACCAGATCACATCGATCATGGAGGGCGTCGTCCAGCGCGGCACCGGGCAGGCGGTCAAGGAAGTCGGCAGGCATCTGGCCGGCAAGACCGGCACCACCAACGATTCAAAAGACGTCTGGTTTGTCGGCTTTTCGCCAGATCTGACGGTGGGCGTGTTCATGGGCTATGACCGCCCGCGCTCGCTCGGCGATTCGGCGACCGCGGGCGTCTACGCCGCGCCAATTTTCCGCGATTTCATGAAATTGGCGCTGGTCGACAAACCGGACATTCCTTTCCGCGTTCCGCCGGGCATCAAGCTGATTTCGGTCGATCCCAAGACGGGCATGCGCGCTTCGGGGGCCGGAACAATTCTGGAAGCGTTCAAGCCGGGCACGGCGCCGCCCAATTCTTATGGCGGCGAAGGGTTGGCCGGCGCACCGTCGGGCGACGCGGCGTCGGACAAAGCGATCGGCTCGGGGACGGGCGGATTGTATTAGGCCAGCTCTCGCGGAGGTTCCGCGCTCAGCGTCCGCCGATCCTCAATCGCATTCCCGGGTTTACACCGGCGCGCGCGCCGACTATCTCTGCGCCTCTAATCCATTTTCGCTCGCCAACGATGGCGCGGCGCTCCAACACAGGTTCATTCATGCGCGCCGAGGCTTTTTCGCTCGTCGAACAGATCAAGCAGTCGGTGGGACTGCTGAGGAGGCATCTTTGACGTCGAAAATTCGACGCGCCGCCTCGCCGAACTCAACGCCAAAGTCGAGGATCCCCAGCTCTGGGACGATCCCGATCAGGCGCAAAAACTCATGCGCGAGCGCACCGACCTTGAAGAACGTTTAGGTTCGCTCGCCAAGTTCGATCACGACTTGGAAGACGCGATCACGCTCATCGAACTGGGCGAAGCCGAGGGCGACGCCGCCGCCGAGCAGGAAGGGATCGACCAACTCAAAGCCGTCAAGGCGGAGGCCGACCGCCGCCAGATAGAAGCGCTTTTTTCCGGCGAAGCCGACGCCAACGACACCTATATCGAAATTCATTCCGGCGCCGGCGGCACCGAAAGCTGCGATTGGGCGCGCATGTTGCTGCGCATGTACACGCGCTGGGCTGAGCGGCACAAATTCAAGGCTGAATTGATCGAAGAAACGGCGGGCGACGAGGCGGGCATCAAATCGGCCACCCTGTTGGTCAAGGGCCACAACGCGCATGGCTGGGCGAAGACGGAATCGGGCGTGCATCGTCTCGTGCGCATTTCGCCTTTCAATTCCAACGCGCGGCGCCACACCAGCTTTGCTTCGGCCTGGGTCTATCCGGTGATCGACGACAAGATCGACATTCAGATCAACGAAAGCGATTGCCGCATCGACACCTATCGCTCGCAGGGGGCGGGCGGCCAGCACATCAACACCACCGATTCGGCGGTGCGCATCACCCATATGCCTTCGGGAATCGTCGTCGCCTGCCAGATGGAGCGCTCGCAGCACAAGAACCGCGCCACCGCTTGGAACATGCTGCGCGCGAGGCTCTACGAAAAGGAGCTGGAGCGACGCGAGGAGGAAGCCAGCAAGGTGGCCGCCTCCAAGACGGAAATCGGCTGGGGCCGGCAGATCCGCTCCTATGTGCTGCAGCCCTACCAGATGGTGAAGGATTTGCGCACCGGCGTCGTCTCCGGCACGCCGGACGACGTGCTGGACGGCGATCTTGACGCCTTCATGCAGGCCTCGCTCGCGCAACGCGTTTACGGCGGCGGTCCAGCCGAGGTCGAGGACGTGGAATAGCATCGGACCCAAAAGTCGCTCGCGCTTTTGGGGTCAAGCCGATGCGTGAAGCGGAGCATCGGACCCAAAAGTCGCTCGCGCTTTTGGGGTCAAGCCGATGCGTGAAGCGGAGCATCGGACCCAAAAGTCGCTCGCGCTTTTGGGGTCAAGCCGATGCGTGAAGCGGAGCATCGGACCCAAAAGTCGCTCGCGCATTCGCCGGTCCGCAGGCGGCTTAAAACAGGCGCTTGCCGATCGTCGCGACGATCTCGCTCAAGGTCGCCGCCGGAACGGCCAGCGTCAGAATTGCGCGTCTGAACGGAACGGCGAGGGCGTTCATCGCCGGAACGCTCGGCAACCGGAACTCTCGGCTCAGGAGTTTACGCGTCGGGCCTTCGAAATATCGATGGACCAGCCAGGCGCACCACGTCGTCATGACCGTGAAAGCGGCCATCATGGCGACGATCGCCGGCGTCGAGACCATGCCGAGGTTGCGGACCGCGACGATCAGCAGATTGCCGGAGAACGTGTGAATCAAGCAAAGGCTGAAGGTCAGATCCGAAAGAATCGCGATCGAGCGATGGGCGAGGAATGACGGGCTGTAGCGGCGCTCCGAAAGGATGAGCGCCAGCAACAGTAGCGGCAGCGCGACCAAGGTCAACTCGTGGTTGGCTTCAAGAATGACGCCAATCGCCAACCCTCCCGCCAAAATGAGCGTCGGCGTCCAGGGCAGGCTCCAGCCCGGATTGTCGCGCAACAGCCGCGAGACGACCATGCCGGACATAAACAGGGGCAGGGCGCGAATGGCGCCGAAGTCATAGGTCGCGTCCCACCACGGCGCGAGTCCGTGCGTCTGCCGGAACCATTGGAAGGCTGCGGCCGACGCCACGGCGAGGCACAGGGCGAGAAGCGCGCCGCCTCGCTCGACGATCAGCACCAGCGCCGGGAAAATCAGCGCCAGCAGGAACTCGGCCGACATCGACCAGGATGGTCCGTTCAGGCCCGGATCGGCGATCGTGTTCCACGATTGTATCATCAAGAGATGCTGCGGCAGTTGGCCCAGGTCGAACGTCTGGGGCATGCGCACATGCACGCCGGCGACGGCCAGAACGAGGCCGATGGCGACGAGACCGATGGCGGTGGCGGCGTGCAACGGATAAAGCCGCGCCAGCCTTTGTTGCAGGAAACGGAAATAGCCGCCGAAATTCCGCATCTTGGGGCCATAGATCTGCATCAGCAACAGGCCGGAGAGGACGAAGAACAGATCGACGAAGTGGATCCGGTTGATCCGCTCCAGCGACAGGCCGAGCGGTCCATGCAGATGCGCCATGAAATGTTTGATCAATACGCCGTAGGTCGCCACCACGCGCAGAAGATTGAGGCTGAAATAAATGCCGGGCCGCCGGGTTTTGGCTATTTCGCTGGAAATGGGCGCGGGAAGAATTGTCGCGGCAGTCGTCGTGCTTTTCTTTGAAAAAATTCCACTTAGGGAAAAACCTGCATCAAAGTGAAACGACATCGACATGGTTGCGCCTCCATGTTGGCGTTTCGCAAAGAACAAGCCAAGGCGGCGGCGAACCGCAGCGCCTGTTCTTCGCCGCGGCGCTTTTTTTCATCCCGACCTGTGGATTCACCTTACTTGTCAGGGTCCTCGCCTTCGGCCATCGTGATTTGCACGGTTAGCGCGGAAGCGGTCATTGACAATGCTCGACGCGGATTTTTCGACCGAAAGCGGTCTCGTCGACCCGAACGAGGCGATCACGGCCGCAAAGGCGCGGCGCATTCTTTGTGTGTTTCCGCATTATGAGCCCTCGCTCGGCTCATTCGACTACGCCTATGACGTGACCGGGGGCCTGCGCGCGTTCATGCCGCCGCAAGGCCTGCTGGTAATTGCTGCTGCGGCGCCGAAGGGATGGTCGGTGCGGTTTGTCGATGAAAACGTCCGGCGCGCCGACAGAAGCGATTTCGAGTGGGCCGACGTCGTGTTCGTCAGCGGTATGCATATTCAGCGCCGCCATATCGAAGATATTCGCATACGCGCGCAAAGCGCGGGTAAACCGACGGTGATCGGCGGACCTTCGGTTTCAGCCAGTCCTGAACTTTATCCCGAGTTCGACTATCTTCACATCGGCGAAATGGGCGACGCGACGCGCGCCCTGTTCGACGTATTGGCGCGCGATTGTTCGCGACCGGCCAGACAGATGCGGTTCGAAACGAAAGAGCGCACGCCGCTCGAGGATTTTCCGATTCCGGCTTATGAACTGGTCAGCTTCGAGCATTACTTCATAGCCTCGCTGCAATTTTCCAGCGGCTGTCCCTATACCTGCGAGTTCTGCGACATTCCCGGACTCTACGGGCGGGTGCCGCGTCTCAAATCGCCGCGTCATATCATCGCCGAACTCGACAAACTGCTCGCCTGCGGTCTGACGACTTCGGTCTATTTCGTCGATGACAATTTCATCGCCAACCGCCGCGCCGCGAAAGCGCTGCTGCCGCATTTGATCGCCTGGCAGGAGCGCAACGGCTTTCCCGTCTCCTTCGCCTGCGAGGCGACGCTCAACCTCGCCAAATATGACGATCTGATGAGCCAGATGCGCGCCGCGGGATTTCATAACGTTTTTTGTGGAATCGAAACGCCGGAGCCGGAGGCGCTTCGCTCGATGTCGAAACAGCAAAACATGGTCGTGCCGATCTTGGACGCGGTGCGCCGTCTGAACGGCTACGGCATGGAGGTGGTGGCGGGCATTATTCTCGGACTGGACACCGACGGCCCGCAAACGCCGGGAAACATTATCAATTTCATCGAGCAGTCGCAGATCCCGATGTTGACGCTCAATCTCTTGCAGGCCTTGCCGCGTTCGCCGCTTTGGGACCGGCTGACGCGCGAGAATCGGATCAGCGACGACGAGACGCTGGAATCCAACGTGGTGTTCGCCGGCTCCTACCAGCGCACGCTGGACGACTGGCAGGCCTGTCTCAACCACGCCTACGAGCCCGCTCGGCTGTTCGCGCGCTATGATTATCAGGCGCGCGCAACCTATCCGAACCGTCGTCCGCGCCCGCACCGGCCGGATCAATTGACCTTGAAGAACGTTTGGCGCGGTCTCAGCATGCTGGGCAAAATCTGCTGGAAGCTAGAGCATTCCCCGGTTGATTTGACTCGCATTTTTGCTGCGGCGGGATTCCCTTAAGCTCAAGAATGAGCGATTCTGCGCTTCTCTCTGATTTGGGGGCGCAAGATGTCGCGAGGCCATTCCTTCGATCTGCGTAAGCGTGTGATTGCGTTGGTCGAAGGCGGCGTGTCGCGGCGAGCTGCGGGGCGGCAATTGTTGGTCTCTGAATCGTCGGCGATAAAATGGTTCAGGCGCTTTCAAGAGACGGGCAGCTTTGCAGAAAAACCTGGCAAGAAAGCGAGACCATCGCCGCTGGACGCGCATGCGGATTGGCTTTTGGCTCTGGTTGCGCGCGAGAGCGACTTGACGCTGGCCGAGATCGAGGCCCGTCTTCTGGATGAGCTTCAGTTCAAAACCACGGACAGCTCGATTGCGCGGTTCTTTCAACGCCACAAACTCAGCTATAAAAAAAACGCTGCACGCCAGCGAGCAGCATCGCGAAGACGTGGCGAAGGCGCGCGAAGAATGGAAAAGGGCGCAGCCGACGCTTGATCCAGGCCGACTTGTTTTCATTGATGAAACCGGCACAAACACGCAGATGACGCGAACGCGCGGGCGCTGCCAAAAGGGCAAGCGCCTGGTCGATTACGCGCCGCATGGCCATTGGAAAACAACGACGTTCGTCGCCGGACTGCGCAATAACGCGATCATCGCGCCCCTGGTCGTCGATCGGCCGATGAACGGCGAGATCTTCCAGGCGTGGCTGGAGCAGCACCTCGCGCCAACCCTGCTCCAAGGCGACGTCGTCATCATGGACAACTTGCCGGCCCACAAGGTTGCCGGCGTGCGAGCGATCATCGAAAAAACCGGCGCAGGATTGCTGTATCTGCCGCCCTATTCGCCCGATCTCAATCCCATCGAGATGATGTTCGCCAAGCTCAAGGCCCTGCTGCGCATGGCCAAAGAAAGAACCGTCGATCAACTGTGGGACCGCATCGGCGTCATCCTCGACGAGTTCAGCCCGCCGGAATGCTCAAACTATTTCAGACATGATGGCTATGGTTCAGGTTAGCCGGGAAATGCTCTAGGCGTCGTCGCCGACTATCGGCGGACGTTCTGGTCTTTCGCCTGGCCGCGTTTCAAGCAGGGCAGGATCGAGGAGATCATCGGCGCCTCGGTGCTGGGCAAGCATCTGATCACGTTCGCGCGCAAGGCCAGCGCCGGACATTTAAACGCGTCCCACTATTCCGCCAAGTTGCGATAGCGGAATCGTCGCGCGGCTCCACTCCGCGTTCACCGGGAGAGCGCTGTCCCGCTTCCTCTGCCCGTTAACGGGAGAAGGGACGCAAACGATCGGCGCCGTATTAACCGCGGAGGAACCGCAGTTATTATGCGCCGCGTTTAGCGCGAGGCGATGTTCGCTCCGTTATCCGGCGTTTCCGGTGCGAAAGGGCGCTATTCCTTCGCCTGCAGCAGGCGGCCGGCCTTGAGAAAGCGGCTGGGATCGACGGCCTCGCCGTCGACGCGCACCTCATAGTGAAGATGATTGCCGGTCGAGCGTCCGGTCGAACCGATACGGCCGATGATCTGGCCGACGGCGATCGTCTGGCCTTCGACGACGTCGATTTGCGACATGTGACCGTAACGCGTCGAAAGGCCCGCGCCATGATCGATTTCGACCATATTGCCGTAGCCGCCTTCAGTTCCCGCGACGGCGACGCGTCCGGCTGCGACAGCGTAAATCGGTTCGCCATAATCGCCGCGAAAATCCAGGCCGGAATGCATCGCCGGGCGTCCAAAAAAAGGATCGAGGCGCACGCCGAAGGTTGAGGTTATCTCAAGCGGGCCGGTCAGCGGCTTGCGCAAGGGGGCGAAGGGCAGGGCGCGTTTCAAGGTTTCGACGGTGAACGCCGCGTTTTGCACGACAGCCAGCTCCTGCTCGAAAGGGCCCGATTGCGCGTCGAGCCTGGCGGCTATGAACGGTCCGCCGACGGCCTCGCCCCGCCCTTGTGTGCGCTTGAGCATCTTGTCGATCGGCAGGCCGGCTTCCAGGAAAGCCGAGCGCAGGCGTTCGGCGGCGGCGAGCGTCGGGGTCTGCAGGGCGTTCAAGGCGCGCAATTGATCGCGTTCGATGCGCGAAAAGGCGCTGGCGACAAGATTGAGGCGCGTGTCGGGCGGCGTGTCGGGATCGCGGGCCATAGATGCCCCCGCGCGCGCCACGTCGAAATCGGCGTTGCGGCCGGACGGCGCCCCTTGCGAAACGTCGGTTGGTTCGGCGCCGCCGCCTTCGAATTCGCCGCCGCGGCGCAAATCGAAGCCTTCCGGCTGCGGTTTGGCGAGCGGCTTCGCGGCGGTCGGATTGAGCGCGGGCGCGGGCCGGCTTTGCTCTTCGAGCGGAGCAAAATTCGCCGACGCCGGGATCGGCGCACGCGCCTTGGCCGGAGCGGCGCGGGAAATCGCGCCGACGCTCTCGCCAGCCAGGCTGGCGCTTTGCGCCAGCGAGGCGACCAGGGCCGAGCGGGTCTCAAGTTTCGATTGACGGACCAGAAGCTCGGCGAATTTGCCTTCGAAGGAGTTCTGATCGAGCAATTGCCGCGACGAAACGCGGTCGACCTGCGTCCGCAGCGCCGCGATGCGGTCTTCGTAGGCGAATTGCATCTGCGCCTGACGGCGCATCAGCGACGCCAGCATGTCGTCGCGGAAGACAAGGTAGAAGGTGACGCCGAGGTAGCAAAGGCCGAGCAGTGGCAGGACACCCAGCAGAAAATAGGTGAGTCCTGGGCGCAGCGCGTATTCGCGTTTGCGTCCGCCGCGCGCGATGGCGATGAAAAAATGGCTGTCCGAAACGCGCGGTTGCGGAAACTGGCTACGCTTCATAAGGGCGTTCCCGGCGGACATCGGGATAAAATCCCGAAATTGTCGTGTTCCTTCAGAACGTCCCCTTTTAATCAATTATGGTTAAGGCTTCGCCAACGCGCGCCATCGGCGACGCCCTTCGCCGGCTCCGATCCGGCCTTGCCGACGCCGGCCGCTCACAGCGTTTTGGCGGCTTCCAGCACTTCCTGCGCGTGGCCGGGCACTTTCACCTTGCGCCAGACCCTGGCGATCCGGCCGTCAGCCCCAATCAGGAAGGTCGAGCGCTCAACGCCCATATATTTGCGGCCGTACATGCTCTTTTCGACCCACACGCCATAAGCCTCGAGCATGGTTTTTTGCTCGTCCGAGGCGAGCGGAAAGTCCAATTCATACTTGGCCTTGAACTTGTCGTGTCGTTTCGTCGGATCTGGGGAGACGCCGAGAATGGCCGCGCCGGCCTTGTCGAATTCGCCGCGTAGCCCGTTGAAAGCGATCGCCTCGGCCGTGCAGCCGGAGGTGTCGTCCTTCGGATAGAAATAGAGAACCAGTTTGCGTCCTTTATAATCCGAAAGCGAGACGGAGCCCTGGCCGTCGCGCGGCAGGGCGAAGCTTGGCGCCAAGGCGCCGGGTTCGAGATTTGGCATGGCCTTCCTTTCGACGAAAATGCACGGCTATGTTCGCGGCGAGGTTCGCGCGCTCACTGTCTCGCGCTTATAGTTGCGGGCAATTCGCTCACCCTGCGTCCATTCAATTATAAAGGCTCTGCTCCTTTTGGTCGGCCAACAAGATACGCAGCAAAATAGGCGCAAAGACGCGGCCGAGGCTCCGCCATTGGAGCAAATTTCGCCACCGTCGCCAACCCTAGCGCCCGAAGGAGACGCCACAAGGCGCGTTGGCGTGTGGGGCGAGCGCTATGGCTGGCGCTTGTTCGGGTGGCTGGCTTCCGTCGTCATATTAGTCGTCATCGTCGGATTCGGCGTTCTGGTGGCACGTCTTTCGCGCGGACCGATCGACGCCGGCGCCTTCGCTCCGCGCGTCGTCGCGGCGTTGGAGCAACGGCTCGGACCCGGTTACAGCGTGCAGATCGGGGCGATGTCGGTCGTACGGCAAGCCTATGGTCTGGCGTTCGCCATGGACGGCTTCGCTATCGCGACGGACTCTGGCCACAAGATCGTCGCGGCGCCGCGCGCGGAAATTTATCTTCATCCGCTTTCGCTGTTGTTCGGCATGATCAAGCCCAATCGCATCGACGTCTACGACCTGACAGTCAGCATGCGGGTGCTGCCCAATGGCGCGGTCTCCGTTTCAGCCGATGAAAACGACGCCGCGCAAAACGGCGCCGCCGTGTCGGCTTCGCAAAAGACCGGCCAGCCGCCTGGCGCGCCGGCGCCTTTGCCCGCCGTACGGCGGGCCGAAGTCTTGAAACAGGCGGGCGCGGCGATCGATGCGATCTTCGATCTCGCCGCCAGCGCGGACAGCCCGATCGCCAAGCTTGACCATCTCGGCATCGAGCGAGGCCGACTGATTTTCATCGACGAGTTGGCTGATCAAAGCCGAACATTCAACGACCTACAATTTTCGCTCGATCGCCGCCGCGGCGCCGCCACGATCGACGTCGCCGCCACGGGCTCAAGCGGACGTTGGCGCGTCAAGGGGCTGACGCGCGGGCCGCGCCTTGAGGCGCATCAGATCGACGTCGAGGCGACTGGCTTCTCGATCGACGAGATTCGTCTGATCATCGGCGCGCGCGCTGGCGGCGTCGATTCCGACATGCCCTTATCGGCCAAGTTCGACGCCTCGTTCGGCGTCGACGGATCGCTCGTGAGCGCCAATGCGCGTTTTGCTTTTGGCGCGGGGTTTTATCGTTTTGACGATCCGGACTTCGAACCGGTGTTTGTCGACGAATTTGTCGGCTCGGCGCATTGGGACCCGAACGCCCGGACAATCGCCGTCGACCAGATCGATTATTTTTCCGGTCAGACGCGGCTGTTTTTCAACGGCTCCGTGAAGCCTCCACAAGCGCCGGGCGCGCCATGGTCGATAACGCTGGCGCTGGCCGAACCGGGATTTATCGGTCCCGAGCGCAACAGCGAAAAACCGACACAGATCGATAAACTCATCGCCGATCTACTCTTCGATCCGGACGCCAGACGCATTGAATTCCAGCACATGGCGGCGACAGGCCCCGAACTTGGCGCCGCCGCTTCCGGGTCGTTTGATTGGAACGAAGGGCCGCATCTGCGCCTGGGCGCTTCGGCAAGCCGGTGCGCGATGCGTTCCGTTCTGGCGTTCTGGCCCAGCTTCGGCGCCGCTCCGGTGCGCGCCTGGCTTGCCGCCCATGTGCTCGGGGGAACCTTGCAATCGGGGACGCTGGCCATCGATTTCAACGAACTCGACTTGCGCATGATGCGCGCACAGCATCCCCCGCCGGACGCGTCGGTCGCCGCTGAATATGTCGTCAGCGACGGCGCGTTGACTTATCTTTCCGGCGCGCCGCCATTGTCGGGCGTCAATGGCCGCGGCCGCACGACGGGCCGCACGTCGGTTTTCAACGCCAGTTCGGCTTATGTCGATCTGGGAGCCGGCCATCGCCTCGATCTCGCCAACGGTTCGGTCGTCGTCCCCAACGCCGCCCAAATTCCGACGCCGCTGAAAATCGCCGCCGACGTCAAGGGCGGCGTCGACACCCTGGCCGAATTGCTGGCAAAGCCGGCTTTCGCCGGCTACGCCGCGTTGCCCTTGGCGCCGGAAACCGTCAAAGGGCAGATCGACGGCCATTTCGGCTATGACACGAAGATCGGGCAGGGCGCCAATCCAAAAGAAGGCGTTCTCAGCGTCGTGGCGCGCGTTGAGAACTTTTCGGCGGAAAAATTGGTCGGCAAGGAAAAACTGGATCAAGGCGCCTTGGATGTCTTTGTCGATCACGGCGAAATCCGCGCGTCCGGAACGGGACATATTTTTGGCGCGCCGGCCACTATCGAACTCAAGCGTATCGGCGTAGAGCCGGGCGTCGGCTCTATAGGCTTCGTCCTTGATGACGCCGCGCGCGCTAAGGCGGGCGTGACCTTGGGGGCGGCGTTGAGCGGGCCGGTCGGCGTGCATCTGGCGACGACCTTCGGCGAGGCGCACGCCAAAGCCAATGTCGCGCTTGATTTCACCCGCGCTGTTTTCGATCAGCCAATACCGGGGCTTTTCAAACCGGCCGGCCGCCCCAGTAAAGCCAGCTTCCTCTATCGCGACGAGGATAACGGCGCGAGCCTCGAACAGATCGTCTTTGACGGCGCTGGCCCGCAGGCGCGCGGAGTAGCGCAGCTCGGCGCCGACGGCTCGTTCGTTTCGGCCAAACTCAGTCAGGTCAAAATCTCGCCGGGCGACGACATCCGCGTCGATGCGATGAAGTCGGCCGATGGCCTACATCTTGTCGTGCGTGGCGCGGCGCTTGACGCGCGGCCCTTCCTCAAGGCGTTATCAGCGTCGGACGAAAACAAGAACGCTTCGAAAGACGATTTCGATCTCGATCTCAAGGCGTCGCTGATTTCCGGCAACAACAAACAGGTGCTTTCCGATGGCGAATTGCGTCTGGCGCGCCATGCCGGTCAGCTCCGAACGCTGGTCGTCGGCGGTCGTTTCGGCGCCGATCAGGTGAAAGGCGCGCTTTCGCATCCCGACGACGGGCCGCCGGTTTTCACGTTGTCGAGCAAGGACGCCGGCACGCTGCTGGCCTTTCTCGATTTCTACACGCATATGGAAGGCGGCCAACTCAATTCCGCGATGCGGCTTGCCGACAACCGGGCCTACGGAACCTTCGACATCAGGGACTTCACCTTGCGCGGCGAGCCGGCCATGCGCGCATTCGCCAGCGCCTCGGCCGCGGATCGACGTTATGGCGCGCTCAATGGGATCGATCCTTCCGTCGTCGCATTTTCGCGGCTGCACGCCGATCTCGACAAGGTCAGAAGCCGTATCGTTATTCGCAATTGCGCGCTGTCGAGCCCGAATATCGGCGCGACGGTGGAAGGGTGGATCGATTTCCCCAATGACGCGCTCGATCTGGCGGGCACATTCGTGCCGGCCTATACGGTCAACAATCTTTTCGGCAGGTTGCCGGTCGTCGGCCTGTTGATGGGCGGCGACGAAGAGGGGCTGATTGGCGTCAATTTCCGTGTGACGGGATCGATTTCAGCGCCGAAAACCAACATCAATCCGCTGTCGGCGATCACGCCCGGCTTTTTGCGCAAGATTTTCGGCGCGGCGCCGCTGGGCTCGCCGTAAGGCGCCGGTCGCGCCGAAATGGTCGTCGCTCAACACAATTCCACGTGTCATCGCCACCGTTCATTCGGGCTTGAGCAGGACGTGTTTTTTCTTGCCGAGCGACAATTTGGCGACGCCGTCTTTGGCGAAATCGGTCGCTTGCAGGATAGCGCGTTCGTCGACGACCGCCGCGTCGTTGATCTTCAATCCGCCGCCCTTGATCTGGCGGCGCGCTTCGCCGGTCGAGGCGACGAGACCGGCCTTGACGAAAGCGGCCAGGACGCCGAGGCCCGCGGCGATTTCAGCTTCGGCGACGACAATGGTCGGCAGGCTTTGCGCCAACGAGCCTTCCTCGAAGGTTTTCCGCGCGGTCTCGGCGGCGGCCTGCGCCGCGTCGCGTCCGTGCAGCAGCGCCGTCGCCTCATTGGCCAGCGTCTTTTTCGCTTCGTTGATTTCCGCGCCCTGCAAGGCCGCGAGCTTGGCGATTTCGTCAAGCGGCAGCGTCGTGAACAGTTTCAGGAAGCGACCGACGTCAGCGTCTTCGGCGTTGCGCCAATATTGCCAATAATCGTAGACCGGCAGCATATCGGCGTTGAGCCAGACCGCGCCGGCGGCGGTCTTGCCCATTTTCGCGCCGGAGGCGGTGGTCAACAGCGGCGAGGTAAGGCCGTAAAGCTGCGGCGCGCCCATGCGGCGGCCAAGGTCCATGCCGGTGACGATATTGCCCCATTGATCGGAGCCGCCCATCTGCAACGTGCAGCCGTAGCGCTTGTTCAATTCGACGAAATCATAGGCCTGCAGGCACATATAATTGAATTCGATGAACGACAGCTCCTGGTCGCGCTCAAGACGCAACTTCACCGAATCCATCGCCATCATGCGATTGACCGAGAAGTGTCGTCCGACGTCGCGCAAGAAATCAATGTAGTTGAGCCGCGTCAGCCATTCGGCGTTGTCGCACATGACGGCGTCGGTTTTCGCCGCGCCGAAGGTCAGGAACTTTTCAAAAATCCGTTGGATCGAAATCTTGTTGGATTCGATCTGTTCGATCGACAACAGTTTGCGGCTCTCGTCCTTGCCGGACGGATCGCCAACGCGCGTCGTGCCGCCGCCCATCAAGGCGATCGGCTTGCCGTCCGATTGTTGCAGCCAGTGCAGCATCATGATTGGCAACAGCGATCCGACATGCAGCGAAGGCGCGGTGCAGTCAAAGCCAATATAGGCGATGACCTCGCCAGCCGCGGCTTTTTGGTCGAGCGCTTCGAGATCGGAGCATTGATGCAAAAAGCCGCGCGAGATCAACGTGCGCAGGAATTCGGATTTGGGCTGGAATTTGGACATGGCTTCCCCGTTGGCCCGGGGTTTTAGGGCTTTGGCGCGTCTTGCGCAAGCCAAGCGAACCGGGCGCCGCGTCCTAGGGAGCCGCCATTCCCCCGCGCCCGCAACGCGGCTATATTTTGCGCCTGTGGCGAAGGGCGAAAAATTTGATGCTGTTCACCTTTCCTGTGACGCCATTGCGTGTCGGCGTGCTCGTTCTTGCCGTTTTCGTTTTGGCGCGGACGTCCGCCTGGGCGGAAGAATCGTCGGAGAACGCGGTTTGCCGAATGATCGAAAATGCAGCGAAAAGACATGTTCTTCCCGTCTCCTTTCTGACCCGGCTGATATGGCGGGAAAGCTCGTTCCGGTCGCATGTCACGAGCGCCGCCGGGGCGCAAGGCGTCGCGCAGTTCATGCCCGGCACGGCGCAGGAGCGCGGACTGGCCGATCCCTTCGATCCCGAGCAGGCGATCCCGAAAGCGGCGGAACTGCTGGCCGAGTTGAAGACGCGCTTCGGCAATCTGGGCCTTGCCGCCGCCGCCTATAACGCCGGGCCGCAGCGCGTCGACAATTGGCTGTCCGGGCAGGGCGGTCTGCCCTTGGAGACGCGGGACTATGTCGTCATCGTCACCAAACGCACGGTGGAAGAATGGAAAGGCAAGAAGGGCGATATCGACGAGGCTTCGGCGTTCCCCGCGTTCGATTGTCATCAATCCGCGGCGCTGATGCGTCGCGATGAGCCGCGTCTTTTCGCCGGCTCGACGCTGACGGCGCCCTGGGGCGTGCAGATCGCCGGCAGTTTCAACAAACGCGCGGCGCTTGCGGCCTACGCGCGGGCGCGGCGTGAATTCGCCGCCATTCTTGGCGACGTCGAACCGATGGTGTTGGGCGGACGCCTGCGCAGCCGCGGGTTTGCGCCGTTTTATCGTGTGCGCGCGCCCGCCTATTCGCGCGCCGGCGCCGACGCCTTATGCGCCAAAATCATGCGGCGAGGCGGCGCCTGCGCCGTCCTGAAAAGTTGAGACGTCGCGCCGCGGCGCTGACTTTGTCCGACAATTCGCGGTTGTCGCGCCGCCGCGCGCGGGCGGATGATGGCGATCCGTTCGCAAGTCTGGAGCTCCCATGTCGCAGCCCGCCATTCTCTTGCCCGTATTCGTTCAGGCGTTCCTGACCTTTGGCCTGTTGATCTGGACCGCCCAATTGCGCGTCGCCGCCGTTTCGAGCGGACGCGTCAGGGTCAAGGATATCGTGCTGGGCCAGAACGCCTGGCCGGCCAAGGCGCAACAGGTCGGGCGCGCGTACCAGAACCAGCTCGAAACGCCTGTGGTGTTTTACCTTGTGGTGGTTCTGGCGATCATCGACAATCAGGCGGACGCCTTGTTCGTCGCCCTGCGCGCGGCGCATGCCCTGGTGCATACCGGCGGCAACGATCTGCGGCGGCGTTTCGGCCTTTTTCTTGCCAGCACGACGATTTTAGCGACGATGTGGCTGTTGTTCGCCGTGCGTATTTTCGTTGCCGGCTAGTGTATTGCTCGACGAAAAATTGACGCAAGGTTAAGCGGCGGTCCCGCCGACGCGTCATCGGCGTTTACCTCCGGTCCTTATACGGAACGCAACCGGCACGAATTGCTGAGTTGGCGGTATTCGGCCTTTGTTCCCGCGGCACTCGCTGGGGTTTTCGCCGTCGAGCGCATAGCTGACGGGCGCGGCGCGTCGACTCCGCTCGCCGTTTGTTGACGTTTCTGCGCCAGATTGAAACAGCTCCGCGCCGCTGACCGGTCAGGCGATCGGCTTGCCGACCATCATGAAGATGCTGGCGTTGATGGCGGCGAGTTGACTGAGCGATTCTCTAAATGTCTTGTCCAATGGACCGGAAATGAAAAAAGGACGCGGCCCATTTCTGCCGCGTTCGCAAACGTTCATAAAAGAATTCAGGAACTCAGCGTGTTTCTCGGCCAGATTCCAGATTGCTCTTGGGGTCGGCCTTGGCGCGCGGCGGCGGCGTCAGATCGGGCGGCGGCGGCGCGGCGCAGGCGGCCAGACCGAGCAAAACGATAAACCCGACAATCGGTTTTAGCATTTTCATTTGGTTTTCCCCCCAACACAGGTTGCAACGCGTCGGCGTCTATGAAACGACCGTCACACTTTAGCGGCGTCAGTTCGCCTGTCACCAGAAAACGGTTTTCCCATGCTTCCCGCCGCCCGCGTCGCCGCCGCCATCGAAGTGCTTGAGGACGTGGAGACGCGTCGCCGTCCCGCCGCCGACGCGCTGAAGGATTGGGGGCTGGCCCATCGCTTCGCCGGATCGAAGGACCGCGCCGCCATCGCGTCGCTGGTTTTCGATATTTTGCGGCGGCGCGCCAGCGCCGGCTGGATCATGGGTGAGGAAACGCCGCGCGCGCGCGCGATAGGCGCGCTGAAACTGGCCCGCGGCCTGTCGAGCGAAGAGATCGCGCGGCTTTTCAACGGCGAGCGCCACGCTCCCGCGCCGTTGAGCGAGGAGGAGCGCCGGCGCCTTGACACGGCCAGTCTCGACGGCGCGCCCGATCCCGTGCGCGGCGATTTCCCCGAATGGCTGTCCGAAGCCTTCGCCGAAGCGTTTTCCACGCGCGTCGTGGCGGAGGCGCAGGCCCTGGCGAAACGCGCGCCGCTCGATCTGCGCGTCAATCTGTTGAAAGGCGATCGCGCGCGCGCCTTGAACGAATTGGCTCATCTTCACCCGGTCGTAACCCCATACGCCCCGCAGGGCCTGCGCATCGACCCGGAGGCGGGCGGGCGCGGACCGGCGTTGCAGGCCGAACCCGCCTATGCGCAGGGACTTGTCGAGGTTCAGGACGAGGCCTCGCAGGTCGCCGCGGCGTTGACGCGCGCGCGCGAGGGCGAACAGGTTCTCGATCTTTGCGCCGGTGGCGGGGGCAAGACTTTGGCGCTGGCGGCGGCGATGGGCAATCGCGGCCAGATTTACGCCACCGATTCCGACGGGCGCCGGCTGACGCCGATTTTCGCCCGGCTGGAGCGGGCGGGCGCGCGCAACGTGCAGGTTCGGGCGCCGCGAGGGCCGAATGTCGATCCCGTCGCCGATCTCGCCGGTCAATGCGATCTTGTTCTGATCGACGCGCCCTGCACCGGGGTCGGAACTTGGCGACGCAATCCCGACGCCAAGTGGCGCATGCGCCCCGGCGCCTTGCAGCAACGCATCAAAAGTCAGGATGAAGTTCTTGATCGGGCGAAGAACTACGTGAAGCGCGGCGGACGACTTGTATATGTCACCTGTTCGCTTTTACGGGCGGAGAACGAAGCGCGGGTCGAGGCCTTTCTGGCGGCCAATCCCGATTATCGCGCCGAGCCGGCGCAAGAGAGCGCCAAAAGGGCCGGGCTGGAATTGCTCGGCGAATTCGCTTCGACGCTGGGGCCTGGATTGAGGCTGACGCCCGCGACAACAGGAACGGACGGCTTCTATGTCGCCGTCCTGCGTCGCGATTAGAGTCTGAACGGCAAAAAAAGCCCGTTTGATTTTTTTTGCCGACAGACTTTATTGCGCGCCCGGGCCGTCGAAATGGTAGTTGAGGCCGAGGCGGGCGATCTGGCCGTCGTAATGCACGCGCGTATTCGCAATCACCGAGTCGGGTACTGTAGCGATGCTGGTGGTCAGCGTGCCGGCCCCGTAATTGACGCTGCCGAGATCATAGAACAGATATTCGGCCTTGAGGCTCAGATTGCGCGAGAACATCCATTCGACGCCGCCGCCCAAGGTCCAGCCGAGCATGGTCTTGGACGTGTTGCCCGACGAGCCGGAGGATTGGATCTGTTGCCCGAGCGCGCCGCCGCTGTTCCACTGCTGATTGACGAATGTGCTGGATCGCGTCTCGCCATACGCCAGACCGCCTGTCGCATAGGCGAGCAGCTCCGGCGTGGCGAACAGCCCGAGGCGCGCGCGCGCCGTGCCGAGCCAGTCGACCGACGTGTCGTTGTCGACGCGCGAGATGGCGTTGACGCCGCCGGGCGGGACGGGTTGAGCGAAGGAGCCGTTCAGATAGGCGGCGTGACCTTTCGCGCCGGCGCCTTGAAGGTCGGCTTCGAGCCCGAGCAATCCGCGCTCTATTTGCCAATTATAGCCGATCTGGCCGCCGCCCAGGAAACCATTGGCCGCCGCATACGAAGGACCGCTGACTCCGCCGCCGATACAGTCGCGAAGTTAGCGGGCAAGGTCGTGTCGAGCGTCGTCGTCCCGACCGCCGCCGAATTGGCCGCCATCGAATTCAGACCCCAGGCGTAGCCGGCGTTGAGGCCCGCATAGGCGCCATTCCAGACGGGCGCGACGTGCGACGGCCTTTCGGCGGGCGCCGATTTGAACACGCGTCCGTCGGCTGTCGGCGCATTGTCGTCGGCGCCGAAGTAATAATTCAGTCCAAGGCGCAGAATGTGGCCGTCAAAACGCGCCGACGAGTTGACCTGCACCACGTTTGAATAGGCGAGCACGGTGGTGGTCAACGGATTGGCGCTGAAATGGCCGGCGCCGAGATCGTAATAGAGATATTCGGCTTTCAGACCGATATTTGGCGCGAACATCCACTCGACGCCGGCGCCGATAGTCCAGCCGAGTTGCGTGTTGGAATAATGTCCGTCGGCGACCGCCGTCGTCGCCAGTACGGAGGTCGGCGTAAGCCCGGGACCCCAGGACTGCGCGGCGCGCGAATTGGCGCTGACGCCGCCATAGGCGAGACCGCCGGTCAGATAGGCCTGGAGGTTGGGGGACGCCTGCACGCCAAGGCGCGCGCGCGCCGTGCCGAGCCAGTCGACGCTTTTTTCGCTGGCGATCATCGTCGTCACGATATCGGGGCGCTGCCGCCCATGCGCGTCAGCAACGATTGCTGGCTCTGGCCGGCGCCCTGAAGATCGGCCTCGATCCCCAGCAGAATGCGATCGGCGCGGAAATTATAGCCGATCTGACCGCCGCCGATGATGGAATCGCCGGACGTCGCTGCCGCGCCGCTGACGTTGGCCGCCGATGCGCCGGCGTTGCTGGAACCGTAGAATATGTCCGCGGCGTTGGACGTGACCACGCCGGTTGAGGAAATCTTGCGGCTGGCGTCGAGCGAATAGCCCGAGTTCAGACCGACATAGAAGCCATTGAGGATGGAGCCGGAGCGTTCGGGCGGACGCTGGCTGCCGGGAAGATCGTTGGAAAACGGATTTCCCGAATATTTCATGACATAACTGAACGTCGCGCTATAGCCGTCGTTGGCGTAGGGCGTGTTGGAATAGATCCGCGCCAGCTCGAAATTCAGCGTTTCCTCGAACGGCCAGCCGGTAAAATTGCCATTGGCGCGCACGCCGCCGCCGTAGGAAACAGCGCGAACGTTTCGGCTCTCGCCGACTTCGGGCTGCTCATGCACGCCGCCGCCGCCGGCGCCGAACAAATAAGGCGTCAACGTCCCGGCGGCCCCGCCGAGGGTGACGTTGAACGGGTGTTGCAACTCGGCGCGGCCCATGGCGCCGCGATCGACGTAAAGCTCGCCAGCGCCGAAACCCGAAACGGCGTCGACGCCGTCGAGCGACAATTGCTCTGTCATCATCAGCGGCGAACCAAAGCCGGTTTGCGCCCGCCCGATCAAGGCAAGCTGGAAGGCTTCGGGCAGCGGCTGGTTGACGTGAACTTCGGCTTTCAGCTTGTTGAAATCCGGGCTTGCGCCAGGGCGCGACAGCGGTTCGACGTCAATTCCCTCTCCGGTGCGGCCGCCGAGCCCATGCGTGTAGAACACAGTGGAGACGGCCTTGCCGCCCCAACTCCAAGGAAAGTTCACGGCCCATTCGCCGGCGAGGCGAATGTCTTCGTACTGGTCGCGGTAGAGGCCGAATGTCGGCTGACCGGAGCCGCCCAGCACCGCCTGCGGTCCAACGCCGAGGCTGTTGGTGACGTAATCGAACCCGAGCTGGACGCGCACGACATTGTCGACCGTCAGCAACAGCGGATAATTGGCGCGCAATGAGGCGCGCTGAACGTCGCCGGCGACGAATTCGTCGCCGGGCGCGCCGATGAACGTATTCGGCAGGGGCGTCGGGCGCGAGCGCACTTGCGAGTAAGCGGCCGCCAGATCGAATCCGTCGACGCCGATCGGCAATGTTCCGCCAATGCCGAAAAACTCGAATTTCGCGGTTCCGTCCAGAACGCGGTCCAAATCCTCGCTCGAGGACACGTCAGCGTGAATATTTTCGCCCAATCCAAAGGCGTTATTGACGTTGACGCCTTTTGAGAAAAGCACCGACCCATAGTTTTTCGGCAAAATGTTGCTGACAGCGGCGATGGCGGTGACCGGCGTCTCGGCCACAGCGATCACAAGGATCGTTCCGCCGCGCTGCGAGCCGGGGCGCGACGAACTGGAGCCGGCGATCCCGAACAATTCGCCGAGCAGCAGAATATGCCGCTGAATTTCCGCGATGCGCACATGACGACGGCCGATCAGCGCGTTCAATCGCGACGCCACCAGCGCCCGCGAGCGCTCTGGCACGGCGGAAAGGTCGAGACTTTCGATAAATCCGTCAGTGACGACGAGGCGAATTTCGCCTTGGGCGAAGGTTTTCGGCTCCAATGTCACGCTGACCAGCGCGTAGCCCGCCGAAGCATAAATCCGCTGCACTTCGCCGGCGAACTGATAGGCGTCGGCCAGACTGACGCGACGACCCTCGATCTTGGCGATGAGGGCGGCGGTTTGCGCTTGAAATTCGGGAAATGCGCCTTCGAGCTGGACGCGCCGGATTTGGGCGAACCGCTTGGCGGCGTCCTTGGGCGCGCCGACCGCCGCCCCCTCAAAGCTTGGGCCCGCGGAGGATCCGCCTACGCCAAGAGGCAGTTGTTCGGGCTGGTAAACGGCGCCAGTCGCGCCCGCCTGGCTCGCCGCCAATGCCGGCGCAGCCGACAAAGTCAGCACGGCCACGCCCGCGACGCAGACGTTTCCCGAAAATCGAACCAGCCGTTTAGGCGCCTGTCGTAGCATCAAAAATCCGCAATTTCTGGAGAATACGCCCGTCGAAATACCCTCAAAGAGAATCGAAATTTCTCTCGACCTGAGAGGTATAGCCGCATCTTTCGTTCAGGGCTGTTCAGTTCTCTAGACTTTAAGTGCGCTTGGGGATTCCAGCGAGCGAAAATGTGTGAATCTATAGGCGACAACCCGAATCGGAGGTTGTCGTATGGCGGTGTCGTTGCTGGAGATTTTGCGCTCGGTTCCAGATCATCGTCGACGGGAAGGGCTTCGGTTTGAACTGGCGACGGTGGTGCTCTATGCGATCCTGGGCATGGTCGCCGGCGCCAATTCCTATCGGCAACTGCATGAATTTGTTAATGCTCATCGACAGCGACTGAACAAAGCCTTCAATCTGAGCCTGCGTTATGCGCCGTCCTATTCGGGCTTGCGGCTGATCTTGCAAGGGATCGATTTAACGGCTCTGGAGGACGCGTTTCGCCGCCATGCCGCGTCGCTGCCAACGCCGCCATCGCCCGAGGGGCCCACGGCGATTGCCGTTGACGGCAAGACCCTGCGCGGCAGTTTCGACGCCTTTTGCGACCGAAAGGCCGCGCATATGCTGTCGGCGCTGCGCCAGGCCGATCAAATCGTACTCGGCCATCTGATGGTTGACGAGAAAAGCAACGAAATCCCGGCGGCGCCGGAATTGATCGAGGCGCTCGGTCTGAAGGGCTGCCTCTTCACGCTCGACGCCGAGCATTGCCAAAAAAAGGATTTGCCCGCGTGATCGCTTCGGGCAACCATCTGCTCACGCAGGTCAAGGACAACCAGCCGAAACTACGCCGCCAGCTCGAACTTGGATCGATGGGGCGCAAGCCAAGCGGCTCCGCGACGAGCAAATCCAAAGGCCGCAATCGCTGTGAAACGCGGGACCTGACGGTGTTTCCGGCCAAGGCGTGGTTCCGCGGCGCGGCATGGGAACCGCTGATCAAAACCGTCCTGCGGTTGGAGCGCTCCGTGTCCAAACGCGACGCAAAAACCGGGTATTGGAGCCAGACGAGCGAGATCGTCTTCTGGGTCTCCTCGCTCAGCGGTCCAACGCCCGAACAATGGAATGAACACATACGCCGGCATTGGCGGATCGAGAACTCCAGCCATTATGTACGCGATGTCACCTTCGCCGAGGACGCTTCACGCATTCGCAAGAACCCGGACATCGCCGCCCGCTTGCGCTCCTTCGCTTACAACCTGCTCAGGGCCGCAGGATGCGATAACATCAAAAACGCCAGATGGCGCGCAGCGCTCGACCTCAATCTCATACTCGACATGCCTGGACTGTATTGAGAACTG
>CAVTNU010000012.1:0-13876 GCA_963736175.1 uncultured Alphaproteobacteria bacterium | reverse complement strand
ATGATGGGTATCCGTTTTGCGTTTACGTCGAGTAGCGACATGGTGTTGACGGTTGGGACGTTCGGACGGCGCTCACCCTGGCGCAACGCGCATGGCGTTGTGGTTGGCGGTCTTGCCCTCTTGTTTGTCGGCGTACTGACGCTTTCCTTCTTAAGTTCTGCGGGCGCGGTTCGCGCGCAAGACGCCGGCCGGGAAACCGGTCTTGAAACATTGACCATCGTCTCGGCCGCCTCTGCAAAGAGCTCGGGCGGCCATGTTTTCTCCGTCGAAGTGATGCGAACGGAAGCGGGGCGCGAACGCGGACTGATGGACCGGCGTTATCTGCCGCCCGAACGGGGCATGCTGTTTGACTTCGGCGTCGAGCAGACCGTCATGATGTGGATGAAAAACACCTATATTCCGCTCGATATGATTTTTATCGCGCGCGATGGCAGGGTGACGCATATCGCGCACGACGCCGAGCCGTTATCTGAGGCGATCATATCCTCGCATGGACCCTCCTACGCCGTGCTGGAGATCAATGGCGGTCTGGCCCGGAAAATCGGCATCGAACCCGGCGACATCGTAAAACATCCGCTGTTTCAACGTTGAGGCGCGGACGGCCTGATCCGGCCCGCCGGGCGTTCGCCGTCTTGTTCGCAAACGCGCATCGTGATAGCCAACAGCGCAAGGGAGCGTGTCAGCGCGACCGGTCGGCGGGGTATAGCGCAGCCTGGTAGCGCGGAAGTTTTGGGTACTTCAGGTCGCAGGTTCAAATCCTGCTGCCCCGACCAATCGTTCGCCGGCCTGTCCCGTGGCGACCGGATGAACTTTGAACACAGGCTTGGATCATGACTGCGCGCATCTACCGTCCCGCGAAATCGGCCACCCAGTCCGGCGGCGCCAACGCCAAGAGCTGGCGGCTGGATTATGCGCCGGAGGCGCCGCGCGTGGTCGAGCCCCTGATGGGCTGGACCAGCTCCACCGACATGAAGGCGCAGATCAGCCTGACCTTCGACACCAAGGAAGAGGCGATCGCCTACGCGCAGCGCAACGGCGTGCCTTATCGCGTCGAAGAGCCGAAAGAGGCGGCGCGCCGGACAGTCTCCTATTCCGACAATTTCAAATCCAACCGGGTCGCGCCCTGGACGCACTGACGAATCGCGGTCGAACAAACAGGGCGACGCCGTTCGGCGCGCCAGCGAAATTGTGGTCATCGGTCTTTGTGGTCATGGGTCAGGCTTCGACTCCGTAGCTCAGCCGGATAGAGCAACTGCCTTCTAAGCAGTAGGTCGCTGGTTCGAATCCAGCCGGGGTCGCCAGTTTTCTAGCGCAGCTGGAGCTTTTGAATGAACGCCGAGGAATGAGCGAATTGGCGGACAACGAAGCCCAGCACGAGGTTCAAACGGCGCCTTGGCGCGCGCAAATGCGTTGGGCCTTGACCGATTTTCGCGCGCATTGGCGCAATCCGCAGCCTTCGTCTGCGGCTTCCGCATCGATAATCGCAAAATTCGTTCTGGCCGCTTTCGCGGTGGCGAGCCTTGTGCTTGTCGCCCCCTTTGACTCGTTGGCGGTCGTCTGGGCGCGCGGCGTCGATCCCCATGTGGCGGCTTTTTTCAGTTCGGTCACCATCCTAGGCCTATCGGGTTGGATTTTCGTCGCGACGTTGGCGTTGGCATGCATTGCTCTGGCCGCCCGCGCTCGCGCCGCCAGCTTGCGCGCGCGCGTCGGCTATGGCCTGCTGGCTTCGCGGTGCTTGTATTTTTTTGCCGTCAACGCGGGCGCGGGCATCGGCGCGCAGGTCGCCAAACATATTCTGGGCCGCGCTCGTCCGCGTTTGATGGGCGAAATGGGCGCGTTTCATTTCGACTGGCTTTCAGTAAGCGCCTCGCTGGCGAGCTTTCCGTCCGGCCACACCGTCACAGCTTTCGCCTGCGCTACGGCGCTGTCGTTTTTTTGGCCGCGCGGGCGTTGGTTTTTGTTCGCTCTCGCGTGCGTTATCGGCGTCTCGCGCGTTCTGGTGGGCGCTCATTATCCCACCGACGTGCTGGGCGGCGCGATGATTGGCGCGGCTTGCGCCTGGGGATTGGCGCTGACGTTCGGCGTTCGTAAAATCGCTTTTGTCGGCGACGCCAAAACCCGATTGACGCGTTTGCGCGTTCGCGGACCGGGGTTGATCTTGGATATTTTGCCGATTCGCAGCCGCTGACGAAGCTGGCGCGGGTCGTTCAGCCGCTGACAACTCTGGCGACAAAGACGTTCGCTTGTTCCTTCAGCCGCACGGCCTGTTGCGACAAGCTGCGGGCGGCGGCAAGCGAGCCGGCGGCGATGCGCTCGGTCTGCGCAAAGCTTTGGGTGATCCCATTGGTATAGAGGGAAACCTGCTCGGCCCCCTTGGCGGCTTCATCCACGCTGCGGGAAATTTCTCTTGTGGCGTCGCGCTGCTGTCCGACGGTCGAGGCGATATCGGCGATCAACTCGTTCAAATGGCCGACAGTCGCCGCGATGAGGCCCGTATCGTCCTTTGCGGCCTGGGCGGCTTGATGCACGGCTTCAACCTGTTTGGCGATGCTCTGCGTCGCCTTGGCGGTCTGATTAGCCAGACCTTTGACTTCCCCCGCGACCACGGCGAATCCCTTGCCGGCTTCGCCGGCGCGCGCCGCTTCGATGGTGGCGTTGAGCGCCAACAGGTTGGTTTGCTGGGCGATTTGCTGAACAAGGCCGACGATGGCGTTGATCTCGTCGGCGTTGGCGGACAACGCCTGCATGGTCGCGTCGATTTTTTGCGCCTGCGCGGTCGCATTATGGGTTTCGCTGGCGGCGTTCTGGATGCGGGCGTTGATCTCGTCGATCGAGCTGGCCAATTCTTCCGTGGCCGCGGCGACCGTCTGCACATTGGCGCTGGCCTCAACCGCGCCAGATGCAACGGAATTGGCCTGTTCGCTGGTGTGACCGGCGTTTGTCGACAAAGCTTCCGCCTTTTCGCGCAAATCGTCCGCGGCGGCGGCGACGGCGTCGACAATGCCGCTGACTTCCGTATTGAATTCCTGCGCCAATTGGACGCGGGCGTTTTCGCGCTCCCGCCGGGCGCGGTTTTCGCCCGCCGCGCTTTCTTCTTCCAGGCGTCGCACGCGCGCCAGATTGTCCTTAAAGATTTGCGTGGAGCGCGCCATTTCGCCGATTTCGTCGCGTTGCGCGGCGGCGGGGATGACGACGCCCAGGTCGCCATGCGCCATTTTATCCATCGCCGCCGTGAGAGACCGGACAGGCAGGATAATCGTGCGCCGGCAGAATATGCCGGCCAGCGCGCCAAGCAGAACGATGATCGCTGTGACAAAGCCAACCGTTAGCGAGTGATGCAGGAAAGCCGCGCGCACATCATCGATGTAAATGCCGGTTCCGAGAGTCCAGCCCCATTCGGGAACAGGCGCGACATAGGAAATTTTGGGAACCGGCGGCTGGCCGGGGTCGCGCATCCAACGATAGGAGACAAAGCCGCCGCCCTGTTGGCTCGTGGCGATGAAGGCTCGCATAAACGCGAAGTCATCGGGATCTTTCTCATTGAGCATGGAAGCTCCGACCCGTGTGGGATGGGAGAGCATCACGCCTTTGGCGTCATTGACCCAGATATAGTCCTTGCCCGCCGGGCCAAAGCGCAACGCGCTGACAGCGCGCAAAGACTGTTGGCGCGCCTCATCCTCGGAGATTTCACCCAAACGGGCGCGCTCCTGCTGCGCGCGCACGATGGACTGCGCGAGTTGAACCAGCGTTCTGACTTTTTCCTGTCGATCGACAAGCAGGTTGTCATAGAGATTGAACAGGCTGGCGCCGCCCGCCAGGCAAGTCAGCACAATGAAGAGTCCAAAAATAGCGACGAGGCGCTGGCCAATTCCAAATGTCATTGTGCGTTCCTTGGACGTAGAATCTATATTGCGCATCGACAAGAGGTCGCGGCGTCGCCTTATTTTTTGGGCGATTCAAACGTATGCGCATAATTCTTAGGCACGAACGCGTTGCATTATAGTTAACGTACGTAAACTCGACGGCGAAAAGACCGTATAAGAAGCGCAAAATGACGGAACGTTCGTTCAGCGGGCGGCGCGCAGTCTGGCGAAGCCAGCGTCGAGATCGGCTTTCAAATCATCGATATGTTCGAGCCCGACGGAGAAGCGTAGCGCGGGTCCTTCGGGCGCCCATGCGGTGGCGGTGCGGTAGGATGCGCAGTTGAAAGGGATGACCAGGCTTTCATAGCCGCCCCAGCTATAACCGAGCCCGAAAAGCTCGAGTCCGTCGAGCAACGCCGCCAGAGCGGGCTTTGGCGCCGGCTTCAGGATGACGGAAAACAGACCGGACGAACCAAGAAAGTCGCGCTTCCAGACGGCGTGACCAGGATCATAGGGCAGGGCCGGATGCAAGACGCGCGACACTTCCGGCCGCTGCGCCAGCCACGAGGCCAGAGCCAGCCCCTGACGTTCTGCCTCGCGCAGCCGCAACTCCATCGTGCGCAGGCCGCGCAGCGCCAAAAACACGTCTTCCGGCCCGGCGCACATGGCGAACAGATCGAAGGTCTGCCGCAGCGGCTTGATCCAGGCTTCGTTGGCGGAGACCAGTCCGAGCAGAAGATCGGAATGGCCGGACAGATATTTGGTGCCCGCCTCGATGGCGAGATCGACGCCGCGTTCGTGCGGCGGGAAGAAAAGCGGCGTCGCCCAGGTGTTGTCCATGATGACGCAGGCTCCGCGCCGATGCGCGACTTCGGCGGTGGCGGGAATGTCCTGCATTTCGAAGCTCTGCGACCCGGGCGCCTCGACCAGAATCGCCTTGGTGTTGGCTTGCCAGAGCGATTCGACGCCGGCGCCGGCGAGCGGATCGTAATAGGTTGTGGCGACGCCCATCCGCTTCAGGAATTTGTCGCAGAAGTTGCGGGTGGGCAGATAGGCCGAATCGCAGACAAGCACATGGTCGCCGGCTTGCAGCGCCGTAAGTAGCGCCAGAGCGATGGCGGCGAGGCCGGAGGGCGTCAGCGCGGTTCCGGCCGCGCCGGCGATTTCGCTCCACGCTCTGTCCAGCGCCTCGGTCGTCGGCGTGCCATGCGTGCCGTAAAGAAAGCGCGCGCTATGGCGCTTTTCCAGCGATTCGAGATCGGGCTGCAAAACCGTCGAGCCACGATAGATCGGCGTATTGACGAAACCGAATTGTTCGGAGGGGTCACGTCCCGCGTGCACAAGTTTGGTGCGCGCCGCCATTTTACGTCGGCTCTGAGGCGTCGATTTCGTCATGCGCGGCAATTCCATTATGATTGTATGATTGCGGATGGGGCGGCGAGACAAGTTGTCGACGCGCGGGTCCCGCGTCAAGCCGGGCGCGGGCGGAGCGACGGTCACTTTGAATTTCGCCGCCGCCGCGGTTTTCAGGGAAAGCGATAAGCAATGCGCGGCGCTCTGTTGTCCTTGGCTCTTTTTGCGGCGATCGGCGTTGGCTCCGCCGCCGCTGGCGTCCTGGATCAAGTCAAAAGTCGCGGCTTTCTGATTTGCGGGGTCAACCCCGGCCTCGCTGGCTTCGGATTGCCCGACGATCAGGGCCGCTGGAGCGGTTTCGATATCGATTATTGCCGCGCCATTGCCTCAGCGATTTTCGACGATCCGACCAAGGTCAAATTCGCGGCGCTGACCAGCAAGGATCGGTTCACCGCGCTGCAAGCCGGCGAAATTGATGTGCTCTCGCGCAACACCACCTGGACGCAATCGCGCGAGGCGGGACAAGGACTTCTGTTCGTCGCAATCAACTATTTCGACGGCCAGGGTTTTCTGGTGCGCAAGAAAGCCAATCTGACGTCGGCGCTGGAATTGTCCGGCGCCTCGGTCTGCGTGCAGCAGGGCACCACAACGGAGCTCAATCTCGCCGATTATTTCCGCAGCCGCAATCTCAAGGTCGAGGCGGTGGTCTACGCCGCTTCCGACGAGGCGATCAAAGCCTATGATCTTGGCCGCTGCGACGCGTTCACTACCGACGCTTCGGCGCTCTACGTCGAGCGTTTGAAGACGAGCGCGCCGGACGATCATGTCGTCCTGCCCGAGCTCATTTCCAAGGAGCCGTTCGGTCCAGTCGTGCGCCAGGGCGACGACGCCTGGTTCAATCTCGTCAAGTGGACGCATTTCGCCTTGATCGACGCCGAAGAGCTGGGGATCAATTCGATCAATATTGACGTCAAGCGAGGCTCGGACAGCCCGGAAATCCGACGTTTTCTCGGCGTCGAAGGCAATTTCGGCGAAGGTCTCGGCCTTTCCGTCGATTGGGCCTATCGCATCGTCAAGAACGTCGGCAACTACGGCGAAATCTTCGACCGCAACCTTGGCGCGGGATCAAGACTGAAAATCAAGCGCGGGCTTAACGCCTTGTGGACTGAGGGCGGGCTGCAATACGCCCCGCCCGTGCGTTAGGCCTGATCGATGGCGCCCGCGAGCCTGCCTGATCGGCGCAATAGCGGACCACGCCTTCCCCTGTGGCGCGATCCGCGCGCGCGCGGGCTTTTCTGGCAGGGTTTGCTGGCGTTGAACGTTGTTCTTCTGTTCGCCGCGGCCGGCGCGACGGCGCTGGCCAACATGCGCGCGCGCGGAATTCCGGTCTCTTTCGATTTTCTTGGCCAGACCGCCGGATTCGACATCGATCAGCGGCTATTGCCCTACGCCTCGACATCGACCTATGGGCGAGCGTTGACGGTCGGTTTCGCCAACACCTTGTTGGTTTCCGTCCTGTCCTGCGTCTTCGCCACCTTGATCGGCGTTGCCCTCGGCTTTGCGCGCCTGTCCGACAATTGGGCGGTCGCGCGCCTCGCCGCCGCCTATGTCGAACTGATCCGCAACATTCCGCTGCTGCTGCAATTGCTGTTCTGGTATCTGGCGATTCTGACGCTGTTGCCCGCGCCGCAGGAATCGCTGGCTTTCGGCGATTTCGGCGAGCATGCGCCGATGATTTTCCTGAACCGGCGCGGTCTCTATGCGCCAGCGCCAATTTTTGCCGCGGGCGCGCCATGGGCGGCCGGCGCCTTGCTCGTCGGGCTTGCTCTGTTCGTGGGTTCGCGGAAATGGGTCCGGCGGCGTCGGGAGACGACGGGCGCGCCCTCGCCAGCCACGCCCATTTTGCTGCTGCTTCTCGCTGTTTTGCCGCTGGCCGCCGTTTTTGTCTTCGCGCCTCCGATCAGTCTGGTTTGGCCGCAGCTCGGCCGCTACAACTTTTCCGGCGGCGTCCGGCTCGCGCCGGAAATGCTGGCGCTGATCCTGGGGCTTTCGCTTTATACGGCGTCCTACATCGCCGAAATCACCCGCGCTGGCGTGCAATCGGTGGCGCGCGGGCAAAGCGAGGCCGCGTGCGCGCTCGGCCTGCGCCCGGCGCAGACGCGGCGCCTGATCGTTCTGCCGCAGGCCTTGCGCGCCATCATTCCGCCGTTGACCAGCCAATATCTGGCGCTGACGAAAAACTCATCGCTCGCCGTATTCATCGGGTTTCCCGATCTCATGCAGGTCGCCGGCACGACGCTCAACCAAAGCGGGGCGGCCGTGCAGGTGGTCGCCATCGCCATGATCGTCTATCTCGCGCTGTCGATGCTGACTTTGGCGATTGTCCGCCTCTATGAGGGCGCACGGCCATTCGGGGCGAAAGCATGAGCGCCAACCCGCCCGCTTTCGTGCGCCTGAACGAGTCGCCCGCCGCCGCGCCGCCGCATGCGCGGTCCGGTTGGTTTGAATGGGCGCGACGGCGTTTTTTCGCCAACGGGACTTCGGCGCTGCTCACGCTCTTGACGCTGGCTTTGGCGGTCGTCGTCGCGCCGCCTCTTGCCCATTTCCTTGTTCTCGACGCGGTCTGGCGCGCCGCCGACGGCGCCGCTTGCCGGGTTCCGGGCGCGGGGGCCTGCTGGGCCTATATCGCCGCCAAGGCGCCGTTCTTCGTCTATGGCTCTTACCCAATAAGCGAGCGTTGGCGCGTCGACCTAACGCTCGCGCTCGCCGGCGTCCTCATCCTGCGTTTGCTGTGGCCGAGCGCGCGGCCCAGGACGATGGCCGCCATCGCTTTCTTTCTGGTCTTTCCGCCCGTCGCCTTCATTCTGCTGCATGGCGCGCCGGCCCTGGGCCTGCCGATTGTCGGCACGCATCTGTGGGGCGGGGTGTTCGTGTCGCTGCTGCTGGCTTTGGTCGGCATCGTCGCGTCCTTGCCGGGCGGCGTCCTGCTGGCGCTCGGGCGTCAGTCGCGTCTGCCGGTTGTGCGCGCCTGCTGCATCGCCTTCATCGAATTCGTGCGCGGCGTTCCCTTGATCGCCGTGTTGTTCATGGCCAACACGATGCTGCCGCTGTTCCTGCCCGACGATTGGGCGCCTGATCGCTTCCTGCGGCCGATGGCGGGCGTCGCCCTGTTCGCCGCCGCCTATATGGCCGAAACCGTGCGCGCCGGTTTGCGCGTTTTGCCACGCGGTCAAACCGAGGGCGCCGAAGCGCTTGGCCTTAATTATGCGCAGACGATGCGGTTGGTCGTCTTGCCGCAGGCGCTGACCATCGTCATTCCCGGCGTCGTCAATAATTTCATCGGCCTGTTCAAGGACACGACGCTTGTCGCCATCGTCGGGATCTTCGATTTTCTGCGCACGGTCGATACCGCGCGGCTCGACCCGGCCTGGGCCGGTCCGACCGTCGCGCCCACCGGTTATGTCTTCGCCGCGCTGTTTTATTTTGCCTTCAATTTCGCCATTTCGCGCTACGCGGCCTACGTCGAGCGGCGGGCGAACAGGGATGCTCGCTAGGGCGTGGCGCCTTGCTCGCGCGGGGCGGCGCGTTTATAAGCGCGACGCTCCTTCCTTTTCGCAACGAAAGACCTGCCAAATGGCGATTGAACGCACCTTCTCGATCATCAAACCCGACGCGACCCGCCGCAACCTCACCGGGGCGATCAACGCCCTGATCGAAGCCGCCGGCCTGCGCATCGTCGCGCAAAAGCGCGTGCATATGACCAAGGCGCAAGCACAGACCTTCTACGCGGTTCATAAGGAACGCCCCTTTTATGGCGAACTGGTCGATCAGATGTCGGCGGCTCCGGTCGTCGTGCAGGTGCTCGAAGGCGAAAACGCCATCAAGCGCTACCGCGACGTGATGGGCGCGACCAACCCGGAAAAGGCCGACGCGGGCACGATCCGCAAGCAATTCGCGCTCAATATGGGCGAAAACTCGGTGCATGGGTCGGACGCGCCGGAAACGGCCGCCCAGGAAATCGCCCAATTTTTCGCGGGCAATGAGATCGTCGGCTGATTTTCACTGGAATTTTTCAATTCGACGCCGGGCTTTTCGCCCGGCGTTTTTTTGCCCGGCGCCGCCGGGAAATGGGCGCGGCTCGGTCGCAGTCGAAACTTTGAGATTAGGTTGGTCATTCCAGCTGTGACTAACGTCATGTTTGCGGAGCTGACAGCTTACCAATAGCATCTATCAAATCATGATTTTATTGCAGATCGTCGATCCGTCGATGCTCGGTGGAGTGAGCTTGCCTTTTTTTCGCCTAATCTATCCGGCATAAAACGGTCATCCTCAACAATACGGAGAACTGTGCATTGAAGAAGCTTGTTTTTGCATGCCTTATCCTTGGTGTTTCTTCCACTCTTGTTCAGGCGCAAAGCTGGACGGGAAAAGCCTCGTTTTACAGTTTGCGCAGCCGGACGGCGAATGGCGGTCATGTCGGCCATCTGACGGCGGCGCATCGGACCTTGCCGTTCGGCACGCGCGTCCAGGTGACCAATCTCGCCAATGGTCGTTCGACCACCGTGACGATCAATGATCGCGGTCCCTTCGTGCGCGGCCGCATCATCGACGTCTCCGCCGGCGCCGCCGACGTCTTGGGCATGCGTCATTCGGGCGTGGCGCGCGTGCAAGTTCGCACGCTCTGAGCCAGCCGGATAATCCGGAATTAAAAATACGCGGTAACCGATGGTTGGCGCGTATTTTTTATGTAGAAGATTAGATTGGCGCGCGGCGGGCGCGTTGGGCTAGAAGAAATGTTCGACGATCCGCGCGCCATAGGCGGACAGATTGGCGAAGCTTTCCGACGCCTGACGGCAGGCGCCGTCGAAATGCGGGCAAAGTCCGCCGATGACAAAGGCGCCGACAGCAGCGTCGACGCCACGCGGCTGGTCGCCGAAAAGATAGGGCTTGTCGCCAAGCAGTGTCGAAATGGCGGCGAAATCTGTTTTCGCCAACGCCAACCGCTGTTCGGCCGTGTGTCGGAACAGCCCTTGCTCCCACGCCGCCTTCCTCACCTTGCGGCGGATCGCCAGGCGCAGGAGCGGACGGACCGGCGCTGGCGCGGCATCGAAGAAATGCGCCGGTCCCTTGGCGAAACTCGCGTCGTCGAGCCAACGGTCGGCGATAATCAGCCAATAGAGGTGATCCTCGCACATTTTCTCAAGCGCCCAGGCGACAGCTTTTTGTTCGGGGCTGAGGCCGGCGTCGAAATCAAGGCGGTATTTTTGTTCGATATGGCGGCGAATGAAGGTCGTATCGGCGATTTTTTCGCCTTCGTCGTCGATAAAGGGTAATTTACCCTTGGGCGCCGCGCGATAGCCGTTACGGTTTTCAACGTAGTCCATGCCGGCGATTTTCAGCAGCAACATCGCTTTCGTGACGAACGGGCTGCCGTCGGGCAGGCCGAAATAGGGGCCGAATGTATAAAGCGTAATCATGGAAGGTCCTGCGTCGCGGTTTGGAAAGGGCGCCCCATCGGATCACAACGTCGCGCCAGTGGATAGTCCGCGCGGCCGACAGAGCAGGAGTTGTCTATGCGCCGTCAAATATGTTTCGTGGCGATGACGCTCGCCTTGAGCCTTTGCGCATTCGTGGCGCGAGCGGGCGATGAGCCCGTCTTCGGCCCAGAGCTGCAAGGTTTCGACTATCCCGCTCCGGTGCAAGATTTCGCTTTCGTTTCGCAGGGCCAGAGTCTGCACATGGCCTATATGGACGTGGCGCCGGAAAAGCCGAACGGACGAACGGCGGTGTTGCTGCACGGTAAGAATTTTTGCGCCGCGAGCTGGGAAGGCGAGATCGACGCGCTGCGCGCCGCCGGTTTTCGCGTGATCGCGCCCGACCAGATCGGCTTTTGCAAATCGAGCAAGCCGCATGACTATCATTTCAGCTTCCAACAGCTCGCCGCCAATACGAGAAATCTGCTGGAGAGCCTTGGCGTGCGGCGGGCGACGCTGATCGGCCACTCGACCGGCGGCATGCTGGGCGTGCGCTACGCCCTGATGTATCCGCAAAGCGTCGAGCAATTGGTTCTCGTCAACCCGATCGGCCTTGAGGATTGGCAGGCCAAGGGCGTTCCCTGGCGTTCCATCGACGACGCTTACAAAAGCGAATTGCAGGTGACGGCCGACGGCATCCGCGCCTATGAGCAGGCGACCTATTACGCCGGCGAATGGCGCCCGCAATTCGAGCGCTGGGTGCAAATGCTGGCGGGTCTTTATCGCGGACCGGGCCGGGAGACTTTCGCCTGGGACTCCGCGCTGATTTACGACATGATTTTCACGCAGCCCGTCGTGCAGGAGTTTGGCGCTCTGCAAACGCCGACGTTGCTGTTGATTGGCGACAAGGACACGACCGCGATCGGTAAGCAATATACGCCTGAGGCCGCGCGCGCGCAGCTTGGCCGCTACCGCGAGCTCGCCAAGGCGGCGGCCGCCGCAATGCCCCATGCGCGGCTGGTCGAATTCGAGAACCTCGGCCACGCCCCGCAAATGCAGGATCCCGAAACCTTTCGCAAGGCGCTGTTGCAGGGATTGGCTGCGCCGCCCGATCAGCGTTGACGCGCGTTCGGATTGTTATCGTTTCGCGACGTTTGCGTCACGCACGTGAACGACGGCGTAATCGTCGGCGTAAAGCCGTCGCCAGCCTTTTTCCGCATTCATCGCGCGCACAAACGGAGCCGAGGGCGGAAATATCGTCCAGGCGATGTCCTCGCGCGCCAGAAACGCCTCCAGCGCCGGGACGTCGGGCGCGACGATCCGGTCGTAATCGGCCATGAACCGATCGCCGAACAGGTCGGTTCGTCCGTCTATATAAGGACGCACGTTCGACCAGATCAGAAAGCCGCCGAAGCCGTATTCGTTGAACACGCGCTGTTCGCGTAGACTGGCGGGAACCGCGTTCAAAGCGGCGATCGGGGCGATCGGGCCGTTTTCGCGCGTCGGCGCTGTCGCAAGCCGCAGGCCCGCCAGCGCCAGGACCGCCGCGAGGGCGGCGTAAATCGTGCGGCGCGACAGGCGGCTCCCGGCTTGCGCGCGCGCTTGCGGCAAGGCCGCCGCGATGGGGCTGGACAGCAGCAGCGGGGCGAGCAAGGCCAGCAGCATCTGGTGGCGTCCGTGATGCAAGGCCAGATGAAACAAGGCGACCAGCAGCGCCAACCTGAAGACGGGCAGGCGCAGTGGGATCGTCAACGCCAGGCCGAGCAACGCCAGCAGCGCGATTTCGAGCGGACCGATATGGTCGAATGTTTCCGCGCGCCATTCGGCGACGCCGGCGAGGCTGGTCATCCCCATCAGATGAAACGGGAAGGTCAGGGCCTCAAAACCCTGCGGGTTGATCAGCGCCGCGGCCAGAGCCAGCAGGGCGAACCAGGCCCACTCGCACGCCGCGCCAAGGCGCTTTCGGCCGCGCGCTGCAAAGACGGCTTCCAGGGCGAAGGGGCCGATCAAGGCGAGGCCGAAGATAAAGCTTCCGTGCAAATTGACCCAGAGCGTCATAAGCGGCGTCAGACGCCAGGAGGGCGCACGGCGCTGCTGGCGCGCCTCGATCAGGCCCGCCGACCAGGCCGCCAGCGCCGGCAGCGCCAGAACATGCGGACGCGCCAACAGGCTGGCCGACAACAGCGAAAAGCAGATCAGCGTCAACACAAGCGTGGCTGTCCCGTGCAGATCGCTCGCCGTCCGGCGCGCGATGATCAGCGCCGCGCCGCCGGCGCACAGGGCGGCGAGCACGATCACGCCGCCCCAGCCAGCGACGCGGAAGGCCAGCGCCAGCAGGACTTCCGAACCCCATTCGTGGGCGCTCCAGGGCGCTCCGGCCATGGAAAACGTGAATGGATCGCAATGGGGAACGCCATGCGTTAAAATCCATTCGCCGGCCTTCAGGTGCCAGAACGTGTCGCCGTCGCCAAGGACCGCCGGCGCGGTCAAGGTCAGGACAAAGATCAGCAGCGGAGCGAGCAGCGCCATTTTGTCGCGCGCGGCGTGCGTCGCGACGATTTGCGCGTTGGGCAGGACGTACGACGCGGTCATGCGGTTTCTGGCGCTCCGAATGCTTCCAGTGGACAAGAATACGCCGCCAAACCAATGGTTAGAGCGCTTGTTCCGGCCGTTTTTCCGGGATGAAGGCGCTCGCGGCGAATGTTTGGGCGATGATGCGGGGGAAATCCCATTTTTGCGTTAAGGGCGGAGCCTTGCTTGTACAAAGGCGCAGCTTTGCCTATGACCTTGCGGCCAAGCGATTCTTCAAGCCCCGCCGAAAGGATGCGCATGACCCTTGCTGCCGAAAAACCGATTTGGAACCGCGTTGTGGTCAAATTGTCGGGCGAGGCGCTGCAGGGCCGGCAATCGCACGGCCTCGACGCGCAAACCGTCGATCGCATCGCCGCTGATCTGGTCAGCGCCAGTGAATTAGGCGTCGAAATCGCCGTCGTCGTCGGCGGCGGCAACTTTTTTCGCGGCATTCAGGGCGCCGATAAGGGGATCGAACGCGCGCGCGCCGATTCTATCGGCATGCTGGCGACGGTTATGAACGCGCTAGCCTTGGAATACGCCATAGAAAAACTTGGTCACGCGGCGCGCGTGCTGTCGGCTGTTCCGATGCCGTCGTTGTGCGAGCAATACATC
>CAVTNU010000011.1:0-6688 GCA_963736175.1 uncultured Alphaproteobacteria bacterium | reverse complement strand
ATGTTGTGTACATGCCTACCTTCTACCGTTAACCGTATTCCTCGCCGACTCTCGCCGCCCCACTGGATCTGATCGGCGCGGCGTAAGAGCCGGAGCCGAGCGAGCCAGCCGAACCGATGTCGAGCGTGCCGGCGGAAACCGTCGTCGCGCCCGTGTAGGTGTTGACGCCGGAAAGCGTCAGCGTCGACGCGCTGCTTGTATCCTTGGTCAATGCGCCGGCGCCCGATATGACGCCGGACAGCGTCTGTGCGGCGTTCGACGAATAATCGAAGGTCGCGCCCGAGGAGACGGAGATATTGCCGGCATAGGCGCCGGAGTTGAGCGAGCCCGCCGAACCGATGTCGAGCGTGCCGGCGGAAACCGTCGTCGCGCCCGTATAGGTGTTGGCGCCGGAAAGCGTCAGCATCGACGCGCTGCTTGTATCCTTGGTCAGCGCGCCGGCGCCGGATATGACGCCGGAAAGCGTCTGCGCCGCGCTCGACGAATAGTCGAAGGTCGCCCCGCTCGCGATTGAGACCGCGCCAGCGTAAGAGCCGGAGCCGAGCGAGCCAGCCGAACCGATGTCGAGTGTTCCGGCGGAAACCGTCGTGGCGCCCGTGTAAGTGTTGGCGCCTGAAAGCGTCAGCGTCGACGCGCTGCTGGTGTCCTTGGTCAGCGCGCCGGCGCCGGATATGACGCCGGAAAGCGTCTGCGCCGCGCTCGAAGAATAATCCAGCGTCGCGCCGGAATTAACAGCGATGGCGCCGGCGTAAGAGCCGCTGCCTAAAGATCCCGCGCCGCCAATCTGCAATGTTCCAGAATTGACCGTCGTCGCGCCGGTATACGTTTCGGCGCCGGAAAGCGTGGACACGCCCAGACCGTTGAACGTCAGACCGCCGCCGCCGGAAATCACGCCCGACAAAGTTCCCGAAGCGCCCGAGGCGACGTCGATCGCCAAAGCGCCGGAATTAGCGATGGCGCCGGACCCCGACACGCCGCCGCCTGTTCCGCCTAGCAGCGTAACAGCGCTCGATGCGCCGGAATTCGTGATTCCGGCGCTCACAACGACGCCATTGGCGGCGGCCAGCGTGAGCGGCGTATTGGCGCTCCAGCTCACCGGATTTTGCAGAGTCGCGGTTCCGTTCGTCGTCGTGGTCGCCACGGCGCCGACGCCAAGGAAATCCTGAAGCGAGGTCGTGTTGATGTTAGTCGATGAATCGGTCGAGGTTGAAACGGTCAGATTGCCGCTCGGCGCGCCGACGAAAGTCGTCGCGCCGCGCAAGGTCGGCGCATAATAGCCGTTGGCGTTGAGATACCAGGTCGTCGTGAAATTCCACCCGGAGAAATTGGTCTGCACTAGCATTTGCGCGCTGGTCCAGCCGGTGGCGCCGCTGGAGACGCCATTTCCGGCCGAACTCTGCCCGGTCGTCGTCTTGTTCCAGTAGGAGGCGGAGACGGTGTCGCTGCCATTTGTGCCAACCAACCCGCCCAAAGTGCTGCCTGAACCTGAAACGGCGCCAGCGGCGTAAACGTCGGTAAGGGAGGCGCTGCCCGCATTCAGCCAGCCCGCGAACCCGCCGACGTAACAATTGCTGCTGCCGCCGGTGCATGTGGCCGCGCCAGAAGAATAAGCGTTGGTGACTGAGCCGCCCGTCATGACGCCGACAAAGCCGCCGGAATTGGCTGTGCTGCTGGCTGAGACCGCGCCGGTGGCGCCCGAAGTGGCGATTGTGCCGCCCGACACCGCGCCGACGAACCCGCCGGCGCCCGAATTATTGCCCGAGCCGCCTGTGACGGCTGCAGCCGCGGACGAATTGGAGACGGCGCCGCCCGCCAGTTTTCCGATCAGACCGCCGCCGTCGTTGCCGGACGACACCGCGCCGGTCGCGTAAGCGCCGGCGACGCTGCCGCTCGCCATATAGCCGATCAACGCGCCGACTTCCGCCGAAGTCCCGGACCCAGACACATTGGCGCCGATGAGACCGATATTGCTGATCGTCGCGCCGGAGGTATAACCGAACAATCCGACGTCGGCGCTTGCGCCCGAATTGCTGATCTTCAAATTCGACAGAACGTGACCGGCGCCGTTGAACGTTCCCGAATAATCGGACGAACTGGATGAACCGATCGGAATGAATCCCGACCCGGAATTCCATCCCGACGTGACGGAGGCGTCAATGTCGTTGGTCAGCGAATAGGAATTGGCGAGATAGGTCGATGACGTGCCGACGCCCTGGACGCCGTAAATATCCTTCAGCAGATAGGGCGAGCCGGTCGTGCCGGCGCCGCCGGCCGCGCGCAGGAAGGAGGCGCTGGCGCCGATCGTGAAATTCGCCGCGTAGAAGCTCGGCAGGTTCGCCGTATTTTGCGACCAGGCACCTTGCGTCAGGTTGAATGTTCCGACATTGATCGCGCCGGTCGCGGTGACCGCTTGTCCGGAGCCCGCCGTCAGGGTGAGTCCGCCCGACGACGCCGTGATCGCGGCATTGATTGCGATTGCGCCGGCGGCGCTCAGCGTCAGCGTATTGGCGGACGCCCAGGTGATCGGATAGGCGACGGTGATGTTGCCGGATTCAGATCCGGTCGACCCGGTCGAAATCGTGACGCTGGCGGTGGCGAGCGCGTTTTGCAGCGTCGTCACGTTGACGTTCGATCCGGTGGCGGTGGCCGCCCAGCTCGAATAACCGCCGTCGGCGGCGCTTGATATCGTCACGTTCCAAGGGTCGAGCAGCAGGGTTCCGGTTGCGCCGTGCGCCGAAAGCAGGTTGGTCGTTCCCTGATAGTTCAGGACGCCGCCGGACACTTCGGCGCCGCCGCCATTGCCGGTGGAGCCCATAGCCTGCGCCGAGATCGAACCGGCGAAACTTGTCAGCGCGTCGCCCCAGATCGTCACCTGGCCGCCGTCGCCGGATTTTCTCGCATTGGCTTTGATGCTCGACGTGGCGTCAATCGAAACCGTTTGCGCTGTGGTCAGGCCGGGAACGGCCGCGCCGCGCGAGCCGCCCCCGATCGTCACACGACCGCCGCCCATCGCGCCAGAGACATTGACCCGCGCGCCGTGCAAGGCGATCGACTGGCCGCCGACCTGAACTGTACCGCCCTTGGCCTGTTTCGACGTCGCGGCGATCTTGCCTGAGATGTCGACCTGACCGCCTTCGCCTCCATCCAGAATGATCTCGCCGCCCACTCGGCGCGCCGAACTCGCCGACAGTGTTCCCGATATATTGACCGCGTTGCGCACCGCCTGTTGCGCCGTCGCCGCCTTGATCTCGATGCGCCCGCCCGCCGCCTTGACCTTGCCGGACACGTCGATCAGCGGCTGGCCGTTGGCGGCGGCGTTGGTCGGTATCGCTACCTGCAGAAAACCGTCGCCATTGAGGTCGAGCGTCGCCTGTTCGCCTGATCCGATGCCGATCTTGCCGAGAGGCGCGGAAATCGTGCCGGCGTTCGAGGCCGTTCCGCCGACGAGGCCGACGAAGCCGCCCGGCGCCGTCGTGATCGTACCCGCGTTGGAAACCGGCGCGGACGCGCCATTGCCCGTGAAATTGAGGTTGCCGGAATTGAAGTCGTTGTTGGATATGCCGAGCGTAGAAGCGACAAAACCCCCGCCGACCGATACGGCGCCGGTGGGCGTCAGGGCGACGCCATTGGGATTGACGAGGTAAACTTGTCCGTTGGCGTTCAGCGAACCGGCGATGGAGCTGGGCGTCGAGCCCGTGACGCGGTTGAGGATCGCCGCCGACGCGTCGGGCTGGGCGAAATTGACCGAATTCTGCTGACCGACCGAAAAGCTGTTCCAATTGACGATGGCGCGTTGCGACGACTGCGTGACATTGAGGACGTTTCCGGCGGGGGCGGCGATCGAGGCGGAACCGGAAACGACCGACCCGCCTTGCGGCAAGGCGCTTTGGGCGTTGGCCTGCGGGCTGACAAGCGCCGTCGTCGCCAGAAGAACGGCGGTCAGCTGCGCGATCCGGTTCAAACGCCACGGCGTCGGATCGATCAAATCAGGGCGCTGCGCGGTCGAGGCCATCGGCGCGCCTCAATAGCGAAAAGCTGCGACCAGACCGACGCGATAGCCATCGCGGCGACCTGGAAGATCGAAGAATTGACGCGCCCATTCGAATCCGAGCGTCGCGCCGGCGAAACCATCCTTGTGATCAAACGCCGTATGCGCGCCAAGACCGATCGCGCCGGCGTTGACGACGCCGGATTCCACCGCCGTCGGCTGGTAGTAGCGTCCCCAGCCCTGCGCGCCGAAAACATATGGCGAAACGCTGGCGGGACCGAAAGCCAGAGCGAAGGACAAGGGATAGGTCAATTCGACACGCAAGGTGGCGCCGGTGTCGACGTTGAACGTTCCATTTGGAAAAGCCGAAAGTCCGTCGGCGCCATCGAGCGCGAATTGCTCCGGCAAGAGCAGCGGTTGGCCGAAGGCCGTCTGCGCCCGCGCGAAGACGTCGAGGCGAAAGCCTTGCCAAAGCGGCTGATTCAAACGCGCATCGACGGTGAACTTGGCGAAAGTTGGCGAAGCGCCGGAGCGCGACAGAGGAATTCCCGTTTTCAGCGCGTCGCCGCCGTCTCGTCCGCCCAACCCTTGGGACAGCTGCGCGTTGAATACGACCGGCGCGCCGAAGGGCGTCTGGCCCTGCCAATTCACGCCTGCGCGAACGACGCCATAATCGTCGCGATTGAGATCTACGCCGAAGGCTTGCGCGAAAAGCTCCTGTTCGATGTATTCGATCGAGCCGTTGACGTTCAAGGTTTGCGTTCGGTCGCGAATAACCGGTAAGGTCCCGCGAAGCGCCAGACGATCGAATTCGCCCATTGACGCGGGCGCGCCGGGCGCTGGCGTCGGACGGGTCAAGGAATTGGTGAATTCAGGATTGACGGTGAAACCGTCCACGCCGACCGGGACAATGACGCCGCCGCCGATCATGCGCAGCTCCGAGTTCGGGAAGCCGAAACGACCCATGTCAAAGCCGGAGCCGAAGGATACGTAAGCCTGCTCGCCGAAGCCGAACGCGCTGTTGAGGGCCAGCGACGTGTTCCATTGCCAGACGCCGAGAGAATTGGGCAGTTTATTGTCCGAACCGACCGTTCCGGTAACGACCCGCTGCTCGCCTTCCAGAACCAACAACGCGCCGCCAGGCTTCTCGCCGCGCGCCAAGGCGCTCTTCAGGCGCAGACCGGGCGCATCGCCGGCCACCAGCAGCAGCCGTTCGATTTCCTGAATTTTGACATGCGTCTTGCCGAGGAGTTCTTTGGCGCGCGCCGCCACGACCGAGCGCACGCGTTCGGGAACGCCATCCAATTTGATGTTTTCGATATAGCCGTCAACGACGAGAATTCGCACCGGCGCGCCGTCGCGCAGGCGCTGCCTGGGAACAGTCACGCGCACGAGCGCATATCCCGCGCGCGCGTATATTTGCTCCAGGTCGTTCGCAAAGGCGTAAATTTGGGCGACGGTGATTCGCCGGCCATTGATGCGCGCGGCGAGGCTCGCCGTTTCTTGCGCGAATTCGGCAAACCCGCCATCGACCGTGACCTTGCCGACGATCAAGTATAGCGATTGTGATCCCGCCGGCGCGACAATCCCGCTCGAGCCCGCGACAAGGGCGCCGTCCGCAGGCTGAATTGGCGTCGGAACAAGGCTTTGTGGAGTTACCTGGCTTGGCGCGACGGTTTGCGCGCGCGCGCAAGGCAAAGCGGCCAGGACGAACCCGGCCGAGATCGCAGCCGTCGCCAGGGCGTTGGCTGCCCAATCCTCCAGACCATTGAAATGCCGATCCAAACCTCGGAACCCTTCAGAACAAGCTTCGACGCGGGCGGACGCCGTCGCTCTGAAAAGTTCTAGCTTTGTTATGGTTAATAGGACCTTACCGAACGTCAGCCGGTTTAAGCGGAAATAAATTTTTGAATTTTTCTCGTCTCTTGCGGTCGTCCGCATTCGTTGGCGCGAACAGCCGGCGCCACGCATTAGGACAACTCGCTGTTTGTTCCAAATATTTTCAAGCTATAGCTTACGCATAGCTCATTATGTCGCAATAACTAATAAGCTTACACCGTGTATGTATGGAATACATGCTAAATTACATTTTTGGTATTACTGTTCAATGGCGACCATGATCTCGTTATCGATCGAGGCCGGCGGCATCCGATACGGCGCGATCCGACGCCAAGACTGAAAACAATTTGGTTTCGACGTAAAGTTCGTGGACGATCGACGTCCGATGTGTTGAATCTGGCTTTTTTTGACGGCCTTTTTTCGATTCACTCGCGCCAGACGACCCCGTTTTCAGCGCGCAATCAAGGCGGTTTTTAAATGGCGCGAGCCCACCTTTTGTTCGAACCCCTATAATTGACGAGGATCATGGCCGTCTCGCGCGCATGTGCGACTTTAAAAACAAGCGTTTATCGAGCCAAAGGTTCTGAAGGAGCCGATCATGAGAAACGAATGGCGGGAGCGAATGCGACCAGCTCTTTTTTCCTTGATCCTGCTGGGCGCGAACGGAGCCACGTCAGGCGGCGCCATCGCCAATGATTCGTCAGCGAGCCTGCAAACCGGCGGCCTCGATTTTATCTATAACGACAAGATCGCGATGCTGCAGGAAGATCTCTTCATCAGCAAGACGCAAGTGCGCGTCCACTATCTTTTCGAAAACAAGTCAGCGCAGGACGTCGAGACTTTGGTGGCGTTCCCCCTCAG
>CAVTNU010000010.1:0-179599 GCA_963736175.1 uncultured Alphaproteobacteria bacterium | reverse complement strand
GGGAATGTCCCGCGCGATGTTGAAAAGGGCGCGGCGGACGTCGCTGGTTGATGAGGCTATGCAGCCTCGCAGACGGGGTCAAGGTCTTTGCCGATGGCGCACTCGTCCTGATGGGCGAGAAGCGCGGCGCGCAGGCTCGGCAAGTGTTTGTGGGCCTTCAGTCGGCGGAAGCCTTTGGCTGCTTCGATCATGGCGGCGCTCGTCCAGCGCAGGGCCATTGCGGCATCGCGCCACCGCTTCACGTTGCGGCAAATCCTACGGATAGAGCCGTTCATGTTCTCGATGATGTTGGTGCAGGCCAAGGACCGGCGCAGTTGGGCGGGCAGTCGCAGGCGGGTGACGGTGAGGATTTCGTCGAGGCCCTCAAGGATGCTGGCCGAGACACCCGGAGCCTCGCGCTCAAGGCGACGGGCGAGATTGCGGATCAGCTTCTCGGCCTTGTCAGCATCATCGAGTTCCCAGGCTTCGCGAAGGGTCCTGCGCACCGAGGCGTGCAGGGATTTCGGCAGACGCTCGACGATGTTGCGGGCCTTGTGCACCTGACAGCGCTGGATCGGCGTGTTGCGACCGAAGCTGTTGCGGATCGCCTTCAACAGGGCGCGCGAGCCGTCGATGATGAACAGGCGGCAGACCGCAGGGTCGAGACCGCGATCGACCAAATTGTCGATCAGCGCCTGGCAGACGGCAGCGCTCTCGCTCGCTCCTTCCATGACCCCGAGCGGGTGCTTGTCGCCGTTGCCGTCGACGCCGACCGCGGCCAGCAGGATCAGGTCCTGATCGATGTGAATGCCGTCGATCTGGATGACCAGCAGATCCAGCCCTGAAAGGTCGGCGGCCATCCATTCCTTCATCTTCTCAGCCGACAAGGCCACGAACCGGCGCGATACCGCCGATTTGGTCACGCCGGCTCCCCGCTCGGCGGGAATGTCGCCGCCCGGCAGGCGAACGGCGCGGCCGAACTTGCGGGTCGACACGTTCATCAGCATCAAATTGTGCGCCCACCGGCCGAGCAGGTCCTCGTCGACCGCCGCCGCCCAACTCGGCAGAGGCATCTCGCCACCGTCTTGGCCGCGCACCCGAGGGCGCTCGATTTCGACCTTGCCACCGTGAAAGCCGATCTTGCCCTTCGTTCTGCCCCAGCGATGACCGGCCCGGTCACCGCCGCGACCGTGGCGCGGGCCGCAGAGCCGAGCAGCATCTTCTTCCATCATGCCGGAGAGAGTGGCCAACCCGGCTGTCAGGCACAGGCGTTCGAAGCTGGCGCGGACTTCGTCCACAGCTTCTTCGATGAGAACCGACGGCATAACCGCCGCCGATGTGATAGATTTTTTCATGGCGTTGCTTCCTTCGAGGATTCGACACCCCGAGCCTATCGGCTCAAGGCGAGCAACGCCGCTCTCCCTTTTTCAACAATGGACGGGACATCCCCATTGCGGAATGCGGACCGGGTCAATGCGACGCCGGCATCGCCGTCTCGAAGGGGCGGACTTCCACCGCCATTATGCCCTTGGGGCCAGGGCCAAAACGCGCCAACAGGCTGTCGCCCGGTTTGAGCTCGGCGATTCCGAACCGACGCAGGGTCTCCATATGCACGAAAATATCCTCGGTGCCCTCGCCGCGCGTCAAAAAGCCGAAACCGCGCACGCGATTGAACCATTTCACCACGACGATCTCAAAGCCGCCGACCGCCGCCGCCGTCGTATGGGTACGCGCCAGGGGCAATTGAGCCGGATGCGACGCCGTCGATTCGTCCATTGAGACGACGCGGAAAACCTGCAATCCCCGGGAGCGGTTTTGCGCCTGACAGACGATGCGCGCGCCCTCCGGCGCGTGTTGAAAACCGTCGCGGCGAAGCACCGTAACGTGCAGCAGGACATCGGCGAGGCCGCCGTCGGGAACGACGAAACCATAACCCTTGGCCATATCGAACCATTTGACCCGACCGGCAATGTCAATGATTTCGGCGGTCTGGCCTTCTGTCGCGGCCTGCTCCGCCTCGGACCTGATAAAAAAATCCGCAGGTTCTTTGGCGCCCAATGAACCAGCCCCCAAAACAAGTGCGCACGAAGCACACGGGACAAAAGGCTACAAACCCCTCACCCCCGATACGCCGAACTGCGCGAGAATCACTTGCGTTAGAATAGCATCGGCGGCGCCCGTTCAAAGCCGATTTTTGAATCGGCGCAAACTTACCCGCAACAATTTTCATGGTCAGGCGAAAGGCGCGAATATCTCGCCGATATCGCCGCGCAAAACCACATCGGCGACTTCGTCGCATGGAGTTGGCGCGCCGTTGATAATGACAAGAGCGGCGCCCGACGCTTTCGCCAGCAGCGGAAATCCGGCGGCGGGATGAACGACGAGCGATGAGCCGATCGCCAGAAACAAGTCGCAATGTTCCGTCAGGCGGCGCGTGCGCGCCATCGCGTTCTCGGGCATGGCCTGACCGAAGGAAATCGTTCCCGACTTCAGAAGACCGCCGCATTGGCAAAGGGGCGCCTCGCCGGAGCCCTCAAAACGCGAACGGACGTCGGCAAGCTCGACGCGAACGCCGCAACTTAGGCATTTGGCGTAGGTTCCGTTGCCATGCAGTTCGATGATCTTTTCGTCCGCGACGCCGCTTTGTTGGTGCAATCCATCGATGTTTTGCGTGACGATCGCCGCCAAAGCTCCATCCGCGACGAGATTGGCGAGGGCGCGATGCCCCCTACCCGGGCGCGCGCCGGCGTAAAGGTCGTCCATCGCGAATTTGCGCCGCCAGGCTTCGGCGCGCATGCGCGGATCATTGACGAATTGCGAAAACTCGATCGGTCGATTGACCCGCCATGGCGAATTTTTCGATCGAAAATCGGGAATGCCGCATTCGGTGGAAAGGCCCGCGCCGGTAAAACCCACGCCCGCGCGCGCCTTGCGCAACAGATCGCCGAGAATTTCGTGCGCTTCGACAAGCGTTTCAATAATCACGCCGGCTCCCTGCTCGCCCGTTTGCCGCCCATCGGGCGCATGCGTCCTTACGAAGACAGCGACGCCGCATTTCCCTGGCTCGGGACACGGCTCGCCGGCCCCGCAAAACGCTGCGACGAATACTCCGTCTTGCGCCGGATCAATGCCCGACGCCATGTTGCGGCGCATTTTCCGAAAGGAGGTATTTATCGAAAATGTCCGCCGAATTAAATGAATTATCGGCAGTGCGGGCTTTGCCCTGTTTTGCCAATCTTAATTGCGCCGATCAAAAATCCTTGGCGCAAATCGCCAAGATCGAAACTTTCGCCGCTGGCGAATCCCTATTTCTTCAGGACGATGCTATTGATTCCTTTTATATTGTTCTAGAAGGCTGGCTGAAGCTCTATCGATTGGCGAGCGAGGGACGCGAAACGGTCGTACGCGTCATTACGCGCGGCATGAGCGCGGGCAAGGCCATGGGCGCGGAAGGCGAGAAGCACTTCGCCAGTGGCGAGGCCGCCACCGCGCTGGAGGTTCTGCGCTTCAACGCTCCCAACCTGCGACGACTGGCGCATGAGTCGTTGAGCCTCGACGACGCGCTGTGGCGCATGCAACTGCAGCGAGAACGAGCGCTGGCGGAAGAAATATCGGCGCTGAAAACCCTTGGCGCGGACGCGCGGCTTGGCCGTTTCATCCTGGCCCTCAGCACGCAAAGCGAAGGCGCGGTCAATCTCGAATTGCCGTTTGAAAAAGGTCTGATCGCGGCGGCGCTTGGAGTGAGGCAGGCGACATTGTCACGCTCGCTGGCGCGATACCGCGCTTTGGGCGTCAAAGTACGCGCCCGCAATTTGATCATTGAGGACATGGCGCGCCTGCGCCACGACATCGATATGATGGCTCGCGAAACCGAATACGTCGCTTAGGATTCTTGTCGCACCGTTTGGAGCGGAACAATAAGCCGCCGGAATCCCGACGGCTCTTTTCTCTTTTCCTTATATGATAAGAGCGTTCTTTTCGTTGGATGCGGACAGACGCTCCATCAATTCTTAGCGCGGGGCGCATTCTGTTTTCGTCAAAACGCGTCCCGCAACGCGGTTTAGGCCTAACTTTTGAGAAGGTCGGCGACGGCTTTATGCAGATCGGCGCCTTGCGCCTTCGCTTCGGCCAGAACTCCGGCTTGTTTGATCCATCGTTCGCGTTCGATCCGACCAGGAAAGGCCAGATAGCTGCCGATCCACTTGACGTTGTCAGGCGTCCAGGCCGCCATCTGCGCGAAGGTCCAGACACCCAGTTCATGCAGGCGTTCGGCGTTGTGCTTGCCGACCCCGCGGATCAGCCGCAATTCGTCCCTCTGACCGAATGGCGCCGCACCCAGCGCCAAGGGACGTTGTCCGACGTAACGTTTATCGCTCTCTTGCGGCGGCAAAGGCGCCGGCATAGCCGCCGCCAGCGCCAGCGTCTCGGCGTCGGACAGCGGCTCATCGGCTTTGTCGTCGATCGCCAGCGCGCCCGATTTGACGGACCGCGAGTGTTCGGTGTCGACGCCGGCCGCCAACAGACGCGCCTGTTCGACCCAATGTTCCCGCTGCACACGACCTGGAAAAGCCAGATGCGAGCCGACCCAATGCGCATTGGCGTCGGACCAACCGGCAATCTGGCTGAAGCGCCATATTCCCAGGTCATGCAATTTGCGCGCATTGACGGGACCGACGCCCTTGATCAACGTCAGATCGTCCGAGCCCTGCGCCGGCTCGGCCTTGCCGAGCGGCTTTTCGCCGGTTTGCGCGCCCGTCGCCATCAACGCCTGCTTGGCGTCGGCGGCGGCCGTCGGCGACGCGTTTGCGGAACTCTCAACCGCAGGCGAAACGGAAGGCGCCGCCGTTTCGACGGCGCCTGAAGCCAGCAGTTTGGCTTCGTCGATCCAATGATTGGCTCTGGCTTCGCCTGGCGCGCGCAACCGTTCGCTGACCCAATCGGCGTTCTCGGCCGACCAGCCGGCGATCTGGCTGTAACGCCAAATGCCAAGATCATGCAGTTTTATCGCCTCGTTCGGACCGAGTCCCTTGATTCTGGTAAGGTCATCTTCGTCGATCGCCCGTTCGGGCCGATCCATCGTCGGCGGACGCGCATCGGCGACAACCGCTGTCGACTTGACCAGCGCGACGCCCGCGCCGGCCAGCGCCGCGGCTTCGCTCAATTGCGAAAGACTTGGCGTGACGCCGCTGGAAACCGTCGATTCGGCGGCGCCACCGCCGCTGGACGCCGAAACCGGCGCATTCGTTTCCGCGACCGGGTTGAACCAGAGGTCGCCAGCGGCGGGCGCGCTTTCGCTGGCTGTTGGTTGGCCATTGTCGATCGTTTCGGCGGATGTCGACTCCGCCGCCGCCGGCGTGGCCGCGCCTTCGATCAACTTGCCAGCCTCGGCCGCCAGAGCCGTTCCACCAAGCGCGGCGCCGGCCGTCTTGACCGCCTCGAGCGTCGAAGCGACGGCGTCCGGCGCGGCGGCGACAGCAGCCCCGGCCACTTGCCCAGGCGCCGCGACGTCGGCGACGCCCGCTTGCGCCTGCCCGGCGATCTCGCCGGCTGTACGCGCAGCGCCTGTCGTAGTCTCAGTAGCGCCCTCGATCAGCTTGCCGGCTTCGCCCGCAAGGGCCGCTCCGCCCAGGGCGGCGCCGGCCGTCTCAAGCGCCTCAACCGTCGAAGTGGCGGCGTCTGGCGTGGCGACGACAGAAGCCGCGGCTTCTTGCCCATGCGCCGCGACGTCGGCGGCGCTCGCTTGCGTCCGCCCGGCGATCTCGCCGGCTGTATGCGCAGCGCCTGTCGCAGTCTCAGTAGCGCCCTCGATCAGCTTACCGGCTTCGCCCGCAAGGGCCGCTCCGCCCAGGGCGGCGCCGACCGTCTTGACCGTCGAAGCGACGGCGTCCGGCGCGGCGGCGACAGCGGCGGCGGCCTCTTGCCCATGCGCCGCGACGGCGGCGGCGCCCGCTTGCGTCCGCCCGGCGATCTCGCCGGCTGTATGCGCAGCGCCTGTCGCAGTCTCAGTAGCGCCCTCGATCAGCTTACCGGCTTCGCCCGCAAGGGCCGTTCCGCCCAGGGCCGCGCCGGCCGCCTCGACCGTCGAAGCCGACGATGCGGCGCCATGTCCGGCGGCGGCCTGGATCGATTGCTCGCCGGTCCCGGCGATTTGCGGTCGATTGCTTGCGCCGCTCAATAAACCCTTCAACAGACAACCGGCGCAACAACCGAGAAAATAGGCGCCCATCAAAAGCAGGCCCGTTTCGAGCCAGAAATCCTGTGCGGCCCGGCAGCCACTGGAAAAACGCGACGAATAATCCGGCAACGAACAAGACCGCGGCCCAGACCGGCCATCCGCTGAAATTATCGTCGCTGGCTGGCGTACAGGTGATCCAGCCGATGATCAGGCCAAGCGCCAGCGCGGCAAGCGCCCATGGCCAAAAGGTGAAAAGAATGTAGGACATTTACGCCGCCCTCACTTCACGATGAATTCAATGCGACGATTTTGCGCCCGACCTTCTTCCGTATCGTTGGAAGCAATGGGGTGCGAATTGCCGTCGCCGGTCGCCGTAAGCCGCTGTTCGTCGACGCCTGAGCGCCTCAGATAGCGCACAATCGCAAGTGCGCGTCGTTTCGACAGATAGTCGTTATCCTCTTTATCGCCGACATTGTCCGTGTGGCCGACGACTTCGATCGACGACGACGGACATTTTTGCGCCGCATCCGCCAAGCGATCGAGGAGATCCCACGATTCGGCGGACAGGCGGGCGCTGGCGGTCACGAACTGGATATGCTCCCTGGCGACCAGGCCATTCAATTCCGCTTGGCAAGACCGCGCCGACGCATTCGCCGCTTCCGGCGTTTTCGCCGCGTTCGCGACCGGCGGCGCGACGGGCTTTTCGGTAAAGGTCAGCTTTGCGGCGGCGGTGAATCCTTCCGGCAGCGCGCCGGCGAACGCCGCCTTGGTGTCGGCGGCCGCACCGGCGTCGGCGATTTCGCCCGTCAACACCGCGTCATTGCCGTTCAGCCCGAACTGGCCTTTGGCCAGATGCGCTAACTGCGCAAATCCGGCGATGGCCGCCTCAACGACGCCGGCAGGCGCGCCGCGCGCGATCTTGAGCTGGTCGACAATTTTCGCATCGACAAAATTCGCTTTAGCTGCGGCGAGAATTTTCTCATGCGCCTTGTCGTCCGGGCAATAGCCCGTCAGAGTCACGACGCCGTCGCTCTTGTCAGCCTGAAGAAGATAAGGCGAAACCGCCGGCGCCAATACGCCGGGCGCGACGACGCCCTTGGCGTCCAAAGCGACGCCCGCCGGCAAACCCGCCGCGCTCGCGAAGGCGGCAGCGTCGGCTCCGGTTTTCCCCTGACCCGAAATGGTCAGCGCCAAATCGGACAACGAAGCGACGCCGCTGTTCAGCCGAGCCAATTGCGACAGCGCGAAGCCCGCCGTCGCGCCGAAAATGGCCGGCGCGCCACTGGCGTAGGTCATGGAGTTCGACGATTTGCGCCTGCGGGAAAGCTTTTTTCGCTGCGGCGAGTATGGCGTCGCGCGCGCCCGGCGACGGCGTAGAGCCTGACAGCGTCAATTTCTGCCCGTCGAGCGCGGCGCGCCACGCATAGGGTTTGCCTTCGGGGACCAGAGCAAGGCCGTCCTCGACCCCCCGCACGCCATATTCCGCCCGCACGGCGGCCACCGCCTCGGCGCGTTGGCCAGCCTCGAAAATCTGTCCGCCAAGCAAGGCGTCGCGCCCGGCCGCGCCAACCAGAGACGCTTTGCCGCCGACCTTGTCGATCGCCGCAGCGGAGCGCCCGGCGATCTCCCTCTCGACGCGCGGCGTTTCGAGCCAGTTCATCGCGATCCAGGCGAGCAGCAACGGCGCCAGGCCGAGCCACCATTTCTTCGGCTGACACATGAATACGCCTCCCAACCAACTTTCGCTCAAGACTAAAGAACTGAAAAATCAGCCGACTAGGTTGACTCAATTCGTTGATAATCTTGCACGAGCGCAACAACACGACAAAAAATTTCAAAACACGCGACGACAGAATAACTTCGATGCGCGCCTGCGCAAGGCGTTTGACGCTATTAAGCTTCATTTCATGAACAAATAATAACGGCGCCGCGCATGTCGTAAAGGAAGCGCCGGAATTCATTGATAAATGGCCGACAAACAATTTCCAGACGCAAATCGACGCGACGGGCTTAGTTGCGGCTCCATAACCTGACGAGAGTCGCGACGAAAACAGCGCCCCGCCTTCGCCTCGGAAGGGATTTCGCATGCGGTCGCGCGCGTCATACTTGCCAAGCGTCGGCGGCTCGGGCATATGTCGGCGCGCGGTTCGCCGCGAACGCCAAATTTGGGCGATGGAGACGTGGCCGAGAGGCTGAAGGCGGCGGTTTGCTAAACCGTTATAGGGTTGTAAAGCCCTATCGAGGGTTCGAATCCCTCCGTCTCCGCCAATTCCAATCTGTCCGACCCGGAGCTTCGGCGATGAATTCCTTGGCGCCGAGGGGCGCACAGGCGTCGTCGATATTTTTGAAACGATCGCCATTGACGAACGGAATGGCGCCTCGACATTGCGGCGACGCCGACGAAAGTTCCTCGGTTGGCGGCCGTTTTAACGCGGCAGGCTCAGGCGACGGTTCTAAAGCGGGCGGCGGCCGAACGTGAACGGCGCCCGCTCCAAATCGTGACCCATTGCAATCCGGCGAAGCCTTTGCCGACGCTCAACCAGGCGTTAGAATAAACGTTCGCTCTACGCCATGCGTAATGACCGCGTTTGGCATTGACTGCGGCGACGGGAATCGGATCGACTATGAAAATGCAGCGCGACGAACAGGCAAGGACAACGCGCGCCGTGCGGCGCGCTGGTCGTTGCGCGTCCGCGCTAGTGCTGGCGTTGTTGTCGCGCGCCGCCGCCGCCCCCATTCAAACGTCGACGAAGACGCCGGAGCCGCCGCCGCGACCGTCGGAATATTCAAGCCCGCAGACTCCTCCTCCAGCGCCCGCCGCCGACCCGACGATCAAGGTCTACGACGTCGACGTCAATGCGCTTACGCCATACAACTTGCCCGCCGCATCGCGCGAGCGCATGCACGAATGCGGCCTCGAATGGCGAAACCGAAAGCTCGCCGGCGAAACCGGCGATGTATCCTGGCGCCCTTTCGCCGAAAAATGTTTGGCCAAAGAACCCCAACGATAACGCGTTATTGTCAGCTCAATCAAACAGCGAATGAAAACCGGCGCCGCGCTCCGCGGCATATGCCGCGTCGCCAACATCAAAAAAAAGCCCTATCCGCCTTGGCGCAACGCTGCGCCAAGGCGGATAGGGATTGAAGACAACGTCAGCAACGACCGTCGCGGCCATAATTACGCGACGGCGGCAATCGACGCGTCAGTTCGTTTCCGTCGGGGTCGGCGCGCTGGGCGCCGGCGCCTTCGGCGCGCGCGGCTTGCGAGCGGCGGGCTTGGCGGCCTTTCGGGCCGGAGCCTTGGCGGAAGCTTTCTTGGCGGCGGCTTTGCGCGCCGGTTTCTTCGCAGCCGACTTCTTCACCGCTTTCTTCGCTGTCTTCTTCACAGCGGCCTTCTTCACTGCTTTCTTCGCTGTCTTCTTCACAGCGGCCTTCTTCGTCGCCTTCTTGGCGGCGGTTTTCTTCGTCGCTTTTTTGGCGACGCCCTTCTTGGCGACGGCCTTCTTCGCCGTCTTTTTCACGGCGGCTTTCTTTACAGCCTTCTTCGCGGTCTTTTTCGCAACAGTCTTTTTCGCGGCGGTTTTCTTCGCCGTCTTCTTTGTCGCGGTCTTCGCCGCAGGCTTACGCTTCTTCGGTGCTTGCGCCATCTTAAGTCCCCTTTCGAATAGGCCGGCGAGTTGTGTGCCGGTAAGAGGCCTGATTACCGTAGCGTGGTTAATCAGTTGTGCAAGAGCAGCGCACGCCAAAACGACGGCCTCGCGCAAGACACGGCGCGTGATGAACTTGCCGGATCGACAAGGACGAACAGGGAAGTCGCCAGTTGTGTAGAAGCAACCGCCAGGCGCCGACGCCAGATCTGACTGCATCGCAACGCAAAAGAAGTTGTGCGCAGAGCTTCTCGAAACTTTTCGGCTATGCTCTGTAACTCGCCGTTTCCCTGGCATTTTTTGGCGCTCAAGTATTGTGTGTCGACACTGATGCGGCGTTTTTTTTCGCGCATGCGCGTATCGTTTTCGTCAGCGCGCGACAAAATTTTATTTGGCGACGCCGTATAGACTCAGTTTCCTCACAACGCCCATCGACGCCGTCGAGATGGAGTCGCGGCTGTGAAAAAAAATTTTGCGAATAAAAAAAAATGCGCCGAAAAATTCGTTCGGCGCATTCGATTTTTGTGATTACGCGCAAATTTCCGAATCACTTGATCAAAGCACGAGGCGTTTGCCGGGCCCATTCAGCCTCAAAACAATCCGTCGGCGACGCGTTAGATCCCCAACTTGCTTTTCAAAAGTTCGTTGACCGATTGCGGATTGGCTTTACCGCCGGTCGCTTTCATCACCTGCCCGACGAACCATCCGAGCATCGTCGGCTTGGCTTGCGCCTGCGCGACCTTGTCGGGATTGGCGGCGATGATTTCGTCAACCGCCTTCTCGATCGCGCCGGTGTCGGTCACCTGCTTCATGCCGCGCGCCTCGACGATCTGTTCCGGATCGCCGCCTTCGGTCCAGACGATCTCAAACAAGTCCTTGGCGATCTTGCCGGAAATGACGTTGCGCGAGATGAGGTCGGCGATCGCGCCGATCCGCGCGGCCGAAACCGGCGAGGCCGCGATGTCCTTGCCCTCCTTGTTGAGGCGGCCGAACAATTCATTGATGACCCAATTGGCGACGAGCTTGGGATCGCGTCCCTTGACCGCTTCCTCGAAATAATCGGCCGAGGCGCGTTCAAGCACGAGAACGCTGGCGTCGTAGGACGAGAGACCAAACTGTTGAATGATCCGGGCCTTCTTTTCATCGGGCAGTTCCGGCAGACCGTGCTTGAGCGCGTCGACATAGGCCTGGTCGAATTCGAGCGGCAGCAGATCGGGATCGGGAAAATAGCGGTAGTCGTGCGCCTCTTCCTTCGAGCGCATCGAGCGCGTCTCGCCCTTGGCGGGGTCAAAGAGCCGCGTTTCCTGAACGATGACCCCGCCGTCTTCGAGAATGCCGATCTGCCGGCGCGCCTCGATATCGATCGCCTGGCCGATAAAGCGGATGGAGTTTACGTTCTTGATTTCACAACGCGTGCCGTACGGAGCGCCGGGCTTGCGCACCGACACGTTGACGTCGGCGCGCAGCGACCCCTGCTCCATGTTGCCGTCGCACGTGCCCAGGTAGCGCATGATGGTGCGCAGCTTGGTGACATAGGCGCGCGCCTCATCGGCCGAACGCATGTCGGGTTTGGAGACGATCTCCATCAACGCCACGCCGGAGCGGTTGAGGTCGACATGGGACGAATCGGCGGAAAGATCGTGCAACGATTTGCCGGCGTCCTGTTCAAGATGCAGGCGTTCGACGCCGACGCTGATCTGTTCGGTGGGCGACAGGTCGACCAGGACCTCGCCCTCGCCGACGATCGGGCTTTTATACTGGCTGATCTGATAGCCCTGCGGCAAATCGGGATAGAAATAATTCTTGCGGTCGAAAACCGAGCGCAGGTTGATCTTCGCCTTCAGGCCGAGGCCGGTGCGGATCGCCTGCTTGACGCATTCCTCGTTGATGACCGGCAGCATGCCGGGCATGGCGGCGTCGACCAGCGACACATGGCTGTTCGGCGCGCCGCCGAATTCGGTCGAGGCGCCGGAAAACAATTTCGATTTGCTCGTCACCTGGGCGTGAATTTCCAGACCGACGACGACTTCCCAATCGCCTTCGGCGCCTTTGATGAGCTTGGAGGGTTTGGCGTGTGTGTTCATGGCGGGTCTGGTCTTTCCCGAATTTTTCGCGGCGTCGCCGCGTAATGAAATCTTTCCTTGCCGAAACCGCGCAACGACTATTGCGCGAGTCCGCGGTCGTCGCGTCGGCGGCTCTGCGCGAGGCCGACGACGTCCGATATTGAAACGGCGTTGGCGAAACCCCGCATCAACGCCACCATTGCTCGGGCGCCTCGAGCTTCGGCGCGGCCTGTTCGATGGCGTGGCCGAGCGCGAACAACGTCTCTTCGTCGAAAGGCCGTCCGATCAGCTGGAGGCCGAGCGGCAGGCCGTCGCTGGAGAGACCCGCGGGAACGACGAGACCGGGCAGGCCCGCCATGTTCACCGTCACGGTGAATACGTCGTTGAGATACATTTCGACCGGATCGGCCGAACCTTTCTCGCCAAGCGCGAAAGCCGGAGAAGGCGTCGCCGGCGTCAGAATGGCGTCGACGCCGCTTTGATAAGCGAGATCGAAGTCGCGCTTGATCAGGGTGCGGATTTTCTGGGCGCGAACGTAATAGGCGTCGTAATAGCCGGCCGACAGAACATAAGTGCCGATCATAATGCGCCGGCGCACTTCCTTGCCGAAACCGGCGGCGCGGGTGTTTTCGTACATTTCGGTGACGTCGCGGCCCGGCACACGCAAGCCGTAGCGCACGCCGTCATAGCGCGCCAGATTGGAGGAGGCCTCGGCGGGCGCGACAATATAATAAGCGGGCAACGCGTGGCGCGTGTGCGGCAGCGATATCTCGACGATATTGGCGCCGGCGTCCTTCAGCCATTCAACGCCTCGATCCCACAGGCTCGAAATTTCGGCGTTCATGCCGTCGAGCCGGTATTCTTTCGGCACGCCGATGGTCTTGCCCTTGATCGAGGCGCCGACCGACGCCTCGTAGTCAGGAACCGGCGCGTCGACGCTGGTGGTGTCCTTGGGGTCGTGGCCGGCCATCGAGCGCAATAGGATCGCCGTGTCGCGAACCGTCTTGGCGATGGGGCCGGCCTGATCGAGCGACGAGGCGAACGCGACGACGCCCCAACGCGAACAGCGGCCATAGGTCGGCTTGATGCCGACGGTGCCGGTGAAGGCGGCAGGCTGACGGATCGAACCGCCGGTGTCGGTCGCCGTGGCGCCAAGACAAAGACGCGCCGCCACCGCCGCCGCGGAACCGCCGGAGGAGCCGCCCGGCGCGATCTTCGCGTCCGACCCCGTGCGCCGCCAGGGCGAGACAACCGGACCGAAATAGGACGTCTCGTTCGACGAACCCATGGCGAATTCGTCGAGGTTGAGCTTACCCAGCATGGTCGCCCCGTCGCGCCAAAGGTTGGCGGTGACGGTCGATTCGTACGCCGGCTTGAAGCCCTCGAGAATATGGCTGGCGGCGGTCGTCTGAATCCCTTCGGTCGCGTAAAGGTCTTTGATTCCGAGCGGAATCCCTTCAAGCGGACGGCTCTGCCCCTTGGCGATCATTTCGTCGCTGGCCTTGGCTTGCGCCAGCGCCTTTTCCGGCGTCTCGACAATATAAGCGTTGAGCGCGCGCGCCTTCTCGACCGCGTCGACATGGGCCCGCGTCAATTCGACGGCGGAAAATGTCTTGGCGGCGAGGCCGTCGCGAGCCTGCGCGAGCGTCAGGCGAGTAAGATCGGTCATCAGGATCTCTTCATTCTGGATATGCAAGGTCGAAAGCGACGCGCGGGCGCGGACGCCCTCATTCGATGACTTTCGGAACGACGAAAAAACCATCTTCCTTCGCTGGCGCGTTGGCGAGCACCTTGTCGACGACAAAGCCGTCGGTCACCTCGTCGACGCGCTTTTTCATCGCCATCGGCAGCACCGACGTCATGGGCTCGACACCCGAAACGTCGACTGCGCCAAGAGCCTCGACGAAGGCCAGAATGGCGTTGATTTCCTTTTGCAGATGCGGCGCTTCCGCCTCGCTCACCTTGATGCGCGCAAGTGAAGCGATGCGCCGCACCGTCGCCAGATCGACCGACATGAAGACTCCCATAGTGCAAACGCGCTCGGCCCCAGGGCCGTTGACCTGGCTATACAACCCGCGCCTTGCCCGCGCAACGCGCCGCGCGGCTCAAAAATCGAGCGTTTGGCCAATGGCCGGAACATGGACGTGCGCGTTGGAGCCTCGCATCGCCGCGACAAAAGCGCCGGGGTCGGGGTCGATGATCGGGAAAGTCCCATAGTGGCAGGGAATGACATGTTTGAAGCGAAAGAAGCGGTTGCAGGCGAGCGCCGCCGTCGCGCCGCTCATGGTGAAACGATCGCCGACCGGCAGCAAGCCGATGTCCGGGCGGTAAGCCTCGTCGATCAGCGCCATATCGCCGAAAATCGCCGTATCGCCGCAATGATAGACGCGCGGCCCCGCGTTCGGCATGATCACGACGCCGTTGGGGTTGCCGAGATAGACGGCTGCGCCGTCGACGGTGGCGCTGGAAGAATGCAGCGCCTGCGTCAGGGCGACGGAAAAATCGCCGCAGGGAATGACTCCGCCGGTGTTGCCGGGGTTGATGTTTTTGGCGCCCTGCCCGTTCAGGAACATGCAGATTTCGAAATTGGCGACGACCTGCGCTCCGGTGGCGCGCGCGATGGCCGGAGCGTCGCCGATATGGTCGTCATGACCATGCGTCAGGACGATGTGCGTGACGCCGGCGCTGGCGTCCTCCACGCTTCCGTTGAACTTCGGATTGCCTGACAGGAATGGGTCGATCAGAATTTTCGCCGCGCCGAATTCGATGCGAAAGGCCGAATGGCCGAGCCAGGTAATTTTCATCGCCCCGTCCTCCTGAAATTGGCGACGCCGGCGAAAAGTCCGCGGTCGCGCCGATGCGGCATTATCGATCAGCCGGGCCGATGCGCAACCTCATTCGCGGCGAGCGCGCTAGCGCGCCAGGGCGCGTCGTGCTACGCCCCCGCGTCATGACGCAAAAGGCTACAACCCTCGAAGAACTCAAGGCGCTGCTGGGTCGAAACGACCGTCTGATGGGCGTCGATCTGGGAACCAAGACCATCGGCCTCGCCCTGTCCGATGTCGAACGCCGGCTCGCCTCGCCGCTGGAAACCATAAAACGCGTCAAGTTCACGCCGGACGCGGCGCGAATGCTCGCGCTCGCCGACAAGCACGGCGTCGTCGCCTTCGTCATCGGCCTGCCCCTGAACATGGATGCGTCCGAAGGACCGCGCAGCCAAGCGACGCGCGCCTTTGTCCGCTCCGTCGGCGCGCTGACCGAACGACCCTTCGTCTTCTGGGACGAAAGGCTTTCGACCGCCGCCGTCACGCGCGAATTGATCGCCCAGGACGCCTCGCGCGCCAAACGGGCGGAAGTCGTCGACCGCATGGCCGCCGCCTATATTTTGCAAGGCGCGCTCGATCGCCTCGCCCGCCTGCCCTGAATCGGTCCGCCGCGCCGCCGCGTTATGGCCGTGTCTCGACCAACGACACCATATCGCCGCCATGTCGCGCCAAACGCCCTTGCAACTCCAGTTCGACCAAGGCGTTGCGGATGTCGCGCGCCGGACGTCCGCTGACTCGCACGACGTCGTCGACCGACACGGGCGATGGTCCCAGCAGCCGCGCCAGCAAGGCGTCCAGAGGTTCGCCCGCAGGCGCGGGCGCCTCATCCGAATCGTCGGCGTCCGACGCCTCGCGTTCATCCCAAAGCGGTTCGCCGCCCTCAGGCCGCCCGGCCTCAAGCAACAGGTCGTATTGCAGCGCGCCGCGCCGCACGAGCGGCGCCAGAACCTCGATAACGTCCTGATCGCTGGCGCAGACATGCGCGCCTTCGCGCAGCAGGTCGTTCGGCCCCTCGGCGCGAGGGTCCAAAGGCGATCCCGGCACAGCGAACAGTTCGCGATTTTGTTCGCGCGCGAAACGGGCGGTAATCAGGGAGCCCGAACGGCGCGCCGCCTCGACCACGATGGTTCCCAACGCCAGCCCCGAAACCAGCCGGTTGCGGCGGGGAAAGTCGCGGCCGCGAGGCTCCCAACCGAACGGCATTTCCGAAACCGCGGCCCCATGTTCGAGCATCTGCTCGATCAATCCAGCATGTTCGGCAGGGTAAGGCCGATCAAGACCGCCGGCGCACACGCCGACCGTGCCGCTTGTCAGCGCGGCGCGATGCGCCTGCGCGTCGATCCCGCGCGCCAGACCGGAAACCACAACATATCCGGCGGCGCCGAGGCCGCGCGCCAACCGCTCGGCCATGGCCAGCCCCGCCGCGGAGGCGTTACGCGCGCCGACAATCGCCGCCATTGAACTTTGCAGCGCCGGCAGATAGCCGCGCGCCGCGATCAGCGGCGGCGGCGATTCGATGGCTCGCAGGCTGGCGGGATATTCGCTTTCGCCCAACGCGATGAACCGGGCGCCGCACGCCAACGCCGCCTCCATTTCCCGTTCGGCGTCCGACCGGCTCGCCAATTTGATCTTTCGCCCGCTCCAGCCGGCGGCGATCAGCGCGGGCAGCGCCTCAAGCGCCGCGCCCGCCCCGCCATAGCGATTGAGCAAAAACCGGAAGGTGCGCGGGCCGATATTCTCGCAACGGATCAAACGCAGCCAGTCCAGCTTTTGCGCCTCGGTGAGGCGAACGGCTGGGCCGGACCGCGCCCCGTTCATGGCTTTTTCCCGATCTTGCCTTCCGTTCCGGCGCGCAGGCGGGCGATATTCTCGCGATGCCGGCTCCACAGGATCGCCGCCATGATCGCGGTGGCGACAGCCAGATCGATCCGGCCGAATCCCCAGCAGACAAATGGCGTCGCGGCGCTGGCGAGCAGAGCCGAAAGCGACGAGTAACGGCTGAGAAACGCGGTCGTCAGCCAAAGTGCGGCGAAGATCAGGCCGGCCGGCCAGAAAAAGCCGAACAGACAGCCGAGGAAGGTCGCCACGCCCTTTCCTCCTTTGAAGTTGAGCCAAACCGGAAAAATATGGCCGATGAACGCGGCGAAGCCCGCGAGAACGCCGGCGAGCGGCGAAAAATGCGCGCCGATCAGCGCCGCCGCCGTTCCCTTCAGGGCGTCGAGCAGCAAGGTCGCAACCGCCAGATCCTTGCGCCCCGTGCGCAGAACATTGGTCGCGCCGATATTGCCGGAGCCTATGGCGCGGATATCGCCCTCGCCCGCCAATTTCGTCAGCAGCAGGCCAAAGGGAACCGATCCGGCCAGATAGCCCAGCGCCAGCGCCGCCAGCGAAGGCAGGGAGAGGAGAGCGGCGAAATCGAGAGGCGCATCGACAGTCATGGCGCAATCCTACCCATACACGATGGCGCCGGCGACGAGCGTCATTTTGACAACGCCCTGCAAGCGCGCCTGATCGAATGGCGTGTTCTTGCTGCGCGATTTAAGCGCTTGCGGATCGAGCACGAAGGGCTCGTCCGGATCGAACAGGATCAGATCGGCCGGCGCGCCGCGCTCAAGCCTTCCCTGCGGCAGCCCGAGTATTTCCGCCGGCCGGCTGGTCATCGCCCGCAGCAACGCCGGCAGGCTGATCTGTCCGGCGTGAACAAGGCGCAGCCCCGCCGCCAGCATCGTCTCAAGCCCGATGGCGCCTGGATCGGCCTCGCCGAAAGGCAGACGCTTGGTTTCGACGTCCTGCGGATCATGATCGGACAGGATCACGTCGATCAAGCCGCTCTCCACCGCCGCGACGAGGGCGAGACGTTCGCCCTCGCCGCGCAACGGCGGCTTCAGCTTCAAAAAGGTGCGATAATCGCCGATGTCGTTTTCGTTCAACGTCAGATGATTGATCGAGACGCCGCAAGAAACCGGCAATCCCTCAGCCTTGGCCTTGTCGATGATTTCAAGCGCCAGGCTGGTCGAGATCGGCGCGGCGCAATAGCGCGCGCCGGTCATTCGAACGAGGCGAATATCGCGATCGAGCACAATGGCTTCGGCCTCGCGCGGAATTCCCGTTAGGCCGAGTTGCGTCGCCAGTTCGCCCTGATTCATCATGCCCTGGCCGGCGAGGTCGACGTCTTCGGGAAAATGAATGATCAGCGCGTCGAAATCGCGGGCGTAAGTCATGGCGCGGGCCATGACTTGAGCATTGCGCAAGGAATGCGAGCCGTCGGTGAACGCGACGGCTCCGGCTTCGCGCAACAAGCCGAATTCGGAAATTTCCTTGCCCTCAAGCCCTTTGGTGAGGGCGGCGGCCGGCAGAACCCGCACCCGGCCGTGATCCCGGGCGCGGCGTTTGAGAAAATCGACGACCGCCGGATCGTCGATCGGCGGCTGCGTTTGCGGCGAGGCGATAATGGTGGTAACGCCGCCCGCCGCCGCCGCCGCCGTCGCCGTCGCGATGGTTTCGCGATATTCGCCGCCCGGCTCGCCGACGAAAGCGCGCATGTCGATCAGGCCGGGAGAGACGACCTGCCGGGCGCAATCAATCACTTTGGTGTGCGGCGGCGCCGATTGCGCCGTAATGGAGGGACCAACCTCGCGGATGAAGCCGCCCTCGATCAGAACGCCGCCGAGGCTCTCGGTCCCTTTGACGGGATCGATCAAGCGAGCGTTGACGAAGGCGAGCGGGGACTGCGCCCCGAAGGATGCGGAATGGACCATAAGCTTCGATAGCGCGGCGGCATATTTTCGGCAATCGCCGCTTTGATCTTTCTTATCCGGCGCGGCGGGCGGCGGCGAACCAATCTAAATTGGGATATGGCGACGCAAAAGCTTGCCGAAGAAATAGCCGGCCAGGGCGATCAGAATGAAGACGATCACCTCGAACGGAAAATTGCCGAGCGCCGACAGCGCCTTACCCGAACCGGTCGTGTGTTCGAACAGATAGTGGGAGGCCAGCGCGAAGGACAAAATCAAGGGCGTCAACCACACCGGCGACAACCCACGCCAGCCAATCAAGGCGGCCAGCGCGAATGCGACCAGGCCGAGACCGCGAACCATCTGCAACCCGATTCCCGAAGCCGCCAGCGCGATGAAGCGAAATACCAGAAGCATGGGTCGTCCTCGTCGGTTTGCTTCGGCCACGTCGGCGGCGGCGCGCCTCGGCCATGCGCTTCATCTATTGGCGGCGTATCCTTGCCTGCGAAATCTGACAGTTTTTCTGTGTCTAGACGTTCGGCAGATGCCGCGACAGCGCCTCAAGCACGGCCATGCGGACGGCCACGCCCATTTCGACCTGTTCGCGAATCAGGGATTGCGCGCCGTCGGCGACCGCCGAATCAATTTCCACGCCCCGGTTCATCGGGCCGGGGTGCATGACCATCACGTCCGATTTCGCGACCTTCAGCTTCTCCGCGTCGAGACCGAAATAACGGAAATATTCGCGCGTCGAGGGAATGAAGGCGCCGTTCATGCGCTCGCGCTGCAAACGCAGCATCATGACGATGTCGGCGTCCTTGAGCCCCTCGCGCATGTCGGAAAACACTTGCACGCCAAGCTTGCCGACGCTGTTCGGCATCAAGGTTGTCGGACCGACGACGCGCAGGCGCGCGCCGAGCGCCGACAGGAGGATGATGTTGGAGCGGGCCACGCGCGAATGCAGGATGTCACCGCAAATAGCGACGTTCAGCCCCTCGATTCGCCCCTTGTTGCGGCGAATCGTCAGGGCGTCGAGCAGCGCCTGGGTGGGATGCTCGTGCGCGCCGTCGCCGGCGTTGACCACCGAACAATCGACCTTGCGAGCAAGCAGATGCACGGCGCCGGCCTGGCTGTGCCGCACGACGATGATGTCCGGCCGCATGGCGTTGAGCGTCGCCGCCGTATCGATCAGGGTCTCGCCCTTTTTCACCGAAGAATTAGCCACCGACATATTCATCACATCGGCGCCGAGTCTTTTGCCGGCGAGTTCGAACGAGGACTGCGTTCTGGTGGAGGCTTCGAAAAACAGGTTGATCTGGGTGCGCCCGCGCAGGGTGGTCTTTTTCTTTTCCACCTGACGGGAGACTTCCACCGCCTCGTCCGCGAGATCGAGCAGGTAGAGAATATCGAGGCGCGACAGGCCTTCAATGCCCAGAAGATGGCGATGGGGGAAAAGGTTTTGCGCGGCGGCCGACATGCCATCGCTCTAGCCCGATTGTGCGAAGCCGACAAGGGCGGCCCACCCTTGTCGGTTAAAAAAGCGGCGGCTTCGGCGCCGCCGATCGAACCAGGATTTGACAGATCGACGCCCTGCCCCCATTTTCCGCCCCCGACAGGATCCAAGCGGCCCCCTTCGCCAGCCAGTCGTCCGTCCGCTCAAAAAAGCCGCCCGTTTCGACCGAGGTATTTTCATGGATGTCGTCATCGTCGAATCCCCCGCGAAGGCCAAGACGATCAATGGCTATCTGGGCAAAGGCTACGAGGTGATCGCCTCGGTCGGCCATGTTCGCGATCTGCCGGCCAAAGACGGCTCGGTCGACCCCGACGACGATTTCAAGATGATCTGGGACGTCGACGCCAAGGCCGGCAAGCGCATGTCGGAAATCGCCCAGGCGGTAAAGAACGCCGACAGGCTCATTCTGGCGACCGATCCGGATCGCGAGGGCGAAGCCATTTCCTGGCACGTGCTGGAAATTCTCAAGAGCAAGCGCGTCCTCAAGGACAAGCCGATCGAACGCGTCGTGTTCAACGCCATCACCAAGGATTCGATCAAGGAGGCGATGAAACATCCCCGCCAGATCGACGAAGCCTTGGTCGAGGCCTATCTGGCCCGCCGCGCGCTCGACTATCTCGTCGGCTTCAACCTGTCGCCGGTGCTCTGGCGCAAACTGCCGGGCGCCAAGTCGGCGGGACGCGTGCAGTCGGTCGCCTTGCGCATCGTCTGCGACCGCGAACTGGAAATCGAAAAATTCACGCCGCGCGAATATTGGTCGCTGATCGCCCATCTGCGCACCAAAGCCGACGCGCCTTTCGCGGCGCGGCTGGTCGGCGCCGACGGCAAGAAGATCACGCGGCTCGACATCGGCGCCGGCGCCGAGGCGCAGGCGTTCAAGGACGCGCTTGAGACCGCGACGTTTCAAGTCGCCACGGTCGAGGCGAAGCCCGCCAGACGCCACCCCTACGCGCCCTTCACCACGTCGACCCTGCAGCAGGAGGCGTCGCGCAAGCTCGGCCTCGCGCCGGCGATCACCATGCGCATCGCCCAGCGCCTCTATGAAGGCGTGTCAATCGGCGGCGAGACGGTCGGACTTATTACATATATGCGTACCGACGGCGTCGACGTCGCGCCCGAAGCCATCGCCTCGATCCGCAAGGTGATCGCCAAGGAATTCGGCGACAAATATGTGCCGTCCGCGCCGCGCAAATATACGGCCAAAGCCAAGAATGCGCAGGAGGCTCACGAAGCCGTCCGCCCGACCGATCTCACCCGCCTGCCCAAACACGTCGCCAAATTTCTCGAACCCGATCAGGCCAAACTTTATGAGCTGATCTGGAAGCGCACGGTCGCCAGTCAGATGGAATCGGCCGAACTCGAACGCACCACCGTCGACATCGCCGCCAAGGTCGGCGCCCGCCAGCTCGATCTGCGCGCCACCGGTCAAGTCGTGCGATTCGACGGCTTTCTCGCGCTTTATCAGGAAATCAAGGAAGACGCGCAGGACGAGGACGCGAACCGCCTGCCCGCCATGACCAAGGGCGAAGCGCTGAAGAAAGACAGAATCGATTCGACCCAGCATTTTACCGAGCCGCCGCCGCGCTTTACCGAAGCCAGCCTGATCGAGCGCATGGAGGAGTTGGGGATCGGACGGCCCTCGACCTACGCGTCGACGATGGCGGTGCTGCGCGACCGCGATTATGTCCGACTCGAAAAGAAGCGCCTCGTACCGGAGGACAAGGGACGCCTCGTCACCGCCTTTCTGGAAAGCTTCTTCACCCGTTATGTTCAGTACGATTTCACAGCGGCGCTGGAAGAACAGCTCGACCGCGTCTCCAACAGCGAGATCGACTGGAAACAGGTTCTGCGCGATTTCTGGACGGAATTTTCCGCCGCCGTCGACGGCACCAAGGATTTGCGCACCGGACAGATCCTCGACAGCCTCAACGACCTTCTGGGTCCCCATATCTTCCCCAGGAAGAGCGACGACTCCAATCCGCGCGTCTGCCCGATCTGCGGCGTCGGGCAATTATCGCTGAAGCTCGGTAAGTTCGGCGCTTTCATCGGCTGCTCGAATTATCCAGAATGCAAATATACCCGCACGCTGTCGGATCGCGGCGAAGGCGCCGCCAAGGCCGATGGCGAGCGCCCGGGCGTAAAGGTCCTTGGCCAGAACGAAAACGGCGTCGAGATCACATTGCGCGATGGCCGCTTTGGCGCTTACGTGCAGGAAGGCGAAGGCGAAAAACCCAAGCGTTCGTCGCTGCCCGGCAATCTCAAGGCGGACGAGGTGACGCTTGAAAAGGCGATCGCGCTGTTGTCGCTGCCGCGGCAGGTCGCCGTCCATCCCGAAAGCGGCGAGCCGATCCTTGCCGGCATCGGCCGCTACGGCTCCTATGTCCAGCATAAAAAGACCTATGCCAATCTCTCCAGGGACGACGACGTGCTCGAAATCGGCGCCAACCGCGCCATCGACCTGATCGTCGCCAAGGAAGCCGGCGGCGGCCGTTTCGGCGGCGGTGGCGAACTCCGCACTGTCGGCGACCATCCCGACGGCGGCGCCATTGCGCTGAAGGCCGGACGCTTCGGCCCCTATCTGGCATGGGGCAAGGTCAACGCCACCTTGCCGAAGGGCAAGGACATGAGTTCGCTGACGCTGGCGGACGCGGTCGCTATCGTCAACGCCAGGGCGGCAGGAGCGCCTTCCGACGGGCGGCTGCTCGGCGAACATCCGGACGGCGGCCCGATCGCCGTGCGCGCCGGACGTTTCGGACCTTATGTCAGCTGGAACAAGGTCAACGCGACCTTGCCGAAAAGCTTGACGCTGGAGAGCGTCGCGCTTGAGGACGCGATCCGGCTGATCGAGGACAAGATCGCCTCGGGCGCCAAACCGGGAAAACGGCCGGCGGCGAAAAAGCCCACAACGAAGAAAGCGCCGGCCAAAAAGGCGCCAGCCAAGAAAGCCGCGCCGGCAAAAAAGGCGAAGGCGATCCCGGACTCGGACGAGCCGCCGTTTTCCGGCGGCAAACCGACGAAAGCGCCGGCAAAAAAGACGGCGGCTAAGAAGACGGCGGCTAAGAAGACGGCGGCTAAGTCGGCGAAAAAAAAGTGACGCGGGGCACGTCGATCACACCGACGTCGCCTTAGGATGCGGCGTCAATTGGTCGGCGCGCCGCTCTGATCTTCAGGGGAAGCGGAGGCGACGTTTTCCGGCGACGCTTCGCAGTCCTCCGGCGCCGGCTCGGCGCTTTGCGGTCGCGCTGGCGGCGGACCCATGCTGTCGATCTGCGCGATCAATTCGCGGCGACGCGCGCGCGAGACGAAATCGACGAAGATCAGGCCGATGACTTGCTCGTCCACCTTATGGATCCTGCATTCCAGCGCCAATGAACGATCGAAGAGCATCATGTCGAGCTTTTCGCCGATCGAGTCAGTCGTCGGCCAACGTCGTCTTTTGTCCTCTTCCAGGACGACTCGCGCGCCTTTTTCGCTCGCTTCGTCGACCCATCCGACAATGCGACGGCCGCCGCCGAAGATCACGACGCAAGCGTCTTTCGCGACATTGAAGCGCGGATTGACGTCGATCTCGTCAATGATGCATATCCCCGACATGGACGGCTCCTCCTCGTCCAAAGCGTCCCGCGCCGCCGGTTCTTTAAGCCGTCGACGATCCACAGAATCGGAGCGCGCGGTAAGCGAATCGTTAAATTCGCCGCTGCAACGACCAGGAAAATGAAATATTTTGCAAGTCTTATTAATAAGACGGAGCGTTCCTTCATTAAAATTGCCGCAAATTTAAACGGAGCGCGCCGCGCGCCCGGCGCGCTGGACGAGAAGCGTTTTCATCTGGATTTGTCTTACCCGCGCCTAGCCCCTATGCTCCACGCGTGACGAAAAACTCCGAAAACCCGAAACATTTCCCCACGCGTGAGGAGATCGTCGCCTTCATCGCGCGCGAGCGCGAGCATGCGGCGAAATCCGGCGCCGCCCAACCGCAAAAGATCGGCAAACGCGAGATCGCCCGCGCTTTCGGCATCCGCGGCGACGCCAAGATCGGTTTGAAAAAAATCCTCAAGGAGCTGGAGATTGAGGGCGCCGTTGCGCGTTCGCGCAAGGGCTTGCACAAGCCCGGCGCGCTGCCCCATGTCGTTCTGGCCGATATTCTCAGCCGCGACCGCAACGGCGAATTGATCGCGACGCCGAATGAATGGGACGAGGCCGAGCATGGCCCGACGCCGAAAATTCTTGTCCATGCGCCGCGCAAACCCCGCCCCGGCCTGGCCGCGCCTGGCGTCGGCGACCGGGCCTTGCTGCGCGTCGAGTTTCTTGCCGACGCCGAAGACGGCGGTCCCGCCTATCTCGGCCGTATCGTCAAGATCTTATCGAAAGCCGCGCGGCGCGCGTTGGGAATCTTTCGCGAAACGCCGGCCACCGGCGGCGGGCGCGTCATTCCGGTCGACAAGAAGCAATTGGGCAAGGAATTTATCGTCGCCCAGGCCGATCGCGGGCCGGCGCGCGACGGCGATCTCGTCTCCATCGAGCCCCTGTCGCGCGGCCGTTTCGGCCCCCCGGTGGCCGTGGTTCGCGAACGCCTCGGCTCGATGGCGACCGAAAAAGCGATCAGTCTGATCGCCATCGCCATTCATAATATCCCCGACCTGTTCCGTCCCGAAGCCATCGCGGCGGCGGAATCCGCCCGACCCGCCCGCCTCGAGGCCGAGGGCTTTCGGCGCGAGGATTGGCGTTCGCTCGAACTTCTCACCATCGATCCGCCCGACGCCAAGGACCATGATGACGCGGTCCACGCCAAGCCCGATGACGACCCGGACAATGACGGCGGCTTCATCGTCACCGTCGCCATCGCCGACGTCAGCTATTACGTGCGGCCCGGCGACGCGCTCGACCGCGAAGCGTTGGAGCGCGGCAATTCCGTGTATTTTCCCGATCGCGTCGTGCCGATGCTGCCCGAACGCATTTCCAACGATCTTTGCTCGCTGCGTCCGGGCGAGGATCGGCCGGCGCTGGCCGTGCGCATGCGGCTCGACAAACACGGTCGGAAGATCCATCACACGTTCCACCGCGTGATGATGCGCTCCGCCGCCAAACTCTCTTATAGTCAGGCCCAGGCGGCGCTCGACGGCCGCCTTGACGCGACAACCAAACCGCTGATCGACAGCGCCCTGCGCCCGCTGCTCAACGCCTACGAAGCCGCCAAGTGCGCGCGCGACAAACGCTCTCCGCTCGATCTCGATCTGCCCGAGCGCAAGATCCTCTTGAAGGACGACGGCACGGTCGACCGGGTCGTCACGCCGCCGCGCCTTGAAGCGCATCGGTTGATCGAGGAATTCATGATCCTCGCCAACGTCGCCGCCGCTGAAACGCTGGAGGAGCGCAAGCAAGGCCTGATCTATCGCGCGCACGACGAACCGTCCGTCGAAAAGCTCAACGCTCTGGTCGAGTTTCTCTCGACCATCGGCATCAAACTGGCCAAGGGTCAGGTGATGAAGCCGGAGCAGTTCAACCGCATACTCGCGCAAGTGCGCGGCGCGGAGCATGAGAATGTCGTCAACGAAATCGTCCTGCGCACCCAGGCGCAGGCCGAATATGTCGCGGAAAATTACGGCCATTTCGGATTGCACCTGCGCCGCTACGCGCATTTCACCTCGCCCATCCGCCGTTACGCCGACCTCATCGTGCACCGCGCCCTGGTCCGGGCGCTTGGTCTGGGACCGGGCGGACTGCCCGACATGAGCGCGCAGGAGCTCGCCGAAATCGCCGCGCGCATTTCGGGGGCCGAGCGCCGCGCCATGGCGGCCGAACGCGAAACCAACGATCGATTGATCGCCGCCTTTCTGGCCGAGCAGATTGGCGCGACTTTCACCGGCCGCATAGCCGGCGTCACGCGCGCCGGGCTGTTCGTCAAACTCGCCGATACCGGCGCGGACGGCTTCGTTCCGGCCGCCAGCCTCGGCGCCGATTATTTTCGCTTCGACGAGACGCACCACGCCCTGATCGGCTCACGAACAGGCGAAACCCACCAACTAGGCGACGTTGTCACGGTGAAATTGCTGGAAGCCGCTCCATTCGCCGGCGCCTTGCGTTTCGAATTGCTCAGCGAAGGCAAGACGCGTAAAAACGCCGGCGTCAAATTCGGCAAAAAATCGCGTCCCAAGACCGACGCCGCGAAACGGACGCAGCGCCGATAACGCTTCATCAGAAAATAGGATGCGAGGCTGTTTGGACAAGAACGCGCTGGTCGCCGAATCTGGCCCTAAAACGTCGACGTCCGACAGATCATTCTGTTCGTTAGGTTATCTCCATAATACACTAATATAAATATATTTTTGATCTTTATGCAAACACGGACGCGGCGACAACGATGACCAAAGACAGCGCCAAGATCGCGCCGACGGATGCGGAAGACCATGCTCGCCATCTGACCCAAGTCGTGCGCGACGGCTCAAATCCGAACCAGCGTCCGCGCCACGCCGCGACGCTGATCGTCATCGACCGCAGCGGCGGAACGCCTAAAATCTTGATGGGCAAACGCCATGCCGGCCACAAGTTTATGCCTGGCAAATTCGTCTTTCCCGGCGGGCGGATCGAGCCCGGCGACCGCAAGATGAATGTCGCCGGCGCCCTGCCCGCCGTCGTCGAGGAAAAGCTCAACAAGCGCCGCACCCGTCCCTCGCCGACGCTGGCGCGCGCTCTGGCGCTCGCCGCGTTACGCGAAACCTTCGAGGAAACCGAACTCGTCATCGGCGAGACAAGCTATGGCGCGCCGCCGCAACCGCCGCCCGGCGTCTGGAGCGAATTTGCCGCGCACGGCGTCTTTCCCGATTTGCAAAATCTTTGCTTTATCGCCCGGGCGATTACCCCGCCGCGTCGCCCCAAACGTTTCGACACCGCGTTTTTCGCCATCGACGCTGAACATATCGCCGAACGCGTCGAAGGGATCGTCACCCCCGATTCCGAACTGGTCGAACTCGTCTGGATCGCCATCGACAAGGCGCGGGAACTCGATCTGCCGCACATTACCGGCGTCGTCCTGCGCGAGCTTGCGGCGCGCATCGCCGCGGGCATGGGGGCGCATCTGCCCGTTCCGTTTTACCACGAACGCAATCGGATCTGGCGACGCGAAGAGCTTTGATCGTTTCTCGGCTCAGGCGGCGGAAGCCGTGACGCGGTTGCGCCCGCTGTTCTTTGAGGCATAGAGCGCCTGATCGGCGCGTCGGTAGAGAGCGTCCGCATTGGAATCGCCGCCGCGATCGGCAATACCGATTGAAATGGTGACCGGAATGGCGCGCGCTCCATTCTCGATCGGGAATGGCGTCGCCGCCACGGCGGAGCGAACGCGTTCGGCGACCTTTTCGGCGACCATCAGCCCGGTTTCAGGCATGACGATGACGAACTCCTCGCCGCCCATGCGACAGACAAGATCGGCGTTGCGCACGACCTTCTTGACGCGTGAGGCGACGGTCTTGAGAACCTCGTCGCCGATATCATGGCCATATTCGTCGTTGACGCGTTTGAAATGATCGATATCGAGGATCATCATCGACAGCGGCCGCCCCTTGAACGCGGCCTGGTCGAGCAAAGTCGCCAGATGGCTCTCGAAATAGCGGCGATTATGCAAGCCGGTCAGCACGTCGACGACAGCCATCTCCAACGCCGTCTGGACGTTCTCGCGCAAACCGTCGGCATAACGCTTGCGTCTGATTTGCGTGCGCACGCGCGCAACCAGCTCGTTTCGTTCGATCGGCCGCACGATATAGTCGTTAGCGCCGAGATCGAGACCGCGCAGGACGCGCTGGCGATCTTCCATGTCGGCGACCAGCAGCACCGGAGAGTTTCGCGTGCGCTCCAGCGAGCGCAACTGGCTGCACAGGCGCAATCCGTCGAAGTTCTTCAGGCCGAGACTGACGATGAACAGATCGTAGGCGCCCTCGGCGGCGCGGAACAAGGCGTCGTTGGGATCAGGTTCGACGTCGACGTTATGCTGGCCGCGCAGGGCGGCGACAAGACGATCCGAGGAATTGGCGCGGTCGTCGATGATCAACACCTTGCCGTTGCGCCCCTCATCGAGCGCCAATTGCAACGGCGAACCGACGCCAAGATTGACCGAGGTCGTCGCGCGCGTGAGCAATTCGTCGATGGCGGATTTCAGCCGCGTCAGCGAACGGACGCGCGCCAGCAGCGCCAGTTCGTCGACCGGTTTGGTGAGGAAGTCGTCGGCGCCCGCCTCCAATCCCTTGATCCGGTCGGCCGGCTGGTCGAGCGCGGTGACCATGATGACGGGAATATGCATGGTTTCGGGCTTGGCTTTGAGTCGACGACATACTTCAAAGCCGTCCATGCCCGGCATCATCACGTCGAGCAGGACGATATCGCAATCGCCGGCGGCGCAGATTTTCAGGGCCTCGAACCCATTGGTCGCCGTAACGACATCGAAGTATTCCGCCGTCAGCCGCGCTTCAAGCAATTTGAGATTGGGAAGGATGTCGTCGACAACCAGAACACGCGCAGTCATGGCGAATTTCCTGTTTGGAGCATGAAGACCGGATCAATCGCCTCGATCACTTGTCTCCGATGTAGTTGCGAACCGTTTCCAGAAACTTACTGACGGATATCGGCTTCGACAGATAGGCCTCGCAGCCGCCTTGCCGAATTTTTTCCTCATCGCCCTTCATCGCGAATGCGGTTATCGCGATGACCGGAATGTCGCGCAACGCCGGATCGTCCTTGATCCATTGCGTCACTTGCAGGCCGGAAACCTCCGGCAATTGAATGTCCATCAAGATCAGATCGGGATGATGGGCGCGCGCCAGTTCGACCGCCTCAACGCCGCTCTTGGTCTGCAAGGTGCGGTAATGATGCGCCTCCAACAAATCGTTGAAGAGCTTCATGTTGAGCTCGTTGTCTTCGACTATCAGAACGGTTTTCTGCATTCGACCGGCCGCAAATAATCGATCCCCGCTATTCGGGATCGTGAGATTCGTCGCTTACGGCGCGCGGCTAACCGCGTTCCGCCAGACCCCACGCGTTGGCGCGGACTCGCTTCGTTCTGAGACGCCGTGCGATCGGAAGCATCGCAAAACCGTTCCAGCCAATTGTTTCAACGCGTGTTCTCATCCGAAAATTCAATCCGTTTTCGGGAACATGCTCGGCGCGGCCTGTTTCGATATGAACGGAAGAAGGCCGTCAATCTCCGCTTGGCGGCAAATCTAGCTGCTATAAATTTACGAATCGAAAATCGACCGGACAAAATTGCGCCCAGCATGAAACATACGGATCGAAACCAATCCGCAACAGGGCCAAGGACGCAAGCCGAAACGCTGGCGATCGAGGCCTTGGCCTTTCTGGCCGGGGACGCCGAAAGCCTTAACCGCTTTTTAACCCTGTCCGGACTTGCCCCGCAGGACGTGCGGGCGGCCGCCGCGCAGGACGGCTTTCTGGCCGGCGTTCTCGACTATATCGCCGGCGAGGAGGATCTGTTGCGGGCCTTCGCTGGCCAGAGCGGGCAGACGCCGCAAGCCTTCGCGCGACGTCTTCAGCGAGCCAGAGCCGTCCTCGGCGGATGGGATCGAACGGATTGAACGAACAGGCCTCAGCCAACGGCTTTTGCCGCGACTGTTTCGCCAACGTCGCGGACGATGCGCGCCGCTGCGGCCAATGCGGCTCGCCTCGCCTCGTCCGCGACGCCGAAATCGAAACGCTCGCGCTCGCCCATATCGACTGCGACGCCTTTTACGCCTCGGTCGAAAAACGCGACCATCCCGAATGGCGCGACCGGCCGGTGATCGTCGGCGGCGGCAAGCGCGGCGTCGTTTCGACCGCCTGCTATATCGCCCGCACCTATGGGGTGCGCTCGGCCATGCCGATGTTCAAGGCGAAGGCGGCCTGTCCACATGCCGTCGTCGTCGCCCCCGACATGGCGAAATATGCGCGCGTGGCGCGGAGCCTCCGGGCGATGATGACCGAACTTACGCCTTTGGTTGAACCGCTTTCGATCGACGAGGCTTTTCTCGATCTTTCCGGCACCCGGCGACTGCACGGCGCCACTCCCGCCATAACGTTGGCGCGTTTCGCCCGACGCGTCGAAGCCGAACTCGGTTTGAGCGTCTCGATCGGTCTGTCCTATTGCAAGTTTCTGGCGAAGATCGCCTCCGATCTCGACAAGCCGCGAGGCTTTTCGGTGCTGGGACGGGCGCAAGCGACAAGCTTTCTCGCCGACAAGCCGGTCTCGCTGATCTGGGGCGTCGGCGCCGTCGCCCATGAGCGACTCTCGCGTCAGGGATTCCGCCTGATCGGAGACCTTCAGCGCGCCGAGGAAAGCGATCTCATGCGCCAATTCGGCGCGGAAGGCCAAAGACTATGGCGTCTGGCGCGTGGCGTCGACCCGCGCCAGGTCACGCCCGAACGCGAGGTCAAGAGCATTTCCGCCGAGACGACCTTCGAATCGGATCTCGCCACGAACGAGACGCTCGCGCCGGCGCTGCTCCAGTTGAGCGAAAAAGTCGCCTGGCGTCTCAAACACGCCGGCCTATGCGGAGCGAGCGTGACGTTGAAGCTGAAGACCGCCGATTTCAAACTGCGCACGCGCACGCGCTCATTCGCCGATCCGACGCAACTGGCGACCAAAATCTTCGACGCCGCCCGCGCCATGCTGTCGCGCGAGATCGACGGCGGTCGCTTTCGCCTGATTGGCGTCGGCGTTTCCGAACTGCGGCCGGCGCGGGACGCGGACGCTCCCAACCTCGCCGAACCCGACCTCGCCCGCCGCAAGGCCGCCGAACAGGCCATCGACGCCTTGCGCGAGAAATTCGGCAAAGGCGCGGTGGTGCGCGGCCTCGCTTTCGCCGCCAAGCCGCGCGGCGAGTCTTGAACGCGACAAAACGCGGCGACGCGCGAGGAACAAGAAATAACTAACCTTGTCGCGCGGCATGCGGTGTTTTGACCGCAACAATGGAAAATTAACTTCGCTGTCCAACTAAACCGCAAGCTTTGCGAGCCATGCTGGCGGCGTCTTCAGTTCGTAGAGGTGTCATTATGATCCGCTGCCGCCAGTCAAACCAACGCGAAATTCTAGCCTGTTCCTGGGTCGCCGATCCGCGTCGCGGCCGTCTCGAATGCCATTGGAGCAAAAGCGTTCCGGTGAAGGCCGAAGGTTTGGAAGAGCGAAGCGCCGTCCGCTTGGCGGCGTGAACCGATCCATTTCGTCGGATTTCAAATTTTTTGAATGATCGCGCGGCGTTGCGCAATGCGCGACGTCTTTATCATACCCCGCCGCGTTCACGGCGCAGTTTGGCCCAATATTCGAGTCGTTTGGCGACCTCGCGCTCGAAGCCGCGCTCCACAGGCTCATAGAGTTTTTGCCGCCCCAATTCCGGCGGCCAGTAATTCTGCCCGGAAAAGGCGTCCGGTTGATCATGGTCATAGGCGTAGCCCGAGCCGTAACCCTCGCTCTTCATCAATTTTGTCGGCGCATTGAGAATGACCTTCGGCGGCATCAGCGAGCCATGTTCTCTGGCTAGCCTGCCGGCGCCTTTGTACGCTAAGTAGAGCGCGTTGGATTTCGGCGCGCAGGCGCAATAGACGAGGGCCTGCGCGATCGCCAGTTCGCCTTCGGGCGATCCCAGGAAATCGTAGGCGTCCTTGGCTGCGTTGGCGACGACAAGCGCCTGCGGATCCGCCAGACCGATGTCCTCGACCGCCATGCGCACGACGCGTCTTGCGATGAACAAAGGATCTTCGCCCGCGTCGAACATGCGCGCCAGATAATAGAGCGCCGCGTCGGGATCGGAGCCGCGCACGCATTTGTGCAGCGCGCTGATCAAATTGTAATGGCCTTCCTGTCCCTTGTCGTAGATCGGCGCGCGGCGCTGCACAATTTCCGACAACGCCGCCGTGTCGAAAATCTCATCCGCCCGCGCGGCGCGAAATACCTCTTCCGCCAACGTCAGCGCGGCGCGTCCGTCGCCGTCGGCCATCATGATCAAGTTTTCTCTGGCGCCCGCGTCGAGCGGCAGCGGCTTGCCCAGCGCCGCTTCGGCGCGCGACAACAGCTTTTCCATGGCGTCGGCGTCGAGGGCGCGAAAGGTCAGAACGCGCGCGCGCGACAACAAGGCGGCGTTGAGCTCGAACGACGGATTTTCCGTCGTCGCGCCGATCAAGGTGATGGCGCCGTCTTCCATAACGGGCAGAAAACTGTCTTGCTGGGCGCGATTGAAACGATGAATTTCATCGACGAACAGCAAGGTTCCCTGCCCCGCCCGGCGCGTCGCGCGCGCCTCCTCAAAAATTTTCTTGAGGTCGGCGACGCCGGAGAAAATCGCCGACGCCTCGACGAAGCGCAGTTTCGTTTCGCGCGCCAGCAACCGCGCCAACGTTGTCTTGCCGGTGCCCGGAGGCCCCCAGAATATCATGCTGCCCAGCGAGCCGGCTTCGATCAGGCGGGTCAAGGCGCCGCCCGCGCCGAGCAAATGATCCTGCCCGGCGATTTCGTCGAGACGCGTCGGCCGCAAACGATCGGCCAGCGGTCGCGGCGCGCCTTGTTCCAGCCCTGCTGCGACAAACAGATCGTTGTCTCTATCAGACACCGGCGCCCCCTGCGCTGTGCGGCCTACATATGCGGCGGGACGGCCCGTGTTGCGGCGCAACGTAAAAAAAATGCGCATAGCCGCAATTTAATTCGTTACGAATCAACAGAATTACTTCAATCTTACGGTTCCGGCGCACGGGGCGCCGAAGATCGGTATCAGGGTGAAACGATGAATACCGTGGCATTCGTGACTCAAAAAGGCGGCTGTGGGAAGAGCACGTTGGCCGCCTGCCTCGCGGTCGCCGCGCATGAAACAGGCGAGCGGGTTTTTATCATTGATCTGGACCCATTGAAATCTCTGGTTTCCTGGTCGAAATCGCGCGACGCCGAAGACATTCCGGTTGTCCATGTGACGCTCGACAAGCTTGCGCGCACATTGAAGGAATTGCAGGCGTTGGGCGTCACCCTGGCGATACTCGACGCGCCGGGCGGCGACTCCGCCGCGTTGGCGGCGGCGATAAAATCAGCGACGCTTTGCGTCATCCCGGTGCGCCCCAACGCGTTCGACCTCGAAGCCAGCGCCAAAACGCGCGACGTCGTGAAAGCGCACAAGCGCGAATTCGCTTTCGCTCTCAATCAATGTCCGCCGGCCCAGCAGAACGCGCGGATCGAACATGGCGTCGAAGCGCTCGATTCGATGGGCGCGCTGCTTGCGCCGCTGCTGACGACGCGCGTTGATTATCAGGAGGCGGCGCGCTGGGGCCTGGGCGTAACCGAAATCAATCCGTCGGGCGCCGCCGCCGAAGAAATGCGCAAACTTTGGGGCTCGACCCGACGCAGGCTGAAGAAGATCGCCGGAACGGTGAAAAAGGCGGCGTGACGCCAATGGCCACGGCGCTTGTCGTTTTTCGCGGCGGCCAAATGCGAACGCGTGAGGAACCGCCTTCGCGCGCCCACAGCGGGGTTTATGACTGAAGCCGGTGCATCAATGGGGCTCCGCGCATTCGCTTGGCTGTTTTTCCGACAGAGGTCTATCCGATTTCCACTGGTCGGCCGTCGCGCATTAGAAAAGCGCAATCGGCCAGCGCCAGCATCGGCCTGTCGCCATTCGTATCGCCATAGGCGACGATATGTGTCGGCGGGCCGTCCCATTGCGCGAACAGGCTGCGCAGCCGCGCGACCTTCTCCTGCCCATGGCAATTGCCGCCAAGCAAACGTCCGGTGACGTTCCCGGCCGTATCGGTCTCCAAACGCGAGCACAAGACGGCGTCAAAACCTTCGGCTTGCGCCCAAGGCTCGAGATAAACGTCGAGCGAAGCGCTGACGAGGATGCAAAACCGTCCTTCGCCGCGATGATGGCGGAGTAGCGCCATCATGTCGCGTCGTAGCAAGGCCGGCACGCGATCGCGGGCGAACTCGCGTCCCCGCGATTGCAGGTCGGCGTGGCGGCGTCCGCCAAGCGCGGCGGCGAGCAGGCGCTGCTTGGCGACGTCGTTGCGCACGACGCGCGCGCCGTATCCGACAAGCCAGGGCGCGCTGCGCGCAAGGGCGCCGGCCAATCCCCAGGGCCCAACTACGGCTTTCAGGAATGGCATAAGGGTGTCGCCGACGGTCAACGTCCCGTCGAAGTCGAACAGCGCGACAGGCTGGCTCACAGCGACAATCGCTTGAACACGGCCTCGGGAATATGGCGGATGACGAGCATGACGAGACGCCAGAAACGCGGCAGGTAGACCACGTCGGCGCCCCTGTCCATCGCCTTGACGACGCCGGCGGCGACGGCGTCGGGCTTGGCCCAGAGCGGACCTTTTTTCTCGATATGCGCCGTCATCGGCGTATCGACGAATCCCGGCTTGATCGTCACTACCGCGACGCCCGCTTTGGCGAGGCGATTGCGCAGACCCTCAAGAAACGTGTCCACCATGCCTTTTGCGGCGCCATAGACGTAATTGCTCTGACGCCCGCGATCGCCCGCCACCGAACCGATAACGGCGATGGTCCCGCCGCGCCGCGCCTCGAAACGGTTCGCCGCGCGCGTAACGATCGAGATCGCCGACAGGGCGTTGGTGCTGAATTCCGCCAGCGCGCGATCGAACGAAGCCTCGCAGGCCTTCTGATCCGGCAAGGAGCCATGCGCGACCAGCACCGCGTCGAGACCGCCGAGCGCGGCGGCAGCTTCGTCGAGCAGGCCGTCGTGACGCGCAAAATCGTTCAGATCGGCTACCGCGGCGAAAATCTTGCCCTTCGCGCCGGTGCGAACGAGCAGATCCTGAACCTGGGCGTCGAGTTTGGCTTGATCGCGCGCGACGAGGAACAGCGCGTCGCCCCGGCTGGCGCAGCGGCGCGCCACCGCGCCCGCGATGGCCGAACTCGCCCCGAAAATGATGATTTTGTTCATGCCTGCCTCATCGTCCGATCATCCGTTGTGGACCCGCCGCCAGAATCCGGAGGAAAACTTCGGATCGACGAAAGCGGAAAACGCCTGCCATTGCGGAAAGGACAGGCGGAACATTTCGCTCGACATGCGCGCGTCCTTGGCTGGATAGAGCGCGCCGCCGCAGGCGCCGACGATAGCGTCGAGCTCGCCGAACAAGGCCTCGGTCCTGGCGCCGTGATTGGGAAAGTCGAGCGCCAATGTCGCGCCGGGGCGCGGGAAGGATAGCATTCCCAGAGACGGCTTGGCGCCGAAGGTCTTCAGCACGGCTAGAAACGACCCGGTCCCCGAGGCCGAAATCGTCGCCAGCATCTTGCCGACGCCGTCGGCGGCGGCCTCGCGCGGCAGCACGCACTGATACTGGAAAAAGCCCTTCTTGCCGTAAATCCGGTTCCACTCGCCGATGGAGTTGAGCGGATAGAAATACGGCGAATAATGGGTCAGGGTTTTGCCGCGCGGTAGCGGACGATGGTAATAGGCCGCGTTGAAGGCCAACAGCGACGCCCGGTTGATCAGCGAAATCGGCGGATCAAGCGGAACCCTCAATCCTCGCTCGCGCCAGTTCGGCAATGAACCGGCCTGGGACGGCGCGTGCATGCCGGCGAACAAGACGCCGCGCCCGGCTTTGGCCGTGCAATCGATCCAGGACACGGTATAGGGCCACTCGCGTTCAGCCTGCTCGTTCATCGTCCAGAATTCGTCAAGCGAGCGGAAGCGGCTCGCCTTGGTGACCATGAAGGCGTTGGCGATCGGCGTCAGCGCCAGTTCCGCCCAGGCGATCAAGCCGGTGAGGCCAAGGCCGCCGACCGTGGCGGCGAACCATTCGGAATTCTGGTCCGGCCCGCAGACGATGCGTCGGCCGTCCGAGCGCACCAGTTCCAGCGCCAGCACGTGATGGCCGAAGGATCCGGCGTCGTGATGATTTTTGCCGTGAACGTCGTTGGCGATCGCCCCGCCCACGGTGGCGTAGCGCGTGCCCGGCGTGACCGGCAGGAACCAGCCGCGGGGCGCGACAAGTTCGAGAATTTCCGACAGCAGCACGCCCGCTTCGCAGGTCAATCGTCCGCTCGCCCGATCAAACGCGATAAACCGATCAAGCCCGCGCGTGTGCAGCAGCGTCCCGCCGGGATTGAGGCAGACGTCGCCATAGCTGCGGCCGTTGCCGAACGCGATGCGGCTTTCGTCCGCGGCCAGCGCCGGCAGCGGCGCCGCACGGTCCGTGACCGCCTCCGCGCGCGCATGCGCGACCAGGGGAAACCGGTTCCATGACCGAAAGTCGTCTCTCATGCGGCCTCCGCGATCGCGACCGGTTTCATCAGCGTCTTTCCGGCGGTGACGGCGATGAGGCCCAGCGCCACGGCGAACCACAAGGTCGCCAGGCGAATGACGATCGTCGCGGCGGCGGCCTGTGGCGCGGGAACGCCTTTCCACACCAGCAGAGCCGCCATCACGGCCTCGCTGCCGCCGAGTCCGCCCGGCAGGAAACTGAGCGCGCCGGCCAGCATCGCGAGAGCGTAAACGGACATGGCGAACCAGAGCCCGATGTCGAGACCAAGGCGATGCAGGACGAACCAGAAGGCGAACGCTTCCGCCGACCACGCGGCCAAGGATAAAACCGTCGAGGACATGCTTAGCCGCAAAGTGTGACAGCGGCGCGCTTCGAACAGCAGCAATGCGACATGTCGCGCGGTCTTGCGCAGCGGGCCGGCTGACCCTTCGGTTGGCCGATGAGCCAGTCCGACAAGTCTGTCGCCGAGACCCAAGGTAACCGCGACGCCGACGACCGCCATCACACCGACGATCACCACCGGCAATCCGAACGGCAGGACCGCCAGCCCGGGCAAGGCGATCAGCACGACCGCGAGGAGATCGGACAATCGTTCGCTTAAGAACGCGGCGGCGGAGCGCAGCATCGGCATGCCGTGTTCGGCCAGAAAGACGCCGCGCAGCAATTCGCCGGCCTTGCCCGGCGTGGTGGTGAAGGCGAAGCCGGAGAAATAGATGGCGGCGTTGGCGCCGCCCGGCAACGGATGGCCGAGCGCGGCGAGATAGCTCCGCCAGCGCGCCAGCCGCAAGCCATAATTGATCAGCGACAGGCCAAGCGCCGCCCCCATGCCGACGACGCCGACGGCGGTCAAGGCCGCCAGCACGTCGCGCCAGCCCGCCCAGAGCGTGAAACCAAAATAGCCGATGGCCGCTATGACGCCAGAAATGACGACGCCACGGCGCAGGTCGCCTTGTCCGGGCCGGCGCGGCGCGATCGAGGCGGCGCTCATGGCCGCAACGCCAGCACGGCCACCACGGTCGCCGTCCAACCGATCCCCGTGGCCAGCAAATGCGGATCGGCGAAGATCTCGCGGGAGGCGTCGGCGCCGTATTGTTCGCCGTGCAGCAGATAGAGATAGCGGAAAATGCCGTAGATGACGAACGGAACGGTCAGAATCAGATAGGTGGTGCCGTGATGCGCCACCGTTTCGGGCGCCATCGTATAAAGGCTATAGGCGAGGATCGCGCAGGCAGCGCTGATCGACATATATTGTTCGATCATCACCGCGCTGTAATTTTCGAGAACCTTGCGCGTCGACAGGGCGTCCGACGCGCCGTTCTTCGCGATGAGGATCAGTTCCGCGCGCCTTTTGGCGAAGCCCAGGAACAAGGTCACCATCAATCCGCACAGCAGCAGCCAGGACGAAGGCGGAATTCCGAGACCGACGGTTCCCATCATGATGCGCAGCATGAAGCCGAGGGAAATCAAAAATACGTCGATAACGACGACGTGTTTCCAGCGCAGCGTGTAGCCAAGGTTCATCGCGGCGTAGAACAGAATGAAAAAGAGAGCCCATCCCCCAACAATTCCGGACAGCAGCAGCGCCAGAAGACCGAGCGCGCCCGCGAAAGTCCAAGCGCGAGCCAACGAAACGGCGCCGCTGGCGATCGGCCTTTTGCATTTGATTGGATGGGCGCGATCAGCCTCGACGTCGAAAATGTCGTTGACCACGTAAACGGCGCTGGCGATCGCGCAAAACGCGGCGAAAGCCAGGGCGAGATCGACCAAAAGCCCCCCGCTCCAGACGCCGCCAAAGATCGGGCCAAGAAATACGAAGGCGTTTTTCACATATTGATGCGGGCGCGCAAGCTTCAGCAATGACGCAAACAATTTCATTCCCTCGCAATCAAGCCCGCAATGGCGGCCGGAACGCCCGGGGCGGCGCCGGACCTGCCGCGGCAGCGGCGACAATAGCGCGCCAAATCTTGATTTAGATTAAACTTGGCGCCGCCGCCAGCGCGGCCGCCGCGCCTGGGGCGCCGGGACCTTTCCCTCGCCCGCCCCGCCCCCGCGTTCGGCGCCGGGGCCGATTTATGCTCTATTTCCGTTGATTCGAACGCGCCAGAGCCCAAGACCGAAACATCCCGGCATGAACCATCGTCCCGACATCGACGGCTTGCGCGCGATCGCCGTCGCGCCGATCGTCTTGTTCCACGCCGGCGTCAGCGTCCTCCCCGGTGGTTTTATCGGCGTCGATATTTTCTTCGTCATATCGGGATTCCTGATCACCTCGATCATCACGCGCGAAATGGCGACGGGCGACTTCTCCCTGGCGAATTTCTACCGTCGACGGGTGGTGCGGATATTCCCGGCCCTGTTCGTCATGCTGGGTCTCGCGCTGGCCGCCGGATGCCTGTTATTGCTGCCGGCGGATGTGCGCTCGCTCAGCGCCAGCGCCGCCGCCGCTGCTGGCTTCGTATCCAATATCTATTTCGAGCGTCACGCCGGCTATTTCGACGGCGCGGCCGAAACCCTGCCGCTGCTGCACACATGGTCGCTCGGCGTCGAAGAACAGTTCTATCTAGCCTACCCGCTGCTGCTGATGGCGCTGCGGCGCTTTTTGGCCGCGCATCTACGTGCGGCGCTGGCGATTATCGCCAGCGCGTCCTTTCTGCTCAGCTTTGAACTCGCCCGGACCGCGCCGAACAGCGCATTCTACCTGCTGCCCTGCCGCGCCTGGGAACTGGCGCTGGGCGGTCTCGTCGCGCTCGACGCCCTGCCCAAGGCGCCTTCGCCGCGCTGGCGCGGCTTGCTCGCGCTCGGCGGCCTTGGCCTCATCGCTATCGGCCTCGTTACGATTCACGCTGGCGAAGCCTTCCCCGCGCCGTGGGCGCTGGCGCCCTGCGGCGGCGCGGCGCTGCTGATCGCCTATGGCGAAGGCGCGTCAAGCGAACGGCTGCTCGCCGCCAGACCGATGCGCACGCTCGGCGCTATTTCCTATTCGCTCTATCTCTGGCACTGGCCGATCTTCACCTTCTACCGTCTGCGAACCGATCGGGACCTGACGCTGCAGACCGGCGCGCTGGCCGTGCTGGCGGCGCTGGCGGCGGCGACATTGTCTTATTTTCTTGTCGAGCAATGGTTCCTGCGGCGCTTTCGTCTGGGCCCGCCGACCGCCGTTCTGGCGAGCGGCGCGGCGGCGCTTGGCCTCTTTCTGGCCGGCGCCGCCATCGTCGACACCGGCGCCGACAACTGGCGCGACTTGCCGGCCGACGTGCGCAAGGTCGCCGCCTATGGCGCCTACCAAACTTTCCCCGATCACAAGGCGCAGTTCATCGAGGGAAGCTGTTTCGTCAGCCTGGGCGAAACATTCGATCGCGAACATTGCCTGGCGCTCAGCGCGACCAAGCCGAACCTTCTGGTGTTCGGCGACAGTCACGCGGCGCAATATTGGCGCGCCATCGCGTTGCGCTTTCCCGGCTGGAACGTCATGCAGGCGACCGGCGCGGCTTGCCGGCCGATGCTCGGCGTCTCGACCGAAGCCCATTGCAACGATTTCGTGCCCTATGTGCTGAACGAGTTTCTGGCGCGCCGCCGCGTCGACGCGGTCGTGCTCGGCGGACGATGGCTGGAGGGCGAGACCGGCCGGCTTGAGGCGACCATTCGGCTGCTCGCGGACCGGGGCGTCAAGGTCACGGTGATCGGACCGGGCGTCGAATACGCCGGAGAATTCCCGCGTCTGCTCGCCACCGCGATGCTGCGCGGCGACCTCGGCGCGCTCGAGCGCTTGCGCGTCGCCGATCGCAAACCGCTCGACGATGAAATCGCCCGCATGGTCGCCACGACGCCGGCGCGCTACCTGTCGGCCTACGACATCGAGTGCCCGGATGGCCAATGCCAATTGTTCGACCCGGAGGGCGGGCCGATGCATTTCGACTACGGCCATATCACATTGGCGGGAACGCGCTCCATTGTCGCGCAGATGCCGTATTTCTGAAGGCTTCGGCCACCCTCGATCGTCGTCCCCGGCCGTTGGTCGCCGCCAAAATGCCCGGAAAATTTCGCCTGACCAAGGCATCGCCGCTTAAATTTTCCGCAATTTGCGTCTATCGTGCGTCCGATGAACAGCGAAAACTGGACAATCGGAGCGAGCGAGGGGTCGCGTCTTATCGACCCATTCGGCCGACATGTGGATTACGTGCGCGTTTCGGTAACCGATCGCTGCGACTTCCGCTGCGTCTATTGCATGTCCGAGGACATGGTCCTTCTGCCCAAGAAGGATCTGCTGTCGCTGGAGGAACTGAACAGGCTCTGTTCCGCCTTTGTCGCGCGCGGCGTGCGCAAATTGCGGATCACCGGCGGCGAACCGCTGGTGCGACACGGCGTCATGACGTTGTTCCATTCGCTCGGAAGCCACATCGCCAGCGGCGCGCTGGACGAGCTGACCTTGACCACCAACGGCTCGCAACTGCCGCGCTATGCCGCCGAACTCGCCGATTGCGGCGTTAAGCGCGTCAATATTTCGCTGGACACGCTCGATCCCGAAAAGTTCCGCGCCATCACCCGCCGGGGCTCGCTCGATAAGGTGTTGGCCGGCGTCGACGCCGCGCGGGCCGCCGGCCTCGCGGTCAAGATCAATACGGTGGCGCTGAAAGGCGTCAACGACGACGAATTCGTTCGGTTGCTCGAGTGGGCGCATGGGCGCGGCATGGACCTGACCTTCATCGAGGTGATGCCGCTCGGCGAAGACATGTACGCGCGCTCCGAGCAATTCATCTCGCTCGACGACGTCGTTTCGACCCTGTCCGAGCGCTTCGCCTTCGAACCGATCCTCCATGTCACCGGCGGGCCGGCGCGCTACATGCGGGTGAAGGAGACCGGCGGACGGCTCGGCCTGATCACGCCGCTGAGCCATAATTTCTGCGAATCCTGCAACCGCGTGCGCGTCACCTGCACCGGCGCGCTCTATATGTGCCTGGGCCAGGAAGATCGCGTCGACCTGCGCGCGCCGCTGCGCGGCTCGCCCGACGACGCCGCGCTGTTCGCCGCCATCGACGCGGCGATCCGGCAAAAGCCGCGCGGGCATGATTTCGTCGCGCAGCGGCTGGGCGCCGAACCCGCGTTCGCCCGCCACATGAACCTCACCGGCGGTTAGCGCGAACGGCCCTGCCCCGCCTCTCACAACACCTCTGGATAGCCGGTGATACGCTGGATCGCGGCGTAGAGCGGAGCCAGGCGCGGATACATGCGTTGGTAGACCTGGCGATAGAGCGCGTCGTAGAGTTCGATGCGGTCGCGATCGGGCGCGAACCAGCGGGCCACGCGCGTCATCGCCGCCGTCGCCGCGTCGAAATCGGCGTAGAGCCCGAGCCCGACCGCGCAGGCGATCGCCGCGCCAAGGCCGGCGGTCTCGACCGTGTGGGGACGGCCCGTCGGCAACGCGAACACGTCGGCGGTGATCTGCAGAGCCGCGTCCGATTGCGCGCCGCCGCCGGAGACGCGCAACTCCGTCATCTTGACGCCGCTCTTCGTCTCAATGCGCTCGCACCCGTCCCGCAGGGCGTAAGCCATGCCCTCCAGAATCGCGCGATAGATATGCGCGCGACCGTGCGCGTCGCCGAAGCCGATGATGGCGCCCTTCGCCGCCGAGGGCGGGAAGCTGACGCCCGGCGTCCAGTATGGCTGCAAGGTGAGGCCAAGCGCGCCGGGCGGCGCGGAATCGACAAGCTCGTCGAAAAGACTCTCCGGCGTGATGTTGCGGCGCGCCGCCTCGGCCTTTTCGCGATCGGCGAATTCGTCGCGAAACCAGCCGACCATCCAATAGCCGCGGAAGATCTGCACCTCGCAATCCCACAGGCCGGGGGCGGCGGACGGATAGGCGGGCCCCAGCGGCACCGCCTCGAAGTACCGGGGCGAGCGAATGGCGATGGTCGCCGTGGTGCCGTAGGAGATCGCGCCGACATTCTGCGAGAGGCTTCCCGAGCCTAGATTGCCGCTCGCCTTGTCGGCGGCGGCGGCGATGACCGGCAGGTCGACAGGAATGCCCGTCGCCGTGGCGGCCTCGGCGCAAATCGTCCCCAGTTGAGCGCCCACCGGCGCGAGGTCCGGCATCTGCTCCGGCCTCAGGCTCAGCGCCGGCCAGCGCCAGTCGCCGTCAGCGGCCCAGCGCTGGCGCTTGTAGTCGAACGGGATGAAGCCGACCTGCGCGCCGACGGAATCGACGAAACGCCCGGTCAGCTTGCGATGCAGATAGCCCGACAGCAGCAGGTATTTATGCGCGCGCTCCAAGGTTTCCGGCATGTTGTCGGCGAGCCAGCGCGCTTCGGCCTCGCGCGCGAAGCGGCGGAACACCTTGCCGGCCCCGGAGACGGCGAAGGCGGCGCGCCAATGCAGCGGCATGCGCGCCGGATGGACCGCGCGCCGCTGGTCAAGCCAGGTGATGGCGGGAGCAAGCGGCCGCGCCTCGGCGTCGACGGGCACGACCGTGCCGCGCTGCGTCGTCAAGGCGACACCGCGGATGCGCTCGCGCTCGTAGGGCCGCGCCACCCACAGGCGCCGGCAGGCTTCCGTCAACTTATCCCATACCGCCTCGGCGTCGCACTCGTGCCAGCCGGGCTTGGGCGAGCGATAGATATCGAGCGGAACCTGCGCCTTGTCGATGAGCGCGCCGGCAAGATCGAACAGCAACGCGCGCGCGCTCTGGGTGCCGACATCGAGCGCGAGCAATAGTTCATCGCCCGCCGGCCGCGCCGCGCCGCTCTCTTCCATGTCGCCCCCCAATTTGCGCTTCAGTCTAGGCGCGCGCGCTCATCTTGCCAACGCTGGTCCTCGCGCGAGTGCGTCGCGACATGCGGTTAGCCTGGGATTGGGGGTGATCCCGCCGCGATGGAGGCCGTTATCACGCCATGTCGTCTTCCGGTTGCGCCGGCGCCCGGCTACACTGGCGCCGATCAGGGCGCGGAAGGCCGCCCATCTGGGAAACGCCGGTTTCTGGACGCCGGGGAACTGACTGGGAAAGGGGGCATTGATGCGCTGGTATCATTATGTGGCCTATTTTTTCGCGGGGGCGTTCCTCACCAACGCGCTGCCCCACCTCATCAACGGCCTGTCCGGGAACGCCTTCCAAAGTCCCTTCGCCTCGCCGCCAGGAATTGGCCTGTCCTCGGCGATGGTCAATATCCTTTGGGGCCTGTTCAACCTTGTCGTCGGCTACCTGCTCGTCTGCCGGGTCGGCCACTTCGACCTGCGCGACACCAGGCACGCGCTCGTCTTCGGCGCGGGCGTCGCGATTATGTCGATCATGCTCGCCCACGCGTTCGCCCCGCTTCACGGCGGGATATAAGGGGACAACTCCATGCAGCCCGCGAGGTCGTCCGGCGCGCCGCTGGCGCCGGCATATTTTAGAATTGTTCCAAAACGATGATTGCCGCTTTACCTTCGCCTTCGCGCCCGGCATCCTTTGGGTGAGCCAACGGCGTCCGTCATTCGGCGCCCTGCATTTGATCGCGCTACGGGGCGAGAATGATTATCTGCTCATGCAATGTGCTTTCAGACCACGACGTCAAGCGCTACATTGAAGAGTGCCGCGAGCGTTGCACCGTGGCCGATATTTATCGCGCCCTCGCCCGCCGACAGTGCTGCGGCCGCTGCGTCGACAATCTGCGCGCCATAATTGACGAGAGCGCAGCCAAGGCGCTGGCTCAGGAGCCCGCGCTCGCGGCGACCACCTGATTTGGAAGGACAGAGCGATGCAAGGCGATCCAACCGTCATCGACTACCTCAATCGTGGCCTGCGCAGCGAGTTGACCGCAATCAACCAATATTGGTTGCATTTCCGCCTGCTGGAAAATTGGGGCTACCACGACCTCGCCAAGACGTGGCGCGCCGAATCCATCGAGGAAATGGAGCACGCCGACAAATTCACGGCGCGCATTCTGTTCCTTGAGGGGTTTCCGAACCTCCAGACGCTCGATCCGCTCCGCATCGGCCAGACTATCGAGGAGATCGTCGCCTGCGATCTCGCCACCGAGATCGCGGCGCGCAACCTTTATGTCGAGGCGGCCAATCACGCCGTTTCGGTCGGCGATCGCATCTCGAAGGATCTGTTCGAGAAAATCCTCGCTGATGAGGAGCGCCATATCGACTTTCTCGAAACCCAGCAGGAGCTGATCAAGCAGATCGGTCTGCCGCTCTACGCCCAAAAGCACATCGGCGAAGCGAAAAGCTGAACCGGCGTTGCGGAAAATTCTCGGAACGAGCCACGCAGGGTGATTTCGACATCATAGGCGACCGGAAGGCGCACGAGCGCGGCGTCCGCCATCCACGGCTAACCTACATCGCCGAGTAGGTCTCGGTATCCTCGGGCAGCGACAAAAAGCCGTTATCGAAGGTGTGCATCTCGGTGAACCTTGAACACAACTTGTGCGAGATAACTTTTGTCCCACGCATGACGACCAGACCGGCGGTCGACCTCGCGCCGACGTTGGCGTTGGCTTCAGCGCTATAGACGATGTAGCTGAATTCACCGTTCGTGAACCTGAGTTGGCTCTCCGGTCCCGTGAAGCGCTGCTCCATCTGAAAGATGTTGGCGGCCGAATGGTCGCCTGTGATCGACATGTCATCCTTCGCGGCGGTCCCGAAATGGTAGGTAAAGCGATCGCCCGACTTCGTCACGGAAACGCGTTTGCCGCCGAGGGAACAGTCGAACACGCGGGACGACTTCGATTCCGCGCGCGCGCCGACAACGCTGGCGACAACAAGCAACAAGGGCAGAACGGCGCTGACGACGAATCTCATCCCAACTCCTATGGCCGGGAGCAAATGGTCCCGCGTTTTCTAGACGTCTTCTGTCGCGGTTTTCATCCGCTGTTTGCTGTCGAGTGGCGACGGCATTCCGTATCCGACGCGCTTGGTATGGGACGATAGAATATCGCGACGTAATCGAACATGTCCCGCATTGCTAAACAGTCAAAGACAAACGCCATCCCGCAGTCGTTATGCGTTCATCGCCTTGCCTCCGGTCAGGCTGGCCAGCAGGACGGCGAGCAAGCCCGTCACGAAAATGCCGTCGAAGGTGCCGGCGCCGCCGATCGACGCGACCGGGGCGCCAAGACCGCGAAGTTTGTCCAGGTTGAGCAGGTCGGCGCCGATCAGCACGCCGAGACTGCCGCTGGCGTAGGCGATCGCCGCCGCATTGCGCCAGGAAACGACCGCGGCGACCAAAGCCGCGGCGATCGGCGGAACCAAGGTCGGGATCGCGATGCCCACGCCCGGCACCGGCTGCGCAACCGCATGGCAGACGATTGTGACGCAGGCGACAGCGATCAAGCCGCGCCCCAAAATCTGGCCTTTCAACAGCAGATAAAACGACAGCAAGGTCGGGATGACGGCGCCGCCGACGTTCACGGCGAGGATCACCCCAGGCGAACCGACGATCATTGGCACGATGTAACGCATGCCGAAATACGTCACTTCGCCCTCGCTCATCATGGGCTCCTGGCCCAGCACCGCGATCGGAATATTGATGTAGCTGCCGATCAGCGAGCCGAACAACAACAGGAACACGGCGCCGGAGCTCATGCCTAGCCGCGCGTACGCATAACTGAGGACGCGAACCTGGATAAGCACCAGGAGAAAGCCCAGCGCCAACCCAAACAGCACGAAAATTGGAAGCGCGATCGGCAGGTATTGAGCGTGGGAAAATGGCATGCGGCGTCCCCGTCGTGCGGCCGTTCAGCTAAAATTATACCAATTCCGGCCGCTTGAAAGCGGCAAGCTTGACCTTGTCCAACGCTGGAAACAACAGGACCGCTAGGACAAGCGCACGACAGCGCCCAACACGACCCGGGGCGGGATCGCGCCGCGCCAATAACCGGTTGCGATATCAATGTTGTAATATTGGAGCGGGTGAAGGGAATCGAACCCTCGTATTCAGCTTGGAAGGCTGCTGCTCTACCATTGAGCTACACCCGCGCGGCGACAGATATGCCAAGCCCGCCGACAAATGGCAAGGCCGCCGGGAACGGCGATTTAGCCCTGCGCAACCGTGGGGAATGGTGGGAGAGGTAGGACTCGAACCTACGAAGGCATAGCCAGCGGATTTACAGTCCGCCCCCTTTGCCGCTCGGGACACTCTCCCATCCGGTCAAGAAAAAGCCCCGCCGCGACGGGGCCGATCGACCGGCGCCCTTATGCTTGAGCGCGCCCATGCGTGTCAACCTTTAAAACCGCCTCGTCGCGAAACTGACACGATTGCCAAGCGCACCCCGGCGTGACACTTAAGACGAATTCGACAATTCAACCTGCGGAGGCGCGAAAGCCATGAAGGACCGTCACGGCCGGCGCGGCCAACGCCCGAGCGCCGCGAAAGGCGGCGATCAGCCCCGCCGCGCCCCCGCCCCGCCGCGCGCGCCAGCGCGTGCGCCAGGACGCGCCGCCGACGCGCCGAAGTCCGACGCGCCGGTCTTTCGCCGCCCCGCCCAGGAACTGGCGGTCATTTACGGCTTCCACGCCGTGCGCGAGGCGCTGACGGCGCGAAAGCGCAAATGCCTCGACCTGTTCGCCACCGAAGCGGCCGCAGCCAAGCTCGTCACGGAGATCGCCGCCAGCGGCGTCAACCTGCGGCTGGTGAGCGCCGACGCGCTGTCGAGCCGGCTCGGCGCCGAACTCGGTGCATCAGGGCCTGCTGCTGGAGGCGCGCCCGATCGAGCCGATTGATCTGTCGGATATCGTCTCCAACAGCGGCATCGTACTGGCGCTCGACCAGATCACCGATCCCCATAACGTCGGGGCGATCCTGCGCACGGCGGCGGCGTTCGGCGTCGACGCGCTGGTCGCGGCCGATCGCCATTCGCCGGAATTCACCGGCGTGCTGGCCAAAACCGCGTCGGGCGGACTCGAACACGTGCCGATCGCCAGCGTCGGCAATCTGGCGCGCGCGCTCGACCAGCTTGGCGAGCGCGGCTATCTGCGCGTCGGCCTCGATTCGGAAGGCCCGCACAGCCTCGAACACACCGTGCTGTCGGCGCCGCTGGTTCTCGTGCTCGGCGCCGAAGGCAAGGGCCTGCGCCGCCTGACGCGCGAAAAATGCGACGTGCTGGCCCGTCTCGACATGCCCGGCCCGATCAAGAGCCTCAATGTCTCCAACGCCTGCGCCACGGCGCTGACGTTGACGCGCGCGCGCCTCGCCAGCGGAAACTGAACCGCCGCCATAAGTTCAGGGTGGACGCGGCCGCCATTCGTGCCATCATTCGTCGATCGTTCGAGAGTCGTCTTGCGCGACGAGGGAGGACCGCGAGACTTTTTTGACAAAATAAGGCGGCGACACAACACAATAGAGCCGCGTCGAATGCGCTTGGAATAGGCTCCGCTTTAGCGAGGCCAGACAAAAAACAAAAAATCCGGCGCGGCCGGATCGAGGAAACGCCAGGAGGCTCCTTGCCTCTGTCCACAGATCGAACCGCTTGCGGCGCCCCGCCGCAATACGCGGACTTGTGAGGTGAGCAATGACCAACGCCGCGGCAGCGCCCGCCAGACAGCACGCACGCCCGATGACCGCGGATGAAAAGCGCGTGGTCGTCGCCTCGTCGCTGGGCACGATTTTCGAATGGTACGATTTTTATCTCTACGGCTCGCTCGCCTCGATCATCGCCGCGCAATTCTTTTCCAACCTGGCGCCCGCCGCCGCCTATGTCTTCGCGCTGCTGGCCTTCGCCGCCGGCTTCGCCGTGCGCCCGCTCGGCGCCCTGGCGTTCGGGCGGATCGGCGATCTCGTCGGCCGCAAATATACGTTTCTCGTCACCATTCTGATTATGGGACTATCGACCTTTCTGGTCGGGCTGTTGCCGAACTATCACGCCATCGGCGTGACGGCGCCGGCGCTGCTGATCGCGCTGCGCCTGTTGCAGGGCCTGGCGCTGGGCGGCGAATATGGCGGCGCGGCGATTTTCGTCGCCGAACACGCCCCGCAAAGGCGGCGCGGCTTCTACACCTCCTGGATCCAGACGACGGCGACGGCCGGGCTGCTGCTGTCGCTGGTCGTCATCCAACTCGCCCGCACCCTGCTCGGCGAGGAGGAATTTCAGACCTGGGGCTGGCGCCTGCCGTTTCTGCTGTCTTTCGCGCTGCTCATCGTCTCCGTCTGGATTCGCCTGCGCCTCAACGAATCCCCGGCCTTCCGCCGCATGAAGGCGCAAGGGCGCGGTTCGCGCGCGCCGATCTCGGAAGCTTTCGGACGCTGGGGCAACGCCAAGATCGCGCTGATCGCGCTGTTCGGCGGCGCCGCCGGCCAAGCGGTGATCTGGTACACGGGCCAGTTCTACGCCCTGTTCTTCCTGACGCAGACGCTCAAGGTCGATTCAGGAGCCGCCAATCTCTATATGGCCGCCGCGCTCGCCATCGGCGTGCCGTTTTTCGTGCTGTTCGGCTGGCTCTCGGACAAGGTTGGCCGCAAGCCGATTATTTTGTCCGGCTGCCTGCTCGCCGCCCTGCTCTATATGCCCATTTTCAAGGCTTTGACGGCGGTCGCCAATCCCGATCTCGCCGCCGCGCAGAAAAGCGCGCCGGTCGCCGTCATCGCCGATCCGAAAACCTGCGCCTTTCAGTTCAACCCGACCGAGACCGCCGATTTCCTGTCGTCCTGCGACATCGCCAAGGCGCGCCTGGCCGGGCTGTCCGTCGCCTATTCGATCGAGGCGGCGCCGGCGGGCGCCCTGGCCAGGATCCGCATCGGCGAGCGCGAAATCGCGTCGTTTGAAGGCGAAACGCTGGAGCCGGCGACGCTCGCCGCCAGAAGAACGGCCTTCGACGGCGAAGTCGGCGCGGCGATCGAAAAGGCCGGCTATCCGCAAAAGGCCGATCCCGCCAAGATCAACGGGCCGGCCTTGCTCGGCCTGCTTGTGGCGTTGGTTGTGCTGGTGGCGATGGCCTATGGACCGATCGCGGCGCAACTGGTCGAGCTTTTTCCCACCCGCATCCGTTACACCTCGATGTCCCTGCCCTACCACATAGCCAACGGCTGGTTCGGCGGCTTTCTGCCGACCCTCGCCTTCGCCATGGTGGCGGCGACAGGCGATATCTACTACGGGCTGTGGTACCCGATCGCCGTGGCGGTCATGACCTTGGTCGTCGGGTTGGCGTTGACGCCGGAAACCAAGGACCGCGACATCTACGCCAGCGACTGAATATTCGCCGCGCCGGAACTATTGCGCCCGCCGACGCCGGCTGCTAGAGCATGCGGCGGAGACGCCAACCGACGTTTCCGACGATAAGATGGTTTTAAACAATTAGTTACGGCGCTATTGCGGATTCAGATGCGTCCGAACGCGCTCTGGCGTAAAGACAACGATAGCGACACGGTCAGCCGGTTTAGCTCAGTTGGTAGAGCAACTGATTTGTAATCAGTAGGTCGCGGGTTCGACTCCTGCAACCGGCACCACCTCCCCATCGCCTTGCGAATGGCCTCCCGCTTCGCTCCGGCGAGACGAGCGGCGTATCCGCGTCTACGCAATGCGGTCAGGCGCCTGCTCTTCGGTCACGATGTCAAAGCGCGCCAGATTAGCGACGCCAAAGGCCGTCGAAATCGGAACATCCGCCGCGTCGCGGCCGCGTCCCATGAGGATGCGGCCAATGCGCGGATGGTTGTGACGGGCGTCCAGCGTGTACCAGCGCCCATCAAGGAAGACCTCGGACCAGCCGCTGAAATCGCCCGGGTTGACGTCCGGCGGCACGCCGATATCGCCAAGGTAGCCCGCGCAATATCGGGCGGGGATATTCATGCATCGGCAAAGCGCGATGGCGAGGTGAGCGAAGTCCCGGCAGACGCCAATTCCCTCGCGCATCGTGTCGCTCGCGCAACGCGTGGGGCGCGCGTCGGGATAGCTGAAGCGGACCCTCGTGTGGACAAAGTCGGAAATAGCCTGCGCGCGCCTGGCGCCGCCGGCGATCTTTCCGAACGTCGCCCAGGCGAAATTCGAGAGATTGTCGCTGTCGCAATAGCGGCTTGAAATGAGGTATTGCAACGCCTCGTCGGGCAGAAGCGCGATTGGCGTCAAATCGGTGTCGGGAGGCGTTTCATCCGGTTCGCCTGAATCATAAATCACAAAGCGATTGCTGAATGTGATGAGGCCGGGCGGAACGTCGACGCGCGTGACGCGATTGCCGAAAAGATCGAGGTAGCCGCTCATCGGAATGTCCGGTTCGGCCTTGATAACATCGGGCGTACGCAAGTCCGCCTGGCGCGAGGGATGGACATTCAGTTGCAGCAGCATCGGCGTCCGCGCCGGACACTCGAATGTAATGTCAAAGCCTGCATGGATGAGCATCGACAAGCTTTCGTGTTTGCGGCCGCGCGGCCAGGCTCGAGAACTTTGGCGGCCCGATGAAAATCGCGCAATTGCTGTTTGGCGCCGACGTTTTTCGCAACCAATCATCCAAGCCGAATGACCAGCCGTCGCGTGGCGCCGTCATCGGCGAGCGGCAGGCTTAGGGGTCGCACATCGACTTCCTCGCCGTCAAGGGCGGCGAAAACAACGCCGCGTTCGACGGCGTCGGGATTTTCGACGCATATTTCATAGCGTGACGAGCCATGTCGAAGCGAAAGCGTGAAGCCAGGCCAGTCGTTCGGGATGCAGGGATCGACGCAGAGGCGATCTCCCTCGAGGCGCATTCCAAGAATGCTCTCCACGCCGGCGCGCTGCATCCAGGCGGCTGAGCCCGTGTACCAGGTCCAGCCCCCGCGTCCGACATGCGGCGGCATGGCGTAGACGTCGGCCGCGACCACATAGGGCTCGACCTTATAGCGATGCACATCGGCGCGCGTCCGAGCGTGATTGATCGGATTGAGGAGCGCGAACAGAGCCGCCGCCTTGCCGCCCTGCCCGAGTTTGGCGAAGGCCATCACCGACCAAAGGGCGGCGTGGGTGTATTGGCCGCCGTTCTCGCGGACGCCCGGCGGATAGCCTTTGACATAGCCCGGATCGAGCGCTGTCTTGTCGAACGGCGGAGCGAACAACGGCGCCAGCCCGTCTTGCGGGCGGATCAGCTCGCGCTCGACCGAAGCCATCGCGCGCGCTGACCGTTCGGGCGACGCCGCGCCTGAAAGCGCAGCCCAGGATTGAGCGATGCAGTCGATCCGGCATTCCTCGCTCTGGCTTGAGCCAAGCGGCGTTCCGTCGTCGTAAAAACCGCGCCGATACCATTGCCCGTCCCAAGCCTCGCGTTCAAGCGAAGCCTGCAAGGCCGCCGCGTGCGCGCGCCATCTTTCGGCGCGAGCATGCTCGCTGCGCGCTTCGGCGAGAGGCGCGAACCTGTTCAGGGTTGCAAAGAGCAGCCAGCCGAGCCACACGCTTTCGCCCGCGCCTCTCGCGCCGACGCGGTTCATGCCGTCGTTCCAGTCGCCGGCGCCGATGAGCGGCAGGCCATGGCCGCCATGCGCCAGACTGCTGTCGAGCGCGCGGGCGCAATGTTCGAACAGGGGCGCCGCTTCATCGCCGATCGCCGGAGTGAAAAAGCTGTCATGCTCGCGCGGCTCCAGCATCCGCCCTTCCAGAAATGGAAGTACTTCATCGAGAACGGCTGTATCGCCTGAGACGTCGACATATTGGCCGACCGTGAAGGCCAACCACGCGCGGTCGTCCGAGATGCGCGTGCGGACGCCCTGGCCCGAATGCGGCAACCACCAATGCTGGACGTCACCCTCGACGAATTGCCGCGCCGCCGCGCGCAAAATGTGCTCTCGCGTCATCGTCGGGCGCAGGGCTGACAGAGCCATGCCGTCCTGAAGCTGATCGCGGAAACCATAGGCGCCGCTGGCCTGGTAGAAGGCCGAGCGCGCCCAAAGGCGGCAGGCGATGGTCTGGTACAGCAGCCAGCCGTTGAGCATGATGTCCATGGCCCGATCCGGCGTTTTTACGGTGACGGCGCCCAAAAGCTCGTCCCAGTGGCGGCCGACGTTTGCGAAAATCGCATCGAGATCGGCGCTGCGGTAGCGTTCGATCAGACTCCGCGCTTCTTTCGAATCCGAGGCCTCGCCCAACAGGAAGGTGATTTCGACGCTGGCCCCTGGCGCGATCACCAGGCTGGAACGCATCGCCGCGCAGGGATCAAGGCCCGCGCCGACGCTGTTGGACAATGCGCCGCCGTTGGCCAGCGCCGCAGGATCGCCGAGCGTTCCGTTGCGGCCGATGAATTCCCGGCGGTCGCCGGTCCAGTCGGTCTGCCGGCCGCTGAAATCGGCGAAGGCGACACGCTGGGCAAACGCCGCGCTCCAGCGATTTCGCGCGAAAACCGCGCCCGAGGCGGAATCCAGCGCGGTCGTCACAAAGGGCAGGCCGGCCGAGCGCGACGGGCCGAGCGCCCATTCCACATAAGCGGTCACGCTGAGGCGGCGAACATGGCCCGACAGATTGCGCAATTTCAGGCGCGATATTTTGATCGAGGCGTCGATCGGCACAAATTGCAGGAGTTCGGATTCGATGTCGTGGCTGACGTGCTCGAACCGGCTATAACCGCGGCCATGGCTGCAGCGATATGTCGCCGTCTCGATGCGGATGGGAAGCGCGGTCGGGCTCCAGTATTCTCCGGTGTCGTCGTCGCGCAAGTAGAAAGCCTCGCCAGGGCGATCGGCGACCGGATCGTTCGACCAGGGCGTGAGCTGATTTTCGCGGCTGTTGACCGACCAAGTGTAGCCGCTGCCTTCGGTCGCCGCCTGGAAGCCGAATTTTTCGTTGGCGACGACATTAATCCATGGCGCCGGCGTCGCCTGACCAGGGCCAAGAATCGTCACATATTCTTGGCCGTCCTTGGCGAAGCCGCCGAGCCCGTTGAAAAATTCGAGTTTTTCCGCCGGCGCCGCCGCAGCTGTCGGATATGGCGCGACCTTGGTCCTCGCCAGCAGGCTGGCGGACGTCTTGAGCGGCGTTTGCGTCTCGACGATCCGCTCAAGCTGGGCGAACAGCCCGCCGCGCTGCGCCACGAAGACGACCCGCGCCACGGAAGCAAGCAGAGCGGACATCTCGGGCAGAATGAGGTCGCCGCGCAGCACGAAGACGCCGCCGGCCGAATCCTCGCCGCGAAGCCTCGGCCGCATCTGGCGGGCGCGGATCAGGGTTTCGAGCGCGACCTGAAGGTCCTGAACGTAAGAGGATTGGCGTTCGTTGAGGATCACCAGATCGACGGCGAGCTGCTTCATCCGCCAATATTCATGGGCTTGCAGCAATTCGCGCGCGATATCCAGATCGTCAGCGTCGGCGATGCGCAACAGCACGATCGGCAAATCGCCGGAAACGCCGAGCGACCAGAGCCCGGATTGCGCCCCGGCACCGCGAACAATCGAGTCCGACGGCGGGCGCAAGGTCGGGCTGGCGTAGATCACGTGACTCGCCAGGCGTTGGAACAGGCTCGCTTCGCCGGCCGTGACGCCGAGATGATGCAATTGCACCTGAGCCTGTGTCCAGGCGAGCGTCGTCGCGCGCGAATAGGCCGTCGCGTCGCGATGCTTGTCGACAATGTCGAGCAGGGTCTCGCGCGTCGAAGCCGCCATGGTCCAGAAGGAAATGCGCGCCATGGCGCCCGGCGCGATCCTCACCCGGCGACGCAGGGCGAAAATCGGATCGAGTACGGCTCCAACCGTGTTTGAAAGCTTGCGCCCGTCGATCATGGCGATCGGCGTCCTGATGCTTTGGCCGCGTCCCAAAAAGCGCGCGCGATCGGTCTCGATTTCGGTCTTGCCGACAGTTTCCCCATCGACGACGGCGAGTTGGCCGACCCATATTTCCGGCTCGCTCGGCTCGCGTCGACGCCGCGTGGCCAGCAGCGCGCCGACATCGGACAGAAATTCGGTCTCGACGAAAAGCTTTGAAAAAGCAGGATGCGCGACATCCGCCGCCTGCGGCGCGAGAACCAGTTCGGCATAGGAGGTGATTTCGATCTCGCGAACGCGCGAGCCATTGTTCGTCACGGAAACGCGCCGCACTTCGGCGTCGACTTCGGAGGAAACAACCACATCCAAAGTCGTCGTCAGCGTCGCGTCCTGGCGCGTGAACTCGGCGCGGTCCTCGTTGAAGGCGACATGATAATTGTCGGGTTCGCGACCGGTCGGTTGAAAGCCGGCGGACCAGACGTCATTGCTGTGAACATCGCGCAGAAAGATGTAGGAGCCGAAATCGTCGCAGGCGGAGTCTTCGCGCCAACGGGTCAGGGCGAGTTTTTCCCAGCGGCTGTAACCGGAGCCGGCGCTGGTCAACATTGTGGAATAGCGTCCATTGGAAAGCAGGTGCGTCGCCGGGCTCGTCTGATGCGCGGAAACATAGCGTCGACCGCCCAAAGGTTCGACGTCGCGGCCCTTCTTGACGGGGGACTTCATTTCCGCCGCCCAGGGATGGGTGACGGCGACGTCGCGCGGCATGCGTTCCTGCAACAGCAGCTCGGTCGCCTGCACTATCGGTTCGGCGTGAAACCGCGCGCGCATTCTGGCGTCCAGCACGGCGTTGGCGATGGCGACGATGGTCATGCCCTGATGGTGGGCCATGAAGGCGCGCACAACGGCGCGCTGTTCGCCTTCGGGGATACGCGTCGGCGTATAATCCAGCGCCTCGTAGAAGCCGTAACGGCCGAGTGCGCCGACGCCAGCGAGGCGCTCGAAATTGGCGCGCGCCGCGGCCGGATCGACCATTGTCGCCAGACCCGTCGCATAAGGCGCGACAACGAAATTGTCGGCCAATCCTCGTTTCAGCCCGAGGCCGGGAATGCCGAAATTGGAATATTGATAGGTCAATTCCAGGTCGCGCGCATTATAGGCCGATTTGAAACGCCCCAGGGCAGACGCTGTTTGTCCGCGAAGGCGATCTGTCGGCCCACGACCAGGCGACTTGTCGCTTCCAGCAGACTTCCCGCCGGCGCGCGCATGACCAGCGAAGGCATCAGATATTCGAACATCGATCCAGACCAGGAGATCAGTGCGGCGCCATAAGCGATGGGCGTCGCGGTGCGGCCAAGGTGGAACCAGTGACGAGCGGGAATATCGCCCTTGGCGATGGCGAAAAAACTCGCCAGCCGCGCTTCGGAAGCCAGAAGGTCATAGCAATTGGAATCGAGAGCGCCTTCGGGCGTCAGATAGCCGATCGAGAGCAGATTGCGCTTGCGGTCGATGAGAAAGCCAAAATCCATGGCCAGCGCCATCGACCGAGCCGTCGCCTCCAGCTTTTCCAGCCGTTTTCGCAAGGCGGCGGTCGCTTCCGCGCTCCGCGCGCAATCCGCGCGATGCGCCGAAATCGCGTTCACGCCGGCCTGCGCCCAGAACGCCATGTCCGAGCCCGCATCGTCGCCGCGCTCGCTGGCGAGGGCGCGCGCTATATCGAGCATCGTGTCGGACTGCGCGCCAAGACTCTCTAGCCGAACCGCGAAGCTGTCCCGTTCCGAAAAAGTCTCGCGCGCGGCCAGCGCGAGTGCGGCCAGCGCGTCGTCGAGTTGCCGCCACGTGACGGTCTGCGTCTTGCGCCCGTCGCGCAGACGCGCCGCTTCTTCCCGGGTGAGATCGAGGGCGTCGGCGATCCCGTCAAGACAAGCCGTTGGTTCGATCGTCGTTGTTTGCCATTCGCGGCAAGCATTGGCCAAGGCGATCAAGTGGCCGGCAAGATTGCCGCTATCGACCGACGAGACATATTTCGGATCGAGTGGGCGCAGATCGCTGGTGTCATACCAATTGTAAAAATGGCCGCGGAAACGCTCCATGCCGCTCATGGTCGCCAGAGTGGCCTCAAGTCGGTCGACCGTTTCTTGCGCGCCAAGCCACCCGAAGTCGCGGGCGCTGGCCAGCGAAAGGAGATAGAGGCCGAGATTGGTCGGGGATGTCCGGTGCGCCAGCTTCGGCGCGGGATCCTCCTGAAAATTGTCGGGCGGCAGCATATGGTCGGCGCTGGTGACGAAGGTCTCAAAGAAGCGCCAGGTGCGGCGCGCGGTCAGCCGCAAGGCCTGCGCGTCGCCAATGGTCAGGGGTTTTCTGCTGGCGCGACGCGGCGGCAGGCTGACCCCGCGCGCCACGGCGGGCGAGGCCAGCCAGAGCGCGGCGAAAGCGCCGGCCAGCAGCGCGTTTCCGCCCCCGCTGATCCGGCCGACGATCAGGGCCAGCGCGCCGATGACGAGAGCGCCAAACATGCGGCGATAAAAGCCGGGCAGATCGAGCCGCCGTGCGATGGACGCCTGTGCGGCGGGAACCCATTCGAGCAAATTTCTGCGGCTGACGTACAGGCGAAATAGCGTGCGCGTGATCGCATCGCCCATCAGCCAGGCTTGATCGGCCAGGAAAATGATCGTCAGCCCGGACAAGATCAGGGCAAGCTTGAGATCGCCGCCGAGCGCGCGAAAATGGCTTGTCAAGGTAACGCCAGGGCGGCGCGGCGGTATCGCCGCAATGACGGGAATCATCGGCGGCAAGGCGATCGTCGCGAGTACGAACCCGGTCCAGACCAGAGCGGCGGGAAGCGGCAGCAGCCATCCCGCGAGCAGCGCGAGAATCGTGAGCGGCGCCGACAGCGTACGGCGCAGATTGTCGAGCATTTTCCAACGCCCGACGGCCGGCAAGGCGGCCGCCGCCGGCGTCGAGTGGGAGGGCTTGGGGCCGCAGCCGAGAATCCACGGCAGGAGCTGCCAGTCGCCGCGCGCCCAGCGATGGTGGCGCGACGCGCCAACGTCGTAGCGCGCCGGAAAGTCCTCGACGACTTCGACGTCGGAGGCGAGGCCGGCGCGGGCGAACACGCCCTCGAACAGATCATGGCTGAGCAGCGTCGAGTCCGGCGCGCGACCGGCCAGCGCGGCCTCGAAGGCGTCGACGTCGTAAATGCCCTTGCCGGCGTAGGAGCCTTCGCCAAACATGTCCTGATAGACATCGGAAACCGCCGACGCATAGGGATCGATGCCGCTCAGGCTCGAGAAAATGCGTTGGAATAGCGAGCCTTCGAGCGCCACCGGCAGCGAAGGGGTCACGCGCGGTTGTAGCACCCCATAGCCTTCGACAATTCGCCCCGTCGCAGCGTCGAAACGCGGCCGATTGAGCGGATGCGCCATCTTGCCGATCAGTCGCCGGACGGTTTCGCGCGGCAGGCGCGTGTCGGCGTCGAGCGTCACGACGTAGCGCGTATCGGGCGGCGCCAACGGCGGCGCGCCATCGACATAGATGAATCCGGTATCGGTCGCGCCGCGTAAAAAGCGGTTCAGTTCGTGTAGTTTGCCGCGTTTGCGCTCCCAGCCGATCCAGCGCGACTCGCTCGGGCTCCAGACGCGGTGACGATGCAGCAGGAGGAAACGCGGGCCGCCGGGCGCGGGTCCATATCGCTGATTCAGCCGCGCGACGCCCCGGGCGGCGACGGCGAGCAGCACCTCGTCGCCTTCGACGTTCTTGTTTGCGGCGTCCAACCAGTCTGAGAGCAATGCGAAATGCAGGTCGCCTTCAGGACTGGCGAGATGATGGATCTCCAGACGCTCGATCTGTTCCTCGATGGCGTCCGGCGTGGTCAAAAGCGTCGGCACCGCGACGAGTGTGCGCAAATGCGATGGAACGCCGTTGGCCAGCTCCATCGCCGGCAGAAGGTTGGCTTGAAAACCGAAGCTGACGGCCCGATTGACCAGCGCGACCGCCGCATCGACGGCGGGAATCGCTCCAAGGGCGGCCAAAGCGCCGAGCTGCCATGCGGCAAGGTTCATGGTCGCGAGAGCGAGAAGCGCGGCGGCGAGCAGAATCAGGGTCACGGCGGCGATGGCGCTGGCGTAAAAGCCGATGCCCGAAGCCCGATGCAGGCGCACGCGCCACTTGTGCTCCCGCGGATGATAGCCAATCGTGTTTTCGAATTCCTGGCGGCCGGCGCCGATGAGGTGATAGCCGGCGTCGCTTTTTCGCGCTTCCGCCGGCACCATTTCATGAAAGCGTTTGGCCGCCGCGACGGCGTCGCGCGCGATTTCGAGCTCGGCGGCGTTCGAACCGCGCGCCAATTCCTCGATGGCGGTGCGATAAAGATTGCGCGTCGGAAAATCCATGTCCTTGTAAGCGCTGTCAACGGCGAGCGCCTCGTCGACAAGGCTGACCTCCTCGAACAGGTCTTTCCAATCGACATCCGAGATCAAACGCAGGCTGGTGATGATATTGCGGACGGTGACGCTGGTCGCGCCCTGCCGACGGTGCACCTCGCGCACGACAATGTCGGCGGAGGTGTGTTGCGCCGCCAGACGCTGATCGAGCCAGGTCAAAGCGGGCGTGATTGTCGGGTCCTGGTCGCGCAGCCTGTGGACGAGTTGGACGGCGAAGGCTTCGGAACGCGCGTCGTCCTCGTGGTCGGCGAGGGCGACTTTGAACGGCTCGGCTTTCTGTCCGGCCGCGCCCAGCAACCGGTCCGCGAGGTCGTCCGCCAGATGACGCGCCACGCGGCCTTTGACGATCTGCTCGGCGAGGCGGCGCAGGTTTTCGATCATCACGATCCGCAGCGTGATCGACACCGCCCATAACTCGCCGATCGTCAGAGGCTGTACTTCCTGGTAGGCGCGCACATAGCCGACAAGCATGTTGGAATCGAACCGGCTGTCGGTATGCGCGACGAAGGCCCAGGCCATGCCGAAAACGCGGGGATATCCGGCGAAAGGCCCGACGGCGAGTTTCGGCAATTGCCGGTAATAGCCCGGCGGCAGATCCGAGCGGATTTCGCGGATCTGTTTTTCGATGAGATGATAATTGTCGATCAGCCATTCCGCCGCCGGCGTGACGGCGCGACCTTCGTCGGTCCCTTGCAGCAGGTTTTTGTATGCGGCGAGCAGGACAGCGCCGTTCTCGGCGAGGCGACCGGCCAGGGGATGCCCTTTGGCCGGCTTTGGCGTCACCTTCTGCGCCGTCGCGAGACTTCGGGCATGCTCCTCGATGCGCTCGGCGCTGAAAAGCTCCTCGCGAACGGGTTCCGGATTGTCCCAAGCCGAGGGGGCGCGCGCGAACAGGCTGTGCGAAAATATCGTCAACTGGGCCTCAAATCCGAAATCGGGATGGATGTTGCGTCCTCACGCCGCGGCGCGCCTGTTCGTTTTTTGCGCGCGAAAATTGAGGCGAAGGACAAATGCGGCGATCGCTCATAAGAATCCGAACCTTGCGGTCATGGATCGACTTTATCGGCTACTGGCGCGGAGTTAGGCGGTTCGCGCGGCCCTGCGTCGGAACGCTGCGTCATCCTGAAAGCCGAAACGATCGCCAATCCCAGGAGCAGCGCCAGGACGGTCGGGATGAAGGGATTCCAGCGAGCGGCTTGGTTTTTCATGCCGCCGATGGGAATGATTTTGTTTTCGCGCGCGACGGGCAGAAGCGCGAAAAGGCGGTTGGCGGTGGCCGCCCCGTCACCGCCGCCGCGATCCGGGATCATGCGCGTCAACACGTCAAGGGCGACTGTTTTAGGCAATTTCGCGATGCGGGCCGCTTCTTTCCACGGATCGGCGCCGGAGCGCGCGATCGCCGAAATGATCGTCAGCGGCATCCCGTTCCCCTCGTTGCACACGATCGCGTAGAGGAAAGGCTCGAATTCCGGACCCAGCGGCGGGAAGACTTGCGACACGCTCACTCCAATCCTCAAGTTCCGCCTTCGCTTGACGGGCTGTCATTGACGCCAATCTCCAGGCGCAATCGGCAATTCTCCGGTCACATCGACATGCGCCACGTCGCTTTTCGCGGGCAAACTCGAGTCCGAAAAGCGAAGGGCGAGAAGGAGCCCGTGATCAGTCAGGAGCTGAAGGTCGGTGCGACCAAACAGGCTTTTCAGCACTCCCGCCGGCAATAGGATTTCACCAGAGCCGGTGACGCCGACCGGCGACCGGAAATAGCCATCCAAATCGAACTCGGCCTGCGCGATCTCTTTGCCGTTTTGCGTCACGACCCCGTGTCCGGAAATTCCGCCGAGATAGCGCAACGCCTTTGTCTTGAAGGCCATGGTTTCAGCCTTTCTCACGGTCAGCGGTCAAAGCGGCCGCCAGGTCGTCGACGTCGATCGAAATCATCTGCTCCGGTCTGCCGGCGTTGGCCAGAGACGGGAGGCGCAACATCGTCGCGATACGGCGAAAGGCCAGGAACGACAGCCCTGAAATTTCCTCTTCGTCGGTGACGAGACGATAGGCTCCCGCCGGCTGCGGACATTCGAACTCCGGCAAAGTGAATGGGCGCCTGAACGTTACGGTCGTCTCGGTGGTGCGCACGGGCATGGGATGTCCCTCGAAGAGAGTTCCGCCATTTGATCTCGACGCGTTGTCGTCACGCGAACCGGCGCCGGCTTCGCGCGAACGCGCTTCAGTGAGCCTTCTTTGCCGATTTGATCGGCGTCAACCTGCCCGCCTCCATCAAGGGTGGATTCGGATCGACGGCCGGCTTGATCGCTTTCGGCTTTTTGGCTTCGCGATTGCCGCGCCTGTGTTCGTTGGCCATGGCGACCTCCTGTTGCGCGCCGATGAATGACGAGCGTGAAAATAAAAAGCCCCGAGCCGTCACCCGGCGCGGGGCTTTGCAGGCGCCGGCGGCGCTAGGCCGCGTTTTTCGCGCCGGATAGATCGCGGGCCAAATCGCCAGTACATCCGTGGTCGACCGGAAAGCCCGCTGGCGCAAACGTCAAAGAATGATTTCGAGCTTTTCAGCCGACATCTTGCCGCTCTTGCGATCCGCAACGAGCTCGAAGGAAACTTTGTCGCCCTCGCGCAATTGATTGAGACCGGACCGCTCGACGGCGCTGATATGGACGAAAGCGTCCTGACCGCCGCCATCCGGCGCTATGAAACCGAAACCTTTTTCGGAATTAAACCACTTTACGGTTCCCTGAGACATGGAAACCCCTTTCTTGAAACGCTGAAAATGCTCGTCAGCGTTGCCGCCGGCCATCGAAATCGCATTTATGCGAAATATTTACAGCCTGTCGCCCAATAATTTTGTAGAAAAATTAAGATGGCAAGCCTTCTATCGACCATCATAAAATGGCGATCAATGGCGTAATTACAAGAGACGACAAAAATTATCTTGATATGACATAACTTCTAAATGCTGACGCCGCTTTGGCGAAAGTATTTTTATGGAATCGTGTTTCATTCGCTGTCTTGCCCTGCGCGGCGGCTACACGCGTCATGAGGGGGGTGTTAATGTCGATCGCCCGATGCGTCGGACCGCGCGATTTGGACGCGCGCGCCATACTCCCGCCTTGTTGGGGATAAGCTTGATCACGCTGCGAATCCGCCACAGGACGACCTATCGATATCGGCGGCAAGTAAGCCTCGGACCGCATCGTTTGATGCTACGCCCCCGAGAAAGCCGCGACCTGCGTCTGATTTCGAGCGAGGTGACGCTCAATCCGTCCGCGACGCTGACCTATTCGCAGGACGTATTTGGCAATTCGGTCGCCGCCGCCGCCTTTGATTCGGGCGCGGAAACGCTTGTGATCGACAGCCTCACGCTGCTTCATCTCGACGCAGAGCCGTGGCCGGTCTTCGATGTCGCGGCGTCGGCCATGGTCTATCCGTTTCGATACGCCGACGATGACAGAACCGATCTCGGCGCCTTGATGTTCCAGCAATATCCCGATCCGACCGGACGGTTGCGCGATTGGGCCTGGGCTTTCGTTCGCGGCGCCCAGACGGACACATTGGCGCTGCTCAAGGACCTCGGCGCCGGCGTGGCGAGCTGGATCCGTTATCAGAGTCGGGATGACGAAGGCGTTCAATCGCCGATCGAGACGCTTGATCGCGGCTGGGGCTCCTGCCGCGATTTCGCGGTCCTGTTCGTTGAAGCGGCGCGCTGTCTCGGCTTTGGGGCGAGGATCGTTTCCGGTTATCTCTTCATTGCGGATGCCGGAGCCATCGGGTCCATAGACGCCGGATCGACGCACGCCTGGGCGGAAGTTTACGTGCCCGGCGCCGGGTGGATCACCGTCGATCCGACCAACCGTAGCTTCGGCGGCCACAATCTGATCCCCGTGGCGGTTGCGCGCGACATAAGGAAGGCCATGCCGGTCGCCGGCAGTTTCGTCGGCGCCCCGGACGCCTTCCTTGGCATGTCGGTGGAGGTCGAAGTCACGGCTCAGGCATAGGAGCGATCCCTACCCTGACTCGGAATTCCGCCCGCTGCAAATACGATCCCGAGGGCTATTCCGAACGCCACACACGCAAACCGCGGCAGAGCGTCCGTCGCCCCGACCATGCAGGAGCGCCGGAAACATGAAGAAAATGCTCAACAATCCGCATCCCATGAAGTAAGCCATATTTACTTTTCGGCCATTCTGTATTGAATGAAGCGCCGCGGACGCGAACGCGCCGGCGTATGGAATTGGCGCTATGCTCAAGATCAATGAAATTGACAGGCTTGTCGGCGGTCGGCTGCGCGCTCGCCGCGCGCATCTTGGCGTCGAGCATACCGCGCTTGCCGACGCCCTGAAAATCGCCCATGACCGCATTCATGCCTTTGAAGCGGGCGTTGAGCGGATCGGCGCGGAGTTGCTTCTCGAAATTTGCCGCGAACTGAAAGTCGGCGCCGAATTCTTCTTTGAACCAATGGTTGCCTTGCGCGTGGAAGAAACGCCACGCTGACTTGATGTATAGGCGGGCGTCGCGTTGTCGCGAGCGGCGTGGACAATATTGCGAGGTCTTGCCGTTCGCCGCCAAACATGGCGTGCAAAGGCGCCAGGGCGGCGCGATATTTCGCTTGCAAGGCGACACGCGCCGTCAATATAAACTTCCCGTAAATGCAGAACGAAACCCTGAAGCTGGGCGTCGCCGCGCTTTGCTCGTTGTTGTTATGTTCGACCTCGAGCTTCGGCGCGCGGGGCGGTTTTTCCATGGACAAGCGCGACGCCAGCGAAGTCCTGCTTGACGATGAGCGCATCGAACAGGCTATGCTCTCCGCGTCGAGAAAGATCGTCAAAAGCCAGGCCGAATATACGCTGAACGTCGACCGGACGAAGCGCCTGAGACCGAACCTACGTATCGCCGGCGTCGTCTATTTCTCGGGTTCGGCGCGCGCCAAAAGCGCGTTTGACGCGCATATCGTCTTGAACGTCAACAACAACGGAGCTTTCATCGTCAATGTCGTCGCCGACAAACGGTATTTCAATGATCGCCGGTTGCTCGCGAAAATCGAGGCGCTGAAATGCGGCGACGAGAACTCGACATTCGCGCGTTACGCCATACTGGCGGCGCAAAGGAAGGTCGGCGCTGTGCTCTTTGACGACGTCGAACTGCAATTGCCAGAGCCCAAATGCGCGTTTTCAATCGCCGCATCGCTTTATCAGGGACACCGCTTCATCGGATTGCGCCGTGTCGTCGAGGTCGAGCGTCAATAGGCGGACGGGCCGAACGCGCGTGACGAAACCGCCAGAACTCCGGTTCGACGATCCCGTCTAAGATGTTTGATCCCGGATTTTGATGGTGCAATTCTATCTCCTGAATGGAGGGACGCGCTATGGGGCAAATTCTTCACCGCAGCGCCATAACGACAGAGGCAGTCCGTCGAGCAATACAAATCAAGAAATTTTCGGCTGCGCGGACGACTTGCGCGGGGGGTCATTCGACGCATCTCAACTCGCGCACGATCTTAATTCCTCGCGTCGGCAGGACCATTGCGCGCGTGACGTAGACGCAATCTTCGTCGTCGGGACCAAATGCGGGCCGCACCGTCACGCCGCGAGTGTTCGACAGCGGCATAAGGGCGGAGAGCCCCCATTCGCCAGCGCCGAAGCCGATGGAGGCGGCGGCCGTTCCGACGCCGAGCGCGACGGCGGCGAAAACCAACAGGATCAGCGCAAAACGCCAATACTTCCTACCCGTGCCGAAACACCTTGAGCATTTCGGCGATATCGGCGCTCGGAAGTCCGGTTGGCTCCACATCGTCTTGTCCGACTTGATCGTCTTGTCCGACTTGTCTTTACGCTGGCGCGCGACGTTGGCTCCTGACGCAAGAGAACCTTACGCCTGAATCCGGCGACAGCGACAGTCTCGGAATCTACGTAGCCTGCGAAGGCGCGCCAAGAAAAAGCCCGGCTACAAGGGCCGGGCCAATGTCGATTTAACCTGGAGAAACGCTGACGTCGTCAATATCGGGCGACGACGGCGTCGGGCGCGCCGAATTTGTACGTCAGACCAACGCGAACGGTGCTGTCGTTGAGCCTTTCGCGGTAGGTCGCCAAATTGCCGACATAGGTGGCGGAGCCATAGTCGTAATAGCGATATTCGAGGCGGGCCGTCCAATTATTGGTGAAAGCGTATTCCACGCCGGCGCCGATGTCGTAGCCCGTGCGGGAATTGCTGAGGCCGCCGGCGCGCACGCCGTTGACATAGGCGCTGCCCTCATTTTCCGTAAAGGCGACGCCGCCAATGGCGTAGAACAACGTGCGGTCGACCGCGAAGCCGAGACGACCGTCGATCGAACCGAACCAGCCCTGATTGGCCTTCAGCGTCAAGACAGCTGGCGCGAAGGTCGTGGCGTCCGTCCTGCTGGCGCTGGCGCTCGATCCGTTGAACTCGCCTTGCAGGCCGATCACAAAATTGTTGATCTGATAATTATAGCCGACATGGCCGCCGCCAAAGACGCCATTGTTTGGCGCGTTGACGCCATACGGAATAGCCGGCGCGAACGCGCTCGTCGTTCCGAAATCGCCGCCCAACTGAACGCCGACGTAAAAGCCTGTCCAGCTGAACACGGGCGCCGGCGCGTAAATCGGCGGCGATTTTATCGAAGGCAAGTCGGCGGCAAAACCCTCGCCGGCGAATGCAACGAAAGCAACAGTGAAAAGAAGGGATTTACGCATGACAGCCCCCGCTTTAGCTATTTTTGAACTCGAATTAGCCAATATCCGTAAGATTTATTGCTTTCAAGAATCGCGTGGACTTATCCGCGCACCCAATTTTGTTCGCGACTCTACACGCCTGGCCGGAAATGCACGATACGTAGTTTCCACAGGCCGTGCCAAACTGCTTTGGGCGACTGTTTTTCTATGAACATCAATCGTTTGCTCTATATCGACGGCGTATTGAGCAAGGGCGGTCCTGCTGGCGTCGTCGTCGACGCCGGAAAATTATCGCCGCGACGGCCATTTGCGCGACCTGAGCGTCGGAAAGCGATTTCCAGATCAGGCCGCGAAGGACACGATTACGCCGCTCCGCCGCGCAGGGCGATTGGATAAGACCACCAGTTTTTTCGCTTCGCGCCTATTTTACGCGAAAGTTTAGCTGGCGCAGCGCTTGGGAATATGCTTTATAAATCAACATCGTTTCATAAAAAGTTATTCGAATTCGGCGATTGTGTTGGAGATTTGGACAATTATGCCCAATTCGACACAGGCGGCCGCGCTCGGTTTTTTTCTGCAATGAAACGCCGTGGTCGGCTCGCGTCATCGCGAGATTAGCTGTTCGTAAGGGCGCAATGTGCCTTCTGTCTCGTTGAACGACCCACCCGCCATTGATCAGGCTGAACTCGCATACTGGTGCGAAGCCGCCGTTCGCGATCGGCTGACGCCGTTTTATTCGACTGCGCTCTTTGATTGTAACATTGCAAGAAAAGCCATCCAGTTGCATTGGATGATCTGGCGCGGACTTCTGACCGATTCCGTCATGCAGGCCGGATACGGCTATCGCGAACTGGTCCGCCTGCTGACGGAGGCCGGCGTTCCGGCCACGCTGATCGGCGAGGCGGACGACCGCATCACCGACGAGCTTATTGAAATCATCCTGCAAAGATTCCGGCGATCGCCGGAGCAATCCAAGCGCTACGTCAAATGCCTGATGCAGGCCTGCAGAAAAATGAACGACCTCCTGCGATAGCCGTTCTCGCGCCTCGCCGCTGCGAGCGCCGGCGCCGTGACGAAGGCGCGGATGCGTCGCCCGTCACGCCGAAGCCGAACGAATGGCGTTGATAATGGCCGAAAAGTCGAACCCTTCGCCGCCGCCCTCGACGAACGCCTCATAGATTTGCGCCGCGTGCCGGCCAAGCGCCGTTTGCGCGCCGGCGCTGTCGGCGGCCGCCTGCGACAAGCGCAGATCTTTCAGCATCAATGGCGCGGCGAAGCCGGGTCTATATTGATTGTTGGCGGGGCTGGTCGGCACGAGGCCGGGCGCCGGACAATAGGCGGTCAGCGACCAGCACTGGCCCGAGGAGGTCGAGGCCACGTCGAACAGCGCCTGATGCGACAGGCCGAGCTTTTCGCCCAGCACGAACGCCTCCGACACGGCGATCATCGACACGCCGAGGATCATGTTGTTGCAGATTTTCGCCGCCTGCCCCGCCCCAGCGCCGCCGCAGACGACGATCTTCTTGCCCATCGCCGCCAGAATTGGCCGCGCCGCTTGCGTCGCCTCGGCCTCGCCGCCGAGCATGAAGGTCAGCGTGCCGGCGCTTGCGCCGCCGACGCCGCCGGAAACCGGCGCATCGACCGACCGCATGCCCGCCGCTTGCGCCGCGGCGTGCGCGGCGCGGGCGCTGTCGATATCGACGGTCGAACAGTCGATGAACAACGCGCCCGCCTTTGCGGCGGCGAGCAGACCGCCGTCGCCGCTATAGGCTTCGATCAGATGCTTGCCCGCAGGCAGCATCGTGATCGCCACATCGGCCCCGCGCACGGCGGCGGCGCCGCCGACGGCCGCATCGACGCCCGCTGAACGCGCCTTTTCCATGGCTGACGCGGAAAAATCGAAACCCGTGACCTGATGCCCGGCGCGAACCAGATTGGCCGCCATGGGCAGCCCCATGTTGCCAAGGCCGATGAATGCTATTTTCGCCATTGCTCTTCCCCGTTTCGCCCGCCCGGCGGCGGACTTGTTATTTCGCCGCGTCGATCAGATTGCGCGCGACGATCAGTTGCATGATTTCGTTGGCGCCTTCGAGAATTTGATGAACGCGCAAATCGCGCACGATCTTCTCGACGCCGTATTCAGCCAGATAGCCATAGCCGCCGTGAAGTTGCAGGGCGTCGTTGGCCGCCTTGAAACAGACGTCGGTGGCGAACTTCTTCGCCATCGCGCAGAGCTTTGTCGCCTGAGGATCCTTGGCGTCGAGCGCGCTGGCCGCGCGCCAGAGAAAGGAGCGCGCCGCCTCGATGTCGATAGCCATGTCGGCAAGGCGAAACTGCAACGCCTGGAATTCGTCGAGGCGACGGCCGAAGGCGCGCCGATCGCCCATGTAGGCGACCGCCTTGTCGAGCGCCGCCTGCGCGCCGCCGAGCGAACAGGCGGCGATATTGAGACGCCCGCCATCCAGGCCGGCCATCGCGATCTTGAAGCCCATGCCTTCGACGCCCAGCAAATTGGCGGCCGGCACGCGCGCGTCCTCGCAAATGACCTGTCGCGTCGGCTGAGCGTTCCAGCCCATTTTCTTTTCGTTGGCGCCAAAAGACAGGCCGGGCGTCCCCTTTTCGACAACGAATGTCGAGACGCCCCTGGCGCCGTCGTCCGACGTGCGCGCCATCACGACATAGATTTCAGACGCGCCGGCGCCGGAGATAAACTGCTTGACGCCGTTAAGAACGTAAAAGTCGCCCTCCCGCATGGCGCGCATGCGCAACGCCGCCGCGTCCGACCCCGCCGAAGGCTCGGTCAGACAATAGGACGCGAGCTTGTCCATCCTGGCGAGCGCCGGAATCCATTTGCCGCGCTGTTCGTTGTCGCCATATCGATCGATCATCCACGTCGCCATGTTGTGGATCGAAATGAAGGCGGCCACCGAAGGACAGCCGCCCGCCAAGGCCTCGAAGATCAAGGCGGCGTCAAGCCGGCTCAGACCCGAGCCGCCAAAGTCCTCGCGCGCGTAAATGGCGCCCATGCCGAGCGCCGCCGCCTTTCGCAGGACGTCGACAGGGAAATGCTTGTCCTGGTCCCATTCCACCGCCTTCGGCGCGAGCTCCGCCCGCGCGAAGCTCGAAGCCATTTCGAATATGGCGCGATGGTCGTCGTTCAGCGCGAAATGGCGTTCATTCATGTTTCCTGCCCTGATTTTGGCGGCCGGCGCATCGGCGCGGCGCGCGACAAGCGCGCGTTCCGCCTCTTTGTTTCAACGCACGATCCCGGCCAAAACGTCTCGCGACTTTTTAGCCCCCCTGCTCGTCCGCGTAGGCTTCGCGCAGGGCGCGCTTGTTGAGCTTGCCGACGCTGGTCTTGATCAGCGCGCTGATGAAAGCGATGTCCTGGGGAACGCCGAATTTCGAAATCACGCCGCGATCGACATAGGCCTTGATAAACGCCTGGATATCGGCGGCCGAGACGGCGCCGACATGATCGGCCTTCAAAACGATCAACGCCTTCGGCCGTTCACCCCATTTGGAGTCCTTGACGCCGATCACCGCGACTTCGCTGACGCCGGGATGCTGCGAGATAATGTCCTCGATCTCCAGCGAAGACACCCACTCGCCGCCCGTCTTGATGACGTCCTTCAAACGATCGGTGACCTGCAGGTAACCGTTGACGTCGATGTTGCCGATGTCGTTGGTGTGCAGATAGCCGCCCGCCCAGAGTTCGTCGGAGGCGGCCGGATTCTTGAAATAGCCTTGTGTCAGCCAGGGCGCGCGCACGACGATTTCGCCGGTCGCCTTACCATCATGGGGGACGTCGTTCATATCGTGATCGACGATGCGCAGATCGACCAGCGGCGCGGGCAGCCCGGTCTTGACGCGCAAGGACAGGCCGTTGTCGTTCTCGTCCTTGAGCAGGCTCGATTTGACGTGCGCCAGCGTCAGAATCGGGCAGGTCTCGGACATGCCGTAGCCGGTCATCACGTCGACGCCGCGTTTGAGCGCCGCGTCGGCAAGGCCCGTCGGCAGAGCGGAGCCGCCGATAATCACTTTCCAGCCGCTGAGATCGTAGGAGTTGATCGTGGGATGGGACAAGATCATATGCAGAATGGTCGGCACGCAATGGGAGAAGGTGACGCCCTCGCGCTTTTTCAGCTCAAGCAAGGCATCGGGCGCGTAGCGGCCAGGATAGACCTGCTTCAGGCCGCTCATCGTCGCGACATAGGGCAGTCCCCAGGCGTGCACATGAAACATCGGCGTGATCGGCATATAGACGTCGTCGCGATGCAGCCGCCCCTGTTGCGGCGCCATGGCCAGCGCCGTCGCCGTGCCCAAAGTGTGCAACACGAGCTGACGATGGCTGAAATAGACGCCTTTCGACAAGCCGGTGGTGCCGGTCGTGTAAAACGTCGTCGCCCGCGTGTTCTCGTCGAAATCGGGAAAGTCGTAATGGGATGAGCCCGACAGCAACAGGACTTCGTAGTCGCATGCGAACGGAATCGGGCTCTGCGCCGCGAACGGCCCATCGGAAATCAGCACGAATTTTTCGACCGTTTCGAGCCGATCCTTGACGGCTTCCAGCAACGGCAGGAATTCGGCGTTGACCATGACGACTTTGGGGCCGGCGTGATTGAGCGTGTAAAGAACCTGCTCCGGGTTGAGGCGGACGTTCACGGTTTGCAGCACCGCCCCCATCATCGGCACGGCGAAGAAGCTTTCGAGATAGCGATGGCTGTCCCAATCCATCATCGCCACGGTGTCGCCGGGCTTGACGCCCAGTTTCGCCAGGCCGCTCGCCAATTGGCTTATCCGTTCGACCAATTGGCGATAGGTGAAGCGATTGAGATCGCGGTAGACGATTTCCTGATCCGGCGCGGTGATCAACGGCGTCAACAGAAGCTGTTTGATGAGCAGCGGGTACCCGTAAGCATTGGGTGAACGCTCGATGATGTTCGACGACATTTTGAATTTCCCCCAAACCGATTGTTTTCCGCGTCACGCGGACAGATTCCATCCGTCCCGTTGCAGAGCGGACGCCTCTTGACCGGAGCAATACGCCCACCCCGCGCCGAAGCGATCAGATCCGCGCGCTCGCCCGGCGCAATTTGTCCAGATTTCGAGCAGGCGCGCTAGATCGCCGTTCGACAGGCACATTAGGCGTTTTTTCAACCAATGTGCAGGCCTCGCGAAAGCCGATTTGATCTGGATCGGCGTCCGATCGAGCCGCGACGGCGCGACGGCCGGGTTAAGCCATCGGTTAGGCCCCCGCCGAAACGGCCGTTACGTCAAAGCGAACGCCGAACGTAGAAAAATCTGAACGAAATCGGGCATTCGCGCCGGATCGATATCGGCTTCGCCGCGAACGGCGCACATGCCGGACAATTCCGGATCTTTCTCGCTTTCAATGTGCTTTCGCGCCCTGGCCAGCGCCTCTTCGGCGTCGAAGCGCAGGTCGAAGGTCTTCAAACAGGCGATGCGCCCGCCGCTAGCCACCAGCCGCCAGTCTTTGGCCAGAACCCCGTCCTGCGCGCGAAATCCAGTTTCCTCCTCCATTTCGCGCAGCAGGCTGCCTTCAAGGTCGACCCTGTCGCCGACGATGTCGTTGGCGTCGGGCGTTCCGGCGGCGAAATAGATTTTGCCGGCGTTCGACGTATGCGGGCCCATCACGCCCATCAGATAGGCGCCGTCGGCCGAACGCAGCGCCGCCATGGCGAAGCAATTGCGTACGTGAGCGTCGGGAAAGCCAAAGTCACGCAGCGCCAAGAAATTTCGGAAATCGGTTTCGAAAAACACGCCGCGAAATACGCCGCCGTTTTCGGCGGAAAAATCGCCGCTCTTTAGCAGCAAGACCTTGCCGTCATAGATTTTCGGGCTGATTTTCAATTTTTGCAGCCAGTGCGCCTTGATGCGCTCGCGCTGATTGTCCGCGAAATCCCAAACATAGGGCTCGAAAGCCATGTCCAGACGAGCCGCCTTATAAATGCCGTCGCGCATCGCCGCCACCGTTCGGATTCGCTCAAGCCGTCTAGCAGATTTCGCCACGGCTTGGCAGCCGGCATAAACGATGGAGGCCGCGCAGGTTTACGCGCGCCCTCGTCCATGATTGGCTTGTCGCCACGCCCTGGGGCGAGGAGAAGCCATGAACGTCGGATTCGCGCCGGACCTTTATCGAGAGCCGCTGTTGTTCCTGGGGCTGGCGGGCGTCGTTGTGCCGCTGTTCCGCAAGATCAGGATCAGCCCTGTTCTAGGCTTTCTTATCGCCGGCATGGCCGTCGGCCCCTTTGCCCTCGGCCGCCTCGCCAACGAGACGGGTGCCCCGATTCCCTTCATGTCGCAGAGCGAGCGCGTCGCCGAAATCGCCAGTTTCGGCGTCGTTTTCCTGATGTTCAACATCGGTCTCGAATTGCCGTTCGAACGTTTGCGCTCGATGCGCCGCTTCATTTTCGAACTGGGCGCCCTGCAAGTCGCCGCCTGCGCCGGCGTCGGCTTCGCGCTGTTCTGGACGAGCGGGCTTTCGCCCGGCGTCGCCCTCGTCTTCGCCGCCGCCCTGTCCTTGTCCTCGACCTCGATCGTCGTGCCGGTCATGGCGGAGAGCCGCAGGCTCAACACGTTGAGCGGACGCGCCGCCTTTTCGATCCTGTTGTTTCAGGATCTGCTGGTCGCCCCTCTGTTGTTCATGATCTCGATGCTGGCGGCGCATTCCGATGAAGGCGGCGTCGGCTTCATCTGGTCCTTCGGCTGGGCGTTGGCGGCGCTGGCGCTGATTCTGGCGCTAGGGCGGATCGTGCTGAGGCCGCTGTTTCAACTGGTGGCGAGCGCAAAATCGACGGAACTGTTCATGGCCGCCTGCCTTCTCGTCGTTGTCGGCGCGGCCGTCAGCGCGGCGGCGGCCGGGCTGTCGATGGCGTTGGGCGCCTTTGTCGCCGGCCTTTTGCTGGCCGAAACCGAATACCGCCGCGAGATTGAAATCGCCATAGAACCATTCAAGGGCCTGCTGCTGGGCCTGTTCTTCGTCTCGGTCGGCGCCGGTCTCGATCCCTATCAGATCGTCCTCCATCCGGCCGGCACGCTCGGCCTCGCGCTGGCGCTGGTGGCCATCAAGGCGCCTTTGACCGCCCTGCTGGCGCGCGGCTTCGGGCTCAAGCCGGCGCAGGCGCGCGAGGTCGGCCTGCTGCTTGGACCCGGCGGCGAATTCGCCTTCATCATGATCGCCCAGGCCGTCGCCGGCGGTCTTGTCGCGGCCGACCTCGGCGCGCGGACGATGGTCGGCGTCACCTTGTCGATGTGCGCCATTCCCGGCCTCGCCTGGGCAGCCAGGAAAATGCAGCCGCGGCGCGTCGCGCCCGCGCTGGCGCAAGCGCCGGAACCCGCCTCGCGGGACGGCGCGCCGGCGCGCGTCATCATCATCGGCTACGGCCGCGTCGGCCAGCTCGTCGGCGCGATGATGCGGGTTCACGCCATCGATTTCATCGCCGTCGACGGCGACGCCAACACCGCGGCGCGCGAGCGCGGCAAAGGCGATCCCGTCTATTGGGGCGACGCCACGCGGCTGGAGCTGCTGGAGCGGTGCGGCTTGGCCAACGCCCGCGCGCTCGTCGTCACCATGCATACGCCCAGCGCCGTCGACGCCGTGGTCACAATCGCCCGGCAGGCGCGGCCCGATCTGACCATTGTCGCGCGCGCCCGCGACGCCAATCACGCCAGCCAGCTTTATCGGCTCGGCGTCACCGACGCCATTCCCGAAACCATGGAGGCGAGCTTGCAATTGTCCGAGGCGGCGCTTGTCGACATCGGCGTGCCGATGGGCTTGGTGATCGCCTCGATCCATGAAAAACGCGACGAATTCCGCCGCCTATTGCAAGCGGCGCAGCCGCAAACGGAAAAGCGACCGGTGCGGCCGTTTCTGGCGCGCGCGCGCGGGCCGGGCCGCAAAGCCTGATCAAACCGATCGTATCCGCCGCTCAAACGAGCTTTCAAGCACGCGCGCTGGCGATCAATTCAGCGTCAACGGCACGAATCTGACCTGCCCCTGATTATTGGCGATCAGCAGCAACGCCGATTTCTTGCCCGCCGCCTTGAGCGCCGCCGCTTTTTTAACGACGTCGTCGGCGTTCACAACCGGCTCCTGGTTGATCTCGACGATCACTTCGCCAGGCGCGATGCGGCGTTCCGCCGCCAGCGAGTCCGGATCGACCTTGGTGACGACAACGCCGCCCTTGACGTTATCCTTGATCAGGAACTGCGCGCGCAACGCCTCATTCAGCGGCGACATTTCAAGCCCCAACGCCTTGACGGTGGGAATCTCCGCAGGCTTTGCCGGCTCCGCGCCCTTGTCGAGCTTGGCCATCCGCTTTTCGCCATCCTCGAGCCGGCCGAGCGTGACGGATTTTTTCAACTCCTTGCCGTCGCGAATGATGAGGACGTCAACCTCCTTGCCGACCGGCGTCGTCGCCACGATCTTCGGCAGATCGCGCGAGCCAACGATGTCCTTGCCGTCGAACTTGACGATCACGTCGCCGGCCTTGAATCCGGCCGGAGCGGCGGGACCTTTGTCATCGACGCCGGCGACCAGAGCGCCGCGCGCCTTGTCGAGACCCAGGCTTTCGGCGATGCCGTCGTCAACGTTCTGGATGCGCACGCCGAGCCAACCGCGTCGCGTTTCGCCGTATTTCTGCAATTGTTCGATGACCGGCGTCAGTAGGTTGGACGGCGTGGCGAAGCCGATGCCGATGGAGCCGCCCGACGGCGACAGGATCGCCGTGTTCACGCCGATCACCTCGCCATTCATGTTGAACAGCGGACCGCCGGAATTGCCCTTGTTGATGGCGGCGTCGGTCTGAATGTAGTTGTCGTAGGGTCCGCTGTCGATGTTGCGGCGGGTCGCCGAAATAATGCCGGCCGTCACCGTGCCGCCGAGGCCGAAAGGATTGCCGACCGCCATCACCCAATCGCCGACGCGCCCCTTGTCGCTGTCGCCGAATTTCACCGCCGTCAGCGGCTTGTCCGGTTTGACGCGCAGCACGGCGATATCGACCTTCGGGTCCCGGCCGACGATTTCGGCCCTGAGTTTGGAGCCGTCGGTGAAAATCACCACGACTTCGTTGGCGTCGGCGACGACGTGATTATTGGTGATGACGATCCCCGAAGGATCGATCACGAAGCCAGAGCCGAGCGAATTCGATTTGTGCTGACGCGGCGTGTCGCCCTCGCCCATCTGCTGCTGGCGGCGGCGGAAGAATTCCTCGAACATTTCGTCGAGCGGCGAGCCGGGCGCGGCATGCGGCAGGCTTGGCCGCTTTTCCTCGACCATTTGCGTGGCGGAAATATTCACCACCGCGCCGGTTACGGAATCAGCCAGATCGGCGAGGGAATCGGGTCCGCGCGCGTAGGCCGGCGCGCTGAGAACGGCGGCGAGCGGGGCGGCGCCGACGCCAAGCGCGCCCGCCAAAGCCAAGGCCGTAAGCGGGCGACGCAAGAACAGGTTCAGCGCGGATTTGACAACCATCAATCGGACTCCTTGAAGCACAGTCTCCGAATTCCAACCGCGAATCCGGCTGGAATATGCGGTTAAAAAATGTTCGGCGCGCCTTCCCCGGATCGGTCAATCGCGTACCGATTCAACGGCGGAATTCGACGTCCCCGCCCGATGGCGAAACATTCGCGCGCCGCCAAAGAATGACGTCCAAAAATCGCGCGCCTCACGGTTTCGCCGCTTTGCCCGACGGGTCGCCGAAATAACGGAAAAAATCCGAGCGCGGGGAGACAATAAACCGTGTTCCACCCGCTTTCAAAGCTGAATCATAAGCTTGCATAGAGCGATAGAAAGCGAAGAAGTCGGTGTCCTTGCCGAAAGCATCGGCGAAGATGCGCGCGCGCTCGGCCTCGCCCTGCCCGCGCATCTGGTCAGCCTGCTGTTGCGCCTCGGCGCGCAGAACCGTGGCGTCGCGCTGGGCGCTGGCCCTGATCTGTTGGGCGTCCTGCTGACCAAGCGCCCGGTATTCGGCCGCCTCGCGCGCGCGCTCGGTGCGCATGCGGCCATAGACTTTTTCGGAAATCTCGCGCGGCAGATCGGCGCGGCGGATGCGCGCGTCGATGACGGAAACGCCGAACTTCTGACCTTCGGCGTCAACTTGATCGCGGATTTTCGCGGTCAGGGCGACGCGGTCGTCGCGCACGATCTGCATCTGGTTGGCCTCGCCCAGCACGCGCCGCACGGCCGAGTTCAACACCGAGCCAAGCTGGTTGTTGGCGCGCGCCACCGAGCCGACTGTCTGATAAAATTTCAGCGCGTCGACGATCTTGTAACGCACGAAGGCGTCGACCTCGATGCGCTGGTTGTCGGACGCCAGCACTTCCTGTTTCGGCGTTTCCAGATCGAGAATGCGCTTGTCGATCAACACCGCCGTTTCGATGAACGGCAACTTGAAATGCAGGCCCGGATCGGTGACGAGGCCGCGCACCGGCACCGGTTCGCCGAAACGCAGCAGCAACGCCTGTTCGGTTTGATCGACGACGAACGTCCCCGCGTAAAACAGCAGCAGGAGGACAAGAGCGACGACGACGAGGCCAAAGCCGCGAATATTATTCATGGCTTGGCCTCCAAGGGGGCGGTGTGCGATCCCAGCAACATCGGCAGCACGCTGGCGCCGCCGGCGCCCTGATCGAGAATGGTCTTGTCGGCTGCGCCGAGCACGCGCTCCATCGTTTCAAGATAGATGCGTTCGCGCGTCACTTCGGGCGCCTTCTTGTATTCCTCGTAGACCTTGAGATAGCGCGCCGCCTGACCGCGCGCTTCGGCGACCGTCTGCTCGCGATAGCCCTCGGCGTCGCGCAGAATGCGCGAGGCCTCGCCGTGCGCCTGCGGCACGATGGAATTGGCGTCGGCCTGCGCCTCGTTGACGAAGCGGCTGCGGTCCTGCTGCGCCGCCGTCACGTCGCGGAAGGCGGAAATCACCGTCGGCGGCGGATCGACCGAGAGGAGCTGGACCTGCAGCACCAGGACGCCCGCTTGATAGGCGTTGAGCACCTTCTGCATCGCCTCCTGCGCCGCCGGTTCGATCAGCTTGCGTTCGGCGGTGAGAATGCGCTGGATCGGCGTGCGGCCGACGATCTCGCGCATGGCGCTTTCGGCTACCGCCTTGATCGTCTCGACCTGATTCTTGACGTTGAATTCGAAATCTTCCGGGCGGACCGGATCGATCTGCCAGATGACGCGGAATTTGACGTCGGCGATGTTTTCGTCGCCCGTCAGCATGAGGCTTTCCTCGGGAACGTCCATCGGCGCCTGCGAAGTGGAGCGATAGAGCGAACCGACGTCGATGGCGTTGCGATCGGTGACGTCCAGTTTGACGTAGGATCCGATGGGCGCAGGCCAATTGTAATTGAGGCCAGGCACGGTCTTGCCGATGTAGCGCCCAAACACGAGGTTCAGGCCGACCTGATTGGGATCGACCGTGTAGAACCCGCTCGCCAGCCACAAAAGCACGCCGATCAGGGCGATCGCCAGATAGCCTCTTGCTCCGCCGAGCCCGCCAGGCAGCAATTGATTGATGCGCTGCTGCGCGTTGCGAATCGCCGCTTCAAGATCGGGCGGGCTCCCGCCGCCGGGGCCGCCGCCCCAGGGATTGGGCCCGCCGGACCCCCATGGGCCCTTGGGATTCTGGCCAAAGCCTTGTTGCGTCCAGTTGGGATTCCAGTTCTTGCCGCCTTGCCCTGACTTGCCGCCTTGACCGTCAGCGCCGCCGGATTTGGCGCCTTGATCGCCATCGCGCGGCTTTTGCGGGCCGTCAGCGCCGCCTTGATTGCTCCAGGGCATTTTGTCCTCGTAAAGGCGCGCCACTTCGAACGGACGCCGCGTTCAGCTATATAAGGGGCGCCGGGGCGCGGCACAATGAGAACGCAGCAGAGCGCGCGCCGACTTTCAAGGGTTTATGTCCGCCGGCTTTCGCTCGTAATCGATAAACGCAAAGTCGGCGTCGTCTTTGGGCCCTCGCCCCGGCGCGTCGCGCCGCGTCTCGATCCAGTCCGACCATTCCACGGGGGGAAAGAACGCGTCCGCCTGCGGCGCGCTGTCGATCCGCGTCAGATACATCCGCTGCGCCCGCGCCAGCGCCAGAGCGTAAAGCTGCGCCCCGCCCGCCAGAATGATTTCGCTGGCCCCCATCGCGCGGCCGAGTTCGTCGGCTATGGCCAAGGCTTCGTCAAGATCATGCGTCACATGCGCACCCTCAGGCGCGGCGAAGGCGCGATCACGGGTGACAATCACCGTCTCCCGGCCCTGCAGCGGCTTGCCGATCGATTGAAAGGTCTTGCGGCCCATCACCAGCGGCTTGCCCCAGGTCACCGCGCGGAATCGCTTGAGATCGCTTGAAACCCGCCAGGGCAACGCGTTTTCGAAACCGATGGCGCCATTACGGGCGAGCGCGGCGACAAGGGCGACAGGCAAGCTCATCTTTCCCTCACACGGCCGTTTTTCTTATACAGCGACAGGAGCCTTGATGGCGGGATAAGGATCATAGCCTTCGATCGCGATGTCGTCGTAGACAAAACTGAACAAATCGCGCTTGTCCGGATTTAGTCTGAGGCGCGGCAGGGCGCGCGGCCGACGCGTCAATTGCAGCTTCGCCTGTTCGAGATGGTTCGAATAAAGATGGGCGTCGCCAAAGGAATGGACGAAATCGCCGACCTCCAGCCCGCAGGCGCGGGCGACCAGATGCGTCAACAACGCGTAGCTGGCGATATTGAACGGCACGCCGAGAAATATGTCGGCCGAGCGCTGATAAAGCTGGCAGGACAGCCGTTTGACGCCGTCAACTTCGGCGACGTGGAACTGAAACAAACAATGGCAGGGGGCGAGCGCCATCTGTTCGATCTCCGCCGGATTCCAAGCCGACACCACAAGGCGGCGTGAAAACGGATTCGTCCGGATCTCGTCGACCAGCCACTTGATCTGATCGTGGACGACGCCGTCCGGCCCTTCCCAGGCGCGCCATTGCTTGCCGTAGACGGGCCCCAGATCGCCCCGCTCGTCCGCCCATTCGTCCCAGATGCTGACGCCATTGGCCTTGAGATAGGCGATATTGGTGTCGCCCTGCAAAAACCACAGCAATTCATGGAAGATGGATTTCAGATGCAGTTTCTTCGTTGTGACGAGCGGAAAACCTTCGCGCAGGTTGAAGCGCATCTGGTGGCCGAACACCGACAGCGTGCCGGTGCCGGTGCGGTCCTGCTTGGCGACGCCCCGCGTCAAAACGCGGTCTAGAAGATCGAGATAGGCCTGCATGTTTTGTCCCGCGCTGGAGCCCTTTCGTGCCGAGAAAAACGGAACGCCGCTCGTGCGATATAGTCATGGCCGAAATTCCGCGTCGTTTCCCAGAATGGCCGGCAAGCATTCGCGGCAGGGGCAATCTAGGGCTTGAGCGAAAAAAGTCGAAGGGCGCCCGCCCCTCCTGCACAGGAAATTTGGTCGGAGCGCGCGGCGGCGCCGGTTCGCGCCCGGACGTCGTTTCATCAACCTGCAACAATTGCGCGCGACGCCCCTTCCGTTGTCCGGCCGGCCACTCTATATTGTTTTTGCCGTCCTCGGATGGCTATGGCGATAAATGGTCATCGAAATAAGCCTTTCGGACCCGGGGGCGGTACCCGGCGCCTCCACCACAGCCCGCAAATTCGGTTTTTGCGGGCTGCGGCGGGGGCGAAATAGGATCGACGAGGGTGTAAAGGGTGCGCTTTTGCCCGGCATGATACCGCCGTTATCGGGTCAAACTTATAGTTGCCAACGACAACTATGCTCCGGTGGCTGTCGCCGCGTAATGCGGCTCCATCCCCGAAATCAAAGTCCTGACGCTTAGCCGCGGCAGGCGGGGCCCGGAGGCGCCTGGCAACAGAAGCCTCCACTTTCTTTACCCGGGCCTGCTGAATCCGATGTCGACAGATTTGATTCGTTACGATCTCAAGGTTCAGGACGCGCTACGCGGGGTGGTGCGCGAAGTGCTCGCCAACGCGGCCCGAGAAGGCCTGCCCGGCGAACATCATTTTTACATCACCTTCCGCACCAAAGCGCCCGGCGTCACCTTGTCGAACCGGCTGCGCGAGCAGTACCCGGAAGAAATGACCATCATTCTGCAGTTTCAGTTCTGGGACCTGATCGTAGACGAAAGCGGTTTTGAAGTCGGCCTGCATTTCAAGAACATTCCCGAGCGCCTGGTTGTGCCTTTCGACGCCATAACCGGCTTTTACGATCCGTCCGTGCAGTTTGGGCTGAAATTCGAGGTCCAGGGCGAAGGCGGCGCCGAGGAAGAGGAAGACGACGAGAACAAAATCGATTTGCCGTCCGTTCCGGTCGCCGTCCAGCCGCAACGCCCGGCCCCGGAAAAGGAAAAAGCCAAACCGCGCGGCGCCGGCTCCGAACCGCCGGTCGCGCCCGCCGCCAAAGCCAAGGATCCGGAGCGCAAACCTGAAAAGGGCGACGCCAAGACCGAGGACGCGGGCGACGCCAAGGTTATCTCCATCGACGCCTTCCGAAAAAAACCCTGAAGGGTAGGCCATGGCGGAAATCGTCAACCTGCGCCGGGCGCGAAAAGCCAAGCAACGGACGCTTTCGGAAGCCGAGGCCGCCGCCAATCGCGTCAAGTTCGGCGTTTCCGGCGCCGAAAAAGGCTGGCTGAATTGGCGCGCCGACTTGAAGCCAGAAAACTCGACGGCCACGCACGCGAAAACGCGGCCGAACCAAGCAAATCCGACGAATGAACGATCACGCGCCCAAGGCGCCCGCGCGCATCGGCAAACATTCCCTTTCGATCGCCGGCCATCGCACCAGCATCTCGCTGGAAAGCGCCTTCTGGGACGCCTTGACGACGATCGCCCGCGCCCGCGGCCAATCGCTCGCCGCGCTGATCGGCGAAATCGATGCGACGCGCGAGGGCGCCAACCTGTCGTCGGCGCTACGCGTCTTCGTCCTCAATTCGCTCCAACCTCACGCCTGAAAACGGCGCGCAACCCCGCCAGCGCCACAAGAACCCAGGACGCGATCAGCAGAATCCCCCCGGTCGGAGCGGCCATCGGGAACAGTCGCGTCCCAGCGAGCGCGCGCAAGCTCACGTCGGCGGCGAACAGCAACGCGCCCAACGCCATCGCCCCGCACGCCGGCAAGACCCAGCGCGCAAATTCCGGCTCGCCCGTCGCCAGAGCGGCGAGGGCCAGCAGCGCGGCCGCATGGACCAGCAGGATCAGCGCGACGGAAGACATCGTCGCCGCATTGGCCAGATGCGCCGCGGCAGCCGCCGCGCCGACCCCGCACGCGCCATAAATTCCCGCCAGAGCGGACAAGCCAAAAAACCAGCGCCGCATACGCCCTCCCGACCGCCTTCAGACGTCACATGAAAATTCAAAAACAAAGCCTGCAACAATCCACTACAGTATGGTTAATAATCCATCTATCGAAAAATTCCGATAAGCTGCTGCTCACTTGAGTTTTTCTCGAGCAAGACGGCGACAAATTCGTGCGGCAGGACATTATATATAACGATTATTTATTTGTTTTATTTTGTTTTTATAGATTCAACGCCGTTTGAGCGGTTTGAATTCGGCGGCGAGCGGCGGCGCATTTAGGCAAAGGCAAGCATTGCCAGGCATGATCGGCCTCGATTGAGAGCGCTTCCCGCAAAGCCGGGTCCTCGGACGCATGACGCTCTTGAAAACACGCAAAAGGCCAAAGATGAGCGTTTCGGATCAAAAGCTCCATATTGTCATCGCCGTCGATCACGCCTCGATCACCGGCGGGCAAGCCAAGGTCGCGCTCGACAGCGCGATAGGCCTCAAACGCGCCGGCTATGAGCCGATCGTCTTCGCGGCGGCCGCTCCGGTCGACCCGCGCCTCGCCGCCGAAGGCGTTGAATGCGTCTGTCTCAATCAGGCCGATCTGCTCGGCAACGCCTCGAAAGCGGCGGCGGCTTTGCAGGGCGTCTGGAACTTCCACGCCGCCGCCGAAATGGAAAAATTGCTGGCGCGCCTGCCGAAAGACCGCGCCATCGTCCATGTGCATGGTTGGGCCAAGGCGCTGTCAGCCTCCATCGCCCGGCCGATCGCGGCGTCAGGTCTGCCCGCCGTCTATACGATGCACGAATATTTCATGTTCTGCCCGAACGGCGGCTTTTACAATTACCCGCGCAACCATGTCTGCAAGCTGACGCCGCTGTCGCCCGTCTGCTGGGCCACTCATTGCGATTCGCGCAATTATCCGCGCAAGATCTGGCGCGCCCTGCGCCAGACCATCATGGAGCGCGTGGCGCATCTGCCGGAAATTTTTTCCGACTTCATCATCATTTCGAAATTCCAGCAGGGCGTCGTCGCCCATCGCCTGCCCTCCGGCGTCGACATCCACAACATCTCCAATCCGATCGACGCGGAAGACTTTGGCCGCAAGGCCAATCCCGCCAGCGGCGATTTTCTCTTCGTCGGCCGCCTGTCGCCGGAGAAAGGCCTGTTCTGCTTCGCCGAAGCGGCGCGCAAGGCCGGCGTGACGCCGGTGTTCGCCGGCGACGGCCCGGCCGCCGGCGAATTGCGCGCGCGTTTCCCCGAGGCGCGCCTGCTCGGCTGGAAATCGCCGACCGAGGTCAAGGCGCTGATGCGCGAAGCGCGCGCGCTGGTGTTTCCCTCACTGTGGTTCGAGGGCCAGCCGCTCACCGTGCTGGAAGCCAAGGCCATGGGCACGCCGATCATCGTGTCCGACGCCTGCGCCGGGCGCGAGGAAATCGTCGACGGCGTTTCCGGCCTGTGGTTTGAAAGCGCCAACGCGGACGCGCTCGCCGCCGCCCTGGTCAAGCTCAAGGACGACGCGCTCGCCACACAAATGTCCAACGCCGCTTACGATCAGTTCTGGGCCGATCCGTTGACGCTCGCCCGCCACGTCGAGCGCGTCGGCGCGGTCTATGCGTCGATGTTGGAAAAACGCCGCGACGGCCTGACGCTCTCGCGCCCAGGAGGGGAAACAGGCGCGCCGGCTCAGCGTTTGCGCACGAACACCGAGCCGGCCGAATAGCCCGCGCCGAAGCTGCAAATCAGTCCCACATCCCCCGCCTCCATGCCGTCGGCGTGTTTGTGGAAGGCGATGATCGAGCCCGCCGACGACGTATTGGCGTATTCATCCAGGATGATGACATTTTCCTCGTGAGAAGGATCGCGGCCCAGCACGCGGCGGGCGATCAACTCGTTCATGTTGATATTGGCCTGATGCAGCCACAGCCGCTTCAGGCTGTGCGAGTCAATTCCCAACTCGGCGGCGTGCTCGATGATCAATTCCGAAACCATCGGCACGACCTCCTTGAACACCTTGCGCCCTTGCTGGACGAAAAGCTTGTCGGCGCGATCGCGGCCTTCGGGCGCCGCACGGTTCAGGAAGCCGAAATTGTTGCGGATATTGCTCGAGAATTGCGTTTTGAGCCGCGCGCCGAGAATGTCCCAGCCGCGCTCGCCCGCGCCAGCGCGCTCGACGATCACCGCGGTCGCCACATCGCCAAAAATGAAATGGCTGTCGCGATCCCTGAAACTCATATGGCCCGAGCAAATCTCCGGGTTGACCATGAGCACGGCCTCGACCGATCCGGAGGCGATGAAGTCTTGCGCGGTCTTGATCCCGAACGTCGCCGACGAACAGGCCACATTCATGTCGAAGGCGAAGCCGGAAAGCCCCAAAGCCGCCTGGACCTCGATCGCCATCGCCGGATAGGCGCGCTGCATATTGGAGGCGGCGCATAGCACTGCCCCGATGCGCGCCCTCGGCTTGCCCCAGCGCTCGAGCGCCTCTTCCGCCGCTTTCACCGCGATCTCGGCCAAGATCGAAAGCTCCTCATTCGGTCGCTCCGGAATGACGGGCCGCATCACGGCGGGGTCGAGAATGCCTGATTTCTGCATGACGAAGCGCGACTTGATGCCCGAGGCCTTTTCGATGAATTCGACCGAGGAGGGAACGAGCGCCTCAAGCCGACCCTCGGCGATGGCGGCGGCGTTTTCCTTGTTAAAGCCTTCGACATAGGCGTTAAAAGATTCGACCAGCTCGGCGTTGGAAATACTTTCCGGCGGCGTGTACAGACCTGTCGCTGCGATAACTGCGGTGTGCAAGGCGATCTCCGTTATCGACCCTTTCGACGAACTCGACACTTCCGGGCCGATTCAGGCAAGCGTCTGTCTTGTCATTACATTTCACTGTTTTCCATGCGCAGTCACGAAAATTCGGCGCCCGCCTTTCGTGACCGCGCACTGGAGCGCATTCGGTCGACAGAGAGTTCGAAAACGCTCCCCATTGCTTTGCGTCAGCGCAAAGTCTTTTCGGGAAAGGCGCGAATTTTTCGGAAATTGGCTCATGCGGCGCAAAAATCCAGCAACCTGCGCTCGGCGCCACTCGCCAAAGGCCACAATTCGGGGCCGGACCAATGGACTTGTTTAATATTTTCGGCTCTTGACCTGTCGGCGGCAAGGACAATCGGCGTGGATGCGCAAATCGGCGCGAAAGTCCTGTGCAGGACAATATATCTCTTTCGCATGCATCGAATTGTTCAGGTAATGCAGTTTTCTATATAAGCCACCTAGCTTCGACAAATTCGTGTACGAAGAATTATACCAACATAAGTTCCCATCGGGCGAGCATAAGCGATGAAGCGATCCGCTGCGCCGTCTTCGCCAAGGCAAGCGCTACGCCTCGTTCGCTACTGCGCGAAAGGCGATCAGGCTTCCGCCGACCGGGCGCGCGTCTTCCGCGCAGACAGCCAACGGCGACGCGCAGCCTCCATCCCCCAGATCGCGCCAAGGGTCAGATAAAAAAACCGCCAATGGTCCAAGTCGATCTGAAAACCTTGGAGAAAGAACGCAAATTGCGCCGGCCAGATCGCTTGCGCCAGACGCGTATAGGGATGATGCGTCAAAGCCAGACGGAAGCCGACGAAGCTCGTCGAAAGGACCAGCAGGATAAATGAAAAGCCGCCGAGCCAGCCGTTCGATGCGAAAGCGTTGACATAGCTGTTGTGCGGGTCGAGATCGAAAATCAGACGATAACGCAACGGTCCAAAGCCGTTCGGGCGCTCCAGCAGCATCGGGATGGAACGAATTTGGTTGCCGAAACGCCCGGTCGGACCTTCGTCGTAATCCTGCGTTACCGCGGCGCGCTGGAAGAAAAATTCGCGCACGCTGTCAACTGAAAGCGCGCCCATCAACCCCACGCCGGCCAAGGCGAAAAACGCCGCCGCCGCAACGACGATACGCAGGCGCAAAGCGGCGGACGAGGCGGTGCGGAACGACATCGCCGTCATCAGCATGACGGAGAGGACCGTCGCGCCCCAAGAGCCGCGCGAAAAGGACAGGAACAGGGCCGTCAACACGATCGCCAACGCCGCCAGCGTCAGCGGCAGATAACGCGCGCGGCCGAGCAGCAATTGCTGCACGAGATAGACGACGCCCAGCACCATATAGGTTCCGAGCACGTTGGGATCCTTGAACGGCGCCATCGCACGGCCGTCTTTCACCAAATCCTCGGAGCCGCCCAGATAGCCGAGCCAGGAGGCGACCGCGATGACGGCGGCGAAGACGCAACTGACGATGAAGCCGCTCAGCATCAGCTCGACGCGTCGACTTGTGTTGTCCGTGAAAAACAGCGCGTAGAACACGCCTGTCGACGCGATGAACAGGGTGTGGAACATATAGTCCACTGGGTCGGTCTCGTTCCAGTACGGAACGAGCGCGGCGAAGCCGCCGAACACCCAGAGCCCGACCAGAAACACGAAAGGCAATATGGCGCGATGGACGGTGAAGCCGCCAAGCGCCCAAAGCCCGACGACGACGAAAATGATAAAGTCATACGGCGCCGGCTCGACGAAAACGATCGAACTCGTCGCCATGCAGAACCAATAGACGCTGTTGAGAATGCGATCGTAGCGCAGCTTCGCGCCGCCCGCCCCCGCCAGCGGCGCATTGTCAACGAGGGTCGCGCTCATCGTCATGCCGCGCCTCCCGCCGCCGGGCGGACGCCGCGCTTGAGATCGAGCGCGGCGCGGTAGCCTTCCAGAACATTTGTCGCCATCGCGTCGAGGCTGAACGACGTCGCGATATGGTCAGTCAGCGCCTGCGTCTCGCTCTTGATGGTCTCGGGGTCCTTTTCCAGCATTGCCGCCATCGCATCCGCCAACAGGTCAGGCTGATCGCAAGGAATCAAGCGCCCGGCGTCCGCGCCGAATATCTCGCTGATCCCGCCGACATTCGTGGCGATGATCGGCACGCGGGCCGCGCCCGCCTCAAGCACGACATAGGGCAAGGACTCGGCTCGGCTCGGCGTCACCAGCGTCTTGCCGAGCCTGAAGGCCTCGACCGCCGGCATGGCGCCGTAAAAAGCGATCTGCGAGGCCAATCCGCGCGCTTCGACGAGATCGGCGAGCGCCCCCAACTCGCTTCCGGCGCCGACGATGGCCAGACGCGGCGTCAGATCGCGACGCAGGCGCAAAATGGCGATCGCCTCGATCAAGGTGTCGACGCCCTTGTTGGGGGAAAGTTCGCCCACGTAGACGAAATCGACGGCGTCGGCCAACGGGACGACGGGCGTGAACTCACGCGGCCACAGGCCATTCTTGGCGACCCTGGTCAAGGCGTGCGTCTCTCCGACGCCGGCATGAAATTGCTGCGCGATATAGTCGCTCTCAAACAGAAACAAATCGGTCTTGCGTTCGATGAAGCGCTCGACGCGCAGATAGAGCGAGCGTCCGGGTTGATCGTGAAACGCGCCGCCGTGCGGCGTGTAGGCGCGCACCGTCGTACGACCGCCGCCCGGCAAAAACGCCGAAGCGCGCGCGTAAAAGCCGCCCTTCGAGCCATGACCGTGAACGACGTCAGGCTTGAGCCGGCGTACGATCGAATAGACGCGTGCGAGCGCCAGGAAGTCGCCCGCGTTCGGCTCTCGCCGCATCGGCAGGCGATAGACGCCCAATTTCAGCAAGGGAGCAAGCGCGTTGAATTGCTGGCGAGCGATTTCCCCGCCGGTCAGCGAGTCGGCGATCAGACCGACGCTGTGGCCTTTCGCGCTCAGTTCGGCCGACAGATCGAGGACGTGCCGAAACAGCCCTCCGACCGGAGCGCGCAAGATATGCAGGATGCGCAGGCCTCGGTTCGGGTCGTTCATTGTGATTCCAGTCTGGCGCCAGAAACCATTGTGGCGCCGACATGGTTAAAAAAGCACGACGCCCGACCGTTCAGGCGCGCCGCGCCCGGCGCGTCAATAGGCGTTTTTCGTCTTGAACAGGGCGAATGGCGTGAGCGCCAAGATGTATATGTCGAGCAGGATGGACCAGTTCTCGATATAGTCGAGATCATATTCGACACGCCGTTCAATCTTTTCCCGCGTGTCGGTTTCCCCGCGCCAGCCGTGGATCTGCGCCCAGCCCGTAACACCCGGCTTGACGCGATGGCGAGCGAAATAGCCGTCGACGACGTCGTCATAATGACGCTCGGCGGCCTTGGCGTTCAGAGCATGAGGACGCGGTCCCACCAACGATAAATTGCCAGCGAAAACCACATTGAACAATTGCGGCAATTCATCGAGCGAGGATTTGCGGATGAACCGGCCGACCGGCGTGACGCGCGGATCGTTTTGCGTCACCAGCCGCTGCGCGTTGGGATCGAGCTGATCGACGTACATCGAACGGAACTTGAAAATTTCGATCAGCTCGTTGTTGAAGCCGTGGCGCTTTTGCCTGAACAGAACGGGACCCCGCGAGGTCGCCTTGACGGCGAGCGCGGTCAGAGCCATCAGCGGCGCGAGCAGGACAAGCAGGATCGCGCCCACCACACGGTCGAACACGCTTTTCAGAACGACGTCCCAACCGGCGATCGGTTTGTCGAACACGTCGAACACCGGAACCGAGCCGATATAGGAATAGGAATGCGGACGGAAACGCAATTTATTGGCGTGCGCGGCCAGTCTGATATCGACCGGCAGAACCCATAATTTGCGCAACATCTCCAGGATGCGCGCTTCCGCGGTGATCGGCAGGGTGAAGATGACGAGATCGAGCCGCGTGTTCCTGGCGAAGGCGACAAGATCGTCAACGTCGCCAAGCTTAGGAAATCCCGAAACCACATCGGGCGCGCGCTCATCGCCGCGATCGTCGAATACGCCGTAAATCCGCAGGTCGGTGTCGCGTTGGGCGGAAAGATCGCGCAATAATTGTTCGGCGGCCGGTCCGCCGCCGACAATAGCGGTGCGCCTGTCAAGCCGCCCGTTGCGCGTCAGGCGGCGCACGAAGGCGGCGATGGCCGCCCGGTCGACCGACAGCAGGATCAGCCCGAGAATATACCAGGACGTCAGCCACACGCGTGAGAACAGGCCGTCCGCCTTGGTCAGGAACGCCACGGCGGTGGTGAAAAGAATAACGAGAGTCCACCCCAAAAAGATGCGCGGTCCGCGTTCGAGCGGGATGCGGAAGGAAATCGACGGTATTGACGCCAAGCGCTTGGAATACGGCGACTGCAAGCGCCGCGATCGCGGGCGTGGCGATCAAATAGGCGCTGTCGAGTCCATAGCTCGGCGCAAGATAGATCGAATGAACCAGAAATCCCGCGGCGAGAAGTATCGCGAACTCGAGCGCGCGCGCCACACCGGCGACGACCACTGGCGAAATCGCGGGCGTGGGCGTCAGACCGATCCTTGCTTCTGCGGGCGGCGAATGAAACATGGCGGGGCCGATCGGCTCCAGGTTGACCGTCTTACCGGTTAACAAAGTCTTGACGCCATATAGGCTTGCCCGCGCCCCATACTCAAGATGGACCGCGGGTATTTGACTTCTCTCGGTTAAAATCGGCGGCTGGCCGGCGAGTTTGATCGCGCCGGCGATACTGATTTTTCAGGCGAAAGGCGATCGCCGTCGCGTGTCGCTTAAAAGAAACGCTCGCGAATGACGATCGTGTCGCCGGGGCGCACCGCCTGCGTAACCGGCACGTTTCCGGTATACGGAACGCCGTCGACCGTGCGCGTCAGATCGGCGGTATGTTTTTCCGCGCGCGGCGTGTAGCCGCCCGCGATGGCCACCGCCGTCTGCACGGTCATGCCGTTGACATAAGGAAACTGCCCTGAATTCGTGACCTCGCCGAGAACGAAGAACGGACGGAAGGCTTCCACTTCCACAGAAACACGGGGATCTCGCACATAGCCGTTGCGCAGCTTCTGTTCGATTTCGCGCGCCAGCTCCGCCGTGGTGCGGCCGGCCGCCGGGGTCAGACCGATCAAGGGCATGGCGATGTGGCCGGAACTGTCGACGGCGAACGAGTTCGTCAGCGAATCCTGCCCGAACACGATAACGCGCAACCGATCGCCCGCGGCCAACGTATAGGGCGCATTGACGGAAGCGTCGAACGCGTCGGCCCGATATCTCGCGCCCGCGCATCCCTGCAGGAGACCCGCCATCGCAAGACAAAGAAAGATCAGGACAGGACGCATCATCACGGGACCAGGCTAATTTGAAGGACGCTACAGGGCGGCGACCTCAAAATATCCAGCTATGGTTAAAAAAGACTGACCGGACAAGGCGAAGCGATTAACCCTGTTTCAACCTTAACAAGCTCTAATGGCCGCCGGTCACGGAGTTTAGTAATGAGCGCGAGCGCCTTTGATTTCGAAAACCAGAATGTCAGGGACGAAATCGATTTGAACGGTCTTTCCGGCGCCCTGTCGCGCCGCAAAAAGTTCATTCTGGCTACGACGCTCGGCTGTTTCGCGCTGGCGCTCGCCTACGTTTCGATGACCAAGCCGCGTTACACGGCGGAATCGCGCATACTCGTCGAAAATCAGGAAAGCTTTTTCACCCGCCCTGACCGCGCCGACCGCGACGTCGCGCCAACCATCGACCAGGAAACGATCAACAGCCAGATTCAACTCGTCACCTCACGCGACCTCGGCCGTCGCGCCATCGCCGAACTCGGCTTGCAGGGCAATCCCGAATTTGACGCCGGCTCCGGCGGCCTGAGCGCGTTGTTGCGGCCCTTCGCCCTGATCGGTCTGGTCAAGGACCCCAACGCCAATTCACGCGAAGAGCGCATCCTCAACGCCTATTTCGATCATCTCGCCGTGTTGTCGCCTTCGCGCACGCGCGTCGTTCAGGTCGAGTTTTCCTCGCACGATCCCGACCTCGCCGCGCGCGCCGCCAACAAGATCGCTGATCTCTACATCGACCTGCAAATGCAGGCAAAGCGCGACAGCGCCCACGCGGCCGCTCAGTCGCTCGCCGCCGTGATCCACGATCTCGCCGCGCGCGCCGCGGAGGCCGATGCGCGGGTCGAAGCTTTTCGCGCGCAAAACGGCCTGATGATGTCTTCGGCCAACACGACTTTAAGCACCCAGCAATTGGGCGAAATCAACACGCAATTGACCACCGCGCGCGGCGCTCAAGCCGAGTCGCGCGCCAAGGCGCGCATGTTGCGCGACATGCTGAAACAGGGCCGGCTTGGCGATTTGAGCGATATCGCCAATAACGATCTGGTGCGGCGGATTTCCGAGCAGCGCGTCAGCGTTCGCGCCCAGCTCGCCCTTGAATCGCGCACGCTTCTGCCGGGCCATCCGCGCATCAAGGAGCTTGAGGCGCAATTGGCCGATATTGACGCGCAATTGCGCGGCGCCGTCGACAAGGCGGCGCGCGCCGCCGAAAACGACGCGCAGATGGCCGGCGTTCGCGTCGACAATCTGATGAGCGAACTCGACGCGCAAAAGCGCGTGGCGGGCGCCGCCAGCGCTGAAGAAGTGCAATTGCGGGAGCTTGAGCGCGCCGACAAGGGAATCAAGGATCAGCTCGAGACCGAGACGGCTAAATATCAGGCGGCGCTGGCGCGCGACAGCGGCGAAAGCGCGCCGGCCGACGCTCGCATCATCTCGCGCGCGCTAGCGCCGAGCCAAGCGAGCTTTCCCAAGAAGACGCCCATTCTCGTATTCGCCACGCTGGCCGGCCTCGTCTTCTCGCTGGCCTCTGTCGTCGGACGCGAACTCTTAGCCGGCAAGCCGCAAGGCGCCGCCGCAACACCATCCGCCAACATCGCCCTGCCCGCGCAAAGCGCCAGAGACAATGTTGAAGCGGACAGGGACGCCTCGGTCCTGGCGCGGTGGAAAGGCGCCGTGCAGGATTTCGGCGCGCCGGCGATCGCCAGCCGCGCGGGCGCCGCGCCACGGATCGATATCGGCGAATCGGAGAACGCCTCGGTCGTCGCGTCATCCGCCGACCGCGCTGACGCGACGCTGGCCGCAGCCGCCAAGACGCTCATAACGCCGCAGCCTTCGTCCGGTTTGATCGAACGCGTTCTCGCGGTGAAAGCTTCGAGCGGCGACGGCGCCGTACTCATCGCCGGAGTCGAGGAGGCCGGAGGCGTCGGCGAACCCGCGCTCATTCTGGCGCGCGCCGTGGCCCGCGAAGGCCGAGCCGTTCTCCTCGCCCTCGACGCCGCGCGCGATGCGTCCGAAACAAATCAAGCCGACGCGGCGCCGGCGAGCCAGCGCCCCGGCCTTGCCGAACTGCTTGAAGGCAAAGCCTCGTTCGCCGAAGTCATCCACCGCGACGCGTCCTCGCGCCTGCATATCATCGACGCCGGCGGCGCGCCTTTGGTTCGGGCCGATGGAATCGACTTCGTGCTCGACGCGTTGGAGCACGCCTATGATTTCGTGCTGCTGGCGGCCAGCAACCCGCACACGGTCGATATTCTGGCGCCGCGCTCCGGCCTGTCGCTGGCTCTTGGCGCGCCGGGACCGGCGCGCGACTATCTGCACGACGATCTGGCCGCCGCCGGCGCGAACGACATCGCATTCGCCGATCCCGCACAGTTGACGAGAGGGGCAGAAAGCGCCGCCTGATCAGGAGCGAGCCCGGTCGAACTGACAGCCGTCTTAGCGCGCTTCAAACGCCGCTTTCCGACGCGCGACGATTGACCAGCGCGACAACGGCCAGCGCGAGCGCGACGACGCCGATCAGCAAGGTCGAAATCACATTGATTTCAGGCGAGACGCCAAGCCGCATCGCGCTGTAAACGCGCATCGGCAAGGTCGTCGCGCCCGGTCCCGAGGTGAAGCTGGCGATGACCAGGTCGTCGAGCGACAAAGTGAAGGCCAGCAAAAATCCAGCGACGACGCCCGGCGCGATCAGCGGCAAGGTGATCGAGAAAAAACTCCGGATCGGACCGGCGCCGAGGTCCATCGCAGCTTCCTCCAGCGTGCGGTCGAAATCGGCAAGCCGCGCCTGCACGACGACGCAGACGAAGCACATCGTGAAGGTCGCATGCGCCAGAACCACGCTCCAGAACCCGCGTTCAAGATCGAGAGCGATGAACATCAACAGGAGCGACAGGCCGAGAATCACCTCGGGCATGACAAGCGGCGCATAGATCATCGCGGCGAACAGCGTGCGGCCAAAAAATCGGCCGTAGCGAACCAGCGCATAGGCGGCGCTGGCGCCAAGCAGCGTCGCCAGCGCGGCCGAGACGAATGCGATTTTCAGGCTGATAAGGGCCGAGTCGATCAAGCGCTCGTCCTTGAGCAACTCGCCGTACCAGCGCGTCGAAAAGCCACCCCAAACGGTGGTCAGTTTCGATGCGTTGAAGCTGTAGAGCGCCACCAGCGCGATCGGCGCATAAAGGAAGGCGAAACCGGCGGCGAGAACGGTCGCGCGTTTTTTCAAGGCGCGCCCTCCCGCATTTGCGCGCGCTCGTAAAGCGCAAGCGGCGCGGCCAGCAGCGTCAGCAACGCCACGGCGGCGGCGCAGGCGGTCGGCCAATCGCGGTTTTCGAAGAACTCGTTCCACATGACTTTGCCGATCATCAAGGAATTGGCGCCGCCGAGCAGATCGGGAATGACGAATTCGCCGACGGCGGGAATGAACACGAGCAGGCAGCCCGCCCATACGCCTGGCGCGGCCAGAGGGACAGTCACCGACCAGAACGCGCGCCAGGGCCCCGCGCCCAGATCGGCCGCCACTTCCGACAGCGCTTCGTCCTGCGATTCGAGCGCGTTATAGAGCGGCAGAATCATGAACGGCAGGTAGGAGTAGACGATCCCGGCGATCACCGCGCCATTATTGGCGAACAGCGGCAAGGGCGCCTCGATCAGCCCCAACGCCTTCAGCGCGTGATTGATCAGCCCCTCGTCCTTGAGAAGCATGATCCAGGCGTAGACGCGGATCAGAAAACTCGTCCAGAACGGCGCCATCGCAAGGCCGAGCAATGTCGGCCGCCATCGTTTCGGCGCGCGCACCAGCGCCAGCGCGAAGGGAAAGCCGATCGCCAAAGCCGCCAGCGTCGCCAACCCGGCGATGACCACTGAAAAAATATAGGCGCGCCAATAGATCGAGTTGCCGAGCCCTTGGTAGGCGTCAAGCGACAGGCTGGACAGTTTGGCGAGCCAGTCGCGCACGCCGTCGGCGAACGAGAAAACCGGCGCGTAAGGCGGCTGGCCCAGCACCGACTGCGACAGCGAAATCCTGGCGACAAACACGAATGGCGCTAGAAAGAACAGCGCCAGCCACATGTAGGGGGCGCCCAATACAAGCCGACGGACCGCCTTTTGCATCCTAGCCCTCCATCGCAAAGGCGGCTTGCGGGGCAAAGCTCACGTGAACGGCGTGCCCTGGCGCGAACAACGAGACGCCGGCATGGGCCTGCAAGACCTGCAGAACCGTTCCCGAGTTCGAGACGTACGCGAAACAGCGTCGCGTCGCCCCGGTAGATCGCGTCGGCGACAACGCCAACGAAACGATTGACGGCCTCGGTCGGCGCGTCGCGGCTCAGGACCAGACGCTCGGGCCGCACGGCGACGACGCCGGCGTTGGCGCGAAAGCCGTCGTCCGCGCGCGCCAGCACCGGTCCGTCGGCTGTGTCGAAGCGCGCCAGCCCGTCGCCCGCCATGGCGCAAGGACCGGCGAAAATATTAGTCTCGCCGATAAACTGCGCGGCCCAGCGATTGGCGGGACGCTCATAGATTTGTGTCGGCGCTCCGACCTGTTCGATACGCCCATTCCGCATCAAGGCGATGCGCGAGGCCATCGCTAAAGCTTCGCTTTGATCGTGGGTGACGATCAAAAACGCCGCGCCGGTCTCTTTTTGAATCCGCGTCAGTTCGAATTGCGTTTCCTGCCGCAATTTGCGGTCGAGCGCGGCGAGCGGCTCATCGAGCAGCAACAGCTTCGGCCGTTTGGCCAGGGCGCGCGCCAAAGCGACGCGTTGGCGTTGGCCGCCTGAGAGCTTCTGCGGTTTGCGAGCGCCCAACGCCTCAAGTTGCACAAGCTTCAGCATGTCCTCGACCCGCGCGGCGACGCTCTCGCGTGAAAGCGTTTCCTGGCGCAAGCCGAAGGCGATGTTGTCGAACACGCTCATATGCGGAAACAGCGCGTAGGACTGGAACATCATGTTGAGCGGACGCAGATAGGGCGGCGCGGCGGTTATGTCGGCGCCAGACAGCAGGACGCGCCCGGCGTCCGGCTTTTCGAAGCCGGCGATCAGGCGCATCAAGGTCGTCTTGCCGCAACCCGAAGGCCCCAGAAGCGCGCAGAACTCGCCCGCCGCAATGGTAAGATCGACGTTGTCAACCGCGGCCGTCGCGCCGAACCGCTTCGACACGCCCTCAATACGCAGGATTTCGTCGGGCGAACCTGCTGGGCTCATCGCATCGCCAGTTTAGCCGCGCGCAAGGTATTTTCCATCAAGAAGGCGCGCGTCATCGGCCCGACGCCGCCGGGAACAGGGGTGATCGCGCCGGCATGGCCGACCGCCTCGTCGAAGGCGACGTCGCCATAAAGTTTGGCGCGCGGCTTGCCTTGCGCATTGACGCCGTCAAGCAGCACGCGGTTGATGCCGACGTCGATGACCAGCGCGCCCTTTTTGATCCAGTCGCCGCGCACCATTTCGCGACGGCCGACGGCGGCGACGAGAATATCGGCGCGACGCGCCACCGCCGGCAGATCCCGGGTGCGCGAATGAGCGATGGTGACAGTGGCGTTGCGGGCGAGCAGCAATTGCCCCATCGGCTTGCCGACGATGTTGGAGCGACCGATCACCACCGCGTCGGCGCCCTCGATGTCGCGGCCCAACGCTTTGGCCGCCGCCTCGAGCAGAAACATCGAGCCGGCCGCGGTGCAGGGAACCAGCGCCCGTTCCAGCGCGCCCGTCGCCAATAGCCCGGCGTTGAAGGGATGAAAGCCGTCGACGTCCTTGGCCGGACTGACGGCCTCAAGCACCTTGGGTGCGTCGATGCCGGCCGGCAGGGGCAATTGCACAAGTATGCCGTGAATTTTGTCGTCCGCGTTGAGCTTGTCGATCAAGGCGAGCAGCTCGGCTTGCGAGGTCGTCGCGGGCAAATCGAACTGCGCCGAATGAAACCCGCAAGCCAGCGCGTCCTTGCCTTTGGACGAAACATAGACCTGACTGGCGGGATCCTCGCCGACCAGAATGACGGCGAGGCCCGGTTGCACGCCTTTGGCGATCAGCGCTTTAGCCTCGTCCGCCACACGCGCGAGAACCGCCTCGGCGGCCGCTTTGCCGTCAACAAGCAAGGCGCCCCTGCCGGAAGGTTTGAGAAAATCGGAATTCATGCTGTCGCACTCCATCAGTAGCGCGTATTTGGCAGACGCGGGATCAACCGACAAGCTGCATTTCAGCGCGTTTGAACCGATTTCCGCCGACGCCGGCGCGAACCCGTTCAAGGCGGCGGCGCAAGGATAGCCTTGCGGGCGTGTCGCGCGGTCGAATTTTCTTGCTTTTGCTCCCCTCGCCCATGGTAGAAGGCGCGCCTGTCGGATTTTGCAGGTTCAAAAATATGCCCGAGGTGATCTTTACCGGCCCCGCAGGCCGTCTTGAAGGCCGATTCCATCCGTCCAAGCAGCGCGGCGCGGCGATCGCCATAATCTTGCATCCCCACCCGCAATTCGGCGGGACGATGAACAACCAGATCGTCTATCAGCTCTATTACGCCTTCGCCGAGCGCGGTTTTTCCGTGCTGCGCTTCAATTTTCGCGGCGTCGGCCGTTCGCAAGGCTCGTTCGACCACGGCCTGGGCGAACTCTCGGACGCCGCCGCCGCGCTCGACTGGGCGCAGGCCATCAGCCCGGACGCGCGCGCCTGCTGGATCGCTGGCGTTTCCTTCGGCTCCTGGATCGCCATGCAGCTTTTGATGCGGCGCCCGGAAATCGAAGGCTTCATCTCGATCGCGCCGCCCGCCAATCGTTTTGATTTCACCTTCCTGGCGCCCTGCCCGTCGTCCGGCCTGTTCGTTCACGGCGACCAGGACCGCGTCGCTCCGGTCAAGGAGGTCACCGGCGTCATCGAAAAGCTCAAGACCCAGAAGGGCATCGTCATCGAACACGCGGTGATCGCCGGCGCCAACCACTTCTTCGAAAACCGCGTCGACGAACTCATCAGCCAGGTCGGCGTCTATCTCGACAAGCGGCTCGGCAATCCGCCCCGCATCGCCATAGCCTCGCGCAGCGATTGATCAGCCGGGGGCTTGGCGGGGGGCTTGGCGGGCGCGCCAATCGGTCGCCTCGCCAACCCGCCGCCGACCTTGTACAAGATCGTTTCTCCTTTCAAGCCAACCAGCGAGCCGATCATGTCTGAGGAACAAAACCTCGCCGCCCCGCTCCATTGCGACGTTCTCGTCGCCGGCGCCGGAGCCGCCGGCCTTTCGGCCGCACACGCTTTCGCGGCACAAGGCCGCAAGGTGATTGTCGTCGGCAAGATTGAAACCAATCTCCCCGGGCGCACCGTCGCTTTATTCGAAGGCTCGCTGCGCTTTTATCGCGCCCTCGGCCTGTGGGACCGCTGCGCCCAGCACGCCTGCCCGATGGAGGGCATCAGGCTGATCGACGACACCGGTTCGATTTTCAAGACCGCGCCCAAGGAATTCCGCGCCCGCGAGATCGACCTCGACGCCTTTGGCGAAAATATCGAGAACAACGCCCTGGTCGCCGAACTGTCGGCGGCCGCGCGGGAAAATCCCGCCATCACCTTGATCGAAGAATTTGTCGAAGCCTACGATTTCTCCTCGGCCGGCGTTTCGGCGCGTCTGACTTCCGGCCAGACGATCGAAACCGCTTTCGTCTGCGCCGCCGACAGCCGCAATTCGCTGGCCCGCCAGACAGCCGGAATCACCGTCAAGAGCTGGACCTATCCGCAGGTGGCGTTGACCGTCATCCTTGCCCATACCCGCCCGCACCGAAATATGTCGACGGAATTTCACACACGCTCCGGCCCTTTCACTCTGGTGCCGATGCCGGGACGCGAAGGCGCGCTGCATCGCTCAGGTCTGGTCTGGCTTGTGTCGCCGCGCGAGGCCCTAAGGCTGCTGGCGCTGCCGACTGAATCGCTGAACGCCGAAATCGAGGACGCCGCCCACAGCATTCTCGGCCCCATGCAGGTCGACGGACCGATCGGCTCGTGGCCGATGGGCGCCATGAAAACCTTGGCCTTCACCGCCGAGCGTCTCGCTTTGGTCGGAGAGACGGCGCACGCCTTCCCGCCGATCGGCGCGCAGGCGCTGAACCTCAGCTTGCGCGACACGGCCAATCTGGTCGATTGCGTCGAAGGCGTCGATTTCGACGATCCGAACGCCCTGGCGGAAGCGCTCAGGCGTTACGAACGCCAGCGCAGCATGGATATCGGCTTCCGCACCAACGGCATCGACATTCTCAACCGCTCGCTGCTAATCGACGCCCTGCCCGTCGATTTCCTGCGCGCCGCGACGATGACGGTGTTTTCCAGCATCGGCCCGCTGCGCCGGGCGATGATGCGCGAAGGCGTGACGCCGCACGGCCCGACGCCGAAATTGATGCGCGCGCCCCGTTCGGCCGCCGCACGCGCGCCGACGGCCCGCGCGGCCGGTTAGCATCTCGCCAAAAAGCCTGTAGACTTTTGGCGACGGACCAGCGGCGCGTCTCTTAATTCCGTCAAAATGCGCGCCGTAACTTGCAGGAATCCTGATGCGCATCGCCACCTGGAACATCAATTCCGTCCGCACCCGGACGGAATTGTTGCTGGCCTACCTGAAGGAAGCCGAGCCGGACGTCTTGTGTCTCCAGGAAATCAAATGCCTCGACGAGCAGTTTCCGCGTCTCGAGATCGAGGCGGCCGGCTACAATGTCGCAACGCATGGCCAGAAGAGCTACAACGGCGTCGCCATTCTCGCCAAAGCGCCGATGGAAATCGCGCGCGGCCTGCCCGGCGCCGACGAGGACGCGCAATCACGCTACATCGAAGCGGTCATAACGCGCGGCTCCGGCGTGGTGCGCGTCGGCTGTCTTTATCTGCCCAACGGCAATCCGGTCGGCACGGACAAATACGCATACAAGCTGGCCTGGATGGACCGCCTGATCACCCATGCGCGGCGCCTGCTCAAGCTGGAAGAACCGCTCGTCCTGTGCGGCGACTACAATGTCATCCCCGACGCGCGCGATGTCTACGATCCCGTCGCCTGGAGCCAGGACGCGCTTTTTCTGCCGCAGACGCGGGCGAAATTCCGCGAATTGCTGGCTCTCGGCTTCACCGACGCGCTGCGCGCCGTCTCCGACGCCGACAAGCTCTATACGTTCTATGATTACCAGGCGGGCGCCTGGCCGAAGAACCACGGCCTGCGCATCGACCATCTGCTGCTGTCGCCGCAAGCCGCCGATCTCCTGCAAGAAGTCGCCATCGACAAGGCCATGCGCGGGCGCGACAAGCCCTCCGACCACGTGCCGATTTGCATCGATCTGAAAGATTGATCAAACGACCTTCGCGGCGCGGCGCTGAGGCCGTCCCTGGACCGTCGACGAATATAAACATATGCTGAAACAGATTGATCGCAGATATTTTGCACGTTATCGGCGAGACCGGCGGGCACTCAATTTTGCTTTTTCAGATGGCCTTCGAGATAGAGCAGAGCGGCCTGTCGATCATTGACGTTGGCGGCTTTCATGTCCTGCTCGTAGATGTCGGCGATCCAACCCTGCCCCTTGCCGTTCGCGCCTTCCTTGGCGAGCGTCAGCCACATCAGGCCGCGCGCGCGTTGGCGCTGCACGCCGTCGCCCGAAAACAGCATATGGCCGAGCAAGGCCTGCGATTCGACATGGCCCTTGTCGGCAGCCAGATTGAGCCAGCGCGCCGCCTGACGTTGATCGCGCTCGCCGTCCGCTCCGTCCATATAGATGCGCGCCAGATTATACTCGGCGTTGGAATCGCCGAAATTGGTGGCGGCGTAGAGGAACATCTGCATCGCCCGCTGATGGTCGGGACGCAGATGCGAGCCGGGAATGCCGTTGAGGCTGAACACACCGACGGCGACGAAGGCGCTCGCCACGACGGATTTTTCCCGCCAATTGGCGTTGTCCTCGTCGTAATGATCGACGATCTCCTCAAAATACTGATAGGCCTTGTAATCGTCCTGCGGCACGCCGTCGCCGTCGGCGTACATCCGGCCAAGCTTCCAGCGCGCCAGCGATTCGCCGCCCGCCGCGGCGTATTTCAAGGCTTCCAGCGAGGTGGCGGCGTCGCCGGCGCGATAGGCGCCGAGGCCGGCCTGCAAGGCTTGCTGCGGATCTTTGAAAATTTCGAGGGCTTTTTGCGTGACGGGGGCGGATTCGGGACCATCGAAGGCCAGGGCGGGCGTAGCGACGCAAGCGCTCAATAAGGCCAGCAAACATGCGTGGCGAAACTTCGCCATAAAGCTACCCCTGTCGCTGACGCCCCCAATTTCGAGACGGGACATTGCTATCGCTTTCGGCCAAAATTTAGGACGAAATCGGTCAACAATTCGTGTGTGGCGAAAAACTGCGCCACAACCGCCGCCCGTTTTGACTTCCCGAAACTTTCTCGCCATCACAAAATGCGCCTGCCGCCAAACCGGTCGCTCCGCAGCCGCAAAGGCTCGATTGGACCTTCGGCAGATAGCTTCCGGTTTATGGCCGAATCGCGGCGAAAGCGGCGTATCGCGGCCGCGTCGTCGCAATCTGCGAAGCTGTGGCGCCAATGCAACAAAACGCGGTTGAGCGCGCCCCCGAGGGAACGCCCGCCGAGCGTCTCAGGCGTCCTGCAATCGCGCCAGGGCGGCGGTCATTTTTTCGACGCGCGCCTTCGCCTCGTCGCGCCTGTCGCGGTTTTCCTCCACCACCTCTTCCGGCGCGCGCTTGAGGAAGTCTTCATTGCCGAGCTTGGCCTCGATCTTGAGCACTTCCTTTTCCTCGCGGGCGATCTCCTTTTGCAGGCGCGCCTTTTCGGCGTCGAAATCGATCACGCCGGCCAGCGGCAAGGCGGCGACGACGCCGCGCACGAGGGCCTGCACCGATTTGGGCGGCGCCGCCTCGGCGAAGGAAATCTCGGAGAGCCGCGCCAGCCGTTTCAACGTATCGGCCCAAAGATTGGCGCGATCGACGACTTCCTCTGTCGCGCCGACAAGCACCAGCGGAATTTGCGCGGCGGCGGGCGCATTCATTTCAGCCCGCACCGAGCGGACTTGCGAAATGAGATCGACGACCCAACCGACCTCCGCCTCGGCTTGCGGATTCTCCAGGCCGTCGAGCGCCGGCCAGGACGCCAAGGCGAGGACGCTCTCGCGCGGCGCGCCCTCCTGGCCTTTGATCGCCCAGAGCTCTTCGGTGAGGAAGGGCATGAAGGGATGCAGCAGCTTGACGGCCTGATCGAGCACGAAGGCGATGGTCTTGCGCGTCTCGTCCTTGGCTGGACCGTCCGGCCCCTGCAACAACGGTTTGGCGAGTTCGAGATGCCAATCGCAGAAGATATTCCAGACGAAGCGATAGGCCGCCTGCGCCGCCTCGTTGAAGCGGTACGCTTCGATGGCGTCGGTGACGTCGGCCGCGGCGCGCGCCGTCTCGCCGAGAATCCAGCGGTTGAGCGTTTCCTTGACGTTATGGGAAACGAAATCGGCGTCGCGGACGCAGAGGTTCATTTCGGCGAAACGGGCGGCGTTCCAAAGCTTCGTCGCGAAATTGCGATAACCCTCGACGCGGCTCGTCGCCAGCTTGATGTCGCGCCCCTGCGCCGCCATCGCCGCCAGGGTGAAGCGCAAGGCGTCGGCGCCGAATTCGTCGATCAATCGCAGCGGATCGATGACGTTGCCCTTCGACTTCGACATTTTCGCCCCCTTCTCGTCGCGCACGAGGGCGTGGATGTAAACGTCGCGGAAGGGGACTTCCTTCTTGAAATGCAAGCCCATCATCATCATCCGGGCGACCCAGAAAAAGATGATGTCGAAGCCGGTGACCAGAACGTTGGTCGGATAATAGCGCTCGACGTCCTTTTCGTCGTCGGGCCAACCGAGCGTCGAGAAAGGCCAGAGGGCGGAAGAAAACCAGGTGTCGAGCACGTCCTCGTCGCGCGTCAGCAGCGCGGCGGCCTTTTCTGGATCTTCGGCGATCTCGCCGGCCTCGACGTCGTCGTAAATCTCGCGCGTGACCGCGTCGGCGAGCGCCTCGACCAGCGCCTCTTCCTGCGTTTCGGCGACATAGACGCCGCCCCAGGCCGAATACCAGGCCGGAATTTGGTGGCCCCACCACAATTGCCGGGACACGCACCAGGGCTGGATGTTCTCCAACCAGTCGAAATAGGTCTTTTCCCAATTCTTCGGCACGAACTGGGTCTTGCCCTCGCGCACCGCCTCCAGCGCCGGCTGCGCCAGCGTCTTGGCGTCGACGTACCATTGGTCGGTCAGCCAGGGTTCGATGACGACGCCCGAACGATCGCCGTGCGGAACCTGATGCTTGTGCGGCTCGACCTTGTCGAGCAGGCCGCGCTCTTCCATCAGATCGACGACTTTCTTGCGCGCGCCTTCGCGCGTCAAACCGTCGAGCGAGGCGATGATCGCGTCGCGTTCGCTCGACGGCTCAAGTCCCTCGAGAAAAGCTGGATTGTCCTTCAGAACGACCTGAGCTTCCGAATTCAAGATATTGATGACGCTCAGATTATGACGGCGACCGACTTCAAAGTCGTTGAAATCGTGCGCCGGCGTGATCTTGACCGCGCCGGTGCCTTTTTCGGGATCCGAATAAACGTCCGCGACAACCGGAATGAGCCGCCCGACCAGCGGCAGGCGCACATGGGCGCCATGCAGATGAGCGTAACGCTCGTCCTCGGGATGCACGGCGACGGCGCTGTCGCCGAGCATGGTTTCCGGCCGCGTCGTGGCGACAACGATAAATTCGCCGGTCTCCTTGCCACGCCGATCGACCACCGGATATTTGAAATGCCAAAGGGCGCCCTCGACCTCCTGCTGCACGACTTCCAGGTCGGAAATCGCGGTGAGCAGCGTGGGATCCCAGTTGACGAGGCGCTTGTCCTTGTAGATCAGCCCTTCACGATAGAGCTGAACGAACACTTTCAACACTGCGCGCGACAGGCCCTCGTCCATGGTGAACCGCTGGCGCGACCAATCGCAGGAAGCGCCCAGACGCTGCAATTGATTGACGATGGCGCCGCCGGATTCGGCTTTCCAGGCCCAAACTTTTTCCAAAAAGGCCTCGCGGCCAAGCGTCCGGCGATCCGGTTCGCCATTTTGCGCCATCTGCCGCTCGACGACCATTTGCGTGGCGATGCCGGCGTGATCGGTTCCCGGTTGCCAGAGCACGTCCTTGCCGCGCATCCGTTCGAAACGACACAAAATGTCCTGCAGCGTGTTGTTGAGCGCATGGCCCATATGCAGCGAGCCGGTGACGTTGGGCGGCGGAATGACGATCGAAAAAGGCTCAGCGGCGCGACGCTCGGGACGACCGGCGCGAAAAGCGCCCGACTTTTCCCATTCCGCCGCGATGCGGCTTTCCACGGCGGCGGGGTCGAAGGTCTTTTCCATCATTTTGGGCGCCCCAAACGAGAGGTTTTCGCGCCCCTCAAGGAGCGCGGTTTGCCCGGTTAGAGCGCAAGCCCCGCCCGCGAGTCAACGCGCAAGGTCAGGAATTCGACGGGGAATAGTTGAAATTACTCAGGCGCCGCGCGCGACCCCGAGAAAGCTAAAGCGAAAGCAGCGTCCAACGCGCGGATTATCGTCCGCCGCGCGCCACGCGCTCGATTTCAGCGCGCACCAGCCGCTCCACGACGATGGGCAGATTGTCGTCGAGCCAATTTTTAAGCATCGGCCGCAGCATTTCGCGCGCCAGCCGCTCGATCATTTCATTGTCGCGCATGACGACGGAAGCCGCCAACGCGCCGAAAGCCGAACCGACAGCGGAATCGGTCGCCGCCGAAACCAGAGCCGCCGGCTCGGGCGAAAGCGCGGCGGCGCGGCTGTCCTCTGCCTCGACGCGTTGCGACGCCGTCGCCGGCTCGAGCTTGGGCGCCTGGAAAACCAGCGTTGGACCGTTCACCGCCTCCTGCCGAACGGGCGCGACGACCGACGGCGCGACGTCCGTCTCTGGAGCTTTTTCAACCGGCGCCGCGAATTGCGGCTCTTCGCGCGGACGAATTGAACTCACCCGCGCGCTGGCGCCTGACGCCAGCGAAATCGGCGACAGTTCGGCCTTGAACGCCTCGCCCGCCGCGGCGTCTTTGGCCACGACGAAAGGTCTGACGACGTGATTGTCCTCGCTCGCCGGGCGCGCGCTGTCGCCGCCAAGCCGCAGCCTGAACTCCTTAAGGAATCGATCGCTCGTCTCGGGTTTGGCGGCCGGCGTCTCCGTCGGCGTTGGCGCGTTGACGTTTTCCGTCCGTTCCTGGGCGCTTGAAGCGGGCGTCCTGCGCGGCGCAGCCGGCGCGACAGCTGGCGGCTCCGCCGCCGTTGGACCTTCGCCGGCGCCGGCGCGCGCGCCCTCCTCCCGCGCCACAGGCGACGGGCGGCGGGTCAGCGGCAACACATCGTCGTCCGCGATGATCTTGCGGATGGAGGCGAGGATTTCATCCATCGAAGGCTCATGCGCCTTTTGTTCGGCGGAAAGCGCGGAGGAGAGATTGGCGATGGATGCGATCATGGCTTCAAGGATTCTTTTGTCGGCGCACAATTCGGCGCGGTGAACCGCCAAGACCATTTGCAAGGCGAACCCGCCGCAAGCTAGCAGACGCGCGCATGTAAATCACACCCGCGAATCAACTTCTTCACAGTTTGAGCGCGCTTTTTCGCGTAAGGCAAGCAGACTTGGTTCTCTGCCCTGTGGACGGCGCGTCGTCCTCAACGCCCGTCTGGCGTGGTCAAGCCAAAAAACTTGTTCTTGACCTTGTCGTAATGGACGCTCGCATCATAGGAAGCCATGCCGATGCCGAGATTTCCCGCCGAAAGCCGCCCCGTCGCGGCCATCACGGCGTAGGATGCGACGACGCGATCATGCTGCGCGGTGACCAATTGCACACGTGTGTTGAGCAAGGCCTGCTGCGCGTTGAGAATGTCGAGCGTCGTGCGCTGGCCCACCTTGGCTTCTTCGCGCACGCCGTTGAGTGCGATTTCGGCCGCCGAAACCGCCGATTGATAGGCTGTGATCGCCGACCGCGCAGCCTGCAGCTGGCCCCAGGCCGTCACCACCGAGGCGCGCACGCTGTCGCGCTGAAGATCGGCGGCCAGACGCGTCTGGCCGAGCTTTTCCTTGGCCTGACGCACGGCGGCGTATTCGGCGCCGCCTTGATAAAGGGGAACGTTGAGCTGGCCGACGACCGAAGCCGCATTCACGTCGTAACGCGGAATGCCGGAATAATCGAGGTTGCGGCTGAGCGAGCCCTGCACCGAAACGGTCGGTGAAAGAGCCAATTCAGCGATCTTGACCGCCAGTTCGGCGGCGTCGACCTGATGCAGCGCGCCGACGACGGCGGGATGCTCAAGCGTCGACACGTCGACCGCCAGATGCAGGTTGGTCGGCAGCAGTTTCTCGATCGGCCTGGCCGGCTCCAGCCGCTTGGGCTCGACGCCGATAACGCGCTGGTAAGTGGCGACGCTCGATTGCAGATTGGCCTGCGCGAGAGAATAATCCGCCCGCGCGCCGGCGAGCGAGGACTCGGCCTGAGCGACGTCGGTGCGCGTCACCTCGCCGACCTTGAACCGGTCGCGCGTCTGCCGCAACTGCTCGTCTAGAACGGAAATGTTATTGCGGCGCAGACCGAGAATCGCCGTATCGCGCAAGACGTCCATATAAGCGGTCGCCGCCGCCTGCAAAGTCGTCAGTTCGGTCAGGCGCATTTGCTCGCGCATGGCCAGCACGCCCGAACTCGGCCTGACGCACGCTGTTGTAGGTCTTGCCGCCGTCGAACAGGGTCTGCGTCAAGGTCGCCGCCGCGCCGCGCGGCCTGGAGTTGGACGTGCCGTTGATGATGAAGCCGGATATGGTGGTGTTCTGATTGCCGGCGGACAACTGCGCATTGGCTTTCGGCAGCCAGCCGGATTTGGCCTGCGGCACGGTCTCATCCTGCGCCCGCACGGCGGCGCGCTGCTGGTTGATGTCGGGATTGCCCAAATAGGCGCGCGCCAAAGCGCTCGACATCGTCTCGGCGGACGCGCCGTTAGCCGCGAACAGAACGGCGGCGGACGCCAAAAGCGCCGATAGAGACGCACGCATCAAAGAAGCTCCAGGACCAAACGAACTTTTCTCGACCGCCAGCGCAAACGACTCGTCGACGACGCCGGACCGAACGACTCCGCCACGCGCAGAATCGCATACGCCCACCATCGATAATGGCCGAAGTCGTCTTTCAGAGTGAATGAAATTTTCGGCTTTCCGCATATAATTAAAGCGCCTGCGTCAAAAATGCGACAGATTTGGTTTAATTACGCCTACTCAACGGGTTAGAAGACAAACTGAACGGTCTTGCGAAACGCCTCCAGCGTTGCGCCGGCGGCGTCGCCCAGAATACGCGGGCTCGATTGGTCGCCGATGCAGGTGAACAGGGTCGCCTTGCCGACGCGCGCGTCGGGCGCGGCCGCCATGATTGTCGCCAGCCGACCGCCGTCCTTCAGTTGCGCCAGCAACTGATCGAGTCCGCCTTCGACCAGCCCGTCGACGACGATCAGATCGAAAGGACCTTCTTGCGGCGCGCCAGCCGGCAAGGGACCGGCCAGAGACGACGCGTTGGCCAGCCCGAGCGTGGCGAAATTGTTTTTCGCCTTATCGGCGAGCGTGGCGTCGGATTCCAGCGACGTCACCTTTCCGGCAAGTCCGGCGATCAACGCCGCAGTATAGCCGGCCGCGCCAGCGACGACGAGAACGTTGTCGCCTGCGCGCGGACGCGCGTCCTTCAACAGGCGAGCCAATGTCAGCGGAACCGTCAGGCGCCGCGTTTCGTCGCCGGTCGCCGTCAAATTGGCGTCCGAATAGGCCAGTTCGGCTAATTCCGGATCAACAAATAATTCGCGCGGAACGTTCAGGAGGCTTTCGATCAGCGCGGCGTCGGAAACGTCATAGGTGCGAATTTGGCGCTCAACCATCGTGCGGCGCAAAGGCGCGCTGGCGTCGAAGGCGGCGGCGGAGAGAGGCCTGGAATTCGTCGCGTCGACAGCAATATCCTGCATTGTCTGGTCCAGATCGCTAAAGCATATGTTTGAAAAAGCTGACCGACTTTTTCAAGAATATGCGGTTGAACAAATCGTTATGGCTCGCTTGGCGGAGAGTTTGCGCCGCCCGCGTCGCCTCGCGCCCGACAAAGGCGAAATTCCGAGTCCGCCTTATAAGCGCGGGCGCCGGCGCTGTCCATCAGCGCCATGCGGCAAAAAAGAACCCCCGGCCTTGCGGCCGGGGGTTGTCGTGAGCAGAGAAAAATCAGCCCTTCAGCCGTTTGTTGCACTCGCTGTAATAGCCGCCGCCCTTCTGAATCCACTTGAGGCCGCCATTGCCGCCATTCGCCTTGTTGACGTTGTACTGGTCGAGGCAGGTGTGCATCCGGGCCTTGCCGGCCGACTGGCTGGCGTAGGCAGGATTGAGCGCGCTCGGGAACACCGCCGATCCTGCCGCGGCCGGCGCGGGAGCGGGCCTAGCGGCGACCGGATTCGGCGCGACGGCGGCGGGCGCGGCTGCCGCCGGAGCGGCTGGCGCGGCGGCGGGCGCGGCGGCTGCCGGAGCAGCGGGCGCGGCGGCGGCGGGCTGCCCCTTCAATTCAGCGCGACATTGCGACAGGAAGGGCAGCCAGCTTTGACCGCCGGTCGTACCAGCGGCCTTGGCGGCCTGCCATTTCGCGCCGCATTGCTGCATCACGGTATCGGCGTTGGCGCCGCCGGCGCCAAGGCTCAAGGTTGCGGCGACGACGGCCGCGCCTAAAAGAGTGGCGTAACGAATAGACATGCACGGCTCCCTGATGGACGCGCAAACCCTCATGGTTCGATCGCGTCGAAAGAAAACTCCTGCAAAAGACGGCCATCGTCAATGGCGGTTATTGCGGAAGATAAAGCAATAAATAAAGACGCGCAGATGAATCCAAGCTGAATTTTCTATTGGCGACGCTAAGAGCTTGGCGAAAAACGAACTCCGCCGCGGGACCGCCCGCAAAAAAAAAGCCGGAGCGAGGCTCCGGCTTCAACAAGTAAATTCAGCTCACCTTGGCCGAAATGATCTTGTCGGGATCGCGCACCGGTTCGCCGCGCTTGATCTTGTCGACATTCTCCATGCCGGAAATCACCTCGCCCCAGACGGTATATTGCCCATCGAGGAAGCGGGCGTTGTCGAAACAGATGAAGAATTGCGAATTGGCCGAATTGGGACTGGACGCGCGCGCCATCGAAGCCACGCCGCGCACGTGCGGAGCGTCGTTGAACTCGGCTTTCAGGTTGGGATATTTCGAACCGCCTGTGCCGGTGCCGTGCGGGCAGCCGGTCTGCGCCATGAAGCCATCGATGACGCGATGGAAAACGACGCCGTCATAGAAGCCTTCGCCCGCCAGTTTCTTGATGTGGGCGACGTGATTGGGCGCCAGATCGGGCCGCATGCGAATGACGACCGGACCCTTGGTCGTCTCCAGATTGAGCAGATTGCCTTCGTCGGACATGTTTTTTCCCTTTGCTGATTCTCAGCGCGTCGATGCGCTTGGGGAGCAAGGCGCGAACGCCGCGCTTTCTCCAGATTCGCCGACGACGACCTTATTTGGCGTCGCCGGCCAGTTTCATCGAAATGATCTTGTCTGGATCGGCCGGCGGCTCGCCGCGCTTGATCTGGTCGACATATTCCATCCCAGAAACGACTTCGCCGAAGACGGTGTATTTGCCGTCCAGGAACGGGGCGTCGGCAAAGCAGATGAAAAACTGCGAATTGGCCGAATTGGGCGAGGCGGAGCGCGCCATGCCGAGCGTGCCGCGCCTGAACGGGGTCGAGGTGAACTCGGCCGGAATGTTCGGCAGGTCCGAACCGCCGGTTCCCGTGCCGGTGGGGTCGCCCGTCTGCGCCATGAAGCCTTCGATGACGCGGTGGAAAACGATGCCGTCGTAAAAGCCGCGCTTGGTCAGCGCCTTGATCTGCTCGACATGCTTGGGCGCGAGATCGGGACGCAGGCGAATGACCACCCGTCCGGTGCGCAATTGCAGATAGAGCGTGTTCTTCGGATCATCCGCGGCGTGGGCGACGCCGGCGAAAGCGGCGGCGAGCGGAAGTCCGAGCGAAATCTGACGACGATCGAAGTTCATGCATTTGCTTTCGGTTGTGAGGGATAAAGCGGTTATGAAGGATCAAGCGGTTATGAAGGATCAAGACTTGGCGAATTTCCGCTGCAGCGCGGCGGCGACCTCGGGCGGCGCGAAGCTGGTCACGTCGCCGCCCATCTGGGCGATCTGACGCACCAATGTCGCCGTAATATGGCGAACGCTCGATGTCGCCGGCAAAAATACCGTCTGCACCCGCGGCGCCATCGCCGCGTTCATGCCGGCCATCTCCATCTCGTAATCGAAATCGGCGCCGTCGCGCAGGCCGCGAATGATCAGGCTGGCGCCGGCCTGGCGCGCCGCCTCGACGGCCAGCCCGTCGAAGGACATGACCGACAATTGGCACGATTTTTCGGCGGCGGCGGCGGCGCAGGTCCTGGTGATCAGTTCGGCGCGCTCTTCGAGCGAGAACAGCGGCGTTTTACCCGGATGCGCGCCGATGCCGACGACCAGCCGGTCGCATAGGCCCGCCGCGGCCCGGATGACCTCGACGTGGCCGTTGGTGATCGGATCGAACGAGCCGGTATAAAGAGCGATGCGCATCATTTTCCCTGACTAAACCGGCGCGACGGCGGACGCAACAGGATGACGCTCACTTCAGCAGATTGCGCAGGTCGAATTCCCGATCCGCCGCCTCTTCGCGTTTCGGCGAAATTCTCGCGTCGAGCAGGCGGCGCGCCAGCATATGGTCGCCGCCCTTGTTGAGGCTGTCGACGCCGACCAGGGTCTCGCCCTTGAAATAATAGATCGAAAAAGCCGGATGCCGCAGGGCCGGATCGTCCATGTCGCCGCGCACGACGGCCTCGTCGAAATCGGCGGAGGCGCCGGCCATCTGAAGTTTCACGTCATATTGATCGGACCAGAACCAGGGCGTCGCGGTAAACGGCCGTTGCCGGCCAAGCAAAGCGAAGGCCGCCGATTTGCCCTGCTCCACCGCGTTCTGCACGCTTTCCAGCCGCGCCATGCGCCCGTCCGGCAGACGCCTGACGGCGCAATCGCCGGCCGCGACAATTCTTGGATCCGCCGTGCGCGCGCACTCGTCGACGACAATGCTGCGCGCGCATTCGAGCCCGGCCTCCCGGGCCAGGGAATCGCGGGCTTCGGCGCCGATGCCAAGCACGACGAGATCGGCGGGAAAACGCCGCCCGTCCGAAGCGAGAACGCCGGTGACGCCCGCCGCGCCGCCCTCGATCGCAGCCGCCTGGGTCTCGAAAAAGAATTCGACGCCGTGGGCGCGATGCAGATCGGCGTAATATTGTGAAAGCATGGCCGAGACGGCGCGCGCCATCAGACGCTCCTGCGCCTCCAGCACGACCACCTTGCGCTCCAGTTTGCGCGCCGCGGCGGCCACTTCGAGGCCGATGAAACCGCCGCCGATCACAACGACGTTCCGCGCCTTTTCAAGGTAATGCGCGATGGCGTGGGCGTCGTCCATGTCCCGCAGCACGCAAACGCCGGGCAGATCGGCTCCGGCGATCGAGGGCTTTCGCGCCGCCGCGCCCGTCGCCAGCGCGAGCCCGGCGTATTTTTGCGTCCGTCCATCCGAAAGAACGACGCACTGGTTTTCACGGTCGATTTTTTCGACGCGGATTCCGGCCAACAGCTCGATCGACTTGGCGGCGAAAAATTCCTTGCCCCGCATGACGAGGCGCTCGTCGTCGCTCTCGCCCAGCAGCCATTGCTTGGACAAGGGCGGGCGATGATAGGGGCCGCGATTTTCCTCGCCGATGAGCAGGATGCGCCCGGCGAAACCTTCCGCGCGCAGGGTTTCGGCGACTTGCAGACCCGCCTGCCCCGCGCCGACGACGACAATGGGGTCTTCCCCGGATATTGCGTTGGCGCCGGCCTCAGCCATCGTCCCCCTCCGCTCTTTTTGCTTGGTTCATTCGGGCGCTGTTCTACCGACGGCAAAGGCGCGAGTCCACCAACGGCGTTCCGGCTCACTTCGGAAAGGCGGAATCCAGCGCCGCGCGCGAAATATCCTCGACGCGGGTAACGCCGGCCAAGGCCATGGCGACGGCCAATTCGCGACGGAAGGTCGAAAGCAGGTCGACAAGCGCCTGTTCGCCCGCGCCCGCCAGGGCGTAGACCCAGGGGCGGCCGATCAGAACGCCGCGCGCGCCGAGCGCCAGCGCCCGGAAAATATCGAGCCCGCCGCGCACGCCGCCGTCGACGAGAACTTCCGCGCGGCCCTGCGCCGCCTCGACGGCGCCGGGCAATTTCGAAATCGAGGAGGCGACGCCGTCGAGCTGGCGCCCGCCGTGATTGGAGACGATGATGGCGTCGGCGCCGGCCTCGACGGCAAGGCGCGCGTCGTCGGCCTCCATCACGCCTTTCAGGATCAGCGCGCCTTTCCAGACGCCGCGCAGCCACTCGATGTCCTTCCAGGTGACGGACGGATCGAATTGCGCGTCGACCCATTTTCGGATCGCGCCGAGATCGCCCGCCTCGGGGCCGATCCCCGCCAGATTGCCGAATCCGAGCGGCGCGCCGCGCACGGCCACGTCGGCGATCCAGCGCGGACGCGCCGCGATCTGCCGGAATTTCGCCAGCTTCGCCCTAAATCCGGGCAAAATCAGACCGTCGCGCACGTCGCGGTGGCGCATACCCGTCACGGCGAGATCGACGGTGAAGACCAGTCGCGAAACGCCGGCGGCTTGCGCCCGCTCAAGTAGCGCTTTGACCGCGCCGCGATCACGCATCATGTAGAGCTGGAACCAGGGCGCCGGAGCGGCGCGGCTCACTTCGTCGACCGAGCAGACGCCGACGGTCGAAAGGGCGAACGGGACGCCCGCCTTTTGCGCCGCCCGCGCGGCCAGAACTTCGCCGCGCCGCGCGAACATGCCGGCGAGCCCGACGGGCGCCAGAGCCAGAGGCATGGCGACGGCCTCGCCCGCCAGACTGGTCTTGGTGCTGACGCCGGAGACGTCGACCATGACTTTCTGGCGCAGCAAAATCGACCGGAAATCGGCCTCGTTGCGCGCCATGGTCGTTTCGTCGTTGGCGGCGCCGTCAAGATAATCGAACAGGAATTGCGGCAGACGCCGGCGCGCCAACCGGCGATAATCGGCGCTGGTGACGGGCGCGAACACAGGGCCGCTGGGTTTTCCGTCGTCGCTCATGGCCGTCTTCCCGATGTTAAGCTACCGCCGCTCGTCCGGCTGTTTTCGGCTCGCCCAGAGCTGGAAATGCATGGCCTCGGCGAGGAAGGAGTAGATCGCGCCGGTCATCGCGTGGATGAATCCGGGCCGCCCGCACAGGAACATGCGGTGCAGCACATAGGCGCGAAAGAAATAGTTCGGCGGGTTGAAAACCAGCTTGAACGCGCTCGGCGCCGCGCCGGCGTCGACGCGTTGGCGCGCCTTCAGTCGAGCGTAATTGATTTCCTTGAGCATTTGCTCGTCGATCGGCAACGCCCGCTCATGCCTGATGACGCCGTGCGGGGCGACAGGCGTTTCGCCGTCGACGCTCAAACCCTCATGGACGAGCACGTTTTCGTCGAAACGCGCCCGCCCGGCCCGCACCAGCCGCAAAATGCGCTCGGGATGCGTGATCGGCGGCGCGGGGGCGGGACGCCCGTACAAGGTGATGGCGCGGCGCAGCTTATAGCCCGCGACCTCCTCGCCGGCCCGCAACAGCTCGGGCAGATGCGCGCGCAATTCGTCGTCGAGCCATTCGTCGGCGTCTATGCTCAAGACCCAGGGCTGGCTCGCCTGCTCCAGCGCGAACTGCTTCTGCCGCGCGTATCCGGGCCATTGCCTGTGGATAAAGCGAATCGGAAAACCGCGCGTAGCGAAGCCCTCGACGATCGAGGCGGTGGCGTCGGTCGAACCGGAATCGACAATCACGATCTCTGAGCACTCAGCCAGACTTTCCAGGCACTTGCCGATACATTCCTGTTCGTTGAGACAGATGATGGCGGCCGTTAGGGGGAGTTTGCCTGGCAATGGTCGATGTTCCTGATCTGGCCTCGGGCCAGCCTCGCGAGGCCGGCGACGAGCGCGACGCATTTTGCGCGGCCGCGTTCGAAAATCCAGCGCTAAGTCGCGCGACGCTTTTTCGGCCAATCCCTGCCGAAGCGCAACCGGACGATCCGGCGCGGCCTGAAGGCTCCACGGGTCGATTTATCCCCAGCCATACGGGACAAAAACGTCGCCTTTACGCATAGGGGCTTGCTTATACGCCTGTTCTTATCCGAAAGTTCCCGTAACGTTTCGGATAACCGCCTGGACCCTGATGACAGAACGCCAAAGGCGGTCTAGAAGCCCTTTCCTGCCCGTTGCTTTATCGAACCGGATTTTTTGTGGCCGATCCTAAAGCTTTCATTCTGCATCTGGAACGCGCGACGCAACGACGCCCGCAGGTCGAGCGCCTAAGCGCCGCCCTGCCCGCGCCGAGCGAGATTCTCGCCGCGGTCGACGGCGCCGCCTTGTCGGCGCGGGAGGTCGAGGCGATCTATACGCGCGCGAAATTCCGGCCGCGCTACCCTTTCGCCTTGGTTCGCGCCGAAATCGGCGCTTTTTTGAGCCACCGCCGCGCCTGGGAGCGCATCGTCGCCGAGAACCTCGATTTCGGCCTGATCTTCGAGGACGACGCCGATCTCGATGGCAAAGGCTTCGCCAAGACCTACGCGGCGGCGCTGCGAACGCGCTCCTTGTGGGACTATGCGTTGCTGCCGGCCCCGAGCACCCGCGTCGCCGGCAAGACTTTGGCGAGCGAGGGCGAAATCGCGCTGGTGCGCCCCAATAATCCGCCGCTGCGGGCGATCGGCCAGTTCGTCTCGCGCCAGGCGGCGGCGAGGCTGCTCGCGGCGACCACGGTTTTCGACCGTCCGGTCGACACATTCCTGCAGATGAGTTGGGTCACCGGCCAGGAATTGCTCGCCTTCGTCCCCTCCGGCCTGCGCGACGCCTCGACAACGATCGGCGGCACGACGGTCGGCCGCAAGGCGATGGGCCTCGCCGACAAGATCGCCCATGAGGCGGCAAGGCCCATCTACCGCGCCAACGTCTTCGTCTGGCACAAGCTTTTCGGCAAGCAGGCCGGGTAGATTTCTGGAAGGCGGTCGTGACGCGGTGCGAAACGCGGACCTTTTAAATCCTTGATTTTTTTCCTCATAAGTGCAATAGTTGCACCTATTGACCGATGATTTTCAATGCCTGTTTTGCAACGCTTCGGCTCCGTCAGTGTGCGGATTTACGCCGACGATCACCGTCCGCCGCACTTCCACATTGTCGGGCCTGATTTTCAGGTGTTGGCGCTGAACGAACGGGGATGACCATGCCGAAAAAGACCTTGCCGCGCATCGTCGCCGTGAAGGCCGGCCGGAAGCCGATGACCTTGCGCGTTCGTTGGGACCGGGGCGATGAAGCCTGTGTCGATGTGTCCGGACTCATCGAAACTTTCAGCCTCTATGCGCCGTTGCGCCATTCGCCGGAATTGTTCGGACAAGCGCGCGTCGGCGAGCATGGAACGGATGTTGTCTGGACCGATGACATCGACATGGCCACCGATACGTTGTGGCGGCTGGCGCGGGAACAGGCCGGCGTCACCCTTTCGCCTGACGCTTTCAGGCGCTGGCGCGAACGCGGAGCTTACACGCTCGACACGGCGGCGGCGGCGCTTGGCGTAAGTCGCCGCATGATCGTCTATTATGAGCAAGGCAAGAAGCCGATTCCGCGCGTCGTCGCGCTGGCGACGCGCGCGCTTGAGCTTATCGAGCCGTGATCATTTTGGGCTGCGCCAGAGTTTCGACCGATGGGCAGTTAGGGGAATTGCTAAAATCCTCGATTGTGGTTGCTATTATGGACCGAGTAAACACAACTACATTTGTTACCAAAAATAATAATTGGAGGTTTTATGTCCCAAGAAAACCAAATGGCTCAAAGGGAAGCCTTTATGACCGCGATTCAGGAATATTTGAAAACACGTATTGTTCCCGTTCTGTACGATCATCCTGATCGAGGGCTCACGCCGATTGGCACAAGCACTCTTCTGAACACAGGAAACGAGCTTTTCCTTTTATCTGCTCAACACGTCTTCGAAGATAAACAAGCCGAACGGCTAAGAATTCCAGATAATATCCAAGGCCCCGGCGTTATTGATATTTGGCCATTCGACGTCGCAGCAAACGATGATGACGACATCATTATCTGTCGCCTTAATGACACCACTGCTGAACGCGCGCGTGCGGGGTGGGATGTCGTTAACGTGGAGCGCTGTCGGGCTCCGCAGAGTGATGAAACCTTCATTGTTGGTGGCTACCCCGATTGCTTGATCAAACATAGGGGACCTTTGGTGGGTGGAGCACTAGCAGGATGCTGAAAAACGCCCCGATTTCGTCGGTTACTATCGCCCGGCGCGGATTTTTGTCGGCGATTTGAGCGTTGTTTTTTGCCGAATCCGGCGTCGGCGAGCGTTTGGCGGCGCCACTTCCCCCTTACCCCGCCCTTTCTTCGATCAATTTCGGCAATCGGATGAGGTTGTAGGCTGCGGCGGCGAAGGCAAACGACCAGCCGACCCGCTCGACGCCCCGAAACTTGGTTTTGCGCTGGCCGGCGACGGTCTTCATCCAGCCGAAGGCTTCCTCGATGCGTTTTCGGATGCGCTGGCTCACCGCATAACCGGGGTGGCGCGTGGTGCGGCCATCGATTGCGGAGCGCCGTCCGTTGGTGTTCTGCGTCACATGCGGGCGCACGTTCATCGCGCGCAGTTCGTTGACGAAAACGCGCACGTCATAACCCTTGTCGGCGCCAAGCGTGATGCCAACAGGGCGATTGGCGAGCGGTTCGATCATCGCAAGCGCGGCGTTGCGCTCGCCATGTCCGTCGGCTGGCGTCAGGCAGGCGTTGACGATCAGTCCGGCGCGGTTCTCCATCAACGCATGGCCGAGGAAAGCCAGCTTGGCCTCCATGCCGGCGCCCTTGCGATAAAGCCTGGCTTCCGTATCGGTGGTCGAAGCATGGGTCTCGTTCGAGCGCTTCTCGCCCTTGAAATCCACCTCGGCGTTGCGGCCGGAATCGGGCGGCGGCTCGTTGCCGGAGCCATCCTTGGGCTTGAAACTCTTCATCGAAGCCCAAGCCTCGATCAGCGTGCCGTCGACCGAAAAATGATCGCTCGACATCAGCCTTTTGACCCGAGGCTGCGCCAGGACGGCGGCGAGAAACTTAGCCGCTATCGCGCCGTCGAGCAGGCGGTCGCGGTTCTTGGAAAACACCGTCGCGTCCCACACGGGATCGTCGACGCCAAGGCCGACGAACCAGCGAAACAGCAAATCGGTGTCGAGACGCTCCATCAATTGCCGCTCGGAGCGCACCGAATAAAAGGCTTGCAGCAGCATCGCCCGCAGCAACCGTTCAGGCGCGACCGAAGGCCGGCCCGTCCTGGAGTAAAGCTCCGAAAAATCCGCAGCCAGTGTCGCGAGCGCCGCGTTGGCGATCTCGCGGATCACGCGCAGCGGATGGTCGCGCCGAACGCGCGACTCCAGATCGACATAGCTGAAAAGCCGCCCTGATCCCTCGTCCGTCCCGCGCATTCCGTCGCTCCTGTCTCAAAGCGATGGAATCACGACCGAAGCTGAAACGGAAGGGGTTTTTCAGCAGCCTGCTAGTCGTCAGCTTCCTTGATCGATTAGCGAAGATTCCGTGTGACGCCGAAAAGCCTGTAGATCCTGATAGCGATATTTTCTTGGCATATGCTGAAATGGGTGTGGATACGTTTGGCGCTACACGATCAACCCCTAAACTCTTTGGTGTTAGAGTCTGTCCGCGAAGTTTAAGAGCTTAAACATAGCTTTCGCATCATCAAGCGGATTGACGCGAGGCGGATGAACGCCAAGGCGTTTCGCGTCAGGTTTTCGAAGTCCTTCGCCAATCTGCGGCATCTTCCGAGCCAGGCGAAGGTTCGCTCGACCACCCATCTGCGCGGGAGGACCTCGAAACCCTGCGCCTGATCGGAGCGCTTGACGATCTCGGTGACCAGGAGCGGCAAAATCTTCTTTTGCGCCGCCCGGAACTTTGGGCCTTGATAGCCGCCGTCGGCGAAGAGTTTGCGCAGGAATGGGTGCAGTCCGAACATTGTCGCCAACACCAATTTGCCGCCGTCGCGGTCCTGAATATCGGCGGGATGAACAATCGCGTGCAGCAGCAATCCTAAAGTGTCGACGAGGATATGGCGCTTCTTGCCCTTGATCTTTTTCCCCGCGTCGTAGCCATTCGGATCGATGCAGCGCCCCCTTTTTCGGCGCTTTTGACGCTCTGGCTGTCGATCACGCAAGCTGTCGGGCTGGCTTCGCGCCCCATCGCCTCGCGACACTTCACATAGAGTGCGTGGTGGATGCGATCGAGCGTGCCGTTCCACGTCCACAGATCGAAATAATCGAACAGCGTGCTGCGCGGCGGCAAATCCTTCGGCACGTATCGCCATTGGCAGCCCGTGCTCAGCACGTACATCAGGCCGTTGACGACTTCACGCACATCGACGGTGCGCTTGCGCCCGCCGCGCTTGGCCGGCGGTATCAACGACGCGATATGCTCCCATTCGGCGTCGGTCAGGTCGCTGGGATAACGCAACTTGTCGCGGTTATATTGCGCGCGGTTCTCGCTCGTCCACATCGGCAGCCCCTCCAGAATCAGGCTACCTTCCATGAATCACATCCGACTCATGCGATTCAACTTCTTTTCGGACGGACACTTAGCGGCGCGGCAATTTGGGAAGTTGATTTCCCTGATTCAGAACTATTTTGGAACCCCGAAAAAGCGTTACATCTAATTGGTGTGCAGAGTAGCGCCCGGCATTTCAAATATGCCCGTGGCAAGCAATGGCCTCTGGTAGAAGCGATTTTGCAAAGCGATTTCAACTGGAAACGCAGTAGGTAGACCTGCAAATGACCGGCTTAGAAGGACTCCCGTGGAAAGATTATTTGACCATGACCGCCGCCATGGTCGGCGCGGTGCTCGGCATCATGAACATGTGGAACACGATCAATCAGAGGCGCGTTCGTCTCCGGGTTTCGCCGATGAACACGCTGTCAATGCCTGATGGTCAGCGCGGTTTTGGTATCGAAGTGATTAACCTCGGTGCGTTCGCGGTTACGGTCAATGAGGTCGGGTTCGAAATTGGTGGTAGAAATGTGACCAAGAGCCCCCGTGCCGTTGTTGCGTATCCTGAATTGCGGGATGGCAAACCATGGCCGCGCCGACTTGAGCCGCGCGAACAGGTCTCAGTACACCTGAACCTTCAAGACATGGAGACGCACCGAGGAAAAAAGCTCGGCAGAGCATACGCGACGACCGCTTGCGACGTAACTCGGTACGGCAACAACCCGGCTCTTGATCAGCTCAGAGACCAGCTTAGAAAATGAGAGAAGTGGTTGTGCGTTCGCCGCGTTTCGCCGCCGCGCCAAGCCCCCTCAGCTCCAGCGCGAATGCGTCCACATCCATTGCTCGGGATGGCGGCGGACAGCGCTTTCAAGATGGGCCTGCATCGCGGCGGTGGCGGCGAAAATATCGGCTTCCTTGTCTTCCGTGCGCGGCACCTCGATTTCCTTGCTCGTCAGCCGGAAACGCGGGCCCGGCTCGCGCACGCTGATGACCAGGACCAACGGCAGGTTGAATTGCCGGGCGATCAACGCCGGAAACTGCGTTGTCGACGCGAGCCGCCCGAAAAAGGGAATCATCAGACCGTTGAACGTCGACTGGTCGATCAGAAAAGCCGCCGCTTTGCCTTCGCGCGCATAGCGCATCATCATGCGCGGCGTCGCCGGGTCGCGTTTGGCCAGCAGCCCGCCGCGATAGAAGTTGGCGCGACGCCTTTTCACGTCGGCGTCGACGAAGGGATTGCTCATCGGATGATAGACGCCGACCGCGTCCAACCCGCAAAGGGTCATGCCGGCGCTGTTCGCCTCCCAGTTCGCCAGATGCGATCCGCACAGGACGCTGCCCGAGCCGCTGGCCGCGATCCCCGTCAGCACCTCGGGATTTTCGAAATAGACGCGCTCCGGGTCGAACTCGGCGAGATGGAAGAATTCGCCCAGCACGCGCCCGAGATTGCGCCAGACGCCGCGCGCGATGGCCTTGCGCTCGTCCTCGGACTTTTCCGGGAAAGCCTGCGCGAGATTTTGCAACATGCGCGGATGGCGCTGGCGCGACAAGGGACCGACCGCGCCGACGATCCAGGCGCCGAATTCGGACGCCGCCTTCACCGGCAGCAACGCAAAAATGCCGGCCAGCAACAAATAGCCGACATATTCGAGCCGGTAGCGAAGATTGGGCGGATAGGGAGGCGTCAACGCCAAAATTCTCCAGGTGAGGCTCGAGGCGCTCTAAAAAGAGACGCCTATTATGCGCGCTCCGGTTTCGTCAAGCCCGCGTCGGCGGCGGCGGAGCCGAGCGTTTGTTGATAAACGGCGACGATCTGTCGCGCCTCCATCTCGACGTCGTGGCGCTCCAGCGCCTTTTGCCGGCCTTTTTGCCCCATCGTCTTGACCCGTTCGGGATCGGCCAACAGCGCATCCAGCGCGCCGACCAGCGCCTCCAGATCGCCCGGGGGAACGATGAGGCCGGTTTCGCCCTCGGCGACGAGTTGGACGGCGGCGCCCGTCGCGCTCGCCACGACGGCGGCGCCGCTCGCCATGGCTTCGAGCGGCGTCAGGCCAAATCCCTCGTTACGCATCGGCGCGACGTATATCGAGACGAGCGCGAACCAATGCGGCATTTCCGGCCCGGGCCGCTCGCCGAGAAACACGATGCGCTTTTCAAGGCCGGCGGCCGCGATCTTGCGCCGCAACCCATCGAGAAAAGCTTGATGCTCGCCGCTGGTGAGGCCGGTGAAAATCAAACACGCGTCCGGATAGGCCGGCAACAGGCGGATCGCCGCCTCGATCAGCAGGTCGGTGCCCTTTTGCGGACGCAGCCGGCCGAACGCCCCCAGGCCGTAACGTCCCGGCAGGCCGGAGTTCCGCCATGCCTCGTCACGATCGGGCAAGGGCTGGAATCGCGTCGTATCGACGCCGTGATAGATCACCACGCAGGGGCGGCGCAAAAACGACGCGGCGCCGTCGCTGGTGGCGATGATCGCGTCCATCCGGCCCAGCAGCCAGCGGGTCAGCCAGGAGTGGCGCCGTTGCGCCGCCGAGGTGAACACCAGTTTCCAGGGCTGGCGCAGCACGAATTTGAGCAGCGCGCCGACGATCATCTCGTTGTTGCGGCGCGCGTGCCAGACGCGCCAGCGCCGCCCCTTCGGGCGCGTCCAGCCTTGCCGGAGAATTTGCAGGAATTTCATCCGCGGAACCGTGGGCGGCAGATGCGGGCCGACGGCGACGATCGGCATCAGACGCGCCTGGCGCGGAACCAGGGCGATGATCGTGGAGGTGACGCCGGAATAGCGCCAATGCAGGCTTGGCGCGACGACTTCGATGTCGCGCAGATCGATAGCCGCGCGATCGCCCGCGTTGTCGCCGGCCTCACAACCCATTGTCGCCATCCCCCGCCGCGTTTTCCCGCCGAACGCGCTAACAGAACGGCGCATTTTGCGCAAATCGTCGCCATGATGGTTCAGCTCCGCGTCGATCAGGCCCGGATCGTCGCCGATCGGCCGCGTGGGCGGGGCGAGCGCGTCGTCACGCAACAAAAAAACCACAAAATAAAATAAAGTATTGTTCTACTGGAAATATAAATCTCAGAGCAAAGCCGCGTGGCGGCGAGGCCGTGATTTGGCGACGCGCCACGTCAATGTCGCAAATATCCGCCAAGGAACGGGTGAAGAAAAGTTTAACGGATTGCAAAGGGGCGCACGGCCCCGTAGTTTGGCGGCGCTCTGATGGGTTCGATTCCGCTCCACAGCGGCGGTTCGCCCGCAAGGCGTCGGCAATCGGCTATGAGGAACGCTTAGGTGCCTGGATTGGGAAAAAAGCGATTGGATTGCGGCGCTTTGCTCCTGACCGGCGTCGCCCGGACCGATACGGCGGGCGAACGTCCATGATCAGTCTCCGCCTTTTGTCCACGGCGGCGCTTGTCGCTCCGATCCTGGCGTCCTGCGCGGTCGGACCGGATTACCTGCGCCCTTCGGCGCCGACCCCCGTCGCGTACAAGGAGCTCAAGGGTTGGAAAAAGGCCGCGCCGGCCGACGGATTTGATCGCGGCGCGTGGTGGGCGCCCTTCAAGGACGCCAAACTCGACGCGCTGCTGCGGCAGGTGGAGATTTCCAACCAGACTGTCGCCGCGGCCGCCGCCAACTATGATCAGGCGCGCGCGCTGGTTCGCGAGGCGCAGGCCAGCCTGTTTCCGACCCTCGGCGGCAATTACACCGCGACGCGCTCGGGTCAGGGCGCCGCCGTTTCAGCTCTCGGCCGCCCAACCGCGAGCACGACGTTCGAGCCGCAAGCCACGGCGAGCTGGGATATTGACGTCTGGGGCAAGATCCGACGCCAGATCGAAAGCAATTCGGCCGGCGTGCAGGTCAGCGCCGCCGACCTCGCCAACGCCAAGCTTTCCGCGCAGGCGCAACTCGCCATCGCCTATTTCAATCTGCGCGCCGCCGATTCGCTGAAAGACCTGCTGCACAGAACCGCCGCCGAATATAAGCGCACCGTCGACATCACCCAGAACCAGTATAATTCCGGCACCGTGTCGAAAGCCGATCTGATCACCGCGCAAACCCAGCTTTATGCGACGCAGGCGCAGGAAATCGGCGTCGGCGTGCAACGCGGGCAATATGAGCACGCCATCGCCATGCTGACCGGCAGACCGCCGGCCGACCTGAGCCTGGCGCCCGCGCTTTTGCCGCACGCCTATCCGTTGACGCCCGTGGCGCTGCCCTCCACCCTGCTGGAGCGGCGCCCCGACATCGCGGCGGCGGAGCGCCAGATGCAGGAGAACAACGCGCTGATCGGCGTCGCCCTCGCCGCTTACTATCCAGACATCAGCCTGTCCGGCGCAGCGGGATTTATCGGCGCCAACGCCTTTCCCTTCACCGCCGCCCATCAGATCGGGTCGCTCGGCGCCGCCGCCGCCGATCCGATCTTCGAGGGCGGCTTGCGCGCCGCGCAGGTCGACGCGGCGCGCGCGGTCTACAACCAGAGCGTCGCCAATTATCGCCAGACCGTGCTCACCGCCTTTCAACAGGTCGAGGATCAGCTGGTGGCGCTGCGCGTGCAGGCCAATCAATTGGCGGTGCAGGAAAAAGCCGTTCGCGCGGCGCGCGAGGCGGTGGACGTCTACCTCAACCAGTACCGCGCCGGCACGGTCCCCTTCACCACGGTCGTCGTCGCCGAGGCGACGCTGCTGAGCGATGAGGAAGCCGCGCTAACGACGCGGCAAAATCTTTTTGTCGCGCGCGTCACGTTGATAGAATTCCTCGGCGGAGGCTGGGACGCTTCGCAGCTTCCCGCGCCGCCAACATTGTCGGAAGGGATTTCGCTTTTGCCGCGCAGCTGAGTTTGCGGCAAGGCGGACCCGCCCCGACGGTTTGAACCATGGACCTTTGAAAAAGCTATGGACGAAACAGACAGACAGTTCGATGAAGGGCGCGCAAGCGAAAGCCTGCCGCAATCCGAACAGGACGAGACCTACAAGATTCATCCCGCGGTGGCGCCGACGCCCCAGCGGCTGCGGTGGTTTCTGCTTGGTCTTTTCCTCGTCCTCGCGGTCGCTCTCGGGCTTTATCGCGCCTTCGCCCCACAGGAGGGCCAACAACAGGCCGGGCAGCAAAATCAGCAAAAATCCAAGGGCGGACGTCAAGGGGCGCCCGCCTCGGTCGGCGTGGCCAATGTCGGGACAGGCGATATTCGCGTCATCGTCAACGCCCTGGGCACCGTCACGCCGCTCGCCACGGTCACCGTACTGACGCAGATCAGCGGCCAATTGGTGGAGGTCGCATACAAGGAAGGCCAGATCGTCAAGAAGGGCGACTTCCTGGCGCAGATCGACGACCGCCCTTACAAAGCGCTGATGGCGCAATATCAGGGCCAGCTCGCGCACGATCAGGGCCTGCTCGATCAGGCGCGCGTGGACAACGTCCGTTATCAGACCTTGCTCAAGCAGAACTCCATCGCGCGCCAGCAGGCCGAAGACCAGGTCTATGTGGTCAAGCAATACGAGGGTTCGGTCGCGCTCGATCAGGCGCAGATCGACGCCCAGGCGCTGAACATCGCCTATTGCCACATCGTCTCGCCTGTCGACGGCCGCATCGGCCTGCGCATGGTCGATCAAGGCAATTACGTTCAGGCCACCTCAACGAGCGGCCTCGCCGTCATCACGCAGCTGCAGCCGATTTCGGTTCTCTTCCCGGTGGCCGAGGATGAATTGACAAAAATCCTGCCGCAGTTGAAAGCCGGCGAGAAATTGACCGTGACCTTGTACGATCGCGGCAACACCACACAACTGGCGACAGGCGAAGTCACGACGCTCGACAATCAGATCGATACGACCACGGGCACGGTCAAATTGCGCGCCCAGTTCGACAACGCCGACAACAAATTATTCCCCAACCAGTTCGTCAACGCGCGCCTGCTGGTCAAGACGCTGCACGATGTCGTCATCGTTCCGGGCGCCGCTGTGCAGCGCGGCGCGCCCGGCGCTTACGCCTATGTCGTCGACGCCGACAACAAGGTCTCGGTGCGCACGCTCAAACTTGGCCCCAGCGACGGCGACATGGTCGCCGTGCGGGAGGGCCTGGCGGCCGGCGAACGCGTTGTCGTCGACGGCGCCGACCGCTTGCGCGACGGCGCCAGCGTCACCATCGCATCGGCGCAAGGCGCCAGTCCTGCGCCGGACGATCCGGCGAAGAGCGGTCAGCATCGCCACCGCCGCCAGAACCAGGACGGGACGCAAAACGGCGGGCAGAGCGCCGCGCCCGATCAGAACGGCAAGCCGGCCGGCGGACAATAGGCCATGGCGCGCAACGAGCCGTCGCGGCCGCGGGAGGTTTTTCAGCGATGAATGTGTCGCAGCCATTCATCTTGCGTCCGGTGGCCACCACCCTGCTCATGGTGGCGATCATGCTCGCCGGCGTCGTCGCCTATCATTTTCTGCCGATCGCCACCCTGCCGCAGGTCGATTACCCGACCATCCAGGTGCAAACCTTTTATCCCGGCGCCAGCCCGGAAGTGATGACCTCCTCGGTCACCGCGCCGCTGGAGCGCCAGTTCGGGCAAATGCCGGGTTTGAGCCAGATGACGTCGGCCAGTTCGGCCGGCGCCTCGATCATCACGCTGCAATTCTCGCTGGCGCTCAATCTCGACGTCGCCGAACAGGAAGTGCAGGCGGCGATCAACGCCGGCAGCAATTTTCTGCCGAGCGATCTGCCCGCCCCGCCGATTTACGCCAAATTCAATCCCGCCGACGCGCCCATTTTGACGCTGGCGATCAATTCGAAAACCATGGCCCTGACGGCGCTGGAGGATTTGAGCGAGACCCGCATCGCCCAGAAAGTCTCGCAGCAACCCGGCGTCGGCCTCGTCTCGATCAGCGGCGGCCAGCGCCCCGCCGTGCGCATTCAGGTCAATCCGCAGGCGCTCGCCGCCTACGGGCTGAATATCGACGACATACGCACCATTCTGGGCACGGCGAACGTCAATATTCCGAAGGGCAATTTCGACGGCGTGACGCAAGCCTCGTCGATCAACGCCAACGACCAGATCACCAGCGCGGCGCAATACAAGACGATCATCATCGCCTACCGCAACGGCAATCCGGTGCGCCTGTCCGAAATCGCCAAGGTGATCGACGGCGCCGAGAACGCCAAACTCGCCGCTTTCGCCAACGAAACGCCGTCCATCATCCTCAACGTGCAGCGCCAGCCCGGCGCCAACGTCATTCAGGTCGTCGATCAAATCCGGACCATGCTGCCGAAAATCCTGTCCGACCTGCCCCAGGCCGTCGACGTGCAGATCCTGAGCGATCGCACCGTGACGATCAGGGCCTCGGTCGCCGACGTCGAATTCGAGCTGGGTCTGGCGCTCGTTCTCGTCGTGATGGTCATCTTCGTCTTTCTGCGCACATTGCCGGCGACGCTGATCCCGAGCCTGTCGGCGCCCCTGTCGCTCGTCGGCTGTCTGGGGGTCATGTATCTTCTGAACTTCAGCCTCGACAATCTGTCGCTGATGGCGCTGACGATCTCGACCGGCTTCGTCGTCGACGACGCCATCGTCATGATCGAAAATATCGCCCGCTACGTCGAAGGCGGCATGCGGCCGTTGCAGGCCGCGCTGCGCGGCTCCGAGCAGATCGGCTTCACCATCATTTCGCTCACCGTGTCGCTGATCGCGGTGCTGATTCCCCTGCTGTTCATGGGCGAGGTGGTCGGCCGCCTGTTTCACGAATTCGCCATCACGCTCGCTGTGACCATCGTGATTTCCGCCGTGGTGTCGTTGACTCTGGTGCCGATGCTGTGCGCCAGACTCATCCGCCTGCACCCCGACGCCGAACGCACCCGGTTCGATCTGCGCGCCGAACGCGCCTTTGATTGGGTGATCGAGAAATACGGCCGCGCGCTCGACGTCGTGCTTGAGCATCAGCCGGCGACGCTGATGGTCGCGCTGTTCATGATGGTTCTGACGGCCCTGCTCTACATCGTCATTCCCAAGGGGTTTTTCCCGGTGCAGGACACCGGCATGATCCAGGCGATTTCAGAAGGGCCGCAAGGCGCATCCTTCGCGCAGATGCTGCGTCTGCAAGGACAGTTGGCCGAAGCCATCCGCAAGGACAAGGACGTCGACTCGCTCAGTTCCTTCGTCGGCGTCGATGGCGCCAATCTGACGCTCAACGCCGGCCGTTTCCTCATCAATCTCGAGCCGCTCGCCCAGCGCTCGGACAGCGCTTCGGAGATCATCCGCCGCTTGAAGCGCGAGACCGCCGACATCGCTGGCGCCAGTCTTTACATGCAGCCGGTGCAGGATCTCGCGATCGACGCCTCGGTGACGCGCGCCCAATATAAATTCGTGCTTGAGGACGCCAATCCGAAGGAATTCGCGATCTGGGTGCCCAAGCTCGTCGACCGGCTGCGTCAGGCGCCGGAACTGGCCGACGTCGCCAGCGACATGCAGCAGGAAGGTCTGGCCGCCGATATCGTCATCGACCGGGCGACGGCGGCGCGCTTCGGCATCACGCCGGCGACCATCGACAACGCGCTTTACGATTTTTCGGCCAGCGCATCGTTTCAACCATCTACACGCAATCGAACCAATACCGGGTCATTCTCGAAGCCGATCCAACTCTGCAATCCAAACTCGCGGATCTTTCGGCGATTTATCTGCCCTCGAATTCCTCGACGACCAACGGTCAGGTTCCGCTCTCCGCCATCGTCAAGGTGGAGCCGCGAACCGGCCCGCTCGTCGTCACCCATTACGGGCAATTTCCCGCCACCACAGTTTCCTTCAATCTGGCGCGGAAGGTCTCGCTCGGCGCCGCCGTCGCCGCGGTCGATGAGGCGCGCAAGGACATAGGCTTGCCCGACAGTTTCGTCATCGCCTACCAGGGCGCGGCCTCGGCGTTCCAGTCGTCGCTGACCAACGAATTGCTGCTGATCGCCGCCGCCATCGCGACGATGTATATCGTGCTGGGCGTCCTCTATGAGAGCTTCATCCATCCGGTCACCATTCTGTCGACCCTGCCCTCGGCCAGCGTCGGCGCCTTGCTGATCCTGCTGCTGTTTGGCTACGAGCTCGACGTTATCGCCATCATCGGCATCGTGCTGTTGATCGGCATCGTCAAGAAGAACGCCATCATGATGATCGACTTCGCGCTTGAAGCTGAGCGCGTCGAAGGCCTTACGCCGATCGAGGCGATCCGTCAGGCTTGCCTGCTGCGTTTCCGTCCGATCCTGATGACGACGATGGCCGCCGTGCTGGGCGCCATGCCGCTGATGCTGGGCGCCGGCGCCGGTTCGGAGCTGCGCCGTCCGCTGGGCTTCGCCATTGTCGGCGGCTTGCTGTTCAGCCAGGTCCTGACCTTGTTCACGACGCCGGTGATCTATCTCTATTTCGACCGGCTCGGCGCGCGTTTCAAAACGGTCGAGCCGCCTGGCGAATTGGCCGCCGAGGCGGGCGAATGAATATTTCCGCGCCTTTCATCAAGCGGCCCGTGGCGACCATCCTGCTCACCATAGGCATCGCCTTGTCCGGCGCGCTGGCGTTCTTTCAACTGCCGGTGGCGCCGCTGCCGCAGGTTGACATTCCGACCGTCACCGTCAACGCCCAATTGCCCGGCGCCAGCCCCGATACGGTCGCCAACAGCCTGTCCGCGCCGCTGGAGCGTCATCTCGGTCAGATCGCCGACGTGACCGAAATGACCTCGACGAGCAGCCTCGGACAATCGCGCGTCGTCCTGCAGTTCGGCCTCGACCGCAACATCGACGGCGCCGCGCGCGACGTGCAGGCGGCGATCAACGCCGCCTCCGCCGATCTGCCTACCGGGCTGCGCTCCAACCCGACCTATCGCAAGGTCAACCCCGCCGACGCGCCAATTCTCATCTTGTCGCTGACCTCGAAGACGATGACGCGCGGTCAGCTCTACGACGCCGCGAGCAACGTGCTGCAACAACGGTTGTCGCAGCTCGACGGCATCGGTCAAGTAATTATCGGCGGCGCGGCCCTGCCGGCCGTGCGTGTCGAACTGAACCCGCAAGCCTTGTTCAAATATGGCGTCGGCCTTGAGGACGTGCGCGCCGCGCTGGCTTCGGCCAACGCCAACAGCCCGAAGGGCGCGTTGGAGGACGGCGACTACCACTATCAGATCTACACCAACGATCAGGCCTCAAAAGCCGCCGACTACCGGCCGTTGGTCATCGCCTATCGCAACGGTTCGGCGGTGCTGCTGTCGGACGTGGCGGAAGTCGAGGATTCGGTCGAGGATCTGCGCAATGCCGGCTTCTCCAACGGCGTCCCGGCGGTTCTGGTGATTTTGACGGCGCAGCCGGGCGCCAACATCATCGATACGGTCGAGGCGGTTAAGGCCGAGGTTCCGCGTCTGCAGGCCGCCATGCCCGCCGACGTCGACGTACATATGATCATCGACCGCTCGTTGACGATACGCGGCTCGCTCAAGGACACCGAAATCACGCTGGTGATCGCGATCTTGCTGGTCACGCTCGTCGTCTACGCGTTCTTGCGCGATGTCCGCGCCACCATCGTGCCGTCCCTGTCCGTGCCGATTTCGATCGTCGGCTCGTTCGGAATCATGTACCTACTCGGCTTCAGCCTCGACATGCTGTCGTTGATGGCGCTGACCATCGCCACGGGTTTTGTTGTCGACGACGCCATCGTCGTCGTCGAAAATGTCGAGCGCCACATCGAACAGGGCATGGGCCGCTACCAAGCGGCGATGCTCGGCGCGCGCGAAGTCGGCTTCACCGTGCTTTCGATCAGCCTGTCGCTGATCGCCGTGTTCACGCCGATCCTGTTCATGGGCGGCATCGTCGGACGGTTCTTCCGCGAATTCGCGATGACGATCTCAATCGCGATCCTGATTTCCCTGATCATTTCCCTGACCACGACGCCGATGCTCTGCGCTCTGCTTTTGCGCCGCAAACCGCGCGACGACGCGAACGGCGGAACGCGACAGCGCCTGGATCTTTTCGCCCGGCTGAAAGCCGGCTATGGACGCAGTCTGGCCTGGGCGCTGCGCCATTCCTTCCTGGTCGCCGTCTCGCTGCTGTTGACTATCGGCCTGAATTTCTACCTGTTCTCCATCGTCGACAAGGGCCTGTTTCCTCAGCAGGACACCGGCCGCATCATGGGACAATTGCAGGCCGATCAAAGCATCTCCTTTCAAAGCATCAGCTCCAAGTTGCGGCAAATGATGGAGATCGTCCAACGCGATCCGGCGATCAAGAACGTCGTCGGCTTCACCGGCGTCGGCAGCGGCGGCTCCGGCGCCTCGGTCAATACGGCGAGAATTTACATTTCGCTGAAACCGACGTCCGAACGAAACGTCACGTCCGATCAGGTCATCGCGCGCCTGCGCCCGCAATTGGAGAAAGTGCCGGGCGGAACGCTCTACCTGCAATCGGCGCAGGATTTTCGCGCCGGCGGACGACAGTCGGCGTCGCAATATCAATACGCCTTGTCGGCGAGCGACACCGCTGAGCTTTACGCCTGGAACAACAAGCTGGTCGACGAATTGCGCCGACGCAACGTGCTGAAGGACGTCAATTCCGACCAGCAGGTCAAGGCGCTGCAATCGAATCTGGTGATCGACCGCGACTCCGCCTCGCGCCTCGGCGTGACGATGGCGCAGATCGACAACACGCTCGACGACGCCTTCGGCCAGCGCCAGGTCTCGGTGATCTATAGCGCGATCAACCAGTATCATGTGGTGATGGAGATTGATCCGCGCTACACGCAGCGCCCCGACGTCCTCAAGGACATCTACGTCTCGACCTCAGGCGCGGCGGCGACGGCGACCGCGACGACCAATCTGCCGGTCGGCGTTGTCGTCAAATCGACCGCGGCGCCAACGACAGGCGCCGCCTCGGCCAATATCGCCTCGGCGCGCAACGCCGCCATCAACGCCATCGCCAATTCGGGCAAAACCAGCACGTCCTCAGGCGCGGCGGTCTCGACCTCGGTCGAGAAAATGACGCCACTCGCCGCCATGGCCCATTACGAGGGTGGCACGACGCCGCTGTCGATCAACCACGAAGGGCCGTTCGTGACCTCGACCCTGTCGTTCAACGTCGCCCCCGGCGAGTCCTTGAGCGACGCCGCGCGGGAGCTGGTCGCTGCGCAGGACGCCATTCACCTGCCCGCCTCCATCCACGGCGCCATGGTCGGCACGGCCCAGCTCTTCGCTGATTCGCTGAAGAACGAACCGATCCTGTTCGCCGCGGCGATCGCCGCCGTCTATATCGTTCTCGGCATCTTGTACGAGAGCTATATCCACCCGATCACGATTCTCTCCACCTTGCCTTCGGCCGGCGTCGGCGCCGTGCTGGCGTTGAGGATGTTCCACACGTCGTTCGACATCATCGGCGCGATCGGCGTGATCCTGCTGATCGGCCTCGTCAAGAAGAACGCCATCCTGATGGTCGACTTCGCCATCGAGGCGAAACGCGCGCATGGCGCGAACTCGTACGAGGCGATCTACGAGGCCTGCATGTTGCGCCTGCGGCCGATCTTGATGACGACCATGGCCGCGATGCTCGGCGCCGTGCCGCTGGCCGTCAGCTTCGGCGACGGCGGCGAAATCCGCCGTCCCCTCGGCATCGCCATCGTCGGCGGCCTCATCATCAGCCAGGTGCTGACGCTTTATACGACGCCGGTGGTCTATCTCTATCTCGACCGTCTGAGCGTGTGGTTCGCCGCGCGCCGCCAGCGCCGGATGATCGCCGCCAATCCCGAAGCGCCGCAGCCGGCGCCCTGATCCAGAGCCGGCGTTGCGGCCAAACCGCCGTTTTTTGCCGGCGACGCGTTGCCAGCCCGCTTCGCCTTCTCTATAACGCCCGCAGTCGGAGTGTAGCGCAGCCTGGTTAGCGCACTAGTCTGGGGGACTAGGGGTCGTGGGTTCGAATCCCGCCACTCCGACCATTTTTCGAAAATAAAACATATAGTTGCAAACGCCGATAATTAGGCGCGTGGAGTTGTTTGCACACTCGGGACACGCCGGGAAAACAGCGCTTTTAACCGCTGACCCGCCCCCTGGAAACTCCGCCATTCCGAACTGCAACTTTCCAAGTGCGATCCCGGCCTGGAGCCAAGGGGAACTCCAAGAAAACCGGCTGGTTCGCCAAGGCGCTGATCGCCTTCATCTTGCGGTCGGAGCTTGGCCAACGCAGGGCCTTGTCGCCATTTATCAAGGCGCCGGCTTTCGGCTATGATCGCCCTCGCTCGCAAAGGGGAAGATCATGACCCAGTCCGCCGCGCCTTCGCCCTTGGACCCAGCCGTCGATCGCTATGGCGCTTCGACGCACGAAGTCGTCAACCAGCCCTTCGCTTTGACCGACTACAATCTTTTCGACGCCGACGCCGCGCTGAAGGAAGCTGTGGCGCGCGAGGGCGCGCAATGGGCGACGCAGGACCTGCGCCGTTTCGGCGCCGCCGTTGGCGCCGCCGCCTATCTGGAGCTTGGCGATCTCGCCAACCGCCACATCCCCGAATTCGACACGCATGACCGCTACGGCCGGCGCATCGATCTCGTGCGCTACCATCCCGCCTATCACGAGCTGATGCGCACCGCGGTCGCGGAAGGCATACACGCCTCGCCCTGGAGCGATCCGGTCGCCGGCGCGCATGTGGCGCGGGCCGCCCGTTTCTTGATGCATTCGCAGGTCGAGGCCGGACACGGCTGTCCGATCACCATGACCTTCGCCGCCGTCCCCTGCCTGCGCCAGCAGCCCGATCTGGCGCGGCAATGGCTGCCGAAGATCCTGTCGCGCGCGTACGACCCGCGCAATGTTCCGGCCGACCAGAAGCAGGGCGTCACCATCGGCATGGCGATGACCGAAAAACAAGGCGGCTCTGACGTGCGCGCCAATACGACGCGCGCCATCCCTGTCGGCGCGGGCGGCCCCGGTCAGGTTTACGAACTCGTCGGTCACAAGTTCTTCGTTTCGGCGCCGATGTGCGACGCTTTTCTCGTGCTGGCGCAGGCGCCAGGCGGCCTGTCCTGCTTTCTGACGCCGCGCTGGCGCGACGACGGCGGGAAAAACCCGATGCAGGTTCTGCGCCTGAAGAAGAAGAGCGGCAACGCCTCGAACGCCTCCAGCGAGGTCGAATTGCGCGGCGCGATGGGCTGGATGGTGGGAGCGGAAGGACGCGGCGTCGTCACCATCATCGAAATGGTGGCGATGACGCGCTTTGACTGCATGGTCGGCTCATCGGCGATCATGCGCATGGCGACGTCGCAGGCGATCGACCATTGCCGGCAGCGCCGGGCCTTCGGACGGCTGCTCGTCGAACAGCCGATCATGCAAAATGTCCTCGCCGATCTGGCGATCGAGAGCGAGGCGGCGACGGCCATGACCATGCGCGTCGCGAGAGCGATCGACAACCGCAACGAGGAGGCCGAGGACCATCTCGTGCGCCTGTGCACGGCGATCGGCAAATACTGGATCTGCAAGCGCGCGCCGGCCCACGCCTATGAAGCGATGGAATGTATCGGCGGCTCCGGCGTCATGGAGGAATCGCCGATGCAGCGCCTCTATCGCGAGGCGCCGATCAACGCGATCTGGGAAGGCAGCGGCAACGTGCAATGCCTTGACGTGCTGCGCGCCGTCAAGAAGTCTCCGGCCGCGCTTGACGCCTGTTTCGACGAGATGGCTCTGGCGCGCGGCGCCGACAAAAACCTCGACAGCCACATCGCGGCGTTGAAACAGGACATGAGCGATCTCGGCGATTTCGAGCAACGCGCTCGCAATCTCGTCGATCGGCTGGCGGTGGGATTTCAAGCGGCTCTGCTGGCGCGCCATGCGCCAAACTTCGTCGCGGACGCGTTCTGCGCCTCGCGTCTGGCCGCGCAAGGCGCTCATCAGTTCGGCGCGCTGGCGCCGACCGTTGATTTCGCCGCCGTCATCGCGCGCGCGGCGCCGCGCTGAGCCCCCCTCGTCCGGCGAGAAATTCTCGTCCGCGTTCTATTTGCGGCGCGCCGTCGCCAGCAGACGCGCGCATTCGTCGAGCTCGGTCAGGATCGCCCGCAGCCTGCGCCCATCCTGCGCCGAAAATCGACTTTGGCCGTCGTCGCCCGGCAAACGCGCCGCGTCGTCCGACAGCCCCCCCCCCGGCAGCGAGAAACGCAGCCGTTCAAGCAAGGGACTCGGCGTGACGCCGGGCGTTCTTGCCGCCGACGGCAAGGCGCCCGGGCGCGGGCGCGAACGCGAAGCGTCTTCGATCACCAGCGGCGCGCCCGCTCGGCCGCCGCCCGCCCCCCGCGCCGCAGCGATAAGAGCGCGCGCGCCCTGCTCCTTCAAAATGCGCTGCACGCCCTTGATCGTATAGCCTTCGCCATAAAGCAAAGCGCGAATGGCGACGACGAGTTGCACGTCGTCGGGCCGATAATAACGGCGCCCGCCAGCGCGCTTGAGCGGCTTGATCTGCGAAAATTTCGTTTCCCAAAATCGCAGGACGTGCTGAGGGAGATCAAGCTCCTCCGCCACCTCGCCAATCGTCCGAAACGCGTCGAGACTTTTGTCCGTCTTCTGCATGAGATCCCGTCAGGCCCATAAAACCGCGCGCAATGCCGATCGCCTATGAAAATCACAGCGCCGACGGCCACCGGGACGATTGACCCGTCCCAAATCGCTATCCGAAAAGAGCGCCGTTTTTTCGGCAATTTGCATCGCTCGAACGCCATGTTGGACAACAATCGATGTTTAAACAAACGAATGCGCGCATGCAGTGAGAATTTGAACTCCCGCATCGAAATATCATATTGAAATATAAGTCTTTCTTAAAGGCGGCAAACGCGACCGCGGACGCCTGTTTTGCGTCCGCGCGATAGCGGAGCGTCGCTCAACCCTTGTTGATTCGACCGCGAACGATGTTGGAGGCCTTGAACACAATGACCTTGCGCGGCGTAATCGGCGCTTCGACGCCGGTCTTGGGATTGCGGCCGATGCGTTCGTTTTTGGAGCGCAGCAGGAACGTGCCGAATCCGGAAATTTTCGCGTTTTCGCCGCGCACCAAGGCGTCGCTGATCTCTTCGAGCAACATCTCAACCAATTGCGCCGATTCATGGCGCGACAGACCGACTTTCCGAAACAGAGCGTCGGCCAGATCGGAGCGCGTCACGGTTTGCCGTTCGGCGGCGAGTCCGCTGGCGACTTTGGCGACCGGCGAGGCTTTCCTCGCCGAATCCGCTTGAGAAATTTGTTCGTCAGACACGATGGCAGCCTCTTTTGCAGTTTCTCGCTCCGCTAATCGCGGCGCAGGCCCTTCAATTGTCGAACCTATCCTGGGCGAGAAATACTATTCCGAAAACAAATGTTTGGAACCGGCGGATTGTCGCATCTCACTACCAGCGAATCAAGGCGGATCCCCACGTAAATCCACCGCCCATCGCCTCGATCATCACAAGATCGCCCTTCTTGATGCGCCCATCGGCGCAGGCGACCGCCAAAGCCAACGGAATCGAGGCGGCCGACGTGTTGCCGTGCATCTGAACGGTGGTCACGACCTTTTCGCGTTTGATGTGGAGTTTGTCGGCGGAGGCGTTGATGATGCGCCGATTGGCCTGATGCGGCACGAACCAGTCGAGATCGCCGGCGGTCACGCCGGTCGCGGCGAACGCGTCGGTCATCACGTCGGTGATCATGCCAACCGCATAGCGGAACACCTCCTTGCCCTCCATGCGCAGGTGGCCGGTCGTTTGCGTCGTCGAAGGACCGCCGTCGACATAGAGTTTGGCGCGATGGCGGCCGTCGGAGCGCAGGTGCGAGGTCAGGACGCCGCGGTCCTGCGTCGTTCCTTCGCCCGGACGGGCTTCGAGAACGATGGCCCCGGCGCCGTCGCCAAACAGCACGCAGGTCGTGCGGTCGTTCCAATCCAGCAAACGCGAGAAAGTCTCGGCGCCGATCACCAACGCGCGTTTGTGCGAGCCGGAGGTCAGGAATTTGTCGGCCGTCGCGACGGCAAAAACAAATCCCGAGCAGACAGCCTGCAAATCGAACGCGACGCCGCCATGAATGCCGAGCGCCGCCTGAATCTGGGTCGCCACGGCCGGAAAGGTGTAGTCGGGGGTGGAGGTGGCGCAGATGATCAGATCGATGTCCTGCGGCGCGCAGCCAGCGTTGGCGAGCGCGGCCTGCGCCGCCTTGACGCCCAGCATGGAAGTCGTTTCGCCCTCGGCGGCGATATAACGCTGTTCGATGCCCGTTCGCTGCACGATCCATTCGCTGGACGTGTCGACGGTCTTTTCAAGTTCCGCGTTCGAGACGCAGCGCTCCGGCAGGTAGGAGCCGACGCCCAGAACCACTGAACGCAGGATTTTCTTTTGTTCCGTCACTTTTTCGTCATCCATGATTGGCGGACATTTTTTCGGGATCGTCGGAGCCGACGACAGCGACGCGCTCCTCTTGAGACAGCGTCACCGTTTCCCTGATCTTGTCCAAAAGATCGTAGCGAACCATTTCATAGGCGATTTCAATAGCGCCGGAAAAACTGTCGGCGTCGGCGCCGCCGTGGCTTTTGATGACCACGCCGTCGAGGCCTAAAAACACCGCGCCGCCGGTTTCGCGCGATTGCAGTTTGCTCTTAATTTCCGCGAAGGCGCCGCGCGCGATGGCGGCGCCGAGCTTGGTCTGGATATTGCGGCCGAGCGCCTGCCGCAACATGGCGAAAATCTGCTTGAGCGTGCCTTCCGCCGTTTTCAAGGCGATATTGCCGGTGAAACCTTCGGTGACGACGACGTCGACGACGCCCTTGCCGATACTGTCGCCTTCGACGAAGCCGAAATATTCGAGCGTGGGCACGGGAAATTCCTGCAACAGGCGCGAAGCGGCCTTGACCTCCTCGATGCCCTTGATGTCCTCGACGCCGACATTCAGCAGACCGACGCGCGGCCGCTCGACATCGAACAGGATGCGCGCCATCGCCGAACCCATGATGGCGAGATCGACGTAATGCTGGGCGTCCGCGCCGATCGTCGCGCCGACGTCCAGCACGATGGTGCGCCCGCGCAGGGTCGGCCAGATCGCCGCCAAAGCGGGACGGTCGATCTGCGCCATCGTGCGCAGGCAGATTTTCGACATCGCCATCAGGGCGCCAGTGTTGCCCGCTGAAACGGCGCAATCGGCCTCGCCCCTCTTCACCGCCTCAAGCGCCAGCCACATCGACGAATTGCGCCGCCCGGCGCGAAGGGCGGCGCTTGGCTTGTCGGCCATGCCGACGGCGACATCGGTGTGGCGAACCGTGCAGGCCTTGGCCAGGGCGGAATTGTCCTTCAAAAAGGGGGCGATCTTCGCCTCATCGCCAAAAAGCAGAAATGTTGCGTCGGGACGGCGGGCGAACAGCATGGCCGCGCCGGGAACGACAACCGAAGGGCCGAAATCGCCGCCCATGGCGTCCAGCGCAATTACCATCGGTCTATTCATCGCCTCGCAAACTCCCTGGTCTCTTCCGCGCCGCGAATTCTCTTCCGTCCCGGCGCGGGAAGGGCGGCGGACAATAGCTCTTGGCCTGCGCTTGGCAAGCCCCTTGTGAGGAATTCCAGCGCCATGGCGATGGGTTTCGTCCTATTTCGCGCGCTCGTCCTTGACGATTCCCTGCAGGCGCGCGAAGGGCGAGGCTTTTTCCGCCTCCGCCTGCACATCGCCCGCGCCGTTGGCGTCGAACGAAACGCCGGGTTTGCGCGGATGCGGGTCAAGGCCGATGACGAGATATTCGAGCGCGAGCGCGCCCAGGTCGACCTTGCCGTCGATGATCGGATCGGGCGGATCGGGCTGCTCGGCCAGCGTCCGCGCCTTATCGGGCGACGCCTTGATTTCCTCCCACGCGCGCTCGTGAGCGGCAAGCGCTTCGGCCTCCGGCGCGAAATCGACGGAGAACGGCTCCTCGATCAGGGCCTCGAACGGCTCCAGGCTGACCACGCAAATCTGGTTGACGCGCGCCTTGACGACACCCTTGACGCTCAATCCCTCGCGGCCGCGCCGCGCCAATTGCGCCTCGACGTTGATTTCATGAACGGCCGGAAGTTCGAGCGCGCGCGCGACGGACGCGCATTCGCCGGCGCTCGCCGCAAACCGCTGAACGACGCCCGAGGGCGGAACATCCTCGACCCTGACCTTGCGGGAAAACGATGGACTGGCGGGCGGTGAAGCGGTTTTCGGCATGACGTCCTCAAAATCTTAAGCATATTTCCGAAAAACTTGACGGGCGTTCGACGGGAGCGCCCAGCCGGCGCAAGCGTCCCGCGCGACCGTTCACGGAACCGGAAACGGCGCGGGACCCTCGATGAAGGCGCTCAGCGGCGCGGTCGCGAAGGCTTGTTGGGCGGCAAGTCCATAGCGCGCCAACGCCGCTCCGCGCGCGGCGCCATTGTAAATGTTGCGCTCGACGGCTTGGACGAGTTCGCCTTCCCCCGCCTCCAGCGCCGCGGCGTATGCGGCGCCCCGACCCATGAACGCGCCCGCCAGCTTGTTCATCCTTTTCGGCACGCCAACGTCGGAGACGCCCATTTCGCGAAGGGCGTCGTCAATATGGCTGAACAGGCAATCGGACAGCTCCTGCGCCAGCGCCGGCCCAGGATCGGGCGAAGCCGCGAGCCGGCGCAGCGGAAAGCCGGCCAGATACACCATCAGTTCGAAACGGCCCTCGAACGTGTCGTCGATTGCGAACGGCGCTAGATAAAAGGCGGGATCGCGCGTCACGGCCATGATCTCGCCATAGAGCCGGTCGATCGAAGCCTTGTGCGGGCGGCGGCGAAACAGGGGAAAGATCATGAATGAAAACGGGCTCCGCAGCCATCGACAAAAGGCGACGGCTTGCTTTTCGGTCGGACGAGGGTTACGCATCGCCGGTGCAATGGATGCGACTGGCGAATAATTTTCATCTGTATAATCCCGGATGACAAAGAGTTCAAAGCCGAGCGCCAAACGGCCCCGAGCGCTTCGGCGCGCGAGACGTTGGCGCCCGGGTTTCTACAGACCTGTCGCCGGCGATTGATGTCAACGTCAGAACGCCTAAGCGCGGAGAAATGGATGCCGACCTTGAGCGCCAAATTTTTTACCGGACGTAGAGCCTTGAAGGCCGCGAGCGCCGCCAGCCTGTGCGCGCTGGCCATTTCGCTGAGCGGCTGCCTCGGCTATGACGGCACGATCCAGCGCGGTTATGTGTTCGACGAGCGCAGCGTCGCTCAGGTGCATGTCGGCGCGGCCGCCGAACAGGTTCTGGCCGTGCTCGGCAATCCGTCGACCACGTCGACGGTCGGCGGCGACGCCTGGTACTACATCAGCCAGAAGGTCGAACGCCCGACCCAGTTCATGCCGCAAAAAGTGACCGACCAGCACATTTTCGCCGTCTATTTCGACAAGCAGAAAAAAGTCACGCGCATCGCCAATTATGGTCTCGAAGACGGCAAGGTGATCGATTTCGTCACCCGCACGACGCCCACCGGCGGCGGCGAAGGCAGCTTCCTGGTCAACATGTTCAAGAACCTCAATTTCCAGATGTTCAAATAGCATGTTCCCGAAAAGTTGCGGACTTTTCGGATAAGAATATGCGTTCAAACAAATAGCTGGAGCAATATTCTGTTTTTTAAAAACATGAAAATGCTCAGGCGGCGAAGCCGGAAAACGCCGACGCGCTTTTCGAATGATTGACCAAGAAAAACCCAGCCGGGCAATTCCGGCGGGGTTTTTTCATCGATGCGCGGAAACAAAAAAGGCGGGCTTTTCAGCCCGCCTTTTTGTTTTGGAGCCATGCTCAGCTATGGGCCAGAACGGCCAGCAGCAGCAGGGCGACGATATTGGTGATCTTGATCGCCGGATTGACGGCGGGACCCGCCGTGTCCTTGTAGGGGTCGCCGACGGTGTCGCCGGTGACCGAAGCCTTGTGCGCTTCGCTGCCCTTGAGGTGCTTGACGCCGTCCTTGTCGACGAAGCCGTCCTCGAAGCTCTTCTTGGCGTTATCCCAGGCGCCGCCGCCCGACGTCATCGAAATGGCGACGAACAGGCCGTTGACGATCACGCCCAGCAGCGAAGCGCCGAGGGCCGCGAAAGCCGAGGCCTTCGAACCGGAGATCAGCAGCACGCCGAAATAGACGACGAGCGGCGCCAGAACCGGCAGCAGCGACGGAATGATCATTTCCTTGATCGCCGCCTTGGTCAGCATGTCCACCGCGCGGCCGTAATCGGGACGCTCGGTGCCATCCATGATGCCGGGCTTTTCCTTGAACTGACGACGCACTTCCTCGACCACCGAACCGGCGGCGCGACCGACCGCGGTCATGGCGATGCCGCCGAACAGGTAGGGGATCAGACCGCCGAAGATCAGACCGGCCACGACATAGGGGTTGGACAGGTCGAAGTCGACCTTGCCGATGCCCTTGAAGTAAGGCAGCCCCTGATCGATGAACGACTTGAGATCGTTGGTGTAGGCGGCGAACAGAACCAGAGCGCCAAGACCCGCCGAACCGATGGCGTAGCCTTTGGTGACCGCCTTGGTGGTGTTGCCGACCGCGTCGAGCGCGTCGGTGGACTGACGCACTTCCTTCGGCAGGCCAGCCATTTCGGCGATGCCGCCGGCGTTGTCGGTGACCGGACCGAAGGCGTCGAGCGCCACGATCATGCCGGCGAGGCCGAGCATGGTCGTCACGGCGATCGCCGTGCCGAACAGACCGGCGAACTGATAGGTGGCGATAATGCCCGCCACGATCACCAGAGCCGGCAGCGCCGTCGATTCCAGCGAAACCGCCAGACCCTGAATGACGTTGGTGCCGTGGCCGGTGACCGAGGCCTGGGCGATCGACACCACAGGGCGCTTGCCCGTGCCGGTGTAGTATTCGGTGATCCAGACAATGGCGCCGGTGACAGCGAGACCGATCAATCCGCAGACGAAGAGATTGGCGCCGGTGACCGCCTTGTCGGCGACTACGCCGATTGAACCCCAGCCGATGACGAACTGGGTGGCGACGGCCAGACCGACGACCGACAGCGCGCCGGTGACGATCAGACCCCTATAGAGCGCGCCCATGATCGAGTTGTTGGCGCCCAGCTTGACGAAATAGGAGCCGATGATCGAGGTGACGATGCAGGTCGCGCAAATCGCCAGCGGATAGAGCATGGCGCTGGTCAGCGAAGCGTCCTTGGCGAAGAAGATCGCCGCCAGAACCATCGTGGCGACGACGGTCACCGCGTAGGTTTCGAACAGATCGGCCGCCATGCCGGCGCAATCGCCGACGTTGTCGCCGACGTTGTCGGCGATGGTCGCCGGATTGCGCGGGTCGTCTTCGGGAATACCAGCCTCGACCTTGCCGACGAGGTCGGCGCCGACGTCGGCGCCCTTGGTGAAGATGCCGCCGCCAAGACGCGCGAAGATCGAAATCAGCGAGGCGCCGAAGCCAAGCGCCACCAGCGAGTCGATCACTTCGCGGTTATTGACCGACAGGGCGAGCGGACCAGTGAGAACGTAGAAATAGACGGACACCCCGAGTAGGGCCAGACCGGCCACCAGAAGACCGGTAACCGCGCCCGCCTTGAAGGCGATGTCGAGGCCTCCAGCGAGCGATTTGGTCGCCGCCTGCGCCGTACGGACATTGGCGCGCACGGAAACGTTCATGCCGATGAAACCCGCACCGCCCGAAAGCACGGCGCCGATCAGGAAGCCGATGGCGACTTTCCAGCCTAGCAGAAGCCCGAGCACGACGAAAATCACGACGCCCGCCACGCCGATGGTGAGATATTGGCGCTTGAGGTAGGCCTGCGCGCCCTCGGCGACAGCGCCGGAAATTTCCTGCATGCGCTCGGAGCCGGCGTCGGCGGCCATCAATTGCTTGACGGTCACTACGCCGTAGAGGACTGACAAAAGTCCGCCCAGAATGATGAGCCAAATCGTCATTATTTCCGTCCCTTTTCCTTTACCGCGAAGCGAATTGTCCCCTCGCGTCCAACAAGCTCGATGACTGCGGAAAACTGCCGCGCATTCCCGAATGGCCGAGTATGTTTCTCGGCGGAAATATGGCCAAAAACAAATAGTTGAGACGAAAATACCGAAATCCGATGCGTCCCGGCGCGCCCCTCAAGCCCACAGTTCCGCCGCGTTTCTGCCAGAAAGCCGCCGCGACCGCAATCGCGCGCGCACCCGGATGCGTCGAATTTAGACTTTTTATGAATTCCGCGCCGGCGCGTTGACGACGATCGCGTCAGAAATGACTGAACGACCCCTTGGCGAAGCGGCGCGAGCGCCCATCCAGGCCCAGAAAAATCGTTTCCCCCGGCTGGGTCTGTCCGATGCGGGCGACGGGCACGCCCGCCTCGCCTGCCATCCTCACGAAATCGGGCTCCTTCGCGGGCGCGACCGCGCATAAGACCTCATAATCGTCGCCGCCGCAGGCTATCGCCTCCAACAGGCGCGAATCGGCCGTCAGCGCCGCGCGGGCGGCGGCGGACAACGGCAGAAGCCGCAAATCAACGGTCGCGCCGAGACCGGAGGCGCGGAGCATTTTGCCGGCGTCGCCGACCAGCCCGTCCGAGACGTCCATAGCCGCGCGAGCGCAGGCGCGCAGCGCCGACCGCAAGGCCACGCGAGGCTCCGGTCGGCGATAACGTTCGACCAGCTCATCTCGTTGCGCCGCGCTGAGGGCGCACGCCCATTCCGGCGTGTCTTTCTCCCGATCGGCCCGGCGCAACGCCAGACCCAGCGCCGCATCGCCGATCGAGCCAGAAACGTAAAGTCCGTCGCCAACCCCGGCGCCGGAGCGCGCCGTCATGGCGCCGGCCGGAACCGTCCCGATCATCGCGACCGACAAGGACAAGTGACCAGAGGTCCTGATCGTGTCGCCGCCGAGCAAGGGGCAGGAAAATCGTTCCGCGTCGGCGCCAAGGCCTTGCGCGAAGGCGGCGAGCCAGTCTTCACGCCAATCGGGCGGCAGCGCCAGCGTCAGGAGAAAACCCAGCGGATCGGCGGCCTTGGCCGCAAGATCGGACAAATTGACGCGCAAAGCCTTGCGCGCGACGGCGTCCGGCGGATCGTCCGAGAAAAAATGTCCGCCCTCGACCAGCGCGTCGGCGGTCAAAACCAGTTGGCGTCCGGGCGGCGGCGTCACGCACGCCGCGTCGTCGAGGAGACCAAGCCCGTCAGGGCCGGCGATCGGCGCAAAATATTTTGCGATGAGTTCGTCTTCGCTGGCGCGCCGGCTCATGGTTCAAGGCCTCCGAAAGGCTTAGGGCGCAGCGACAATTCACGACCTACGGCCGATTTGACGCCGCGCCCTGAAATTCCGCCGCCCGCGCCTTGCGCGCCAGATTGTCGAGCACGGCGTTGATCATGCCCGCCTCCTGCATGTCGAAAAAAGCGCCCGCCACGTCGACATATTCCTTGATGACGACGCGCGCCGGCACATCGGCGCGATGCAGCAATTCGTAACAGCCCGCCCGCAAAATGGCGCGCATCAGCGCTTCGATGCGCCGCAACGGCCAGCCTTCGTTCAAGGTCTCGTCGACCGAGCGGTCGATGTTGATCTGGTCGGCGAGAACGCCGGCGACAATGTTGCGAAAAAACTCAATTTCCGCCGGCTTGTATTGATCGCCGTCGACTTCCTTACCGATCCACCAGCTTTCGAATTCGGCGAGGATTTCGTTGAGGCCCTTGCCTGTCACGTCCATTTGATAGAGCGCCTGCGCCGCCGCGAGACGCGCGGCGGACCGATTTTCCGCCGCCATCAGATCAGACCCGCCTTGAGGCGATAGAGCGCCAGCGCGGCTCTGGCGGCGTCGCCGCCTTTGTCGCCGCGCGCCTTGTCGGCGCGCTCCAGCGCCTGCGCTTCATCCTCGACCGTCAAAACGCCGTTGCCGAGCGGCAGTTTGCGCGCCACGCTCATATCCATCAACGCTCGCGAGCTTTCGTTGGCGACGATTTCGAAATGATAGGTTTCCCCGCGAATGACGCAGCCCAGCGCGACAGCGCCCTGATAGGGCGCGCCGGCCTTTTCAGCGGCGTCGAGCGCGATGGCGATGGCGGCCGGAATCTCCAACGCGCCGGGCACGCGCAACACCGTGGCGCGCGCCTGCGCCGCCTCCAGCGCCGCCAACGCCCCGTCTAGCTGAAGCGCGCCGATCTCGTCGTAGAAACGCGCCTCCACCACCAGAAAACGCGCGCCCGCGACGGGGGTATGTGATTCTTGCGCTCGCCGCGGCTCGGCCATCTGGATCTTTCCTGCAAAACGGTCGGAAGGCGCCAGTGAGTAGTACGCGCACGCCGCAGGCGCAAGCCGGAAGGACCTCCGCTCCGCCCTTTGGAGCGAATTCTCGTTTAACCGGCGAGCGTCGCGGACCGGAGGAGACGCCCGAGCAGAGCCGCGGAGCTCCGCCGCGCTCAACCGGAAATGAAGCGTTCAGGCGGCGAATGTCCGTGAAAAAAAACGCCGCCTCCGCCCCGTCATATCGCAGGGCGCAAGACGTCGCTTGCCGACGCAAGAAGCATAAAAAAGCCGGTCAGGCTTTCACAGCATGCTTTTCCCGGTCACGGCGCGATAGCCGAGCAGCACGACAATGGCGCCGACGACAGCGATGATGATGCTGGCGAAATTGACGCCCGTGACGCCGCCGAAGCCAAGCAGACTGGCGATATAGCCGCCGACTACGGCGCCGACAATGCCGAGCACCATGTCCATCAACAGCCCCTGCCCGGAATTGTTGACGATTTTGCTGCCGATGAAGCCGGCGATCACACCGAGGACGATCCAGCTCAAAATGCCCATAGCCAATTCCTTCCAAATATGGCGCGTCATGCGCCAAGGCTCCGAAGCGCGGCCCGCGGCAATGAATTGCTTCGCCGAACGCGCCTACTTCTTTGTTTCTGCGCGTATTCACCCCGGAAACTCGTAAAGTTTTCCGCGAATACACGCTGATGTTCGGTTACGGCTCAACAAAATGCAAGATGGCGAAGCAAAAATTCATGACGATTGTCTTGCATCTGTCAACTTGGCGCAACAAATAGGAGACGCCCGCGCGATTTCGGCGGGACTACGCCCTGGAGGACGTTATGGGTCTTTTCGACGATGCTGTCAGCGCCGCCGTGCCGGACGGCAATATCGCCAAGCCGTTGATGATTGCGGCTGGCGCGCTCATTCTTGGCCATATGTTCAGTCATCACGACGCCCCCGCGCCCGCAGCGGACCAGAACGCCCAAAGCGGCGGCTTTCTCGGCGGCGGCGGATTGGGCGGCGAACTCGCCAGCGGACTGAGCGGCGCTCTTGCCGGCGGCGGTCTCGCCGGCGGTTTGGGCGGGCTGCTCGACCAGTTCAAGAACGCCGGCCACGGCGAAGCCGTGAATTCCTGGGTCGGCGGCGGCCAGAACGTCCAGCTGCAGCCCGAACAGATCAGTCAGGCGCTCGGCCAGCAAACTATTTCCGATCTGGCGCAAAAAGCCGGCGTCAGCGAACAGGATCTGCTCAATATTCTCGCGCAGCATCTGCCCGGCGTCATCGACAAGCTGACGCCCAACGGCCAGGTGCCTTCGATGGCCGATCTGGCGCGCTGAGCGCTTAAAAAGTCAAGAAAGCGAAGAAAGCCCGGAACCGTTTCCGGGCTTTTTTTGCGCCGTTTTTTGATCGTTTTCGAGCGTCCGCGACAACAGCCGCCGATTCCGCCCAATGCTTCATCAATATTGCCTGCCAGAGTAACCAAGGCGATTAAGGTAAAAAAATGCTTTCTCTGCGCAGCGTCGTTAGTTGTTCTATGGTCTCGCTACGCCGAAACAACCTCTTGCGCGCCAAACTCGAATTCAGCGGACAAGAATTTCGGCTAAAATCGCTGAATAGATTTTCCTGATAAGGCCAGAACATGCAATCCATTAAGGAACTCAGCGCCGGAAATTTGAAATCCACGATTTCCTTTTACCCCGCGATCAACTGGCTGACGATTTTTCTTTGCGCCGCCCTTGTTTTCGGCATCGGCCTCAAAAAGCCCACGCATAATTGGGATATGATCGCCTACATCGCCTCGGCTTATTACGACGAAGGCTATCGTGGCGAGGAGTTGCGGCGCAAGACTTACGACGAGGTGAGAGCCGATACGCGCGACGACGAATACGCCGTTCTGACAAACGATGAATACCGCCAGGGCGTCGCGCGCGACGGCGCCGCGCTCGAACAGCAACTGCCCTTCTATCGGCTGAAATTCGCTTATATGGATTTGATCAAAATCCTGCATGGCCTCGGCCTGAAATACGTCGTCGCCACTTACGCCATCAGCGCGTTTTTCGCGGCCGCGACGACGGTGTTCGCCGGCTATCTTCTGCTGCAATTCGGCCTGAGCGTGGTCCTGCTGCCGTTTCTGGTGGCGACGACCGGCGTTTGCGCCGTCAACAACATGGCGCTGCAAACAATCGCCAGCCTATCCACGCCGGACGCCATCGCCTGTTTCCTTTCGCTGATCGCGCTGCTGCTTTGCTATCGCAACGACAAGCGGCTCTATATCCTGGCCGCCGCGCTGCCGATCGTCCGAACCGACTCCATCATTCTTTCCGCGCTTTTGATCATCGCGCGGCTTTTCATGCTGTGGTCGAACGAGAAAGCCGCCTCCGCGTCAAGCGACGGCCAAATCGGCAAATTCAGCCAGACCCTGCGCGCGGACGCGCTTTGGGCAGCGTTCAGCTTCGCCGCCGCCGCGTCGTTTTATCTGGCGATCAACAAAATTTACGGCGGCTACGGCTATCTGACCTTGTTCAACTTCTCGTTCGTGAAGTTCGTCCCCTATCCCGCGACTTTGGAAATTTCCCATCGCATCCAGGACTACCTGTACCCTTACGCCAAATGCGCCAAGGATATTCTCGAAAGCAAGCACATGGTGTTCTATGTGATGAGCCTCGGCGTTCTTAGTCGCGTACGCGATTGGAAGACGATCGGTTCGCCGTTCACCGTGTCCTTTCTGCTCGTTCCGCTGATGTTCGTCTTCGCCCACCTCGCGGTGTTTCCCGAATATTACGAACGCTTTTTCACCTTCGCGATCGTCGCGCTTTTCATCTGGCTGGCGCGGCAATTGATGACGCGCGAATTCGTGCTGGCGCACTGAATTCCGGCCGCCGCGCGACCGTGCGCGCTCACGCGGACCGTCGCGACACGGAAGCGTTGGCCGCGGCCGGCATTCTCGCGGCCAGCAGCGCGGCGAGAAGGCACAGCCCGCCGGACACGTAAAGCGCCGGCAGATAGGTCGCGAACTCGGTGCGCGAAAACCCGGCGCCGAAGGCGGCGGAGGCCGCGCCAAGCTGGTGGCCGGCGAAAATCCAGCCGAAGACGAGATTGGCCTTTTGCGAGCCGAACCGCGCGGCCGCGAGCTTGACGGTCGGCGGCACGGTCGCCACCCAATCCAGCCCGTAAAACACGCCGAACAGCGACAGGCCGACAAAGGTGAAATCCGTAAGGGGCAGAAAAATCAGAGAGAGGCCGCGCAGACCATAAAATACGAAAAGCAGCACGCGATTGTCGTATTTGTCGGACAGCCAGCCCGAGGCGATGGTGCCGACGAAATCGAAGACGCCAATCAGCGCCAGCATTCCCGCCGCCCCGACCGGCGCGACGCCGTAATCGGCGCACAGCGTGACCCAATGCATTTGAATGAGCCCGTTGGTGCTGGCGCCGCAGATAAAGAAGGTGAAAAACAACACCCAGAAGGTTTGCGTGCGCCCCGCCTCGGCCAAGGCCTCGAACGGCGCCGCCAGCAGAGCGCCAAGTCCCGCGCTTTGCGTCGGTCGCGGCGGATTTGTCTCCGAGCCGTAAGGCGTCAGGCCGAGGTCTTCGGGATAGTCGCGCAGCAGCAGGACGACGAGGACCATCGCCAGCAACAAGACGCCCGCGACAAATCCGGTGGCGGCGCGCCAGCCGAAGCTTTCCGTCAGCGCCGCCATCAAAGGTTGAAAGACCAATTGGCCGGTCGCCGTGCTCGCCGTCATCAAGCCGACGACAAGGCCGCGCCGCTGGGCGAACCACCGTGTCGCCACGGTCGCGCCGAGCACAAGCGCGGTCATGCCGGCGCCGCCGCCGACGACAAAACCCCAGACCAGAACGAGCTGCCAGACCTTCGCCACGGCGAGCGAGGCGATGAGGCCGAGCGAGACGAAAAGCAACGCGGCGAAAGCGACTTTGCGCAAACCGTGGCGGTTCATCAACGCGGCCGCGAAAACGCCCATCACGCCATACATCAGCAGGCGAATGGCCAGCGCGGAGGAAATATCGGCGTTACGCCAGCCGAATTCGTGTTCGAGCGGCACGATCATCACGCCAGCGGAGCCGAGCGCGCCCGCCGTCGCCAGCATCGCCAGAAACGTCACCGCCGCGACGACCCAGCCGTAATGGATGTTCCTGTCTCGCAGGTAAGAGGCCAGACGCGCCGCCATCGGAGCAATTCCCTTTGTTGCGGCGAACATGGCGCCGATCGGACCGAACGCGGTCTATAACCTTTGCAGCAGCGCTCGCATCTGTGTGACGCCTTCGCGCCCGAGCGTCGCTTCGATCCGCGCCTGCGCCTTGCGCCAGAGCGGCTCGGCGTCGCTCAACAGCCTGCGTCCCTTTTTCGTCAACGCCGCCAAGGCCTCGCGCTGATCCTCGCCTTCGCCGAAAACGACCAGGCCGTCGCGCGCCAGAACCTTGACGTTGCGCCCGACGGTCGAGCGGTCGAGTTCGGTCTTTTTCGCCAATGCGGTCAGGCTCACCGGCGCGAAATGGCCGATATGCCGCAACAAGCTATATTGCGCCACATTCACCGCCAAAGGCGAAAGCGCTTCGTCGTAGATCGCGCTGATCTTGCGCGCGCCGTTGCGCAAGGCGATGCAATAGCAAGGAGACATATGCGGGTATATACCCCAATTTAATGCGGCGCGCAAACAGGCAAGCGTCGCGGGCGTTGCATCAGCCTTACAGGCGTCGGACGGTTCGGCGAAACATGGTTCGCCGCGACGTCAGGGCGCCCCCGCCTCCACCAGTCGCGCCGCGTAGCGCGCCATCTGGTCAACCTCGATGTTCAGCAAATCGCCGGCTTTGCGCGCGCCCCAGATGGTGACGTCCAAAGTGTGCGGAATGAGCAGAATCGTGAAACGCGCGCCCTCGACCTTGTTGACGGTGAGCGAGGTTCCGTCGAGCGCCACCGAGCCTTTCTCGGCGATGAATTTGGCGAGGTCCCTGGGCGCTTCGATTTCGAAATGCGCCATGCCGTCGAAATCCTTGCGCGACAGCAGCTTCGCCACGCCGTCGACATGGCCGGAAACCATATGGCCACCGAGCTCGTCGCCGATTTTCAAAGCGCGTTCGAGATTGAGTTTCTGGCCGACCGCCCAGGCGCCCGCCGTGGTTACGGACAAGGTTTCGAAAGCGGCGTCGACTTCATGCCAGCTTCCCCCTTCGCGCGCGCCGAAGCCGACCAGCGTCATGCACACGCCGTTGTGGGCGATGGAGGCCCCCATCGTCAGGCTGTCCGCCGCGTAATGCGAAGCGATGCGCAAACGCCTCAGCGCGCCGCGCTGGTCCGCGCCGATGATTTCGCCAACGTCGGTGACCAATCCGGTGAACATTTCACAATCGCCTTTCAAAACGGGCAAAGCCGTCGACGCCGAGAAAACCGTCCTCGGCGAGGTTGAATTTGCCAGCGTCGGCCAGGATTTCGCGCGCCTCCGCGTCAAGCGCCGCGACGCCCGGGCGGCCCAAAGGCTTTGGCGCGGTGAACATCACCACTTCATCCGCCAGCCCCTGCGCGATCAAGCTTGAAGCGACGCGCGGGCCGCCTTCGGAGAAAATTCGCGTCAGACCACGCGCGCCAAGCAATTCCAGCGCCGCGCGCAAATCCAGCCTGCCCCGCGCGTCCTGCGGGCAGCGCAGAACATCGACGCCCGCCGCGATCAACGCCTTTTCGCGCTGAGCGTCGGCGCCCGCGCCGGCGATCGCCCATGTCGGAGTGTCGTTGGCGCCGGCGACGATTCTCGCGCGCAGCGGCAATTCGAGCTTGGCGTCGAGCACGATCCGCACGGGCTTGCGCTCCGATCCCGGAATACGCACGGTCATCAGCGGATCGTCGGCCAGTACGGTGCCGACGCCGACCATGATGGCGTCGTGCAGGCTGCGCAGGACGTGCGTGCGTAGATTGGCCGCCGGTCCTGTGATGGCGAGACGCGGATCGTGTTCGCCGGCGGCGGCGTAAAAATCCGCCGTCTGCGCCAGCTTCAACGTCACCATCGGCCGACCCCGCGTGACGCGCAGGACATGGCCCAGATTGGCGCGCAAAGCTTCTTCGCGCAGAACGTCCGTTTCGACCTCGATATTTTTCGCGCGCAAGAGCGCGAAACCTTCGCCGGCGACGCGGACGTCGGGGTCGCGCAGAGCGGCGACAACGCGCGAAACGCCGGACGCGATGATCGCATCGACACAAGGCGGGCTTTGGCCGTGATGGGCGCAGGGCTCAAGGGTGACATAAAGGCATGCTCCGCGCGCGCCTTCGCCGGCTTGCGCCAAGGCGACCGGCTCGGCGTGCGGGCGCCCGCCCTTCTGCGTGAAGCCGCGGCCGATGACGACGTCGTCCTTGACCACCAACGCGCCGACGGCGGGATTGGGCGCGGCGATTCCCAGACCGCGCCGTCCGTATTCGAGCGCCGCCCGCATCAAGCGGATATCCCCGGCCGACGCCGTCACGAAGGCGCGCTTTCGGTTTTGGTCTTGCCTTCCGGCTCGTCGGCGGCCAGTTCGTCGATGAGCGGCCCGAAGTCGCGCGCCTCGCGGAAATTGCGATAAACCGAGGCGAAGCGCACATAGGCGACTTCGTCGAGCGGCTTCAGGCCCTGCATAACCAACTCGCCGATGCGCTCGGAGGTGATTTCCGTCTCGCCCTGGCTCTCCAGTTGGCGCACCAGGCCGTTCAGCATGCGGTCCACCCGCTCGGGGTCGACCGGCCGCTTGCGCAGGGCGATCTGCACGGAGCGGGCGAGCTTGTCTCGGTCGAAAGGCGCGCGACGGCCGGACTTCTTCACCACCGTCAATTCGCGCAATTGCACGCGCTCGAAGGTGGTGAAACGCCCGCCGCAATCGGGGCAAACCCTGCGCCGGCGGATAGCCGAAGAATCGTCGGTCGGGCGCGAATCCTTCACCTGCGTGTCGAGAGAACCGCAATAAGGACAACGCATCGCGCCAAGGCCTTCTCAGTTGAATGCGGCGTCTCGCGCCGCGCCGATCAATATATCGGGAACCGCTTGGTCAGCGCTTCGACGCGCGCGCGCACCGAAGCCTCGACCCCGCCATTGCCCGCCTCCGCGTTCCGGGCGAGGCCGTCGAGCGTCTCGACGATCAATTCGCCGACCTGTTTGAATTCGGCCTTGCCGAACCCGCGCGACGTGGCGGCCGGCGTTCCGAGCCGCACGCCGGAGGTGACGAACGGCTTTTCCGGATCGAACGGCACGCCGTTCTTGTTGCAGGTGATATGGGCGCGCCCGAGCGCCGCCTCGCCCGCTTTGCCGGTGAGCTTCTTGGACCGAAGATCGACCAGCATCAGGTGATTGTCGGTGCCGCCGGTGACGATGTCCAGCCCGCCCGCCTGCAGCGTTTCGACGAGAACCTTGGCGTTCTCGACCACTGCGTGAGCGTAGAGCTTGAATTCGGGACGCAGCGCCTCGCCGAAGGCGACCGCCTTGGCGGCGATGACATGCATCAGCGGACCGCCTTGCAGGCCAGGGAAAATCGCCGAGTTGATCTTCTTGGCGATATCCTCGTCGTCGGTCAGGATCAGACCGCCGCGCGGGCCGCGCAAGGTCTTGTGCGTCGTCGAGGTGACGACATGAGCGTGCGGGAATGGCGAGGGATGCGCCCCGCCCGCCACCAATCCGGCGAAATGCGCCATATCGACGAACAGAACGGCGCCGATTTCGTCGGCGATGGCGCGGAACCGCGCAAAATCCCAATGGCGGGCGTAGGCCGAACCGCCGGCGATGATGAGCTTGGGCTTGTGCGCCTTGGCCAGCGCCGCCACTTCATCCATGTCGATGCGGCCGGTCGCCCGGCCGACACCATAGCTGACCGGTTTGAACCAGCGGCCCGACATATTGACGGGCGACCCATGCGTCAGATGGCCGCCGGCCGCCAGATCGAGGCCCATGAAAACGTCGCCGGGCTGCAACAGCGCCAGAAACACCGCCTGATTGGCCTGGCTGCCGGAATTGGGCTGCACGTTGGCGAATTTACAGCCAAATAGCCGCGTCACCCGCTCGATGGCGAGCGTTTCGGCGATATCGACGAACTGGCAGCCGCCATAATAGCGCTTGCCGGGATAGCCCTCGGCGTATTTGTTTGTAAGAACAGAGCCTTGCGCTTCCAGAACGGCGCGCGAGACAATGTTCTCCGAAGCGATCAGCTCGATTTCGTGGCGTTGGCGGCCAAGCTCCAACTCCACCGCGCGAGCGATTTCGGGATCGGCCTCGGCAAGGCCGGAGCCAAAAAAGCTGTTCGAGAGCGCCTTTGCCGGCGCGGCGTTCGATGGGCTCATTTTGGCTCCTGTCGGCTGGAGATGTGGCGAGGGCGAACGACCGCCCCCATTTCGCCCGCTCCTATCATGGCGAAGGGCGACGCGGAAGGGCCTTGAACGGAAAGACCCCGGCGAGCGGCGCGCCGGGGTCTCGAAAACGAAACAGGTCGTCAGTTCTTGTCGTCGTCGGCGTCCGAATTGACATCGCCGGGCGGCGCGAAGTGATCGCCGCCATTGGCGCGAACCGGCGTCGAGATCGGCTGCGGCTGCTGCGGGGCCGGGTTCGCCGCCGCCGCGCCAAAGCCGTCGCGTTGGTAAATATCGTCGCGAAACTGGACGACATTGTCCGGCGTCGCCCAGGCGGTGATATAAACCCAATAGACGTTGACGGGCGGCTCGATCTTCACGTCAAGCCTTTCGCCGGACGCAATGGACTGATCGATACGGTCGCGGTCCCAACCCGGATTATTCTTCAACAGCCAGGCGACATAATCGCGCACGTTTTGCAATCGCATGCAGCCGGAGGAGACGAAGCGATAATCGTCGCCGAAAATGCCCTTGGCGGGCGTGTCGTGCATGTAAACGCCGTAGGGGTTATTGATATTGATGCGCACGACGCCGAGAGAATTTTCCGTGCTCGGATCCTCGCGGAAACGGTAGTTGATCGCCTCCATCGAACGCCAATTGATTCTTTCCGAAGGGACCTCGTTGTTGTCCTTGTCGAAAATGCGGATGTGGTTATCGCGCAGATAATTGGGATCGGCCTGCATTTTCGGAATCAAATCCTTGCGGATAATCGAAGCCGGCACGGTCCAATAAGGGTTGAAATCGACATCGAGCGCCCGGGTCTGCATCACCGGCGATTGACGGTCGATCTTGCCGACGCCCGCCGCGTGGCGGGTCGCCACCGTGTCGTTCTCAACCGTCTCGACCATCGCCGCCGGAATATTGGCGGTGACGAAACGTTCACCGAGATTGCCGGAAAACGAGCGCAGCCGCACGATATTGGTTTCGAGCTGCCGCAACCGGACGTCGGCCGGCACATTCAACGCCGTGAAAGTCGATTGCGCGACGACGCCCGTCTCGCTTAAGCCGTGACGGGCCTGAAACCTTTTGACGCCCGCCTCCACATAGGAATCGAAAATATTGGAATTGCTGACCGCCGGATCGAGGTCGCCGGTGACCGCGAGACGACGCCGCAACGCGGCGACGGCCGCGCCCTGCGAACCGATCTTCAGCGTTTGGCCGGCGGGCATTGTATTCCAGCCGCCGGCTTCGACGATACGCCGATATTGCTCGATAGCGAATTCCGTCGCCGCGAGCGTGCGTTGCGACAACAGCGGCGTCGAGGACCGACGCACGGAAAGCCTGTCGTCGGAATCATAGCGCTGCGCCCATTCGGCCTGACCATCAGCGGCGAGAGCCGGAGTAATCATGACGGCGGCGAAGGCGGCAAAACCAAACCACCGCGCGGCCGCGCGCCAGGAAATGGCCGGAGACATGTCTTTCACCCTGAAACTCCAGTTGTTTCCATACATTATGCGCCGCATCAAGGGTCCAACGCCGCGCCGCGCATGTCCAAAAACCTGTTCCGATCTTCGAACGAAACGCGCGCTGACCCGAACCCTGACGCGCCAACAACGCAAACGCGACATAAACCCTCGCGGCGCCGCAACTGCCGTGCGAACGCCGGCGCGTCAATATCACCAACAAGGTTAAAAAGGCTAGACTAGAATTGCGCGGCGATTTTAAGGCGACCCGGCTGTTTTTCGAAAATCCCCGCCGTCCCGGGTACTTGGAACAAGGCGCCAGCGCCGCGAGCGTCCTCTGCGCCCAAGCCGAACGAAATGCATCAATCCGAACGGTAAACGTTCAAAACGACAAAGGTCGGGCGCTGGCGCCCGACCTTCGGTTCAACGGCCTATTTTTTAAAAATTCAGAGGCGATATTTGATCTGGTCCGTCCAGTACCGCTCAAGGCGGGTCAGGGCGTTGTTGACCGATTTGAATTCCTCGGAGGAGACGCCGCCAATTTGTTCGACGGTTAAAACATGCTTTTCATAGAGGGCGGAAATGATGTTGTGCACATCCTTGCCGCTCGGCGTGAGGCTGATGCGCACGGAACGACGGTCAACGCGCGAACGCGCATGGTGCAGATAGCCCATCTCCACCAGTTTCTTGACGTTGTAGGACACATTCGAGCCCAGATAATAGCCGCGCGTGCGCAATTCGCCGGCGGTCAATTCGCTGTCGCCGATGTTATAGAGCAGCAGCGCCTGCACGGCGTTGACGTCGGATCGGCCGCGGCGGTCGAATTCGTCCTTGATGACGTCCAGCAGCCGACGATGCAACCGCTCAACCAAAGTCAAAGCTTCCAGATATACAGGACGGACTTCGGCGAAACGTTCCGCCCTGGCCGCCGAAGCGTCAGTCTTGAGTGCGTTAGACATCATAATTCCCCGTTGAACTTTTGAAGCCGGTCGATTGTTTACTCGACCCGCTGATGGAGATCACTTTAGCGCCAGCAAATGAAAACCGGTTTAAACAACAAGCTGAATTTGGCGTTTACTCAAATGGCGGCATTTGAGGTGAATCGATTGTGAAATAAAATAAATCTTTACGCTGACAAATCCCTAACGGGCGTGCGCCTCTTCATCCGCCGAGGGCGAAGGCGAACGAACGAGCCGCCAATTCGATCAATCAGTTCCGCCAGCGCGCCAACATGCGGCGCATTGCGCTCAACACGCTTTCTCGCAACGCGACATGGTGGCGCTCGCCGCCCGGCTCTTGCGCCGCCTTCCAGGTCAGAATGAAATAGGCGACGATCAAGGCCGCGTCGCACGCCACCAGCGGCAACGAAGCGACGAAAAAGTTCGGCCGAACGAAAGCGATGAAAATCTGCGCGCAAGCGGTCAGAAGCCAGAGCACGCCGCCCCAGTTCGCCGCGAGCCAGAGGCCGACGGCGGCGATCAGATCGAGAATGGCGAAAAAGGCGATGGCGAACACGGCCGCGCCCGTCAATTTGAAAAAGGCCATATCGGTTGGCGGCGACAAAACGCGCCACCATTGCAAAAGCCCTTGCACCAGCCAGAAGAAAGCGACGATGCGCATGAATACTACAAGCGCCAGATCCCAGCGCATCTCGCTGGGATCGCGCACCGGCTTGTCGCCGACGCGGATAGCGGCCATCGCGCCGGTCTCGTCGGCTGTGTCGGTCAGTTCATAGGCGTCCATTCAAATTCTTCCAATCCGCGCGCGCGTTCAGCCGTCCGGCAACTCGTTGTCCGCCAACGGCGCGAACATGGCGTTGATCTCGTGTTCCCCGACATCGGCGATCGCCGCCGGCGACCATTTCGGCGCATTGTCCTTGTCGATGATGAGGGCGCGCACGCCTTCGTAGAAATCATGGCCCCAGCATAAACGCGAAACGATGCGGTATTCCGCGCGCATGGCCTCGTCCATCGTCAGACTGCCGCCGATCTGCATCTGACGCAAGGCGATGGCCAGACTGGTCGGCGATTTTGTCTGGATCGCCGCGGCCGCCTCCCGCGCGAACCGGGAATTTCCCGCCCGCGCGCCGAGCGCCTCCAGAACGCCCGCGACAGTGGGCGCGCCGAAACAGGCGTCGATCAAGTCTTTTTCGAGCAAGATCGGCGACGGCGGCGACCGCTTTGAAAAATGCAGAAGAATCTTCCCGATCCGGCCGCCCGCCTCCAGCGCCTTGGCCAATTCGGCGAATTGCGCCGACGGCACATAGCTGGAGACAAGACCCAGAGCCGCCGCGTCGCCGATTTTGGCGCGCGCGCCGGTGAGCGCCAGATAAGCGCCGAGGTGCCCCGGCAGGCGCGGCAGAAAATAGGTCGCCCCGACGTCGGGAAAAAAGCCGATGCCGACTTCCGGCATGGAAAAGACGAAATTGTCGCCGCCGACGCGATGCGAGCCATGCAGCGAAACGCCGACGCCGCCGCCCATGACGATGCCGTCGATCAACGCGACATAGGGCTTGGGATAGGCCTTGATGCGGCGGTTGAGGATATATTCCTGCGCCCAGAACCCGAGCTGGCTGGCGTGATCGGCGGCTTTGCCCTGTTCGTAAAGCAGGCGGATGTCGCCGCCGGCGCAGAAGGCGCGCCCCTGGCCTTGCGCGACGACGAGTTCGATCTCCGAATCATGCTCCCAAAGATCGAGCGTCCGGGCGATTTCGCGCACCATATTCAAGGTCAGCGCATTGAGCGCCTGTGGCCGATTGAGCGTGATGAAGCCGGCTTTGCCGCGTTTTTCGAACAGGACTTCGGGTTCGGACGCTTCGGGTTCGGACGCTTCGGGTTCGGACATGGAGGCCTCTTGTTTGGACTCTGATAGAACGTTTCAACGCCGCGCTTCAAGGGCCGCCAATCGACAGGGGGCGCTCTGGCGCGGCTTTTCCGTTGCGGCGCGCGGCGCCGACGTGCGAAAAAGGCGACATGCAAGCGACACAAGGCCCGCAAACGCTCGTCGTCATCGCCCACCCCGTCCCGGACAGCTACGGCATGGCGATCGCGCGCGCGGCGATTGAGGCGCTGCAAACGCAAGATCCCTCGCTTCAGGTCCTCGACCTCTACGCGTTGAATTTCGATCCGCGCCTGACCCGGCAGGAGCGGGAGCAATTTTACGATCCGGCGGCGGCGCTGACACGCGACAGCCCGTTCGCCGAGGAATTGCGCGGCGCCCGGCGTCTGGTGCTGATTTTCCCGCAATGGTGGTTCAATGTCCCCGCCATCATGAAGGGTTTCTTCGATCGCGCGCTGGCGCCTGGCGTCGCTTTCGAACACGCCAAAGACGGCGGCGCCATCCGCCCCCTGCTGACCCAGCTCGCCGAGGTCGTCGCGATCACGACGGCCGGCTCGCCCGCCTGGGTCGACTGGCTGGCGATGGGGCGGCCCGTTCGTCGCGTGCTACGCCGCGCCATCGTCGGCGGCTGCGCGCCGAACGCGCGCTTTCGCATGCTCTGCCACTATGACGTCGAACGCTCGACGCAGGCGCAGCGGCAGGCCTTTCTGTCACGCGTCCGGCGCTGGATCGTCCGTTAAGCTCGCGCGTTCTTCGCCGAAAGCCTTTCTCCCCGCCCGCCGGAGTGCTAAACCCTCCGGCGATCCAGATCCGGCCCGGAGACCGCGCAAATGACCGCCCCCCTCGACCCTGCGCAAGACGCCCATCAAGCCCGCATCGACCTCTCGCTCGGCCTTTCCCATCGCCACAGGCGAAACCGCAAATCGGAGTGGGCGCGCCGTCTGGTGCGCGAGAACGTCGTCACGCGCGACGATCTGATCTGGCCGATTTTCATCGTCGAGGGCGAGAACGTGCGCACGCCGGTCAAATCCATGCCAGGCGTCGAACGGCTGTCGATCGATCAGGCGGTGCTGGCGGCCAAAAAGGCGACCGAGCTGAAAATCCCGGCCATCGCCCTGTTTCCCTACACCGAGCCGTCCTTGCGCGATCCGACGGGCAAGGAGGCCCTGAACGAGCAAAATCTCGTGTGCCGCGCCTGCCGCGCCATCAAACAGGCTTATCCGCAGATCGGCCTCGTCACCGACGTGGCGCTTGATCCCTACACCAGCCACGGCCATGACGGCGTGATGCAAGGCGAGACGATTCTCAACGACGAGACGGTCGCCATTCTGGTCGAACAGGCGCTCAATCAGGCGCGGGCCGGCGCCGACGTCATTGCCCCCTCCGACATGATGGACGGGCGCATCGGCGCGATCCGGGCCGGTCTCGACGGCGAGGGCTTCGAGAACGTGCAGATCATGGCTTACGCGGCCAAATACGCCTCGGCCTTCTACGGGCCGTTCCGCGACGCCATCGGCACCAGCGCCACGCTGATCGGCGACAAGCGCACCTATCAGATGGACCCGGCCAATTCCGACGAAGCGCTGCGCGAAGTCGCCGCCGATCTGGAAGAAGGCGCCGATATGGTGATGGTCAAGCCGGGCATGCCCTATCTCGACATCATCCGCCGGGTGAAGGAGACCTTCGGCGCGCCCACCTTCGCCTATCAGGTGTCGGGCGAATACGCGATGATCATGGCGGCGGCGCAGAACGGCTGGCTCGACGGCGACAAGGCCATGCTTGAGAGCCTTTTGGCCTTCAAGCGCGCCGGCGCCAACGGCGTCCTGACCTATTTCGCTCCACGCGTGGCGGAAATTTTGCAAAACGGCGCCTGAGCTTCGAAGGCGCGCGCCAATCCCCTTGCGGGAGCGCGCGAGCGCCCCCAAATCATGGCCGACGTCCCTTTTGGGGCAAGTGGGGAACGATTATGAGCAACGCCGGCGGCTATAACGCGACCAACCAGAACGCCGTCTATCCCTTGGCGCCGCTGCCGGCGGAAGCCTTACAGGGCGTGCGTTCGCGTCGAATCGTCGCCATCATGCTCGACCTCATTCTGGTGACGTTGATGTCTTTCGGACTTTGGCTGATCCTGGGTTTCGCCACGCTTGGCCTGTTGTGGTTCATTCTGCCGCCGCTGTTTCCCTTCGTCGCCTTTTTCTACAACGGCTTGACGATTTCCGGCTGGCGGCGCGCCACCCCCGGCATGAAGGCGATGGACCTCGAGATGCGGCTGATCGACGGCGCGACGACGCCCTTCCTCAATGCCGCCATTCACGCCGTGTTGTTCTATGTCAGCACCCTGTTTCCGCCGGTTTTCCTGTTCTCGCTGATTGAACGGGACAAGCGCTGCCTGCACGATATTTTCGCCGGCGTGATCATTTTGCGCCGGGCCTGACCCGATCCGGGGCGGTTTGCCAAAATCTTTGATTCCCCTTTTGTAAATCCCGATTTAGTCTCGATGTTTCGAACCCTTTGGAGCATTGGCGCCCTTGACCAGCGAGCCGCGCGACGCTGCGCAATTCTACCTGACCTCGCCCGCGCCCTGTCCGTATCTGGCCGATCGGCTGGAGCGGAAGGTCTTTACGCATATTGTCGGACGACGCGCGCGCGGCCTCAATGACGCGCTGACGCAATCAGGTTTTCGTCGCTCGCAGACCATCGCCTACCGTCCGTCCTGCGAAAATTGCTCGGCTTGCGTTTCGGTGCGCGTGCTGGTCGACGATTTTGTCATCGACAGGGCGCAACGCCGCGTTCTGACGCGCAATGGCGATCTGGTCGGCGCGGTGATCGAGGCCAAGGCGAGCGAGGAACAATACAAATTGTTTCGCGCCTACCTCGACGCCAGGCATTTCGACGGCGGCATGGCCGATATGTCGGCGCTCGACTACGCCATGATGATCGAAGACAGCCATGTCGAAACGCGCATGATCGAATATCGCGCCGGCGCGCCCGACGAAAATGGGACGAGGCCGCTGGTCGCCGCCTGCCTCACCGATATTCTCGCCGACGGGTTGTCGATGGTCTATTCCTGCTACGACCCGACGCTGAATTCGCGCTCGCTCGGCACTTACATGATCCTCGACCATATCGAACGCGCCAAGGCGATGGAGCTGCCCCATCTTTATCTGGGCTATTGGGTCAAGGGCTCGAAAAAGATGGATTACAAGGCGCGTTTCCTGCCGCAGGAGCGGCTCGGCGTCGAGGGATGGACGAGGGTCGGTTAGTCCTCGCGCGCCTCACCGTGGCCATGCGCGATGGGCGATCGTCCGCGAAAGTGAGTGATTGATCGGTTGAAGCGCCCGGGAAGGGGCGGCCCAGACCGCGCGTCGGGCGCCCGGCGACGCTTCCCTTCCGGCGCCACAAAACCGCTCAGGCCTTTTCCACCTTCGGCTGCTTGATCCGCTTGCGCGTCTGCGGCGTTTCGCGCGGGCCTTCGACGAGGCGCACGATCGCCCCCCAGAGCGTGCGCACGTCCTGCTGCGTCAGGTCCATGCGATGAAACATGTTGCGCAGGTTGCGCTGCATCACCGGACGTTTCGAGGCGGGGCGGAAAAAGCCCTTTTCCTCCAGATGGCCTTCGAGAAACTCGAAAAACGACAGGGTCATCTCCCTTTGCGCCGGCGGCGAACGCTCCATCCGCGCAAAGGGCGCGGCCCCGCCCTGCCGGGCCTTGAAATGTTCATAGCCGCAGAGCAGCACGGCCTGCGCCAGGTTGAGCGAACCATAAGCGGGATTGACCGGAAAGGTCAGAATCGCGCTGGCCACGGCGATATCGTCGTTGTCGAGACCGGTGCGTTCTGGACCGAAGATTATCCCATGCTTCTCGCCGACCGCCTGCCCCGCCGCCGTCTCGGCCATCGCGATTTCGGGCGCCTCGACGCGCTTGTGCTGGCCGCGCTCGCGCGCCGTCGAAGCCCAGACGAAATTGAGGTCGGCGATCGCCTCCTCCAGCGTGTCGAAGACGCGCGCCTTTTCCAGCAAATGCACGGCGCCGGCGGCGGCGGCGTAAGCCCCCTTGCGGCGCGCCCCGGTTCTCGGCCAGCCCTCGCGCGGACTGACCAGGCGCAAGTCCGACAGGCCGAAATTGGCCATGGCTCTGGCGCACATGCCGATGTTCACGGCAAGCTGCGGGCGCACCAGAACGATCGCCGGCCCGCCCTCGAACAAGGGTTTGGTTCTATCCGTTCCCGCCCCGACCAATGCGCACGCCTCCCCAAAACGAGGCGCAACCTAGAGCTATGTGGCGAATTGGACAATGCGTTCGCCGAAACGAATTCACCAGACACGGAATTATGAGGCGTCGCCGAAGCGTTTTGGCGAATGACCGGCGCCGCGATCTCGCCTCGCGTCAGCGACACGCTAACGCCCTTACTCGCTCGAACCGGTTCCCGCCGCAGGCCGGTTTGGCGCCCGCATGGCCAGAATCCGCCTGGCTATGGCGACGAGTTCGCCCTGCGAGTCGGGCTTGGCGAAGACCGCGTCGGCGCCGGCGGCGAGCGCTTGGTCGTGGATCGGTTTTTCAGCGGATGTGGTCAAAACCGCGGTCGGCACGTCGACGAGGCGCAGATCGGCGCGCAACAGCCGTAGGAAGCGGCCGCCATCGATGATCGGCATGTTCAGATCGACGATGATGACGTCCGGCATCCGGCTCATCATATCCGAAAGCGCGACGGCGTTGATCGCCTCCAGCCCGTTGCTTGTATGCGTCACATCGAGGCTGAGGCCGCTTTCGGCCGAGGCGGAATTCAGCGCGCGCCGCAAAAGAAAGGCGTCGTCCTGATCATCTTCAATGATCAGCACGGCGCAGTCCACATTTGGCTTTTCGCGCTGTCCCGCCACGGTGGAGCCCTCGTCCGCCTTGGGAATTGCATGTTAGTTTGGCAAAAATGCGCGCTAGATAAAAATACTTCCAGATCAAATAGTTATTCTAGACCGCCAGCCCTGCGCGCTCAGCGCTTGATTATGCGGTCGTAACGGTCAAAATACAATGTGGTTCTTAAACTTAGCAACGGGGACGCGCTCGCGCGCGACGTCGTCGCATGCCGGAACGATCCGCCATCGTCAACGAAATGCTGCGTCTGGCCTTCGAGGCCTGTCCCGCCGGCATGTTCATGGCCGACCACAACGGGCGGCTCGAACTTGTCAACGCGCAATGCGAGCAGATGTTCGGCTATGAACGCGGCCAGATGATCGGCATGGAGGTCGAGACCCTTGTGCCGGGGCAAGCCCGCGTCGGCCACCGGCAATTGCGCGAGGGCTTTTCCGCCAATCCGAGCAAACGCCTGATGGGCGTCGGGCGCGATCTGCGCGCCCTGCGGCGGGACGGTTCGGAATTTCCGGTCGAAATCGGCCTGACGCCGATCGTGACGCCGCTCGGCCACAGGGTTCTGGCTTTCGTGGTCGATATTTCCGCCCGGCTCGCATCGGAACAGGCGATCCGCCGCTACGCCGAGGAGCTTGAGCGCGCCAACGAAGGGCTCGCCCGCTTCGCCTATGTCGCCTCCCACGACATCCAGGAGCCCTTGCGCAAGATCGCTGCTTTCGCCGAGATTTTGCAGAACGCGCTCGGCGGGAACGATCATCCGGAGGCGCGTTACGCGAGCGACGTCATGGCCAAATCGGCGCTGCAGGCGCGCCGTCTGGTCGCCGACCTGCTCGTGCTCGCGCGCTCGACCAACAGCGTCTATGCGCTGGAGGAGATTTCGGCGCGTGGCGCGGTCGACGAGGTTCTCGAAAACCTCTCCCACGCCATCGCCGCCGAAGGCGCCCATGTCGAAATCTCCGGCGAGGATTTCTCCATCATGGCGGACCGCTCGCAGGCCGTGCAGCTGGCGCAGAACATCATCGCCAATGCGCTGAAATATCATCAGCCGGGCCGCCCGCCGGAAATCCAGATCCGGCTGGGACGACTGGCGGACGGCGCTTGCTCGCTGGCGATCCAGGATCGCGGCGTCGGCTTTCCTTCCGCCTACAACGAAGAAATTTTCGAGCCGTTCCGTCGTTTGCACGCGCACGGCGACTTTCCCGGCGCCGGCATCGGCCTCGCCATCTGCAAGACGATCGCCAGCCGCCATGGCTGGCGCCTTTCGGCGGCCGCCGCGCCGATGCAAGGCTCGACGTTCGAAGTCGTCTTCCCGCGGAAATAGCGCCGGCAGGCGGGCGCGAGAGGCTTTTCTCCGGCTCCGCCCATGCTCGTCGAAAGCCGCACTTCCCGCCCCCCTTTGCCGATGCTATAGGGCGGGCGCGTTTCTTGCGCGGGCGCCTGTCGCGCCGACGCGCCGTCGAACACTTTTGAGGGAAGAGGTCAGCCCATGAGCAAGATCAAGGTCGCCAATCCGGTCGTCGAAATGGATGGCGACGAAATGACCCGGATTATCTGGCATTTCATCAAGGAAAAGCTGATCCATCCCTACCTCGACATCGATCTCAAATATTACGACCTTTCGGTCGAGAACCGCGACGCCACCAACGACCAGATCACCATCGACTCGGCCGAAGCCACCAAAAAATACGGCGTCGCCGTCAAATGCGCGACGATCACGCCCGACGAAGCCCGCGTGAAGGAATTCAACCTCAAGGAAATGTGGAAATCGCCGAACGGCACCATCCGCAACATCCTCGGCGGCACCATTTTCCGCGAGCCGATCATCTGCCGGAACGTGCCGCGTCTCGTGCCCGGCTGGACCCAGCCGATCGTCGTCGGCCGCCACGCCTATGGCGACCAATATCGCGCCACCGATTTCCGGGTGCCCGGCAAGGGCCGTCTGACCATCAAGTTCGAGGGCGAGGACGGAACGATCATCGAAAAGGAAGTGTTCAATTATCCGGGTCCCGGCGTCGCCATGTCGATGTACAACCTCGACGACTCGATCCGCGACTTCGCCCGCGCCTCGCTGAACTACGGCCTGCTGCGCAAATGGCCGGTCTATCTGTCGACCAAGAACACCATTCTGAAAGCCTATGACGGCCGCTTCAAGGATCTGTTCCAGGAAGTGTTCGAAGCCGAGTTCAAGGCCCAGTTCGACGCCGCCAACATCACCTACGAGCATCGCCTGATCGACGACATGGTCGCTTCGGCGCTGAAATGGTCTGGCAATTATGTCTGGGCCTGCAAGAACTACGACGGCGACGTGCAGTCCGACACGGTGGCGCAGGGTTTCGGTTCGCTAGGCCTGATGACCTCGGTGCTGATGACCCCGGACGGCAAGACCGTGGAAGCGGAAGCCGCGCACGGCACCGTCACCCGGCATTACCGCGAGCATCAGAAGGGCAAGGAAACCTCGACCAATTCGATCGCCTCGATCTTCGCCTGGACGCGCGGCCTCGCCCACCGGGCGAAGCTCGACGACAACGCCGAACTGGCGAAATTCGCGCTCACGCTGGAAAAAGTCTGTGTCGACACGGTTGAATCGGGTTTCATGACCAAGGATCTCGCCCTGCTCGTCGGCGCCGACCAGAAATGGCTGTCGACCACGGGCTTCCTCGACAAGATCGACGAAAACCTGAAAAAGGCGATGGAGGTGTAAGCCTCGCGCTTTCGCGACGAAATTGAAGCGGGCCCGGAACGGCCCGCTTTTTTTTGTCAACGCCTCTTCAGTGCTGGCGCGGTTTGAACGGCACAATCGCCGCGCTGGCGCGAGCCTCGACGAAGCGCACGCCCATTTCGCCCCGCGCCCGCCACACCAGATCGGCGCAGTGGCGCTCGTCATGATTGGCGATCCGCAAAATGAACGTATCCGGCGCCGTCACAATCTGTTGGCAAACCAGTCGCGCGCCGTCTTCATTGAGATCGCGGACCAAGCACTCGACGGTTGAGAAGCCGCCAATTTCGATGACGCCGCCGAGGTAAGTCCGGTTGCGACGCCGTTGTCGACGTTCGAGCATGTTCCTCATCCATTTCGCATGGCGCCGTCTTAACGCAAGGCGCCGATTGGAATGACTCTACATCGCGCCGACGATCCCGCTATGGAAAGGTTCTGTTAAGTTTAACAACGATTTGACACTGCAGACAGTCGAATGCGCGGTGGCGCCTCAGCCAGAATGACGGCGCGCCCGCTCGATCGTCGACAGCGCGTAACAACCGCGCGCCGTCGACATCAGGCGTCCGGTCTTGATCATACGATGTAATCTTACAGATAAATTTCCTTTTGTAATTTCAAAACCGAGCTCCGGCAGCAGCTCGTGGATGGCGTCGACATGCATGCCGCTGGCCTCCCCTTCCAGCACCTCGATGATCATCGCCTCGATTTCGTTGAATTTTTCCGGCACGGCGGGCGCGCCGGCGTTGCGGCCAACCGACTCGCGCGACGCCACCGGAATGATGTTCTCACCGCCAGGACGGCCGCGCGTCGCCGGCGCGTCGCCGGCGTTGGCGAGAAACTCCACCGCCATGCGCCGCAAGTCGAAGCCCGCCGCGGCGTCCTTGGCGGCGAGCCCGCTGATATTCACCTCAATGCGCGCCAGCAGGCGGCGGACCTCGTCCTTCGCCTCACGCGCGGCCAAACCGAGAAAGTCCTGGCTCTGTTCGAACATGCCGTTCACGCTCGCTCTCCTTACTCGACGCCGCTCCGCGAAAAGCCGACGGCTTTATCGACCGGAAACGCGCGGGTTGCACAAACACAAGGCCTCAACGTCCTCAGCCACCGGCGGCCATCCGCGCGCCGACCGCCATTTGATCTTCAGCCCGCAAGATTAGAACAAAACATAAACATAAGAAATGCGCATTTCAAGAGACTACGCGCGCCCGCGCAAAAAAGCGCGACAGAAACTTACGTATTTTTACGTGAAAAAAAAGTTATTAATTCGGTATTAACCCTCTTGAAAGAAAAATTTACAAAATTACAATGCATGTGGATAAAGAGCGGGGGCGACTTTATGACCAGCATCAGGCGATTTGGCGAAGGTTTGGCGAGCGGTTTTGACGCAACCGCCGCGATCATAATCAAGCTTATGAAAAGCAATAAAAAATACGAAGATATCGAGGATTTCGCGCCGCGCTTCGGCGCGCAGACGTTCGATCATGGTCAGGATACTTTCTGGACAGCCGGCCTGATGCGCGGACATGATTCGCTGCCTTGGAGGCTCTGCATTTGCTCCAACGCCAATCGCGCCGACACGATGCTCATCGAGCCGGCCAACGCGCCGACGCGCTGAACGCCGGATTTCGGGCGTCAACCCCGAATTATGTTCGCCGTTGCGATTGTCGGGCGCGCGCGCGAACTATATAAGGGCCACGACTTTCGTCGGGGAGATTCGAAAGCATGGTTTCGGCTGCTGCTACAGACGCCTATCATCCGTCCGAAGACGAGCCCTTCATGAACGACCGCCAGAGAGACTATTTCCGGCGCAAGCTCTTGAAATGGAAAGACGACATTTTGCAAGAGGCGCGCGAAACGCTCGTCGCCCTGCAAAGCGAAAACGAAAATCACGCCGATATCGCCGATCGCGCTTCCTCGGAAACCGACCGCGCCATCGAATTGCGCGCCCGCGACCGGCAACGCAAGTTGATCGCCAAAATCGACGCCGCGTTGGGGCGCATAGAGGATGGAACCTACGGTTATTGCGAGGAAACAGGCGATCCCATTTCGTTGAAGCGTTTGGACGCGCGCCCGATCGCGACTCTGTCGATCGAAGCGCAGGAGCGTCATGAGCGGCGCGAGCGCGTCTATCGCGACGATTGACCGCACCCTTTGGCGGGATGGAGCGCCTTCCAATTGAAAAAGCCGGCTAAAAGCCGGCTTTTTCAATTGGCGGAGAGGTTTTTGACGCGTTAGCGCGCGGCGGCGGTCTATTTCGGCCCTGGCCGGCCAAGCAGCTTGGCCATTTCCTCTTCCAGCGTATCCAGCGGATCGGCCGGCTTGACGGGCGACGTTTCGTTCGGATGCGACGGATTGTCAGGCGGATTTTCGACCGGATTGCGCTTGACGAACGTCGGCATGACGAACCGCGGCTTTTCCCCCTCCACGAGCGTCGACGGCGCGTCGGCGGACGGCGCATTGCCGCGGGGCAGCGGCGGCCGCGCCGAAAAACGCGAAGCGGCGGGCGGCGGCGGCACGCGCGAAGTTGGCCGTCCCTCCACGGAATCGGGGGCGGTTGAGCCGAATTTCGGCTGCGGACGCGCGGTGAAGCTCGGCGGCGCGGCCGGAGCCGGAGCGGGCGCGCTCGGATAAGGCGCGCTCGGAGCCGGCGTGTTGGGATAAGGCGCGCTCGGATAAGGCGCGGCGGGAGCAGGCGCGACAGCCGGCGGGTTCGCGGCCGGCGGCGCCGGCGCCAACGTGGGAACCGGCGCGGCCGCGCCGGCGCTTGTCAAAACCGGCGGCTCTTTTTCGCGCGGCGGCCGATTTTCGCGCGGCTCCACCCTGACGATCGAGGATTCGATCAGAACATCGTTAGGACCGCCGATCATCACCAGATGCTCGATATTGTCGCGGCGCACCAGAACGAGCTGCCGCTCGCCGTCGAGCGCGAAAGTCTCAACGAAGCCAAGGCGCTGCTGACGACCGCGCGCGCCGCGCGGCAGCCGGCGCAAACCGAAGACCAGCTTGACGATCATCAAAATGAGATAGGCGGCGACCAACAGCGCCAAGCCCGCCAATATCCAGGCTAAAGTCTTGTCTTGCAAAAACGTGGGCATGGGTCAGCCCGCCTCCGACTCTTCGATCTCAACTAGCCCTGTACATATAGGAAAACAGCGCCCAAAGCTCTAACGGGGTTAATAAGTGGTTAACAAGCCCTGGCGCGGCCTTTTTTGTCTTGTATGACTCGACCGCTCAATTGCCAAGCGCCGTCGAGGCGATCATCCTGCCCCATATGGTTAAGACAGCCGGTCTATAATAGGCTCGACGCCGCCGAATCGGCGTCATTGCGCGCAGCAATGAGCGCCTTGGCCAAGAATCGCGTCGACGCGCCGCCGTCGGCGCCGGATGTTAATCGATGAGCGACCTGCCGATGTCCCAATCCTTGGATCGAACCGAGCGCGCCGGCAGTCCCGGATTGATTCTGGCGCTGGCGGTCTTTCTCGTCGGCGCGATGGCGGCGTTCTCTCTTATGCCGCGCGAGGAAGCCAACAAGCTTATTCTCGCGCTGCTGGCCCTGCTCGCCATGGTCGGCATTTCCGCGCTGATCGCCTATGCGTTGGGCTTCCTGCAGATGAGCGGCGCCAACGCGCGCAACGACGTCACCAAGGCCATTTCCGACACCAGCCCAGACGGCATGATCGTCACCGACGGCGATTCGCGCATCATTTACGCCAACGAAACCTACATGACGCTGTCCGGCGAGGCGGACGCATCGGGCCCGCGCACCGTCGACCGGCTGTTTTCCGGCGCGCCGGAGGTCTCCGAGGCGATCTACCGTCTGGCGCAGGCGGCGCGCGAAGGCAAGCGCGGCGCTGAAGAACTGCGTCTCACCCCGCCCCTCCTCGGCGAAGGGGAGGTCGGCTGGTATCGCATCAGGGTTCGCCCGATCGACTGCCCCGACGCGAAACGCGCCGCGCTATGGACCGTCTCGGACGTGACGCGCGAACGCGTGCGGCACGAAAACGTCTTTCAGGAATTGCAGCGCACCATCGATTTTCTCGACCACGCGCCCGCCGGCTTCTTCTCGACCAATCCGAATGGTCAGATCTCCTATATGAACCTCACCCTGGCCGGTTGGCTCGACTACGATCTGGCGCAGGTCGGCTCCGGCGGGCTGGCGCTACGCGACATCATCGTCGGCAACAACGCCGCGCTCCTGCTCGCCCCGAGCGGCGGGGCCAGCGAGGTGCGCACCGAACAGATCGATCTCGACATGCGCCGGCGCGACGGGCTGCGCCTGCCGGTGCGCCTGCTCCATCGCATCGCCTTCGCCCATGACGGAACGCCGGGCGCCTCGCGCACGCTGGTGCTCAATCGCGCGCCGGGCGAGGAGCCGGCCGAGGAAGCGCGCGCGGCGGAGGTGCGTTTCGCCCGCTTCTTCAACTCGACGCCGATGGCCATCGCCACGGTCGACAAATCCGGCGCGATCCTGCGCTCGAACGCGGCGTTCGCGCGCCTGCTGCCCGGCGCCCTGCTCAGTCCGAAGGGCGGCTCCCGCAGCATTCTCAACGGCCTCGTCGAGGCCCATCGTCCGGCTCTTCTGGCCGCCATCGGCGTCGCCGCGCAAGGCCGCGACGACGCGGCCCCGATCGACGCCGCGCTCGAAGGCGCGGCGCGCTCGGCCCGCCTGTTCGTCGCGCCCAACGAAGAAGCCAAAGAACAGGGGGCTGTGGTCTACGCCCTCGACACGACCGAAGAGCGCAACCGCGAAGAACAATTGCACCAATCGCAAAAAATGCAGGCGATCGGCCAATTGGCGGGCGGCGTGGCGCATGACTTCAACAACGTGCTGACCGCCATTATCGGTTATTCCGATCTGCTTTTGGCCAATCACCGGCCGACCGATCCGTCCTTTCAGGACATCATGCAGATCAAGCAGAACGCCAACCGCGCCGCCGGCCTGGTGCGCCAGCTGCTGGCCTTCTCGCGCCGCCAGACGCTGCGTCCGCAGGTCCTGCAGCTCGGCGACGTGTTGTCGGACCTGCAGATGCTGGCCAAAAGGCTGGTCGGCGAAAAGATCGAGGTCGATCTCAAGCAGGGCCGCGATCTGTGGCGGGTCAAGGCCGATCTCAACCAGTTCGAACAGGTCGTCGTCAATCTGATCGTCAACGCCCGCGACGCCATGCCCCAGGGCGGCAAGATCCACCTGCGCACGCGCAACGTCGCCGCAGCCGAATGCGCCGCCTATGGCGAAAAGCTGCTGGCGCCGGCCGATTACGTCATCGTCGAGGTCGAGGACAACGGCTCGGGCATCCCCGCCGAGGTGCGCGAGAAGATTTTCGAGCCCTTCTTCACCACCAAGGAAGTCGGCAAGGGCACCGGCCTCGGCCTGTCGATGGTCTACGGCATCGTCAAGCAGACCGGCGGCTTCGTCTTCTGCGATTCCGAAGTGGGGCGCGGGACGACGTTCCGTATCTTCCTGCCCCGCCATATCGCCGACGAAGCGAGCGAAGCGCCCAAGGCCGAAGCGCCGAAAGCGGCGGCGGACCTGACCGGCCATGGCGTCGTTCTACTCGTCGAGGACGAAGAGGCGGTGCGGGCCTTCGGCGCGCGCGCCCTCGCCTCGCGCGGCTATACCGTGCTGGAGGCAGCCTCGGGCGTGGAGGCCCTGAGCGTCGTCGACGAGGCGAAAGGCAAGATCGACCTCGTCGTCTCCGACGTGGTGATGCCTGAAATGGACGGCCCCACCATGTTCGGCGAATTGCGCAAGCGCGGCCTGAAATGCAAGGTGATCTTCGTCTCCGGCTACGCCGAGGACGCCTTCGCCAAAAACCTGCCCGAGGGCGAGGATTTCGGCTTCCTGCCCAAGCCGTTCACGCTGAAACAGCTGATCGAAACGGTGAAGGCCAATATGGGGTGAGGAGCACGCCCGGTCGAACGCGCGCCCCCGGCTTGAGCGAGCTTATTACGGCCATATTCTTGCCCGCATAAAATGAGGCGCGGCGTCGACATGGCCGCTCGATTTCGACGACATCGCGGGGGGCGCGAAGATGAATACGGTTTTCCCGAAGAGACTTCTGATTGTCGGTCTCGCCGTCTTGGCACTGGCCGGCTGCACAACCAAACGCGAGATAGCGGGCGCCGGCGTCGGCGGAGTTGGCGGCGCTCTGGTCGCCGGCCCGGTCGGCGCCGTCGTCGGCGCGGGCGCGGGCGTCGTCGTCGCCCATGTCACGGCGCCGAATCGACGTCATCGCCGCCACCACCATCACGATTGAGTTTGGACGAGCGGATGCGGCGCGCGCCGATGGCGCGTTTGACGCCGACTCCGCTTAAGCGCTCGGCGCGTCTGCGGTTTTGGTTCAACCGAAAAACTCGAACGGCGTGAACGATGTTTCAGTCGACGCCCCTGAAGCGGATCTTGATGTGTCGACCCGATCATTTCGAGGTGGCCTATGTCATCAATCCGTGGATGGAGGGCCAATACGCCAAAACCGACGCCGAACGGGCGCTCGCGCAATGGACGCAGCTCAAGGAAACCATCGAGCGCCGCGCCTCCGTCGTGCTGTTGCCGCCGCAGGGCGGCCTGCCCGATCTCGTCTTCACCGCCAACGCCGGCCTCGTCAAAGGCAAACGGGTCGTTCTCAGCCGCTTTCGCCGCGCCGAGCGGCGGGGGGAGGAAAAGATCAATCGGCTTTGGTTCGAAGCCAATGGTTTCACGATTCTCGAACCGCCGGCCGACGTCTTTTTCGAAGGCGCCGGCGACGCCTTGTTCGATCCGGCGCGAGAGATTTTCTGGGTCGGCCACGGTTTTCGCTCGGACCAAAGCGTCGCGGCGCTGTTGCAGGCGCTGTTCCTCACCCGCGCCGTGGCGCTGACGCTGGTCGACCCGCGCTTCTATCATCTCGACACCTGCCTGTGCCCGCTGCCTGACGGCTTTCTCATGTACTTCCCCGGCGCCTTCGACGAGCAATCGCGCGTCGCGATCGAGACCTTCGTCCCGGAAAACCGACGTATCGCCGTCGACGCGGACGATGCGCTGAAATTCTGCTGCAACGCCGTGGCGCTCGACGATCTGGTCGTCCTCAACGACGCCTCTCCCGCCCTGCAAGAGCGTTTGAAACATGCGAATTTAATCCCGGTGGCGACGCCGCTCGGCGAGTTTATCAAGGCGGGCGGCGCCGCGAGATGCCTGACGCTCGACCTTTGACGCGCAAAGGACGTCTGGACGAAATGTTTGCAAGAAAACTTTCGGAGTTTCGCCGACGCCGCTAATCTGACAGGCGCTGGTCGCCGCAAAAAACACGGCGGCGCATGGACGACCGGCGAGGCGGAGGGAAACATGGCGAAAATTACGACATCGACCGTTCTGGTCGTCGCGCTCGCCGCCTTGAGCGCCCCTGCGGCGAGCATGGCGGCGGCGGCCGAAACCTGCCCGATCAGCGACGCGCAGGCGGAAAAAGCCGGCGGCTACGCCAACGCGGTCGAAGCCGCGCTGAACGAGGCGCCGGACTGCGCGCAAGCGTTCAAGACCCTGTCCGCTTGCCAGCTTGGCTCGTCGGCCGACAATGCGCTGTCCGACGTCGTGCTCGCCAAATGCGAGCCGCTGTTCGTGAACAAGGCCGACGCAGCCGCGAAACAAGCCTACAGACGCGCGTTGAAACGCTGCGACAACATCGCGGAACGAAACGAAGGAACACTGTATCAAGGTTTCGCCGCTGTCTGCCGCGCCAGGACGGCGCGCGACTACGCCCGCAAATATAGGAAAAGGTGACGCGAGCGGGACCCTCGCGACGACAATCGCATTCCCTTAACAGGCGCGTGGCCAGCTCGCTGTCTCGCCCGTCCCGCCTCCCGTTGATGGAAAAGCTGAATGAACCTCATTTCGACCCATGCGCTGAGTTTGAGCCTATTAGCGGTTTTCGGCGTCGCGCCGATAGCCGCGATCGCCCAGACCAAAGACAAACCTCAGCCGGACCTGACGTGGACGATAAAAGAGATCCTGGCGCCCGTTCCTGGCGCGCAAGCGTGCTATCGGCGTCTTTATGACGCCAAGCATCTGCGCGAACACCCGCGGCAGCGGACCGCCGAGATTGCTCTATCGCTCAACGTCGTCGGCAACTACAAAAACGGCGAGAGCGCGAGCGAATACCTGGAAAGCGTTCAAACGCAATGGTCGCTGTATGTTCGACGCCGACACAACAAAAAGATGCTCAGCGCGGGCGGCGATTGTTCGGACGCCTCAGGCAATGCGCACTGTCCGGTCGATTGCGACGGCGGCGCAATTTTCCTTGCCAAGCCGGCGACCGGTGACGGACTGATCGTTCGGCAGGACAACGTGCGTTTCGATGGCGGTTGCGATGGGGCAGGCGTTCACCTGAGACCAAGCGGCGAAGACAAGGTTTTCAAACTTGAAGCCGCGCCGCCTGAATTTTGCATCTCACTGGAGAAAGAACGGCTTGGCCGCTGAGCGCGGCGTCGCCGCGATATGAAAATATCCGGCAAACTTGGGGCGGTTCACGAGGGGACAATGATGGCGAACGCCATGGGATCAAACACGATACGCATGGCCTTTTTGGCTCTGGCCATCGCTTTGACGCCGGGTCTTGACGCTGCCTTGGCCGACGACGGCGAGTATTCGCCGCGCAATATCAAGGAAACTTACGATAAAGGCGCGCGATATTGTTACATCCAGTCGTTCTGCCCCTATTCGCCCGAATTGCGAAAGATCATCGAACACGCGATTTTGAACGATCGATCCGCGCAATATGATCTCGGCGTCCTTTTATCGACCGGCGAAGGCCTGCCTCAGGACAAATCGGCGGGGCTGGAATGGGTCGTGCGCGCGGCCGAACAAGGCTTGCCAGCCGCCGCGCGTCGGATAGCGAGGCAACAGCGCGCCGGCGAAGCCGTCGAAGTCGACGAAAGCAAGATCGCCGAAGCCCTGAAGCCGCAGGCGGAAGCTGGCGACTTCGAGTCCATGCGCGCCCTCGCGCCCATGATCATCGCCGGCCGCGGCGTGAAGCAGGATCCGGTTCAGGGCGTCGCGCTTTTGACCCGCGCCGCCGAAAGAGGCTCGGCCGAAGCGGAGAAAGAGCTATTCGATCTTTATCTGAACGGAGCGCCTCATATTCCGGCGAACAGGCCCGAAGCGATGAAGTGGCTGGCGATGTCGGCGCGCCATGGCGACATCAGCGCCATAAGCAACCTCGGTCATATGTCCATCAACGCGGCAATGGCCGAGCGCAACCTCGTCGAGGGTTATTGCTGGCTTTTGCGCGCCGCCCTTTTGGACGACGGTCAGGCGCAGGAAAAACTGGCCCTGACCTTCGCTTTGGGCGAAAGGGACAATCGAGGCGCCGCGCTCGCTGTCGATCTCGTTCAGGCGGATTTGTGGCTGCGGGTCGCCGCGCGAAGCCCGTTTCACAATAATTCGCAAATTCGCGCACGGATCGAGCCAAACATGACGTCAGACCAGTTGAACGAGGCCAAGCGCCTTTTCCAGGCGTGGCGTCCCGTGCGTTTCGAAGAATTGAAGCGCATGTCGTTCTCCTTGCCGGCGGCGATGACAAGTCCGGCGCCCGGCGCCTGCGCGGCGATGAATTGAGCACATCAATCAAAGCATTCGCGCGTCTTGATCGGATCGCGTTGTGAATCGTGGATGGACGCCGCTATTCGTCGTTCTCGGCGTTCAAATCGTCCAGCGGAATCGATGAGCCGGCGGCTTCCCCGACGTCGTCTTCGACATCCGTCAACAGGCGGGCGATCATTTGCGCGATTTCGCGCGCTTCGACCTCGGTAAACCGCCTCGTCTGCTGTCGCCGCGACTCTTCATCCTCGAAATATACGTATGAGACCGTGCGACCGGCGGCGTCGTCGATCGCGAAGGATTCCGCCGATCGGCGAATTTTAAGCGGAAGCGCGATCGGCAACCGCGCCGGCGGCGCATCTGAATCGTCGCGCCGCACCCATTTGCGCCCAAATGTCGTTCGTCCGAATTTATCGCGATGAGCCAATTGACCGAACCTCGCTTCACCCTATGCGCCGCCGAAAAATCGGACCCCGATATCGCCGAGCGAACCGGCGCATCAATCTCGTTCGGTATGTATTCTAGTGGATAAAATCTGACGGAAGAGTCCTTTTCTGGATTCCCGTTTGTTGCGGCGCGTGCGAGTTTGCGCGATGCGCACGGGAATTTCCATCACAGTATCCACGTCGGATCGTCGTCGGCTTGAAACCTTGGTCCGGGATCGGAACACTGCCCAAAAGCATGCCTGGCGGGCGGAAATCATCTTGCTCAGCGCCGATGCGGTCGGCACGAGCGAAATCATGCGGCGAACCGGCAAGTCCAAGACTTGCGTCTGGCGGTGGCAGGAGCGGTTCATGGAGGAAGGTTTCGACGGACTCCTCCGTGACAAGACGCGGCCCTCCCGCATTGAGCCGCTCGGCGCTGACGTCGCCGAAAAGATCGTCGCTTTGACGCTCACGGATCCGCCCGGCGAAACAACGCACTGGACCGGCGCGATGATGGCCAAGGCCGTTGGCGTTTCGGTCAGTTCGGTTCAGCGCATCTGGCGCTCCCATGGCCTCCAGCCGCATCGTGTTCGCCAGTTCAAACTCTCCAACGACCCGAAGTTCGTCGACAAACTGCGCGACGTCGTCGGGCTGTACGTCGATCCGCCGGCACATGCGATTGTCCTGTCGGTCGATGAGAAAAGCCAGATTCAAGCACTCGACCGCACCCAACCGGGCCTGCCTTTGAAAAGGGGTCGCGCCGGAACCATGACCCACGATTACAAACGGCACGGCACGACGACGTTGTTCGCCGCGCTGAACGTTCTCGACGGCACGGTGATCGGCCGCAACATGCAGCGCCATCGCCACCAGGAGTTCATCCGCTTTCTCAACGCTATCGAGGCCGAAGTCCCGGCCGGCAAGGTTATCCACGTGATCCTCGACAATTACGCCGCTCATAAGCATCCCAAGGTGCGCCAATGGCTGGATCGGCATCCGCGCTGGACCTTCCACTTCACGCCCACCTCAGCGTCATGGATGAACGCCGTCGAAGGCTTTTTCGCCATTCTCACCAAGCGAAGACTGAAGCGCGGCGTGTTTCGTTCGATCACCGATCTTCAGGCCGCCATCAATCGCTTCCTGGAAGAGCATAATCAGCAATCGAAGCCGTTCCACTGGACCGCCGATCCAGACAAAATCATCGCCGCCGTCAGGCGCGGGCATCAAGCGTTAGATTCGATCCACTAGCATCCTTTCTCGAGAACGCCGCGCCGTCCCAGGTTTGCCGGCGTTGTCCCGTTGATATATGACTCATTCGCGACTTCGCGGGTCAAAAACGCCGCGGCGATGGGGCGAAGACGCCAATTTCACCGGACCACCGCCAGAGCCGGCTGGGAAGCTCTCCACGGGGCTTAAAAATCGAGGATATCGCATGGCCTTGGCGAAACTGACCAAATGTTCCGGCGCAGCGGGAATTATCCGCGCCCGTCTCCTGTGTTCCCTGGCGGTAGGCGGCGCGTTGCTCGCGCTTGACGCGCCGGCGCGCGCGCAGGAGCAACTGTATCAAACGGGCCTTCTCAACCGCTTTTTCAATCCGGGCGATCGCGCCGCCGCGGAAAAGGAAGACGCCCAACCTCCGAAGCCGATGCGCGGCCTTATCAACCGGATGCTCGACCCCGACGACAACACGCAGGCCGCTCCACCGGCGCAGGCCGCGCAGCCGCCCGCGCAAACGCCGGTGGCGGCGAACGTAACGCCCGAGAACCAAAAGAAAATCAAGACGAAGGCCAAGGTCAGCCCCAAGCCGCCGGCGCCGGCTCCCGTCGCGCCCCCGCCCGGCTGAGACCCGGCGCTTTCGTCTCGATTTTTCGAAGGATGGAGTTCCGCCTCGGCAAATTGCGCGTGCGATGAAACGCCACTCGGCGTCCAACGCCGACGCTCGTCGGCGCGGCGCGAGCGGGTTAAAAACTAGCCTTTTTTTGAGCACGTGGGGTCAACGTTCGGCGCCTGATCAAAGGCTATCTTGCCCGCCTACATTTCAACAAACGATTGGCCGAAGGCGCGCGCCAATTTGAAACAGGGCTCGCGCGCGATTGGCGTGAAACAGCGCACTCGCATTTCGACGAGCTGCAACCGATATTCTTCGCCAACGTTCCAGTTGAAGTTGCGTGCGGCTTTGGCGAGCGCGAGCCTTTTGGTCAATTCGGAGGGCGTCGAAGATAATCCACGAACCCGATATCGCCGATACCCCGCGCTTCCGAACGGTCTTCGGCCGTCGTATTTAACAAATACGTCTCCGGCCAAAGCGGAAAGCGGCTCACTCCAAAAAATCGTCAGATGCGGCAAATTGTTACTTGCCGTCTTGCGAACGACGAAATTTCGTCAAACGATGGTCTCGCTCATTTTGATCATTTCCGCCGGAGCGATATTCCTCGCGCGCTCGATCAAGCGTTTGCATTGCACAACCAAACCGGTCAACTCTCGATCCAAATCGCTTGGCTGCGTTGCGCTTTTCATTGAAACTTCAAGCAGAACAAATGATAGCTCAATGGCCGCACGATCCAAGTGACCTGTGAGTGTATCGAAGGCGTCGCTTTTCATTCTGTCCGCCATTGATTGTGTATTGGCATGATCATTCCGACGTTGCCACGCAGCGACTTAAACGGCTGTTTGGCGATGGTAATTGCGCTTCGAAACCGACGCGAATTGTCAACTGGCCGCCAAATTTTCAACCAAACCTGATGAAATGGGCAGATCAAAACAAATCCCCCCTACGCCGTCGCGGGTCCAAACGACGGTGCCCTCAAGTTGCTCGTCAGATACCAATAGCGCTAACTTTTTTCCAACGTCTTCGTAAGTCAAGTTGGTTATTTTGGCGCCGCGCCAAGAAATATTGAGGACGTTTACTGACCGTTCCGAGCCAACGACGATTGCAGCGCCAGTCTTGTTGGTATTATGACGAAAATGAAGCCGCCGATCTAAGAGTCTGTCCGCGAAGTTTAAGAGCTTAAACATAGCTTTCGCATCATCAAGCGGATTGACGCGAGGCGGATGAACGCCAAGGCGTTTCGCGTCAGGTTTTCGAAGTCCTTCGCCAATCTGCGGCATCTTCCGAGCCAGGCGAAGGTTCGCTCGACCACCCATCTGCGCGGGAGGACCTCGAAACCCTGCGCCTGATCGGAGCGCTTGACGATCTCGGTGACCAGGAGCGGCAAAATCTTCTTTTGCGCCGCCCGGAACTTTGGGCCTTGATAGCCGCCGTCGGCGAAGAGTTTGCGCAGGAATGGGTGCAGTCCGAACATTGTCGCCAACACCAATTTGCCGCCGTCGCGGTCCTGAATATCGGCGGGATGAACAATCGCGTGCAGCAGCAATCCTAAAGTGTCGACGAGGATATGGCGCTTCTTGCCCTTGATCTTTTTCCCCGCGTCGTAGCCATTCGGATCGATGCAGCGCCCCCTTTTTCGGCGCTTTTGACGCTCTGGCTGTCGATCACGCAAGCTGTCGGGCTGGCTTCGCGCCCCATCGCCTCGCGACACTTCACATAGAGTGCGTGGTGGATGCGATCGAGCGTGCCGTTCCACGTCCACAGATCGAAATAATCGAACAGCGTGCTGCGCGGCGGCAAATCCTTCGGCACGTATCGCCATTGGCAGCCCGTGCTCAGCACGTACATCAGGCCGTTGACGACTTCACGCACATCGACGGTGCGCTTGCGCCCGCCGCGCTTGGCCGGCGGTATCAACGACGCGATATGCTCCCATTCGGCGTCGGTCAGGTCGCTGGGATAACGCAACTTGTCGCGGTTATATTGCGCGCGGTTCTCGCTCGTCCACATCGGCAGCCCCTCCAGAATCAGGCTACCTTCCATGAATCACATCCGACTCATGCGATTCAACTTCTTTTCGGACGGACACTTAGAGTCTGTCCGCGAAGTTTAAGAGCTTAAACATAGCTTTCGCATCATCAAGCGGATTGACGCGAGGCGGATGAACGCCAAGGCGTTTCGCGTCAGGTTTTCGAAGTCCTTCGCCAATCTGCGGCATCTTCCGAGCCAGGCGAAGGTTCGCTCGACCACCCATCTGCGCGGGAGGACCTCGAAACCCTGCGCCTGATCGGAGCGCTTGACGATCTCGGTGACCAGGAGCGGCAAAATCTTCTTTTGCGCCGCCCGGAACTTTGGGCCTTGATAGCCGCCGTCGGCGAAGAGTTTGCGCAGGAATGGGTGCAGTCCGAACATTGTCGCCAACACCAATTTGCCGCCGTCGCGGTCCTGAATATCGGCGGGATGAACAATCGCGTGCAGCAGCAATCCTAAAGTGTCGACGAGGATATGGCGCTTCTTGCCCTTGATCTTTTTCCCCGCGTCGTAGCCATTCGGATCGATGCAGCGCCCCCTTTTTCGGCGCTTTTGACGCTCTGGCTGTCGATCACGCAAGCTGTCGGGCTGGCTTCGCGCCCCATCGCCTCGCGACACTTCACATAGAGTGCGTGGTGGATGCGATCGAGCGTGCCGTTCCACGTCCACAGATCGAAATAATCGAACAGCGTGCTGCGCGGCGGCAAATCCTTCGGCACGTATCGCCATTGGCAGCCCGTGCTCAGCACGTACATCAGGCCGTTGACGACTTCACGCACATCGACGGTGCGCTTGCGCCCGCCGCGCTTGGCCGGCGGTATCAACGACGCGATATGCTCCCATTCGGCGTCGGTCAGGTCGCTGGGATAACGCAACTTGTCGCGGTTATATTGCGCGCGGTTCTCGCTCGTCCACATCGGCAGCCCCTCCAGAATCAGGCTACCTTCCATGAATCACATCCGACTCATGCGATTCAACTTCTTTTCGGACGGACACTCACAGGTCGAGCGCAATCAAGCACCGATTCAATTTCGCGGCAATCCCTGCAATAGCGCGCGCCAATAACGGATTAATTCGGCACACGCCCTTCGACCGAATAATAAAGTCAGCCTTATCTACCCGTCAAAGAAGTGATATTTTTTCGCGGTTTCGCCATACCTCAAAAAAGAACAAAAAAAGAACTTGCCTTTGAGAACAAATCGGGTACGTTGAGAAAACCGGAAACAATTGCGTCTCCCCCCGCAAAAATGCCAGAAGGATCGAGCCCGTGTCGCAAGCAAATCTCCGCCTCGTGGAAGGAACCTCCGTGGACAAGACCAAGGCGCTCGACGCCGCTCTCTCACAGATCGAGCGCGCCTTCGGCAAAGGCTCGATCATGCGGCTCGGCAAGAACCAGAAACCCGTCGAGATCGAGACCATCTCCACCGGTTCGCTCGGGCTCGACATCGCCTTGGGCGTCGGCGGCCTGCCGCGCGGTCGCGTCATCGAGATTTACGGCCCCGAATCCTCCGGCAAGACCACGCTCGCCCTGCACACGATCGCCGAATCCCAGAAAAACGGCGGCGTCTGCGCCTTCGTCGACGCCGAACACGCGCTTGATCCGGTCTACGCCCGCAAGCTCGGCGTCGTTCTCGACGATCTTCTGATCTCCCAGCCCGACACCGGCGAACAGGCGCTCGAGATCACCGATACGCTGGTGCGCTCCGGCGCCGTCGACGTTCTGGTCGTCAATTCGGTCGCCGCGCTGGTTCCCCGCGCCGAAATCGAAGGCGAGATGGGCGACGTGCAGCCCGGCTTGCAAGCCCGCCTGATAAGTCAGGCGCTGCGCAAGCTGACCGCCTCGATCTCCAAATCCAACTGCATGGTCATCTTCATCAATCAGATCCGCATGAAGATCGGCGTCATGTACGGCTCGCCCGAAACCACGACAGGCGGCAACGCTCTGAAATTCTACGCCTCCGTGCGCCTCGACATCCGCCGCATCGGCGCCATCAAGGATCGCGAGGAGGTCATCGGCAACCAGACCCGCGTCAAGGTCGTCAAGAACAAGGTCGCGCCGCCGTTCAAGCAGGTCGAATTCGACATCATGTATGGCGAAGGCGTGTCGAAATTCGGCGAATTGATCGATCTCGGCGTCAAGGCCGGCGTCGTCGAAAAATCCGGAGCCTGGTTCTCCTTCGACAGCCAGCGGCTCGGCCAGGGACGCGAAAACGCCAAGGCTTTCCTGAAGGCCAATCCCGAAGCCGCCGCCCGGATCGAACAGACAATTCGCGAAAACGCTGGTCTGATCGCCGAACGCATCCTCGACACGATCGAGCCTGGCGAAGACGGCGAGGCGTGATTTTTTCGGTTTCGCGACCGCTCGTCGGCGGCCGAAGCCAGAAAGCCGCCCAATTTCGATAAAAGGTCGGCAAAGCATAACGTTATTCGCGACCTTTCGAATTCAAGCCGAACGGCGCCTCGTTTCCGCAAGCCTTGCTTCCGCAAGCCCATATCCCGACTGCTCGCGCGCCTGACGCGCGGCGGATGGCCGCCGCGCCGAACGTCCCCCGGCCAGCGCGCCATCCGCTTTTTTTTGCCGTCGTCGCGGGGAATTTCGCGCTATTCGTCGCATTTTGCCCACCCGCTGGCTCAACAGCGGCGAAAATCATGCCCGTCTGTCGACACGCCCTCGACAGCGGCTTGACTCGCCGGTAGAAAAATTCGATGGCCTGCCATAGCCATTTGCGCGCCAAAGCTCTACCTCCATCGGAGGGCAAGGCGATGGTGCGGCAAGACGCGCCCGGACATGAGCGCCGGGATGTAGAGGATCGAGACTATTCAATGAGCGGCGTAAACGAAATCCGGTCGACGTTTCTCGATTTTTTCGCCAGAAACGGCCATCAGGTCGTGCCCTCGTCCTCGCTCGTGCCGCGCAACGATCCGACCTTGATGTTCACCAACGCCGGGATGGTTCCGTTCAAGAACCTGTTCACCGGCGCGGAGAAGCGTTCGTACACGCGCGCCGCCTCGTCGCAGAAATGCGTGCGCGCCGGCGGCAAGCACAACGACCTTGACAACGTCGGCTATACCGCGCGCCATCACACTTTCTTCGAAATGCTGGGGAATTTTTCCTTCGGCGATTATTTCAAGGAACAGGCGATCGCGCTCGCCTGGGAGCTGATCGTCAAGCATTTCGGCCTGCCCAGGGATCGCCTGCTCGTCACCGTCTATCATGACGACGACGAGGCCTTCGGCCTGTGGAAGAAGATCGCCGGCTTTTCCGACGATCGCATCATCCGCATCGCGTCCAGCGACAATTTCTGGTCGATGGGCGAAACCGGCCGTGCGGCCCCTGTTCGGAGATATTCTACGATCAGGGCGAGAGCTTGCGTGGCGGCCCGCCCGGCAGCCCGGACGAGGACGGCGACCGCTTCTTGGAGTTCTGGAACCTTGTGTTCATGCAATATGAGCAGATCGGCCCAGGCCAGCGCACGCCCCTGCCCCGCCCCTCGATCGACACCGGCATGGGTCTCGAACGCATCGCCGCGATGATGCAGGGCGTCCATTCCAATTACGACATCGATCTGATGCGCGCCCTCATCCGCGCCGTCGCCGACACGACCGGCGTCGATCCGGACGGGCCGATGCAGGCCAGCCATCGCATCATCGCCGACCATCTGCGCGCCTCGTCCTTCCTTGTCGCCGACGGCGTGCTGCCGGCCAACGAGGGCCGCGGCTACGTCCTGCGCCGCATCATGCGGCGCGCCATGCGCCACGCCCAGTTGCTCGGCGCGCGCGATCCGCTGATGTGCGCCTCGTCCCGCGCTGGTGCGCGAAATGGGCGCGGCCTATCCCGAACTGACGCGCGCCCAGACGCTGATCGAAGAGACGCTGCGGCTGGAGGAAACGCGGTTCCGCGTCACACTGGCGCGCGGTCTGGCGATGCTCGACGACGAGGCGCGCGATCTGCGCTCGGCGACAACCTGTCCGGCGACGTCGCCTTCAAACTCTATGACACTTACGGCTTTCCGCTCGATCTGACGCAGGAGGCGTTGCGCGCCGCAATGTCGGCGTCGACAAGACCGCCTTCGACGCGGCGATGGAGCGCCAACGCGCCGAAGCCCGCAAGGCCTGGGCTGGTTCGGCGAATCGGCGACCGAAACGGTGTGGTTCGCCGTCAAGGACAAGGTCGGCGCCAGTGAATTCATCGGCTACGACGCGCGAAAGCCGAAGCGGTCGTCGCCGCCCTGCTGCGGGACGGCGCGGAAGTCGGCGCCATGAGCGCCGGCCAGAAGGG
>CAVTNU010000009.1:0-110787 GCA_963736175.1 uncultured Alphaproteobacteria bacterium | reverse complement strand
GTTCACAGTGGAACTCTATGCGAAGATCAGATGCGCCGTTTTGACGGACGGCATGAGCCGCCGGGAAGCGGCGAAGCGATTTGGCGTTCATCGCAACACAATCTCAAAGATGCTCCAGTTTTGATCCCGCCTGGCTATCAGCGGCGAGAACGGCCTGCTTCCAAGAAGCTTGGTCCACACATGGCGTGGATCGACAAGGTTCTGGACGATGATCGCAGCGTTCATCAGAAGCAGCGCCACACCGCGCATCGGATTTTCGACCGGCTGCGGGACGAGGAAGGATTTTCCGGCGGATACACGATCGTGCGCGAGTATGTCGCCCAGGCGATGCAGCGCGCCCGCGAGATGTTCGTGCCGTTGAGCCATCGTCCCGGCCACGCCCAGGCGGATTTCGGCCAGGCGGACGGCTATATCGCGGGCAAGAAGGTCCGCTTCCACTATCTTTGCTTGGACCTGCCGCACTCTGACGGCTGCTTCGTCAAAGCCTATCCCGCCGAAACGGCGGAGGCTTTTTGCGATGGCCATGTCGCGGCGTTCGAGTTTTTCGGCGGCATGCCGCAGTCCATTTTATACGACAACACCCGGCTCGCGGTCGCCCGGATCGTCAAGGGCGGACAGCGGTTGCGCTCGCATATGTTCGCGGAGCTTCAAAGCCATTACCTCTTCAACGACCGCTTTGGCAGACCGGGCAAAGGCAACGACAAGGGCAAGGTGGAGGGGTTGGTCGGTTACGCCCGGCGCAATTTCATGACGCCTCTGCCGGTCGCGGAGAGTTTTGCCGCGCTCAACGCCCGCTTCCTCGACGCCTGCGTCAAGCGGCGGGCGGCGGTGTTGCGCGGCCACACCACGACGATCGCGGAGCGGATGCAGGCGGACCTCGCCGCGTTCAAGGACTTGCCGGCTGCGCCCTATGACGCCTGCCACAAGATCGCCACGCGCGTTTCCTCCCTGTCGCTGGTGCGTTACCGCAGCAACGACTATTCGGTTCCGACGCGCTATGGCCATCAAGAGGTCCTGGCGAAAGGATATGTCGACAGGGTCGAGATCGCCTGCCGCGGCGAGACGATCGCCACCCACGTCCGCAGCTACGACAAGGCCGATTTTGTTTACAACCCGCTGCATTATCTGGCTTTGCTGGAACACAAGAGCAAGGCGCTCGACCAGGCGGCGCCGCTCGACGGCTGGGCGCTTGGGGAATGCATTCATCGGTTGCGCCGGCTGATGGAAGCGCGGATGGGCAATCCCGGGCGCCGCGAGTTCATCCAGGTGCTGCGATTGATGGAAGACTTCCATCAGCATCAGGTTGAACAGGCTGTGACCGAGGCGCTGCGTCTTCGCCATCAGCTTCGACGCGGTGAAAATGCTGCTGCTGGCCAAATTGGAGAAGCGGCCCGTCCGGCTCGATCTGACGTTCTATCCTTATTTGCCAGCAGCCACGGTCGGCGCGACAGATCCGAGCGCCTATCTCGGACTTCTCGCCAACGCCGCTCCAGGACTGGCAAGCGCGGGAGTTTCCCCATGACGACGCCGCAGGATCCGACCTCCCCAACGATCGTCGCGCCGCAGGTGCTGCTGGGCAATCATCTCAAGGCGTTGAAGCTTCCCACCTTTGCGCGCGAGTACGAGAAGGTGGCGATGGAATCGGCGCGCGACAGCGCCGACTACCCGCGCTATCTGCTTCGTCTGTGCGAACTGGAACGCATCGACCGCGAACGGCGCAACGTCGAGCGCCGGATTCGCCAGGCCCGCTTTTCTCAGGTCAAGAGCCTCGACACTTTCGACTTCGTCGCCCAGCCGTCGCTCAACAAATCGCTGGTGCTGGAGTTGGCGCGCGGCGAATGGATCGAGAAGCGGCAAAATTGCATCGCACTGGGGCCATCCGGCACGGGAAAAACTCACATCGCCCTGGCCTTGGGGCTTGCCGCCTGCCAGAAGGGCCACAGCGTCGCCTTCACGACGGCCGCCGCCCTGGTGCATGAACTCATGGAAGCGCGCGACGAACGCCGGTTGCGCGCGCTGCAAAAGCACCTCAACACCGTCAAGCTGCTGATCGTCGACGAATTGGGCTATGTGCCGTTCACGGCGGTCGGTTCGGAGTTGCTCTTCGAGGTCTTCAGCCAACGCTACGAACGCGGCGCCACCCTGGTGACCAGCAATCTGCCCTTCGATGAATGGACTTCGGTCTTCGGTTCGGAACGGCTGACCGGCGCCTTGCTCGATCGCCTGACCCATCATGTCCACATCCTGGAAATGAACGGCGACAGTTTCAGGCTCGCCGCCAGCAAGAAAACCCAGCGCAGATCCGGCCATGTGGCGAACCTCGCCGCAAAAACAACCAGCGAAGGAGACGTTGAGCCCAAACCCTAAATCGCCGCCGCGCGCATTGAGCCGCGCTTCGCTACGCTCCGCGCGGCTCAATGCGCGCGGCAATGCCAAATTCCAGGGCTTTACGGCCCTTTTCTCTCAACCCGACTGGTACACTTTTACGCCGCCATCTGGCACATTTTGCCGCCGCCGTTGACACGCGCTCCGACGGGTTCGAGGACTTCACCGCGCCGGCCCTTAAACTCCGCATCGGCTACGCCCAGCGCGGCACGCCAGCTGAGGCTCGCCTCAAGGACAACAAATCCCCGCATGTCCTCCAAGTCGATATTTCTTTCAAGGAAAGCGTTGTGGTTGACCCCGCCTCCCTGCAAATCCAAGGCGCAGAGGTGGCCATCCAGGCTTACGAAATCGAAGAAATCATTGGCGAGAAACTCCGCGCGCTGTTGCAACAACCAGTCCGCAATCGCAACCGACGCCAAGACGTGTACGATATTGATTACCTGGTGAATTTGTATCAGCCGAACCAGAATATGTGCGCCAATGTTTTGCGCGCGCTCACTGTCAAATCCGACGACCGCGCCTTAGAAATTGGGCCGGATTCCTTCGACAACCCAGAGGTAAGCGAGCGCGCACGCGCCGAATGGAACAGCATGAAGTTGGAAATCGGGGGCTCTTGCCGCCGTTCAATGAGGCATTTGGCCGCGTCGCCACCTTTTACAAAGCGTTGCCTTGGCCGAAGTAAAAAGCGACTGCTCTCCGTAAGCGTCCCCGACCTTATCGCGAGGTCGGAATCGTCTAAATCAGCACGCGCTCCACCTCATCAAGTGTCACTTCCTCAGTGCGCCGGTCATAAAGCTGGGTAGTGCGCGTCGAGGCATGGTTGGCCATCTGCGCAGCTTTCTCAAGCGTGCCGCCGTTCTTCAGATAAGCAGTGACGCCGGTGGCGCGAAAGGTGTGGTTGCCTACCCGCGTCTTTAGTCCGGCCGCCTTGGCGCGTCGCTGGATCATCGCATAGGCGTTGGCCTGGGGCAGGGGATTGCCGGTCAGCTGGCCGGTTGATCGGCTGTAGCTCTGGAACACCAGCGCCTTCGGCTGGTTCGCCAGCCCCGCGCCGTCGAGATAGTTGTGCAGATAGGCTTCAAGATTGTGGTGGCACGGCATGGCGTGCTGTTTGCCGCCCTTTTCGTGCAGCCGCACCCACAGCCGGCGGTTCTGCGTAAAAACGTCCTCGACCTGCATGCCGATCGCCGCGCCGATGCGCGCGAACGAATAGACCATCAGGCCGATCAAGGCGCGATCGCGCAGGCCTATCACGGTTGAAACATCGATCGCGTCCAAAAGCTGGCGCGCTTCGGCCGGATCGAGCACCGGCGTCTTGCCGCGCCGCACGATATGGCGCGGCCCGCGCACGGCGGCGGCCGGATTGGTCGGCAGGATCTGGCCGATCACGAGCCAGTCGAACAAATGCTTCAACGCCGCTAGGCGCAGTTTCGCGGTCGGGGCCGAGCGCGCCTTTTGCAGTTGCTCGACATAGGCGGCGACATGGACGCTCTCGATCGCCGCGAGCGTCGTCACGCCATGCGCCTCAAGCCAGGCGAAGAATTCCTGCGCGGCGCGCGCATAGGCGCGGCGCGTGTGCGGGTTGCGGATTTGCGCCGTGAAGAATTCGAGGAAGCGATAGGAGGCGCGCTCGCCGACGGCCGCGATGAGGACGGGGGCGCGATCGGCGACGATGACAAGCTCGGTCATGGCCGCATGGCCCTATTCCAATCGACGGCATGCCCCGCGCCCTCAAGCTCTCTGGCCAGTGCGCTTTTCCATGCACCGTATGCATCAAATGCCGTCCACACCACGCCGAGGATGTCCGAAGGTATCTCAAGATCCCCGTGCTTGATCGCACACACGTTTTTTCGGCCAAGTTTCCCGATAAAATAGCCAAGCTCAAGAATGACATTTTGGCGCGCGCGGGATTGCTGTTTGCCGCCCTGCGGTCCGCCAACATCGTCAGGCGTTAAAAGGACGACGGCGAAATCGACATCCGCATGAGCCTCGAATTTCTCAACGATCGTGCGGCCCTGGTTCGACTGCTCATGGAGAATGACGGGCGTGAACTCGATTTTTCGTAAGAACCCAGCGACGGCTTCTCGCGGCTCACCTTCATGGCCGTGGACGACAAAAACCTTGCGGCCAAGAACCCTAGCGGCAGCAGGTAAAATCGCTGATGCGGACGCACGGTCATGCTCCAAAATCTCTTCTTCGCTTGGCTTCCGGTGCATGAGCGGGGAATAAACAGGGCATTCTGTGAAATGCATCGGTTTAATAGCGCACCATGTCCACCGCCAGTCTGTAGGGGAAACTCCCTGCCTATTAAGTCGTTGCTGCGCAATGTCCCTATCGATTTCACCCACGTGCTCATAGAGACCCGATGCAAAAATGCGAAAGCGATCATAGATAACTTCGGGACAAAACTCAGAAAATGATGTTTTGCGCTCTCCGCCTGATAGCGAGGTTGCTTGCTCACCTGTTACCGGCCAGAGATCGGACTTTTCCCATAACGTCCTAAGGCGCTCATCTTCTTTTGCAGGTATTTTCGTGCTCCCAGCCTCGCCGAGCAAGGAAAGGCTTTGATAGTATCGGGGGCAACGCTCGACTGACGTGAACGGGCATCGTGGCGTCACGTGATGCGCTTGGCTGATCCTTAGGTACCAGTCGATGTCTGGATTAGGCCCATCGTACATTCCGCGCCCTCTTAAAACCATATGATAAAGGGTATTATCATATATTAATTGCGAAGACGGCAACGCCTTTCGCGTTCGGGCTTCACGGCCACAATCAAGCAGTGAAAACGAACTTCTTTGATAGTGCAAAATTGATAAACATGCCCGAAAGCGATCCAGCGGCGACGGCGACGACCGGATATTTGCCGATAAAATCGGGCGCCTCAACGGCCAGAAAGACCGAAAAACCGTAATTTACGGCCCCCCCAACGGCGTTGGCGGCCAGAAACTTTGCCCATTCGCGCAAAATCGTTTTATTGCCGCTACGAAATGTCCATAAACGATTGAGCGCCCATGTCGCGGTCGCCGCACAAAGATACGACAGTCCGCGTCCGATGAAAAAGGCCGCCCCAAGGCTGAGAAGAAGCGTCAGGCAACCCCAATCGACCAAAAATCCGGCGAACCCCACCTGAGCAAAGCGAAAAAATTGAACCCGCGTCGATGATCTCGCTGAACCGCTCACGGATGCTGACCTGGAGCGGGAATTTGCAAGTAGCGAATGCGTTTTGCCTCTCGGCGTCCAAGCGTCACGGTATCGAGGATCAAACCTCCGGCAAGGCTGAGAAAGGCCAGCATCATCAAACCCATCGCCAAAACAGCAGTGGGAAATCGCGGGACAAGGCCGGTTTCGGCGAAAGTAACGAAAAGCGGAATGCTCAAACCGATAGAAAGCAGGCCGAGCAGGCTGGCGATGGAGCCGAAAAACTGAAGCGGACGCTCTTCCTTCACCAGCAACAGGATCGTCTTGAGAATGCGCCATCCGTCGCGGTAGGTGCGAAGCTTGCTTACCGACCCTTCCGGCCGGTCCAGATAGGGCGTATCGATTTCGGTGGCTGGCATGCGAAGCTCCAAAGCATGGACCGTCAGCTCCGTTTCGATCTCGAAACCCGACGAAAGCGCGGGGAAGCTTTTGACGAAACGACGGGAAAACACGCGATAGCCGGACAGCATGTCGGTGAACCTCCTGCCGAAAATCGTCGCGACCAAAGCCGTGAGAATCGTGTTGCCGAAGCGGTGGCCGCGACGGTAAGCGGCCTGAATGTCGCTTAGGCGCTTTCCGTTCACCATGTCGAGTTGGCCTTCCACCAGAGTCCGCACCATAACCGGAGCGGATGCCGCATGGTAGGTGTTGTCTCCGTCGACAAGGATGTAAACGTCGGCTTCAATGTCGGCGAACATGCGGCGCATGACATTGCCTTTTCCCTGAAGCTGCTCCGTCCGGACCACCGCACCCGCTTCGGCGGCGACGTCCCTTGTGCGATCATTCGAGTTATTATCGTAAACGTAAATAATCGCGTCCGGAATCGCCAATTTGAAATCGCGCACCACATGCGGAATTGCGATCTCTTCATTGTAGCAGGGGATTAAAACGGCGATACGAGGGAGAGAAATCATTGAGTCCATTCCACATCGAGAAAATACCGGCAAATTATATTTGGAGCAGATCAAGGAATATTTTTGCTTTCCATAGAGACAGGAAACCGTTCGTCGCATCCTTCTACGGATCGATTACGAAAAATCAAAGCTAGGACGCTAACAGCGAAGGCTGGAATTAAAACCGAGGCCGGCATCACATAACGATCGATTCCAACAGTAGGATAAGAACTAGCGTCAAGCAGCGCGATTAGGCAGACCCTACCCACGATGGGGATCCCAATCAGCGCCAGGAAGGCGCCTACCTGAAGGCTAAGGCGTTTCCAGCCGCCGAGGAAAAATAGCAACGCCGCCAATCCGGACAACGCGAATATCAGCAGCCGGTAGCTTCGTCCCAACAAAGAAAGCGTTGCATCCACGCGGCCGATACGCGGATCCGGTGCGCCCGGAATGATTAGTGAAGCGCGTCGATTAGCTCGACGATCGAATTCTTGTGTGATCTCCGGAGCGACCTCGCCTTGGCGCGGGGCGGTAAGCCGTTCGTATGGAATAAGCCTGTTTGCCACCGACAATATAGAGTTTGGCAGAAATGGTCCCCAAACCCTCCAATGAGGATCCACAAGAGATAGAGGAAAATGGATGAGCGTGATCTTGCCCCCATCAGCTGCGGCTTCGATCTCTCTGGCGACGCGCAAATAGAAAGCGTCTTTTGCGCGAGCTCCGTGATAACCCGCAGCGTCCACGGACTCACCGAGCGCCCACATCAGCCACCCCCCCGCAATCTCACCGTCCACGCCGGCTTCATTCTTCGAGATACGGCGGTAATTATCGCCAATAGCGCCCTTAAGCGAAGGATAAATCTCCGCAAAAGCCGGGCTAACCATAGCTGCCTGTTGCATTTGGTCGGAGTTAACAGGAACGTAGCGCGAAACGTCTTTGCTGCTGATATCTTGCAAATCATCATAAGCGCGAACATAGGCCGGAGCGCGGAGATCCTCGAGGGCCGAAAAACGGCCGAAATAGACATAATTCAAAGATGATATTGCCGCCCCGCCAACGAAAACAAGTGCAATTGCAGGGCCAAAAAGGCGCAAACAGAAGAAAAAGACCGGACCCTGAGGCTTTCGGAAAAGGAAGCCGCCGATGAAAAAAACTGCCGCGGCGCCGAGCGCCGCGGCGAGCAACAACACGGTTTCAGATCGACTGAACCACGCTAACAGCACCAAAACAGAAAAGATTGCGTTGTGAATCCAGAATTTTCTGCCTTTTGATGCTAAAAGATACGCAAATTCCGCCGTCGCCCATAAAAGCGTCGCCGACAGCATGCATTCGACCATAGCAAAGTTAAACCATATGAAAGAATAGGGCGCCATAATAGTAAAAGCAAAACCAAGCGCGGCAGCCCATCCCGGAAAGCCTAGATTTACCATTGCCGTAGCAAGGCGTGCACTCGCAAAAAGATAGAATAATTCAAATATCAACCGTAGCGGCAGAGCCGGTAGCGATGTAACAGCAAGAAAAAGTGGAAATCCAGGGCGTCTGGCAAAACTGAATGGAGTTCCCCAATACCAGGCATCGGCCATCTGAAGATATTGGAACGAATCATATGGCATTGCTATAATATCTTGTCCTGCAACAAGATATAGCTTTAAAAAACTCGCTGCCAGCATGAATGCTAATAAAAATACCATTTAGATGCACTTTCTTCAAAGATGTACGGTCGGCGCACCTTATCAAGCATTTTGAACGACCCGGGTGAACTTGGCCCCAAGTTTGCTCCACCCCGAGTTCGCTCTGGCGCGAATTCAACCCAGCCCCGACTTCGTTACAGTCCCAACGCCATGTTTTTCTATTTCCTCCCGTTCCGTCCGCCAAGAGGGTATGGAGGAGTTGGCGTTTGCGCTTATGGCCTGTTGCGGATTCGGCTCGGCCGCGAGCTGCCGCGCTCGACGGCTCAACTGCCGTACAGGGTCTTTGTAATGGGGGCTTGTGACAAGGAGTGCTGCGCCTTCCAGCCAACTCCATGCCTCTCGAATTGCCTGTTCGATGTCGCGGTGCCGATCGGATGGGTAGTGGCTGCTAGGCTGCTGAGGGGGACCGACCGTCAGGTCCAAGAACGACCGAAGGCCGAGCTGCGACGCGTCGAACAACGGTGTCCGGGGTTTGAACTGCGCCAAGACTGGCAACATGCGTAGGCCGAGCTCGTAGGGCTCAAGGGCGCACACAACGTCAGGATCGGGAATCACTTCAGCTAGCAGCATGGTAGAATCCCAAATCTATAGGAATATTTTCATATGAACTCAGCTAGGTGCGTCGCGGAATATCGTTCGCATGCACATGTTCGTCGGTCAAAATCTCTGACCGCGAAACCTCGGCAAGATCATACAGCTCATCGAAAAAGTCGCGTAGGATTTCCCGCTGCGCCGCGCGATCCGTCTTCGCCAGGTCGTAACGTCGAACCAATGAATTGTCGCGTATCGGACCGTAATAACTCCCATTGGAGGATTCGGGGTGCGGCGCTCCCATATAAACCCCTTTCGTCCCGACAATTCCAAGCTCGACGACGAATGGCGGCCGAAGCTGCATCACCGTAGATGCAACTTTGACAAAGTTCTCTAGCGTGCGCGTGCAAAGCTTCTCGACGGCAATGGCCCCAACGGCGGTTGCGCTCTCATCGGGGCGGACGAAGTGCCTCACCTGGGTTTGCACAAAAACCTGCGAACTGATGCCCCAAAGCTCTCCCGATGGAAAAGCCTGGCAAATGTTCTTTGTCGTCGTCTTCCCAGAAGGATCGATGCACGCCCAACCAAAATCGTTCGACGCCGCGACGCCGGTGAGTGCGTAAGACATTGGGCCAAGCGAGCTTTTATGATGGACAAGGTCCCTAATCACGGACCGCCCTATTTTCGGCTGGCCTTCGCTCGTCTTTGGGAAGAGGCGCACATAGACCGCCTTATCGCCCTCGAATTTATATTCTTGTTCTCCGGGACTGCCGAACGCTGCGATCGTCGCATTGCGCGAAAAGAAGAAAGCCGCTGATGTCGTTGCTGCGGTTTCTGGAAATGGCGTGCGGTCGGCCGCGCCTACACCTTCGGCGATCATGCCGCGTATGATCGTCTCGAATTCCTCGGTGAGCGCTTTCCTCACAACGCGGCGCTCTGCATTTTTCGCTGCGGCTGGCAGATCGTATCTCACCGGGAAGCGAAGATGTCCCATGTCGAAAGGGAGTTCTTTCGCAGCGCCGTAAGCCGTGTTCATGACCGGAATCATGACCGAATACGACCTGGCATCCAACGCATAGCCGTATTCGAGCATCACGTTTGGATTAGGGATGAGCTTGCCGGCTCCTGTCGAAGCGACAAAGGTCAGATCGGGTACAAAACCATCGCAAACGGCGATCTTCTTCAAGATTGTTTCGGTGACAGGGCAATGCCCATGCACCCCTTCGGTGTCGGCATCGATGCGTACTCGAATGCCAACGGTGGGATCAGCGGAAATGTTCTTCGCCGCCAAATTCAGCGCAAAGCGTATAAGGTAGCGATTGAACCTTTCCGATCGGTCGCTCTGCCAAGCATAGAAAACAACAAACTCTTTCACGTCAGCCTCGAAATCGTACTTTGCGACACGTTGAACCGCCGCGCCAAATCTGCCTGCGTCGCAGTGCCGTTTGCAAGAAACTCACGGGCTTCCATCGCGCTGATGGCGGGTGTCCGGCTGAACTAAACCCAATGAGAAATAACCAAGAAATTGCGATCCACGCCAAATATCTTGAAAACATTTCTTCCGTCCGCCGGAATTCCTAATAAAATATTAAATTAATCGTAGCACGTAACAGCTGTGGCTGTGCCGCAACACACCAGGATTCTTTGCTGTTTGCGGCGAAAATATTGGCGGCGAACAGATCACAGGGACGCCCTGCGCCGCAAGCCAAGCCCGCTCGTCGGGTGTGAGGGCGTCGCTTTCATGATGGCCATGCAGCGTGGTCGATAAAACGGCGATGTGCCGCACTAAGCGCGCATTCTGCAAATGCTCGGCGCGAGTCCATTCCCGCTCCAAATGAACCGCGACCAATGCCCGCAATTCCTCATGCGTCTTGTCCCAATCGGCTAGGCGTCGTCGCGCGACCTCTGGCACGAGCTTTTGGGAAGGGAACACGGTTATTTGTCGGTCTGCCTTTGATGCGCAAAAAAGGGCCGGGGCGAGCGGTTCGGCGCACCATCACCGGCGCATCGCCGATCATCGTTGCCGACGCGCTCAAGGCGGAAGTTTTATTGCGGATGGCGATATAAATGCTGCCTGGCCATGGGCCGAAACCGGGCCTATTTTGTGCGCCCATCGCGGCGGAACGTGCGCGCGTCCTTCCAGAGATAAAATAGGCCTACTTTTTCGATAGGTGGCGCGGCGTCATATTTCGCGCGTTCGTCGGCGGTCAACGAGTTCAAGGTGTGCTTGCCATTTGGCTAACTTGGCGGCGTCATTTTCGGATTTTTCGGCGTCATAAATTTCGCGGTTCGAAGGACGACCAGCGAGGAGACGCGTCCAGCACCAATTCTGAAATATTGACTCGTTTAGGCTAGCAACCATGGCCAAATCTGCAGCAGATTTATCGCGAGCGTCGTCGCTTTTGCTCGAACCAGAGTTCTGACGCCGCCTCTATCTCCTCAAGGCGTTTTTTTATGCGATTCATCGCTCCATCCTTCGTTCGATAGCATTGATACGTTCCTCGAAATCACGCGTTTCGAGGACCTTGGCAAAACCTTCGATCAGCCTACCGATCGTCTCTGCTTCGGCTGGCGTGATTTTTCCGGCCGCGACGCCGGTGAGAAGCGCGGCCATTCCTTTGGTCGTGTCGGCCGCGGTGGAGATTTCCGGCAAAGTGAACAAAACGGGCCGGTCCTTTCGCGCTGGCACAATGCGGTCTAGACAAAGACGCAGCGCAACTGTGTCGCCGGCTAAAGCCAGTTCGATAGCTTTGCGGGTCAAGGCTCCGGCCTCTCCGTCTAAAAGCCGCTCAACTGCCATGGTCGTCTTGTGGCGTGCGCCCTTCGGCTTCCCCTCGGGGTTGCCGGAGTGGCCTTTTGCAAACCGACCGCCCTGTTTTCGTCCTGAATTTTCAGGCGACATGTTCACCCCTTATAGGTCCGCAAGACTGCCGCTCGCCCCCGCCCCCTAAGCGGGACAATCGGGACAAGCCGGACAATTGTCCCGGCTGTCCATGTCCCGAAAACGGGACAAACGGGACACACATCTTTAGATGTGTCCCGAATGTCCCGCGGGTAGCGATGATCAGGGGAGCCATATGTGTCGCTTCCCCTTCATGTCGGCGGCGACTAGGACCGCCCGCTTAAGCGCACCCTCCACGGCCCGGTTGAAGGCTTTGCGTTGACGGTCGGCGAGCGTTTTTGCGGGCTCGCCTTCGGGTGCCTCTTCGGCGATCCTCGCGTAATAACGTTCCCTGATTGCCCGGTCCGATATCGCGCGCACGGCGGGGCCATCTTGCCCGAACGGCTTCAGCGCCAGCCCCTCGGCGTCGAGGGCGTCTTGAACGATCTGCATGAGGAGGAGCAGGGACGCCGGAACCGGCTTTGACGTTCCCTTCTGCGCCGCCGCTTCTTGCTCAGCGATTGACTCGACAACGAGGGTGGAAATCTCGTCGCCGTCCTGGTCGCGCCCGATTACGACGCGGGACAGATTGACGGTGAAGGACCGGTCCGAGGCTTCGTCCTTCAGCTTTTGCAGCGTCAGTGTCGACGTCAGCGCGCCCTTCACGCGCTCGCAAAGGATCTGGACATCAAGCGCGCCGTTGAGACTCGAGTGTCCGCGCATGCGCTGATCGTCGGCCAATCCGACGTGATGGGCGGTGAGGACGAGCGCCACAAAATACCGCGCGAGTTCGTTGGCGTTGGCGATGAATTGCGTCATCCCTGTCCCGTTCTCATCGCCGGAGCCGAGCGTTTGCGCCAGCGTGTCGATGATGATCAGGCCGGGAGTGACGCCGCTCGCTTCAATCGCGGCGATCAACTCGGCGAGGTCGCCTCTTTCCATTCCGAGATTGGGCGACGCAGCGATGAGATAGAACGGCGCATCCTTCGGGAAATCCGGGCAGGCCCTCTCAAAGCCAACCTTGCGCTTTCTCAGGCCTGATGCGCCCTCGGCGGCGATGTAGATAACCGCCGTCGCTTTGACCTGCCGGCCGGCGACATCAAGGCCGGCGGCGATTCGCATGGCTATGTGAGCAAGGACGAAGGATTTCAGGCTTTGCGAGCGCCCATAGAGGACACCCACACCCTGGCGCGGGAAAATGTGCTTTACGAGCCATTCCTCGGCGGTGTCGAACGTGATGCTGTCGAACCGCTCGAGGATGAAGCGCGGTTTCTTCGTCGGCATGTTGACGCCGTCTGATGACGCCAGTCGTAGCGGCGGATCATAAAACCGCTCGCCGCCGACGTAGCTTTCGTCGAAGTCGTCTAAGGTCAGGCCGCTCATGTTGTCGCCCCGCTGGCTTCTGCCTTCCGCGCATGGAGCTCCTCCAATTCATTGAAACTGTGGATTGCCGCGCGGACCAGCGCCGCGCCACACTTTAGGCTGTAGCGGGTGCCGGCGATATCGCCGAGGTGAGCGTATTGCGACGCCATGTCGAAGTAATGCGCAGCGGTCGACGCGTTGGTGCTCAAATCCCCGCGCAGCAGGATAGACACGTCATGGTGGGCAACGGCGCTCATGGTCATCGGCGGCCCTCCCGAGCAATTCCCGCAAGGCCGATCAATGCCGCTTCTGCGCGATCAATGTCCTTCCTGCGAGCGAACAGATCGGCGTTGGCCGGCCAGCGGGCGATGGCTGCGGCGCGAGCGCTGTCCTTGTTTTCCTTTCCTGGTGCGATGCCGGCCGCGCGCTTCCATACCGGGGGTGCGATCATCGTGAGAGAAATTCCCGCCGCAGCGAGAACACCTTCGATGACACCACGCGAACGACCAAAACCGAATGCGCCGACAGCCCCTTCGCCGGGTCTTGGACCCACCAATTCTACGAAGGCTTTAGCGGCTTGGCTCTTATAGACAATTGACGCCAGCAACGGGGCGTTGATCGCCCTGCGCCCCTTCGCGCCGTCGGCGAGAGTGGGCATGTCATGGATTTCAACTATCTTGCCGTTCGGACCGATGACGACGACGGCGCCATTGATTCCAGGGTCAATTCCGATGCTGTTCATCGCGCGGCCTCCGTCTCGAAAGCCAGCGCCGCAATCACATCGGCGAGGACTGCGAAGATAATGGAGCGGCGCGCGAAGCAGCAGGCGCGACGGCGTTGAATTTCAGTGGTTGCGGAGGTATGCTCGAATTTGTCCATAGCCGCCAAGCAAACAGACGAGTTTCGAGCCCGGCCCGCCGCCAGCGGAGCCGGGTTCATCTTTTTGACGGTCATTATTCAGCCGCCTCCGCCTTGCGTTGGGAGGTGCTGCGCACCGGGGGGCTAATTCGGGACTGAGCCCAAGCATCGAGGGTTTCGGGCGTGTACAGCGGGAGGCGCGCGCCTGCATAGAAAATTTCAGGGCCGCCACCCGTCACGGCAAGCTTGGCGAGGGTCTTTTCGCTGCCGAAGCCATATCGTTCTTTGAGATATACGCCTGCCGGTTTGCGGCGCAAATATTGCGTTAGGTGCATTGCTGTTCCTCACAGAAAGCCCCGGTTAATTCGGGAACAGCTGAGCTATCTACCGATATTTACCGTTCAAGCGAGGGACAAAAATATGCGCTAAGACGTGCGTTTCTTGATTCTCCGGCGCAGACGTCTGATGACGCTCTCGATTGCAAATCCGCCTTTGGCACGCGCAGCTACAACCCGACGCAGGGCAGTTCCAAGCGGTAGGTTCGCGGAGTCTTTCAGTATGAGAGCCTCTCGAATCATTTCGTCATCGCCAGGAAAGCAACCAATATAGTTTCCTGAAGGCCGCCCTTTTTCGCGCCAGGAGAAGCGGCCGGGACCAAGAATCGCCTCGTTGGAAACGCTTAAGTCTTCGCCGGAATTCAAAACCCATAGCCTGTTGACAATGGAGCGCTTTTCCGCCGACGAAAGTGACGGCCATTCTTTAATCCGTTCACGAAACAAAACCAACTCACGGATCGCATCGCCCTTTTTCCCGCGCAACCGTTGCCGCGGATTGAAGGCTAGCAGTTGCTCGACAAGGTATTGAGCTTCGTCGATCTCTGGGGAATATTCATCATCATCATCATCATCATCATCAACGTCGTCGGACAATTTCGTCTCCGCTGTGTCGGCCTCTAGAAGCGCGAATTCAAAATCGCATTCGGCGTTGGGGCGGCGATCGGCGCGCAAATCGTTCGAGCGCGCGGCGTGCTTGATCGCAGTTTCCGCTCAAATGCGGGCCGTGTTCTCATGCGCTGGTCGCAACTCGACGACGATGGCTTGCTGTTCGGTTAGAGCTTTGGAGATCCGTTGGGAGACGCGATCAGCCGCCGCGATCAACGCGGCGTCGGCCCGGCGGATGTAGTGGCGCTCCGTCACGCCTCGCCGGGCGTGACCCAGCAACTCACCGATTGAGGCGTCGCCATAGCCTTCGTCGGCGGCAATGCTGCCAAAGGTGCGGCGCAAGTCGTGAGCGCGAGCGTCTTTGAGGTCCGCCGCGTCGAAAAGGGCTGCAATCGCCTTTTTCAGGTCCGCGCTGGCTTTTCCGTTTGCATTCGGGAAAACAAAAGTCCCCTTCGTCTTTTTGTCGTCCTCCAGTTTGTTCGCGATAGCGTCCAGACCATCGAATGCGCCTTTGCCGACCGGGCGCATGGAGCGGCCTGTTTTGGTCGCTTCCAGTCGGAGGCAGGAAGAAGCTTTGTCAATCTCGCTCCAGCGGAGGCCGCAAGCCTCTTCGCGGCGTAGGCCGGTCAGCGCGATCAGGCGCAGGGCGGCGACGGCTGCCGGAATGCGCGCCTCGTTGTCGCGCATCGCCTTTCCAAGCGCCGCCAGTTCGTCGGCCGAAAGTACGCGGTCCTTCGCATCGCCTTTGATTTTTTGGACGCCGCGCGCCGGATTGGCACCTGAGGCGAGGCCGCGCTTTTCGGCCCAGGTCCATATTCCGCCAAGCAGTTCGACGACGCGCGCCGCCGTGCCGGTCCCTCCCTCGACGACGGCCTTGCCGCGCGCCTTGGTCTTGAAAGTGCCGGCGGTCTTTCCGGCGGCGATGGCGTCAGCCATTTTCTGAACGGCCGCGCGCGTCAATTTCCCGACGACGGTAGTGCCGATCAGGGGCTTGATGTGTCGCGCTACGCGCCCTTCGTCGATGGCGACGGTCGAAGCCTTCTTCGGCTTGTTGAAGCGAGTGGTGACAAGGCCTGCCCGCGCTGCCTCAAGGTATTGGTCGCATAGTTCGGCGACGGTCAGGGCTTCGCGGTTCGCGTGACGTTCGGCGGACGGGTCCGCGCCGTTGCCCACTTCCGCCAGCAGCTTGCGGGCTTTCGCCCTGGCTTCTTCGGGAGTGATGACGGCAACCTTGGCGAAAGCGAGGCGGCGGGTCTTTCCCTGGTCGGTTCTGTACTGAATCAGGTAGGAAGCCGCGCCCGATGGCTTCATGCGGACGCCGAGGCCTTTCAACTCGCTATCCCAGGTGAATAGGTCGCGGCCAGTTTGGTCGGGCTGGAGGGCGTCGACAACGCGCTTGGTGAGCTTCGGCATGGCAGGCCCCTTTCGTCTCGGGGAAGCATGGGGGAAGCACGGGGAAGCAATTTGGAGAAAACTTCATCCGCCTTCGGAAGATACAGGTAAATGGTAAAGCGAGGAAACACAAGGAAAAAATCAACTCATATCTAAGTTGGGGAAGCACGAGAAAACTGCGGTAAATAATTAACGCCTACGTTGACATCGTAGGGGTCACAGGTTCGATCCCTGTCGCGCCCACCATTCTTGTCGCAAATGAAAAGAATTCAGGCCAATCTTGCCGATGAGCCTATGCCGCGAGCCGAATGGGGAAATGTTCGCGCTGATTCGGGTTTCTTAGAGCGCACGCGAGAGCATAACGCCAAAATTTCGCCCTCTTTTTCTGGCGATTAGAGCGGCGAGACGAACCCGACAGCGCGGTTCACTGAGTGGTTTCGCCTGTCGCCCTGAATTTTCTATCCATTTCTTTCCAAAAATTTTAAGATCGCGGCGTAATTCATTCAGCAACCGTTCAGCCGCGCATAGGCAGAGTGGGTCCAGGTTCAGCGGGCGTTGTCCCGCCAGGCGCTAAATGGAGAGAAACATGTCCCTTCTTGTCAGAAAGTCGATGATCGGCGCGATCGCCGCGGTGTCCCTTGCCGCCACCTTCGCCTCGACGGCGCCCGCTTCGGCGCAATATTATCGCGGCGGCGGATGGGGCTGGGGCGCTCCTGTTGCGGCGGGCGTTGTCGGCGGCGCGATGCTCGGCGCCGCGATCGCCGGATCGAACCGTCCCGCTTATGCCGGCGATTGCTGGATCGAACGCCGCATGGTCTATGACGTCGATGGAAATCCCATCGGCCGCCGTCGCGTTCGCGTCTGCCAATAAGCGGCTTTTTCGCTTAAGCGGTTTTTTCGTTCCCCCCCGTGAAATCCGCTTGATGGCCCCGTTTGCGCGGGGCCATTTTTTTGTCAGTGCGAAAACAGGATCGGCAAGGTCATGTGCTTGAGCATGAAGCGCGAGCCGCTGCCGCGCGAGAACAGCGGATAGCCGGAGCCCCCGAAAGCTCCCAGCGCCAGAAGGTCGGCGTAATGATCGGAAGCGCGGTTGAGCAAAGTGTCCATCAGGCCGATATCGGAAATCAGCAATTGTTCGGATTTGCCGGCGACCCCATGCGCCTCCAGATGCTCCACCGCCAGATCGAGGGACTGTTTCTGATACGTGAGCTTTTGGTCCTCCCCGGGCTTGGCGATGGCGACGACCAAGGCGTCAGCCCCGGGCGAAACCAGCGATAAAGCGCCCGAAAAAGCGCGCGCGGCGGTGGCCGTGTCGGTCCAGGCGAACAGCGGGCGCTGGCCTACATGATCGTAGTGGCCGACAAAGGGCACCACGAGAACCGGGCGGCCGGATTCGACGATGATTTCCTCGATCATGTCCGGCGGCGTCAATTGTTCGCCTTCCAGCTTGATCTGGCCGAGGATGATCAGATCGAAATGTCGCGACAGATCGCCGATCTGTTGAACGATTTCAGGATCCGAACCGCGGTGGAGATCGATCCATTCGGATTTGGCGAGCGATTTGGCCGCCTCTTCGAAAGCGGCGCGGCTGGCGGCGGCGGCGGCGACATAGTCTTCCGGCGGCCAATTCGTCACCACGCCGACCGTGTAGGGTTTCGCCCGTTGCGCAAAGACCCCGACGAGGCGCGCCTGATGCGCTTTCGCCAGCGATGCCGCCAGCTTCAGACGCTCTTGTGTCCGCTCGTTCGAATCGAGGTGGACGAGAATGTTTCGCAAGCCCATTTGCACTCCTGCCGGGTTGTCCCGTTGTCTTTCGTTGGGCCGCGCCTTTCGACCCGCCCACACAATTGCTTGGACCATTTGGTCAAAACCATACCGATTGTTTCAAAATCGCGGCGGTTACGCTAGAGCGCGATCCCAAAAAGTTGCGAGACTTTTTGAATAAGGCCGTGTCGCAAAACAATACCTCGATCTGACGCGCCCAGCCTATCGAAAGTGTCCACAGGTCCTAAAGCGGGCGTCGGCGCGAAGCAATGCGATGGGTCAATCGACTGAGATCCCTACACGGCGCGCCGATCAGGTCAGAAAGGGATTCGACTCTTTTTCCTCGCCAATCACGCCGGTCGGCCCGTGGCCGGGAATGAAGGTCATGCTTGGATCGAGCGTCAGCAATCTCGTCTCGATCGAGGCGATCAAGGTCGCGTGGTCGCCGCCCGGCAGATCGGTGCGGCCAACCGAGCCGCGAAACAGCACGTCGCCGACGATGCAGAAGTTCATGCCTTTATGAACGAAGACCACCGAGCCGGGTGTATGGCCGGGACAATGCAGGACGTCCAGCTCCTGTGCGCCAAAAGCGACGCTTTCGCCCTGGGCCAACCAGCGGTCGGGCGCCACGTCGCGCGCCGAAAAACCAAACATCCGTCCGGACTGCTCCAGGTTGTCGAGCAAAAATTTGTCGCCCAAGTGCGGCCCCTCCACGACAACCTTCAGCGCCTCGGCCAATTCGGCGGCGCCGCCGGCGTGGTCAACATGGCCGTGGGTGAGCAGGATTTTTTCGACATCGGCGCCAAGCTGCTCGATAGCCCTGAGAATCAAGGGAATATCGCCGCCCGGATCGACCACGGCGGCTTTTTGCGTCGTCAGACAAACCAAAATCGAGCAATTTTGCTGGAAAGGCGTCACCGGGACAATCGCCACCTTGATCTGCGACATGCGTTCTCCTCTTGCCCGCCGGCGACCGTATGAATACGACGGATGGCTCGATCGTCGTGGCCGCGTCCCGTGTTATTCGGTATCTGAACTCAAGCTGTGACGCCGATCGCGAATAGATTTGCCGGGTGCGCCGTGATTTGCTCTAGCGTTCTGTTTCATCGCTTTTTCTTGACCAAAAGGCGCGCCGGTTTTTCGACAATATGCTTTAGCTAATTGTTAATAACGCATATTCTTATTCAAAACTTTGGCCGTTCGGCAAGAGGAAAGCGAAAGCGGCGGCCACGCGCCGCGATTAAAGCGCTATAAGGCTGGGCCGGAGAAATTTGAGGCTGAACATGGCGATTTCCGCCGAACGCATGCGCGATATCGCGATCTGGTCGCTTGATCTGACGCCCGAGGCCTTCGAGCGGGCGCGCGCCGGCGTGATCGAGAAAACTTATCCGCAAGGCGCCTATATTTGCCATCGTGGCGACCGCCTCGACGCGTGGTGCGGCGTGGCGACAGGGTTGTTGAAGATGGGTTCGGTGTCGCGCGGCGGCAAAGCCATCGCCTTCGCCGGTCTGTCCGACAGCATGTGGTTCGGCGAGGGCTCGCTGCTTAAGGACGAGGCGCGCCAATACGATCTGGTCGTCTTGCGCGAAACGCGGCTGGCGATGCTGAACAAGCAAACGTTCTTCTGGCTTTTCGAACACGACGTCGCCTTCAATCGATTTCTGGTGCGCCAGTTCAACGAGCGTATCGGCCAGTTTATCGCCCTCGTCGAACACGACCGCCTGCTGGAAGCCGACGCGCGCGTTGCGCGCTCCATCGCCTGGCTGCTCAATCCGACGCTCAACCCTAAAGCCGCCGCGCAAATCAACATCAATCAGGAAGAATTGGGCCAGATCGCCGGCCTGTCGCGGCAGGCGGCCAACCGCGCGCTCAAAACGCTTGAGGCAAAAAGTCTCATCCGTATAGAAAACGACGGCGTTCGCGTTCTCGATTTGCGGCGCCTGAAAAACTACGGCGCATGAATTTGGCGGCGGACCGAACGCCGGGACGACGCCGGACAATCGGCCAAACCATTTGACGAAAAGAGAAATCCGCCCGGCGCGGGATAGAGCCGTCGCCGCTGATTAGCCAAAAGTCTAGACGCGGGAGGCAAGGCGCAGGTTGCAGATATAACAATCAAAGGATCGGATTGCTGTCAAGGCGCGTGTTGCAAATGACGCGCGTCGGGATCAAGCTACGCAAAATAAACATGCCTGAATTGAGCAGCGCGCATGGGACAAACGACGCCTGAAGGCGCTTCAAGGAGAGGAAACGCGGCTGTGGACGCCGACGAAGCACGCGCCGACACGTTCGGCAAGCTGATGCGGGCGCACGCGCGCGCGCGCCCCGATCGTCCCGCCATCCGCCACAAGGATCGCGGCGTCTGGCGGACGTGGAGCTGGGCCGAAGCATACGCCAATGTGCTGGCGCTGGCGGAAGGTTTGCGCGGCCTTGGGCTTGCGCGCGCCGATAGACTCGCCGTCGTCGGCGCCAACCGGCCGATCAATTACTGGTCGATCACCGCGGCGCAGGTTCTTCGCGCCGTTCCGGTGCCCGTTTACGCCGACGCTATCGCCGAAGAACTGGGCTTCGTTCTCGAGAACGCCGGCGTGAAGATCGCCGTCGCTCAGGATCAGGAACAGGTCGACAAGATTTTGTCGGCGGCGGCGCGTCTGAACAATCTCGTTTATGTCCTTTACGACGAAGACAGGGGATTGCGCGATTACGACGATCCCAGGCTGCTGTCCGTCGCCGACGTGATGGCGCGCGGCGCCAAGACGCTTGAGGACCGCGCCAAAGCCGCCGAACTCGACGCGCTGATCGACGCCGGCCGGGGCGACGACGCCTCGATCATGCTCTATACGTCCGGCACGACCGGGCGCTCCAAAGGCGTCGTGCTGTCAGCCGGCCGCTCGGTCGCGGCGGCGCGCGACACCGTCGCTTTCGACCATCTCACCGACAAGGACGAGCAACTCGCCTATCTGCCGCTCGCCTGGGTCGGCGACCATTACATGAATTACGCGCAGGGCCTGGTCGCCGGATTTTGCATGGCCTGTCCGGAAAGCCCGGAAACCGTCGCGCAGGATTTGAAGGAAATCGGTCCGACGTTCTATTTCGCGCCGCCACGCGTGTTCGAAGCGCAGTTGACGCGCATCATGATCCGCATGGAGGACGCCGGAAGACTGAAGCGCGCCCTGTTTCATCATTTCCTGGCGCATGCGCGCCAATGCGGCGAGAAAATTCTCCAGCGCGAAAAGACCTCGCTCTGGACGCGTCTGCACTATCTTCTCGGCGAGGCGATCATTTATGGCCCGCTGAAAAACACGCTTGGACTTTCGCGGGTGCGCGTCGCCTATACGGCGGGCGAGGCGATCGGCTCGGAACTGTTTTCCTTCTATCGCTCGATCGGCCTCAATCTGAAGCAGCTCTATGGCCAGACCGAGGCTTTCCTCTATGTGACCTGCCATGCCGACGGCGCGGTGCGCGCCGAAACGGTCGGCGCGCCGGCCCCCCATGTCGACATCCGCATCGCCGACGACGGCGAGGTGCAGTTCAAATCGCCGGGACAGTTCGTCGAATATTACAAGGAGCCGGAAAAGACCGCCGAAGCCATGACCGCCGACGGCTACGTCAAGACCGGCGACGCCGGCTTCTTCGAGCCCGACGGACAATTGCGCATCATCGACCGCGCCAAGGACGTCGGCAAATTGCGCTCGGGCGATTTGTTCGCGCCCAAATATATCGAGAACAAACTGAAGTTCTTCCCCAACATCAAGGAGGCCGTGGCCTTCGGCGACGGCCGCGATTTCGCGACGGTGATGCTCAATATCGACCTGACGGCGGTCGGCAACTGGGCCGAGCGCCACAATGTCTCCTACGCCTCTTACCAGGAGCTGGCGGGGCTGCCGGCGGTCGGCGACATGCTGCAAAAACATGTCGAGGACGTGAATGCGATCCTGGCCGGCGAACCGCGGATGGCCGGCGCGCAGATCAAACGCTTCCTCATCCTGCATAAGGAGCTCGACGCCGACGACGGCGAATTGACGCGCACGCAGAAGGTGCGGCGCAGCTTTATCGCCGAACGTTACGCGCCGCTGGTCACAGCGCTTTACGACGGAACGATCGAGAAGGATATTTCGACGCAGGTCACGTTCGAGGATGGACGCACGGGAGTCATTTCCGCGCGTTTGAAAATCCGCGACGTGAAAACCTTCCCCCCGCTCAAAGCGCAGGAACGGCGCGGCGAGGAACAAAAGGCCAAGGAGCGCGCGGCATGAGCCCGTCCGAACGCGTCGCGCCGGAGCATCGCCAGGAAACCCTGCTGGCGGTGGAAAATGTTTCGCTGTCCTTCGGCGGCGTCAAAGCCATTACCGATGTCTCCTTCGATATCAAGCGCGGCGAAATTCGCGCCATCATCGGCCCCAATGGCGCCGGCAAGACGTCGATGCTGAACGTCATCAACGGCTTTTATCATCCCCAGCTCGGCCGCATCGCCTTCAAAGGGCAAACGCGCTCGCGCATGAAGCCGCATGAGGCGGCTCGCCAGGGCATCGCCCGCACCTTTCAGAACGTCGCCTTGTTCAAGGGCATGACGACGCTCGACAACATCATGGTCGGCCGCAGCCTGCGCATGAAACGCGGCTTTTTCTGGCAAATCCTGCGCGTCGGGCCGGCGATGAGCGAGGAGATCGAGCACCGAAAATTCTGCGAAGAGATCATCGACTTCCTGGAGATCGAACACATCCGCAAGACGCCGGTCGGCAAGCTGCCCTACGGCCTGCAAAAGCGCGTCGAACTTGGCCGGGCGCTGGCGATGGAGCCCGACCTGCTGCTGCTCGACGAGCCGATGGCCGGCATGAACCTTGAGGAAAAGGAAGACATGAGCCGGTTCATCATCGACGTGAATCGGCATTTCGGCGCCACCATCGCGTTGATCGAACACGATATGGGCGTCGTCATGGACCTGTCCGACCGCATTGTCGTGCTCGAATACGGACACAAGATCGCCGACGGCGCGCCCGACGAGGTCAAAGCCAATCAAAAGGTCATCGACGCCTATCTGGGAGTTTCCCATTGAGCCGCTCTCTTCGCGTCGCGCGCGCCGTCGCGCGTCAAGGTCGGGTTTGAAGCATGAACATTCTGTTCAAAATCTTTCTCGATCCTTTCCTGCAAATGGCCGCCGCGCCGGACCTTCTGGCGCAGACGCTGTGGGAAGGCTTTGTCGGCGGCATGCTCTACGCGCTGATCGCGCTCGGCTTCGTCCTGATCTTCAAGGCGTCGGGCGTGTTCAATTTCGCCCAGGGCATCATGATGGTGTTCGCGGCGCTGACCCTCGTCGGCCTGCACGAGAAAGGCGTTCCGGCCTATGTGGCGCTCGGCCTGACCATCGCCGTCATGTATGGACTGGCGCTGGCCGTCGAACGCGTCGTGCTGCGTCCGCTGGTCAATCAGCCCGACATCATCTTGTTCATGGCGACGTTCGGGCTGACCTATTTTCTCATCGGTCTTGGCGAACTGGTTTTCGGCGGCAATCCGAAAAACATGATCGCGCCGGAACTCGGGCTCCCGAAAGGCGCGATCGATTTGAAAATTCTCGGCGGCTTCGTGTCGTTGCAGAAAATCGACATCGCCGCCGCGATCATCGCCGCCGTGATGGTGGCGGGTCTCGCCCTCTTCTTTCAGAAGACCCGCATCGGCCGCGCCTTGCGCGCGGTCGCGGACGATCATCAGGCGGCCTTATCGGTCGGCATTTCGCTCAATCAGATCTGGGTCGTCGTCTGGTTCACAGCCGGCGTCGTCGCGCTGGGCACCGGAATCATGTGGGGCGCGCGCTCCGACGTGTCCTTCGCCTTGCAGGTGATCGCGCTGAAGGCGCTGCCGGTGCTGATTCTGGGCGGCTTCACCTCGGTGCCGGGCGCCATCGTCGGCGGCCTCATCATCGGCGTCGGCGAAAAGCTCGGCGAATTCTACTGGGGACCGCTTGTCGGCGGCGGCATCGAGAGTTGGCTCGCCTACGCTATCGCCCTCGCCTTCCTGCTGTTCCGTCCGCAAGGCCTGTTCGGCGAAAAAATCATCGAGCGGATTTGAGGCGACAATGTTTTACCGCGAAGCAGGTCAATTCAAGACGAGCTACTGCGCCGACATGGCGGTGTTTCCGATCCGCCAGGACCGGATCGGCCTCGCCGTCATTCTCGCCGTCGCGTTTATCTTCATCCCGCTTTTCGGCTCGGATTTCCTACTGACCTCGGTGATGATCCCGACGCTGATCTATGCCTTGGCGGCGATCGGTCTGAACATCCTGACCGGCTATACCGGGCTGTTGTCGCTCGGCACGGCGGCGTTCATGGGGGTCGGCGCCTTCGCCTGCTATAAATTGTCCTCCGCCTTTCCGCAGGTGAACATTCTCGTCTGGATTCTCGCCTCCGGCTTCGTCTCCTGCGCCGTCGGCGTGGTGTTCGGCCTGCCGAGCCTGCGCATCAAAGGCTTTTATCTGGCGATCGCCACACTCGCGGCGCAGTTCTTCCTGCAATGGTGTTTCGGCCGCATCGCCTGGCTGACCAATTATTCCGATTCCGGCGCCATCGAGGCTCCATCTCACACCTTGTTCGGCCTCGCCATCACCGGCGCCGCCGCCACGCCTGTGGCCCGCTATCTGGCGGTTCTGTCGATCGTCGCCGTCATGACATTGATCGCCTCCAATCTCGTGCATGGCCGGATCGGACGCATGTGGATGGCGGTGCGCGACATGGACATCGCCGCCGAGCTGATGGGCATAAGGCTATTGCCGGTAAAATTGCTGGCTTTCGCCGTTTCCTCCTTTTACGCGGGGGTCGCCGGCGCGCTGATGGTGTTCCTCTGGTTCGGCTCGGCCGAGCCGGAGGCGTTCAACATCAATCTGTCGTTCCTATTGCTGTTCATGGTGATTATCGGCGGCCTGGGGAGCCTCGTCGGGTCCTTTCTCGGCGCCGCGCTGATCCATGTTCTGCCGATCGTGATCCGGGCGTTGCCCTCAATGTTTGGCCTGCCGATCCACGCGGCGAGCGTCGAACACCTGACCTATATGATTACAGGGGCGATGATCATCTTTTTCCTGATCGTCGAACCGCATGGCCTCGCCAGGCTCTGGCAGATCGGCAAACAGAAATTGCGCGTCTGGCCGTTTCCCTATTAGGCTTGGCGCTGGAGGATTTTTGAAGAAGGCAAGATCGACTTTTCGGATGACAATAAACGAAAACAAAAGCTGAAGACTTGAAACGTTCACCAAGGAGGGAACCATGAAAATCAAACTGGGCGCCGCGATTTTGGCGGCGACGACCTGTCTCGCGCCTTTGGCGACGCGCGCCGAAGACATGTTTGTGCCCTTGTTTACCTATCGCACCGGTCCCTTCGCCGGTTCAGGAATTCCGATCGCCAATGGCATGCACGATTATCTGTCCATGCTGAACGAGCGCGACGGCGGCATTGGCGGCGTCAAGCTCGCCATCGAAGAATGCGAGACCGGCTACGATACCAAAAAGGGTCTCGAATGCTATGAATCGGTCAAGCCGAAATCGCCGTTGATGATCAATCCCTGGTCGACCGGCACGACCCTGCCGCTTATTCCCAAAGCCGCCGTCGACAAGATCCCGATCCTGTCGATGGCCTACGGTCTTTCGGCTTCCGCGCGCGGCAATGTGTTTCCCTGGGTGTTCAACCCGCCGGACACATATTGGGACGGCCTGTCGATGATCATCAAATACATCGGCCAACAGGAAGGCGGCCTCGACAAGCTGAAGGGCAAGAAGATCGGCTACATCTATCTCGACGCTGGCTTCGGCAAGGAGCCTTTGCCGCTGCTCGACCAGCTCGCCAAGGACTACGGCTTCGAGGCCAAGCTCTACCCGGTCGCGCCTTCGGAAATGCAGAACCAGTCGTCGCAATGGCTGAACGTGCGGCGCGACGGCCCCGATTACGTCATCATGTATGGCTGGGGCGCGATGAACCCGACGGCGATCAAGGAAGCCGTCAAGGCCAACTATCCGATGAACAAGTTCATCTCGATCTGGTGGCCGGGCGATGACGACGCCAAGTCCGCCGGACCCGAGGCGAAGGGCTTCAAAAGCCTGAACTGGCATTCGGCCCAGCCCGATTACGCCGCTATCGCCGACATCAACAAATATGTCGTCGACAAGGGCAAGAGCCAGGTCGAGAGCAAGGATAAGGTCGGACAGCTTCTCTACAACCGCGGCGTCTATAACTCCATGCTGATCGCCGAGGCCATCCGCAACGCGCAAAAGCTGACCGGCAAGAAGGTCGTCGTCGGCGAGGACGTGCGGCGCGGTCTGGAGACGATCAACATCGACGCGGCGCGCTTGAAAGAGCTCGGTCTTGGCGGCTTCGCCGGTCCGATCAAGCTGACCTGCGACGATCACAACGGCCACCGCCCGACCTTCATCCAGCAATGGGACGGCGACAAATGGGCGAAGTCGTCTGACTGGATCGAGCCTTTGAACGCCAAGGTCGAGCCCTTGTTGGAGGAAGCGGCCAAGAACTACGCCGAGAAAAACGCGCCTTGGCCGGCGCGCACGGAAGTCTGCGACGCAAAATGACCGGCGAAGCGGCGTCGGTTCGCGCCGGCGCGGTCCACATGAAACGTGAGCCTGTCGCCGAAACGTCAGCCGACCTTTCGCGCGCGAATAGGCCATGAAACGAAAAGTCAGAGCGGATGTTTCGACGCGCTCAGAACATCCGCTCTGGCGGCCAGCGCCAATGAGAGACGCCATGTCCGCAACGCCCCTATCGCCAGCGCCGACGCCCGCGACCGACGCCGTTTTGTCGGTCAATAACATCGAAGTGATTTACGATCACGTCATCCTGGTGCTCAAAGGCGTTTCGCTCACCGTGCCCAAGGGCGGCGTGGTCGCGCTTCTGGGCGCCAACGGGGCCGGCAAGACGACGACGTTGAAAGCGATTTCCAATCTTCTGCGCGCCGAGCGCGGCGACGTGACCAAAGGATCGATCGAGTTCTTCGGCGAACGCGTCGAACGTCTCAGCCCCAATGAGCTGGTGCGGCGGGGCTGCATTCAGGTGATGGAGGGCCGCCATTGTTTCGGCCACCTCAACATCGAGGAAAACCTTCTCACCGGCGCGTTCACCCGTAAGGACGGGCGGCGCGCCATCGCGCGCGATCTTGAACGGATCTACGAATTGTTTCCGCGCCTCAAGCAAAGGCGCACGTCGCTGGCCGGCTACACATCAGGCGGGGAGCAGCAGATGTGCGCCATCGGACGCGCCATGATGTCCAGGCCGAGCATGATTTTGCTCGACGAACCGTCAATGGGCCTGGCGCCGCAGATCGTCGAGGAAATTTTCGAGATCGTGCGCGCGCTCAACGCGAACGAGGGCGTGTCCTTTCTGCTGGCCGAACAAAACGCCAATATCGCGCTGCGCTACGCGACCTACGGCTATATCATGGAGAACGGCCGCATCGTGCTTGACGGCGAAGCCAAGGCCTTGTCGGAAAATCAGGATGTGAAGGAATTTTATCTGGGCGTCGCCGGCGAAAACCGCAAAAGCTTTCGCGACGTCAAGCATTACAAACGCAGAAAACGCTGGCTGGCCTGAAATTGTCTGATTTCGATCAGCGCCAATCACTCGCCGGGGGGCGATGAATGTCCGCCTATTACGACCGCTACGAAACGCGCAAACCGCAATCGCGCGAGAACGCCTTGTTCCGCGATCTCCGCGCTTTGCTGAAAATCGCACGCGCCCGCGCGCCGCAATTGCGCGCGCAATTGCAGGGCGTCGACATCGACGCGATCAACGGCCGCGCGCAACTGGCCGCCGTGCCGGTATTCCGCAAGAGCGATCTCGTCGCCGCGCAAGCGAGCCTGCCGCCGTTCGGCGGTCTGGCGGCGAGCCGACCGGCGATGCTCAAGCGCCTGCTGGTGTCCCCCGGACCCATCTTCGATCCAGAAGGCCACGCCAGGGACTGGTGGGGCGCCGCGCGCGCTTTCGCCGCCGCCGGCGCGAAAAAAGGCGACATTGTCCTCAATTGTTTTTCCTATCATCTGACGCCGGGCGGCCACATCATGGAAAGCGGCGCGCTGGCGCTCGGCTGTCCGGTAATTCCGGGAGGAACCGGCAATACCGAACAGCAGGTCGAGGCGATCCATTTCCTGCAGCCGAGCTTTTACGCCGGCACGCCGGACTTCCTGAAAATCCTCCTCGACAAGGGCGCGCAAATGCGCCTCCACGTCTCGAGCCTGAGGCGCGGCCTGGTCTCCGGCGCGGCCTTGCCGGCCAGCCTGCGCGCTGAACTCGCCAGTCGCGGCGTCGACGTCAAGCAGGCGTACGCCACCGCCGACCTCGGCGTCATCGCTTACGAAAGCGAAGCGATGGACGGCCTGATCGTCAACGAAGGGCTGATCGTTGAAATCGTCCGGCCCGGCTCGAACGATCCCGTGCCCGACGGCGAAATCGGCGAGGTTGTCGTCACCCGCCTCAATGCTGATTATCCCTTGTTGCGGTTCGGAACCGGCGACCTTTCGGCGATCATGCCAGGGCTGTCGCCTTGCGGGCGCACCAATATCCGCCTCAGGGGCTGGCTCGGACGCGCCGACCAGACCACCAAGGTCAAGGGCATGTTCGTCCATCCCAAACAGATCGACGAAATCGCCAAGCGCCATCCCGAGATCAAGAAGCTGCGCCTTGTGGTCACGCGAGCGAAGGAGCAGGACGCCATGACGCTGCGCGCCGAAGCCCAGCGCGACAGCGTCGAGCTGCGCGCCGTTCTGGCCGCCTCCCTGCAAAATGTGACCAAGCTCAAGGGCGCGGTCGAAATTCTCAAGCCCGGCGATCTGCCCAACGATGGCAAGGTGATCGCCGACGAACGTCCGGTCGGGTGAGCATATTCCCGAAAAGTTGCAGACTTTTCGGACAAGAATATGCGTTTAGAAGATGGATCATTCTTGTTTCCATGAAATCCGGAATTGTTCTTGATGCGCATCGCCAATGTCCTGTCGATAGCCGGCTCCGATCCTTCAGGCGGCGCCGGCGTGCAGGCCGACCTGAAGACATTCGCCGCCCTCGGCTGCTACGGCATGGCCGCCATCACCGCGCTGACGGCGCAGAACACGCAGGGCGTCTTCGACATTCACGCCGTCCCAGCGCGCCATATCGCGGCGCAGATCGACGCGATTTTCGCCGACATCGAAGTCGACGCCGTGAAGATCGGCATGCTGGCCTCGGCCGAAATCGCCGCCGCCGTGGCGCAATCGCTCAACGCGCGCCGTCCCGCCCATCTGGTGCTTGATCCGGTTCTCGTCGCATCCAGCGGCGACGCGCTCGCCAGCGCCGGCCTTGCCGAATCGATCCGCGAAAAATTCTTCGCGCTGGCCAGCCTGATCACGCCGAACCTGAGCGAAGCGGCGGCTTTGACCGGCGGGCGCGTGCCCAGGAGCGTCGAGGATATGAAGGCGCTCGCCGTTCAGTTCGTCGGCCTCGGCGCCCGCGCGGTGCTGATCAAGGGCGGGCATCTCGAGGGCGAGGCCGTCGACGTGCTGTTTGACGGCGAAACATTCGACCTCTTTTCCGCGCCGCGCGTCGTGACACCCAACACGCATGGCACAGGCTGCACATTGGCCTCGGCCGTCGCGGCGCGTCTGGCGCAAGGCGCGCCGTTGCGCCAAGCCGTCGGCGACGCCAAGACCTTCCTCACCCACGCCCTGCAAGCCGCTGACGCGCTGAATGTTGGACACGGGCGCGGACCTTTGAATCATTTCTTCAAGGCTCGCTAGAGCATTTCCCGGCTAACCTGAACCATAGCCATCATGTCTGAAATAGTTTGAGCATTCCGGCGGGCTGAACTCGTCGAGGATGACGCCGATGCGGTCCCACAGTTGATCGACGGTTCTTTCTTTGGCCATGCGCAGCAGGGCCTTGAGCTTGGCGAACATCATCTCGATGGGATTGAGATCGGGCGAATAGGGCGGCAGATACAGCAATCCTGCGCCGGTTTTTTCGATGATCGCTCGCACGCCGGCAACCTTGTGGGCCGGCAAGTTGTCCATGATGACGACGTCGCCTTGGAGCAGGGTTGGCGCGAGGTGCTGCTCCAGCCACGCCTGGAAGATCTCGCCGTTCATCGGCCGATCGACGACCAGGGGCGCGATGATCGCGTTATTGCGCAGTCCGGCGACGAACGTCGTTGTTTTCCAATGGCCATGCGGCGCGTAATCGACCAGGCGCTTGCCCTTTTGGCAGCGCCCGCGCGTTCGCGTCATCTGCGTGTTTGTGCCGGTTTCATCAATGAAAACAAGTCGGCCTGGATCAAGCGTCGGCTGCGCCCTTTTCCATTCTTCGCGCGCCTTCGCCACGTCTTCGCGATGCTGCTCGCTGGCGTGCAGCGTTTTTTTTATAGCTGAGTTTGTGGCGTTGAAAGAACCGCGCAATCGAGCTGTCCGTGGTTTTGAACTGAAGCTCATCCAGAAGACGGGCCTCGATCTCGGCCAGCGTCAAGTCGCTCTCGCGCGCAACCAGAGCCAAAAGCCAATCCGCATGCGCGTCCAGCGGCGATGGTCTCGCTTTCTTGCCAGGTTTTTCTGCAAAGCTGCCCGTCTCTTGAAAGCGCCTGAACCATTTTATCGCCGACGATTCAGAGACCAACAATTGCCGCCCCGCAGCTCGCCGCGACACGCCGCCTTCGACCAACGCAATCACACGCTTACGCAGATCGAAGGAATGGCCTCGCGACATCTTGCGCCCCCAAATCAGAGAGAAGCGCAGAATCGCTCATTCTTGAGCTTAAGGGAATCCCGCCGCAGCAAAAATGCGAGTCAAATCAACCGGGGAATGCTCTAGAACAACTTCCACAAAGTTGCGCGCGCTTACCCGTCAAGATCACGCGCCGCCGCGCACGCGCGGCATGAGGATCATATCCCAGGGGCTCGGCGTCTCCCCGCAACGAACATGCACCAGCGCCGGCTTGCCCAGGGCGAAAGCCTCGACCAGCGCGCGCTCCAGCGTCGTCTCGTCGTCGGCGCGAAAGGCGGCGACGCCGAATGATTCCGCCAGCCGGACAAAATCCGGGTTGACCAGGTCGGAAGCGATATAGCGAGCGCCGTAATGCTCGCGCTGGATCAGCCGGACATTGCCGAACAGGCCATTGTCGAAGACGACGACGACGACCGGCAGGTTGTGCCGCACGGCGCTGGCCAACTCGCTCATCTGGTAAAGAAAGCCGCCGTCGCCCGTCACCGCGAGCACCGGCAGGTCGGGCCGGGCGGCCTTTACGCCGAGCGCGGTGGCGTAGCTCCAGCCCAGATTGTCCTGATAGCCGGGCGAGAGATAGGTGCGCGGCGCATAGACCGGAAAAGCCAGACGAGCGGCGAAACCCAATTGCGATACATCGTCGACCAGCACGCCGTTTTCCGGCAAGGCCCTGCGCATGGCGCGCAGAAAGCCCATCTGCGGCTCAAGCCGCGCAATGCGTTCGGCCAGCCATTGACGGTCGCCGGCGAGCTCGGCGCCGCGGTCGGCGCGTTTGCGGTTATGTCGGCGAAGACGTTCAAGCAAGGCGCGGCCATAGACGGCCGCGTCGCCAATCAGCGCCACGTCCGGTTTGGCGAAGCGATCGTGTTCCTGCGGATCGATGTCGAGGCGCACGACCTTGATGTCCTTGTCGACGCCCCATTGGCTCTGTTGAATGAACAGGCGCGTGCCGATCGCCAGAACGGCGTCGGCGTCGCGCCAAAGGCGGTGGCCGATGGGCAGGTTGACGGCGAGGCGATGGCGCGCCGAAATGACGCCCTGGCCGCGCCGATAGGCGATCACCGGCGCCTCGAGCATCTCGGCCAGCGCCGTCGTTTCCTCGCTAGCCTCCTGCGCGCCGGCGCCGACGACTATGAGCGGGCGCTTCGCCGCGCCAAGCAGAACGGCGGCCCGCTCGACGGCGTCTTCGTCGACGCTCGGCTGCGGCGCCGCCGCGAACATGTCCGGGATGGCCACGGCGCCTTTGGCGCCCCAGACGTCGATCGGACACTCGACCATAGTCGGTCCCTGCCGTCCTGACGTCGCGACGCGAAAAGCCTGCGCGATAAGGCCCGGCGCGTCTTGTGGAGCGCTGATGCGCGCCGCGAATTTCGTCAGGTGGCGCGCCAGACCGAGCTGATCGGCGATTTCGTGCAAATGGCCGTGGCCACGATCAATGTCGGCCAAAGGAATTTGGCCGATCAGCCCCACGACCGGCGCGTTCAGCCCCTGCGCCGTCAACAGCGCCGCGCTGGCGTTGAGCAGACCGGGACCGGGAACGACGCTGAACGGCTGCGGCCTGCCGGTGACGAGCGCCGCCCCCAGCGCCATATAGGCCGCGCCCTGTTCATGGCGCGTATGAATGACGCGTAATTGCGAGCGCTTCTCATAAAAGGCGTCAAACAACGGATCGTTGTGCACGCCGGGCAGCGCGAAGACGGTGTCGACGCCATGCGCGATCAGCGTCGCCGCCGCCGCCTGCGCGGTGGTCATCGGCTCCGTTTTTACCGGTTTGGCCACGACGCCCGCGCCGCTCTGACTGTTCAACATGCTCGCCCGCCCGATGAAAAATTGCGTGAACCGCGCTTCGGAAAATATCGCGCGGCAGTCTAGGGCAATGCGCCGGAATCGCCATATCGCGGCGGCCCATCCCGAAAGCTCAGCCGACGATCGCCGCCGAAATCGGCGGCGGCGCGGACGGCAAAAAGAAATTCCCGAAAAGCTGTCCGGCTTTTCGGGAATCCGCAGTTTGACCAAGCTTTACGTCGCGGTTGTCGAAAGTCCCGCGACTTTTCCGGATCGCGGTTCAGCCGCGATTTTGAATGAGATCGTCGACGACCGTGGGATCGGCGAGGGTCGAGGTGTCGCCCAGCGAGCCGAATTCGTTTTCGGCGATCTTGCGCAGAATGCGGCGCATGATCTTGCCGGAACGCGTTTTCGGCAGGCCCGGCGCGAACTGGATCACGTCGGGCGAAGCGATGGGGCCGATTTCCTTGCGGACCCAGGCGACCAGCTCCTTGCGCAGCTCTTCGGTCGGCTCGACGCCCGTCATCACCGTGACATAGGCGTAAATACCCTGCCCCTTGATGTCGTGCGGATAGCCGACGACGGCGGCTTCCGACACCGCCGCATGCGCCACCAGCGCGCTTTCCACTTCAGCGGTGCCCATGCGATGGCCGGAAACGTTGATGACGTCGTCGACGCGCCCCGTGATCCAGTAATAGCCGTCCGCGTCGCGGCGGCAGCCGTCGCCGGTGAAATATTTGCCCGGATAGGCCGAGAAATACGTCTGCTGGAAGCGTTCGTGATCGCCGTAGATCGTGCGCATCTGGCCCGGCCAGGAGTCGGCGATGACCAGATTGCCCTCGCAGGCGCCTTCGATCACATTGCCCGAAGCGTCGACGATCTGCGGCTGCACGCCGAAGAACGGACGGGTGGCCGAGCCGGGCTTCAAGGCGGTCGCGCCAGGCAGCGGCGTGATGAGGATGCCGCCCGTTTCGGTCTGCCACCAGGTGTCGACGATCGGGCAACGGTCCTCGCCGACGACGCGGTGATACCATTCCCAGGCCTCCGGATTGATCGGCTCGCCGACGGACCCCAACAGCCGCAGGCTCTTGCGCGAGGTCTTCTTCACCGGCGCCTCGCCGGCGCCCATGAGGGAGCGAATGGCGGTCGGAGCGGTATAGAAGATGTTAACCTTATGCTTGTCCACCACGTCCCAGAACCGGGAGATGCTCGGATAATTGGGAATGCCTTCGAACATCAGCGTCGTCGCGCCATTGGCGAGAGGGCCGTAGACGATATAGCTGTGTCCGGTGACCCAACCGACGTCGGCGGTGCACCAGTAGATGTCGCCGTCGTGATAATCGAACACATATTGATGCGTCATCGACGCATAGACGAGATAGCCGGCCGTGGTGTGCACGACGCCCTTGGGCGCGCCGGTCGATCCGGACGTATAGAGAATGAACAGCGGGTCTTCCGCGTTCATTTCGGTCGGCGGGCAATCGGGCGAAGCTTTGGCGACCTCTTCGTGCCACCAGCAATCGCGACCGGCCTTCCAGCCAACCGCGCCGCCCGTGCGCTGGACGACAATCTGCGTCTCGACGACGTCGCCCGTCTTCTCGATGGCGACGTCGGCGTTAGCCTTCAACGGCACCTTGCGGCCGCCGCGCAGACCCTCGTCGGCGGTGATGACGACCTTGGACTTGCAGCCCTCGATGCGTCCCGCCAGCGAATCCGGCGAGAAGCCGCCGAAGACGACCGAATGGACGGCGCCGACGCGGGCGCATGCCAACATCGCGTATGCCGCTTCCGGAATCATCGGCATATAAATCGTGACGGTGTCGCCCTTGGCGACGCCTTTCGCCTTCAGCACGTTGGCGAAGCGGGAGACCTGCTCGTGCAGCTCCTTATAGGTGATGTGCTTGGAATTGGCGGGATTGTCGCCTTCCCAGATGATCGCGACCTGATCGCCGCGTTTGGCTAGATGGCGGTCGATGCAGTTCGACGCCACATTGGTGACGCCGTCCTCGTACCATTTGATCGACACGTTATGCGGGTCGAACGACGTGTGCTTGACCTTGGTGAAGGGCTTGATCCAGTCGATCCGCTTGCCCTGCTCGCCCCAAAAGCCTTCCGGATCGGAAACCGAGCGCGCATAGAGCTCGCGATACTTGGCGTCGTTGATAAACGCGCGGCTCTCCCACTCCGTCGTAACGGGGTAGACTTTCTCCGACATGGCATCCTCCCAGAGCAAAAGCCGACGCCGCCGCTTATTGCTGCAGCGCGCGCCGTTATGAATGCCGGTATTATGCGTCATCGCCCGTCGTTCGAACAAGGGCGGCGGCGTCAAACTTTGGTCCTGCGACCTTGGGGGAATTCCGGCGGGCGACGCACCCGGCCCAAAAAGCCGCGGCAAATTCCGCCGATCCGCCCTTCCCGTCGCCTCGCGATAAAAATATTATATCAAAATATCATTCAGTTAGTCGGAGAAGCCGGCAAATACGACATGTTTTGAAAGCGCTCACGGACATTCCTTGTGAACGCGATCGAGCGCCTGCGACAGGCCGGTAAGGGAATAGGCGTCGGTCGAAATATTACCTTTGATCGAGGCGGCCTTGACCGTCAGTTTCGAGCCTTTTTTCATCGTTTCGATGAAACGGCCCTCCTCGGCCGGATTTTTCACCCAGGCGTTGGAGCCCTTGGCGATCAAGGTGAACTCGGAACCGCCGATCATCGCATGCGCCTCTTCGCCATCCTTCATGGCGAAGCCCATGATGATCGAAATTTCGTTTTTCACATTTTCGCCAGGCCGGCTGGAAATGAAAATATAGGCGTCATCGCGTTTCAACGCAGCCGGCAGGCGCTCTTTCGGCTTGGCGAGGGCGTAACAGGTCTTCGCCTTGCCCTGCGTCTGGAAAGCGCTCCAATCGCCGGACGCCCCCAGAGGGAGCGGCTTGGCCTGTTGTTCAGACTTCTTTTTGTCGTCCTTGCTGTTCGCCTTCTTGTCGGACTTTTTATCCAATTTCTTATCCGATTTCTTGTCGGCCTTCCTGTCTGTTTTCTTGTCTGTTTTCTTGTCTGTTTTCTTGTCCTTGGCCTTTTCGGCGGCTTTCGCCTCCGCCTGCTTTTTCGTTTCGGCGTGAGCGGCGAATGACCCAAGACGGGGGCTCAGGTTCGGGCCAAGTAGAAGAGCTAAAGCGCTCAGGACTATGATCCCGATGCGCGGCGCGGCTGCCGCCATGGGGCGGCGCAAGGAGGCGAATGTGCGAATCATGAAACAATCTTACCCTCAAACCGGCGCGCGGACCAAAGTCGGGCTGGCGTCGAACCGTGGACGGACAGGAACGCCGAGAACCAGGCGAAACGTCGTCGCCAGCTTCCGACGCCGCGTCGTTTGTCGCAAGGCCTTAAGGCCTTGCGACAAAAATCCGATTGACTTTTCGCACACCAATATGCGGTTGAACACACGCTCCGGCGTTGAGCGCGGAGCCGCCCGAATCCGTTCGCGCTTTCCAAATTTTCGCCGTGGATCGCCGCGCGGCGAGATCGACGCCAGGGACTGAAATGATCGCCGCTCTTTGCAAGGCTTTCGGGCCGCCCGAACAACTGGTGCTGGAAACGCTCGCCGATCCCGAACCTGGGCCGGGCGAAATTCTCGTCGCGCCCAGCCGGATCGGCTTGAATTTTTTCGACAGCCTCATCATCGAAAACAAATATCAGGTCAAGCCCGCTCTGCCCTTTTCGCCCGGCGGAGAATTCGCCGGCAAGGTCGTCGCCGTCGGCGACGGCGTTCAAGGTTTCGCCGCTGGCCAGCGCGTCGCCGGCTATTGCTCTAACGGCGCGGCGCGCAGTCTGATCCTGGCGCCTGTAGGGAGCCTCGTTCCCATCCCCGACGAACTCGACGACGATCGCGCGGCGGGGCTGTTCATCACCTATGGCACGGCGATGCACGCCTTGCGCCAGCGCGCGCGCCTGCAAAGCGGCGAAACGCTCGCCGTGCTTGGCGCTTCGGGCGGCGCAGGGCTGGCGGCGGTCGAAATCGGCGCTGCGATCGGCGCTCGCGTGATCGCCTGCGCTTCCAGCCAGGACAAGGTTGCTTTCGCTCGACGTCATGGCGCCCGCGAAGGCCTCGACTACGCCGCGCAGGATTTGCGCGACGGCTTGAAAAGCCTCAGCGGAGGCGATGGCGTCGACGTCATTTACGACGCCATCGGCGGCGAATATAGCGAAAAGGCGCTGCGCGCCATCTCCTGGGCGGGACGCTACCTCGTCATCGGTTTCGCCGCTGGCGACATTCCGAAAATCCCGCTCAATCTCCCCCTGCTCAAAGGTTGCGATATTCTCGGCGTGTTCTGGAGCGATTTCGTCCGCCGCGAGCCGCAAGCTCATCTTGACAATATGAAGACGATTTTCGAATGGACGGCGCAGGGCAAGCTGTCGGCCCATGTACAGGCGGTCTATCCGTTGGCCGATATCGCAGCGGCGATCAACGTCCTGAAAAATCGCCAGGCGCAGGGCAAGATCCTGTTGGCGATCAACGACGAAGCGGCCTGAGCGCGTGATCATTCCGAATTCGTTCGCGAGATTTTTCGAACCGCGCTCTGGCGGCGGCGCCATCCCGCCTTTACATTGGCCTGGCATAAGAAAGGTTGGAGGCGGCGAATTGAGACGCCTGCGGTCTTGCCGTTTCGGAGCCTGTTTAGTGAATAGCCGGCGCGCTTCTCGCAAAATTGGCTCAAATTGGAAGGATAGAACGATGGTCGTGGCAAAACGCCTGAGGAATTTGGTCGCAATCGCCCTGTTGGGCCTCACGGTCTCGGCCTGCGGCTACAATACGATTCCCACGGCGGAAGAAACCGCCAAGGCCCGCTGGGCCGATGTGCAGAACGATTATCAGCGCCGCGCCGACCTCATTCCCAACCTGGTGGCGACGGTGCAAGGCTACGCCAAGCAGGAAAAGGATGTGCTGATCGGCGTGATCGAAGCGCGCGCCAAGGCGACGCAGGTGCATATCGACGCCTCGCAACTGACCGATCCCGACAAGATGAAACAATTCCAGGACGCGCAGAACCAATTGTCCGGCGCGCTCGGCCGCCTGCTCGCGGTCAGCGAGAATTACCCGGATTTGAAATCCAACCAGAATTTTCTCGCCTTGCAGTCCCAACTGGAGGGCACGGAAAACCGCATCGCGGTGGCGCGGCGCGATTATATCGCCGCCGTGCGCGACTATAATCTGACGCTGGAAACCTTTCCCAGCATGATCTGGGCGATGACCGTCTTCCGCGGCAAGCATCCGATGGCGGAATTTTCGGCCAACGACAGCGCGCAGACGCCGCCGACGGTCAAGTTCTGACATGAACGCGCGACAGGCGGCGCAAGCCAGCAGAATTGAAGCGGGGCGTCCTGTCGCGCGCCTGTTGGCGGCGCTGGCGTTTGCCGTTCTGGCCCTGGCGCCGCCCGCCGCTTTGGCGCAGGCGCTAACCTTCCCGGCCTTGAGCGGCCGCGTCGTCGATCAGGCCAATCTCCTGCCCGCCGCCGACAAAAGCGCGATCGAAACCAAACTCGCGACGCTGGAGCAGAAGTCCGGCATTCAGTTTGTCGTCGCCACGATTTCGTCCTTGCAGGGGCAGGAGATCGAGCCTTACGCGAATGCGCTGTTCCGGCGTTGGGGGCTTGGCGAAAAGACCAAGAACAACGGCGTCCTGCTGATCGTCGCGCCGAACGAGAAGCGCGTGCGCATCGAAGTCGGCTACGGGCTTGAAGACGTTTTGACCGACGCCCTGTCCAAAGTGGTGATCGTCAACGCCATCGCCCCGCGATTCAAGGCCGGCGATTTCGCCGGCGGGATAACGCGCGGCGTCGACGACGTCATCACGATCCTGACCACCGATTCCAGTGAATGGGGCAAGCGGCCGGAGTTGCGGCCGGACGCCCCGCAGACCCTGTTTGATTATTTGCTGCCGTTCCTGGTGTTCTTCGCCATCATGCTGATCTTATCGTGGATCAATCGCAATGGCCGCTCCGGCGGCTATGTCGGGCGAGGCGGGCCGACGATTTTCATTCCCGGTCCGGGCTGGGGCGGCGGCTTCGGCGGCGGCGGTGGCGGGTTCGACGGAGGCGGCTTTGGCGGCGGCGGCGGCTCGTCCGGCGGCGGCGGCGCATCGGGAGATTGGTGATGATTTCCACGCAAGACCGGCAGCGCATAGCGCAGGCGGTTCAGGCGGCCGAGTCCCGGACGGCGGCGCAGATCGTTTGCGTGCTGGCGCGGGACTCGTCCGATTTCCGTTCCGGTTCGGCGCTTTTCGCCGCGACGTTGGCGCTGGTTGCGCCCTGGCCGCTGATCGCCTTCACGCATTGGCCGGCGCAATGGATATTCCTGAGTCAGCTCCTGTTGTTCATCATCGGTTTCGCGCTGTTTTCCCAGGCGCCTGTCGCGCGCCTCCTCACGCCGGGCAAACTGAAACGGCAGAACGCGTTTCGCGCCGCGACAGAACAATTCTACATCCGGGGCCTCACCCATACGGCCAACCGGATGGGTGTTCTCATCTACGTGTCCCTAGCCGAGCGCTATGCGCGCGTCATCGCCGACGAAGGCCTTGACGGCAAGGTGCGCGAGGAGGAATGGCGCCCCGTCATCGCCGCGCTGGTCGAACCCATGCGTCAGAACCGCATCGCCGACGGCTTTGTCGCGGCAATCGAGACCTGCGGCGATATTCTGGGCAAGAAGGCTCCGCCGGACGGCGGCGCCAACACCTTGCCGGACGCGATGGTCGTTCTGCCCTGACGAGGCGATAATCCCGGCGACCGGGAGGCCGGCTAATCCGCGCTGGGCAGACGGCGCATGGTGAATTCGATACGCCCGTCGTCCAGCTCCCGCCAGAATTCGATTTCGGTCATATAGGCGGCCTTCGGAAAGTCCTTGAACCATTGCCGCGCCTTCTCGCGCGCGGCGAGGCGCTCCAACACGAAAGTCTCCCGCCGCCACCCGTCGGCGGGGCGGCTGATCTGGCCTTGGCGGCTGGTCCGCTTGGCCAGACGCGCCGCAAGATCGGCGGGATTTTCACGATCGAAGGCCATACGCAACTCCAACAGGCGGCCTGTCCTTGGCGACACGCTAACGCAGAAGCGACGATTTTGACAGCCGCGCTGCTCAAATGGGTTTGGTCACTTCCTCGATCAACTGGGCCAAGCTTTGCGGATCTTCCGGAAATCCGGCCCTGATCCAAAGCGCCTGCAATTGTTTCAACGCTCGCCCCATGCCCGCGCCTTCGCGAAAACCGCGCGCCAACAGATCGCCGCCGGAGACCGGAAGCTTCGGCTCCGGCGTATCCTGTAAAAACGCGCGCGCCGAGGCGAATTCGGCGGCGTCGCGAACGCCGCCGTTTTCGGCCTGCAACAGGCGCAAGGCGTCAAGCGCCGCCGTGCGTCCATAGCGAAACAGCGCTTCGCGCATCAGGCCGTAGCCAGGCGGACCGGCAAGCTCATGCCAGGACGCAAGCGCCTCCGCCATCCTCGCAAGTCGATCGGTCTGCGCGTTGGAAAGGCGCAGATAATTTTGCAGCCGCGCGCTGTCCTCTTCGACGTGCAGGGCGAGCGCGGCAAGGCGCAACAGCGGATCGGGCGGATTTCCCGCCGTCTCGATCGCCTCAAGACGCGTCAAACGCGCCGGCCAGGGCGCGAGACCGAGCAAAGGTCCAAGGAGCCCGGCGTCGGCCATTTTCGTCGCCGTTCCGGCGGCCTGTGGCGCGGCCAAAAGCTTGAGCAGCTCCGCCCCGATCCGCTCGCGCGACAAGATGTCGAGCCCGGCGCGGCCGGCGATACAGGCGCGAAATCCATCGCGGTCGAGTTCGCCGCCGCCGTAGCGCGCGCTGAAGCGAAAGAAGCGCAGGATACGCAAATAATCCTCGGCGATGCGCTGGCCGGGATCGCCGATGAACCGAACGGAGCGGGCGCTGAGGTCAGCCATACCGCCAACGTAATCGTAAAGCTTTCCGCGCCCGTCGACGCTCAAGGCGTTGATGGTGAAATCACGCCGCAACGCGTCGGCGGCGAAATCGCGGCCAAAGCGCACGAGCGCGCGTCGCCCGTCGGTCTCGACGTCCTCGCGCAGGCTGGTGATTTCAAACGGCCGTCCGTCGACGACAAGGGTCAGGGAGCCAAACTCGACGCCGGTCGGAACGACTTTCAGACCGGCCTTCCTGGCGCGCGCCTCCACCACATCCGGCGTCGCCGTCGTCGCCAGATCGACGTCGTCATGTTCTTCCCTCAACAGGGCGTTGCGCACGGCGCCGCCGACAACGCGGACCTCCTCGCCGTTTCCGTCCAGCGCGGCAAAGAGTCTGCGCACGCACGGATCGGCGATCAAATGTTCAAGGGCTTCATTCCGTTCAGGCATCGCGCGAAAGCCTTGTGCGACGACGCCGATGTTGCGGCCGGCGCGTCATTGCAAATGTCCCGGCGTCAAACGACCATTTTCGATATGGGCGGGCACATAGGCGCCGCGCCCGCTGCTTTCCAGGCCGAAAACGACAAAGCCAAATATAGCCAGCAGCAGCCCGGTGATCGCCAAATTCGCCACCGACGTCTTCGACCAGGACGCGAAGGCGAGCGGATGACGCGTCGTATAGATCAGAAACAGGGCGTAAAGAACAAACGGCGTCAGAAAAAAACCGAGACTTTCGAAAATCGCGCGCGCCATCAACACATCCTTCCGCCGGTTTACGGCTCAAAGCGCGGCTTCGAGCCGCTCGACGATCGTCGTGAGAACCTTCACGCGCGCGAACTTCTTGTCATTGGCCTCGATCAGGGTCCAGGGCGCATGATGCGAACCGGTGCGGTCGATCATTTCGCAGGCCGCTTCCTCATATTCGATCCACTTGTCGCGGTTACGCCAGTCCTCCGGCGTGATCTTGTAGCGTTTTATGGCGAGGGCCTGACGCGCGTCGAACCGGGCGATCTGCTCTTCCTTGCTGATCGCCAGCCAGCATTTGATCACCAGCAGCCCGGCGCGATGCAATTGGCGCTCGAAATCGTCGATCTCGGCATAGGCGCGCATCCAGTCGTCTTGTGAGCAAAATCCCTCGACGCGTTCGACCAGCACCCGGCCGTACCAGCTGCGGTCGAAAATGGCGGTGTCGCCCAGGCGCGGCATATTGCGCCAGAAACGCCACAGATAGGGACGCGCGCGCTCTTCTTCGGTCGGCGCGGCGGCGCCGTGAACGCGAAAACGGCGCGGATCGAGCGCGGCGCGCACGCGGCGAATCGCGCCGCCCTTACCGGCGGCGTCATTGCCCTCGAACACCAGAACGAGACCGCGCCGCTTGAAATCTTCGCCGGTCGTCAACTCCGAAAGGCGCGTCTGCAACTGGCGCAACTCGCGCGCATAAACATGGGCGTTGAGCCGGCGTTTCATGTCGAGCGCGGAAATCAGATTGACCTTGTCGGGCGCGATGGCGCTTTCGGTCACCGGACGTTTAGCGCCAATGACGGCCTTTGCTTGCGAGCTCTCGGCGTGCGCCCGTTCGAGCGCCTGCAACAACACTTCGGCGACCGCGACATTCCGGTAATTTTTGTCCGCGGCGGCGACAAGAGCCCATGGCGCCGGGCCGGTCGAGGTTTCCTCGACAAGTTCGAGCGCCGCGCGGCGAAAGCGCGCGCGCGCCTTCGCGGTCTTGATAGCGTCCCACTCGATGACGGTGGCGTGACGTTGCGCGCCGCCCTGCTCGCGAACTTTTTTCAAACGGCGGCGTGCTTCCTTGTCGTCCATATGCAGCCAGATCTTGACGAGGACGACGCCCTCCAGCGTCAGCATTTCCTCAAGGCGATTGATCTCGGCGAGCGCCGCGGCGAATTCGTTGCGGCCGAGTTCTCCCAGAGCGCGAGCGCGCAGAATGCGATGATGCCAGGAGCCCAGCATCAGTCCTATGCGTCCCTTGGCCGGCATATCGCGCCAATATCGCCATTCGGGCGGGCGCGAAGCCTCCTCCTGGCTCGGCGCGCCATAGGACAGCGTTTCCAGGTAATGATCGTCGAGCCATTCATAGATGTGATTCAGGATTTCGCCTTTGCCGGCGCCGTCCGAGCCGTTGAGCAAGACCAGCAAAGTCTTGTTCTTGCGCTGGGCCAGGTCGAACTGCGCGTCGAGCAGTTTCTCGCGCAGCGGCCTGGCGGCTTTTTCGAAAGCCTTGTCGCTGAGCCGGTGCGGCAAGTTCACAGAATCGAACATATCAACTCCCGATCTCTAGAGCAGGTTGCTTTCATATGGAGCCAGCTCTAGCGAAGGCGTGTCTTGTCGCCTCAAAGATAAAGCTTTTCATAAAGATTGCGAAGGATTCCCGCGGTCGCCCCCCATATGTAGCGCTCGCCATAAGGCATGGCGTAGAAGCTGCGCATGGCGCCCTGCCAGCGCCGGCTATGCTTCTGGTGGTTGGCCGGATTCATCAAAAACGCCAGAGGCGTCTCGAATGTTTCGTCCACCTCGTCGCGATTGATCGACAGGGCGAGGGGCGGCTTGACCAAGCCGACGATTGGCAGGATGCGAAAGCCGGTGCCCGTCTGATAGGGATCGAGCCGCCCGAGCACGGCCACATGGGCGCGCATCAGACCGATTTCTTCTTCCGTTTCCCGCAAGGCGGCGTCGAGCGGCGTTTCCCGGGGGTCGATCTTGCCTCCGGGGAAGGCGATCTGCCCCGAATGAACCCGCAGCGCGCTGGCCCTTTGCGTCAACAATATCGTCGGCGCGTCGGGATGGGCCACGACCGGCACCAGCACCGCCGCCGGCTTGGCCGCGACCGATTGCGGCGCGAATGCGGGGTTGAGCTGATGATCGCCTCTGTCGGGAACAGCGCCCGGATCGAACATGCCGTCCGGCCAATCGTGCGCCAGCCGGGCGCGCGCGCGATCGAGGAAATCGGCCGTCGCCGCATTCTGCGCATGAGGCGGAGCGTTCATGACCCCATCCCGATATCGCGCGCCGGCGCCATGGCGAAAAAGACGCCGTTCGAGACGACCCCGAACAGGGTTTCGCCGCCGACTTCGCGCGTTTCGCCCAGTTCGACCAGATCGTAAAACAAGGCGCGGCTGACTAGAGCCCACAGATCGCCGCGCACCAGGACGTAAGGTTTCAGTCCGCCCAATTCGCCTGGTTCGAAGCGCAGGGGATTTTGCGCCGAGACTTCGACCCAATCGTCGACATTGGTGCGAAACCGCAAAATCCGCGTGCCAGCCCTGTTTTCGACCTGCAGTTCAACTCCGAGAAAAGGCGCGTCCTCGACCATGACTCCGACGCGTTCGACCGGCGTCACCAGCACATAGCGATCGTCATCCTTGCGCAGGATTGATGAAAACAGCCGCACCAGGGCCGGCCGGCCGATCGGCGAGCCGGCGTAGAACCAGGTTCCGTCGCGGGCGATCCGCATATCGATATCGCCGCAGAACGGCGGATTCCACAAGTGAACCGGAGCCGGACCACGCGCCTTGAAGGCGCCGGCGGCGGCGGCGAATTGCTCGAGGCCCTGCGGCCCGCTGGTCGCCTTGATCACCAAACGATTGAACCTGTCTTGCCGCCAGGCGTTGCGAAATTGTCCGGCGCGCGCCTTATTCTGGCCATTCCATCCCCGTGTGCTCTGGACCTGCTATGCCTTGGCGTGCCGAGGCGATAGTGTAGCCAAAATCGTCAAATTCGTCATCGGGCGAGCGTACACGGAGAATTTCGGGCATGAATGCAGAATCGCCCAGGGCGCAAGAACAAGCCGTGGCGGCCCGCGCCGACGCCGCCCTGGAAAAGCTTGCCGCCGCGCGCGTAGCGATCGGCAAGACGATTTTCGGCCAGGACGTTGTGGTTGAAGAGGCCTTGGCGACGATTCTCGCCGGCGGCCACGCGCTTTTTGTCGGCGCGCCCGGACTGGCCAAGACCAAGCTGGTTGAAACCCTCGGCCTTGTGCTGGGTCTGAACGCCAATCGCGTGCAATTCACGCCCGACCTGATGCCATCCGACATCCTGGGTTCGGAAGTGATGGAGGAGGCCAAGGACCGCCGGCGCGCCTTTCGCTTCATCGCCGGCCCGATTTTCGCGCAACTGCTGATGGCCGACGAAATCAATCGCGCCAGCCCGCGCACCCAGTCGGCCTTGCTGCAGGCCATGCAAGAATATCATGTGACCATCGCCGGGGCGCGCTACGATCTGCCGCGCCCCTTTCATGTACTGGCGACGCAAAACCCGTTCGAGCAGGAAGGCACCTATCCCCTGCCCGAAGCCCAGCTCGACCGCTTCTTGATGCAAATCGACGTGCCCTATCCCGATAGGGACGCCGAACGGCGCATTCTCATCGAGACGACAGGCGGCGCGCAAACGCCGCCTTCGGCCGTCATGACCGCCGCCGAACTCATGGAGATTCAAACCTTCGTGCGGATGATGCCGGTCGGCGCGACGATCGTCGAAGCCATCCTCGACCTCGTGCGCGCGGCGCGGCCGGGGCAAGGCGACGACGCCCTGACGAAAACCGTCGCCTGGGGACCAGGACCGCGCGCGGCGCAATCCCTGATGCTGGCCTGTCGGGCGCGCGCCCTGCTGCAGGGGCGCCTTTCCCCTTCTCTGGCTGACGTGAAAGCGCTCGCCGCGCCGGTGCTGAAACATCGCCTGGCTCTGACCTATGCCGCGCGCGCCGAAGGGCGGTGCGTCGAAGACGTCATCGAGACTTTGAAGCGCCGGCTTGGCGAATGATCGAGGCTCCAGCCTTTGCCAAAAGCGAAGCGGCGCGCGCCCGGGCGCGCGGACAAAGCGCTGCGCTCGATCTGGCGCGGCGCCTGCCAGCCTTGACCCTCGCCGCGCGCGCCGCCGCATCGCTGCTGCATGGCGCGCATGGCGGCCGGCGCGCCGGTTCAGGCGAAACTTTCTGGCAATTCAGGCCCTTTGTCTCGGGCGAGGCGGCGCAATCGATCGACTGGCGGCGATCGAGCCGCGATGACCGGCTCTATGTGCGCGAGCGCGAATGGGAAGGCGCGCAAAGGCTCTGGATCTGGGCCGATCTGTCGCCTTCGATGGTCTTCGGCTCGACGCTCGCGCAGCAAGCCAAATGCGACAGGGCGCTGGTTCTGACGCTCGCTCTGGCCGACGCGCTGGCGCGCGGAGGCGAGCGCGTCGGCTATCTCGGCCTGACGCGACCGCAAAACGCCCGCGACCTGATTGAGCGCATAGGCCTGGCCCTAGCGCAGGAGGCGGCCGCCAACGGCGAAAACTTCGACGATCTGCCGCCGCCGATCGTTTTGCATGGCCGCGAGCGTGCGGTGCTGATCGGCGATTTTCTCGTCGATCCCGCACTGTTCGAAGCGCGTCTGGCCGCTCTAGCCGGCGACGGAGCGCGCGGCCATATCGTCATGATCGCCGACCCGCTCGAAGAGGCCTTTCCCTTCGCCGGGCAGACCGAGTTTTACGACGAGGACGGCGCGATCCTGCGCGCCGGCCGGGCCGAACAATTGCAACAGATATATTTGAACCGTCTGCGCGCCCACCGCGAGCGCCTTGGCGCCTGCGCGCGCGCGCGCGGCTGGACCCTAGCTCTGCACGTCACCGACCGTCCAGCGGCCGAGGCCTTGCTCGCCTTGCAGACAGCGATTGCGGCGGATTGACCGGATGGGACTTTTCTCGCTCAGCTTTTCAGCCCCCTATGTCTTGCTCGCTTTCGCGCTCGCACCGGCGCTGCTCTATCTGCTTCGGGTAAGTCCGCCGCCGCCGCGGCGCGTCGCCTTTCCGCCGCTGAAGCTCATTCTCGATCAACGCCGCGACGACGCCACGGCCGCCCGCATGCCGCTCTGGCTGCTGTTGCTGCGAATGACCCTGGCCGGGCTGATCGTTCTGGCCATGGCGGGTCCCGCTTATGCGCCCGGCGGCGCGCCGACAGCGGAAAAGTCAGGCGCCTTGCTGCTGATCGTCGACGACGGCTGGACGGCGGCGCCCGACTGGACCTTGCGCGTCGAAGCCGCGCAGGCGCGCATCGCCGACGCGGCGCGCCTCGGCGCGCCTGTGGCGATCGCGCCGATCTCGCAAGGGACGCGTCCGATCGAATTGAGCGACGCCGCGAACGCCGCCAACACGATGCGCGCGCTGACGCCGCAGCCCTACCGGCCGGCGCGCGCCAACATTCTCGGCGCGCTGGACAGCTTCCTGGCCCGCCAGAACAACGCGCATGTCATCTGGCTGTCCGACGGGCTTGACGGGCCGGACGGGCGCTTTTTCGCTGAAAAACTTAAGAACCTGGCGCCGTCGGCCGAAACGCTGCTGACCTTGCGTCCGCTTCGCGTCTTGGCCGGCGTCGAAAACGCCAAGGGCGCGATGGACGTAAAAATTCTGCGTTCAAGCGCCAATGGACCATCGCGCGGATTGTTGCGCGCCTTCGACCGCAAGGGCGCGCCGATTGTCCAGACGCCCTTCGATTTCGCCGCCGCTCTGACGACAAAGGTTGCGATCTCGCTACCGGTGGAGTTGCGCAACGATATCGCGCGCCTCGACATTGAGGACGAGCGCGCGGCCGGCGCTGTTTTGCTGCTCGACCAGGGCTCGCGCCGGCGGCGGGTCGGTCTGGTCGCCGGCGCGGGCGACGGCCTCGCTCAGCCGCTCCTGAATTCCGCCCATTATATCCGCACGGCGCTCGCTCCCTACGCCGACCTGCGCGAACCCAAGGCCGGACAGGCCGATCCTATCGGACAATTGCTCGATGAAGGCGTCGATCTGCTCATTCTCGCCGACGCGAGCGCGGCCTCTCCGCTGGCGCGCAAAAGGCTGGAGCAGTTTCTCTACGACGGCGGCGTTCTGCTGCGTTTCGCCGGACCGCGTCTCGCCGCCGCCAGCGACGACTTGACGCCCGTGCGTCTGCGGCGCGGCGGACGCACGCTCGGCGGCGCGCTGTCCTGGGACCAGCCAAAAAAACTGGCGCCGTTCGAACCGGGCGAGCCTTTCGCCGGGCTCGCCGCCCCGGATGAAGTCGCCGTCAGCAAACAGGTTCTGGCCGAACCGGAGCCAGGTCTGCCGGCCAAGACCTGGGCGCGGCTGGCCGACGGCACGCCGCTGGTGACGGCGGACCGGCGGGGCGCCGGCCTGCTCGTGCTATTCCACGTGACGGCCGATTCCAGTTGGTCGAACCTGCCTATGTCGGGACTGTTCGTCGACATGCTGCGCAAGGTCGCCGCCCTGTCCGGAGAAAACGCCAATAAAGCCGCGCCGAACGAAGACGCATCGACCCAAACATCGGCCCAGGCGCCGGTTCTGCAGCCGCTGCGGACGCTCGACGGTTTCGGCGCGCTCGGCGCGCCCGCGCCGACGGCGAAGCCCGCTCCCGCCTCCGGCAAGATCGCCGTGTCGCTCGATCATCCGCCGGGGCTTTATGGGCGGCCGGATGCTTTTGTCGCCCTCAACGCTTTTGGCGCTGACGAAAATCTCGCGCCGCTCGACTTGTCCGGCCTTGGCTTGAAACAAAGCGTCGTGGCGCTCGCCCCGCCGCTCGACCTGCGTCCGATTCTGCTGGTCGCCGCTTTTCTTCTGGCGCTGGCCGACGCCATCTTTTCTTCGGCGATCGGCGCGCGCCGGCTGGGCGGCCCGGCGGTCGCCGCCCTGCTGCTTTGCCTCGTCTTTCTCAGCCTGCCCGGCCAGCCGGCGCGCGCGCAATCAGACGCGCGCCAAAATCCGCCTATTGCGGCGAAGGACATCGAGGCGGCGCTGTCGACGCGGCTCGCCTATGTCGTGACCGGCGACGCCAGCATCGACGAAGCAAGCCGGCTTGGCCTGTCGACATTGTCCAATGTGCTGGCGCTGCGCACGGCGCTGTCTCCGGGCGAGCCCGTCGCCATCGATCCGGCGCGCGACGAACTGGCGTTTTATCCCCTGCTCTATTGGCCGATCGCCCCCGATCGCCCGCAGCCTTCGGCGCAGGCGGCGAAAAAGATCGCCGCCTATATGAAACAGGGCGGCCTCGTCCTGTTCGACACGCGCGACGCCCTGAACGCGCGGCCCGGCGGCCCGCCGACGGCCGAAGCGCAATGGTTGCGAAAATTCCTGACCGAAATTGACATTCCCGCGCTCGAAATTCTGCCGCGCGATCACGTCGTCACCAAAACCTTCTATCTGCTCGATGGTTTCATCGGGCGCACGACCGACGGCCAGACCCTGATCGAAGCCTTGCCGACAGAGTCGGCCGACCCGGCGAATCGCCCGGCGCGCGCCGGCGACAGCGTATCGCCCATCATCATCGTCTCGAACGATCTCGCCGCGGCCTGGGCCGGCGAACCTTTCGGAGAAGGGCTCTATTCGCTGATTCCCGGCGGGCCGCGCCAACGCGAACTGGCTCTGCGCGGCGGCGTCAATATCGTGATGTATACGCTGACAGGCAATTACAAAGCCGATCAGGTGCACGTGCGCGAATTGCTGGAAAGGCTGGACCATTGAACGGCTTTTTCCTGTCTTTCGCGCCGCTCGTCCCGACGCCCGTTCTCGTCCTGCTCGCCGTTTTGGCGCTGGCGGCGCTGGCCTTCCAGTTCTGGCGGGGCCATCGCGGCGTTCTGTGGCGCGCGCTCGGATTCGCCGTGCTGTTGGCGGCGCTGGGCGGCCCATCCCTGGTCCGCGAACAGCGCCAGAGCCTGCGCGACGTCGTCACCGTCGTGCTTGACGAAAGCGCTTCGCAGGAATTCGGCCAGCGCCGCGCGCAAACGGGCTCGGCCAAAGCTGCGCTGGAGAAGGACATCAAGGCGCTTGGCGATTTCGATCTGCGCTTCATAAACGCCGGCGGCGACGAACAGGACGACGGCACGCGGCTTTTCACGGCGTTGAGCGCGGGACTCGGCGACGTTTCGCGCGAGCGTCTTGCCGGCGTCGTGATGGTCACCGACGGCGTCGTCCATGACATTCCCAAAGATGTCGCCAGCTATGGCTTCAACGCCCCGCTGCACGTCCTTGTCACCGGCTACGAAGGCGAGCGCGACCGTCGTATCGAATTGACCGAAGCGCCGCGTTTCGGGCTGATCGGCAAGGACGTCAATTTCGAATTCAAGGTCGACGACGCCAATGGCGGCGGCGATCCGATCGCCGTGACTGTCAAGCGCGACGGCGCGTTATTGACCCGCGTGCTCGCCAGACCGGGGGAAAAAACCAGAATCGCCGTGAAGATCGAACATGGCGGCCAGAACATGTTCGAGTTCGACGCCGAGCCAGCCGAGAACGAGCTGACGCTGATCAACAACAAGGCGGTCGCCGCGCTGGAGGGCGTGCGCGATCGGCTCAAGGTGCTGCTGGTGTCCGGCGAACCCAATCCGGGCGAGCGCGCGTGGCGCAATCTGTTGAAGTCCGACGCCAATGTCGAGCTGGTGCATTTCACCATTCTGCGCCCGCCGGAAAAGCAGGACGGGACGCCGATCAGGGAGTTGTCGCTGATCGCCTTTCCCACCGCCGAACTGTTCGGCGCCAAGATCAAGGATTTCGACCTCATCGTCTTCGACCGCTACTCCAACGCTGGCCTGCTGCCGCCCGCCTATTTCGACAATATCGTGCGCTATGTGCGCGAAGGCGGCGCCATGCTGATCGTCGCCGGCCCCGAATTCGCCAAACCGGACAGCATCTACTACACGCCGATCGGCAAGGTCATTCCCGCCTTTCCCAAAGGCGACGCGCTGGAGCGGCCCTTTCGCCCGAAGGTGACGAAGGATGGCGCGCGTCACCCGGTCACGCGCGATCTGCCTGGAGCGAACGCCGAGCCGCCGGACTGGAGCGAATGGTTCCGCCTGATCGACGCTGAGCTTCTGCGCGGCGCCAATATTCTGTCGGGGCCGGACGGACGCCCGTTGCTGACGCTCTCGCACGAGCAGAAGGGGCGCATCGGCCTGCTGCTGACCGACCAGTCATGGCTCTGGGCGCGCTCCTATCGCAACGGCGGACCCTATCTCGAATTGATGCGTCACCTCGCCCACTGGCTGTTGAAGGAGCCGGAACTCGAAGAAGAATCGCTGCGCGCGTCCGTGCGCGGCCATGACGTCAAAATCGAGCGTCAGAGCTTGTTGGAGAGCGTTCCCGCCGCGCGGCTGACGTCGCCGTCCGGCGAGACCAGCGAAATCGTGATGGACAACGAGGCGCCGGGCCTTTTCAGCGCGCATTTTACCGCCCGACGCCAAGGCCTTTACCGCGTCGAGCAGGGCGAACTGATCGCCCTCGTCAATGTCGGTCCGGAAAATCCGCTCGAATACCGGCAGGCAGCTTCCTCGACGGAGCTGCTGACGCCGCTGGCGCGGGCGACCGGCGGCAGCGTGCGGCGCATCGGCCGGGCCGGCGACGCGGAAATCGTCTTGCCGCGTCTGGTGGTCATGGAGCGGGGATCGACATTCGCCGGCGCCGACTATATCGGCCTGCGCCGCACCGGAGCGAGCCTCGTCAAAGGCGTCGAGCTTGAGCCATTGGCGGTCGGCGCCTTTGGCCTGCTGGCGCTGTTGGGCGCCCTCGTCGCCGCCTGGATTTACGAAGGGCGCCGCGCGAAATCCGCCCAGCCCTGATCCTGACCTTGTCCGAGTAAACGGGGAGAAACGACGCCAACGACCGGCCTCGCGTCCGCCCTAGCGTGGCGCGCGCGCAACAGATTAACAGAATCTTTAGATTATCGCCTAACCAAACCAGCAAAGAGTTTGGTCGAAGCGTGGCGCGATGCTAGGAATTGAGTCCAATTTACGGCAAAATTCGGTCTGCAAAGTCTTCCGTTTCGATCGAATCGGAACAACCGTTCGCTTTGTTGGTTTTGCGTCCAGTTCCCGCCGCCTTCGCGTTTGGAGTCGCTTCCATGCACAAACGGATCAGTTTTTTTGTTCTTGCCGCCGTCGCCGGTTTTGCCGGAGCGCCCTCGTCGGCGCAAGCGCGCACGGCGGTCGTGGCGTTTCACGCCGGCTATGACGCCGGCACGGTCGTCATCAGCATGCGTCAGCGCAAGCTCTATTATGTCCTGAACGACGGCTCGGCGATCCAATATCCGGTCGCGGTCGCCAAGCCCGGCAAGGAATGGCTCGGCGCCACGCGCGTCGCCGGCAAATATTCCCACCCCGATTGGAGCCCGCCGGCCGTGGTCAAGCACGATCATCCGGAACTGCCCAATCTGATCAAGGGCGGCTCGCCGCGCAATCCGATGGGCGTGGCGGCGCTGACGCTCGAACGCAATCAGATCGCCATTCACGGGACATCGGCGCACATGCGCGCCTCAATCGGTTCGCGCGCCTCCTATGGCTGCATCCGCATGCTGAACGAAGACGTCTCCGATCTTTACGATCGCGTCAGCGTCGGCACGACGGTCGTCATGCTGCCCTGAGCGCGTTATCTAAACAGATTGCAAAAACCGGCAGGGGGCCTTTTGGGCCCCTTTTCGTTTCCCCGCCTCTATTCGCGCCAAGCGGGCAAGCCCATCGTCCGTTCGAGCAGAGCGCAGATGTCTTCCGGTCTCGCCCCGCGCGCGCGCCTGTCGCGCAGCGACGGCGATTGCCGGCTTTTCGCCAATTTACGACCGGTCTCGTCGCACACCAGCCGGTGATGGCGATAATCCGGGGCCGGCAGGCCCAACAAGGTCTGCAACAGCCGATGCAGACTGGTCGCCTCGAACAGGTCTGCGCCGCGGACGACCTCGCTGACGCCCTGCGCGGCGTCGTCGACGACGCAGGCGATGTGATAGGACGCGCTCACGTCCTTGCGCCCGATCGCCGCATCGCCCCATAACGCCGGCCTCGCCCCGACGAACCGGGCGCTCGCGCCCTCGCCGAACTCGCGCCAGCCAAATTCGCCGCCGACGCGCGACAACGCCTTTTCCATGTCGATGCGCAGGCTGGCCTTTGCGCCGCCGGCGAGCCGTTCGGCCCGGGCCTTGACTGAAATCCCCTTGCACAGGCCCGGATAAAGCGGCGCCCCGTCCGGGTCTTTCGGCCAATCGGACTTGCCGCGCAACGCCGTCAGAATGTCGCCGCGCGAACAAAAGCAGGGATAGGCGACGCCTTCGGCGACCAGTTTGTCGAGCGCGCGCGCATAATCGGCGAAATGCTCGCTCTGCCGCCGCGCCTTCGGCTCAAAGGCCACGCCGAGCCAGGCCAGATCCTCGAAGATCGCCGCTTCATATTCAGGCCGCGCCCGGCCGCGATCGATATCCTCGATCCGCAGCAGCAGCCGGCCGCCGCGCGCTTGCGCCAGCGCTTCGTTCATCAGCGCCGAATAGGCGTGGCCCAGATGCAGAAAACCGTTGGGCGAGGGCGCAAAACGAAAGACCGGCTTCACGGCTAGCGGCAAAAGGGGCCTCCGATGCGCCTGGAGCCGAATGCGATGCGGAAGTCAAAACGCATTCGACGAAATTCAAAAATCGCTGGCTATGCCCTTGCGCTCCCAATCGCCATAGCGCACAGGCTCCGGCCCCGAAGGCCCGTTCACCTCCTTCGGCCGTTCGACCGGGGCGGCGGCGCGGCGGCGCTCCTGCGCCTCTGCAAGCGCGCGCAGCGCTACGGGCGTCAGCGCCTTGCGCGCGACAGAAGCGTCTTCGCCCTTCTCTTCATTCTCCGTCTGCTCCGCCATGCGCCTAACTCTCGTCTGTTGAATTGACCTTTGTCATTTCCATCCGTCGTCAGCCGTCCTGCTTTTCGCTTTTCCCAACGGGCGTGAGACGCAAGAGCGCGATTTTGTTGCGCTGCTTGCGCAAGACCTCAAACCGGAAATTGTGGAAGGCGAATTTCTGCCCCTGCTCGGGAATAGCGCGCGCTTCATGGATGACCAGCCCGGCGATGGTGGTGGCTTCCTCGTCCGGCAGATCCCAGGCCATGATGCGATTGAGATCGCGGATCGGCGCCGAGCCGTCAACGATCACCGATCCGTCCGACTGCGGCCGCACGCCGGTGACGGCGACGTCGTGTTCGTCCCGGATGTCGCCGACGATTTCCTCGAGAATGTCCTCCAGCGTCACCAGACCCTGCACATCGCCATATTCGTCGACGACAAGGGCGAAATGCGTCTTGCGTTTGCGGAACGCCTGCAATTGGTCCTCGAGCGCCGTGGTATCCGGCACGAACCAGGTTTTCAGCGCGATATCTTCGATCCGAAGTCGACTGGGATCGCCGCCGGCCACGCTGAGGGCGCGCAGGAGATCCTTGGCGTGCAGAACGCCGATGATGTTGTCCGCGTCCTCGCGCCAGAGCGGCATTCGAGTGTAAGGCGAATCGATGACCTCGCGCACAATGTCGGCGATCGGCAGATCGGCGTTGATGGAGCGCATCTTGGTGCGATGGATCATGACGTCGGAAACGGTCAGCTCTTTCAGATCGAGCAGGCCGCCGAACATGTCGCGGTCGGAGCGGTCGACGCCGCCTTCGCGGTGCATCAGGTCGACCGCGCTCTTGAGCTCCTCCTGCGGCGTCAGCAGCGACTGATGCTCGCCCAGTTTCAACCCGAATAGGCGCAGGACGCCGCGCACGATGAATTCGACCGCCGCCAGAACGGGGCCGAATATCGCCACGAAAACAGCGACGATCCGCGCCAAGACCAGCGACATACGGTCCGGATAGGTGATCGCCACGGTTTTCGGCATGACTTCGGCGAAAATCAGAAGCATCGCGGTCATCGCCGCGGTGGCGTAAATCGCGCCGCGATCACCGACCAGACTCACCAGCACCGTGGTGAGGAAGGCTGAAGCGCCGATATTCACCAAAGTGTTGCCAAGCAGCATGGCGCCGATGAGTCGGTCGCGCCCCGAAAGCAGCCGCAGCACCGTTCTGGCGCGCACGTCGCCCTGTTTTTCCAGCGCGTGCATGCGCGCCCGCGAGGCGGCCGTCATCGCCGTCTCGGCCCCCGCGAACATCGCGGAAAGCAGAATGCAAAAGATCAGGATCGCCGCAGCGACCCAGATATTGACAGGCAACGGCATGCCTTCGCCTTGCATGGCCTTTTACGCCTCCGCGCGCAGTTCGATTTCGAGAAAGGCGCGCACGCTCTCCGACTCGATATTCTTGGCGATGAAGCTGGAGCCGACATCGCGCGCGAGAATGAATGTCAGCGCGCCGCGCTGGACCTTTTTGTCCTGGCGCATCGCCTCGATGATCTCATCGGCGCCGGCGCTCCAGCCGTCGATCTGACGAATGCGCGTCGGCAGGCCGACTTCGGCGAAATGCCGCTCCACTCTTTCGGCCGCCTCTTTCGGGCAAAGGCCAAGATGCGCGGAAAAACGAAAAGCGCAACAAGCGCCGATAGCGACGCCCTCGCCATGCACGAGCTTCCGCCCGTCATATTTGACGATGCGTTCAAAGGCGTGGCCGAACGTGTGGCCTAGATTGAGCAGCGCGCGGTCGCCCTGCTCGGTTTCGTCACGCGCCACCACGGCGGCCTTGGCGGCGCAACTGACGGCGATGGCGCGCGACAATTCCGGGCCGCGCTGGAACGCGGCGCGCCAGTTCGCCTCCAGCCAGGCGAAGAATTCCGGCTTGTCGATCAAGCCATATTTGACGACCTCGGCGTAGCCGGCGCGAAATTCGCGCGTCGACAAGGTTCCGAGCGTCTGCGTGTCTATCAGCACCAGCGAGGGCTGGTGAAAGGCGCCGATCAAATTCTTGCCCAGCGGCGAATTGATCCCGGTCTTGCCGCCGACTGAGGAATTGACCTGCGACAACAGCGTTGTGGGGATTTGTATGAAGCGCATGCCCCGCCGCAGGCAGGCGGCGGCAAATCCGGTCAGGTCGCCGATCACGCCGCCGCCGAGCGCGATCAGGAAATCGCCACGCTCCATTTTCGCCGCCAGCGCGGCGTCGCACAGCTTTTCGAAATTGGCGTAGGATTTTGTCGATTTGCCGGCCGGCAGAATCAATTGCGCCTGACGCACGTCCGCGGCGGCGAAACTGGCTTGCAGGCGATCAAGCCAGAGCGGGGCGACATTTTCGTCGCTGACGACGAAGGCGCCGGCGCCCGGCGCCAGAGCGCGCAAACGCGCGCCCGCCTCGTCGATAAGGTCCTGGCCGATTTCTATGTCGTAGGCGCGCGCCGCCAGTTCGACGCGCAGCACCTGCGGCGCGGCGGTCAGGGAAGGTTCAGGATTTTTCGGCATTTCGTTTCGTTCGACAAAATAGGCTTCGAGGGCGGCCATCGCTTCGTTGACGATTTGCTCGTGCGGCGCGTCGCGCGATTGGATCGCCACGTCGGCCAGGGCATAGACAGGATAGCGCTCTTCGATCAATTTGCGCATCACCCCTTCGGGATCGGGATTTTGCAAAAGCGGCCGGGTCGGCCTCTTGCGCACGCGCTTCATCAAGACGTCGAAATCGGCCCTTAACCAGAGCGAAACGCCCTTTTCGGCGATCAAGGCGCGCGTTTGTTCGTTCATGAAAGCGCCGCCGCCGGTGGCGATGACGCAGCCGCCCTCATAGAGCAGGCGCGCCATCACGCGCCGTTCGCCATCGCGAAAATAGGCTTCGCCATGCTGGGCGAAAATTTCCGAAACGGTGAGGCGATGGGCCGCCTCGATCTCATGGTCGGCGTCGACGAATGGCAGGTTCAGACGCTGCGCCAGCCTTTTGCCGACGGAGGTCTTGCCCGACCCCATCATGCCGACAAGGACGATCGACCGCCCGCGCAGCGCGGCGACGAGGGCTTCGGCTCTGGCGTCGCATGGGCCAGGGTGGGGCGAAAGCATATCGGGGGCCAGCAAGTTCCTGAGTCCAATGAGAGCCGACGGCGTTCAAATTCCCTTGGCGGAAATTTGAGCATGTCGCCAGATTAAACAACGCGCGCCAGCGATCCCGCCGCCGTCGCTATCCGTCGCGCCAGCCAAATTCGACCGCCGCCAGAATGGCTTCTATCACGGCGCGGGCGCTAATTTAAACCGGCTTCGCGGCGACGACGGCCAAAACCTTCACGGCCCGGAAAAAAATGATAGTTTGGCCGCGATAAGCCTTCCGCCGGGACCTGATGGTGCGACATGCCGAGTTTATTTCGATTTCTATTCGTTCTGGCCATTCTGGCGGGCTCCGTGCTTGGCGCGATGATGGCGCTCGTCGCCTTCGTCGAGCCGCAACCGCGCGAGATGACGCAAATCATCCCCGCCAACCAATTGAACAAATAGAATGGCCGCCGTCGCCGCTGAGCGATTGATCGAGGAATTCCTCAATATGGTCGCCGCCGAGCGCGGCGCGGCGCAAAACACGCTCGACGCCTATCGACGCGACATGGCCGACTACACCGCATTTCTGCGCAAGCGCAAAAGCACGCCGTTGCGCGCGACGACGCAGGACATTCGCCTCTATCTCGCCGGCCTGGCCGAACGGGACTTCAAGCCGACGAGCGCGGCGCGGAAACTGTCGGCGATCCGCCAATGGCATAAGTTCCTGTGCGCCGAGGAACTGCGACCCGACGATCCGGCGGCCATCCTCGAAGGCCCGCGCCAGGGCCTGCGGCTGCCGAAAATTCTGTCCATCGCGGAGGTCGACGCGCTGCTGGCCTGCGCGCGCGAAGGACTGGACGACGCCGCCCGGCCCTATGGCGAGCGCCTGCGCGCCGCCCGCACCGCCTGCCTGCTGGAGGTGCTTTACGCCACCGGACTGCGCGTGTCCGAACTCGTCTCGCTGCCGAAATCGGCGGCGAGGGGACGCGACCCCTTCATTGTCGTGCGCGGCAAGGGCGGCCGCGAACGCCTGACGCCGCTGACCGAACAGGCGCGCGCGGCGATGGCGCATTATCGCGCCGTGCTGACCGAAAAAGCCGCCGCCCCTGGCGAAGGCCCCTGGCTCTTCCCCTCGGACGCGGAAAGCGGCCATCTGACCCGCCAGGCCTTCGCGCGCGATCTTAAAGTCGTCGCGGCCGCCGCCGGCGTCGCCGCCAATCGCATCAGCCCGCATGTGCTGCGCCACGCCTTCGCCAGCCACCTTCTGCAAAACGGCGCGGATCTGCGCGTCGTTCAGGAATTGCTCGGCCACGCCGATATTTCGACGACGCAGATCTATACGCACGTGCTCGACGAGCGCATGAAGGCGATGGTGCGCGACCTCCACCCGCTTTCGCAGGCCAAGCCGTGACGTCCATTCACGCCCTTGGCGGCGAGGTCTCCAGCCGGTCGTAATCCTTGGCCCTGTGGAGGGCCGAGCGAAAAGAACAGCCCCGTCATGCGCGGTTGGTCGCCCCGCTGCATCAGTTTTCGGACGATATTGTCGATGGCGACGATGTTGGCGACGACAAGGACCGCGAACAAAATGGCCGTCCGGGTCTGGGCAAGGCCCGGAATTCTCATCACGAGCGCTCCGACAAGCGAACGGTCGGAACTCGTCGCGGAATCGCGCGGAGACAATATCGGGCGAGCGGGAAAGAGCCTTCCCGCTAGGAATTATTTTGATTTCGCATCATATCGCACCGGCACTGAGATCGTGAGAAAAGCATTTGAAGCGCCTGGCGGAGGAGCCGGAAATGGCGCAGCCTTCTGGATAAGCTCCACCGAATTCAGATCAAGCGATCTATTTCCGGAACTCCTGACAAGCCGGCGCGTTAGCAATCGGCCGTCGCGATCAATGGCGAATTCCACGAGCGCGACGCCGCTCGCATTATGGGCGGTCGCCGGATAGCGATGAAAACGCTTCAGCCGGCTAAGCATGGACTTGCGCCAACTGACGACGGCCGGCGAGGGATTTGACGAATCAGCTCCAACCGGCGGCCCTTTGACCTGATCGCTCACATTTTCGGCGTTGGGAGCCGTCGTGGCCTCCGCCGCTTCGGTCGCCGCCGGCCGTTGCTCGGCTTCCAAATGGTCCAGTTCCGGCCGCTTTTCGAGCGATGGCAAGTCCGCTTCAGGATTTTCCCTCTTGATTTCGTCCTTCTGACGCGGTTCGTCCTGCCGCTTTTCGAATTGCTTGGTCAGCGACGCCTGTTGCGCCTCCGACTCGTCCTGTTCCGGGCCTGACGGAAGTTCGCTCTGTCGCGTCGGCGGCGCGGAAGCAACGGACGCCAGCTCCATCAACACCACGGGCGTTCCGGACTCGTCGTTCGTTTCATCGCGGCGCCGGTCTAAAGCGCAAACGACGCCGATATGCAGCAAAGCCGCAAAAACCAAGCTACCTCCCCAGCGGACGGCGTCCCGCCGAAGCTGGAATGGCGGAAGCGCGCGCGTCGCCATCAGTGCCGATCCTGATCGAGCCCGACCAGCGCAATCTTGAGATAGCCGGCGCCGCGCAGAAGGTTCATCGCCTCCATCAGATCGCCGTAGGGCACACTCTTGTCGGCGCGCACGAAAATTCTTTGATCCTTATTGCTTCCGGTCGCAGCGTCCAGAGCCGTCGCAAGCGCGTCGCGGGCCATCGCATCGTCACCCAAGGCCAGCGACAGATCGGAGCGGACAGTCAGGAACAGCGGCTTGTCGGGCCGGGGCTGGCGTTGCGCATTGAGCGCCGGCAGGTCCACAGCGACATCGACCGTCGCCAAAGGCGCGGCGATCATGAAAATGATCAGCAACACCAATATGACATCGATGAAGGGTGTGACGTTGATCTCGTGGATCTCGTCCATATCCAGATCGCCATGGTCGAGCCGAACGCTCATCGCGGCGCCCTCGGACGCAAGGACGCAACCTGCGCGCCGTCGCCTATCGTCCCGCGATCGAGGTCGCGGCTGGCGATGCGGAAGATGGCGGCCGAACCGTCGGCGTAAAGCGCGCGATAAGCGGCGATGGAGCGGGCGAAGCTATTGTAGATCACCACGGCGGGAATGGCTGCCGCCAGGCCGAGCGCAGTTGCCAGCAGAGCTTCGGCAATGCCCGGCGCGACGACGGCAAGATTAGTCGTGTGCTGACGCGAAATGCCGATGAAAGCGTTCATGATGCCCCAGACCGTGCCGAACAGGCCGATAAAAGGCGCCGTGGCGCCGATCGTGGCGAGAACGCCCAGGCCGCGCATCATGACCCGCCCGGCGCCCGCCTCCAGCCGCTCCAGCCGAGAGGCGATCCGCTCTTTGACGCCGTCCTTCTCCTCAAGCGCGCCTGTCATTGCGATCTCTGTGCGGGCGGCGTCGACAAGCCCTCCAAAAGCCTCTCCGACCAGCTCGCTGGCGGCGGTCTCCGGCAGCGTCCGGCATTCGGCAAGTTCCGGCAGCGCCGCGACGAGCTTTCGGCGGCCGGCGTGAATTTCAATCCCCTTAGCTAAAGCAATGGTCCAAGTGACGAAGGAGGCCAGGAAAAGTCCGACCATGACGCATTTAACGACGATATGCGCCCCAAGAAACATTGACCAAGGCGAAAAATCCGCCGTCAGGTCGGCGACTATGTTTCCAGCCGAGGCCCCTTGCGCGAAGGCCGGCCCCACAGCCGTCGCAAGGCCGACGGCGAGAGGCAGGGCGTGGAGAAAATCGATTTGTCGCGCGGATCGCCCAACCTCGATCCGATCGTATCGATTGCCAGACTGCGCGGTCTTTGAAGCGATCATCAGAACATTCCTGTCAAAGCGATGCGCATGGCGAGCGGCTCCATGGGATGGAGCACAGAATCCATCACGCCGTTGGCGCAAGCGGCGGCAAGGCCACTACCGGAAGCAGGAGGCGCGCCGCCGAAGCAGGCAGCGTAGAGGCTGTCGCTCTTGATGATCGAGCCATAGGCGTAGGTGATCTGATTGGTTTTGGAATTCAACAGATTGAGCACGTCAAGATCGATACGCCAGCCATTGTCGAAACCATAGCCGATGCGTCCATTGACAGTGCCGATCGGCGGCGAGCGGAAAACATTGTCTTCGGTCAGCGGGCTCGCGCCGAGATAGCGCCAACGCAAATTGCCCGACCAGCCTTTCTTCTCGCCCAGCGTCACGCCGACCGAGGCGACAATGGCGGGCGCATTTTGGATGTAATTGCCTGGCCCATTGCCGATCTGCGCCTGCGGATAGCCGGCGAGCGATTGATAAACCGCCAATTGCGCATAATCGTAGCCCGTAAAGCGCGCATGCGTCGCCGCGAGATCGGCGTCGACGTCGATCCAGGATGTCGGCCGATAATGGTTGGTCCATTCGATCCCATAGCGTTCGCTCGGGCGGCTTGGCGAAGTGTCGCCGCCGTCGCCATTAAAAATGATCTCGGAGTTCTGGTGCAGGTAGAACAGGCTGACCGAAGAATCGAGATCAGGAATAATTTTGGTTCGCAGGCCGACTTCCGCGCCCATGGTCCGCACCAGCAGCGGCGAGGCGGCGATAGGCGTCGATGTCGCCGCGGGATTGGCGACACGGTCGATCGGTTCTTCGGTGATGGTGGCGCCGCGCGCGTCATTGCTGTGCATGCCCGTGCCGCCGCCGATGAAGAATTCGGTCTGCTTGAACGGCCCGATGGTCATGCGGAATTTCGGACTGCCCATGCTGGCGTTCACATGGCCGGAGTTATTCGAATCGTAAATAGAATCAACCGATGTCGCAAAGAAGTCGCCGCGCCAGCCGAGCGTGGTTTTCAGCCAGTCGGTCCATTTTATGGTGTTCTCGGCATAAACGCCGACGCTGCCATCCTGCACCTTGTCGGTGCGGACATTGGACAGGAATGCGCGATTGAGCGTATCGGTGAGGCCGACGTCGATGGAATTGTCGCGGCCCTGTACGCCGATGACAGTTTCTGTGGGAAGACCAAAGACCTTGTAATCGTACGTCCGCGAGGCGCCAAAGCCGCTCAGCAGGCGGTTGTCGTGCTGGTGAAACTGGTCGCCATCTGTCGGATTGGTCAGGTAGTACGTGAAGTCATTGTAAAGATCGAGCATGCTTCTGGCGACAAAGACATTCGCCTTCCACGAGCCGTCGCTTTCGGTTCCCGCGATGCGCGCAGACAAGGCTGTGCGCCAAGAGGCGCCGGCGTCGGTCGCGTTTTCATTGCCGTAAAGGCCGATTTCGCCTTGCTGGATCGCGCGCAGCGGGATCTGGTTGGTGGCATTCCAATTATTGGAATAGGCCATGCCGGTGATGGTGAAGCCGTCGGTCGCCGTGCCCTGCGAATAGCGCATGACGCCATTGATCTTGCGCATGTCATCCGGCTTGGTCCAGGGACCGTCGTAATGGCCGAGTTCGAAGGCGATGAGCAGGTTTCCTGCGCCCAATTTGGCGGATTGCATCCCGAACAGGCGCTGATAATTGAACATGCCTAAGGTCATTTTTACAGTGGCCGGAGTGGTGTCGATCAGGCCGATATGCAGGTTGCCAGCCGAGCCGAAATCGCCCTCATCGGCGAAATAGGGACCCTTGCGCACTTCGACCGTATCGACCAGTTCCGGCATGAGCCAATTGAGGTCGGAATAGCCCTGACCATGAGCGTGGGTGCGCAGATTGATCGGCATGTCGTCGACCCAGATGGCCATGTCGGTGCCATGATCGAGATTATAGCCGCGCAAAAAATACTGGTTGGCTTTGCCCTCGCCGCTGTGCTGGGTGACGATCAGGCCGGGCGCGGCTTCGAGTACTTCGCCGGGGCGAGTCACCGCCCGCGAATTGATGTCTTGCCCGGAAATCGTCATCTGGCTGGCCATTCCGGGCGCAATTGCGGGCCCCTGGCCAACATTCGGCGCGCCATAATCGGGCGTGGTTTTGGCGTTCTGGCTTGGCGGCGCAGGCGCAGGCGCAGGCGCAGCTGTCGGATGGTTGGCGGCGGCGCGATCTTGCGAATGTGGACGCGAAGCCGCCGCAAGGCTTTTCTTCGGCGTGGAATTGCGCGCTGCATGGGCCGCGGGCTTTGGTTTTACTTGTTGGATCTCGTGCGCGGTCACCGTCGGCAGTGTTGTCAGGCTGGTCGAATTTGCTGGCGGCGTCGCGGACGCCGGCACGGCGGGAGGCGCATCTGGCGCCGATCCAGGCGCCGACTGCGCGTGCGCCAAGTCGGGCGCAAGAAATGCGAAGGCTAAAAACACCGTCTCGGCGGTCCAACTTTTTTCTTTCGACATCCCTCCCCCCTTACAAACCCGATGGCTCTGGCGTGCCAGGAATTGCAAATCGACCGCCGCAGTATGATGATTTATATTATTCATCATACAAGCGGACAGCAATCCCTGTGCCAGCCGCCTCGGTAGGTGAGATATGTTTAGTGAATCCCCCTACTCGCAAGCGATTGAGCCAAGGGCTCGTTCCCCGAGGGCAATGCCTTGCTGGCCGAAAGACGCAAGTGGCGAAAGGGTGGCTTCCATCTGGCGCCAAGTTCGGCGCCAGGAGATTAATTGCGGAGCGAATATCTAGAGCAGGTTGCTTTCATATGGAACCACTTGCGCCGATTGCATTTGCCTCAGGGGCAGAAGAAGGGCGAAGGCCGTGTCGGGGACACGGCCAAGCCGTTCGACGCACCCATGAGGCAAAAGCGGCCGGCCCTTCGGGTTGCGCTGCGGCGGCCGCCCGCTACGTCGGCGGTTCCATATGAAAGCAACCTGCTCTAGCCAGCAAGCCGTCGCCGGATTGGCGATGAAGCTTGTGAAAACGCGGATATTGCCCCTATCGATGAAACTGAGCTGACGAAGCTTGCCCTGTTGGCCGAGGACCGCGTAGCCCCTCAGTTCGACGATTTCCTGAGCGCCTCTCAAGGACATGTCGAAATGTTCGCCGTTGGGAAAACTCCGCTCCCGATTTTCGCGCCGGCCCGCGATCTGCCAGTAAATAAGCCCGACCGTACGTAGCCGCCGGGTCGATAATAGCCGGCGAAGGCGAGCTTTTTCAGCCGCGCTTCGCTCAGTTCACGCCCTTGTCGGTCAGCGTCTTCAAAAAGGCGACGAGCGCGTCGATTTCCTTGGCGTTCAGATGCGGGCGCTGGCGCGGCTTGCGATCATAGGGAACTTCCTTGACGTTCACCGAAGCTTTGTACGCCTTCGGCAGATCGTTGAATTTATTGATTCTGCCGTTACTGTCCTTCGGATACCAATGTCCGGGATCGGTATCCCTTGTGGCGTAGAAGGCGACGGCGTCGCGTAGCGACGCGAAGGCGCCGTTGTGGAAATAGGGTCCGGTCACGGCGATATTGCGCAGGGTTGGAACCTTGAAGGCGCCGCAGAGCGAGGCGAGCTTGATCTCCTTCGGCAGGATCGCCTCAAGCCCTGGACGCTTGCATAGGCCGAGATCGAAGACCTTCGGATCGGCGTTGGCCGGGATCGTCGGATTTCTCGGAACGCCAAGGGCGTCATAGGTGAAATCGGTGAATATCCAGTCAGTGGGGTCTTTGGACTCCGGTTTGCCGGCGTGGCAATCGACGCAATTGCTCTTCTTTTTGTCGATGAAGATGGCGTAGCCGCGCTTTTCCTCGGCGCTCAACTCGGCCTTGCCGCGCAGCCAATCGTCGAATTTCGAGGAGAATGGGGCGAACCGTTCGGACAATTCGAAAGCGGCGAGCGCTTTCATCATCTTGGCCATTGCCGCCTTGGGATCGTCGAACGCGTCCGATCCATAGACCGCCCTGGCGAGATCGGCATAAGGGGCGAGCTTGATCTTGGCGACCACCGCTTCGGCCGAGGGATTGTTCATCTCGACGGGATTGAGCAACGGGCCGGACGCCTGTTCGGCGAAGTCAGAGGCGCGGCCATCCCAGAACTGGCCGCCGCGCGCCTCGATCTTTTCCTTGCCGTCGTCATCGTCCTTGTAGAAACCGAAGGCCGGGCTATAGGCCTTGTACATGATCGTCGGAACCTTGCGGGTCCCGAATTTGTCGGGAGCGGCGCCGAGCGCGACAGCGGCGACAGGCGATCCGTTATTGCCTTGAAACGCGCGCCGCGGCGCATGGCACGACGCACAGGACATGCCCTGAGGTTCGGAGAGGGTCGCATCCTCGAATATTCTTTTTCCCAGCAATTGCGGGTCTGTCAAAGCCTGTTCGTCGGCGGCGCGGAGGGAAGCCGATGGCTCCGCGGCGGCCGCGCCCGCCGCCACTAGAAAAAATGCTGCGCCTAAAGCCGCAACGGCGCTGTTCGTCGTCATTCGAGTCTCCACAAGCGGCGGGACTCAGCCCGCTCTCTTGTTCGACTGGTATTCGCGACGCCGGCGTCTGACAACGAAATTGGACTAATTTAGAATTATTCTAGATTTATCGGAATATAGAAGCTCAACCGGTTCGCAATGTCGTTCTGTCCGACAGAGTCCCGATCAACCCCCAAACCGCCGAAATTCGGTTTCCGAGACCTAACCGCCTTTATGCTGTTCGTCGACGGAACGGAATGGAACAGTCGCGTCCAGATCAAAATTGCGCGTGATAGCGGGCGGCGACAATATTGGCCGGTCCGCGCGCTGCATTATAGCCGGGATCGCCGATGAACTGATAGTCGAAGGTCAGCGCCGAATATTTATTCAGGCCGATCTGATAATAGGTCTCGACGATCTTCTCGCCGCTATAGGCGAGCGCGCCGTCGCCGACGTTGAGGCCAAAGCCGCCGGCCGCCAGGAAGTTGCGGTAGGAGTTCGACAAGCCGTTGACGACGCCGGCAAGGCCGATGGTGTCCTGCGGACGGTCCCAGGCCGCGCCCTTGAGGCTCGCGCCGAGCGAAACGCTCTCGTCGATATCGGTCCAGGCCATGATCTGCGTGCCGCCGCTCCGCCAGGACAGGCGCGAGAACAGGCCGAGATTGTCGCTGACCGCCTGTTCGAAGTTGACAATGAAGCCATATTCAGCGCGGTGGGCGAGCGTCAAAGCTATATTGGCGACGCCGATCGCCGGATTGTCCAGCGCCTGATCGAAGCTGCCCGCATTGCCGTCGGCGTACCAGCCGTCAAGCCGCAATTTGCCTTGCTGGCCGAAGAGCTGGTAACGGCCTTCGAACTCGGCGATCGTCTGGCCCTTGCCGAACGAGGCGTCGAAATCATTGCCGTTGGGAACGCTCGGCTCGAGGAAATAGCCGACACGCGCCGCCCAGTTCTTCTGATTGAGTTCGACCACGGCGCCCCAGGCATAGCCCTTCTGGTCGGCGGCGTAATCGAAGGCGCCGGCGTCCATCAGCGACCAGTTCAGGAACTGTCCGCGCGGATCGTGGGAATAGGCGTTCTGGTCGAAGATATCGCCGACCGCCATTTTACCGGCCGTGACGGTGACCCGCGAGACGTCGACCTTGCCGCCGAACTGATTGGCGCCGTCGTCGATCTGCTCCTGTTCGCCGCCGAGTCCGAACGTCTGGCGCACGAACAGCCGCGAGGTGTTGTAATGCGGAAAGGCGAAACCGCCCTTTTGCGCTTCGCCGTTGGAAAAGCCGCCAAGGCCATGGGTCTCGTCAAGGCCGAAACCCTGGAACGGTTCGGGGTTGAAATAGATTTCCGTCCCCGGCTGAATGCGGTAGCCGAGGAAGGCTGTCGCGCTGACGGTGTCGCGGGCGATGAAGCCCGGCCCGAGACTCTGCGGACCGGAATAGGCGGCGCGCATCGGCAGGGAGCCCTGCCAGATCGCCGTGGTCTGGCCGTGAATGCTCCAATTGTCCATATCGGACAGAACGCCTTTGGCGTTCTCGTCCGCGTTGAAATGATAATTCAATCCGAGCGTCAGGTTATGGACGCCAAGATTGGACGCATAGGTCTGGCCGGCATTGGCGAAATACAGGCTGGAGCGCGGAAAACCGTCGTAAATATATTCGAGTTTGGCGCTCCAGTCGGTCGACAGCCGCACTTCCACGCCAGCGCCGGCGGCATAGCCATAGCGGGTCAGATAGTCGCTGTCCTGCGCCGCCAGACTGTTGCGCGTCAAAATGTCGCGCGAGAAGGCCAATCCGCCTGTGGCGTAGGCCAGCCAATTGCCGGCGACATAGCCGAAGCGCCCACGCAGCGACGCATAAGCCTCAATTTCATCGACGGTCAGGGCGCCGGAGGCGGCGGTCTGACCTGAGCGCATTGAATCAGGAAAGGTCGCGTCGGCCTCAAACCCAATAAGAAGGCTCTGACTCAGCAAGTGATTCCAGCCAAGTTGAAAGCCGCCGTTCAAAGGCCCCGTCTGGCCGTCGTGAGAAACCGATTGCGCCGTCCCGAAAACGGGAGCGTTGGGATTGGCCGACCATTGGCTGAAGCCGAAGGCTAAGCCGACGTGGCCGCCGACGTAAAATCCGTCCCACGCGTCACTAGCGGCGGCATCAGGCGCGGACTTCCGGCTCGGCAGATCGGCCGAATGAGCCGGGCCGGCGGCGAAAGCGCCTGCGAAAGCCAGAGCGAGAACGGAATGCGCCGCACCGGCTGTGAAAATCTTCCCTCGCATCAATCCGTTCCCTACCCATCGTTTCGCGTTTCGCCGACCTCGCCGACCGCATGGTAAGACTTACCGCCTTTGCCGACCGCGGCTCAAGCCGCATCGCCATTCTTAGAATAATTTTAAAACTGTCTGCAATTTATTGCCTTAACGTTATATTCCGTAAAGCACCATCAACGCGCTCGCAAGTTCGCGCCGACGCGGTCCAGTCAAATTCGTTTCACAGCGCCTGCGTGACAAAAAATTAAAGCCGATGCGATAGAACAGCGAAAACCTGACGCGGCTTTACCCGACACGTCAGCTTCGATCCAGATTGCCGTCCTATTTTCGGCGGCGGCAATCCTTCCGCAAAGCTCTTTTTTCCGGTTTCCAGCTCATGAGCGCGATCCGCCTTCCTTTTCGATTCACCATTGTCCGCAAGGTGATGGCTCTAACCGCTATGGCGCTCGCCACCATGGCCGTCGGCACCAGCCTGGCGATTTACAGTTTCAACAACGCCCTTTACTCCAGCCAACAGGCCGAGTTGCAACACGAGGTCGAAATCGCCGCGTCGATGTTGCGCGCCAGCGGAAGCCAGGACGGAGAAGGCGCCCTGCGTCGCATCATGGAGCTTTTGCGGCCAATCCGCATCGGCAAACAGGGCTATTTCTTTCTCGTCGACAAGAATGAAGTGATGCGCATGCATCCCGACGCCGCCCTGGAAGGGCGGAACATGTCCACCGACGCCGGTCCCCAGGGACAGTCTTTCAGCAAGGCGTTGAACGAACTGGCGCGCGCCGGCCATGCCGGCTTTATCGAATACGCCTGGCCCAAGCTCGGAAACAGTCAGCTTTCGGACAAGGTGACTTATGTCGCGCCGTTGCCGGAATTGGGGCTCTATCTCGGCGCCGGCGCCTATAGGGACGATATTTTTGACTTAACGTTGGCGATCGTCGCCAAACTGACGGTTCTCGTTACGCCTTTGCTCGCTCTGTTCTCCCTTGTCGCCGTTTTAATCGGCCGGGCGATTTCGCGCCGGATGCAGACGACGACGGCCGCGATGAACAAGATGGCGCAAGGCGATTTCGACATCATCTTGCCCGGCCTCGACGAAAGCGACGAGATCGGCGACATGGGCCGCGCCGTGGAGAGATTCAAACATAAGGCGGTTGACGGGGCTAGAGTGGAGTCGGAGCAGCGCGAGGCCAACCGCGCCAGCGTCGAATCCGCGCGCAGGCAGGAAATGCTGGGTCTGGCGCAACATTTCGAAAACGCGGTGGGAAGCGTGGCCGCCGCCGTCACCAACTCGGCTCGGCGGCTTCAAGACCTTGCCGGCGCAATGGTCGGCAGCGCCAAACAAGCCGGCGATCAAGCCGAGATCGGCGCCAAGGCGGCGCGCATCGCCTCTGAAAATGTTCAATCGGTATCCGTCGCCGCCGAGGAATTGTCTTTCTCGGTTCAGGAAATCGGCGATCATACCTCGCGCGCCCGGTCAATTTCCTCGACCGCCGCGAGCGAAGCGGAAATGACCAACGCGCGCATGGGCGAATTGGCGGGCGCCGTCGAACGCATCGGCGGCATCGTCGAAATCATCACCGCCATCGCCCAACAGACCAATATGCTGGCCTTGAACGCCACTATCGAAGCGGCGAGAGCCGGCGAGTCCGGCCGCGGCTTCGCCGTCGTCGCTCAAGAGGTCAAATCGCTGGCGGAGCAGACCGCGAAAGCCACGTCGGAAATCGCGGCGCAGATCGCCTCGGTGCAGAAGGCCTCGAGCGAAGCCTCGCAATGCATTTCGCAGATGACTGGCGCCACGCAAGAGGTCAACTCGATCGCTTTCACCATCGCCGGCTCCGTCGACGCGCAGGGCCAGGCGACGCGCGCCATCGCTCTGAATGTGCAAGAGGCCTCTGAACGCAACGCCGAGCTTGCCAATGTGATCGAGGAAGTGCGCAACGCCTCCGCCTCGTCCGGCCAAGCCGCCGACAATGTGCTCAATTCCACATCGGAGCTTGCCGACCAGACCGCCCAGTTGCGCCGCGAATGCGAGGCGTTCCTGGCGCAGGTGCGCGCCGCCTGACTTCGACGCGCGCGCATCGCAAAAAAAGCTGGACGAACAAGACGACTCCGACGGATAGACGCGCCTGGAGAGGGCGCGTCTGATCTTCCGTTTGACGCGCTCGTCAATTCAGCCTCCCGCAATTTGATACGACCATTCCAAATCGGAATGCCCCGCCGCTTGCGCGATCACCGCCGGCGGCATGCGGACCACGCGGACCCTGCGGAAAATACGTAGCGGGGTTGATTTGTCGCCGGTTCGGTTCAATCTGCGCAACACAACGCACGCACGCTAGACACCGCGCCAATTTGAGCGCGGCGGCGGCGCGACTGTTGGCCGATTTGACGCCGGGGCATTTCCATCATGGCTGATCGCGAAAAGGGCGATGACTGTGACGGCGTGCGCGAAACCGCCGTGGACGAACCAAGCCGTCTTCGCGTCGCTTTGGGCCTGGAGGGCATCGGACACTTGGCGTTGCGCGCGCCGAAAGCGTCCATGCTGATCGTCGCGGCGTTGACGGCGGCGGCCGTCATTGGCATTCAGAGGATCAAAGTCGACGATTCCCTGAGCCAGTTGTTTCGATCCGACACGCCCGAGTTCAGACTATTTGAACAAGTTTCTCGGACGTTTCCGTCAAACGAATTTGACGTGCTGATCGTGATCGAAGGCAAAGCCCTGCTGACGCGCGATTCGGTCGAGAAATTGCGCGCGCTGACTGCGGACGTGCAGCTTGTGGACGGCGCGCGCGGCGTCATTTCGATGTTCTCAGCGCGCCAGCCCGCCGACCAGGGCGGACTTCCCAAACCGCTGTTTCCCGACCCGTTGCCGGATGGCGCCGATTATCGAAAATTGATTGAGCAGGTCATGAACAACGATCTGGTTCGCGGCAAACTGCTGTCGAACGACGGCGATCTTGCGCTCGTGGCGCTGTCGCTGGAGCCCTCGGTCGTCGAAGGCTCGCAACTCGAACCCGTCATCGACGAGATACGCCGGACCGTAAAAGATGATCTGCAAGGCGTAGACTTGTCGGCGCAATTGTCCGGCGTGCCGGTGATGCAGCTGGAAATCCGCAACGCTCTCGAACGCGACCGTATTCTCTATAACGCGATCGGATTTCTGGCCGGCTGCTGCGTCGCCATTTTGTTCTTTCGCCGCGTATCCTTCATGATCGTGGCCGCGGCGCCGCCGCTGCTCGCCATTATTCTCGCATTGGGCGCGCTCGGGTGGTTGGGCTTTCGGCTGAACATGTTTCTCAACGTCATGACGCCGTTGATCATGGTGATCAGTTTCTCCGACAGCATGCAGCTGACGTTCGCCGCGCGCGACCGGATGATGGCGGGCGAAAGCAAGCGAACGGCGTTCCCGAACGCGATAACCGTGGTGGGACCAGCCTGCGTGCTGACCCATGCGACGGCTGCCCTGTCGCTGCTCGGGCTGCTGTTCTCCGACTCCGAGCTCATTCGCACCTTCGGCGAAGCGGGCTTCGTGTCCACCGTCATCGCGTTGGTTGCGGTGCTTTCGTTGACTCCGCTTCTCGGCGTCCTGCTGGCGCCGGAGCAGGAGGCTTTCGTCGCGAGATTGGCTGGCGCCGACACGGGCGTTCAGGCGCTGCGTCGCTTTTGTGAATGGATCGCCCGGCAGATGACGCGCCGGCCTGGCCTTAACAGCGGCGTCGGCCTCCTGATCGTTTGCAGTCTTGGCACGGTCTACGCCGGATTGCAGCCGCGTTACCGGCTCGCCGATCAAGTTCCCGATCAACGTCAGGCGGTGCGCGCGAGCGGCCAGCTCGACGCCAAATTGACTGGCGCCAATCCGATCGACGTGTTTATCAAATTTCCCAAAGGCGCGAGTTTATATGCGCCGGAGACGCTCGCCGTCATTGCCGAAGCGCATCAAGCGCTGGAGCAGCAGCCTGGCGTCGGCAACGTTTGGTCGCTCGAAACCCTGCGTCGCTGGCTCGACCAGAAACTCGGCAAAGCGGATATCGGCACGTTGAAAAAATATGTCGATTTGTTGCCGCAATTTCTCGTGCGGCGTTTCGTGTCGCAAGATCAAGGCGCGGCGATCGTTTCCGGCCGCGTGCCGGACAAGGAATTCGCGCGGCTGCTGCCCATCGTCACGCAGTTGAACGAGCGGCTGGACGCGGTGCGCGCGCGCCATCCGAGCTACGTGATCGAACCGACCGGCCTTTCGATCATCGCCGCGCGCAACAGCGCCGGCATGATCAACAAGCTCAATCGCGGACTGACCCTGGAATTCGCCTTCATCGCCGCTTTTATAGGCGCGGCCTTCCGTTCCGTTCCTGTCATGTTGGCCTGCCTGCCGCCGGGAATATTCCCGGTTGTCGCGGCGGGTTCCTTGCTGCGGGCGCTGGGCGACGGACTTCAGTTCGCCAGCATCGTCGCGTTGACAGTATCCTTTGGCTTGGGGTTGAGCGCGACGATTCATTTCCTAAATCGTATGTGGCGTGAGGATCGTCCCGAGGCGGACCCTGCGATAGCCGTGGCGCGTTCGACCGTCCTCGTTGGTCCGGCGCTGTTACTGACGACTTTTGTACTGGCGTGCGGACTGGAGGCGCTGACAATCTCCAATCTGCCTATGCTGCGACTGTTCGGCTGGCTCAGCGCCTTCGCCATGCTCGCCGCGCTGGTCGCCGATCTGCTGATCCTGCGCCCGACGATCACGTTTCTCATGCGTCGCGCGCGAAATACACCGCCACAACCAGATCTTTAAAGGAGGAAGTCATGTCAGCGTTCAGCGCATTGCCCGTCTATCCTTCGACGAAGCGAATGACTTTGGCTTTAGGACTCGCAAGCGCGCTGCTGTCGCCGATACGAGTGAGCGCGCTGGAGGCGGGCGGTCCATTTGCCAAATTCATCGGATCCTGGCGCGGCTCAGGCGAAGTAGCCAGCTCCGACGGCACGCGCGAACCTATTCATTGCCGCGCCAACGGGTCTGTTTCAGGACGAGGCGAAACGCTTATGCAAACCCTGGTTTGCGCCAGCGACAGCTATCGGTTCGACATCCGCACCCATATCGTCGCTGATGGAGACAGCGTTCACGGCGATTGGCAGGAGACGACGCGCGATGTCTCGGGCAGCGTTCGCGGCCGGATCATCGACGGCCGATTTAGCGGCGCGGTTTCCGGGGCCGGCTTTTCAGCCTCGACGTCGCTGAGGGCGGACGGTCATCGACAGGTGTTCAGTCTCAGGCCGCATCACGGCGACGTGGCCCGCGTGGATGTCGTTCTGACGCGATAAATTCGATATTTAGCGACGGCAATCGCTATTCGCGCGCCTAAGCGCCAGCTCAATCCCGTCGCTCGACTGCGCCGGCTGTGGCGATGTCGCGCATCAAGCGCTGCGCAAGAAAAGCTCAAGTTTTCGCAATGTATAACAAATTGTTACGGTTTGATCACGCGGCGACGAAACCGCTAGCGGCGCGGTTCGTGCGGACGTTTGCCGCCAACGCATGCGGACTTCCCGAGTCTCCCGCCTAAGTATTTTCCGAGTTTAGCATAGAGAGGCCGGAGGCACAGATATAAATACGGCCGGGGAATACGGGGGTAGGAGAGATGAGAACTGACTACATCCCTCGAATTGAAGTTGGGCCGACAACCTTTGAAGCCGTCGACGAAAACGCTTCGGGCGGCGCCTCGTCCGTGGAAAGCACAGGGAGCGCGGAAAGACGTTTGCTTGACCGCGTGAAGTGGCCCCACGATTTGCGACAGCGCGACATCGGCGAACTGTCGCGCGTCGCCGAACAATTGCGCATGGAAACCATCAAGTCTGTCGCCGTCACCGGAGGACATTTGGGAGCCGGACTCGGCGTGGTGGAGCTCACTGTCGCATTGCATTACGTGTTTAATACGCCGCAAGATCGCCTGGTCTGGGATGTCGGCCATCAGGCCTATCCGCACAAAATCCTGACCGGACGCGGCGATCGCATCCGCACCCTGCGCTCCGGCGGCGGTCTTTCCGGTTTCACCAAGCGCAGCGAGAGCGAATACGATCCGTTCGGGGCCGCCCACGCCGCGACGTCGATTTCAGCGGCTCTGGGAATGGCCGCCGCGCGCGATTTCAATCGCAAGAGCCATCATGTCATCGCGGTGATCGGCGACGGTTCGATCTCGGCCGGAATGGCGTACGAGGCGATGAACAACGCTGGAGCGACAAACAGCCGACTGATCGTGGTTCTCAACGACAACGGCATGTCGATCTCGCCGGCGGTCGGCGCCATGACGCATTACTTTTCGCGCCTGACAGCAGGCGCCGGATTTCGATCCCTCACCGACATCGCGCGCCAGTTGGCGCGTCGACCGCCGCCGCCGACGCCAAGCTCGCTCCTGCGCCCCTGCGACTTGGCGCCGGCTGGCGGCGCCTTGTTCGAGGAGCTCGGTTTTTGCTACGTCGGTCCGATCGACGGTCATGATCTCGATCAGTTGATCCCCACTCTTTACAGCGTTCGCGACGCCGAATTCGGCCCTATCCTGCTGCATGTCGTCACGCAAAAAGGCAAGGGCTACGCGCCGGCGGAGGCGGCAAGCGACAAATATCACGGCGTGACGAAGTTCGACATCGTCACCGGCGTGCAGTCGAAGGCTGCGCCAAAAGCCCCGTCCTACACCAAGGTCTTCGCCGAATGCCTGATCAAGGAAGCCAAGAAGGACGACAAGATCGTCGCGATAACCGCGGCGATGCCGGCGGGAACCGGCCTTGATATCTTCGCCAAGGCTTTTCCCTCCCGCATGTTCGACGTCGGCATCGCGGAACAGCATGCGGTGACGTTCGCCGCCGGCCTTGCGACTGAAGGCTACAAGCCGTTCTGCGCGATCTACTCGACCTTCCTGCAACGCGGTTACGATCAGGTGGTGCACGACGTCGCGCTGCAATCGCTGCCGGTGCGCTTCATGATCGATCGCGCCGGTCTTGTCGGCGCGGACGGCCCAACACACGCCGGCTCCTTCGACATCGCCTACCTTGGCTGCCTGCCGGGCTTTGTCGTGATGGCGGCGGCGGACGAAGCCGAACTCGCTCATATGATCGCCACCGCCGCAACGATCGACGATCGACCGTGCGCGGTACGCTATCCGCGCGCCGAAGGCGTAGGCGTGACGATACCGGAATCCGGCGTCGCGCTGGAGATCGGCAAAGGCCGCATTGTCCAGCATGGTCAGACGGTCGCGTTGCTGTCCTTTGGCGCGCGCCTCGCCGAATGCTCGAAAGCGGCGGCGGAGTTGGCCGAACTGGGTCTTTCCACCACGGTCGCCGACGCCCGCTTCGCCAAGCCTTTGGACGTCGATCTGGTCCTGCAATTGGCGGACGAACACGAACTGTTGATCACCGTCGAGGAAGGTTCGATCGGCGGCTTTGGCTCCTATGTCATGCAGACGCTGGCCGAACACGGGCGCCTCGACGGCGGCGTGAAAGTCCGCTCGATGACGCTGCCCGACGTGTTTCTGCCACAGGACGATCAGGCCGCGATGTACGCCAGCGCCGGTCTCGATGCGGCTGGTATCGTCGCCAAGGCGCTTGACGCGCTCGGACGCGATCGAAAAATTTTTCGGCCCCTCGCTTTGACGCCGAAATCCGCGCCGCCCAGCCGCCCGTCCAAACGCGGCGCCATGCGCGTGGTGCTGGCGCAGCCTCGCGGTTTTTGCGCCGGCGTGGTGCGCGCCATCGAAATTGTCGAACGCGCGCTGCAAAAGCACGAAGCTCCAGTCTATGTCCGCCATGAAATCGTGCACAACAGGCACGTAGTCGAAGAGCTGAAATCGAAGGGCGCCAAGTTTGTCGAGGAAATCGCCGATATCCCCGATGGCGCGGTGGCGATATTCAGCGCCCATGGCGTCGCCAAGAAAGTGGAAGACGAGGCCGCGGCGCGACCGCTGATCGTCCACAACGCCACATGTCCGTTGGTCACCAAGGTGCACAACCAGGGCAAGCGTTACGTCGCGCAAGGTCGAACGCTGATTCTCATCGGCCACGCCGGGCATCCGGAAGTCGAAGGCACGTTGGGACAGATCGCCGGGCCGGTCTTTCTCGTCCAGACCGAGCGGGATGTCGACGCGCTCGATATTCCAGTCGACGCGCCCGTCAGCTATATCACCCAAACGACGCTGAGCGTCGGCGACACGATGGACATTATCGCCGCCTTGCACCGCCGTTTCAGCGACCTTACCGGTCCCGACGCCCGCGACATTTGCTACGCCACGCAAAACCGGCAAATGGCGGTTCGCGAACTATGCAAGACCGTCGACGTCGTGCTCGTCGTCGGCGCGAAAAACAGCTCCAACTCGAACCGGCTGTGCGAAATCGGCGCCGAAATGGGCGTTCCCAGCTATCTGATCGCCGACGCCAGCGAATTGCGCAGCGAATGGGTTGAAGGCGCGCGCGCTGTTGGCGTGACCGCTGGCGCATCGGCGCCCGAAGAACTCGTTCGCGGCGTGGTGTCGTGGCTGAGCCGCCTAGGCCCCGTCGAGGTGTCGACCGCCGAAGGTCGCGACGAAACTATCGAATTCCGGTTGCCGCACGACCTTGATCGCTCGTAAGCGACGCCACGACTTCAAGGCCGGCGGCGGCGACCGACGTCGCTGTTCGCGCAAGCGTCCCGACGCTCGAAGCTTGGGCGTTCTGGCCGACGCATCGAAAAGGCGCGATGCGATCCGTTCTAAAGGTGGGTCATGAACAAACAATTCTTCAGAGGCGCGAAAATTGGCGCCTATCTGCTCAAGCAACGTCTGCTCGGTCGCGACCGCTATCCGCTCGTGCTCATGTTGGAGCCGCTGTTTCGTTGCAATCTCGCCTGCGCGGGATGCGGCAAGATCGATTATCCCGCTTCGATTCTCAATCGTCGCCTGTCGGTGCAGGAATGTCTCGACGCGGTCGACGAATGCGGCGCGCCGATGGTGGCTATTCTGGGCGGAGAGCCGCTGATTCACAAGGAAATCGGCGAAATCGTCAAGGGCATTCAGACGCGTGGAAAATTCATCAATTTGTGCACGAACGCGCTGCTTCTCGAAAAGAAGCTGCATTTGTTCGAGCCTTCGCCCTATCTCTATTTTTCGATTCATATGGACGGCCTGAAAGACCATCATGACCGGTCGGTGTCCAAGGACGGCGTGTTCGACATAGCGACGGCGGCTGTCAAGGCGGCCAAAGCCAAAGGTTTCAATGTCAACGTCAATGCGACGATCTTCGACGGGTTCGACGCGGAGGACGTCGCCGCATTCCTCGACTTCACCAAGACGCTCGACGTCGGCGTTTCGATCTCGCCGGGCTACGCGTACGAACATGCGCCAGACCAGCAGCATTTTCTTGGCCGCCGCAAAACCAAGGACTTGTTTCGGCGCGTCTTCGCTCTTGGCAAAGGCAAGAACTGGAATCTGATGCATACCGGCATGTTCCTGGACTTCCTCGCCGGCAACCGGCAGTTTCGTTGCACGCCCTGGGGCATGCCGACGCGCAACGTCTTCGGCTGGCAAAAGCCCTGCTATCTGCTGGGAGAGGGTCACGTCGCAAGCTTCAAGGCGTTGATGGAGACAACCGATTGGGACAAATACGGTTCCGACCGTCACGCTAAATGCGCCAACTGCATGGCTCATTGCGGCTATGAAGCGACCGCCGCCCATGCGACGATACATCATCCACTGTCGGCGTTGTGGCTGGCGATCCGCGGATTACGCACCGCCGGGCCATTGGCGCCGGAAATTCCATTCGGCGCCCCTGGCGTGGGAGCGCTGGCTCGCGCGCGGCCGATTGAACCGAGGCTCGATACAAAACGGCAGGCGCGCCCTGTCGACACGCACCAGAGCCATGACTCCGTCGCCTTGAAAACGTCATCGCCCAAAGCCTAGGCTTTGGTCCTCAAGACTAAAGCCGACAGCACGCCATGCTCATGCCCGCCATTGTTGCTATCATCAGCTTCTGCGTCCGCCACGCGCGCGCCGTCGTAGCGCTGGCCTTGCTGTCGGCCGCGAGCGCCAGCGTCTACACGACGCGTCATTTCATGATCAATTCCGACATCAATGCGCTTCTCTCCAACGATCTGCCGTGGCGCAAGCGCCAGTTGACGTTCGAAAACGCCTTCCACCGTTTCCAGATGATCGATGTTGTCGTTACGGCGCCGACGCCCGAACTGACGACGGCGGCGACGGCGGCGCTGACCCAGGCGCTCGCCGGCAAAAGCCAATTCACCGAAGTCGTCAATGTCGGCGGCGCGGCGTTCTTTGCGCGCAACGGCTTGCTGTTTGATTCGCCTGACGCGTTACGGCGAAATTTTTCCGGCCTGACGCAAGGCGAACCGCTGATTCGCGATCTCGCTTCGGACTTAAGCCTTCGCGGTCTGGTCGCCGGGCTTGAAGACGCGCTGCTGGGATTGAATGACGGCAAGCTGAAACTCGACGATCTCGCCAAACCGCTCAATGCGGTGTCCGATACGCTCGACGATGTGATCGCGGAACGCCCGGCGAGCTTTTCGTGGCGTGTCCTGACGGAGGGAAAACCTGCGGCCGCAAGCGAGTTGCGCGGATTCATCGATGTCCGTCCGGCGCTCGACTACAACGCGGTGCAGCCCGGACTCGCCGCCAGCGAAACGCTTCGCGGCGTCGCCGCGACGATCGCGCCGAAATATCAGGCTCGCGTTCGCCTGACCGGCCCGGTGCCGATGGCCGACGAGGAATTTGGAACGATCAAGGAAAATGCTGTGCGCAACAGCGTGATTACCGTTGCCATCGTGTTGTTCATTCTCTGGCGCGCGTTGCGCTCCGGGCGCTTGATCGCGGCGGTGTTCGTCAATTTGGCGACGGGACTGGCTCTTACCGCGGCGCTGGGCCTGGCGCTTGTCGGCGCGTTCAATTTGATTTCCATCTATTTCGCTGTCTTGTTTGTCGGTATCGGCGTCGATTTCGGCATCCAGTACGCCGTACGCTATCGCGCCGAACGCCACGAGATCGACGATTTGGCGCAGGCTGTGCGACGCGCCGGCTTTCACGTCGGCGTGCCGCTGACGCTTGCGGGCATGGCGACCGCCGCCGGCTTCCTCTCCTTTCTTCCGACCGATTACAAAGGCCTGTCGGAATTGGGCATGATCGCCGGCTTCGGCATGCTGATCGCCTTCGTCGCCAGCGTCACCTTGCTGCCGGCGCTGATTATCCTGCTCAAGCCGCCAGGCGAACCCGAACCGCTTGGGTACGCCGGGCTCGCGCCGGTCGACGATTATATGGCGCGTCATCGCATCGGCATCATAGGCGGCACGGCAATCGTCGTTGTCGCTGGCTTGCCGCTGCTCTTTTGGCTGCGCTTCGATTTCAACCCGATCGACCTGCGCGACCCGCGCACGGAAGCCGTCGCGACCTATCTTGAACTCACGCGCGATCCGTCCACCGACGCCAACGCGATACAGTCGCTCTCACCCTCGCTGGCGCAAGCCGATGCGCTCGCCGGCCGTTTGGAGAAATTGACCGAGGTCTCGCACGCGCGGACCCTTTCGAGTTTCATCCCGGACCGGCAAGAGGAGAAACTGCCGATCCTCGCCGTGGCGGCCAAGACGCTTGCGCAAGCGCTTGCCCCGACGGACGTCGCCACGCCGCCAACCGACGCGGAAAATGTGGCGGCGTTGAACGAAGCGGCGGAACGACTGACCGAGGCGGCGGAAGATCAAAAGAACAGCAGCCAGAAAAATGGCGTCATCGCCGCAAAACGGCTCGTCTTGCTGCTAGACGGGCTGGCGCGCGCGCCTGGCGGATTGCGGGTCAACGCCGCCGACGCCCTCGTCGAACCGCTGCGGGCCGATTTGGCTGGATTGCGCACGGCGCTGCACGCTGAACCGGTGACGCAGGCGTCGCTTCCCCCGGAGCTTGCGCGCGAATGGATTCTAGCCGACGGCCGCGCCCGGGTGTCGATCGCGCCAAAGGACAATCCGAGCGACAACGAAGCCATGCGCCGTTTCGCCGACGCTGTTCTCAAGGTCGATCCCGGCGCCACCGAAGGGCCGATCACCATTCTGGAAGCTGGCGAAATGATCGAACACGCCTTTATCGAGGCTGGCGCCCTCGCGTTGGCGTCGATCGCAATCTTGCTGTGGATCGTATTGCGGCGCATCGGCGACGTCATGCTGACGTTGATTCCTTTGGCGCTGGCGGGCGTGGTCACGCTCGAGCTTACCGTATTGCTCCGCATGCCGCTCAATTTCGCCAATATTATCGCCCTGCCGTTGTTGCTCGGCGTCGGCGTCGCGTTCAAAATTTATTATATCATGGCCTGGCGCGACGGTCAGACCCACCTGCTGCAAACCAGCCTCACCCGCGCCGTCATTTTCAGCGCGATGACGACGGCGACGGCGTTCGGCAGCCTCTGGTTTTCAAGCCATCCCGGCACGTCGAGCATGGGCAAGCTGCTGGCCCTTTCGCTGATCTGCACGCTCGCCGCCGCTGTGCTGTTTCAGCCCATTTTGATGGGCAAGCCGCGCGCCGCGCCAACCGAGAAATGACGCTGTCGTGTTTTAACAATCCGCAAGAAATAAAAAAGGGAGAACGAAATGACGACATTCCGCAAAATTCTTCTGTCGTTTCTGCTTTTCGCCGTTCCGATGACGGCGCAGGCGCAATCCGGCACGCCCGAGCAGCAGGCCGCCTGCCGTCCCGACGTTCGCCGGTACTGCCACCACGTTCCCCAAGACGCCGGCGACAATGCTTTTCTTAAATGCCTTCAGGCGCATCGCGCCAAACTTTCGCCGCGTTGCCGTGACGTGCTTGAAAGCAATGGTCAGTAATCCATTTTCGGCGGAGATGCGGGCGAACGGATGTTGTTGGTCGCTTTGGCGCCTAATTCTCCTTCGAACGGAAATTTGCGCCGCTGCGCCCGCGAACGGGGCGAACTGGGTGGCGGGGCGGACCGGAAGCGCAGGCCTTTATCGACGAGTCTAACGGCGTTTCCGTCCTTGCCAGCGCGTTAGGAGATCAAGAATGACGGCAATTCAAAATCGCGCGGGCCGCGACAAGCCGAAGGGCGCGACGTTCGCAAGCTGGCGATTGCGCGCCAGCCTCGCGGCGGCGCTGGCGATCGCGACGGCGACGGTCGGATACGCCCAGTCGCCGCCCCGCCCCAAGACCGCCGCCGGATTTTGGTTGGCGCTCGATGACGACGGCAACCCCAGCGGCTGGTTCTATTTCGTCGAGCGCAATGGCGTTTACGAAGGCCGCATCGTCAAAATGTTCAAAAAGCCGGGCGAACAGAACTTGGTTACGACATGCGCGCGCTGCCCCGGAATCCAGAAAGACGCGCAAATGCTCGGCCTCACGATCATCAAGGGCATGATCCGCGATGGCGCCCAATATGAAAACGGCAGCATCCTCGATCCTCGCGACGGTGCGACCTATCACGCGCAAATGCAGTTGAGCGACGATGGGCAAAAACTTTACGTACGGGGCTATCTGGGCATTCCTTTGCTGGGGCAAACCCAGACCTGGACGCGGCTGCCAGACAACGCGATCGCGCCGGCCGACGTCCCCAAGGAGACGCTTGCCTTTCCGCCATCGCGCAAATGACTAAAGGTGGGTCGCCGTCACCGCGGCAAGGGCCGGCGCTCGCCGGCGCCGATCAGCTGCGCGCCATCATGAACAGCAATTGCTTGTCGAACGCCTGAACGCTCTTGGCGCCCAGCGCGCGCAAGGCTTCGGGGGCCTCGACTTCGAAAACGCTGTAGCCGCAGGCCGCGCTCTGCGCCAACAGCTCCGATGTTTCCAATTCGAACGCCCGCGCCAGATCGACCAGGCGCGTCAAATCGCCCGGCGCCCATTTCGCCGCCCAACCCCAGATCGTGTCATGGCCGGCGGGCACGTCCCTGGAAATGAATCTTTCCACGCCGCCATCGACGAACAGGCCGGCCTCTAGACTTCCCGACATGGAATTCGCGGACCTCTGATTTGCGGGCATGGCGTTTCTCCCGAGACATTGCATTTTTAGCAACTTGCTGAGACGATATCACGACTCGGAACAAAACCGAACCGGCGGCGACTTACGAAAGGACCAGCCGCCCTACGTCGAGCGACTATTTGACGTCGTCGGGAATGCGAAAAGCCGTGGTCGATTTCACGCGCTCCATCGCAAAGCGCGACGTGACGTTCTTCAGCGGCACAGCGGCGATCAGCCGCCGATAAAAACCGTCATAGGCGGCCATGTCGGCGACCACCACGCGCAGCATATAGTCGACGTCGCCGGCCATGCGGTAAACGTCCATCACTTCCGGCAGAGCCGAGACTTCGGCGGCGAACCGCGCGAGCCAGGGGGCGGAATGATCTTCCGTTTCAATCGAGACGAAAACGGTGAGGCCGAGCCCGATCTTCTGCGGGTCAAGCAAGGCCACCCGACGCAGCAAAATTCCGGCTTTTTCGAGTTTCTGCACCCGTTTCCAGCACGGCGTCTGCGACAATCCCACGCGCTCGGCCAACTCGGCGATGGCGATCGAGGAATCCGCCTGCAATTGAGTGAGGATTTTTCGGTCGATAGCGTCCATGCGCTAAACTCGCTCCCCGTTGTCCGGAAAACAAGTCCCTTGCGTGGAGTTCCCTCGCAATTGCGATCCGACCCGGCCGGTCATCGCCGCCGCGCGTTCGCGAAAACATTTGGCTCCCCGTCGCCCCGCGCGCGCCGACGCTGATCGAGAATATTTTCCGCCGAGCCGAAATCGCGCTGGTAGGTCAGGCTGATGCGACTGAGCGCCGCCAGCCATTGCTCGACCGGCTGACGCGCGGCGATCGCGTCCGGAATTTCAACTTCATCAAAACCGCAAGCCAGAACCTGTGGAAATTGATCCGAAAACAGCGGACCCGACGCGCGCAGCGTCCCCGCAAAACCGCGCTGTCGCAGGCGCCGCGCCAACGAAAAGCCACGCCCGTCGACGCCGCTCGGAAAGACGACGACGATCAGGTCGAGTTTGTCGAAAAAGGGTTCGAGCGCATCGACCGACGCCGTATTGTCGACGAGCGCCCCGAGGCGACGCGCATCGTTCGCCGCCGCAAGCGCTTCGAGCAGGGCGAACGGAGCCAGCGCCTTCAAGCCTTTTGCCTCTTCAAGACTTGAGACGCGCGAATACGTGTCGCGTTTCGCGCCCTGACGATCAAGCAACAGCATCGGCGACTTCCTTGAACGCGGCCTTGAACGGCGAAAGACCGAGACGACGATAGGCTTCGATGAAAGTTTCGCCCGGCTGGCGGCGCTCCAAATAGACAGCAAGAATCTTATCGATCGCCGCCGGCACGCTGGCGGCCGGCAGGCCGGGCCCGAGCAATTCGCCGAGGGCGTAGTTCTCGCTGGCGTCGCCGCCGATGGTGATCTGATAGGATTCGGCACCCTTCTTCTCTAGCCCCAGAATGCCGATGGCGCCGATATGATGATGGCCGCAAGCGTTGACGCAGCCGGAGATTTTGATGTTGATGTCGCCAATCTCCTGCTGCCTTTGCACGTCGGCGAAATGCTTCGACAACTCCTGCGCCAAGGGGATCGACCGCGCCGTAGCCAGCCCGCAATAATCGAGGCCAGGGCAGCTCAAAATATCGGTGATAAGTCCGACGTTGGCCTCGCCGAGATCTTCCGCGCGCAGGATTGCGAAAATTTCGGCGACGTCGTCGAGCCGCACATGCGGCAGAACGATGTTTTGCATATGCGTGACGCGCAGTTCATCGAAGGAGAACTTTTCGGCGAGATCGGCGACGACGCGCATCTGACGGGCGCTCATGTCGCCGGGCGCTTGGCCGATCGACTTCAGTGAAATGGTCAGGGCCGCATAGCCCCGGCGTTTATGGCGATAGAGATTATGTGCGACGAAACGGTTCAAGGCTTCGTCCTGCGCTTGCGCGGCTTCCAGCTTGCGCGAAATCGCCGGCGCGTTCTGATAGGCCGGCGGCGCGAAAAACGATTTTATGCGCGCGAATTCCGCTTCGTCGACGTCGCTCTCGGGCGAATCGATACGCGCGAACTCCTCCTCCACCCGGGCGCGGAAAGCGTCGACACCGATCTCATGCACCAATATCTTGATGCGCGCCTTGTATTTGTTGTCGCGCCGCCCTTCGAGATTGAATACGCGCAGCGCGGCCTCGAGATAGGCGAGGAGTTTTTCGCGCGGCAGAAATTCGCGCAGGATCTTGCCTTCCATCGGCGTGCGGCCAAGACCGCCGCCGGCGAGAATCTGATAGCCGATTTGCCGCGTGTCGCCGTCGCGCAAAATGCGAATGCCGACGTCGTGCGACTTCAGCACCGCACGGTCGTGGCGCGCGCCGCTGACCGCTATCTTGAACTTGCGGCCGAGCCAATCGAACTCGGGATGCAGACTCGACCATTGCCGCAGCAGTTCGGCGATCGGACGCGGGTCTTCGATTTCGTCATGAGCGACGCCGGCGAAATGGTCGGCGGTGACATTGCGGATGCAATTGCCGGAGGTTTGGATGGCGTGCAGCCCGACATCGGCGAGCAGATCGAGAATGTCGGGAACGTCCTGCAGTTTCGGCCAGTTGAATTGCAAATTCTGGCGGGTGGTGAAATGGCCGTAGCCGCGATCATAACGATCGGCGATCAACGCGAGCTGGCGCAACTTATTGGCGTTGAGCACGCCATAGGGAACGGCGATGCGCAGCATGTAAGCGTGCAATTGCAGATAGACGCCGTTTTTCAGACGCAACGGACGAAATTCATCTTCACTCAGCGCGCCCGCAAGCCGGCGCTCAACCTGACTGCGAAACTGGGCGACCCTTTCGCGCACGAAGCGCTCGTCAAATTCGTCGTAAACATACATGGCCTAGACCTCGCCGCCGAACGTCGCGAACGCGCCGGGAAATTGCGCCTGTTTGCCGAGATCGGGCCGATGGCTTGGTCCGAGCGCGCGCAAACGTTCGCGATAATGTTTCGGCGCGGGGGCGCCGTCCGCATCCAGTTCGACCTCGACAAGATAGGGATCCAGCACTTTGCAGGCCCGCGTTTCCGCCGCGCCGAAGGCTTCGAGCGCGCCCGCCGCGCCTTGGTCCAAAGCGGTTGTCGCGTCGCGCAGGTTGGCGCTCCAACCGCCCTGAGCGGCGAACACCACCTCGCCGAGGCGCAGGTCGTTGGCGACCAGTATCGCCGGTAAATTGAGCTGTTTGTGCGTCGACATCGAGCGATCTCAAGGGTCTGAACGGAATGTTCGATTGGACTGCGATAAGCCGCCGCGAGGCGACAGGAGCCTAGACCGGCGAGCGCGGCCCAAAGGACAGACTAAAGACCTCCACGCCGATCGCCGCCGAACTATGCGGAAAAATACGATAAATCTTCTGACGCTTCAATTGGCAAAAATAGAATAATATTTTATGTTTTCGCAGTTTTATGAAAATTACTTCTATATATCGATCAATACATACTGCTTTATGAATAGAATATTCTTCGATTTCGCGATTTAAGCAAACTGCTCTAAAGGGGCTGGACTGCGTTCGCCCAAGGCCCAACGGCGGCGCAGATTCAGGATCGCGCCATGAACGCCAGACCTAAAATTCTCGTGACCGGCGCGACCGGATTTGTCGGCGCCGCCGTCGCGCGCGCGCTGGCGGCGCGCGGCGCGGATCTGCGCCTGCTGGCTCGTCCGCAAAGTCGGCGCGACAATCTTGAAGGCCTCGACGCCGAGATCGCGCTCGGCGATCTGCGCAACGCGGACTCGCTGGCGCGTGCGCTTGACGGCGTTGAACAACTTTATCACGTCGCCGCCGACTACCGGCTGTGGACGCCCAACCCACAGGACATTATCGAGGCCAACCGCGTCGGAACCGCCAATATCATGCAGGCGGCGCTACGGGCGGGTGTAGCCAAGATCGTCTATACGTCCTCGGTCGCCACCTTGCGCCTCAACGCGCAGGGAACGCCGGTCGACGAGACCGCGCCCGCCGCGCCGCACGAGGCGATCGGCGGCTATAAACAAAGCAAGACCATCGCCGAGCGGCTGGTCGAGGACATGATCGCCCGGCAAAACCTTCCAGCCGTGATCGTCAATCCCTCGACGCCCATCGGTCCGCGCGACATCAAACCGACGCCGACCGGCCGCGTCATCGTCGAGGCCGCCAATGGTAAAATTCCCGGCTACATCGACACCGGCCTCAATCTCGTCCATGTCGATGACGTCGCCGCCGGCCATCTTGCCGCCATGGACAGGGGCCGGATCGGCGAGCGCTATATTCTGGGCGGGCAGGATGTGGACTTCGGACAAATGCTGGCTGATATCGCCGCGCTCGTCGGGCGCAGGCCGCCGAGCTTGAAATTGCCGCGCGCGCCGTTCTATCCGCTCGCCTATGTAGCCGAATCGATTGCGAAATTTACAAAAAAAGAGCCGTTTATCACGCTCGACGGGCTGCGCATGAGCAAGCACCGCATGTATTTCTCGAGCGCCAAGGCGCAGCGCGAACTGGACTATCAGGCCCGTCCTTACCAACAGGCGCTCGCCGACGCCATCGTCTGGTTCAAACAAAAGGGCATGGTCGCGTGAGCGCGCTGGCTATCGCCGTTTTGGCGATCTGGATCGGTCTGGTCGCCTTTCGCGGCGGCTTCTGGACCTGCCGCATTCGCGATGACGCCGACGCGCCGGAGCCGACGCGCCGCTGGCCCGGCGTCGTCGCCGTCGTTCCCGCCCGCGACGAGGCGGACGTCATCGAAACATGCCTCGGCTCGATGCTCGACCAAAATTACGCCGGCGATTTCCATATCGTCCTCGTCGACGATCAGAGCAGCGACGGCACCGCCGAACGCGCTAAAGCCTGCGCCGAAGCCAGGAACGCCGCCCAAAAGCTGACCGTCCTGACTGGCGTCGACCGGCCGTCCGGCTGGACCGGCAAGCTTTGGGCGGTCAAACAAGGGATCGATTTCGCCCGCGCCAAATTTGCGCCGACCTATCTGCTGCTCACGGACGCCGATATCGCCCACACACCGGAAAACCTCGCCGCTTTGACGGCGCGCGCGGAAGCCGGCGGCTATGCGCTGGTCTCGTTGATGGCGCGCCTCGCCTGCGAGAGTTTTGCGGAAAAGGCGCTCATTCCCGCCTTCGTCTATTTCTTCCAGATGCTTTACCCTTTCGCCTATATCAACGACCCCAAGGCCAAGACCGCTGGCGCGGCCGGCGGCTGCATGCTGGCGCGCGCCGACGCCCTCGCCCAGGCCGGGGGCATTGAGGCGATCAAGGGCGCGCTGATCGACGATTGCGCGCTCGGCGGCGCCATGAAGCGCCAGGGGCCGATCTGGCTCGGCCTGACCGAGCGCGCGTCGAGCGTTCGGCCCTATCCGCGCTTCGCCGACATCGGCAAGATGATCGCGCGTTCGGCCTACGCGCAGCTGAACTATTCGCCCTGGCTGCTCATCGGCTCGACCCTCGGCATGGCGTTGACCTTTGTCGGCGCGCCCTTTCTCGCCTCGTGCGGGGGCGGTTTGCCGCGCGATATCGGCGTCTTTGCCTATGCGCTGATGGCGCTGTCGTTCATGCCCATCCTGCGCTTTTATCGCCTGAGCCGTTTATGGGCGCTCGCCTTGCCGCTCATCGCCCTTGTTTATATGGTCTACACGCTTGAATCGGCCCTGGCGTACTGGCAAGGACGCGGCGGCATGTGGAAGGGCAGAGCGCAAGCGGAAAGGCCGAGGACGTCATGAACGCGCAAGACGCGGGAACAATGGCCGACGTGATCACGGCCGAGGCGCTGCGCTCGGGCAAGGGCGCCGACGACGAAAACTTTCCGGTTGCCTCCTGGCTGATCGCGGCGCGAAATCGGCCCGTCATCCTCGCCTTCTATCAATTCGTGCGCGCTGGCGACGACGTCGCCGACAATCCGGCGCTGACGGCGGAGCAGAAGCGCGCCTTGCTCGATCAACTCGAGCAGAGCCTGACCGGCGCGAGCGAGGCCGAACCCTTGGGAGTCAAACTCAAGGCCATGCTCGACTCGCGCGGCCTGAGCGCGCGGCACGCCTGCGATCTGCTGAACGCCTTCCGTCTCGACGTCGACAAGAGCCGCTACGCCGATTGGGACGAGTTGATGCATTACTGCTCGCTCTCGGCCATGCCGGTCGGGCGCTTCATGCTCGACGTCCATGGCGAAAGTCGGGATCTCTGGCCGGCCTCCGACGCCATTTGCGCCGCATTGCAGATCAACAATCATCTGCAGGATTGCGCCAAGGATTTCTCCAGCCTTGACCGCGTCTACCTGCCGCTCGACGCGCTCGCGGCGGCGGGCGCCTGCATCGACGATCTTGGCGCGGCGCGGGCGAGCCCGGCGCTGCGCCAATGTCTGAAGAGCCTGGCCTTGCGCAATCGCCAATTGCTCGAACAAGGCGCGCTGCTGCCGACACAATTACGTGACTTGCGCCTGTCGCTGGAGATCGCCGTCATAGTCGCGCACGCGCGCGCCATCGCCAACCTTCTAGCGACAAAAGATCCGTTGAGCGAAAATGTGCGTCTTTCCAGGACGCGGATGCTGTTTGGCGCCTTGAGCGCGGCGAGCGTCGGCCTTCTCACACATCTGCGCCGGGGGCGCGCATGAACACATTGGAAGACGCGCGCCAACGCGCGGCCAAAAGCTCGTTTTATCGGGCGATGGCGATTTTGCCGCGCGCCAAGCGGCAGGCCATGTTTGAAATCTATTCGTTCTGCCGAGCCGTCGACGATATCGCCGACGACGGCGGCCCGAGCGCGCAGCGCAAGGCCGAGCTGGCGCAATGGCGCGCCGCCATCGACGATCTCTACCGGGACCCGCCGACGCAAGATGGCTTGTCCGCCGGGCTCGTCGAACCGCTGCTACAGTTTCATTTCGATAAGCAGGATTTTCTTGCGGTGATCGACGGCATGGAAATGGACGTCGACGAGGCGATCTGCGCGCCCGACATCGAGAAATTCGATTGCTATTGCGACCGCGTCGCCAGCGCCGTCGGTCGGCTCGCCGTGAAGATTTTCGGCCTGCCGTCGACCGAGGGGATCGATCTCGCTCATCATCTCGGCCGCGCCCTGCAGATCACCAATATCTTGCGCGACATCGACGAAGACGCCGCCCTCGGCCGCCTCTATCTGCCGCGCGACTATTTCGAAGCCGCCGGATTCGCCATCAAGACGCCGCGCGACGCGATCGATCTGCCCGATCTGGACCCGGTCTGCGCGCCCCTGGTCGAGCGCGCCCGACAGCACTTTTCCGCCGCCGACGCCGTCATGGCGGAACGCAGACGCGCCGAAATCCGCGCGCCCGCGATCATGAGCCTCGTCTATCGCGATCTGTTGGACCAACTGGCGGCGCGCGGATTTACCAGGCCGCGCGCGGCGGTGAAGAAATCCAAAGCGGTTCTGGCGCGCGCCATCCTGCGCTATGGGTTCTTTTGACATGACGCGCGTTCACATCATCGGCGCCGGGATGGCGGGCCTCGCCGCCGCCGTGGATCTGGCGGGGCGGTGCGACGTCGTCCTGCATGAAGCCGCCCCGCAAGCGGGCGGGCGCTGCCGATCCTATTTCGACCAGACGCTTGGCATGATGATCGACAACGGCAATCACTTGCTGTTGTCGGGCAACCTCGCCGCCCTTGATTACGTTCAACGTATCGGCGCGAGCGACGAACTGGCCGGCCCGCCGGAAGCCATTTTCGACTTCTGCGATCTCGCCAACGGCGAGCGCTGGACGTTGCGCCCCAACGCCGGACGACTGCCCTGGTGGATCTTATTTCCTGACCGTCGGGCGCCGCGCACCGCCGGTATCGAATATCTGGCTCTGTTGCGCCTGTTGCGCGCCAAACCCGGCGCCCGCTTGAGCGAAATCGTCGGAAGCGGCGATTTGGCGCGCAGGCTGTGGAACCCTCTGTTTATTTCCGCGCTCAACACCCAGCCCGAAGAAGCCTCCGCCGCATTGGCGGCCGCGGTTGTCCGTGAAAGCCTGATGCTCGGCGGCCAGGCCTGCCGGCCGCTGGTGGCGATCAACGGGCTGGGCGCCGCTTTTATCGATCCGGCTTTGACCTTTTTGCGGGCTCGCGGCGCGGAAATACGGTTCGGCGCGACGTTGCGCGGGCTGAGATTGGTTGACAGGCGCGTCGCCGGTCTCGATTTCGGCAACGAAATCATAGAACTAGGTCCATACGACCGCGTCATTCTCGCCGTTCCCGCCCAGGTCGCGAGCGGATTGGCGCCGGGCGTCAGCGCGCCCGATCAGTTTCGCGCCATCGTCAACGCGCATTTCGAAGGCGCGCCGCCGCCGGAAACGCCGCTCCTGACCGGCGTTATCGGCGGCGTGAGCGAATGGCTTTTCGCCTTCAAGGACCGGCTGTCGGTCACCGTCAGCGCGGCGGAGTGCATTATTGCAACACCTCGCGAAGAACTGGCGCAGACCACCTGGAACGAGATTCAGTTTGTTGCTAGACACAAACTTCCTATGCCACGTTGGCAAATCATCAAGGAAAAGCGCGCGACCTTCGCCGCAACGCCAGAGCAGGATCTCTTGCGTCCCGGCCCGCTCACCCAATGGGAGAATTTGGTGCTCGCAGGCGATTGGACGCAAACGAAACTGCCCGCGACCATCGAGGGCGCCGTCCGCTCGGGCTTCACCGCGGCGAGACTTGCGGCGCAATGAGCCATCGTCGACACATCGCCGTTGTCGTCGGCCTGCAGGCTGAAGCGCGAATCGCGCGCGGGCTGCGCTCGCTGATCGTCATCGGCGGCGGCAGCTCCTCGCGCGTACAGGGCGGTCTGGCGCGCGCTGTCCAACAAGGCGCATGCGCCATCATCAGCTTTGGCGTCGCTGGCGGGCTGGCGGAAAATCTGAAACCCGGCGACATGCTGCTGGCGCGCTCCATCCGCAGCGCCGACGCTGTTTACGCCTGCGACCCCGATTGGCTGCGCCTGCTGGCGCGAAGTCCTGCCGCACGCCGTTCTCGGCGATCTGGCGGGCGTCGACGCGCCGGTCGCCGACCCGCGCGCCAAGCGAGCCCTGCACGTGAGCTCCGGCGCGCTGGCGGTCGATATGGAATCGCATATTGCCGGCCGTTTCGCGCAGGAGCACGGGCTGCCGTTCGCCGCGATACGGGCTGTCGCCGATCCGCATTCGCGCGCATTGCCCGAGGCGGCGCTGGTGGGCATGAAGCCCAACGGCGCGGCCGACGTCATCGCCGTGGCGCGCGCTCTGGCCAGGAGCCCGCGGCAAATGCCGGCGCTGTTGCGCACCGCGCTCGATACGCGCGCGGCGATGAACGTCCTATTCAGCAGCCGCCGCCTGCTTGGATTGAGCTTCGGCTTCGACGATCTCAGCGAGCTTGTTCTCGACGTGGCTTGAATAGGCGTATTCGGCGGGCCGCTGTTTTTCCACCGAAATATCCGGCGCCATCGCGCCCTCGGTGTCGACGCCGAATAGGGCGACCTTCAACGCCTTGAGCGGATTTTTCACGGCGTGTTTCACGGCGCTCGGCTCGAAGCCGCTATGGACCATGCAATCGGCGCATTTTTCGTAATTGCCGACGCCGTAAGCGTCCCAATCGGTCGTCTCCATCAGCTCCTTGAAGGTATTGGCGTAGCCTTCGCCGAGCAGATAGCAGGGCCGCTGCCAGCCGAACACCGTGCGCGCCGGGTTGCCCCAGGGCGTGCAATGGTAGGACTGGTTGCCGGCGAGAAAATCGAGGAACAGCGAAGACTGGAAGAACGCCCATTTGCGGCCGCGGTCGCCGCGGCGGAAGATGGCGCGGAACAATTCCTTGGTCTTGGCGCGGTTGAGAAAGTGCTGCTGATCGGGCGCGCGCTCATAGGCATAGCCGGGCGACACGGTGACCCCGTCGATGTCGAATTCCTGCACGCTATCGAGAAAAGCCGCCACGCGCGCCGGATCGGCGTCGTTGAACAAGGTGCAGTTGATGTTGACGCGAAAGCCTTTGGCGCGCGCCGCTTTGATCGCCGCGACGGCGCGATCGTAAACGCCCGGCTGGCACACGGACTTGTCGTGCATCTCGCGGTCGCCGTCGAGATGGACCGAGAAATTGAAAGCCGAAGAGGGTTTGAACTCGCCCATCTTCTTTTCCAGAAGCAAGGCGTTGGTGCAGAGCGTGACGAACTTGCCGCGCGCCAAAGCGCCCTCGACGATCTTGCCGATTTCCTTGTGCAGCAAGGGTTCGCCGCCGGCGATCACCACCACCGGCGCGCCGCATTCGTCGATCGCCTCCATGCATTCTTCATAGGGCAGGCGCTGGTTGAGAATCTTGTCAGGATAATCAATCTTGCCGCAGCCGGCGCAAGCCAGATTGCACCGAAACAACGGCTCAAGCATCAACACCAAGGGATAGCGCTTGCGGCCCAACAGGTGCTGTTTGAGGATGTAGGCGCCGATGCGCGCGCCCTGAATCGCCGGAATTCCCATTTGGGCTCCTGTTTGAGCGGCCGATCGGCGGCCGCCGCTGCTCAATATCGATGAACTTCGCCGATTGCATAGGCCAAACCGACCCGTGACGGCAAGCCCCGACGCAAATTCACGAAACGTCGATAGACATTTCGGCGATATCGTCTAACACATCGCCCGCGCGGAGAATTCATGACCAAAAAAGATGTACTCCCGGGGGCGATCGCCAAAATCGTGGCCTTTTGCCTCGCCCATCGTTTGGCGATCCTGCTCGTGGCCTTGAGTTTGGCGGGCGGCAGCCTTGTCTATACGGTCAAGAACTTCGCCATTTCAACCAATATAGACAATCTCATCGCCGCCGAACTGCCCTGGCGCCAGCGCGAAGCCGCGTTGTCGGCGGCGTTTCCCCAGCGCGATGATCTGATTCTGGCGGTCGTCGACGGCGCCAGCGCGGAAGCCGCCGAAACCGGGGCCAAGGCCCTGGCCGCGCGGCTGGCGCCGCAACAGAGCCTGTTTCAATCGGTGACGGCGCCGGGAATAGGCCCATTCTTCGAGCAGAACGGCCTGCTCTATCTGGACAAAGGCGAAGTCGAGCGCGCGATCGACGCGCTGATCGCCGCCCAGCCCTTTCTGGCGACGCTGGCCCAAGACCCGAGCCTGCGCGGCCTTGCCGGCATGCTAGCTCTGATCGGCCAAAGCGCCGGACAGACGCCAGATTCGGGCGCGGCGACGAGCGCGCCTTTGAGGGCTCTGGGCGGGGCGATCGAAAACGCCATAGAGGGTTCGCCCTCGGCCTTTTCCTGGCGCGCCCTGATCGCCGGCGCGCCGGCTTCGCCCGCCGACAACCTGCGGTTCCTGCAAATCAAGCCCGTGCTCGATTATGGCGATCTGGAGCCGGGCGCCAACGCCTCCGCCGCCATCCGCGAGGCGGCGCGCGACATCGGCGTCCATGTCCGTCTGACCGGCCCCGTCGCCTTGCAGGACGAAGAATTCGCCACGATCGCCGACGGCGCCCTGCTCAATAATTCGATCATGGCCCTGGCCGTCGGGCTGATTTTGTGGCGCGCGCTGCGCTGGGGCCGGCTGATCTTCGCCGTGACGGTCAATCTGCTGATCGGCCTGTTCGTCACCGCCGCCATCGGGCTTTTTCTGGTGCGGGCGCTCAACCCAATCTCGATCGCCTTCGCCATTCTTTTCGTCGGCATCGGCGTCGATTTCGGCATTCAATACGCTGTGCGTTGCCGCGCCGAACGACATTTGAAAGACGCCGCCGATTGGGCGGTGCTGCACGCGGGCGGCCACGCCGGCAAACCGCTGGCGCTCGCCGCCGCGGCCACGGCGGCGGGATTTTACGCGTTTCTGCCGACCGCCTATCGCGGCCTGGCGGAACTGGGCGTCATCGCCGGAACCGGCATGATCGTCGCCTTTGTCACCTCAATCACCGTTCTGCCGGCGTTATTGTCGCTGCTGCGCCTGCCGCCGGAGCCGGCGCCGATCGGCTACGCCTTTTTGGCGCCGCTCGACGAATTCCTCGCCCGTCGTCGCTTTCCCATCATCTTCACGACGCTCGGCGTCGCGCTGCTTTGCGCGCCGTTGGCGTTCAAGGTCCGATTCGATTTCAACCCGCTCAACCTGCGTAGCGCCAAGGTCGAATCGGTCTCAACCCTGCTCGATCTGATGCAAGATCCGCGCACCACGCCCAATACGATCGACATTCTGGCGCCGTCGCTGGCCGACGCGGAAACCTTGGCGAAAGAGCTGAGCGCGCTGCCGCAGGTGGAAAGCGCGACGACCGTGGCGAACCTTGTCCCTGAAGACCAGGGCCAAAAACGCGCCATCATCGCCGACGCGCGCGCCTTGCTTCTGCCCAGCCTGGCGCCGGCCGCTGCGGCGCCCTCGCCAAGCGACGAAGACGATCGCCGCGCTTTGGCCCAGGCGGGCGCGGCCTTGGCGGGCGCGGCGCGAAACGGCGACGAACAAACAACGCTCGTGCGCCGTCTGGGCGAAAGCCTTCAGCGTCTGGCGCAAGCCGACCCGCAAGCGCGCCAGCGCGCCCGCGCAATTCTGATCGCGCCTTTGCCGGCCTTGCTGCAATCGGTTCGCGCCGCGCTCGCCCCGCAGACGGTCGATCTCGCCAGCCTGCCGGCCGAGCTCAGACGCGACTGGCTGACGTCGGACGGACGCGCGCGCATCGAAATCGCGCCCAGGGGCGACAAGAACGACAATGAAACGTTGCGCGCCTTCACCAAGGCGGTGCAGGCGCTCGCGCCGGATGCGAGCGGCGCCCCGGTCTCCATTCTGGAATCGGGCGATACGATCGTTCGCGCCTTTTTGCAGGCCGGCGCGATGGCGCTGGCGTCGATTGGCGTCCTGCTCTATCTGGCCTTGCGTCGCCTCAGCGACGTCGCCTTGACCCTCGCGCCCTTGCTGCTGGCGGGCCTTATCACGATGGAAATCTGCGGCGCGCTCGATCTCCCGCTGAATTTCGCCAATATTATCGCCCTGCCGCTGCTGCTTGGCCTCGGCGTCGCCTTCAAGATCTATTACGTGCTGGCCTGGCGCGCCGGCGCCGCCAATCTTTTGCAGACGAGCCTGACCCGCGCCATCTTCTTTTCCGCTTTGACCACGGCGAGCGCTTTTGGCAGTCTATGGATGTCGAACCATCCCGGCACGTCGAGCATGGGCCGCCTGTTGGCTTTGTCCTTGCTGACGACTTTATGCGCCGCCGTGCTGTTTCAGCCGGCCTTGATGGGACCGCCGCGGCGGATCGAAGGCGACGCCGACGCCGCGCTTTAGGGCTGTGGACACTTCCGGCGCGAATCAAGCGCGCTGAGCTTGTTCATTTGCTTGTACGTATTTGTTAAACATGTAGTTTTTTTAGATTCACGCCGTCGACTCGGAAACGTCGCAAAGGCGCTTGCCTTTATACTCATAATGAGTATATGTAGAAAGCATGACAAGAGCGAAGGGCTCTGAAGGGTCGCCGAAATTTCGGCGCTTTTATTTTCCCGACTTATACTCAGTTTGAGCATAATTGGATTCAAGGAGTAAGCGTATGCTGGTTGGCTCCACGTGCAAGCAGGACTCGATCATCGAACGGCGTCCTGCGCCTTTGTCGGAAGCGGCCCTGCGGTTCGGCGTACCGCCCATGCCCAATCTGGCCTGGACGCCCGAGGTCGAGCGCGCGACGGCGCACCTTTACGAGAAGGTCAAAACGATCATCCCGCCGGTCGAATGGCCGTTTCACGCTCCCTATGTCAAAGCCATCAACGACCTGAAGAAACAACGCAACGCCGTCATTCTAGCGCATAATTACCAGACGCCGGAAATCTACAATTGCGTCGCCGACGTGGTCGGCGACTCGCTTCAGCTGGCGCGTGTCGCCGGACAATCAGACGCCGACGTGATCGTGCAGGGCGGCGTGCATTTCATGGCCGAGACGTCGAAATTGCTCAGCCCGGAAAAGACCGTGCTGATCCCCGACGCCCGCGCCGGCTGTTCGCTCGCCGCCTCGATCACGGGCGCCGACGTGCGCGCTTTGCGCCGCGAATATCCGGGCGCGCCCATCGTCGCCTATGTCAACACCTCCGCCGAAGTGAAGGCCGAGGTCGATATCTGCTGCACCTCCTCCAACGCCGTGAAGGTTGTCGAAAGCCTCGGCGCCGAGACGGTGATCATGGTTCCCGACCGCTTCCTCGCCGCCAACGTCGCGCGCCAGACCAAGGTGAAGATCATCGCCTGGCATGGCGCCTGCGAAGTGCATGAGCGCTTTACGGCGGAAGAGCTTTTGCGCTATCGCGCCGACGACCCGTCGATCCAGTTGATCGCCCATCCCGAATGCCCGCCGGAAGTGGTCGACGTCTGCGACTTTTCCGGCTCCACGGCGGCGATGATCGATTATGTCAAAACGCGCAAGCCTAAACGGGTGCTGCTCGTCACCGAATGCTCGATGGCCGACAACGTCGCCGCCGAGGCGCCGGACGTCGAGTTCGTGCGGCCCTGCAATCTGTGCCCGCACATGAAACGCATCACCTTGCCGAAAATTCTCGATTCCCTGGTCCATATGACCGCGGAAGTGACCATTGATCCGGCTCTGGCGCAACGCGCCCGCCGTTCGGTCGAGCGGATGATCGCGCTGAAGTGACGTCGTCGCCTCTCCCGCGCCGGCGGGAAGAGGGAGCAAGCCCAACGTGAGTTCCGAAGCGCCAATGTCCGAACCTGACATCCTCGTCGTCGGCGGCGGACTGGCCGGCCTGTTCTGCGCCTTGAGCCTGGCGCCGACGCCCGTCGCCATTCTCGCCGCCGCACCAATCGGCGAGGGCGCGTCCTCCGTCTGGGCGCAGGGCGGCGTCGCCGCCGCCGTCAGCGAAGGCGACAGCCCGGAATTGCATGCCGCGGACACGCGCGCCGCCGGCGCCGGCATCGTCGACGCGAAGGTGGCGCTGTCGGTCACGCGCGAGGCGCGCGGACGCGTCGAGGATTTGCTGCGCTATGGCGCGCCTTTCGATCGCGACGAGCAAGGACGACTGGCGCCGTCGCAGGAAGCGGCCCATTCGGCCCGGCGCATCGTACGCGTCAAAGGCGACCGGGCCGGCGCGGCCATCATGCAGGCGCTGATCGCCGTTGTGCGGGAAACGCCGTCCATTGTCGTGCATGAAAATTTCATTGCCGAAGATCTGATCGTCGAGACGGGTCGCATCGCCGGCGTCGTCGCGCGCGGCGACGACGGCGCGCTACGGGCCTTTCGCGCCCGCGCCACCGTTTTGGCGACGGGCGGCGTCGGCCATTTATTCGCCTTGACCACCAACCCGCCGCAGGCCAATGGCGCCGGTCTCGCCATGGCGGCGCGGGCCGGCGCGCGCGTCGCCGACGCCGAATTCGTGCAGTTCCACCCCACCGCCATCGACATCGGCGTCGATCCCGCCCCGTTGGCGACCGAAGCGCTGCGCGGCGAAGGCGCCGTTCTGATCAATCGCGCCGGCGAGCGTTTCATGCTCGCCCTGCACAAGGACGCGGAGCTGGCCCCGCGCGATATCGTGGCGCGCGCCGTGTTCGCCGAAATCGCCGCCGGACGCGGCGCCTTTCTCGACGCGACCAAGGCGGTCGGCGCGGCTTTCGCGGAGAAGTTTCCGACCGTCTACGCCTCGTGCAAGGCCGCTAGCGTCGATCCGGCGATCGAGCCGATCCCCGTCGCGCCGGCCGAACATTACCACATGGGCGGCCTTTGGACGAACGAACAGGGCGCGACCTCCCTGCCCGGCCTGTGGGCGGCGGGCGAAACAGCGTCGACCGGCCTGCACGGCGCCAACCGCCTGGCGTCCAATTCGCTACTCGAAGCCGTTGTGTTCGCGCGGCGCGTCGCTGACGACGTTCGCGCCAAGCTGGGCGAACATGCGGGCGGCGGCGGACGGACGAAAACGCCGGTCGCGGGCGAGCCGGCGCCTGGCGCGCCGGCGTCCCAATCTGAACGCGCCGAGGACATAGCCCGTCTGCGCGCGCTGATGACGGCGAAGGTCGGCGTCATTCGCGACGAAAAAGGGCTGCGCGAGGCCTTGATCGAGATCCTCGCGCTGCGCGAGCGGGCGCGCGACCGCTCATGGCGCAACATGACCGACGCCGCGTTGCTGATCGCCGCCGGCGCCTATACAAGACGGGAAAGCCGGGGCGGCCATTTCCGCTCCGATTTTCCGCAAGCCGATCCGGCGCAGGCGCAACGCTCCTTTTCCGACCTTGGGCAGGCGCTCGCCGTCGCCGAACAATGCCGCGACCAGATGGGGGTCCGTTAGCCGTGAGCCTGCCCGTTCTCAACCCCTTGCTTGTCGAGGACGCGGCGCGCGCCGCCCTCGCCGAAGATTTCGGCCGCGCCGGCGACATCACCTCGCAGGCGACCATTCCCGCGAGCGCGCGGGCGCGGGCCGTCATCGCGGCGCGCAAACCGGGACGCCTCGCCGGACTTGATCTCGCCCGCGCCGCCTTCCGTATTGTCGATCCGGAGCTGAAATTCGAAGCCCTGACGCGCGACGGCGAGGCCTTCGCCGCCGGCGCCGTTCTGGCGCGGATCGAAGGACCGGCGCGCGCTCTGCTTTCGGCGGAGCGGGTGGCGCTCAACTTCCTCGGCCGGATGTGCGGCGTGGCCACCTTGACGAGCCAATACGCCGAGGCGATCGCCCATACCAAGGCGCATATCTGCTGCACGCGCAAAACCACGCCCGGCCTGCGCGCCTTCGAGAAATACGCGGTGCGCTGCGGCGGCGGCGTGAACCATCGGTTCGGCCTCGACGACGCCATCCTCATCAAGGATAACCATATCGCCGTGGCGGGCGGAATCGTCCCGGCGCTGCGGGCGGCCAAGGCCTTTGTCGGCCATCTGGTGAAGGTCGAGATCGAGGTCGACCGGCTCGACCAGTTGCGCGAGGTCTTGAGCGAAGGCGCCGACGCGGTGCTGCTCGACAACATGGCGCCGGAACAATTGCGCGAGGCGGTGGCCCTTGTCGCGGGACGGCTGCAAGCTGAGGCCTCGGGCGGCGTGTCGCTGCAAAGCGTGCGCGCCATCGCCGAGACTGGCGTCGACCTGATTTCGTCGGGCGCGCTGACGCATTCGGCGCCAACGCTCGATCTCGGCCTCGACATCGAGATCGCCTGAGCCGGCGCGACGCGTTTTTCGCGGCGGCGACCACGCGATAAACTTGCTCTGGAGCCGCAAAACGGCCATGTTCTGCGGCGCAAATTTGGCATTCAGCCATTCACGCGCTCGGCGTCGGCGAAAAGCGAAACGGCGCAGCGCAACAGAAAGATTGTTTCGTGTCTTCAGCCTTGAAACAAACCGGAATTTCCAGAAAATTGGCTTTGCGCGGACGCCTGTTGGCGGCAAGCGCGCTGTTGCTCGCACTGGGGCCGCTGGGCGGCGAATCGGCGCGCGCCAATACGCACGCCTCGCCGTCCGTTCCCACCCCTTTCGAGGTGACCGAAAGCCCCGCCGGCAATTATCTGGCGGCGCTGATCGCCGGGGCCGAGCGCGACACCAACGCGGCCTCGACTTTTTTTCGCGAGAGCCTGCGCGCCGATCCAAATAATATCGAACTGATCGAACGCGCCTTTGTGGCGACGCTGGCCAACGGCGATATTCAGGATTCCTTCGCCTTGGCCGATCGGCTGATCGCGCATGACCCGAACAACGGCCTGGCCCATCTGACGCTGGGCGTGCGCGACATCAAGGCCAAGCGTTTCGCCAGCGCGCGCGCTCATTTCGCCAAAGGCGGCGTCGCCCGCCAGCGCGACGTCACCGCCACCTTGCTGTCCGCCTGGGCCTTCGCCGGCGCCGGCGACGTCAAATCCGCCGTCGCCTTGGTGGACAAACTGCAAAACACCGGCTTCACCGTGTTCCGCGACTTTCACGCCGGCCTGATCCTCGAGGCCTCGGGCAAAACGGTCGAGGCCGGCCAGCGGTTCCAGGCCGCCTACGCCGCCGACCCCAACACGCTGCGGCTGGCCGACGCCTACGCCCGCAATCTCGACATTCAAGGCAAGGTCGACGAGGCGCGCGCCGCCTACAAGGCGTACGAACAACTGGCGCCGCGCCAGCCGATCGTTCAGGCGGCGCTCGCCGATCTGGCGGCCGGCAAGAAGCTGGAGCCGCTGGCGCGCAACGCCGACGAAGGCGCGGCCGAGGTGCTGTACGGCCTCGGCTCGGCGGGAGGGCGCGAAGGCGACGAACTCGCCGCGATGGTCTATCTGCGCCTCGCCCTTTATCTGGCGCCGCGCAACGATCTGGCGACGATCGCGCTTGGCGAGATCTACGAGCGCCTGAAACAATATGAGCAGGCGATCGATGTCTACAGCGCCTGCCCGGAATCGAGCCCGATGCGGGCCAACGCCGATATTCAGATCGGCCTTGTGCTCGAGCAGCTCGGCAAGGAAGAAGACGCGCAGAAACATCTCGACGGCATCGTCGCGGAAAATCCAAAAAACCTAGACGCCTTGTCCGCGCTGGCCAACATCGAGCGCGCGCGCAAGGAGTTCGTGCCCTCCGCGCAGACCTACAGCCGCGTACTCGAGCTGACGCCCGCCAACGACAAGACGCAATGGGCGACCTATTACTTCCGCGGCATCGATTTCGAACGCGCCAAGCAATGGGACAAGGCCGAGCCCGACTTCAAGAAAGCGCTGGAGCTTTATCCCGAGCAGCCGATGGTGCTCAATTATCTCGGCTATTCCTGGGTCGACCAGGGCGTCCACCTCGACGAGGCGTTCAAGATGCTGCGCCGGGCGGTCGAGTTGCGGCCGGCCGACGGCTATATCGTCGATTCGCTCGGCTGGGCCCACTACAAACTCGGGCATTACGACGAGGCGGTGCGGATTCTCGAGCGCGCCATCGATTTGAAACCCTCTGATCCGGTCATCAACGAGCACCTCGGCGACGCCTATTGGCGCGTCGGGCGCAAGCTGGAAGCCAAATTCCAGTGGAACCACGCGCGCGATCTCAACCCCGATCCGGAAGACTTGCAGAAAATTCTGACCAAGATCGACAAGGGCCTGCCGGACGCCGAGACGCCGGCCGCCGACGCGTCGTCGCCAGCCGGCCGCACCGACGGCAAGAACGGCGGGTGAGCGGATTTCGCGAACAAGGCGCGGCGGCCTTTTTGGCGGGAAATTGCGGTTTGATCGGTTGACCTGACAAAACCTGACGCTATGATCCGCGCCGCTTGCCGGGTCTAGCTCGGCAATGCCCCTGTGGCGGAATTGGTAGACGCGCTCGACTCAAAATCGAGTTCCGCAAGGAGTGCTGGTTCGATTCCGGCCAGGGGCACCAAAAACCCATCCGAGACAGTCCGAATACCGTCCAAAACGCCTTGAAAAACCTAAGAAAAGCTTGGGTTTTCTGTCTAAAGGCGTCCGCTGGCGTGCGCTGGTATCCGCCGCAAATGTTGGTATAATCGTTGGTATCCGCTCAATACCAACATTTCTGATACCAACTTTTGAGATACCAACATGGCCCTGACGGAAATGGAAATCCGCAACGCCAAGCCCGGCGCAAAAATCATCAAGCTGTCGGATGGCGGCGGCCTGCAACTATGGGTCTCGTCTGACGGCGCCAAGCGCTGGCGCCTCGCCTATCGGTTCAACGAGGCGCAAAAGGTGCTGGCCATCGGCGTCTATCCGGCCGTTGGCCTCAAGGATGCGCGCGAGGCGCGGGAAAGCGCGAAGCGGCTTCTGGCCGAAGGGGAAGACCCGGCTCAAGCCAGGAAACTGGCCAAGGCCGCGCAAATTATCGCATCTGCGAACACGTTTGCGATTATCGCGGAAGAACTTCTGGCCAAAAAGCGGCGAGAGAATAAAGCCGAAACCACCTTGGGCAAGCTCGATTGGCTTCTAGGCCTCGCGATGCCGGTCTTGGGTCCGCGTCCTGTCACCGAAATCAGTTCGCCGGACGTGCTGGCGGTGCTGCGTCGCATTGAGGCTCGTGGGCAGTTGGAGACAGCGGGACGGTTGCGCGCCGTCGTTGGCGAGGTTTTCCGCTATGCCATCGCCACGGGCAGAGCGGAGAACGATCCGACCTTTGCTCTTCGCGGCGCCTTGACCACGCCAAAAACAAAACATCGGGCGGCGATTGTCGAACCCGTAGAGTTCGGCGCCTTGCTGCGGTCGATTGATGATTACGAGGGAACGCCCGAAGTTCGCGCCGCCCTGAAATTGATGGCCTTGACCTTTGTTCGCCCCGGCGAGCTTCGCAACGCCTTTTGGTCCGAGTTCGACCTTGAGGCCGGTCTTTGGATTATTCCGGCAGGACGGATGAAAATGCGCCGCGCGCATCGCGTCCCGCTGGCGCCCCAAACCATCGCTATCCTGAAAGAGCTTCACGCCATCACCGGCCATCGCGCCTTGCTGTTCCCTGGCGTCCGGTCCGCCGATCGCGCCATGTCCGAAAACACGATCAATGCGGCCTTGCGGCGGCTGGGCTATGGCAAGGACGATATGACCGGCCACGGCTTTCGCGCGGCGGCGAGTTCTTTGCTGAACGAATGCGGCAAATGGAACGCCGACGCCATCGAAGCGCAATTGGCCCATGTCGAAAGTAACAAAATCCGCAAAGCCTACGCCCGCGCCGAATATTGGGACGAACGTGTGAAGATGATGGCCTATTGGGCGGATCGTCTGCGACGAAATGCGACGCGGCGGCGTGGTCATTCTGATGCGAGCGCCGAATTGATTGACGGGCCGAAAGTGTCAACAAATTAGCTCCTCTGATGGAAGGCAGCTTATCAGTCCGGCACAATGCAGTCAGTCGGCTCCCGGCAACAGAGGCCGCCCCAACTCTTTCAGGAAAGCGTTGTGCTTCGCCGTTGACCCTCGAATTTGCTTCTCGATTTCGGTCAGTTCGTCATGCGTGGCGGCGAGGTCGACTTCGACCTCCTGCTCGGCTGTGCTGATGTAGCGGGAGATATTGAGGTTGTACCCTTCCTCGGCGATCCGCTCCATGCCGATGCGCTTGGAGTAGCGGTCCTCCTCCTTCCGGAATTGGTAGGTGTCGATGATCTTCTTGATATGCTTGGGCGCGAGTTGGTTCTGGCGTTTGCCCTTATCAAAATGTTCGGGCCCAGCCGCGTTGATAAAGAGCACGTCGTCGGGCTTCTTGCATTTCTTGAGCACGAGGATGCAGACGGGGATACCGGTGGAGTAGAACAGGTTAGCGGGCAGGCCGATGACGGTGTCGATGTGGCCGTCCTTAAGCAGCTTGGTGCGGATGCGCTCCTCGGCGCCGCCGCGAAACAGCACGCCGTGGGGCAGGATGATCGCCATCACGCCTTCGTCTTTCAAAAAATGAAAGCCGTGCAGCAGGAAGGCGAAATCGGCGGCGGATTTGGGCGCGAGGCCGTAATTCTTGAAGCGCACGTCGTCGCCCATCGCGTCGGTCGGCTCCCAGCGGTAGCTGAAGGGCGGATTGGCGACGATGGCGTCGAACAGGGGTTTTCGGGCGGGGTTCAGCTCGCGCAGCATGTCCCAGTCGTTCAACAGCGTGTCGCCGTGGTAGATTTCGAACTCGGTGTCCTTGACCCCGTGCAGGAGCATGTTCATGCGCGCGAGGTTGTAGGTGGTGATGTTCTTTTCCTGCCCGCAAATTCTGCCGATGCTGCCCCCCGACTCTCGCATGCGGTTGCGCACGTTGAGCAAGAGCGAGCCGGAGCCGCAGGCGAAATCGAGCAAGTTGGCGAGGTGAGTTTTTTTGCCGGTGCGGGGGTCTTGGCTGTCGAGGGTGACGATGGCGGAGAGGACGTCGGAAATCTGCTGCGGGGTGTAGAACTCGCCGGCCTTCTTGCCGGAGCCGGCGGCAAACTGCCCGATCAGATATTCATAGGCATCGCCGAGGGCGTCGATTTCGGAAGAAAATTCCGCCAGCCCCCGGGCGATTTCCGCGATGATGGCGCAGAGCTTGGCGTTGCGGTCCGGATAGGTGCGACCGAGTTTGTCCGAGCCGAGATTGATTTCGGAGAACAGGCCGTCGAACGCGCTCTGGAAGGACTCGGTTTCGATATATTTGAAGCCCGCCTGAAGCGTGTTCAGCAGCTCGCTATCTTGCGTGCGGGCCATGTTGGCGATGCTGTTCCAGAGATGCGCCGGCTCGATGACGTAATGCGTCTTGCGGCGCATCTGCTTTTCGAATTCGGCGATGTCGTCGGGATTGGCGGCGTACCACAGCGCCAGCGGCGCGCGGCGGTCGTCGGCGCCAAGGGTGGGGTAATCCTTGCCCAGTTCCTTCTTCGCTGCTGTCTCGTAATTGTCCGAGAGATAGCGCAGGAACAGGAAGGAGAGCATGTAGTCGCGGAAGTCGTCGGCGTTCATCGCGCCGCGCAACTGATCGGCAATGGCCCAGAGGATTTTGCCGAGTTGCTTTTGCTGGTGGTCGTTCATTGCGTATTATTCGCATCCTCTGGGAACAGGGCCGAACTGAAAGGGTGACGCGTGATGAACTGCTTCAGCACCCGGCGTAAGTGGTCTTTATTTTCCGGCATCATTTCGCGCGGTTCGTACAACGAGTAGTCGCCGTGGCTCATCAGATCGATGATCCGCTTGTAAACCGTCTGGTTCGGGTCGTCGGCGTCCGGTTTGATGCACTCGTCCCATTTGGCATAGCCGAAAAAACCGGCGGTCTGCTCCATGACCCGGCGGAGCATGTATAAAGAGCGGCTGCAAAGTGTACCACTGAACCGGCTTTTTGCTGGCCCTTGAGGGCGGCGCAAAATTGTACCGGTCCTGCTAGCCTTCTCGATGTCTTGGCATGGAGAGGCTGAAGGGATGTTCACAGTGGAACTCTATGCGAAGATCAGATGCGCCGTTTTGACGGACGGCATGAGCCGCCGGGAAGCGGCGAAGCGATTTGGCGTTCATCACCCGCCATGCCAAATCCGCACGGCGGGTGAATAAGAACGACTAGGTGCGGCAGCCGCTTTACAAGAGTTCGATTGGGCGTGGGGGCTATTTGAGGCGCAGCTCACACCGTTACTCGAGGCATTGCGGTGTTAGGCGAGAGGAGCAGGCATATGTGTGCGACGGATGCTGTGTGGTTGACGCAGCGTAAAATCCTCATCATGGGGCTGCCGGGGTCGGGCAAAACCACGCTCACTCGCGAGCTGGCACCGCTTATAAACGCTGTCATTTTCAACGCCGACGAGGTCCGGGCCAATCTCAATCGCGATCTCGGCTTTTCGATCAAGGACCGGATCGAGCAGGCAAGGCGAATGGGCTGGTTATGCGACCAGGTGGCGAAAGCCGGCGGCACGGCCATCGCCGATTTTATCTGTCCCACAGCAGAAACGAGAAAGGCATTCGGCCCTGCTTTTACGATCTGGCTCGACCGCATTCCGGCCGGACGTTTCGAGGACACGAATACGCTCTTCACGCCCCCGGAACGGCATGACGAGCGGGTGACCGCGGAAGGAACGGCGCGCGCTTGGGCCGAGCGAATCTCTAAGAAGCTGGGGCCCGCTCCCGCCCCCCGGTAGCGCTTAATAGTCCAAGCTGCGGGCCTTTAATTGAATGCGTTTCGGCAATGCTTCTGTTCCGGCAGCAATTCTAAAACTGCCTAGTTTTCCTAACCTCCCTCGCCACCTTCGAAATCCCCCGCCGTTTCAAAACCAAAAATGACCCGTTCCCCCTGTGAAAATGCTAGTTTCAGAATTGCTGCACAATCAAGGCTTGAGGTGGAACAAACAGGAGAAAAGATTGCTACGACGCCCCATCGCTATACGCGCGCGCCCTGAGAGGCGAAATTAAGAATATGACCGGTGTCGACCACCCTTACGAGCCGCCGGAGGATCCCGATTCGCCCGGACTTGGCCGCAGCCCTCCTTGACGAACTCAATAAGAGAGAGCTACTTTTTATTGGGCACTTGAAGCAGCCAAAAGCTAAGGACACCGGACAAAATAACTGAATTGTGTTTTGGCGCTTGAATGCCTCCCACAAAAGCACAAGCGGCCTGAAACGTAGCGTTTATTTTGTCCGGTGTCCTAAGAGCTAACGGGAACGCGTGGAACGGCAAACAATCATCGTCCTTGGCATGCATCGCAGCGGCACCTCGGCGCTGGCTGGCGCGTTGGTGTCGAGGACGCCCGCAGCGAGTGTGGTTAGCTCGTGAGTTGTCTGGTTTTAAGGTGCCCTGAACAGAGGGGGCACGCGGATCGCTGAGCATTTAGATGTCGTTGAGGAATTATAAAAATGGACAATGTAGTTTATTGGCTTAAAGGAGAAGATCGTCAGAATTTTGGCGACTACTTGACCGAATATTTTATGAAACATCTGTTCCTGCTCAGCGTTCCCCTCATTTACACAAGCCCGAAAGCATCTGAAAACACTCGATTTTCGCGTAAGAGCTCCTGATAGCGCTGGATGAGGGGCTGGAGTTTAACGTCCGGCATGTTGGGGATGAGATCGTAGAGAAGGCATCCCTGGCGAAACAGGGAATGGACGCGGCGTTTGGTTGTGCTGGTTCTCAGCTGCCGGTCCATTCCGAGGCTTTCGCCAGCGGCGCCCAACAGCGTCAGCAACATGATTGCGAAGGCATTGAGCATCAGGAGGCGGTCTCGGCGCTGCGGGTCATCAATCCTCAGCGTGCTCATGCCCATTCCAAAGCGAAGGTCCTTGCTGTCGCGGAAGCTGGGCTCAATGGTCCAGCGCTTGGAGTATAGCTTGACGATCTGGGCAGCAGAGAGCGCGCCGTCGCTGGCGGCCAGATGCCAGGCTTCCTTCATGCCCGAGGCCTTCACGCATACGACCGCCCCGACCTTCTGGCGGGTGGCGGAGATCTCGGCGGCGCGCAGTTTCCGAGCGCGTCCGCCCTTGCCGACCCAATCGCCGGCCTCCCGCGTTTCGCCGTCGGCGGCCCTGACATGGGTTTTTGAGCGAAAGCGGATGACATATTGAAAGCCAAGGGTGTCGAGGAATTCAAACAGTTTGACGTCGCCAAAGCCGCGGTCGGCCAGAATGGTCGCGGTCACCCCTTCAGGCAGTAGCGCCTTCAATCGGGCCAGGCACAGATCCTCGAAATCGTTGCGCTGGTCCTTCAATTCGTCCTTGTCGACGGTCAGCCAAAGCAGCGGCGTCGCTCGCCCGTGGCTCGTGACGAGATGCAGCGCGAGCGTGCACTGGTTGTCACGGTCGAAATCCGTCCAATCCATCGCCACGACGATCTCGCGCCGCTCTCCGACGACCTCGGCAATCCATGAGCCGAACAAGTCCCAGGGAGCCACGCCTGCGTTGCTGAGCAGCCGATCGACCTGTTTGATCGCCGACTTGGCGATCAAACCACGCGCCGTAGCCAGAGCCTGGCCGATCAGGGAAACAGCAAGCGCCGCTCCGGTCATCACGCCGAGCGTGCCATTGGCCAGCGACAGGATGCGCTTGGCATGCAAATCTTCGCCGAACACTCGCGTCAAGAATTCCTGAATGAAATCAAATCGCTCCTTCGGCGCGCGCATAGTTCCCCCCTGGCAGATGATTTTCCGTCCTGCCGCTGGGTTAACGAAAACTTAGGCTTTTTAGAGTCGCCCAAAAAATGGGGGGATTCCTGAGGGTTATACCCCGGACGGGGAATATTACAACACAGGTTTTTCTATTGTGTTGTTTCTTTTCTTCGTGTGCGGAAGTGTCCAAGTTCTTGCTAGACCGTGCAAGACCCGCTCGGAAGTTTTGCTCCAGTCGACGGTGGTTGCGACCCTAATCACTTGGCTGTTAATTCTAAACGTCTCCGGACACAGCTTGTGGTTTTTTGTCTACACTTTGTTTCCTGGCGCGAAAGCCTTGTCCGCAGTTATGTCTTACCAGATGTTCTTGGCCCTTCCAGTGGTGCTTATTGCGGTCAGTTTCCTATCGTCCCAGCGCATAATTTGGCCTTTGGCGATGGCGATTGCGACACTACTCATGGGAGAAGAACTCAACAGGCCTTACCTCAATCTCGACAGGCATGTCGAACTTGATCGCATCTCGCTGCCTGATGCGGCGCCAAAAATTTGCCGCGCGTTTTACGTGTCCGGCTGGCAAGGACAGGAGGCGATAACCGGGTTCCCCCAGTCGATGAACGAGACCTACCCACACAATGTAACCGCGATGATGATCGCCCAAAGCGTCGGAATTCCAACATTAAATGGATACGCTTCGTTCATTGAGCCGGATTGGACTTTTGGGGCCCCGAACAAGCCGGATTATGATGAACGCGTATTGAGCTACGCCAAGAAGCACAAGATATCCGGCCTTTGTCATCTGAACCTCAACACCAAGCATTGGGCGGTCGTCGAGTTGCCTGAGGCTAAGGCTACGGGGCAGGTTGATCCGAACTTTGTCGATTTCAAGCAATCGGCGTGGCCCGGCGTCATTTTCAACGCCCGAGGCCTTTCGCAAGCTGAACCTTGGGGGACGTGGTCCGAAGGCAGCGCTGTTTCTCTCGAATTTGCCGCGCCTCTTCCCGAGAAGTTTGCGGTTCATCTGGTGGCTCACGCCTTCGCCGCGGATGTCGGCAAGGAGTTCGTCGCCCGCGTCGGGAATAGCACGGCCAAATTTACGCTGGGGACTCCGCGGAGGAGCGCGTGCTGGAATTCAGCAATCCGACGCGATCGAAGACGATCGAAATCGAGATTCCGGCGCCGGCCTCGCCAAAATCCCTGGGTTACAATGGTGATGATCGGAGCCTGGGCATTGGGTTGAAGGAATTGCGAATAGTGCCGCCCCCGGCGCAAGGCGTTGATCCGAACTTTGTCGATTTCAAGCAATCGGCGTGGCCCGGCGTCATTTTCAACGCCCGAGGCCTTTCGCAAGCTGAACCTTGGGGGACGTGGTCCGAAGGCAGCGCTGTTTCTCTCGAATTTGCCGCGCCTCTTCCCGAGAAGTTTGCGGTTCATCTGGTGGCTCACGCCTTCGCCGCGGATGTCGGCAAGGAGTTCGTCGCCCGCGTCGGGAATAGCACGGCCAAATTTACGCTGGGGAACTCCGCGGAGGAGCGCGTGCTGGAATTCAGCAATCCGACGCGATCGAAGACGATCGAAATCGAGATTCCGGCGCCGGCCTCGCCAAAATCCCTGGGTTACAATGGTGATGATCGGAGCCTGGGCATTGGGTTGAAGGAATTGCGAATAGTGCCGCCCCCGGCGCAAGGCGTTGATCCGAACTTTGTCGATTTCAAGCAATCGGCGTGGCCCGGCGTCATTTTCAACGCCCGAGGCCTTTCGCAAGCTGAACCTTGGGGGACGTGGTCCGAAGGCAGCGCTGTTTCTCTCGAATTTGCCGCGCCTCTTCCCGAGAAGTTTGCGGTTCATCTGGTGGCTCACGCCTTCGCCGCGGATGTCGGCAAGGAGTTCGTCGCCCGCGTCGGGAATAGCACGGCCAAATTTACGCTGGGGGACTCCGCGGAGGAGCGCGTGCTGGAATTCAGCAATCCGACGCGATCGAAGACGATCGAAATCGAGATTCCGGCGCCGGCCTCGCCAAAATCCCTGGGTTACAATGGTGATGATCGGAGCCTGGGCATTGGGTTGAAGGAATTGCGAATAGTGCCGCCTCACGAGATCAGTTCCAGCTCTGCCAGCCGCAACAGATAGCGCGCATGATCCACGCCCTCCTGGGCGCATTCCCGTGCGAGCTTGGCATACTCGTGCTCGTTCAGGAACGTGGGCAGCTTCAGCGCCTTGGTTATACCAGCTTCCACATGAACTGGCTGTTGCCGAGTTCGATGCGGTTTGCGATCCGCCAGTTGGAAGTGAAGAAGGTCGCTTCAATCGCGTCTTTGGTCAGATCATTGACCCAGGCATGCATGCGGCGCTCGGTGATTGGGCGGGCGACGTCGGCGCAATTATAGGTGACGGCCATGGTTTGAAAGCGTTCGCGGCATTGGGTGAGAAGGGCTGCGACGTCGTGGATATATTCGAGGATACCAAGAAGGGCGGCAGACTCAGCGGTAACGGCTGGCGGTAGGGAGGCTTCATTGAAATCGACCACGACAGTTCGTCCGTCGCGGTCGGTGACATCGACCGGAAGATAGGCTGTGTCCGGGCGCAGCTTTTTTTCGAGCTGCATCGTCCCGCAGCCGAGATCGGCGACGGATTTATATTCTCCGAGGAAAGATGCGGCGAGTTCAAGGCGGGCGGTCCAGCCGCTGGCTTCGGTCGCGGTCAAGAATTTCCAGCGTTCGAGCACCGTTCCCCGTTCGGCCATTCTTGAGTTGGTTAGGGCGATCCGGACGCTTTCATCCAATTCGTAGAAAGGGCGGTCGATGTTTTGACCGCTTAGCATCACGTCCGGGTAAAAGCTTCTGAGTAGATGTGGAAAATAAGCTTGCGCATATGAGATCAGCGCCTCCGGAATGTATTTTTTCCATTCGTTCGGGTCGCCGCTACGGTAATCAGAATTTTCGTCGATCTGGCCGAGAATTCTTCCGCCCGATATGGCCTGGAAAGAAAAGTCGGCGTCATTGGGCAGTGCCAGATTCACGAATGCAGGGAGTTTTCGCATCGTCGCTGTAGGGGTGTCGACGATGTCTTCAATGCGGACCGTTGTGAAGCGTGGGTCGTCGTAATTCCAATTTCTCATCGCGAAAAGCGGTCCGACTGCGCCAGCGTTTATGTCGGAGCGATCGAGAAAGAGATTTGTGAGGTGCAATCCGTCTTGGAGACTGACGCGCTTTAAGAGGGCGCGTTGGGTTTTCAGGTTTTTCCATCCATCTTCTGGATGGGTTTTTAAATGGAGTAGTAGGCAGAAACGATGATGTTTAGGGGGTTTCGGACAAAATGCAATCCCGATAAATCGCCTTCCGTGGCGCGATCATAGGAAGAATTTCCAAAGAACACGAGCTCACTAGCAGTCTTGGCGACGTCGTTGGTGTAGTCGCTATGGAAAAATGAAAGCGAATTCAAGCGCGCAATTTCTTTGAAATAAAACTCCCCATCGCGAAGCGCATTTGTGGTGAGAGTGCAAATAAATCGATCCGGCGAGGTTAGTCGTTGACATCGTATCGGCCAGCTCCATTGATTGGTCGCATGTGAATGTTGGTGCACGATGGGGCTCGGCGCTATGATCTGGGCGACCTGTTCGTATGTACGCGCAGTTCGGCTGCGATAGCTTCGTCGCTCTCGGACAGGATCGCCGCGCCCCTCTCTGGTCCAATTACATTGGCGAGATTCTCTTGTGCGACAACGTCACAAAGTTCTGCCAGCGCGCACGTGATGTGATAGAGGGAACTTCCGGGCGCTGGTTCCTCGATCCAGGAACCGTCGGCGCGCAACTTGTCCCGCCATACGCCACGTTTCGGCGTATCGAAATATTTGACGAGACCTGCGAACGCATCGCGCGCTTCTTTGCGCTCCCCTATGTCTCCGCTGTGGCGCGCCCGGGCCAAAGCCGCCTTAAGGCGCTCTGTCTGCGGCCACAGGCGCGCATCGGCGTTTCGAACCGCGCCATCCGTCGTGAGCTCGCTGATCGCGACGCCCCGTTGGCTGTCAATGCCGTACCGGCGCGCGAAGCCGACCAGCCCTTCCGAAATTTTCGTTGCATCCGCGACGCCCCACTGCGCTAAGGTTTCCAGTAACCACGCCCATTCGAAACAATGCCCCGGTTCGACGATGCGGCCTTCGTCCTCGCGAAGTGGGCGCAGCGCCGCGTCGAAATATTCAATCAGCGCGCCAGAGGCCGGGTCGATGAATGACTTCTGGCAGAGCGAAAACAAATGCTCTGCCTTGCGCCGCCAACGCGGTGCGCCGGTCGCTAAATGCAGCGCAATGAAGCTTTCAAGAAGATGCATGTGTGGATTTTGCCGGTAGGGCGGACACTGCGCGATCTCGCCTTCGAAATATCCGCCATGCGGCAAACGCCAGCCGACGTCGAGCGCATTGTCGAGTGCCTCGGCCGCCACAAACAAATCTCACGGCCCATGGCGTGGCCTGCATGAGCCAATGCCAGCAACATGAACGCTTGGTCGTACAAGTCAGCGCGAGTATCTAAGGCGACGCCCTCCGAATCAAACGTATGGATGTAGAAGCCGTCTGGTCTGCGCCCAGTGTCCAGAAGGAAATCGACGCTGGCTTCGACCATTTCGCGCCACGGACCGCTCCACCCCAGCCTTCCCATTTCGCAATAGGAAAAAATGTGCCGTGCCTGAACGAACAATCGGTGGGCGCAAGGCGTTTTTTCGCCTTCGATCAAAAAGCGTTCGGGGAACAGAACCGTACGGCCGCTGAGCGAAGCTGACCAAAGTGGTGCTGCCGCTTCAAATAGCCACTCCCGGCCCAGCCGTGCGATGTCAATGAGTGTGCCGGCATCCCCGGCCGAAGGCGGGCGTGAAACGAGCATTACAAAAATCCTGTAACTCCCCAGGGACAGGGGGGACGGGGGCAAG
>CAVTNU010000008.1:0-66987 GCA_963736175.1 uncultured Alphaproteobacteria bacterium | reverse complement strand
GCATCACATCGTCGGCGACCATCAACGGGCCGGGCTGCGGCAGATAGGGCAAGGTTTTCAGCAAGGCGGCCGGACGCAAAGCAAATCGCGCATGCGCTTCGCCGATCAGTTCCCAACTATGGGTGATGAATTCGCTATGACGCTCCCAGACCAGCGCGACGTCGGCGAAAACAACGCGAAACTGGCGCGCCTGCGGCGGCGGCGCGGGCAGCGCGCGCTGCGCGCAAAGCGCGGCCAAGGCGAGCCGGTCGGCTTCCGCCTGGTCGGCGTCGGTCATAAAGGCGAAATGCAGAATGCGCGCCGGCGTCTCCAGCGGCAGCAGCGGGCGCGCATGCAATTCGGCCAGAACCCGCGCGCGCAGGGGATGGTCGGTCAACTCCCGCTCTTTATCCGCGTCCCGCCAGTTCATGTCGCCCCCGCCCTGACCTTCAATCTATAACATCCGCCGGCGGAATTTCGAGACGGCGCTGTCCTATCGTTTCGCCTTGAAAAACTCGCGCAACAGCGCCGCCGATTCACTTTCCCTGATGCCGCCGTAAAGCTCAGGCGCGTGATGGCAGGTCTTTTGCGAAAAGAAGCGCGGACCGTTCTCCACCGCCCCGCCCTTTTCATCGCCGGCGGCCCAATAAAGTCGGCGCAGGCGCGCCAGCGAGATCGCGCCCGCGCACATGGCGCAGGGCTCCAAGGTGACATAGAGGTCGCACCCGACCAGCCTTTCGTCGCCCAGCGTCGCGGCGGCGGCGCGGATGACCAGCATTTCGGCGTGGGCGGTGGGGTCCTTGTCTTCCCTGACGCGGTTGCCGGCGCGCGCGACAAGGGCGCCCTCGCGGACGAGCGCCGCGCCGATCGGCGACTCGCCGCGCCGGGCGGCGGCGCGCGCCTCGGCGAAAGCCGCCTCCCAGGGGTCGGCCGCGGCGGCGAGCTTGGGATCGACCGGTCGACCGCCCTTTGCCCGACCGCCCTTCGCCTGCGCGCCAAAATCGTTTTCATCCCGCATAAGGCTTTCCCGTCTCCCCCCGCCTCTGCTATCAGAGCGCATGAGTAACGACAGCAATCACAAAGGCGGGGGCGGACGCAAGAGCTTCGCCAAGCCAGGCCGCCCCGCTCCAAAAAAGCCTCTCCCGCCACAAAAGCCAGCCGAAGCTGGTGAACGTATCGCCAAAGTCATCGCTCGCGCCGGCCTTTGCTCGCGCCGCGACGCCGAAATCTGGATCGAGCAAGGGCGCGTTAGCGTCAACGGCGCCGTTCTGACCAGCGCCGCGCTCAACGTGACGCCGGCGGATCGGATCGACGTCGACGGCAAGCCGCTGGCCGCGCGCGAGCGCACCCGTCTGTTCATGTTTCACAAACCGCGCGGGCTCGTCGCCACTGACAAGGACCCCGAGGGGCGCGCCACCATTTTCGATTTTCTTGGCGAGCGCTTTCCCAACCTGCCGCGCCTCATCTCGGTCGGTCGGCTGGACATCAACACCGAAGGCCTGTTGCTGCTGACCAATGACGGCGGTCTGGCGCGCGTGCTGGAGTTGCCGGCCACCGGCTGGCTGCGTCGCTACCGCGTCCGCGCCAACGGCGCCACTGATCAGACCAAGCTCGACGAACTGGCGCGCGGCGTCACGGTCGAGGGCGTCGAATACGCCGGGATCGAGGCGCGCCTCGACCGCGTGCAAGGGGCCAATGTCTGGATCAGCCTGGGCCTGCGCGAGGGCAAGAACCGCGAAGTCAAGCGCGTGCTCGAACACATCGGCCTCGCCGTCAACCGGCTGATCCGCCTTTCGTTCGGCCCGTTTCAACTCGGCGAATTGCCTGAAGGGGCGATCGAGGAAGTGCGCACGCGGGTGATCGCCGATCAATTGGGCGAGGCCTTGGCGGCGCAGGCCGGCGTCGACTTCAACGCGCCGATCTTCGATCGCGCGCCGGAGCCGACGCCGAAGCCCGCGGAGGCGCGCTGGAAACGCAGCGAACCCTCGGAGCGCGGCGGCGACCCGCGGCGCGAGCCGCGAGCTGACGAGCGCGACGCGCGACCGCATAAAGGCAAGCGCGAAACCCGTGACAAATTCGCTCCGCGCGAACAGCCGACGCCGCGCAAACACGTCTCCGCCTTGCGCGCCGAACGCGCCGAAGCGGCCAAAGGCGAGCGCAAACGCACCGAGCGCGGCACGACGGAAGACCGGCGCGGGCGCGCCGTCGCCGTCGAACGCGTCGTAACGGCGACAAAAAAGCTCGGGCCGGCCACGAGCCGCAACGCCCGCCGTTTCGCCGCCGAGCGCTTCGCCCGCGACGAGGACGGCGACGACATCGTCCGCGCGCCGCGCAAAGGCGCGCCGCCACGCTCGGATCAACGCCGCCAGCGGGTCGAGCGCGAAAAGCCGCAGGGCGAAACCGGCCGCACGAAATTTTTCAAGCCCCGTGGCGAACCAACCGGCGAAAGCCGTTTCGAGCGGCGCGTCGACGCGCGGCGGCAAGAGGCGCGTCCCGATTCGCGTCCAGAGCCGCGTCAGGACAAGCCGGCGGGCCGGAAATTTGACGAAAAGCGTTCCGACAAGCCCTTCCGCAGCCGGGACGGCGCGCCGACGCGCGGTCGCGACGGCGGTTTCGCCGGCAAGCCCGGCGGCGAGCCCAGAAAGCCCGGCGGCGACCGGCCAAGAGGCAAGCCCTTTGGCAAACCGCACGGTAAACCCCAGGGCAAACCGCGCGGCAAGCCGCACGGCTCGGGCTGATGCGCGTCGTCGGCGGCGAGCTGAAGGGCCGCGCCCTGAAAGGCCCGGTCGGACGTGAGATCCGCCCGACATCGGACCGGCTGCGCGAAAGCCAGTTCAATGTGCTCGCCCACGCTTATGGCGATCGCATTTCGGGCGCGCGCGTCGTCGACCTCTTCGCCGGCACCGGCGCGCTCGGGCTCGAGGCGCTTTCGCGCGGCGCCGCCTTCGCGCTGTTCGTCGACGACGGCGCGCAGGCGCGCGCCTTGATCAGAGCCAATGTCGAAGCGCTGGGGCTTGGCGGACGCTCGCGCATCTTCCGCCGCGACGCGCGCAAGCTCGGCCAGGCGCCGGCCGGCCCGCGCTTCGATCTCGCCTTTCTCGACCCGCCCTACGGCAAGGGCTTGGCCGAACCGGCGCTCATCGCCCTGCGCGACGGCGGCTGGCTGAACGAGGACGCGATGATCCTCGTCGAAGAAGCGGTTGAGTCCGGCTTTACGCCGCCTCCCGGTTTCACCACTCTGGAAACTCGCGCCTATGGCGATACGCGGGTGTCGTTCCTGGGCCTGGCGGCGGCGTGATCGCCGCGTGATTTACCGTCGTCCGAACAGCTTTTCGATGTCGCTCAACTTGAGTTCGACATAAGTCGGGCGGCCGTGATTGCACTGGCCAGAACCCGGCGTCGCCTCCATTTCGCGAAGCAAGGCGTTCATTTCCTCCCCCGACAGGCGCCGGCCCGAGCGCACCGAATGATGGCAGGCGAAGGTCGCCAGCACATGGTCGAGCTTCTTCTCCAACGGGCGCGCGCCATCTTCCTCGGCGAGCGCGTCGGCGACGTCGCGCACCAGGGGCTCGATGTCGGCGGCCTTGATCGCGGCGGGGGCCTCGCGCACCGCGATTGCGCCGGGCCCGAAAGAATCGAGCGCCAGACCAAGGCTCTCCAAGAGTTCGGCGGCCTCGACCAATCGCGCAGCGGCGCCGTCCTCCAGTTCGACGATGATCGGCGTCAGCAGGCCCTGACGCGCCACACCCTCACGCGCGCGCTCGCGTTTCAGGCGCTCGTAAACCAGCCGCTCGTGCGCGGCGTGCTGATCGACGATGACCAGCCCCGCCTGCGTCTGCGCCAGGATGTAATTGTCGTGCAATTGGGCGCGGGCCGCGCCGAGCGGGGCGTCCTCGGCCTGCGTCGACAAAGGCTCATCATGCACCCGGGCGTCCGCGGCCGGCGCGCCGAGCGAGAAACCCGTCTGCGTCGCGACGTCGAGGCGATAGTGCGACTGCGCCGGCGCCGCAAATCCCGGATTGGCCGGCGAAGCGCGCCAATCCCAGTTCCGCGCGCCCCCTGTCGGGCGCGCCAACATGTTCAGCGCCGCCGCCGCATTGGACGGCGTCGCTCGATGCATCGCGCCCGCCAGCGTCTCCTTCAACGCGCCGATGACCAGCCCGCGCACCAGCCCGGCGTCGCGAAAGCGCACCTCGGCCTTGGCGGGATGGACATTGACGTCAACCTCGCGCGGATCGCATTCGAGAAACAGCACAAGACTCGGATGGCGGTCGGCGCTCAGATAATCCATATAGGCGGCGCGAATGGCCCCGGAAATCTGCTTGTCGCGCACCGAACGGCCGTTGACGAATGCGTATTGGGCCAGCGCGTTGGCGCGATGCCAGGTCGGCAGGCCGGCAAAGCCCCAGAGCCGGAAGCCCTCGCGCTCCGCCTCGACGGCGAGAGCGTTGTCGGCGAAGTCGCGGCCGAGAATTTGCGTCAGGCGCATCAGCAGGCCGGCGCGCCCGGCCGGACAGGCCTGATAATCGAAGCCCGTGACGCCTTCGCCGCCCAGAGAAAAGCGCACTTGCGGTTTGGCCATCGCCAGTCGCTTGACCACGTCGACGATCGCCTGCGCCTCGGTGCGCTCGCTTTTCAGAAACTTCAGCCGCGCCGGCGTGGCGGCGAACAGATCGCGCACCTCGACCTTCGCGCCGTGTTGAAAGGCGGCGGGAGCGGGTTCGGAACGCTCGCCATAGTCGACGCGCAGCCGCCAGCCGTTGGCCTCGCCCCGCCCGCGCGTGACGATTTCGAGCGAGGCGACCGAGGCGATGGAGGGCAGCGCCTCGCCGCGAAAACCGAGCGTGGCGATATTGGACAGATCCCCGTCGGGAATTTTCGACGTCGCGTGACGCTCAATCGACAGCGCCAGATCGGCGGCGTTCATGCCGACGCCGTCGTCGACGATGCGGATCAGCTTTTTGCCGCCGGCCTCGATTGTTACGTCGATGCGCGAGGCGCCGGCGTCGAGCGAATTCTCGACCAGCTCCTTGACCGCCGCGCTCGGCCGCTCAAGCACTTCGCCGGCGGCAATGCGATCGATCAGAACGGGATCGAGACGGCGGACGGTCACTTGTTCAACCCCCGGCGGCAGTCGAGGGAGGCAAGCCGCAATATCGGTCGCTGGCGTCCCTTCTCCCCGCGTAGTCCGTCGAAAGACGGACGTTCTCGCGAACGCCCTATAGCGGGGAGAAGGTCAGGATGAGGGGCCGATGAAATGGCCTCGCTGATCGGCGTTTTGCGGGCGGCGGAGGTTTGGCGTTTCGAAGACGCGGAGCCTCTTTGCCCCCGCCCCTCACCCCAGCCCTCTCCCCGCAAAAGCGGGGAGAGGGGGCTAAGACGATCGACATAGCGACGATGCGATTGATCGGTTATGGGATCGAGACGGCGGACGGTCATGATTTCAGGCCGATGGAGCTGGCGTCGTCTCCAGCCCCTTCGGCTTGCCGACCACCGCCACCAGCAGCTTGCCGTCGCCGATCAGCTTTTTGGCCACGCGTCTGGCGTCTTCGAGCGTTACCGCGGCGATCTCCTCATTGCGGCGATCGAGATAATCCGGTTCGAAACCCTCGCGCTGCAATTGCAGGAGGTGGCCGGCGATCTTGGTTGAGGTGTCGAAGCGCAAGGCGTAGGAGCCGATCAAATATTTCTTCGCCTTCTCCAACTCGTCGGCGCTCGGGCCTTCGGCGGCGAGACGGGCGAATTCCGCTTCGATCACGCCAAGCGACTCGCCCGCCCTTTCGTTCTTGGTCGAGGTTGCGCCGACGAACAACGGGCTGGCGTCGGCGGTCGTCAGCATGGAATAGACCGAATAGGCCAGTCCGCGTTTCTCGCGCACTTCCTGAAACAGCCGGGCGGTGAAGGCGCCGCCGCCCAGAATGTGATTGACGACGCTCGCCGCGATGAAATCGGGATCGGCGCGGCGCAGGCCCGACCGGCCGAAACGGATCGTCGCCTGCGGCACATCGAGTTCGACGATTTCACGCCGGCCCAATCCGGCGACGCCAACTTCCGCAACCGGGGTGAGATCCGATTTTTGCGGCAAGGCGGCGAAAACCTGATCGAGCCGCGCCGCCAGCGTTTTGCCGTCGATCGCGCCGACGACGGCGACCTTCAGCGTGTCGCGGGCAAAAATCTTGGCGCGCAGCGAAATCAGATCCTCGCGCGTCACGGTTTCGATCTCGCCCAATTCGCCATTGCCGTTGCGAGCGTAGGGATGACCGGGATAGGCGGCCCCGCGCCAGGTTCGCATCGCCATCGCATCGGGATCCTTGATCTCGCGCTTGAGCATGGCGATAAGCTGGCCGCGCACCTGTTCGATCGGTTCGTCGTCGAATCGCGGTCGACCGACCGCCAGGGCGAGCAATTCGAATGCGCGGTCCAAATGCCGCGACAGGCTCTGCATCCGCCCGGAAAAATTGTCGCGATCGGCGTTGAAGGACAGGTGGATCGCCTTGTCGTCGATAGCGCGGTGGAAGGCGGCGGCGTCGAGATCGCCGGCGCCTTCGTCCAACATGCCAGCCAGCATCGCCGCCGCGCCGCCCTTGCCGGGGGCGTCCTGCGTCGTTCCGCCCTTGAACGAAAATTCCAGCGCCACAAGCGGCACGGCGTAATCCTCGACGAGCCAGGCTTCGACGCCCGACGCCGTTCTGATCTTCTGGACGCGTTCGGCTCTTGAGGCGGGTTTGACGGGAGCGTTCATCTCAGCCTGCAACTTTCAAAGGTAATTAGATGGGAAAAGGCGCTCAGGCCTTTGCGGACTTGGGCAGCAAATGGCCGATGACGGCGCGCCGACGCTCCAGCCATTTGGTCGCGTCGCGCACCGCCTGCGGCGTCACTTTTTCGATACGCGCGCTCCAACCCAGGACGTCCTCCACCGTCTCGCCGACGGCCAGCGCGGCGCCGAACCAGCGCCCCAGACTGGCCTGACTGTCCTGCGCGTAAATGGCGTCGGCGACGAGACGGGTCGCCGCGCGCTCCACATCGGCGGCGTCGACGCCCTTTTCCACCACTTCGTCGAGCAAGGCGTCGATGGCTTGATCGAGCGTCTCCAGGCTGACGCCTTCGGTCGGAATCGCGTAGATCCACAACCGCGTATCGTCGAGCGCGGTGCCCATGTAATAAGCGCCGGCGGCGACCGCCAGTTTCCGCTCGACGACCAGCTTGCGGTAGAGCAGGCTTGTCTGCCCCCCGCCCAAATGATGGCTCAGAACCTCCAGGGCCTCCGCCTCGCCCGGCGCGGCGGTGCGATTGGAGGGAACCAGGAAGATGCGCTCAAGGCTCGGCTGTTCGACCTTGGCGTCGGTCAAAGTGACCAGACGCTCGGCGCGCGGCTCGGGTTCGCGCGGCCGACGGCGAACCGGCGCCGGTCCGCGCGCCTTGGCGAGGCCGTAGGTTTCGCGCGCCAGAGCTTCGACCTGATCCGCCTCGACGTCGCCAGCGACGACAAGAATGGCGTTCTCGGGCGTGTAGAAACGCTGGTAATAGTCGAGCGCGTCGGCGCGATCGAGCGTTTCGATTTCGTGGCTCCAGCCGATGATCGGCACGCCGTAGGGATGATGGGTGAACAACGCCGCCTGCGCGGCTTCCTCAAGCTGGGCATTGGGATCGGAATCGGTGCGCATGCGCCGCTCCTCCAGCACCACGTCGCGCTCGGGCGTCACAACCTCGTCGGACAGGACCAGATTGCTCATCCGGTCGGCCTCGAACGTCATCACCACGCCCAGATGCTCGCGCGCCACGCGCTGAAAATAGGCGGTGTAATCGTATGAGGTGAAGGCGTTTTCCTGCCCGCCCAATTCCGCCACCAGTTTGGAGAATTCGCCCTGGGGATGCTTGGCCGTGCCTTTGAACATCAGATGTTCGAGAAAATGGGCGATGCCGCTCTTGCCGCGCGGATCGTCGGCCGATCCGTTGCGATACCAGATCATATGCGTGACGACCGGAGCGCGGTGATCGGGAATGACGACGCCTTCAAGTCCGTTGTCGAGCCTGAAATGGCTGATCGCCGGTCCTGTCGTCGACGCGCCGGATTCAGCCTTCGCCTCCGCTCCGGGAGACGATTGCGGCGAATGCTCGGACGTGGCGGCGGCGGGCGTGTGAATTGATGGCATGGCGTTCCCCGATCGAATCCTCTCAATATAGAGACGAGGCGACCGCGCCGACAGCCCTGACGCGCCGATTTGCCGACGCCGTCTCGGATCGACGCCGCTTGGCGCTGGGGAAAAGCCGTATCGCCGCCAATTCGTAGCCGAACCACGGCCTTGTTTTCTTGCAAACAGCGCTAAAACTGTTGGAAAATCACCAGAATTTGTACCAGGGCTTTTCCTCGGCCGCCGGCGCCGCCGGCGCGTTGACGATCGGCGCCAGATAGGCGGCGGGCGGCTGCGTCAAAAGCTGGCGTTGCGGGCCAGCGCCAGGCGCGCGCGGGGCGTCGGAGAGATGGCGGTTCGCGTCGGACGCTTCGCGCCGGCGCGCGTCGACGTCCTTTTCCTGCGGCCAGGACGGATCGCGCGCGGCGCTATCCGCCGCCGGCGGCGGCAGGTCGTTTTTAGGCGGCGTCACCAGTTTCGGGCGCACCTGATAATCGACGCCGGCGCGGCCGGCGTGGTCGGGCGCCAAACCGACGGAGCTCAGCACGCCGGAAAAGAAGCCCGGACTGGCGTCATCGGCGGCCTGGACCGGCGAAGACGCCAGAACGGAAGCGGCCAGTATGAGCGACGCGCTGGCGAAGCCAGCGACTGCGCCTTTGGCCGAGGATGCGAAAGCCATGCTGAACCTCAATGGGGACTTGAACGTTTGTCGTGCCGATAAATTCGGAGCAAATCTTCCCGCTCCCGCCTTTATAGGCCTCTTTCCGGCATTTTAGTGGCTAATATGTCGATACGCAAAAGCGTTCACGCCTGCGCCTCGGCTTTCCCGGCGAAAAACACCGAGTTCGACCAACAGCAAGCCGACCCCGACGGAAATCGCGGCGTCGGCGACGTTGAACACATAATTCGACAGCGGCCCCAGAGAAATGGTGGTGTGGAAATAGAGGAAATCCTCCACCGCGCCGAAAATCGCCCGATCGAGCGCGTTGCCAAGCGCCCCGCCGATCACCAGGCCAAGGCCGACGCCGGCCGTCAGCGTCGTGGCGCGCCAGAGCCAGCGCGCCAGCACGATGACCGCCACAAGGGCCAGGGCGAGCAGGCCGAAACGGCCCGCCGCGCCGGCGTCGTGCAGCAACGAGTATGAGAACCCCTTGTTCCAACTCAGAAACAGATCGAGAAACGACGTCAGCGCGATCGGCCGCTCGGCGTATTCAAGCAGATCGCGCATGAAATATTTGCTGATCTGATCGAGGGCCAGAGCCAAAGCCGCCGCCGCCAGTCCGACCAGTCTGACGTTCAAGCCCATCGCCCGAGCGCCTTCAATTCGCGCAAGGCCTGGGCGTCGCGCGGCGTCACGTCGGGAAAGTCTGGATCGGTCCCGACCTGCGGCGAAATGCGCCAGGAACGGGCGCATTTGCGGCCCTGGGCGCGGCGGCTGACGACGCCGACGCCCGCCGTCTCCGGCAAGACGAAAGCGCCTTGCGGCGGTTCGCCGGCGACGATCTCGATGGCCGAGGTGATACAGACGTCGGCGAAGTCGACGCCCGCCAAGGCGGCGCGCAATTCGGCGTCGGCGATGAACACCCGCGGATCGGCCTCAAGCGACGCGCCGATGGTTTTTTGCGCCCGTTCGATCTCCAGCGCCCCGGTGACGACCGCGCGGATACGGCGAATGGTCCGCCATTTGGCGGCCAACGGTTCGTCGCGCCAGACCTCAAGCCCGGCCGGAAACTGCGTCAGGTGGACTGAAGTTTCGGCGTGCGGCCGGAAGGCCAGCCAAGCCTCCTCCGCCGTGAAGCAGAGGATAGGAGCGAGCCATTTCAGCAAGGCGTCGCCGAGAATGTCGATCGCGGTTAAAGCCGCCTTGCGCGTCAGGCTCGACGGCGGATCGCAATAGAGACAGTCCTTGCGGATGTCGAAATAGAAGGCGGAAAGGTCGCCGGTCATGAAGGCCGATAGCAGCGCCACCACCTTCTTGTAGTCGAATTGCGCGTAAGCCTCGCGCACCTGCGCGTCGATCTCGGCCAGACGATGCAGGATCGAGCGCTCCAGCTCCGGCATCTGGGCTTTTGTCACGGCCTCGGCGGGATCGAAATGGGCGAGCGCGCCAAGCATCCAGCGCAATGTGTTGCGCAGCTTGCGGTAGGTTTCCGAGAAGGTCGCCAGGATTTCCTTACCGATGCGCAGATCGTCGGAATAATCGGAGGCCGCGACCCAAAGGCGCAGGATGTCGGCGCCGGAATCCTTGATGACGCTCTGCGGCGCCACGACGTTGCCGAGCGATTTCGACATTTTCCGACCCTTTTCGTCGAGCACGAAACCGTGGGTCAGAACCGCGTCGTAGGGCGCGCGGCCGCGCGTGCCGCAGCTTTCCAGCAGCGAGGAATGGAACCAGCCGCGATGCTGATCCGAGCCTTCGAGATACATCACCTCGTCGGGTCCGCCGTCATGTTTTCTGCTGATTCCGGCAAGACCGGGAAAATGCTCCGGGTCTTCCAGAGTGAAGGCGTGGGTCGAACCGGAGTCGAACCAGACATCGAGAACGTCGTCGATCTTTTCGTATTCGGCGGGGTCGTGGTCGGGCGCCAGGAAGCGCTGGGCGGCGCCGTCCTCGTACCAGGCGTCGGCGCCTTCGCGCGCGAACGCGTCGACAATGCGGGCGTTGACCTTCTCGTCGACCAGAATGTCATGGCCGCCCTTCCTGACGAACACCGCGATCGGCACGCCCCAGGCGCGTTGGCGCGACACCACCCAGTCCGGGCGATTGGCGATCATGCCGGTGATGCGGTTTTCGCCCGCCGCCGGCACCCATTTGGTCCGGGCTATTTCCTCCAGCGCCACCTCGCGCAAGGTCGGCCGGTTGGACGCCGAGGAATCGCCGGATCCCTTGACGCCAAGCCCCTTAACGCCGAGCCCCTTGGCGGCGAGCGCGTCGAGCGCGACCGAGAAAGGCTTGTCGATCGCGATGAACCATTGCGGCGTATTGCGGAAGATCACCGGCTTTTTCGAGCGCCAGCTATGGGGATATTGGTGTTTCATCCGCCCGCGCGCCAACAGCGCGCCCGCCTCGACCAGCGCCTTGATCACCCGCTCGTTGGCGTCGCCCTTGGCGCCCTTGTCGTCGATGACGCGGGCGCCCTCGAAGCCGGGAACCTCGTTGGTGTAGAAGCCGTCGGCGTCGACCGTATAGGGAATGCGGGCGTCTATCCCGCGCTCATGCAGCAGGCGGCTCGACGCCATCCAGATGTCGAAATCCTCGCGGCCATGGCCCGGCGCCGTATGGACGAAACCGGCGCCGGCGTCGTCGGTGACATGGTCGCCGTCGAGCAAAGGCACATCGAAATCATAGCCGAGACTATTGAGCGGATGGGCGCAGGTCATGGCCGCCAGTTCGGCGGTGGCGACATCGCCGACGCGTTCGAACGCCTCGACCTTGGCCGCCTGCATCACCCCTTCAGCCAGCTTGTCGGCCAAAATGTAGGTCGCGCCGGCTTTCGCCCAGTTGCCTTCCGGCGTCTTCGTGACGCGGTAAAGGCCATAGGCGATTTTATGCGAAAACGAGATGGCGCGGTTGCCCGGCAAGGTCCATGGCGTCGTCGTCCAGATCACCACGCTGGCGTCGCGGCCCCGCGCCGGAAAGGCCACGAACACCCAGTCGGAGGTGTGATCCTCATATTCGACTTCGGCTTCGGCCAACGCGGTTTTCTCCACCACCGACCACATCACCGGCTTGGAGCCGCGATACAGCAGACCGTTGGCGGCGAACTTCATGATTTCGCGGGCGATGATGCTTTCGGCCGCGTAATCCATCGTGGCGTAGCGGCCGGCCCAATCGCCGGCGACGCCGAGACGCTGGAACTCCTCGCGCTGAATGTTCAGCCAGTTTTCGGCGAAGGCGCGGCATTCGCGGCGGAACTCCACCACCGGCACTTCATCCTTGTTGCGGCCCTTGGCGCGATATTGCTCCTCGATTTTCCATTCGATCGGCAGGCCATGGCAATCCCAGCCGGGCACATAATTGGAATCCTTGCCCAGCATCTGCTGCGAACGCACCACCAGATCCTTCAGGATCTTGTTGAGCGCGTGACCGATGTGGATATTGCCGTTGGCGTAGGGAGGCCCGTCGTGCAGCACGAATTTCGGACGGCCGGCGCCCTGCTCGCGCAACTGCCGGTAAAGATCGATTGCGGCCCAGCGGGCGAGAAGCTCCGGCTCCTTTTTCGGCAGACCGGCGCGCATGGGAAAATCGGTTCGCGGCAGATAGAGCGTGGCCGAATAATCGGGACCTGTTTTCTCGGTCATGTAAGAGAACTCGTCGAGCGGCCCGGGGCCGGAAACGGGAAAAGAGAAGCGGCTAAACCAAATCCCGGCGGCGCGCCGAGCGCAAACTCAGCGACGGGCCGGGCCGGTAATTCGGGAAATGGCGAAGAGCGCGCGTAAGGTCATAGCGCCTTCTAGACCATGGGCCATTCAGGCGCCAAGAATTTTCCTCGCCCGCGCTTCATCTTGGCGGATCTGCGCGGTCAACGCCTCCAGCCCGTCGAATTTCGCCTCGTCGCGCAGATAGTCGACGAAGGAGACTTCGATTTCCTGCCCGTAGAGGTCGCCGGAAAAGTCGAAAATATAGACCTCCAGCAGCGGCGCGCCGTTGTCGAGCGTCGGGCGGCGGCCGAAACTGGCGACGCCGTTGTAAACCTTATCGTCGACGCCGACCCTGACGGCGTAAATGGCGTGTTTGAGGCCGCAGGACGGATCGAGCGCCAGATTGGCGGTGGGAAAGCCGATCTGGCGGCCGAGCTTGGCGCCGTGGATCACCTCGCCCACCACTGCGTAGGGATGGCCGAGCAGGAACGCCGCCCTGGCGACGTCGCCATTCTGCAAGGCTTCGCGCGTGGCGGTCGAGGACACGGCGTCGAGCCCACCCTGATCGTCGGCGGCGATTTTTTCGACGATTTCGACGGCGAAACCGTAGCGGCGCCCGGCGTCCTTAAGAAAATCCGGGGTTCCGGCGCGCTTTTTGCCGAAATGGAAATCATAGCCGACGACGACGGCGCCGACGCCCAGGCGGCGGACCAGGATTTCGCGGACGAAGTCCTCGGCTTCCAGCGCCGCCAGCGACGCCTCGAAAGTCAGGGCGATCATGCCGTCAAGGCCGAGACGGGCTAAAGCGTGCGCCTTGGCGTGCAGCGTGGTCAGGCGGAAGATGACCGACCGGCCGGCGAAAAAATCGGCCGGATGCGGCTCAAACGTCAGCACGGCGCAGGGCCGTTGAAGCTTGCGGGCCAGCGCTCTGGCGCGCTCGATGACGCCCTTGTGGCCGCGATGCACCCCGTCGAAATTGCCAATGGCGACGACCGCCCCCGCCAGCTTCGGCGGCGGCGAAAGCGGATCGACGGAAAGGACAAAGCCGGTTTGTGAAGGCAAAGACTTAAACCCTCGCGCAAAAGACCAGAATCAGGCGCTCGCTGTCGCCGGAGCGGGCTTCAGCGCCGACTTGCGGGTTGGAACCATGACGATGGCTTCGCCGTCAAGCACGACCTTGCCCGCGACGGCGACCTCGCAATGCAACTTGCAGCGCCGGCCCTGCTCGACCAGTTCGACGACCTCGACGCTCACCTCGACGACGTCGCCGATCATGACCGGGCCTTTGAAATTCAGCGTCTGGTGCAGATAGACCGCGCCGGGACCGGGAAGATACATGCCCAAAATCGCCGAAATCAGGCTCGCGGTGTAAAGACCGTGGGCGATTCGGCCGCCAAAACGCGTCTTTCGGGCGAAATGGTCGGACAGATGGATCGGATTATGATCGCCGGACAATTCGGCGAAGCCGACGACGTCCTCGCTCCGCACCGCTTTCGACAGGGTTTCGCGCATGCCCACGACGAGGTCTTCGAAATAATAGGTCTTGAACGGTTCGGACATTGCGTCGTTTCCTTGAATTGTTCGTCGGGCGCCGCCACGGAGCGGCGCCTGTTCCCGATCCTTGGCGGGTTCTCCAGGAACGGAAAGTCGAAACACATAGCGCAACCGCATGTTCCGACACAATCGAAACAAATGTCGGGCGCCGGCGCCAAAGCGCGCCAACGCGAGAAAGACCAGGGCGCCGATATCGCGCGGGTCCCTCAAAGGCTTACGGGATTGAAAGGTCTGCCGATTGTTGGCGGCTCAGAGAGTGAAAATTTGCGGAATTGATGATAATCGATTAAGCGGCTTGGGCGTTGGCGCCCAAGCTCGACCTCTTTCATCGGAATAAATTTATGCGAACCGATTTGTCCGCTCCCATTCTCCTGGTCGACGATTTTCAAAATATGTTGAACGTCCTCAAGGCCATGCTTCTAGACCTCGGCTTTTCCCGCGTCGATCTGGCCAACAGCGGCGCCCAGGCGCTGGAAATGCTGGCGCGCGAGCATTACGCCCTGGTGATTTCCGATTGCCACATGCAGCCGATGTCGGGGTTCGAACTCCTGCAGCGTATGCGCGAATCGCCCGAAAGCGCCAACACCGCCTTCATCATGATGACGGCGGAATCAAAAACCGACACCCATCTCGCCGCGCGCAAGGCCGGCGCTGACGGCTATATCGTCAAGCCTTTCAGCGCCGCCGCGCTCAAGGCGAAAATTAACGCGGCCGTGACGGCGATCTGAGCGCGGCGTTAACGGACGGCGCGCGATCTAGGGCCTGTGGACACTTCTGTCGTGAGCCGGGATTTTGGCGAAATGAGACGGATGGCAGGAGCATGACGAAGCCAATATCGGGAATATTGGCGAGGCTTGCGACGCCCCAGGCGTTCATTTCGCCCAAACCCTTCGGGCGCGTGCGTTTTGGCCCCCGTGTGTGTCGCCGGTCTTGCCAATATCCCCGATATTGGCGGCGATCGGCTCCTGCCCGGAAGCCAAAACGCCCAGCGTCACGGCCCGCGCCGGAAGTGTCCACAGACCCTAGCCCTCCGCCGAGCCAAAATGGTGTGCGTCCGTTATTTCCGCCAACGAAATGAGCGCCACGAAAAAGCCAACGGCGAGGAAAGCGCTGGCGGCGTCGCTTCTGACGGAAAAGCCCATCGCCCAAGGCGCGACGACCAGCCAGGCGGCCGCGACGAGATTGATCCATTCCTCCCATTCGGCGAAATGCACGATCGCCGTCATCGACACGACGGCGATGACGGCCGCGCTGATCCACGCCGTATCGGCGGCGATCTTCATGTCGGAATAGCCCATCAGCCAGGGCGAAACGAACAACACCGCCGACATGGCCAGACTGATCCGATCGAGCCGGTTGGCGGCGTCCCAATTTTCCGGAATTGCGAGGCGCTTCATAGAGCACCCTCCACTTCGCCGCGTGTTCTGCGCACGCCGCTTGCCTTAAAGTAATCGAACCGCGCCGCCGTTCAAGAGGCGCGTCTTGGCGCCATGTCTTGGCGCCGCAAGGCCGCCGGCCGGCAAATCGCTAACGCGGCGTCGACTTGCGGTTCAGCGTATGCGCGCCCAATCGCGTCAGCGCTTCGCGCAAAGGTTCGTCCGCGATATCGGCGGTCTCCGCCCGCGCCGCCGCCAAGGCGACGGGATCGAGCGGTTTCGGCCCGGCTCTGGTTTTAGCGCGCTGCAGCGGGCCCTGGCGATAGGCGAGCTTGCCGACGCAGCGCCAGCCAAGATGGGCGTTGACGCGTTCGATCACCACCGGCGCGATATGCTGAAACTCGATGGCGAAACCGCTTTCCACCCGCAGCACCAGGGTCGCGGGCTCGACCGGCGCATCGGGCGCGCGTTTGGGGCCGCGCGGCGGCCATTGCATCTTGAGCGGTTCGCTGACGCCGGCCAGTCTCTCGCCGACGATTTCGTCCCAGCATAGAATGACGCTATTCTCGCCGAAGCCCTGTTTGGCCAACGCGGGATCGATCGCGCCGCCGATTAAATCGGCGAGCGGTCTGGCGAAGGACTTTTTGGCGCGAGGCGGGGACACGGACGCTAGTGTAGCGGCAATCGGGGAAAGCTGAAACCATTGGCGAGAGTGTTTTCAGATCAAGGCGCGGCGCCGCCGCAACCGCCGGCGGCGAGCCCGCCCGATGTCGCGCGCCCGTTGCTGGCCTGGTACGACGCCAACGCGCGCGATCTGCCCTGGCGCGGCAAGGCGGGCGAAAAGCCCGACCCCTATGCGGTGTGGCTGTCGGAAGTCATGCTGCAGCAGACGACCGTGACGGCGGTCAAGGCCTATTACGGCAAATTCCTCGCGCTCTGGCCACGCGTCGAGGACCTTGCCGCCGCGCCGCTCGATGAGGTGATGAAGGCCTGGGCCGGACTTGGCTATTATTCACGGGCGCGCAACCTGCACGCCTGCGCCAAGGTCGTCAGCGAGACCTGGGGCGGACGTTTTCCGCAAAGCGAAGACGCCTTGCGGGCGCTGCCGGGCGTCGGCGCCTATACCGCCGCCGCCATCGCCGCCATCGCTTTCGGCGCCCGCGCTGTCGTGGTCGACGGCAATGTCGAGCGCGTCGCCGCCAGGATGAGGGCGCTGGAGACGCCCCTGCCCGAGGCCAAAGCCGCCATCCGCGCCTTCGTCGACGAGATCACGCCGCAAGCGCGCTGCGGCGATTTCGCCCAAGCCTTGATGGACCTTGGCTCCAGCCTGTGCGCGCCGCGCCGAACGGACTGCCCCGCCTGCCCGCTGGTCGAACTGTGCGCCGTCGGAAAAGCCGGCGCGCCGCTGACTTACCCGCGCCGCGCGGCGAAAGCGCCGCGCCCGCTGCGTCTCGGCGCCGCCTTCTATGTCCGCCGCGAAGACGGCCAAATTCTCGTGCGCACCCGGCCGGAAAAAGGGCTGCTCGGCGCCATGACCGAATTGCCTGGCTCGCCCTGGCGCGCCGAATGGCCGGACCAGCAGCCCGCCGCCTTCGCGCCGCTGCCTGGCCGCTACCGCCGGGCGGGCGCCCGCGTCGATCATGTGTTCACCCACTTCGCGCTGCGCCTCGAAATTTTCGCCTGCGTCGCGCCAAAAGGCGCCCGCCCGCCCGCCGGCTGCCGCTGGACGCCGGAACATACACTGGCGGACGAGGCGCTGCCGAGCCTGATGCGCAAGGCGATCGAGGCCGGCGCGTCCGCCCTGGCCGACGCCGGCGCACCGGAATTGATTTTGCCGGAAATTTCCAAGAACCAGACGCCAAATCCCGACGAGGACGGCGGGACGATTGGCTGAGTTCTGCTATAAGAAATGGCCTTTACGAGCGATTGACCGAGGACGACATGAGCAAGCGGCGCGGCGACAAACCCTTTGTGGAGCTGACGGAAGGCGCGATCCGCGTGTCGTGGCGCGGACACACCCGCACGATCAGCGGCGCGGCGGCGCCGGCGTCCGCCGAGACGACGCCCGATTTCACCATCGTGCTCGACGAGTTGACCTTTTGGGACCCGCCTGACGAAAACGTCGAAATCGACATGGCCGAATTGCAGACGATCCTCAAAGGCATAGACGAGGCCTGCGACCGGCTGGGCCTTTCCGTCGAATATGAATGAGATGGAGTAGCTGCGAATGTTCGCGCCGGATGACGGGCGTTTTACACCGGAATCAGCCTATTAAATAAGTTTTCACGTTAACTTCCGCCCTGTCAGAGCCGTTTGAAGAGCGGGCTTTTGGGCTTGTTGGACGTATCTTTGGCGGTGAGGAAGCGTTCGGTGAAGATGTGCTTCTCGAACAGCCGTCCCTGCATCAGGGCGCCTATGCAAGCCTCGATCATCGGCGGCGGGCCGCAGAGATAAGCCGTATTGCCCTCGAACGTTCCGTCAAAGGCGCGTCTGGCGGCGTCATGCACAAAGCCGCGCTCGCCGGTCCAGTCCGTGTCTTCCGGCTCTTCGGAAAGCGTCGGGATGTAACGAAAGTTCGGATGTTTCGCGGCCAGGGCGGTGAATTCCTCGCGGCCGTAAAGATCGGCGCGCGCGCGCACGCCATGCACCAGCGTGATCTTTTCGCCATAGCCTTCCTCAAGCAGGTCGAGGATCATCGAGCGCGGGCTCGACACGCCTGTGCCGCCGGCTAGAAACAGCAAGGGGCCGCCGCGCGACTTGCGCACCAGGAAGCGGCCGTAAGGGCCGCTCAGCGTAATCTTGTCGCCGAGCTTGAGTTTTTCATGCACATAGCCTGTGCCGGCGCCGCCGGGCGCGCGGCGAATCTGCAGTTCGACATAACCGCCGCCGGAGGGCGGATTGGCGATGGAAAAGGCGCGCGAGCCTTCAACGCCCGGGAAGGTCAAATTAACGTATTGGCCGGCCTGAAAATCGATCGGGCCGTCCTGCAGTTTCAGGCGCAGGCCTTTGACGTCGTGGGTCAGGGCGTCGAGCGCGACGACTTCGCCAATAAAATCGCGCACCGGGATTTTTCGCGCGTCGGGGTCTTCATCAACATCCGCCTCGATTGTGACATTGCCGCACAGCGTGGCGGTGCAGGCGAGGACAAAGCCCTCGCCGCGTTCGAAATCCATCAGGGCGAAGTCGGAGGCCGCGCCGTGATCGATTTCGCCGTCGAGCACCTGCGTCTTGCACGTGCCGCATAGTCCATGGCCGCAAGCGTGAGGGAGGTAGACGCCCGCCCGAAGGCAGGCGTCCAAGATTGTCTGGCCTTCCGCGACTTCGATCATGTCGCCTAAAGGCTCGATAGTCAGTTCATAGCTCACGATTATCGGGTCCTGGAAAACTAGTTGCACGAACCCTTCCAGCCGTTCAGGCCGGGCGTCCAGAAGCGGATCAGCGATTTGTGGCCGACGCCGTTTTCAGCGATCGATTTCGAGAAGTCCGGTTGGACCTTGACGCCATCGATCATCCAGACTGCCTTTTCCCAATCGATTTTCTCGAAATCGGGATGAGGGCCATACATGTCCTTGAGGATTGTCGGCAAGGCGCCGAATGGCGTCGGCGGCGGCAGCGGCAAAGCGACGGCGGCCACAAACGAAATGTGCTGCTCCCAGTGAACATAAACCAGCAGGGCGCCGTGATAAAGCTCCTGCACGTCACGATATTGGATATGCTTTTCATAGTCTGGCGTAATGGCGCGAACGGACATTTTTTTGACTCCGGATTGGGTTGCCTGCGGGCGGCCGTTTGCCGCCCGCGTCGGAAAGAACATTGTTCAGACTGCGGCTTTCACACCCGCGCTCTTCCATTCGTTCCAGAGTTTTTCGTCGGGCGAGCCGACGTAATCGCCGTTATCGACGCCGACTTTGATCTGGTACCAGTTCAACACGTCGGGCACCGTCGGGCCGCCGCAATTGCCTTGCAGGATCTGGTTCACCGGCAGCCAACTCTGCACGTATTTCTCCGGCTCGTTGTCGAAGATGTCCTTGCAGCCGTCCGAGCAGAAATGATAGCGCGTGCCCTTGAACTGGCTCTCGCGGAAGCATGTCGTCGTCGCGTCGCCCGGCTCGGTATAGAGCATCGGCAACTGGCAGGTGCTGCAGAGCTGCGGCAGACCCATGTTGAAGAAGCGCTTGCCCTCCTTCTCCATCTGCGCCCACAGTTCGAATTTCGGACGATAATATTTGTCGAAGGTGTTCGGATATTTTTCCGACAGCCAATCGAGATGCTCTTTGTCCGGCATCCAGGCGTGGACGCCGGCGACATGGCAAAGCTGGTAGAGCAAGCCCCAGTTCTGGTGCGAAATATGCTCGGATTCCGCCGTGGCGATGTCGGCGTATTTCGGCATTTTCAAGCCGTAGCGCGCGAGATCCTCAAACAACGAGCCGCCCGCCTCAACAAAATAGATTTCCCAGGCTTCTTTCCAGGACATCACCTTCTTGGGCAACATGTAGTCCATCATCATCGCGACGATGCCGAGGAGGCGATGGCCGCGCCAGAACCATTTGTCGACCCATTTCTGCACGATGGGCAGATTGTCGGGATGTTGTTCGAGCAGGAACTTGATGACCTCGATGCCGAGCGTCATGTGGCGGCTTTCGTCGGACTGCGCCGAGAAGCCGAACGTGACGGTCGACATGTCGCCATTGTAGGCGGCGCCCGACATAAACGGCACGAGCAGCAGGTTGGTCAGCACATATTCGAAGGCGAAGCCGATGGCGATCATATATTCGAACGGACCGGCGGTGCGGGCGTCGTCGAAAAAGCTCTTCGGCACCGACAGGTAGAACACCCGATCGTGCATGGTCGGGAATTCAGAAAACCCGTTAAAATATTTGTTGTAGTGGCTCATCGTGTGAATCTGCGTCTGAACGTGACGCAATTCGTCGAGCGATTGCTGCTGCGAGGCGACGCGCGGACCGACGCCGCGCAAATGCCGTCCGGCGAAGGCGAAGCCGCGATGGGCCTGATATTCCTCCGGCGAAATGCCGGTGAGGAACAGTTTCAGCACATTGACATAGCGCCCGTCTGAAATGCCGGCCTGACCGTTGTTCTGTGCGAAAGCGTCGAGCACGGCGTAAAGCTTGCGCTCCTTTTCCGCCTGGAATTTCCAGTAGGCGTCCATGGTCAGGCGAAACGGATCTTCCCAGGACGACCAGTCCTTGATCTTGATCCCTTCAAACTTGTCGTAAGGAAACACCTTGTCCATCGGCTGATAGGAGGTCTCCCAGTCGAGACCGCGCGTCATGTGAGCGTAACGTTGTTTCAGACCAAGCTTCTTGGTTGTCATGATTTCCTCCCAGAAATCGTCGAATAGATTTTCCAAAAAGGACGATCGCCTTTTCGGACAGAAATGAAGCGATGAGAGAATGGTTGGACGATCCGTTCCGAGGCGATTGGAACGAAAAGCGCGTCAGTGTCTCCAGCTGAGCGTGAAATGATCGTCGTCTTCATCGAGATTGCCGGCCATCGAAATGAGGACCAACTGCAGCTCCTGCGGCTCCCATGGGCGGCCCAGCCGCGCCTCGACGGAGGCGCGATTGACGACCAGCGGGCCATCGCTGTCCAGCTTCACGCAGCCGGGCATGTTGAACACGCGCACGCCGGGATTGTCGGCGAGAATGGCTTCGATGATCGGCCGCGCGTCGTCATTGTGATAAAGAGTGAGGGATGCAATTTGCGCCATGACGGCTGGTCCTTTCCTTAAACGGTCAAACCGAGCGAAGCCGCCCGTTTGCGAGCCGCCGCGCCTGCCGCTTCAGCCGCCGCGCCGCCGTCGTTGAGCAGCGAAGCCGACAATGGCTTGCCCGCCTCGACCGCGCGATCGATCCAGTGTTTCGCCCACTGCGAAATCAACGCCTTTTTCTCGGCGCTTTCCGCCGCGACGGTCTTGACCACGTGATCGCTCCAACGCGATTCTTCGGCGCGCCAGTCGCTCATGAATTCGGTCAGCATGGCGATGGTGATTGTTCCCTCAGCCCAGGCCGCGTCGCTCAGCTTGTAGACAAGGTCGAGCAGCACACCGTTGACGCCGAGCGTTTGCGCCACATAGAGCTGGAACCAGTCGCGCTCGACGAAGGTGTCTTCGATCAGCTTGCGCACGCCCTGCCAGGCCGGATCGCTCATCCATATCTGCTTGGCGCCGTCGAGGCTGACGCCCGTCTGGCCGTCGAGTTCAAGACCGATGCGCGAGATGATCTGAGCCATGCCGAGATGATCGCCAGCCGAGAAAATGCTGGGCGCTGTGACGGCTGTGCCATAGCCGCGCTGGCAGATTTCCGCCATGTTCATGTTGGAGCCCCAGTGCAGATGGCGCAGCGGCAGCAGGCCGCGTTGCAACTTGCCCTTGGTCTCGGCCGACAGCTTGTCGATCAGACCGCGCTCCCCGACGAAACTGAAATTGCGCTCGACCGACTGATTCATGTTGGCGCGGGCGATATTGTAGGTGGCGTAATAATATTGGCGCGGGTCGAGCGGCTTGTACCAGTCTTCCATCTTCACCGCGGTCTTGCCGGTGTCGTAATGCCAGAATTCCGGCTCCCACAAAGGCTTGTAATGAAAATTCGTCGTCGCCTGCACGTCGAGCGTGGCTTCCTGATAGCGCGTCGCCGGCTTGTCGCCGCCGAGCCGGCGCGCGACATGCCCGAATGTCTGTCGCTTGGGCTCGTAGTCCATCGTCTTGATTTGTACCGTCATTACACTCCCTCCCAGGATCAGGCTTCGCTCATTCGCGCTCGAAGGACTCGCCGTCGAGCGTGGGCTTGCGTAAAAGCCCCGGCTGACCCGCGCGCCAGGCAAGGCGCTCGACGTCGGCCGCGATTTTTTCATCGGGTGGCAAGATGGTTGCGCTTCGCGTCTTGCAGAACTCGTCGAGAGCCGCGAGCGGCAAGATGAGTTCTATGGACAGCGTCCCGTCGTCGAGGAAATATTCGAACTCAACGAAACGACCGAGTTCTCGTGCCCAAAATCCTCACGAAAGCGGCGTTTGGCGCCACGCATGATGACGCAGCCTCACGCTCCGGCGAGCTACCGCCGGTCGAAGAATTGCCCATCGTTTCCATCCCGATTTTTTTTATCGCTTGAACTTTTGTCAGACGTTTCCATTTTTTTTTGAAAATACTATTTTTACGGATATTCGATACTCATCCGGTATGACCGCTCTGTTGGCGCGAGTCCGTTAGCTCAGACATACATTCGTACGCGTTTGACGATTTCGTCCGCGCTCAGAACTTTGCCAGCGTCCCGCCGCGCCGTGACTTTGCGGCCGGGGCCTTTCCCGGCTAAATAGGCGCCAACCGAACAGTTTCTGGCTCGCGGGAGACCAACGCGATGAAATGGGAAGATTTCCGACAATCCGACAATATCGAGGACCGCCGCGGCGACGATCAATACGCCGACGCCGGCGCCGGCTCCATGCTGGGCGGCTCCGGCCACCTGGGATTGGGCGCGATGATCGTGCTCGGCGTGATCGGCTACGCGCTCGGCATCGACCCGCGCGTTCTGATCGGCGGCGCCGAAATGGTCTCCAACATGAACAGCGGCGGCGGCTATAGCCAACAGAGCCAGCCGGTCCATCGGCAGGCGGCCGGCGGACAGAACGACCAGATGCGGCATTTCGTTGCGGCGATCCTGGCCGAAAACGAGGACGTCTGGAAAGACGTGCTGCCGGCGCAAAAAGGCGTCGCCTTCACGCCGGCGACGCTGGTCATGTTCAGCGGCGCCACCAATTCGGCCTGCGGCGCGGCCAAGGCGGCGATGGGGCCGTTCTATTGCCCGCTCGACAAGAAAATCTACCTCGACACCACGTTTTTCGCCGACATGAAAACGCGCTACGGCGGCGGCGGCGACTTCGCCTACGCCTATGTGATCTCCCACGAAATGGGTCATCATATTCAGGATTTGCTCGGCATTTTGTCGAAGGTGCAGAACGCCCAGCAGAACGCCGCCAGCCAGGAACAGGCCAACGCCCTTTCGGTGCGCATCGAACTGATGGCCGATTGCCTCGCCGGCGTCTGGGCGGCCAACGCCAACCAGAAATGGCAGGTGATCGAAGCCGGCGACATCGAAAAGGCGGTCAACACCGCCCAGGCGATCGGCGACGACCGCCTGCAGCAAGCTTCGCGAGGCTACGTCGTGCCCGACAGCTTCACCCACGGCTCCTCGGCGCTGCGCGTGCAATGGCTGCAACGCGGGCTGCAATCGGGCCAAATCGATTCCTGCAATACGTTTGCGCGCTAGAAAATTTTCCGTCGATCGCGATGAAACGCAACCGACGAAAGTCCCTCGCATAAGCTCGGCGGCGCCGTCGCGCCTAACCAATTCTCGCAAGTTTTGACCTGCGAGAATTGGTGTAACGCCATTCCTACAGCACGCGCCGGGCGCGCGTGCGCAACGCGCGCTTGACGCCAAGGCCCTTCGCCAGCGCGGCGATATCTGTGGCGGCGACGTCGAGGGCCGCGCCGCGCGCGGCGATCAGCCCGGCCAAAGGCGAAAAGCCGGGGAAGAGCCGGGTCGGAAAATTGTGCGGCTCGGCCAACAGCCGCGCGCCGGACAAACGGCCGAGGCTCGCCAGCAGATCGCCCGCCTCCTCGATAAAGCCGGCGTTGGGCGCGTAGCCCGCTTGCAGCAGAAACAGCGCGGGCCCGCGCGAAGCGGTTATGCCGCGGAAAAGGCCCTGCGCGGGATCGGCTACTTCGACAAAGCCGCAGCCGGCGTGGTCGGCGATTTCGGCGAGTTGGTCGCCCGCCGCGCCGGCGATGGTGACGTCGCCGATCAGCCCTTCGACGGCGCCGCGCACCAGCGCGCTCAGGCTGCGCACGATCGCTTCGGGCGCGACGTCGGCGCCGGCCGGGCGCAGCAGCGAAGGGGAAAACACGACGACGGAAATCATCGGCGCTCTCTAACGGCTTTTGCTTCGAAGCGAAATCGTTTTGGCGGCGAAATCGCCGACAAATTCTTGCGCGCTCGACGCCCGCCCCTTTCGCCATAACTTGACAAAATGTTAATGTTCCCTATTTGTTCATGACGAGACGTGACGGCGAGGACGCCCGATGGCGATGGCGGCTCAATCAAAGACAAAGAGTTTGAACGCGCGCCGCGACGACGCGACGACGCATTCGATCGCGTCGCTTGCCGGCGAGGGCTTCGCCGAAGACGGTGAACGGGGCGTCGTCGTCCCGCCGAAACGGCGCGGCCGGGCGGCCATTTCCAACCGCGGCGGCCGGTTCGAGAGCGAAACGCGCGTCGATTTCGACGACGGCTGGGGCGCGCTCGATCTTATCGAACCTTTGCGCACGCAAGTCACCTTCGAGAAGGCGCGCACGATCATCACGCGCAACGATTTGCCCGATATCGCATTCGAGCGTTCGATCAATCCCTATCGCGGCTGCGAGCATGGCTGCGTCTATTGTTTCGCCCGCCCGACCCACGCTTTCATGGGTCTGTCGCCCGGCCTCGATTTCGAAAGCCGGCTGTTCGTCAAACAAGGCGCCGCCGAACTGCTCCAGCGCGAAATTTCCGCGCCGAACTATCAGGTCAAGACCATCGTGATCGGCGCCAATACCGATCCTTATCAGCCGATCGAGCGCGAATATAGAATCACGCGCCAGATCCTCGAGACACTGGCCAAGGCCAATCACCCGGTCGCCATCATCACCAAATCGGCGTTGATCATGCGCGATCTCGACATTCTCGCGCCGATGGCGGCCAAGGGCCTGGTCAAAGCCGCGGTGTCCATCACGACGCTCGACCGTCAGCTCGCCCGCACCATGGAGCCGCGCGCCGCGACGCCGCAGCGTCGGCTGGAAATCATCGAGGCGCTGGCCAAGGCGGGCGTGCCGACCGCGATCATGGTGGCGCCGGTGACGCCCGGCCTCAACGACGACGAGATCGAGACCATTCTCACCCGCGCCCATGCGCTCGGCGCGAGCGAGGCGGGCTATATCATGCTGCGCCTGCCGCTCGAATTGCGCGATCTGTTCGCCGAATGGCTGCTCGCGCATTTTCCCGACAAATACCGCCGCGTTCTTTCGCTGGTGCGCTCGACGCGCGAGGGCAAGGATTACGACTCGGCGTGGGGCAAACGCATGACGGGAACCGGGCCCTACGCCTGGATGATCGGCCGGCGTTTCGAACTGGCGTGCGAGAAGATCGGCTTTTCCAAGCAAAAAACCCGGTTGCGCACCGACCTGTTCGCGCCGCCAGCGCGCGTCGACCAGCAATTGAGCCTGTTTTAGCGCCCGTCCCTATTCGTCGCGCGCCACTTGCCGATAGGCGAATGGCGTGAAACGGGCGGCGAGCAGGATGGAGGCCGATCCGGGAATCGGACGCCCCCAGAGCGAGGTTGGCGCCGCGCGCAACGGCGCCTGCGCGAAAATCTCCGGCCGGCGCGGCGGCGCGGGCGGTTCAACCAAACCCTCGGGCGGCGCGGCGGCGGCGTCCGGCGCGTTCGCGGCGGGGTTTGCCGCGTTGGACGCGTTTTCGGGCGGGACCGCGAAAGGTTTTGCCTCCGCCCGCGCCGTCACGACGCGCATCCGCCGGCCCGACACCGGCGACCATTCGCTCTTGCCGCCGAGCGCGGCCATCAGCGAACCGACGACGCTGGAGACGGACGTTCCCTCCACCGGCTGCGGCCGAGCGCGCGCCAGCAGGATTTGCGGCGGTCTGGGCGTATTGCAATCGCGGACGCCGAGGCGGATCAATTCGGAGCCGGTCAGCACGCGGTATTTTCGCGTCAGCGTTCCGAGCTTTTCGCGCACCGCCGGCGGATAGGACATCATCATTTGGTAGGAAACCCACTCGTCGGCGACTTTCGTGCGCTGATCGTACGCCTTGTGGAATTTCAAAATGCTGGTGGGATAGACGCAGACATTGGGCAAGCTCAACGCCAAAGTGCAGGCGGAGCGGCATTCGTGCAGACGAACCTCGCGATCGCTCGCCCGATAAAGCTCGGTCTGCTCGTGATACTGGCTGACGAAGCCGCCGACATCCTTCATCACCACAACGGGCGCGGGATCGGGCGGAGGGAGGAGATAGCTCATTTTTGAGAATCGGCCGACATCGAAAATCTGGTTGAGCGGTCAAGGTTTGATGCAACGTGGTAAAGGCGCGATTAAGGCGAGGATAGGGCGAAAAGCGTCGATGACGCGGAAGGCGTGACCGACGCCGCCCTCAAAGCAGCTAAGACGTTGATTTCCACGAAACGCGCCGCGTCTATTCCGCGGCGATCTTGGTCTGGACGCGGAATTCGTTGCGCAGAACGTCGATCGGCAGGAATTCGCCGTCGCGTTCGAAATGCCAGAAAGTCCAGCCGTTGCAGGCCGGCAGGCCCTGCGTCAGGGCGCCGATCTTGTGGATCGAGCCGACAATGGGACCAAGCGCCAGAGCGCCGTCGGCGCGGACGACCGCTTTATGCCGACGCTTTTCATCGAACAGTTCGACGCCCGGCGCGATCAGGGCGCCTTCAACCAAGGCGGCGAAGGCGACGCGCGGCTCCGAACGTTTCGTCGGCGCGGCGCTGACAGCGGCTTCCGGCAGCGGCTCGACGGCGGCGATCCGCGCCAGCGCCGCGTCTATATAGGTTTCGTCGCGCTCGCAGCCGATGAAGCTGCGGCCGAGTTTGCGCGCTACGGCGCCCGTGGTGCCCGAGCCAAAAAACGGATCGAGCACGAGATCGCCGGGCTTGGTGGTCGAAAGCAGGATGCGCGCCAGCAAGGCTTCTGGCTTTTGCGTCGGATGCGTCTTGCGGCCGTTCGCGTCCTTGAGCCGCTCGGCCCCGGTGCAGAGCGGGAAATACCAATCGGAGCGCATCTGGCTGTCTTCGTTGCCGGCCTTGAGCGCCTCGTAATTGAAGGTATAGCTCTTGGCCCCCGCGCCCTTGGCCGCCCAGATCAGGGTTTCATGGGCGTTGGTGAAACGCCGGCCGCGAAAATTGGGCATCGGATTGGCTTTGCGCCAGACGATGTCGTTGAGGATCCAGAAGCCGAGATCCTGCATGATCGAGCCGACGCGGAAGATATTGTGATAGGAGCCGATGACGAAAATCGTCGCTTCGTCCTTCATCGCGCGGCGCGCGGCGGCGAGCCAATCGCGGGTGAAGCGGTCGTATTCGGCGAAAGAGGCGAATTTGTCCCAATCGTCGTCGACGGCGTCGACAAGGCTTTGGTCGGGTCGCGTCAGCCCGCCTTCCAATTGAAGGTTATAGGGCGGATCGGCGAAGACGAGATCGACGCTTTCCGCGGGTAGGCTGTTCATCGCGGCGACGCAATCTCCGCGCAAGATTGCGTCTTTATATGAAGTGGTCAGCCCGCCCCGGAGGCGGACCGGCTTGGACCCAGTACGCAATACCTGTTTCTGGATCCTGGGGCCGGCCGTCCCGGCGCGTTCGATACGCATTATTGAAAACCGTTACGCTACTAACTGACTGACGATCGGACACTAGCGAGAACGAGGTAAAAACCGCGTTTAGACAACGCGCGACGACGTGTCCCTTTTCCGCACGAAAGACTTAAGAAATACTTTTCGTGAGGGAGAAGGCGCGCGCCGTCGGCCGGCGCGCCAGGGCCACGCCCGACGATGCTCAAAAAAAGTCGATCGATTTATTTCCTGAAAAAATCGAACTGGTCCGTCCGCAAAGGCGAAAAGCTCATGCGGTGGCAGGAGCTTGGACCGAGTTCTCGCAGCGCGCGCAAATGCGCCGGGGCGCCGTAGCCGGCATTTTGAGCAAAGCCATAGCCCGGCGCGCTGACGTCGAGCCGCGCCATCATACGGTCGCGCAGCACTTTGGCGACGATCGAAGCGGCGGCGATCGAAAGGCAGCGCGCGTCGCCCTTGACGATGGCCTGGCTCGGAAAGGACAGCGCCGGAGGATCATTGCCGTCGATGAGCGCGAAAGCCGGCTTGAGCGACAAGCTATGGCAGGCGCGCGTCATCGCCCGCAACGTCGCCTGCCGGATATTGATGCGATCGACCGTCGCGGCCGGCAGGGAGGCAAAGGAAACGGCCAGAGCGCGCTTCAGAATATCGTCGAAGAGCTTGGCGCGACGCGCCGCGCTGAGTTTTTTGGAATCGTCGAGTCCCGCCGGTAGATTGTCGGGATCGAGGATGACGGCGGCGGCGCAGACAGGACCGGCGAGCGGGCCGCGGCCGACCTCGTCGACGCCGGCGACCGGCCAGAAGCCTTGCTCGATCAATCGACGTTCGACTTCAAAGTCCGGCATGGCGCGGCGACCGCCCGATCAGCTTTGCGGTTTGGACAGCGCGTCGAGCGCATGGCGAAGCGCGCGCAGATCGCGCCACGCCTCGCGTTTTCTGGCCGGCACGCGCAGCAGGTAGGACGGATGAAGCATCGGCATGGCCTTGATGGCGCGGCCGGCGCAATCATATTGCCGCCAGATGCCGCGCAGACGCATGATGCCTTCGCGGGTGTCGAGCAGCGTCTGCGCCGAGGCGTTGCCGAGAAAAACCAGAATATCGGGCTGCGCCAACTCGATCTGACGGCGCACGAACGGCAGGCAGATCGCCAATTCCTGCGGCGTCGGCGTGCGGTTGCCGGGCGGACGCCAGGGCACCGCGTTGGCGATATAAACCTGCGTCCGGTCAAGCCCGATGGCGGCCAGCATCTTGTCGAGCAATTGTCCGGCGCGCCCGACGAAAGGCCGGCCGATGCGGTCTTCGTCCGCTCCCGGACCTTCGCCAATGAGCATCAATCGCGAGCCCGGCGCGCCGTCGGCGAAGACCAATTGGGTCGCGGTCGCCTTCAGGGCGCAGCCGTCGAACCGGCCAAGGATGTCGTGCAATTCGTCGAGACTTTTCGCGGACGAGGCCAGTTCGCGCGCCGACAGGACCGCGGTCTGCGCGCTCAAAGCCGCAGGATCGGGACGCGCCTGGGCGGCCGGCGGAGAGGGAGCGTCGGGCAATCGCCGCGGCGGCTTGCTCGCCTCTTTATTCTGTTGAACGCCGCCCGACGCCGACGTCTCGACCAAAACGCGCGGCGCCGGCGCGGGCTGCGCCAATCTCGCCGGTTCGAAATCCGCCGGCCCGGCCGCCGGCGGCGCTGGCGCGCGCGCCGATTGCGCGAAACGATCGCAAGGCTCGTTCTCAAGCGCCATATCGACGCCCATGGCGACATACCAGCGCAACAGGGCCGCAAGTTGGCCTTGCAGGAGGGCTTGATCTGGCGGCGCCGTTTCGGACATGAGGTTTTGTATCCGCTGGCGCCGCTTTAGCCAAGTTGGACGCCGCCACGCGACGCCCTTTACAATGGATTTAAAGGGCGCCAAGGCCTTTATGAATTGAGTTCGAACACACTTTGGTGTAATGCCTTTGGTTCATATATGAACTAAGCGCGGCGAATTGGAGAATTGGACATGGCCGAGAACGATCTGCCCGAGCGCGAGGCGATGGATTTTGACGTTGTCATCGTCGGCGGCGGGCCGGCGGGTTTGGCGGCCGCGATCCGGTTGAAAGAGATTGCGCCGGACACGAGCGTCGTTCTGGTCGAAAAGGGTTCGGAAATCGGCGCCCACATTCTTTCGGGCGTCGTCGTCGATCCGTCCGGCCTCGACAAGCTCGTTCCCGATTGGCGCAACGATCCGGACCGACCGCTGAAGACGCAGGTGTCTTCGGACTCCTTTTTCCTGATGAGCCGTTCGGCGCGGTTTCCCCTGCCCAATTTCCTCATGCCGCCGTTCATGAACAACCACGGAAATTTCGTCGGCTCGCTCGGCAATGTCTGCCGCTGGCTCGCCGGCAAGGCCGAAGCGCTCGGCGTCGACATCTATCCGGGCTTCGCCGCGGCCGAAGTCCTCTATGGCGAGAAAGGCGAAGTGGTCGGCGTCGCTACCGGCGACATGGGCGTCGGACGCGACGGCAAGCCGAAGGATTCCTTCACGCGCGGCATGGAGCTGCGCGGCAAATACACTTTGTTCGCGGAAGGCGCGCGCGGTTCGCTGTCGAAGCAACTCATCGCCAAATTCAAGCTCGACGAAGGACGCGAGCCGCAGAAATACGGCATCGGCCTGAAAGAATTGTGGCAGGTCGACCCGGCCAAGCACCGGCCTGGCCGCGTCCAGCATTTCTTCGGCTGGCCGCTCGACGCGAAGACGGGCGGCGGCTCGTTCCTTTATCATATTGAGGACAATCAGGTCGTCGTCGGCTTCGTCGTGCATCTGAATTATCAGAACCCGACGCTGTCGCCCTTCGACGAATTCCAGCGCTTCAAAACGCATCCGGCGGTGCGCGACCTGTTCGTCGGCGGCAAGCGCCTAGCCTATGGGGCGAGGGCGCTGACCGAGGGCGGCTGGCAATCGGTTCCCAAACTTACGTTCCCCGGCGGCGCGCTGCTTGGCTGCGCCGCAGGCTTCATGAACCTGCCACGCATCAAGGGCTCGCACAACGCCATTTTCTCGGGCATGCAGGCGGCCGAGACGATCGCCAAGGCGTTGGCCGAGGGCCGCGCCGGCGACGAATTGACCGCTTTCGAACAGGGCTGGCGCGACAGCGCGATCGGCGCCGACTTGAACAAGGTCCGCAACGTCAAGCCGTTGTGGTCGAGATTCGGTCTCTGGCTCGGCGTCGGCCTGGGCGCGCTCGACATGTGGATGAACACGCTGTTCGGCTTTTCGCCGTTCGGCACGCTCAAGCACGGCAAGCCCGATTACGCCAGCCTGAAGCGGCTCGATCAGGTCCAACCGATCGTCTACCCCAAGCCGGATGGCGTGATTTCCTTCGACAAATTGTCCTCAGTGTTCATGTCCAACACCAATCACGAGGAAGACCAGCCGATCCATCTCAAACTGACCGATCCCTCCATTCCGGTGGACCGCAACCTGCCGGACTACGGCGAGCCGGCGCGGCTATACTGCCCGGCCGGCGTCTATGAGATCGTCTATGGCGACGAAGTGAACAAGACCGATCCGCGTTTCGTCATCAATGCGCAAAACTGCGTCCATTGCAAAACCTGCGACATCAAGGACCCGGCGCAGAACATCACCTGGACGACGCCCGAAGGCGGCGGCGGCCCCAATTACCCCAATATGTGAGGCGGCGAATTCATCCTCCCTTAAGCTTGTTGCGAATTGCCGCAATCGATCCTGGATCGATCGCCGTTTTCGCGGCGGCGCCTGCGCCCTTTGAAACCAGCGCATTAAGGCCCGTCGACGTCGCGCGTCGTCGGAAAAACGCCGCGGGCGCGCGTCGGCTACGTCAAACGCCTTGCGATATTTACCCAATGTCAACGACGGCTGGGCATTTTGGCGTAGTCGCCCTTCGCCAGAGCCGCCAATGCCCCGTCTTGTTCTCACGTTCCTGCTAGCCGCATTCGCTTATTTCGGCGTCAGCGCCGTTACCGGCGAGGATTCGGCTTTCGCCGCCGGCTTTGGCCACGCCGCGACCTCGCCGTTCTTCGACGCCGCCCTGACGGCGATGGGGTTGACCGACCTCACCAATGACGAAGTGACCGTGCTAGGTGGAGCGGTCGTCGCGTTCTCGATCGCCTTCGGCCTGTTCACCCATATCGTTCTCGACGACAAGGGTTTTGGACGCGCGCTCAACGGCGTTCTCGGCGTCAGCGGCTCCTGCGTCGCCCTGATCCTTTATGGCCGCCATTCGGGCGGCCACGTCGAATCTGGTCATTTCAACATCATGCTCATCTTATGCGCCGCCGCCGCCGCGGCGCAGCTGATGGTCGCCGCCTTCCTCAAGAAACTGTTTATCGTTGGCGGATCGGAAGCCTTTTACCAGATGTCCCAACCAGTGCGCGTCGCCGCCGCGCCGTCAGAATCCGCGTCGTCCCCGCGCATCGACGCGGCTCTGCGCAAGGTCGACCGCTAGGACGACGCGAAACGCCGTAGCGGCCGAAATCTGACACGCGGCGAATGACCTTGAATGGCGCAAAACGGCGACTAGCTGAAATGGACGAATGACCGGCGCGAGGGCAAGAATGCGGCCCGAGCGAAAGCGCGGCGATGGATGAACAAAACCGTCCCTTCCGCAGTAAACGGCCTTCTCAATCGGCCTGAGGGCGAATGTCCGGCGCTCGTGTCGCGCTACTTGTCAGCGCTGGGTTTGTCCGCTGCGTTGGATGTTTCGACGGCGCTGGGTTTCTCGACTGCGCCGGATTTCACGGCAGCGCTCGGCTTCTCAGGAGTTCCGGGATTCTCCGCAATGCTGCGATATGCTGTCGCCGGCCAAGACAACGCTCTCGGCAGTTCCGCTGCGACGACCTCGACGAATTGCGAAGCGGGGACGGTGCTCCAGTTTGCTTTGATCGTGGGCTCCAGCGTGACGCCGACGCCGACGAAATAGGCGACCACTAACAGGGCGATAAGCATGCGCATCGAGTCCTCCTCCACGGCGCCAATTAATTTCAGTCAAACCCGAAATGAAACCGTTATTCCGCCGGAACCTTCGCAAAATATCGGCATTCATTCACGCGCGACAGATTCGGAATATACTTAAGGCGCACGAAGCGTCGGCGCGAAGCTGTCGGCGCTGGCGCTCGCCCAGGCCCTGACGAAACGCGCATCTTGCGAGCCGGTCAACAATTCGCCAGAACGCATTGTCGGGTATAGCTCGGCGAAACTCATCACCACGCTTTCGGAAACGCGCCGGCGGAACTGTTCGGGATGAAATTCGTTCGGATGGTCGTGTCCCGCCGCCGCGGTCAGTTCCGCTAAAACCTCCAGCGTCGCGCGATGAAAATTAAAGACGCGTTCGGCTTTGTCGGGAACGTAAAGCGCGCGCGAACGGGCGAGATTCTGGGTGGCGACGCCTGTCGGGCAATTGCCGTTGTGGCAGGAGAGCGATTGAATGCACCCCACCGTGAACATGAAGGCGCGCGCACAATTGCACCAATCCGCCCCCAGCGCCATCGCCCGCGCCATATCGAAAGCGGTGGCGATCTTGCCCGAACAACCGAGGCGGATCTTGTCGCGGACGCCAATGCCGATCAGCGCGTTGTGAATGAAGCTCAGCCCCTCGCGCATCGGCGATCCGATGTGATCCATGAATTCCTGGGGCGCGGCGCCCGTGCCGCCTTCCTTGCCGTCGACGACAATGAAATCGGGATAGACGCCTGTCGCCAGCATGGCCTTGCAGAGGCCGAGAAACTCGGAAGGCTGGCCAAGGCAGAGTTTAAATCCGATCGGTTTGCCGCCCGACAATTCGCGCAGCGTCGTGATAAAACCCATCATCTCGCGCGGCGTCGAAAAGGCGCTGTGGCTTGCCGGAGAAATGCAATCGCGGCCCACGGGCACGCCGCGAATGGCGGCGATTTCGGCGGTCACCTTGGCGCCCGGCAAGACGCCGCCGTGCCCTGGTTTGGCGCCCTGGCTCAGTTTGATCTCGACCATCTTGATCTGCGGATTGGTCGCGACGGCCTTGAATTTCTCGGCGCAGAAGCTTCCGTCATTGTTGCGGCAGCCGAAATAGCCAGAACCGATTTCCCAGATAATGTCGCCGCCGTTTTCGGCATGATAGGGGCTAAATCCCCCTTCCCCCGTGTCATGCGCGAAGCCGCCTTTACGCGCGCCCAGATTGAGCGCGCGAATGGCGGCGCTGCTGAGCGCGCCGAAACTCATGGCCGAAATGTTCAAGACCGAGAGCGAATAAGGCTTGGCGCATTGCGGTCCGCCGACCAATATGCGGAACGGCTCCTTTGTCACGGGGCGCGGCGCGAGCGAATGGCCCAGCCACTCATAGCCTTCGGCATAAACGTTCAGTTGCGTGCCGAAGGGCCTTTTGTCGAGCTGCATTTTGGCGCGCTGATAGACGAGCGCCCGCCTGTCCCGCGAAAACGGCGAACCGTCCGTTTCGCTCTCGAAGAAATACTGCCGGATTTCCGGACGAATTTCCTCCAACACGAAACGCAGATGCGCGGCGATCGGATAATTGCGCAAAATCGAATGATCGGTCTGCAGCAAATCATGGACGCCGAGAAGGCTCAGTCCGCCAAACAGCACCAGTGGAACGCCCAAAGCGTCGGCCCATTCGCGGTGAACGAGGATAAAAGCGCCAACCGCCAGAAAAAGGCAGAAGGACAGCAGCAGAGCGAAATAGCGCGGCGCGAAAATCAAGCGAAGAATGTACATGGCGACTCCGTACAAAGGCGCGGCCAGTCTAGCATGGTCCAGATGGCGGAGGCGTGTCGGCGATTTGCGCCGCCGTCATGGTCCGTCGATCGGCGTCTGGATGGCGGGCGTGTCGTTGGCGGCGCGATTGACCGCCGTTCCGATTTCGAAAAACTCCACGGCGTCGTCCGGCGCAGGCGCCAGCAAGGCCAACGCCTCCGCGACATGCGTCTCGTCGACGTCGAGCCAGGCGTCGAACTGCGCCGGCGCCAACAAGGCGGGCATGCGATCGTGAACCGCGACCGTCGCGCCATTGGCCATTGTCGTGATGATGCAAGCGGTGTCTATTTCCCCGCCGTCCGGGTCGACGCAGGTTTCCCAAAGTCCGGCGAAGGCCAGCAATCCGCCGCCGCGCCGTCGCAACAAGAACGGCGTCTTGGCCCCGCGCGGAGCGACGCGCCACTCGTACCAGGCGTCCGCCGGAATGACGCAGCGCCTGCGCTTCGCGGCGGCGCGAAAACTTGGCTTTTGCAGCAGCGTTTCGGCGCGGGCGTTGATGATCAGCGGAAACTTGTTGGCGTCCTTGACGAAGGACGGCAGAAAACCCCATCGCGCCAACATGAAATGCCGCCCGAGCGAACCGTCGGGGCCGCGCGCCGCATGCACGAGCGAGATGGGCTGCGTCGGCGCGATGTTGTAGCGGGGCGGAAAATTGGGCCGCTCGGCGTAACCGAAGAACGCGCGCACGGCCTCCGGCGGCGAGGTTATGGCGAACCGCCCGCACATCCCGCTATTTCTTCAGCGGCCCGAGCGATACGCCGGGCGGCAACGGCGTATTGTCAGGCACGAAGAAATCCGGCGCGAGCGGACTGGCCGGATCGACGCGATAATGGTCGAAATCGCTCACGCCGCGCTGGCTGAGGAAAACGTCGTCGATGAGGAACTGGCCGGTCAGGCTCCTGGCGTCCGTGGTGAAAACCAGCCAGGCGGCGTCGGCAAGAATTTCCGGCGTTCTGGAGGCGCGGATCAACGCATCGCCGCCAAGCAGGTTCTGCACCGCCGCCGTGGCGATCGGCGTGCGCGGCCATAAGGCGTTGACGGCGACGCCCTTGGCGCGCAATTCGCCAGCGAGTCCCAGCACGACAAGGCTCATCCCATATTTCGCCATGGAATAGGCGGTGTGCGCGGCGAACCATTTTTCCTGCATGTCGAGTGGCGGCGATAGCATCAGCACATGCGGATTTTCCGCCTTGAGCAGATAAGGAACGGCCAGTTTGGTCGTCATGAAAGTTCCGCGCGCGTTGATCTGATGCATCAGATCGAATCGCTTCATGTCGGTGTGCTGGCTGTCCGTCAGCGAAATCGCGCTGGCGTTGTTGACGACAATATCGATTCCCCCGAACCTTTCCGCCGTCTGTCGCAGAGCGCCAGCGACCTGAGCCTCTTCGCGCACGTCGACAACCAGCGGCAGGGCTTGGCCGCCCGCCGCCTCTATCTCCTTGGCGGCGGTGTAAATAGTGCCCGGCAATTTCGGATGCGGCTCGGCGGTCTTGGCGGCGATCGCGATATTCGCGCCGTCGCGCGCCGCACGCAGCGCGATAGCGAGGCCGATGCCGCGCGAAGCGCCCGTTATAAAAAGCGTCTTGCCCTTGAGGTCGGCCATGCGCGTCTCCTGTTTTTGTCTGATCGAAATCTATTTCGCCTTGGCGAGAAAGGCCATGAAAGCGGCCTTCGCCTCACCCGATTGCAGCGCCGCGGCGAAAGCCGCGCCCTCCTCATCGATACGCGCCGTCAGCGCCGAAAGGTCGCCGCGCAGCAGCTTCCGCGTCGCGGCCAGCGCCGCTCGCGGTTTTTTCGCGAGACGGACGGCCTGGGCGCTCGCTTTGGCGTAAAGCTCCTGCGTCGGCACGACGCCATTGACGAGACCGGCCTCCTGCGCCTGTTGCGCGGAAAAGGCCTCGCCCAAAAGCAACCATTCGCTGGCGCGCGCCATGCCCGCGCGCATCGGCGCCAAAAGCGAGGAGCCGGCTTCCGGCACCAGGCCAAGATCGATGAACGGCATGGAAAAGCGCGCGTCGGGCGCGGCGTAGACGAGATCGCAATGAAACAGCATGGTCGTGCCGACGCCGACGGCAGGACCCTCGACAGCGGCCACTATCGGCGTCTGGCAGAGCGCGATCGTCTTGATGAAGCCGAAAGCCTGCAATCCATCGCGCTCGCGCGCGTTGTTGAGAAAATCGGCGATGTCGTTGCCGGCGGTGAAGACACCGCCGGAGCCGCGTATCAACACGGCGCCGACCGACGGATCGCGTTCGGACTCCTGCAACGCCTCCGTCGCGGCCTTATACATGGCGCTCGTCAACGCGTTCTTTTTTTCGGGCCGCGCGAAGACGATTTCGATAACGCCGTCGCCTTTGACAATTTCGACGTTGGACATGCAAGACGCCTCCCTGAAAACTTCTCCCGTTGTTCTGGGAGCGTTGTTTATGTCGCCGCCGCGTTCACGACGCCAGCGCCGCCTCCGCTTCGTTGACCGATTGCGCCGAACCGATCACCGTCGTCGCCAATCCGGCCGCCGCAGTCGCCAGGTTTTCGGCAAAGAAGCGCGCCAAAGCGATGCGCGCCACATGCGCGCCGTCGCCGTCGCCCGCGGCGCGCGCCTTCGCCGCCGCCAAAGCCACAGCGCCAAGACTGACGCCGCCGCGCGCCAGACTGAACAAGCGCAGATAGGGCGTTGCGCCCGCCAAAGCGTCCGTCGGCGCCGCAGCCACGGTTTTCATCATGTAATCGGTCGCGCTCTCGAGCGCGTCGAGCATTTCGCCGAACCGCGCCGCGGTCGCGCCGAATGCGGGATCGTTGAGCGCGCGCAAGGATTCAACGACGCCGCGCATGTCAGCGATTTCCGCGCGCATCGTCGCACCGCCGGACAGCGGCAATTTGCGAGTGATCAGATCGATCGCCTGAATGCCGTTGGTCCCCTCGTAGATCGGCACGATGCGCGAATCGCGCAGATATTGCGCGGCGCCCGTCTCTTCGATGAAGCCCATGCCACCGTGAATCTGCACGCCGAGCGAAGCGACCTCGACGCCGATGTCGCTGGAGAAGGCCTTGGCGATCGGCGTCAGCAGCGCGGCGCGTTCGGCGTGATATTTCTTGGCCGCCGGATCGGCGAGCCGATGCGAACGGTCGGTCGAAGCGGCGGCTAGATAGCAAATGGCGCGCGCGGCGGCGGTCAACGCCTTCATCGTCAAGAGATTGCGCTTGACGTCGGGATGCGCGGCGATCGGGCTCATACCCGAACCGGCGTCGCCCGCCGCCTTGCCCTGACGGCGCTCGTGAGCGTAGGCGAGCGCGAGCTGAAAGGCGGCTTCACCGATCGCCACGCCTTGCAGAGCGGTGGCCAGACGCGCGTTGTTCATCATCGTGAACATGCAGGCAAGGCCGCGATTTTCCTCGCCGACGAGGTAGCCGACGGCCCCGCCCTTGTCGCCGTAGATCATGGTGCAGGTGGGCGAACCGTGAATGCCGAGCTTATGTTCGAGGCCAGAGCAAAACACGTCATTGCGCGCGCCCAGCGAGCCGTCCTCATTGACCAGGAATTTCGGCGCGACAAACAGCGAAATGCCGCGCGTGCCGGCTGGCGCGTCGGGCAGACGCGCCAGCACGAGATGAACGATGTTGTCGCTCATGTCGTGTTCGCCGTAGGTGATGAAAATCTTCTGGCCGAAAAGCCGATAGGTTCCGTCGGCCGCCCGCTCCGCCCTCGCGCGCAGGGCGTTGAGATCTGAGCCCGCCGCCGGCTCGGTCAGGTTCATCGTGCTGGTCCATTCGCCGGAGATCATTTTGGCCAGAAAAGTCTTTTTGAGAAAAGGCGAACCATGCGCCTCAAGCGCGTCGATGGCCCCGAACGTCAGAATCGGACCAAGCACGAAGGCCATGTTGGCGGCGCTCCACATGTCGAGACAGCCCGCCAGCAGCAGATGGGGCAAGCCCATGCCGCCGTTTTCCGGATCGCCCGTCAGGGATTGCCAGCCGCCTTCGACAAACTGCTTGTAGGCTTCTGGCCAGCCGGGCGTCGTCGTCACCACGCCGTCCTTGAGTTTGGCGCCGTTGAGGTCGCCGGCCCGACGCAGCGGCTCCAAAACATTTTCAGCGAATTTCGCCGATTCCCACAGCGTCGCCTCGGCGATGCCGTCGTCGAGATCAGCGAAAACGCCCTCCTTGATTCCAGCCTCGAGGCCAGCCGCGTGGTTCATCACGAAGAGCATTTCCGAAACCGGGGCGCGGTAGGTCATAGAATTCTCCTAATGTAGCTGGGCGGCGGCGGTCTTGCTCCGCGTCCCGATCCACCCGTCGAGCATGAGTTTGTCGGCGGTCTTGACGCGCGCGCCACGAAAGGATCAGGTCCGACCCATTCGGACCGACGCAGAGCGAACAGCGTCAAAAATTGAAAATGGTTTATAAGTGAACCATTATCGGTTGCAACAGTCAATTCCAAATGACGGGATAGCACAATCTTGACGTTAGGCGAGGGGCGGACATTATCGCAAGGGCGCGCGGCGACGCTTGATCTGGCGCCCGACGAACAGGGGCTTGCCGAGGCGGCGGCGATCTTGCGCGCCGGCGGTCTGGTCGCCTTTCCAACCGAAACTGTCTACGGCCTCGGCGCTGACGCCAGTCAGCCGCTGGCCGTCGCCGCCATCTACCGCGCCAAAGGCCGGCCGCAGTTCAATCCGCTGATCGCCCACGTCGCCGATCTCGATGCGGCGCTGCGCGAAGGCGTCTTCAACGTCCACGCCAAAAAGCTGGCGCAAGAATTCTGGCCCGGCCCTTTGACGCTCGTTACGCCGCTGTCGGCGACGGCCAGCGTCTGCGATCTGGCGCGCGCCGGCCTGCCGAGCGTCGGCCTGCGCGTCCCCGCTTCGCCGATCGCGCTGGCGCTCCTGCGCGCCGCCGGAACGCCCATAGCGGCGCCCTCGGCCAATCTTTCCGGCCATGTCAGCCCGGTCAGCGCCGCCCATGTGCATGCGGATCTTGATGGGCGCATCGACGCCGTCATCGCCGGCGGACCCTGCGCCATCGGCCTCGAATCGACCATCGTCGCCTGTCTTGACGAGTTCCCTCGCCTGTTGCGCCCCGGCGGAATTTCCCGCGCGCGGATCGAGGACGTTTTGGCAATCAAGCTGGCCGATCCGCGAACGGACCAAACCGCGCCGCTCGCCCCCGGACTGCTTGCTTCGCATTATGCGCCAAAGGCGCGCGTTCGGTTGAACGCCCATGCGCTGGAGCCGGGCGAGGCCGGGCTGGATTTCGGCGGCGTCTTCGCCGGCGCGCAGGCCCAGACGCTTGACCTGTCGCCACGTCGCGACCTCGCCGAGGCGGCCGCCAATCTGTTCGGATTTCTACGCCGGCTCGACGCGCTCGACGTGACGGCGATCGCCGCCGCGCCGATACCGATGGACGAGATCGGCGAAGCCATCAACGACCGGCTCGCCCGAGCCGCCGCGCCGCGCGCCGTCTGAATTTGCAAATTGCATTAATGCAAATTTCTTTCGATAATGACGCTGCGAAAGGCCGCCAGGCTTTTCGAACGCCAAAACGCGGTTAAACAAACGATTACTGCTGTTTTCACGATCTCACGGGTCGTACGAGGCCGCCTAATCGCCCGCGTCGCAACATGAGGCGAGGATGGACGGCGTCAATTGGGACGATTTCCGGCTGGTCAAGGCGATCGCCGATTCGCGGTCGCTGGTCGGCGCGGCCGAGGCGCTCGGCCTCAATCATTCGACCATATTCCGTCGTCTCGGCGCCCTTGAGGAAACGATCGGCGCGCGCCTGTTCGAGCGTTCGCGCACCGGCTACGCGGCGACGGCGGCGGGCGAGGAAATGATCGCGTTGGCGGGGCGAATGGACCAGGACGTCTCGGATTTCGAGCGCCGGATCGCCGGACGCGACGAAAAGCCTTCGGGGCAATTGCGCGTCACCACCAACGACTCCTTCTTCGTCTATCTGTTGGCGCCTGTGCTGGCGAGTTTTCGCAAGGCCTATCCGGACATCACGCTCGACCTGATCGTCGCCAATCAGGCGCTCAATCTGTCCAAACGCGACGCCGATGTGGCGGTGCGCGCCACTTACGCGCCGCCTGAAACCCTTGTCGGCCGCCGCATCGGCTCGCTCGGCTGGGGACGGTATGTCGCGCGGGCGCTGCTGACGCCGGATTTCGACGTCAACGATCCCAATCACGACTATATCGGCTTTTCCGAGCAATTCGGCGGGGCCGAGGCGTTCGAATGGTTTGAAAAGAACGTCGCGCCGGCCCGCGTGGTCATGCGCACCAACACGCCGCTCGGCGTTTCAGAATCGATCGCCGCCGGCATGGGTCTCGGCGTCCTGCCGCGCTTTATCGGCGATCAAAACCCCAATATCGCCTTTATCGACACGCCGCTCCCCAATTCCGAAGCCAGCCTTTGGCTGCTCACTCATCCGGACCTGCGCCATTCGGCGCGCGTGCGCGCGTTCATGGACCACGCCGGAGCGGCTTTGTCGAAAATGAAAGGCCTGCTGTCCGGCGACGGCGGCAAGCAGGCCTAAACGCGATTCCGCGATATGTATAAATTCGCGCGGCCGTCAGTCGATCGCGATAATCTCCACTTCGCCGTGCGCGGCCGCGGCGACGTCGCCGACGCTCTTGCCCATCAGCGCCTGCGCCAGTGGAGCGATATAGGCCAAAGTGCCCTTGGCGGGATCGGCCTCGTCCTCGCCGACAATCCGATAGGTCAGCTTGCGCCCGTCCGCATGCTGGATGGTCACCTTGTGGCCAAAGCGCACCTGATCGACGCCGGGCTCAGGATGGACCACCTCGGCATTGGCGCGCCGCGCCGCCCAATAGCGCAATTCGCGCGACGCCGCGCCGATGGCGGCGCGATCACGCGCCTCTTCGGCTTTGGCGAGATCGACGCGGTAGCGTTCGACTTCCGCCTCGATCTGGGCGAACCCTTCGGGAGTCACAAGATTGCGATGCGGGCTGACCGGACGATCGCCGATATCATCGTAAATCTGGTTGCCGTCCGGTTCCTTGGAAAAGGCGTTGCTCATTGACACTCCCTTTCGAACGCCGCCGGGCTTTCAGCACGCCCAAAGCGTCTTGGCCGATGTGATCGTTGATTAGAGCATATTCCTCAAAAAGCCGTCAGACTATTTGACCAGGAATAGGCCCGGAAAAAAACCCTGAGCCGACGTTCGCGCCTTCCTCATACTGAAATGCGCTTGTCGACGCCGCGCCGTCGTCGCCATTTCCCTTACGGAGGAACGGTTTGACTTTGCAAAGTGGCGCCATCGCACGACATGGTCGTTGATTTGGAGCATTGTCGGGCGCGCCCGGCAACGACTTTACGCTCAACCGATCTCGGCGACGACGCGACCGCGCACCTTGCCCTCCAGAATGGCTTTGGCCGTGTCGATAATCTGATCGAAACGGATCGTCGTACTTAGCGCCGCCAGCTTTTTCCGGTCGAGATCGCGCGCCAGCCGTCCCCACGCCTCCAGCCTTTCGGGCTTTGGCCGCATTACGCTGTCGACGCCCAGAAGCGCGACCGAGCGCAGAATAAAGGGCGCGACGCTGGCCGGCAGATCCATGCCTTGCGCCAAACCGCACGCCGCGACAGCGCCGCCGTATTTTGTCTGCGCCAGAACATTGGCCAAAGTATGCGAGCCAACGCAATCGACGCCAGCCGCCCAGCGCTCCTTGCCGAGCGGCTTGCCGGGCGCGGACAATTCGGCGCGGTCGATGATTTCCGCAGCCCCCAGCCCTTTCAAGAATTCGGCTTCCTCGGGCCGGCCGGTGGAGGCGACGACCCGCCAGCCAGCTTGCGCCAACACGCTCGTGGCGATCGTGCCGACGCCGCCCGCCGCGCCGGTCACGATCACCGGACCTTGATCGGGCCGAGCGCCATGCTTCTCCAGCGCCAGCACGCAAAGCATCGCCGTATAGCCGGCCGTGCCGATCGCCATGGCCTCGGCCGCGCTCAACCCCTTGGGCAAAGGCACAAGCCAGTCGCCTTTGACGCGCGCTCGCTGCGCATAGCCGCCCAGATGCGTTTCGCCGACGCCCCAGCCGTTGAGGATAACGCCGTCGCCCGGCTTGAAGTCTCGATGCGTCGACGTCTCGACGACGCCGGCGAAATCGATGCCGGGGATCATCGGAAAACGGCGCACCACCGGCGCCTTGCCGGTGATCGCCAGACCGTCCTTGTAGTTCACGGTCGAATGGCTGATCGCCACCGTGACGTCGCCCTCCATCAGATCGGCGTCGTCAAACTCGGCGTAGCCGGCGCGATAGCCTTTGTCGTCCTTGTCGACGCGAACGGCTTTGAAGGCGGCCATGATGTCTCCCTCGTTATTTTCGCGGGAATGAGACGCCGCCTGATCGCGGCCGTCAAGCGCCGACGAAAGAAAGAGGCCCGGGGTTTCCCACGCCGTCGAGCGCTCAATCGCGCATGAACTGCCGCTCGATGCGACGATCGGGAATCAGCCAGAGCAAGGCGACGGCGACATAGAGCGCCTCGCCGAGCCAGGGATCGACGAAAGCCAGCGCGATGCCGACGAGGTAACAAACCAGTGAAATCTTGCCCTTGAAATCAGCGCCGAGCGCACGCGCCAGCAGTGAATCCTCGCCCTCGGACCGGCGCATCGTCACGGCCAGAACATAATAGGCAAACGCCGGCGCAAGCAGCGAGACGCCATAAACCGCCACCGGGACCGCGGCGAAATAATTTTCGCTCATATAGGCGGTGGTGAAAGGCAAAAGCGACAGCCAGAACAGCAAGTTCATGTTGGCCCACAAAATCGCGCCGTTGACTTTCGCGATGGCGTAAAAAAGGTGGTGGTGATTGTTCCAATAAATGCCGATGTAGAGAAAGCTCAGCATATAGGCGCAAAAAGTCGGCCAAAGCGGCAGCAGGGCGCGCCAGTCGTCGCTATGCGGCGGCTTGAGTTCGAGCACCATGATGGTGATGATAATGGCGAGAACGCCATCGCTGAAGGCGGTAAGCCGATCGCGCTCCAAAATTCACCCCTTCCCGATGACGCCTCGATGGACAGAAGGCCGCTATACGCATGCGGTTCGCGATAAGCGTCCCAACAAACCGCGAAACGTTTTGCGATTCCAGCCAACCGCAAGATGATCTAATATGCGCGCCTCGACAAAAACGGCAAACGACCGGGAAACGCCATGCGCTCATTCGACGTCACAATTTTCGACGCGCCGCTGCAAAAAGCCGAGCGCCCCACGCCTCAGCCGGAAGGCGCCGAAATCCTCATCAAAGTGAGCGCGGCCGGCATATGCCATTCCGACCTGCATATTTGCGAAGGCTTTTATGACATGGGCGGCGGCAAGAAATTCCGCCTGAGCGACCGCGGCGTAAAATTGCCGCTGACGATGGGCCATGAAATCGCCGGCGAAATTATCGCAGCCGGCCCCGACGCCGGCCCGGTCGAGATCGGCCGCAAGGTCGTGGTGTTTCCCTGGATCGGCTGCGGCCATTGCGCCATTTGCGCCAGAGGCCAGGAAAATTTCTGCGGTAAACCGCGCTTTCTCGGCATTTTCCGCGGCGGCGGCTACGCCACGCACGTACTGGTCCCCGATCAGAAATATTGCATCGACATCGGCGATCTGCCGCCGGAAGTCGCAGCGCCTTATGCTTGTTCGGGCCTCACCACCTTCAGCGCCCTGCGCAAATTCGACGCGGACATCCTGCGAAACGAATCGATTCTCGTTCTCGGCGCTGGCGGGCTTGGCCTGATGACGCTGGCGCTGCTGAAAGCGATGGGCGCCAAGGGCGCCATCGTCGCCGACATCGACCCGGTAAAGCTCGCGGCGGCCAAGGCGGCCGGCGCGCTGGCCGTCATCGACGCGCGCGCCGACGACGCCGCCAATCAGGTCCGCACGGCCTCCGGCGGGGCCGGCGTCTCCGCCGCGCTCGATCTTGTCGGCGCGCCGTCGACGTTGCAACTGGCGATCGATACGACTGTGCGCGGCGGCAAAATCGTCATCGTCGGCCTGATCGGCGGCGAGATCGCCATCCCGATCCCGCTGCTGCCGCAAAAGGCGCTGACTCTACAGGGCTCTTACGTCGGCAATCTCGCCGAACTCAATGAATTGATGATGCTGGCGCGCAAGGGCGAGCTTGATCCCATTCCGACCAGAACCAGACCGCTCGAGGAGGCCAACGCCGCGATCGAGGAGCTCAAGGCTGGCCGCGTCATTGGCCGCACCGTTCTGACGCCTTGAAAACGAAGGGGCGCGCCAAATTGGCGCGCCTTTTGGCGTTGACGGCGGAATTTGGGCGAAAGCGGCCTCAGACCTTCGGCCACCCCGCTCAAAATGCTTACTTTATATATACATATCAACTCGTTAGGAGACTGTCTTATTTGTCCCGATCGCCTTGACACAGCCGATGGCGCTCAATATGTTGCGCGCGGCTCGCAAGGGCGGGACGACGTTTTCCCTTAAATTGTCCGATTTTCATAGCGATCGGGCGGTTTGTGACGCGCTGATGCGATGATCGGACCTTAAATCGGCCGTCGGATTGAAATCCGGCGCGGGTTGAGGAACGCAGATGCAGGAGCGGCCAAACGACGAGGACTTGAAGGCGCGGCTTGAAAAGCTTTCAAGCGACCTTCAGGCGCAACGCGAAGGCGCCGAAAGGCAGGCTGAACGCAAGGCGGAAGCGGACCTAGCCGGAAAGAGTCTCGGGCAGGCGATGAACCTTGGGTTTCGCGTGCTCGCGGATTTTGTCGCGGCCATTGTCGTCGGCGCCCTGATCGGGTGGCAGATCGATAAATGGACGGGAACGTCCCCGTTGTTTCTCATTGTCTTTCTCGGACTGGGAATGGCGGCGGGGTTCATGAGTATCTATCGCCTCGGCATGCCGCCGGCCAAACGCGACGGCGGGGACGAGTCGAAGACGTGAATTGCGCGCCGGTCCCGCTGGCGCGAGGTGAAAGACGCTTAAACAGGAGCCCGCAGCCGCGATGGACCCGATCCACCAGTTCCATATTCACACGCTGGCGCCTTTGCGTCTGTTCGGCGTCGACGCCTCCTTCACCAATTCCTCTTTGTTCATGGTGATCATTCTCGCCGCCGTGTCGTTTCTGATGGTGTTTGGCACCAGCGGCAGCCGCCTCGTGCCCAATCGTTTGCAGGCGACCGCGGAACTCGCCTACGAGTTCGTCGCCAGCACGGTGCGCCAGACGGCCGGCAATGACGGGATGCGCTTCTTCCCGCTGGTCTTCTCGATCTTCATGTTCGTGCTGTTCGCCAACATAATCGGCCTTATTCCATACACCTACACCGTGACCAGCCAGATCATCGTCACCTTCGCCTTCGCGATCAGCATCATCTTTCTCGTGATCGTCTACGGCATTTACAAAAATGGCCTGCACTTTCTGAACGTCATCGTGCCGTCTGGCGTCGCGCCGGCGTTGCTGCCCTTCATCGTCCTGATCGAAATCCTGTCATTCGCCTCCCGGCCGGTTTCGCTCTCGGTTCGTCTCTTCGCCAACATGCTGGCGGGCCACATCACTCTCAAAGTTTTCGGCGGATTCGTCATCATGCTGCTGGGGGCCGGCGCATACGCCGCGCTGTCGATCCTGCCCATGGCGACGATCGTGATCCTGAGCGCGTTCGAGCTTCTCGTCGCTTTCCTTCAGGCTTACGTCTTCGCCATCCTCACTTGCGTCTATCTGAGCGACGCAATTCACCCGGGCCACTGATAAATCCCTGCAACAACAAAAAGTCGCCCTTTAAAATATCGAACGGAGTTTTACGATGGATCATGATGCAGCCAAGTATATCGGCGCCGGTCTCGCCGCAATCGGCGTCGGCGCCGCCGCCGTCGGCGTCGGCATCATTTGGGGTCACTTCCTTGCCGGCGCGCTGCGCAATCCGTCGGCCGCCGACGGTCAGTTCGGCCGCACCTTCATCGGCACGGCGCTCGCCGAAGGTCTTGGCATTTTCGCCTTCCTCGTGTCGCTGATCCTGCTTTTCGTCGTCCACTGATCGACGATGGCGACGCGCCCCGGCCAATCCCGGGGCGCGCATTCCTTTAAACGCGCTAGAATTTAGGATCGACAATGGCTTCGCATGACGCTGAAGGGCATGTCGCCGGAACCGAAGTTCCGGGCGGCCCTGCCCACGAGGAAGCTTTCCCGCCCTTTGACCCGACGCATTTTTCGTCGCAGCTCATCTGGCTGGCGATCACTTTCGGCGCGATTTACGTTCTGATGTCAAAGATCGCGCTGCCGCGCGTCGCCGGCGTGTTTGAAGCCCGCAAGGCCAAGATTTCCGGCGATCTCGACGCTGCCGCCGACTTGCAGAAGCAGGCCGGAGCCGCCGACGCCGCGCATCAGAAAACGCTGACGGACGCCAAAACCAACGCCCAGGGCCTCGCCCAGGCGAATCAGGACACGCTCGCCGCCGAGACCGAGGCCCGCCGCAAGACGCTCGAAGCCGAACTCAACGCCAAATTGGCCGAAGCCGAAGCGCAGATCGCCCAGACCAAAACAGCCGCCATGGCCAATGTCGAAGGCATCGCCACCGATGCGGCGCACGCCATCATCCAGCAAATCACCGGCAAGCCGGCCGACGCCGGCGCTGTCGCGGCCGCCGTCGCGGCGTTGAAGGCCTGAGGAGGCGAAATTGGACGCAGAATTTATCGTCGCCGTCGGCTTCCTGCTTTTCGTGATGATGCTCGGCTATCTTGGCGTGCATAACATGCTCGGCTCCGCGCTTGACGCGCGCATCAAAAAGGTCGCCGACGAATTGTCCGAGGCGACCCGCCTGCGCGGCGAAGCCGAAGCCCTGCTGAAGTCCTACGAAGGCAAGAAGGCGGAAGCCGAGGCCGAAGCCGCCTCGATCGTCGCCCAAGCCAAGTTGGAAGCCGAAGCGCTCGCCAAGGAAACCCAGCAGCGGCTCGAAGAATTCGTCGCCCGCCGCACCAAGCAGGCGCAGGACAAAATCGCTCAGGCCGAAATCCAAGCCGCCGCGGAAGTGCGCGGCGCCGCCGCCGACGCCGCTGTAAAGGCTGCCGAGACCGTGCTCAAGAGCCAAGCCGCGGGAGCTGGCGGCGCGAGCTTCGTCGAGCAGGGCATTTCCAGCCTGAAATCGCTGCTCAACTGAGATTTTTCAGGTTCTAATTTTTGCGCCGGAGCGGACAACGCTCCGGCGTTTTCGTTATGCGCGACCCGCCGCCGCCCCTTTGCGAAAAACGGAAACCGCGCCGATCAAACGGCGCGCGGCTTCGTCCACTTCAACACCGGCTTGCGCGCCGCGCAGGTCTCATCGAGGCGACGACGCGGCGCATGTTGCGGCGCGTCGGCGAAACGATCGCGCTCGCCGGCCAGAGCGCTCATCGCCAGATCGCGCAACGTGGCGATGAACAGGTCGAGCGAAACCTTCGAATTCCGATTCTGTCGGCTCGATCAGCATGGCGCCATGCACGACCAGAGGAAAATAAACCGTCATCGGATGATAGCCCTCGTCGATCATCGCTTTGGCGAAATCGAGCGTCGTCACCCCGCTGTCCTTGAGCCAGGCGTCGTCGAACAACGCCTCATGCATGCAGGGCCGCTCGCCGAACGGCGCCGACATCAGATCGGACAGCGAGGCGCGCACATAATTGGCGGCGATCACCGCGTCTTCGGACGCCTGCCGCAAGCCGTCGGCGCCATGCGACAACATATAGGCGAGCGCGCGCACGAACATGCCCATCTGCCCATGAAAGGCGCTCATGCGTCCAAAATTTTGCCGCCCTTCGACATGCTCGACCAGAGACAGCGCGCCGATTTCCCGCGAGATGAAGGGAACCGGCGCGAAGGGCGCGAGACGTTCGGACAGGACCACGGGCCCAGCGCCCGGCCCGCCGCCGCCATGAGGGGTGGAGAATGTCTTGTGCAGATTGATGTGCATCGCGTCGACGCCGAGATCGCCCGGCCGCACCTTGCCGACGATGGCGTTGAAATTGGCGCCGTCGCAATAGAAATACGCGCCCGCCGCGTGAACCATTTCGGCGATGGTCACGATGTCGCGTTCGAACAGGCCGCAGGTGTTCGGATTGGTCAACATGATCGCCGCCACATCTGGACCAAGAGCGGCGGCGAAGGCGTCTGGATGCACCATGCCGTCGGGGCCGGCGGGAACCGGACGCACTTCGAAGCCGATCGAGGCCGCCGTCGCCGGATTGGTGCCGTGCGCCGATTCCGGCGCCAGCACCACTTTGCGCGTCGCGCTTTCCCCACGCGCGGCGATGGCCGCCTTGATCGCCATCATACCGCAGACTTCGCCATGCGCGCCGGCTTTGGGCGGCATCGCCACCGCCTTCATATTGGTCAACTCCAACAGCCAATGCGCCAGCTGATCCATCAATTCCAGCGCGCCCTGCACGCTCGAAACCGGCTGCAACGGATGAATGTCGGCAAAGCCGGGCAACCGCGCCATTTTCTCATTGAGGCGCGGATTGTGTTTCATCGTGCAGGAGCCAAGCGGATAAAGCCCGGCGTCGATCGAATAATTCTTGCGCGACAAACGCACGTAGTGACGCAGCGCCTCGGGCTCGCTCAGCCCCGGCAGACCGATCTCCGCATGGCGCTCCAAGCCGCCGAGGCGGGACGCGAAAGGCTCCGGCTCGTCGATGTCGACGCCGGAAACCTCAGCCCGCCCGTATTCGAAGATCAGCGCTTCCTCGATATCGAGGGCGCGATTTGAGGTGAAGGTTTTTTTGCTCACGAGCGTGATCTCGCCGGAATGGGTGGGGCGGGTCTGCTGAATTCATCTGCGGTCTCGTTTGACGCGCCGCCGACAGGTCGGCGCGAGAAGATCAAAGGCTGGCTTGCAAAACTTCGATAAAGCGGGCGCGGTCTGCATCGGTATTCACTTCAGTATTGGCGACGATCAGCAGATCGTCGAACCCGACGCCGGGCCAGAGGCGCGAGACGGGAACGCCAGCCAACACGCCCTGCCGCGCCATTTTTTCGACCAGCGCCGCCGCGTCGCCTTGCACGCGCACCGTGAATTCGTTGAAGAACGTCCGGTTGAGCAGTTCGACGCCGCCGAGCTTCTCGATCATCTCCGCCAGAGCGACAGCGTTGGCGTGATTGACCCTCGCCAATTGTCTCAACCCCGCCTCCCCCAGCAGCGACAGATGGATTGAGAAAGCGAGCGCGCAGAGCCCGGAATTCGTGCATATGTTGGAAGTCGCCTTCTCGCGTCGGATATGCTGCTCGCGCGTCGACAGCGTCAGCACGAAACCGCGCCGGCCTTCCGCGTCGACGGTCTGGCCGCACAGGCGTCCGGGCATCTGCCGCACATATTTTTCACGGCAGGCGAACAGGCCGAGATAGGGTCCGCCGAAATTGAGGCCATTGCCAATCGACTGGCCTTCGCCGACGACGATATCGGCGCCCATTTCGCCCGGCGATTTGACAAGACCGAGCGCCACCGCCTCGGTGACGACGGCGATCAGCAGGATTCCCCTGGCCTTGCACGCGCCCGCCAGTCCGCTCAGATCGACCAGATTGCCGAAAGCGTCGGGCGTTTGCACGACCAGGCAGGAAAGATCGTCTTCGAGATTGCCGATGAGATTTTCGCGCCCATGCGGATCTGGAGGCAGAATTTCGATCTCGTCCTCGGCCATCAGCGAAAGCGTGCGCGCCGTCTCGGCATAATGGGCGTGCACGCCGCCGCTCACCAGCGCCTTGCGTTTGCGGGCGATGCGATGGGCCATCAAAATGGCTTCCGCCATCGCCGTCGAGCCGTCGTACATCGAGGCGTTGGCGACCTCCATGCCGAAAAGATTGGCGACCTGCGTCTGGAATTCGAACAAAGCCTGCAAGGTGCCTTGCGAAATTTCCGGCTGGTACGGCGTATAACTGGTTAGAAATTCGGAGCGCTGAATCAGGTGATCGACGCTGGCGGGAACGTGATGCTTGTACGCGCCCGCGCCGACGAAGAACGCCATTTGACCGGCGCTGGCATTGCGCGCCGCCATGGCGCCGAGCAAACGCTCGACCTCCATTTCGCTCTTGCGTCGCGGCAGATCGAGCAGCCCCTTGAGCAGAGCCGATTCCGGCGCGTCAGCGAACAGCTCGTCGACATGGGCGACGCCGATGCGCGCCAGCATGTCGGCGCGGTCGTTGTCGGCTAGCGGCAGATAGCGCATGGGGCGGCTCTCTGTTTGAAATCAGGAGATGGATTGCAGAAAGGCGTTGTAGCCCGATTCGTCGAGCAACGCGTCCAACTCGCCCTTGTCGGCGAGCCTAATCTTGAAGAACCAGCCCCTGTCCATCGCGCCTTCATTGACGAGCGCGGGATTTTCGGCGAGTTCGCCGTTGATCTCGACGATTTCGCCGCTGACGGGAGCGTAGACCTCGCTGGCCGCCTTGACGCTTTCGACCACGGCGCTCTGGGCGCCTTTTTGCGTCTTGGCGCCGACTTCCGGCAATTCGACGAACACGACGTCGCCAAGCTGCTGCTGCGCGAAGTCGGTAATGCCGATGACGCCGAGATCGCCGTCGACGCGGAGATATTCATGATCCTTGGTGTAGAAAATCTGCGACATGACAAAGCTCCGTCAATGGATCAGGACGCCGCATGAAAATAGCGCCGCGGCGTGAAAGGCAGGGGAACGATGGAAGCGGCCAGCGCGCGCCCGCGCACCAACAAATCAAGTTTGGCGCCAGGGCGGACGAAGCCGGCCTCGACATAGCCCATGGCGATCGGCCGCCCGAGCGTCGGCGCGAAGCCGCCGGACGTCACGACCCCGACGACAGCGCCATTCTCGGCGCGGATCTCGGCGCCTTCGCGCGCCGGCGCCTTGCCTTCGAGCAGCAGACCGACGCGCTTGCGTTTCGGCCCTTCCGCGATTTCGCGTTGAATCCGGGCCGCGCCGGGAAAGCCGCCCGCCGCGCGCCGCCGCTCGGAAATCGACCACACCAGACCCGCCTCGACCGGACTGGTCGTCTCGTCGATGTCATGCCCGTAAAGGCAAAGGCCGGCCTCGAGCCGCAACGTATCGCGCGCCCCGAGGCCGATCGGCCACACGTCGGCGTCGGCGAGCAGCGCCAAGGTCAAATTCTCGACGGCGGCGAGCGGGGCGGAAATTTCAAATCCATCCTCGCCCGTATAGCCCGAGCGCGTGACGAAAAATTGCGCGCCGCCCCAGGCGCGCCACCCGCCGGACATGAACGGCGCCTTATCCGCGCCGGGAAACAGGCGCGCCAGCGTCGCCGCCGCGCGTGGCCCCTGCAAGGCGATCAGCGCGCGATCTTCAAGTATGTTCAGGCGCAGGCTTGGCAGCCGCTGGCGCAACAAGGCGAAATCTTGCGTCTTGCAGGCGGCGTTGACGACAAGAAACAAGTTTTCCTCGCCCGGCGCCGCCGGCGCGCCAAAGGCGTCGTCGAGCCGGGTGACCATCAGGTCGTCGAGAATGCCGCCCTCAGTGTTCAGAAATTGCGTATAGCGCGTATGGCCCGCCGCCAGAGCGACGATATCGCCGGGAACCAAGGTTTCGAGCGCTTCAGCCGCGCCTGGCCCCGAAAGGACCGCCTGGCCCATGTGCGAAACATCGAACAAGCCGGCTTTTTCGCGGGTGTGCAGATGTTCCGCGATAATGCCGTGGGCGTATTGCACCGGCATTTCATAGCCCGCGAACGGACAAAGGCGCGCGCCAAGACGCACATGAACGTCGTGCAGAGGCAGGCGATGGAGGCTCTCGTTGACGTGTTCGCTCAAGTTAGGCTCCCGGACAGGTAAAAAAGGATACGAAGCCACGACGGCGCAAGACGCGTCGCCAACTTCGCCCCCTCTGTCCGACTACCTGAAAGATTTCCCGAGCGGCGCTGGCGCGCGCGCGGTTACCCTCTTCGGTGGGCGCTTGAACGCCGCTTTCCAGAGCGTCACCCCTTCGCGGTCCGTGGGCCTGAGCGTTTCCGGGGCGGTTGCGCCTTCGGCGCCGACGCGAAGGCGAAGCCTGTCGCGACGGACTCTTCCGCGGAGGGTCTTGATCTGACCATGGTCAATGTTCACGCTGCGACGCGCGCGTCAACCCTTGCGACTAGACCGCCCACAGCAAAATTGAAAAGGCGGCGGAGCCGCGCACGTCCGCCGGCCGGCCGTGGGGGCCGCGCCGACGACGATTGCCGGAATTCAGTATAAAAACGCCGACGCGCCGCGAAAGTTCACGACGCGCGTTTTTTCGCGTTGACGTTCGCCACTTCCTTGGCTTTGGCGAGGAAACTGACGACAGAGGCGCCCAGGCGATTCGATTGGGTCGAAAGCGCGCCGGAAATCTCGGCGACGCTGCTGGCGGCTTCATCGCTCTGGCCGGCCGCGCGCGTCACTTCCTCGGCGTTAACCGTGACGTCGTTCGTGGCGGCGGTGACAACGTTCATGGTATACGCGATTTCTTTCGTCGCCGCCGTTTGCTGCTGGGTCGCCGCCGAAATCGCGGTGGCGATCTCGACCACCTTGCAGGCGGTATGCGCGATCTCCCTGATCGAGCCAAGGCAACTGTCGGCCTTTTGCTCGACCGCGGAAATTTTCTCCCGAATTTCGTCCGTGGCCTGCGCCGTCTGAGTGGCCAGAACCTTCACTTCGCGCGCCACCACAGCAAATCCCTGTCCGCTTTCGCCCGCCCTGGCGGCTTCGATATTGGCGTTGAGCGCCAACGTTCGGGTCTGCTGCGATATGTGACGAATTAGATCGACAACGCCGACGATGCCCGAAACGGCGCCAACCAATTCCTCGACCAATTGCTGCGCCAATGCGGCCCGCTCCTCGGCGTCGCGCGAAATGAATAGCGCCTTCGACGTCTGTTCGGCGATTTCCGCCGCCGAGGCGGTCAATTGTTCGGAAGCTGAAGCGACGGTCGAGACGCTGGTCGAAGTTTCGCCGGCGCGCGCCGTGATCATGTCGGACCGCGCCTGCGTGTCGGATGCGTGCGCGCGCATGGCGCTCGCCGCGCCGCTGAGCGCGCCCACCTCTTGCGAAACGGCGCCGGTGACGCCGCCGACCGTCTGCTCGAATTCGACGATGACTTGCGAAAACTGTTGCAGCCGCGCCCTGATGGTGGCGACGGCCTCGTTCATCGTTTTCGCCGCCACAGCGAACGTGCCGGGCAGACCGCGCTCGACGATGCGCCGATGCAGCAATCCGTCGCGCACGCAAGCCAATGTCGCGCTCGCTTCCCGCGTGAAGGCGTCGATCACGTCGAGCGATCGGTTGAGGTTGTCGCCCAGACGCAACAGGTCGCCGTTTTCGGCGGACAGCAGGACTCGCGACTCCAGATCGCCCAGCGCCGCCTGTTCAAGCGCCGCGCAGATCTGACGCACGCTCGCCTTGGCGCGAGCAAGTCGCAGCGCCGCGAAGACCAGCAAAACGCAAAGACCAGCGGCGCATAAGGCGCCGAAAATATCGCCAAACGCAGCGTCCGCGACCGCCATCACGCCAATCAAGCCCACGGCGGTTTTGACAAGAAAATCAGCTTGCGAGAGAGAAGACGAATTCATCATAAGTGACACCGGCGTGATCGAGAATTGCGAAAAGACGAGCGACCGAGGCTTCAAGGCCCGCAGGGCGGCTGGCGGCGCGATCTTCGATCGTCTTCAGCTCGCGATAGATCGGTCGAACGGCGTCGATAGCGGGGCGATCGGGAACACGGCGGTTTGAATGATAGCTGACGATCTGGCCCTTCGCGTCGAAAGTCGGCGTCACATGCGCGTGCACCCAGTAATGATCGCCAGTCGAGGCCATGTTGAGCACATAGGCGAAGACCTCCTGGCCAGCCATCAGGCGCTGCCACAATAGGGCGAAGACGGCGCGCGGCATGTCGGGATGGCGGATAATCGAGTGCGGCGCGCCGATCGCCTGCCGCACCGTCAATTGGGCGACGTTGAGGAAAACCCGATTGGCGTAGGTGATGACGCCCTTCAGATCGGTTTTCGAAACGATAATATCGTTTTGCGCAAACGTGCGTTCAACGCCGGTCAACTTGACGTAAGACAGAAATTTCTGCCGGACCGGACCAGTGTCGCGCGCCCTGACGAGCTTTGACGCAAGCATGGAAAGAGGCTCCCCCAAATTTTTCCGAACGTCTTGTTTCACAATAGCCTTTGCTGTCGTCGCAGATCGTTCGCTCACGGCTCCATCCGCACCTTACGTACGGAACCTGGGGCCCTTATTGCACGCGAAACTTGCGCCAAACCTGTAAACAAACGAATAAACAAAGAAGTAATTCGTTTAATCGAATATAACGTTACGATATGCCGTAAAGAACGCCCTCATCCAAGCTTTTTTTACCAAAGATCAAATTTTTATCGTCGTTTTTTGCTTTTTATCAATTTCGTTTGACCGACGATGCTCCGACGACGCGCCATTGTTCGGACAAAGCCGAAAGCATTGACAGCGACGATCAAGACTTCGAAACGGGCGGGCGCGCGGACGACAGATCGGGACGGCGCTCGCGCGTCAGCCTTTGCGCCTCCTGGCGGCGCCAGGCGGCGATCTTCTTGTGGTCGCCGTTCAACAAGACCTCGGGAATCTCCAGGCCCTCCCAGAGGCGCGGGCGGGTATACTGCGGGTATTCGAGCAGACCGTCCTCGAAGCTTTCCTCGGCGCCCGAGACTTCCTTGCCCATGACGCCGGGCAACAGCCGCACGCAGGCGTCGAGAATGGCCAGAGCGGCGATCTCGCCGCCCGACAGGACGTAATCGCCGATGGAGATTTCCCTCAGACGGCGCGCCTCGATGACCCGCTCGTCGACCCCCTCGAAGCGTCCGCAAACCAGCACCAGACCCGGCCCCGCCGCGAATTCGCGCGCCATAGCCTGCGTCAAAGGCCGCCCGCGCGGGCTCATCAGCAGGCGCGGGCGCGGGTCGTCCGGCGCCAGCGCGGCGTCGAGGCCGGCGGCCAGAACGTCGGCCCGGATCACCATGCCGGCGCCGCCGCCGGCCGGCGTATCGTCGACGGCCCGGTGACGGCCGAGGCCGTGATCGCGGATATTATGCGTCCGCAACGCCCAAAGGCCGTTGGCCAGACCCGTTCCCGCCAGCGACTGGCCAAGAGGCCCCGGAAACATATCCGGATAAAGCGTGAAGACGCTCGCCGACCACATCGGCTTTATCCTTTGCTTTCGGGGTCCGGCTCCGCCTGCGTTTCCTCGGGCGGAACGACGATGACGCGGCCGCCGGCGAGATCGACCATCGGAACCACGGTCCGGGTGAAGGGCAGCAGCAGCGTGTCGCCGGTCGGCGGCTTGACTTCCAGAATGTCGCCGGCGCCGAAATTCTGCAGGGCGGCGACGGTCCCCAGGACTTCGCCGGCCGGCGTTTCGGCGCGCAGGCCGATCAGATCGTCGTAATAGAATTCTTCTTCGTCCGGCGGCGGCATCAGGCTTCGGGCGACGTAAAGACGCTGGTTGGTGAGTTTTTCCGCGCCCGAGCGGTCGGCGACGCCCTTGACGCGCACGACCAGAATATCGTCCTTGACCGGGCGCGCGGCGGCGATTTCGAAAATTTCGCCGCCTTCGCCGCTCAGCGGCCCATAGGCGGCGACCGCCAGCGGGTCCTGCGTATAGGACTTCAGGCGCAACTCGCCCTTCACCCCGTGCGGAGCGCCGAAGACGCCGACCAGAATTTTCCTGTCGCCCATGATTCCCTCAAAACGCAAAGGGCGCCCCGTCAGTGACGAGAGCGCCCCCATATCACGAAACCGTTCGGCGAAAAATCATTCGCTGGCGGCGGCGGCCTTTTCAGCGGCGGCGGCGAGACGCTCCTGCGCCTTCTTCTTCGGCTGGGCCTTTTGCGGATTGTTGCGCGCTTCGCGCTTCATCGCGCCGGCGCCGTCGAGCAGGCGCGCGACGCGATCGGTCGGCTGAGCGCCCTTGGCCAGCCATTCCTTGGCCTTTTCCACGTCAAGCACAAGACGGTTCGCCGCGTCCTTGGCGGCGAGCGGGTCGAAGGTGCCGAGCTTTTCGATGAAGCGGCCGTCACGCGGGGAACGGGCGTCGGCGACGACGACGCGGTAGAACGGGCGCTTCTTGGCGCCGCCGCGCGAAAGGCGAATTTTCAGAGACATTTTCTTTTCCTTCAGATGTTTCCCTGTTGGGAATTGTGCGAGGGGAGGTCGATGGTTTGACAGAAGCGTCGATCAGGCCCCTCGCCCTTTCTTCGCCGATCTCCGCGTCATGCGGAGGAAAGACTCATTTCTTCTTGCCGAATGGATTGAGGCCCGGCAGCCCGCCCAGTCCCGGCAGTTTAGGCGCGCCCAGTCCCGGCAGGCCTCCCGTAAGACCTGGCAATTTTCCCTGCACGCCCGGTTTGGGCGCGAGCAATTCCGCCGGCGGCTTGTCGGGAATTCCGGCCCCGCCGCCGAACTGCTTCTGCAGCGCGGCGATTTCCTCCGGGCTCGGCTGCGGCATGCCGCCGCCCATTCCACCACCCATGCCGAACATCTGCGCCATCTTGCCCATCGCGCCGCGCTTGGCGCCGCCGAGCGATTTCATCATGTCGGCCATCTGACGATGCTGTTTGAGCAGGCGGTTGATATCTTCGACCTTGGAGCCGGAGCCAGCGGCGACGCGCCGCTTGCGCGAGGCTTTCAAAATATCGGGATTGCGGCGCTCCCGCGGCGTCATCGACAGGATGATGGCGCGCTGGCGCTTGATGACGCGGTCGTCGATCTTGGCCGCCGCCATCTGCTCCTTGATCTTGCCCATACCGGGCAACAGCCCCATCACGCCGCCCAGACCGCCGAGCTTGTCGAACTGCGCCAGTTGATCGGCCATGTCCTCCAGATCGAACTTGCCCTTGCGCATCTTGTCGGCGATGCGCTGGGCCTTTTCGGCGTCGATGGTTTGCGCCGCCTTTTCGACCAGCGCGACGATGTCGCCCATGCCGAGAATGCGATTGGCGATGCGCTGGGGATGAAATTCGTCCAGCGCGTCCATTTTCTCGCCGACGCCGATCAGCTTGATCGGCTTGCCGGTGACGGCGCGCATCGAAAGCGCCGCGCCGCCGCGGCCGTCGCCGTCCACACGGGTCAACACGATGCCGGTGACGCCGACGCGTTCGTCGAAGCTCTTGGCGAGGTTGACCGCGTCCTGACCGGTCAGCGCGTCAGCGACGAGCAGGATTTCATGCGGTCGCGCGGCGGCCTTGATCTCCGCCATTTCGGCCATCAGCGGCTCGTCGATATGGGTACGGCCCGCCGTATCGAGCAGCACCACGTCATAGCCCTGCAGGCGGGCGGTTTCCTCGGCGCGGCGGGCGATCTGCACGGGGGTCTGGCCGGCGACGATCGGCAAGGTGTCGACCGAGACCTGACGGCCGAGCACGGCGAGCTGTTCCTGCGCCGCCGGACGCTTGACGTCGAGCGAGGCCATCAGCACGCGCTTCTTGAAGCGCTCCGACAGGCGCTTGGCGATTTTCGCCGTGGTCGTGGTCTTGCCGGCGCCTTGCAGGCCGACCATCATAATGGCGACGGGCGCCGCGGCGTTGAGATCGATCGGCGCGGCGTCGGAGCCGAGCGTCTCGACCAGAACGTCGTTGACGATCTTGACCACCATCTGGCCGGGCGTGACCGACTTGAGCACTTCGGCGCCGACGGCTCTGGCGCGCGCCTTGTCGACAAAGCCGCGCACCACATCGAGCGCGACGTCGGCCTCAAGGAGCGCCCGCCGCACTTCGCGCATGGCGACGTTGACGTCCTCCTCCGACAGCGCGCCGCGCCGCGTCAGAGTGTCGAATATGCCTGAGAGCTTTTCGGAAAGGCCCTCGAACATGCAAAAATCCTTTTCGTCGACGACAGGACAGAGACGCTCCAAAGCAAAACGCGCCCGGGGGCGCATCGCGCTGCCGGGCGTTGGCCTCCCCCCTCAAGGGCGGGTCGGCGTCAGCAAAGGTCGTCTCTGACGAGAGAGTGCGGTCTTTTAGGGCCAAGCGGTGGTGAAGTCAATTTATGGAAATCGGACGCATTGGGGCGAAGACCCGCCATCGCGCCGATCACGCGCTCGCCGGAGAACTTACCGCTCGTAGATGATGCGGGCGCGCAGCGTTCCGTCGAGCGCGCGGATCTGCTCCAGCACGTCTTCGCAATCCTCGCGCGCGCCATCGGCCTCGATCACCACATAGCCGAGTTCGCCGTCAGTCTGCAGGAATTGCGAGGCGATGTTCATGCCGCGCTGCGAGAAGATCTCGTTGAGCTTGCGCATCATGCCGGGCACGTTGCGGTGGACGTGCATGTAGCGGGTGCCGTTGGGGCGCGGCGCCAATTGCACCTGTGGGAAGTTGACGGCGCCGATCGTCGAGCCGACGTCGGAATAATCGACCAGTTTACGCGCCACTTCCGCGCCGATGCGCTCCTGCGCCTCTTCGGTCGATCCGCCGATATGCGGCGAGAGGATGACGTTTTCCAGCCCTTGCAGAGCCGAGACGAACTTCTCGCCGTTAGCCGCCGGCTCCTTCGGGAACACGTCGACCGCCGCGCCGCGCAGATGGCCGCTTTTGAGGGCTTCCGCCAGGGCCTCGATGTCGACCACCGTGCCTCTGGCGTTGTTCAGGAAATAGCCGCCCTTTTTCATGGCGGCGAACTCGGCCCTGCCCATCATGTTCTTGGTTTGCGCCGTTTCCGGCACATGCAGGCTGACCACGTCCGACTGGCCGAGCAGTTCCTCGAGCGTTTCGCAGGGCTCGGTATTGCCGTGGCGCAACTTGTCGGTGACGTCGAAGAATATCACGCGCATGCCCATCGCTTCGGCCAGGGTCGACAACTGACTGCCGATATTGCCATAGCCGACGATGCCGAGCGTCTTGCCGCGCACTTCCAGACTGTCGTTGGCGCTCTTGTCCCATCCGCCGGCGTGGGCCGAGACCGAACGCGGGAAAATTCGGCGCAGCAGCATGACGATCTCGCCGATGACCAGCTCCGCCACCGAGCGCGTATTGGAAAAGGGCGCGTTGAAAACCGGAATGGCGCGCAAATGCGCGGCGTTGAGATCGACCTGATTGGTGCCGACCGAAAAACAGCCGACCGCCATCAGCCTGTCGGCCGAATCGAACACCGTTTCGGTCAATTTCGTGCGCGAACGAATGCCGACGATATGCACGCCTTGCAGCGCCTCGCGCAAAGCCTCGCCGTCGAGGGCCTTGGTCAGACGCGTCAGATTGGTGTAGCCGGCCGCCTTGAACAGGTCGACGGCGCTGTCATTGATGCCCTCGAGCAGCAAAACCTTGATGCGATCCTTGGCGAGGGACAGACGTTCTGACATGTGCGGCTCCGATGGGGGACTGATGACGACGCGCGGCGACACAGCCGCGCTTTTCGCCCTCAATACAGAATTGGCGACGTCAAAGCGACTTCAAAAAGGCGCCAGAACCAGGAAAACGACAAGCAGCGTCACGGCGGTAAACGCGAAACGGCTGTTCCAGACGAGGCTGACCAACCTGGGCGGGCGGCCGATGATCGCCGCCGACATCACCAGCGAGGACATCATCGGCCCCAGGCCGATGACGCAGGTCCATCCCCCGGCCAGGGCCAGCGCGATCTTCGTCTGCGACAGGCCGGGGATGGCGAGGTCGGCGAAAATGCCGCCGAGGATGGCGGCGGTGATCATCGGGCTAATTCCGATCAGGCCGAAAGCGAAGACAGTCACGGCGAGAGCGGCGGCGGCCAGGCCGGGACCCGGCGCCAGCAGCGCGACCAGATGCTGTAGGGCGGCGCGCGGCGCCAGCGCCGTCAGCACGACGCCGAGAAAGCCGGAAACGGCGAAAATCGCCGCTTCGTTGGCGTAGTAGGCGAACCGGCCGATCCCGTCACGATAGATCAACCCCGACGCGCTCTTGCACGCAGCGGCGAGTCGCGCCCCGGGCGAGCCGGCGGCAAGACCCGCCCAGGCGATCGAAAAGCCCCAGGCGAATGCGTAGACAGGAACGACGATCAGCAGCGTTGTCTGAAACGAAAGGCCGAAGGCGACTTCTGCCAGACCGGCGCAGGCGGTCAGCGCGAATATGTGGCCGACCATCTTGGCGAGCGCCCACGCCCCGTTCGGCTCGCGCTGGCGCTCCAGCGCGACGCGTCCGCGCGGAGCGGCGAATTGATCGAAAATCCAACCCAAGGTCAGAAAGACGATCGCGGCGGCTATGCCATAGGGCGCGAATTGCGCCCAGCTCAGGCCGGGCATGGAGGCCAGGATCAGATTGACGGCCAGTCCCAGCGGCGACCACAAGGCGATGGCGGAGAAACCGCGCATGACCGCCAGATACATGCGTTTTTCGCGCAAATTCTGGACATAGGCGACGCCGCCCGCCGCCTCCAGCGTATTGGCCTGTTGCGTCATGTCGAGCAGCAGCGCCAGACCGCCGATATTGAACAAGATGCCGAAAATATGCCCGCCAACCGTCAGCGCCGCGTAACGGCGGCTTGGCGGCTGGTTGACCAGATGGCGGCCGGCCGAGGCGGCGGCGCCCGAGGCGGAGGCCGCCGCGCGCAACAGCGACAGCATGGCGAGAAAAGCCGGAAAAAGGATCATCCGGCTGGCGGCGCGGACCAACAGATCGGCCGAGCCGGGCTGAAAGTTGAGCCAAAGCGCCAACACAAGGGCGCAGCCGATCAAGACGCGGGCGGCGGCGAGCAGGATGCGCCATTCGAGCGCCAAATAGGCCAGGAAGAACGGCGCCGCTAGAATGGAGGCAAGACGCCAGCGCCACAACGCGTCGGCCAGGGCGAGGACCACGCACGCCGCCAGCAGCCATGACGATAGGGGCAGGCCGAAGGCGCGCGGCCGGGCCGGCGTAGCCTCAGCCACGGGTCTTCAGCGGCGTCGCCTGCGGCGCGCCGGCCTCGTCGAGAATGGAGAAGGCGAAGCGGCCGTCCTTGTCGCGTTCGACCCGATAGGAAAGGCGGTCGACGACGCGGTTGTCGCGGTCGAAGGTCAGGACCTTGGGATGGAGATGGGGAATCTCGTCGCCCGAAATATAAACCGAATTGCAGATGATGATCTGATCGCCCGGCTGGCAGGTGCGCGCCGCCGCGCCGTTGAGAATGCAGCAACGCGAGCCGCGCTCGCCCAAAATCACATAAGTGGAGATCCGCGCGCCGGAATTCTTGTTCCAGATATCGACGAACTCCAGCGGCAAGATGCCCGCCTCCTCGCAATGATCGGGATCGAGCGTAATTGAGCCATGGTAGTCGATATTGGCCTGCGTCACGAAAATCCCGTGCAGCTTCGCCCCAACCACTTTGCGCATGCGCTCTTCCATCCGGTCGCGCCGCACGGCGGCGAACCACATTGCTGTTTGAGGGGCGTGCTTTATCCCTTTTAGGCGGCGCCCGCCAGTGTGTTGGCGCCGGCCGGCCGATTGACCCTGCGGGCGCGCCCTGACATGCTAGCGCATGATCCAAATCGCCGTCGACAACGCCAGGGCCGACTTCCGCGTGATCGGCGCGGTCGGCCTGGCGCATTTCTCAAGCCATTTCTTTCAGCTCGTTCTGCCGCCGCTATTGCCGATGATGACGGCCGAGCTTGGCTTCGGCTACGTCGAGCTGGGCGCGCTGATGACGGTCTTTTTCGCCGTTTCCGGCGTGTTCCAGGTTTTGGCGGGATTTTTGGTTGACAGGATCGGCGCCCGCCACGTCCTGCCGGCCGGCGTCGCCGTGCTGGCGGGCGGCATCGGCCTTGTCGGCTTTGCCGGCAACCTCTGGACCATGCTAGCGCTGACGGCGATCGCCGGCGTCGGCAACGCCATTTTCCATCCGGCCGATTATTCGTTGCTCAGCGGCAAAGTCTCGATGAAGCGCATGGCGCGCGGCTACAGCGTCCACGCCATCACCGGCACGCTCGGCTGGGCGGCCGCGCCTATCGCCGTCATCGCGTTGGCGCAGGCGTTCGGCTGGCGCGCCGCGCTGTTGTCGCTCGGCGCCGCTGGCCTCGTTTTGGCCCTGGGACTGTCGCTGGCGCGCGAGGAGCTGAGCGCGCCGGAAGCGCCCGCCATCGCCCATCCCGTCCCGGCCAAAACCGGCGTGACGCGCCCGTTGCTCGATCTTTTGTCAGCGTCGGTGCTGTTCGCCTTCGTCTATTTTTTTCTGCTGCAGCTCTCGCTCGGCGCGGCGCAAGCCTATCTGCCGAGCCTGCTGCCCATGGTTCAGGGCGTCAGCCTGGCCTTCGCGACGCTGTTGACGTCGATCTATCTGACAGGCGCCGCCTTTGGCGCGTTCGCCGGCGGATTTCTGGCCGATCGCACCCGCCATTACGAGCGCATCATCGGCGTCGGCCTGACGGCGGCGGCCTGCCTTTTGCTGACGCTGGGCTTTGTCGCCGCGCCGGCGTGGCTGCTGGCGCCGCTCGCCGTCGTCGCCGGCTTCTGCGTCGGCATGACGGGGCCTTCGCGCGATATGCTGGTGCGTCAGGCGGCCCCGCCCGGGGCGACCGGCAAAGTATTCGGCTTCGTCTATTCCGGCCTCGATCTGGCCTCGTTGAGCGTGCCGACGATCGTCGGCGCGATGATCGACGCCGGCGCCTGGAGAACGCCCTTCGCCTTCATGGCCGGGGCGCTGGCGGCGACGGTTGTGGCCGCGCTCGCCGTCAAAAAAGCGACGGGCGCTATTCGTCCGGCTTGAAGTTCAGCGCCACGCCGTTGATGCAATAGCGCAGAAAGGTCGGCGCCGGCCCATCCTCGAACACATGGCCGAGATGGCTGCCGCAGCGGCCGCAATGAACTTCGACGCGGACCATGTCGTGGCTGATGTCGCGCGCGGATTCGAGCGCGCCAGACACGGGATCGTTGAAACTGGGCCAGCCGGTGCCGCTCTCGAATTTGGTCTTTGAGCGAAACAGCGGCTGACCGCAGCCGGCGCAGGAAAATTCGCCAGCGCGCTTTTCGTGGTTGAGCGCGCAACTGCCGGGCATCTCGGTTCCATGCTGGCGCATCACCGCATATTGTTCGGGACTGAGGATCTTGCGCCACTCGGCTTCGTTGTGGACCACAGGATAGGACTTGATCTCGTGCATGGCCGCCGGTCCTCCAACCGCCTGTGCGCCCTTGCGCCGTTTTCGGTCAATCAGCTTAATTCAATCGTCGTAATTTGCCGCAAAATTCTTTAGGCGGGAAGCGGACTCGAAAACCCTGATGAATGAGGACGCCGATGAGCGATGTGAAGCAACCGAATTCGCCGCCGCAGGAGGCGCCGTGCGGCGCCCTGACCGTGCGCGTCATCGCCATGCCGGCTGACACCAACGCCAACGGCGATATTTTCGGCGGCTGGGTGCTCTCGCAGATGGATATGGCCGGCGGCATAGCTGGCGTCGAGCGGGCGCAGGGGCGCGTCGTCACGGTCAAGGTCGACACCATGACCTTCATCCGTCCGGTGCGCGTCGGCGACGTTTTGTCGGTCTATGCAAGCGTCGAATCGGTCGGCCGCACGTCGATGAAAATTCATCTCGAAGCCTGGGCGAAACGTTTTCGTCTGGACATTCTGGAAAAGGTGACGGACGCCACCTTCACCTTCGTGGCGATCGACGACGCCGGGCGCCCACGCCCGATCCCGCCGCAGGAAAACGCAAATTAGCTAAAATGCCGCTGAGTTTCACAAAACTCGGGCAAGGCGCGCGGGGCATACTGGCGCTTGGTGAAATTTTCCGCGGTGCGCCAATGAGCAATTCCCTGTCCCTGCCCCTCGCTCACGCGCGCCTGACGGCGCGATCGCATTCGGCCGGCGTCGCGGCGCCCGAGGCGCTGAAGCGCCTGGCTTTCGGCAACATGGCTTTCGCGGCGGCGCTGGTGGTCATCCCCCTCCTCATCGGCGCCGGCGCGCTGACGCAAGCGCGGCAAGGCCCGGCGTCGTCCGCAGCGGCGCAATCCGTGCGCGCATTCTGACAACGTCCGCTCAACTGTTCCTGATCGCCTCGAGGATCTGCTCTGGCGTCGAAACAGAGAATCGGTTCGCCAAGGCCCTCGATCATATATTGCGGCAGATGATCGCGCACGAAGGCTTGGGCGATCAAGGGTCCACCGCCGGGCCAATGAAGGCAGCTCGGCGTCTGTTGAAGCAGATTCAGAATCGATTGCCAGAACGCAATATAGGCCGGTGGCCGCGCCACACCGAAGCCGTCAACGCCAGGCTCCGTCGTATCGACATATAATTCGCATCGGCCCCCATCCGGATAGATGAGATCCCACCATTTGGCCGCCTTTACAGCGGCGAAAGGTCCGAACTCCCGCTCGATCAACGCGAAGGGGAACATTTCTGATTCCCCTTTTTCGTCATAGCAATGCAAAAAAATATCGAAACTCATTATTGCACCATGGGCGCATAGATGACGACAATATTCCTGTACCCGCGCATTAGCACATATTTGCTGATATTTGCGGCTACGCGCGCGTGCCTCAATCTGACCGCTTGATAACTTCAACAATTTGTTCTGGCCGCGCAACGACAGTCGGCGCGCCAACCGTCTCTATGAGATCTTTCGGCAGATCGGCAATTATGCTTTCAAAGGCGACGACGCAGCCGCTTCCCGCCCAGAACAAAACGCTGCTGGTGCGTTGCAGGACAGAAAGAATGCCTTCCCAAAAACCAGGACTGGCTGGCGGACGATTGACTGAAAAACCGGAAATATTCGGATTTTCATCGACATAGAGATCGCCCGCTCCACCATCTGGATAAAGCAGCACCCAGCAACGATCCTCCCGGCGTTCGACAAAGGCCCCAAACGCCTCTTCAACAATGCTTCGCGGAAAGTTGGCTTCTTCGCCTCCCTTAAAGCAGCCCAGAAAAATATCGAAGCTCATGGTGTCCTCGGCGGAGTAAATGACACTTTGATATTATAGAAACGGTTATTCCATGCGAACTCTCGGATGTATTCTGCAACCCGAGGCTCGGCGACATACCACTCGACTAACCGCCCTCCCGCCGCTCGCGATTGACGCGTAATTTGGTCGTCAAGGTTTACTTTTCCCTTCTTAACGAAATATGGTTTCCAATTGCCATTTTCATCAAGGTGCTGCTGCAACCCCGGCCCCTTGGCTTCCAGCAATGTCCCGGTGGCCGTGTCACAGCCGTCGAAATGGGCGCCATTGAACAAAATCGCCTCGCCAAGCGGCAGACCGGTAATCCACTGTTGATAGGCGGCGGCGCGCGCGCTCATTCCGCTCGGTCTGTCTGGTGACGGGTCGGGACAAAGTTTCGGTTCGTCAGGCGCCTTTGCCTTGGCCCCGACCAGCGCGACAGTCCGGCTTTCCGGTTGCGCCGCGCTCATCGCGGCGACGCCGGCATGGTCCAGCTCAAAGCCCAGGCCGACGGCGCGGCCAATGATCGTTCCGTCGGCGTTGCGGTAATAGCCGCCCGTTCCCGGCATTCCCGAGAACAACAGGCGCGCGCCGCCCTGATCGTCACGCTGGATCAGCGTCAGGCGCATTTCGCTGAAACGGAAATTCAGGCCGGGTTGCCCCGTCACGCCGCCTTCGGACGCAAGGCTCGCATTGGTCGGGACAAAAACGACTCCCGCCGTCGCCAGGGCTGCGCCGGCGAGCGTCCCGCCCACAGACGTTCCCACAGCCAAACCCGCCCGCCCGACAGTCGGGCCGACGCCGATTAGGGCTTCGCCAATGGCGGTTGCCGTTTCCGCTACGCCGCCCGTCGCTTCGGCCGCCGCGCCCGCCGCCGCAACCGCGCCGCCTGACGTCCATTGGCCCGCGCCGGCGGAGCCAGCCGGAACGCGCGGCTGGGTCAAGTGAGCGTCCGCGCCTTTTTCCAGATCATCGGGGAGCGGGGGAAATTGCGCCTGAACCAGAGCGATAGCGGCCAGAGCGGGATTATTGTCGTTCAACGCGCGGGCGACGACTTCAAGGCTTTGCACGCGCCGCGACATGTCGACGGGCGAGCCATAACCCTCGGACAGGATTTTTTTGAGAACCGGCGCGGGCCGCGCTCGCCAGCGGCCCCGCTCGTCCTTTTCGAGCAACGCGAGGCGCGGGCCTAAAAAAGCGCCGTCCTTGTTGAGATAGGGATGGACGTTGTCGCCTTTCGCGCCGGCCAGCTTGAATTTTCGCAATAAGCGCATCGTCATGAAACTATTCCGTCACGTCAAACGTGATTAGAACAAAACATGAACACAGAATTTTGTCAAGCGGCCGGCGGGGGGGCGCTTACACAAGAGAAAGACGGTCTCGACGCCAAAGTTATGGGAGGCGCGCGCGCCGCCACTATACGGCGTTGTCGCCGTAACCCCGCCGGCGCTGGTTCGGTCGAATTGAGAAAATCCCCTGCGGCCGGGAATAAATCGCCGTCAAACCTAGTCTCCTCATAGATGCGACGATTTACGCATGAAGGAGAGACCAATGGACGCGGAAAAAAACAATGTCGATCGGCGTGGCGCGCTCAAGTGCATGGCCTGGGCCGGAACGGGCGTCCTTTGGACGGTGACGGGCGGC
>CAVTNU010000007.1:62500-132449 GCA_963736175.1 uncultured Alphaproteobacteria bacterium | reverse complement strand
GGAAATAGGAGAGCCCGACAGAGGCGAATTCTCCCGCCCTGCCAGCCTGAAAATTGTCTACGCCGATGTGCATAAGGCCATTTAAAGAGTCCCCGTTGTTACGATTACCGCAGGCGCGCCGTAAAGCACGCCGAGAGAGGTCATGACCCCGGTCGCCTTTGCCGTCTTCCGCGATGACCTTCTCGACCATCCCTTGCTTTATCGTTAGATGCTCCTGAGATTCGAGCACAATCCTCATGGAGTGACGGTAGAGCATCCTGTCTGCCTGTGCTCGAAGGGACCAGACTGCCGGTCCCTTCGACAGGTTCAGCATCCTGAATTGTCTTGCCCGGACCGATCGCTAACCCGGGCCATTTCACCGCCCAGGGCATCTATCTCGCGTACGAGGTGACCCTTTGCAAGGCCCCCGATGGCAGGATTGCACGACAGTGACTCGTGATCGACCGTCGGCACGGGATCCTGCCACAGCAGCTCTTCGCCGGGAACCTCGGGGCCAAGATAGCGCGAGCGCGGGCCCATGTCGCGGTGTGTCAACTTGAACCACGCGCGGGCGAACGCATCCGCGAACGCGTCCGGGTTCTCGTGGAAGCGCCTGGAAATCTTTTCGTAAACAGGGTCGAACCGCAAGGCGAGGTCGGTGGTCAGCATGGATGGAGCGTGACGCTTCGAGGGATCGTGCGCATCGGGCGCCGTCCCGCGCCCGCGCCATGCGTCGGTTTCCACTGGTGGGCGCCGGCGGGGCTCTTGGTCAGCTCCCAATCGTAGCCGAACAGGTTCCAGAAGAAATTGTTGCTCCACTTCGTCGGCGTCGTGGTCCAGATGACTTCCAGGCCGCTGCCGATCGCGTCGCCCCCTTTGCCTGAGCCGAATTTGCTCTTCCAGCCAAGGCCCTGCTCCTCGATGCCCGCGGCTTCCGGCTCCGGACCAACCAATGACACATCGCCAGCGCCGTGAGTTTTGCCGAAGGTGTGACCGCCCGCGATCAGCGCCACTGTTTCTTCGTCGTTCATCGCCATTCGGCCGAACGTGTCGCGAATATCCTTGGCCGCCGCAAGTGGGTCCGGCTTGCCGTTCGGCCCTTCCGGATTGACGTAGATCAGGCCCATCTGAACGGCGGCGAGAGGATTTTCGAGGTCGCGGTCGCCACTGTAGCGCTCGTCAGCCAGCCACTTGCCCTCGGGACCCCAGTAGATGTCCTCTTCCGGCTCCCAGATGTCCACGCGTCCGCCGCCGAATCCGAACGTCTTGAATCCCATCGACTCCAGCGCAACGTTGCCGGCGAGGATCATCAGATCGGCCCACGAGATTTTGGCGCCGTATTTCTGTTTGATCGGCCAAAGCAGCCTGCGCGCCTTGTCGAGGTTGACGTTGTCCGGCCAACTGTTGAGCGGCGCGAAGCGCTGCGCGCCGGCGCCGGCGCCGCCGCGCCCGTCGCCGATGCGATACGTTCCGGCGCTGTGCCACGCCATCCGGATGAACAACGGCCCGTAATGGCCGAAGTCCGCCGGCCACCAATCCTGCGAGTCGGTCATCAGCGCGCGGAGGTCTTTCTTCAGCGCCTCCAGATCGAGCGTCTTGAACGCCTCGGCGTAGTCGAACGCCGCCCCCATGGGATTGGACAAGGACGAGTTCTGGTGGAGGATCTTGAGATTCAACTGGTTCGGCCACCAGTTGCCGTTCGACTGGCCCCCAAGAGTTGTTTGGCTTGGAGCGCCGTGCATAACCGGGCATTTCGTTGCGTCAGTCATATCGTTTCCTCCCAATAAGTTGAGCTGAAAGCAATCTATCCAATGCGTTTCATCAGGTAAAATTGCATTTTTTTATATCTTGAATAAGATATTCTTATGAACAAAATCACGCTCAGGCAAATTCGCTATTTTGAGGCGCTCGAACGCCGTGGCCATTTCGGACAGGCGGCCGAAGCCTGTGCGATCTCGCAGCCGGCCTTGTCGATGCAAATCAAGGAGCTGGAGGACGCCCTGGGCGCGACGCTGATCGAGCGCGGCGCGCGACAATTCCGGCTTACGACGTTCGGAGAGGAGGCCTCCCGACGCGTCCGCGAAATCCTTCGCTCGGTCGACGAACTGGAAGACTGCGCGCGCGCGTCGCGGGACCGGCTCGTGGGTCGGCTGCGCATCGGCATGATCCCGACGATCGCGCCCTATCTGCTGCCGACGGCCATCGGAAATCTCACGCGAATGCATCCCGAGCTTGACATTCATGTGCGTGAGACGCTGACCGCGAAGCTGATACAAGAGCTGCTGGAAGGTCGTCTTGACGCGGCGATCGTCGCCCTGCCGGTGTCCGAACCCTCGCTCGCCGAGGTCGCCCTGTTTACCGAAAACTTCCTGCTGGTCCGACCAAGCGAAGATGAGGGAGCGCCGGTTCCCAGCAGCGAAACGCTGGGCGAAATGAGGCTCCTCTTGCTCGAGGAAGGACATTGTTTTCGCGATCAGGCCCTGTCGTTCTGCAATATGCGATCACCGCCGCGGCAGGCGCTGGACGCGAGTTCGCTGTCCACGCTTGTCCAGATGGTCAGCGCCGGCATGGGCGTCACTTTGATCCCGGAAATGGCCGTGACGGTTGAGACACGCGCGGCGGCGGTCTCCGTCGCCCGCTTTGATAACCCGCAACCCTCCCGGACCGTCGGCATGATCTGGCGCAAATCAAACCCTCTGTCCGATCAGTTCCTGCAGATATCCGAGGTGTTTTGTCTCTCGGCCGACGCGTTGCGGGAGCAGCGCGATCTGGAGCCGTCATCGCGCGAACGCGAGAGCGTTTCCCGGCCACGCCGCGCCAAGCGTTGAAGTCTCGTCCCAAGCGATTTGTGTAACCGCATGAACTTGGACAAAAACCGCCGGCGGATGGCGTAGGCGATTCCATATGGGAACAACATGCTCTAGGCTGAACGCATGTCGTCCCGCGCGAATCGCCGCCCCTTGAAGCCTTTTGCGATGAGAGGGATTTGCACGATCGCTCGGCTCAACAACGTCGCCCCCCATTTCGTTACGGTTTATCGCCAATGCCGTCGGGCGGTTTCGCGATCGGCCGGCGTCGTGTCGGCGCTCATGCTCAAATGTCTGACCGTCTGCTGTATCGCAGCGTTTTGTGCGACAAGCGGCGCGACAGCCGCGCTGGCGCAGCAGCCGGGGACGCCCAGTCACGCCATCGCCATGCACGGCGCGCCGGCCCTCGGGCCCGACGATCCCCTGCCCTACGCGAGGACGGACGCGCCCAAAGGCGGCACGCTCAATCTCGGCGTTGAAGGGGCTTTCGACAATCTCAATCCCTATAACGTCAACGCCGGCTCCACCGCGCTGGGACTGGCTGGGCCGGTCTATGAAAGCTTGATGGCGCGTTCGCTCGACGAACCGTTCACCCTCTACGGGCTGGTCGCGCAAAGCATCGAGACGAACGAGGCCCGCGACTACGTCGTGTTTCGCATCAATCCGAAGGCGCGTTTTTCGGATGGAGCCGCGATTACCGCCCGCGACGTTCTGTTCAGCTTCGAATTGCTGAAGGCCAAGGGCCGTCCGCAACAACGCGTCGCCTATGGCCTGGCGCGCAAGGCCGAAGCGGTCGACGCCCTCACCGCGCGCTTCGACCTCGCCGGCGCCAACGACCGGGAATTGCCGCTTATTCTGGCCCTGATGCCGGTGCTGCCCGCCCATCGGATCGATCCGGCGCGCTTCGCCCTGTCGTCCTTCGACATTCCACTCGGCTCGGGTCCCTACGTGGTTTCCGCCATGCAGCCGGGCCAAAGAATCGCGCTCAAACGCGATCCCAACTATTGGGGCAAGGACCTGCCGATCAACCGCGGCCTCTACAATTTCGACGAGATCAACATTCGCTACATGCGCGACGACAACGCATTGTTCGACGCCTTCAAGTCCGGCCTGATTGATTTTCGCCAGGAGAACGATCCCACGCGCTGGGCGAGCGATTACGATTTTCCGGCGCGGCGGGCGGGCGCCGTCAAGGTCGAGGCGTTGCCACTGGGCGGGCCGAAAGGCATGACCGGCTTTGCCTTCAACACGCGCCGACCGATCTTCGCCGATATCCGGCTGCGCGAAGCCCTCGCCATGACATTCGATTTCGAATGGATCAACGCCAAGCTGTTTTCCGGACTCTACCGGCGCAGCAAAAGTTTTTTCGACGAATCCGAACTGTCCGCCGCCGGCCGGCCTGAAAGCCCGGCCGAACACGCCATCCTCGACGCTTTTCCCGGCGCCGTGCGCGCCGATATCGCGGCGGGTCTTTGGACGCCGCCGCGCGCCGACGGCTCGGGCCGCGACCGCGACATGGCGAAAAAAGCGCTGGCGTTGGCCGCGGAGGCGGGCTGGCGCTTGCAGGACGGCGCGCTGAAAAAGGACGGGAGCGCGCTTTCCTTCGAAATGATGGTGGTCAATCGTGAGCAAGAACGCCTGGCGCTGCTATACGCCGATCAGCTCAAGCGCATAGGCGTCGCCGCCCGCGTCCGATTTGTCGACGAGGCGCAATACCAAAGGCGCCGGCAACGATTCGATTTCGACATGATGATCGGACTTTGGCTCGCGTCCGCTTCGCCGGGCAACGAACAGCGTATGCGCTGGGGCCAGGACAGCGCCGACCAGGAGGCGTCCTACAATCTCGCCGGCGCGCGTTCGCCCGCGATCGACGCGGCGATCGCCGCGCTGGTCGGTGCGCGCGACGAGGCCGACTTCATTGCGGCGGCGCGCGCGCTCGACCGCGTGCTTCTGTCTGGCTTTTATATTGTACCGCTTTATCATGCGGGCGACGAATGGATCGCCTACTGGACACGCATAGCCCATCCGCAAGTCATGCCGAAGTATGGCGCGCCGCTGTTCAGCGACATTCTGGAAACCTGGTGGAGCGCAACGCCTTGAACCCCGAACAATCCGCCCAGACGCGCCACCCGCTGGCGTTGTTCAGCCTCGACGATCTGGCGCAAGGCGCCTCGCGCCTGCGCCCAGAGCGCCCAGCGCTGGCCGACGACGATGCGCCCACGCCGTTGAGCTACGGCGCGATGGGCGCGCAAATCGCGGCGCTGGCCTCGCATTTGTCGGCCGCCGGCCTGCGTTCGGGCGAAAATATTCTCATCATTGGAGCGCCGACACGCGCTTGCGCCCTCGCGCCTTTCGCCGCCCTGGCCGCCGGCCTCGACGCGACCCTGGCGAGCGCGGCGAGTTCGGCCGCGATGCTGGCGCAACTGGCGCGCGACACCAACGCCTGCGCCCTACTCGGCCCGACGCGCTGCGGCGATCTGGACATTCTGCCCGCGCTCTTTGAAGCCGGCGCCGGCGCGCCCAACGTGCGTCTGGTGGCGACGCTGGGCCCGAACGCCGATTCCTCCGCCCTTGACCTCGACCCGAGCCGCCTTGCCGCATTGCCCGATACGCAGCCCGCGCGCGGCCAGAACGCCGTGCTGCGGTTTCTCGACGCGAACGGCGTGCGGCTGATGCGCCAGGCGGACATCGTGCATGAAGCGCTTGAATTGATTTCGCGCGCCAGGATCGGCGCGGCGGCGCCGATCGTGTCGACCGTTTCGCCATCGAGCCCGGAAGGATTCATCGCCGGGCCGACAGCCGCGCTGGCGGCCGGCGCGTCGCTCTATTTCCATGGACCATTCGACAGCGCCGGTTTTCTGGCGCTGCTCGACCGGCTGGGCCCCTCGCATCTGATCGTCCCCGCCGCGCTGGCGGCCGATCTACAGGCGGCGGGCGTGTTGACGCCGTCGCGGCTGGCTTCGCTGATCTGCGTCGGCAAAGACGGCGGCGGCGCGGTTGAAAGCGACGTCCCCGTTCACCATTTTGTTCTCGCCGCGACGCCTGCTGGGGAATGACGCAAAGGGATCGCGGACAGCCAATGGCGAATTTCATCAAGGCGAAAATCGGTCTGGGCAAACGGTCGCCGGCCAGAACCTGGCCGCCAGCGCATCTGGCGCTGGCGCTGCAAGGCGGCGGCTCATTCGGCGCCTTCACCTGGGGCGCGCTCGACCGCATTCTCGAAGATGGACGGGTGGAGTTCGACGCGTTGTCGGGCGCCAGCGCCGGCGCCGTCAACGCGGTCTTGCTGGCGAGCGGCCTCGCCCGGCACGGCCGCGAGGGCGCGCGCGAAGTTCTGCACAGCTTTTGGTCGCGCGTCAGCAACGCGGCCTTGTTTCTGCCGCGCTCGGCCTTCATGCCGACCGGCTTCGGCCTGTTGGCGCGCACGCTTTCGCCTTACCAGCTCAATCCGTTCGATCTTAATCCGCTGCGCGAAGCCTTGCTGGCCAACGTCGACTTCGAATTGTTGCGCGCCAGCAAGAGCCCGCGCCTGCTGGTCGCCGCGACGCGCGTGCGGCAAGCCAGCCTGCGCATTTTCCGCAACAGCGAAATTTCCGTCGAAAGCGTATTGGCCTCGGCCTGTCTGCCGCTTTTGCATCACACGATAGAAATTGACGGCGAACCTTATTGGGACGGCGGCTATGTCGCCAATCCGCCGCTGACGCCGCTGGTGATGGAGAGCGACGCCGCCAATGTTCTCGTGGTGCAGATTTCGCCGACGCGCACGCAGGAAGCCCCGCGCGATCGACACGAGATCGAACGGCGCATCGATCAGATCAATTTCAACTCCTCGCTGGAGCGCGAGATCGAGGCGATCCGCCTGCTCGCTCCGCTTTGCGCCGCCGGCGACGCCTCGGGCAAATGGTCGAGGTTGCGCATCGACCGGCTGTCGGCGGAAAACGAAGTGGAGCAATTGGCCACGGCCAGCCCGGCCAACCTCGACTGGACCTTTTTGACCAAATTGCGCGACGCCGGCCGTCAGGCCGCCGAAGTGTGGCTTGAGGGAAGGTAGCCGAAAACGCCCTCGCCCCGCCATTGCCGCGCTGCTTGAAATGATGGGAGGCTTCGGGAATGACGACGCGGGCGATGCGAGACATGGGGGAAAGTCTTGCATAAGGCCGCAAAAAGGTAAAGACGGGCGTGTCACCGTAATACGAACCTTATTGGGACGGCGGCTATGTCGCCAATCCGCCGCTGACGCCGCTGGTGATGGAGAGCGACGCCGCCAATGTTCTCGTGGTGCAGATTTCGCCGACGCGCACGCAGGAAGCCCCGCGCGATCGACACGAGATCGAACGGCGCATCGATCAGATCAATTTCAACTCCTCGCTGGAGCGCGAGATCGAGGCGATCCGCCTGCTCGCTCCGCTTTGCGCCGCCGGCGACGCCTCGGGCAAATGGTCGAGGTTGCGCATCGACAGGCTGTCGGCGGAAAACGAAGTGGAGCAATTGGCCACGGCCAGCCCGGCCAACCTCGACTGGGCCTTTTTGACCAAATTGCGCGACGCCGGACGCCAGGCCGCCGAAGTGTGGCTCAGCGGAGCCTAAAATCAATCGCCGCGCCTTGCGCCGGCGCGCGCGAACGCAAATATGCCAAAGGTTCCTTTCGACATATCGCGAGACGGGAGCTTTGACGATGAACGCCGCATCGAAAACGCTTCACTTCGTCATTCTGCTCGGCAGCCTGCGCAAGGCTTCGGTCAATGGCGGCTTCGCTCGCGCTCTGCCTGCGCTGGCGCCCGAAGGCGCGACGATCACGCCGCTCGGCTCGGTCCGCGATTTTCCGTTGTTCAACGCCGATGTTCAGACGGAGGGCTTTCCCGCGCCGGTCCTCGCCATGGGCGAAGCGATCGCCGCAGCCGACGGCGTCGTCATCGTGACGCCGGAATATAATTATTCCGTGCCGGGCGTATTGAAGAACGCGATCGATTGGCTGTCTCGTCTGCCGAACCAGCCTTTCGCCGGCAAACCGGTGGCGATCCAGAGCGCCTCGCCCGGCGCGCTCGGCGGCGCGCGCGCGCAATATCACCTGCGCCAATCGCTGGTCTTTCTCGATGCGCGCGTGCTCAACAGGCCCGAAGTGATGGTCGGCGGCGCCTACGGCAAAGCGGATATGGCGAGCGGCGATCTGACCGATCAGGCGACAAAGGATTTCATCGCCGGGCAATTGAAGGCCTTCGCCGATTTCGTGCGAGGCTGAGACGGCGACTTCCGGACGGTCGCCCCTCGCCTACCCCTTCTTCTGCGCGATCGCCACGAGCTCGCGCAGAATTGCTTCGGCGCCGGGCAGACGATCCGACGGCCGTTCGTAATCGCCGAGGAAGACGATTTTCATGTCGGGCCGCACTTTGGCGTCCGAGCCCTGTTTGGCGATGTAGCGCACCAGACCTTGCGGGTTGGCGAAACTATTGGCGCGGAAGCCGATGATGATCCCCTTTGGCCCCGCCTCCAGCTTTTCGACATGGGCCTTGCGGCACAAGGCCTTGACCGAAATGAGCTTCAGCAATTGCTGGCCTTCGGGCGGCATCGGGCCGAATTGGTCGATCATTTCGGCGGCGAAGCTCTCGATCTCGGCGTCCTCGTCGAGGCTCGCCATGCGCCGGTATAGCTGCAGGCGCAGATTGAGGTCCTCGATATAATGTTCGGGGATGGTCACCGGCACGCCCAGCGTGATCGTCGGCGACCACACGTCCTCGGGGCTCTCGACCGCGCCGGATTTCAACGCGGCGACGGCCTCATTGAGCATCTGCTGGTAAAGCTCGTACCCGACCTCGCGGATATGGCCGGACTGCTCGTCGCCGAGCAGGTTGCCCGCGCCCCTGATGTCGAGGTCATGACTCGCAAGCTGGAAACCGGCGCCGAGCGTATCGAGCGATTGCAGCACTTCAAGGCGCTTTTGCGCCTGCGGCGTAATGGTTCGCGTCGCCGGCACGGTGAACAAGGCGTAGGCCCTGATTTTCGAGCGCCCGACGCGGCCGCGCAACTGATAAAGCTGCGCCAGGCCGAACATATCGGCGCGATGCACAATCAAGGTATTGGCGGTCGGAATATCGAGGCCGGACTCGACGATATTGGTCGAGACGAGAATGTCGTACTTGCCGTCGTAAAAGGCCGAAATGCGCTCTTCCAGCTCGGTCGCCGCCATCTGGCCATGCGCGATGGTGAACTTGGCTTCCGGAACGTTCTGGCGCAGCCAGCTCGTAACCTCGTCGAGGTCTTCCAGACGCGGGCAGACATAGAAGCTCTGGCCGCCGCGATAGCGCTCGCGCAGCAAGGCCTCGCGCACGATGAGATCGTCGAAGGGCGTGACGAATGTGCGCACGGCGAGGCGGTCGACCGGCGGCGTGGCGATGATCGACAGTTCGCGCACGCCGGTCAGCGCCAATTGCAAGGTGCGCGGAATCGGCGTGGCTGACAGGGTCAGCACATGCACTTCGGCGCGCAATTCCTTCAGCCGCTCCTTGTGGCCGACGCCGAAATGCTGCTCCTCGTCGATGACGACAAGGCCGAGATCCTTGAAAACGACGCCTTTGCCGAGCACGGCGTGGGTGCCGACGACGATGTCGATTGAACCCTCGGCCAACCCTGTCTTCGCCTCGCGTAGATCACCGGCGCCGACCATGCGCGACATCCGCGCCAGCCGCATCGGCAACCCGGCGAAACGCGCCGAGAAGTTCTTGAAATGCTGGCGCGCCAGCAAGGTCGTCGGCACGACCACCGCCACTTGTTTGCCGTTGACGGCAGCGGCGAAGGCCGCGCGCAACGCCACCTCGGTCTTGCCGAAGCCTACGTCGCCGCAGATCAGACGATCCATCGGACGGCCGGCGGCCATATCCTCCAGCACGCTTTCGATCGCCGTGAGCTGGTCCTCGGTTTCGTCATAAGGAAAGCGCGCGCAAAATTCGTCGTAGAGGCCTTCGGGCGGAATGAGTTTCGGCGCCTCGCGCAGGGCGCGCGCCGCGGCGATATTGATCAGGCCCTGCGCCATCTGACGAATGCGCAATTTCAGCTTGGACTTGCGCGCCTGCCAGTTCGTCGCGCCGAGCCGGTCGAGCTGCGCCTCGGCGTCCTCCGAGCCGTAGCGCGTCAACAACTCGATATTTTCGACCGGCAGGAACAGCTTGTCGCCGCCGGCGTAATGCAATTCCAGACAATCGTGCGGCGCGCCGGCCGCCTCGATATGCTTGAGGCCGACGAAGCGTCCGATGCCGTGATCGACGTGCACGACGAGATCGCCGGCGGCGAGCGCGGCGACCTCGGACAGGAAATTGGCGGCGCGCTTGGTCTTGTGCCGCTGGCGCACGAGGCGGTCGCCGAGGATGTCCTGTTCGCCGACGAGGACAAGATCGCCCGCGGCGAAGCCGGCCTCAAGACCGACCACCGCCAGCGCGACGCGGTTGTCGCGCAAGGCCAGCGCCTGCGACAGCGAAGAAACCAACTCGTGTTTTTTCAGGCCGTGTTCGGACAGGACGTGGCCGAGGCGTTCGCGCGAACCGTCGGACCAGCCGGCCACGATGACCTTTCGGCCCTCGCTCTGCATGGCGCGGATATGGTCGACCGCGGCCTGAAACACATTGGCGTTTTCGTCCGCTCGTTCCGGCGCGAAACTGCGGCCCGGCGCGCCGCCGCAATCGAAGATGAACTGGCCGCCGCCGGTCGGCGCGTCGAAAGGCGAGATTTGCGCCGTCGCGAATTTGGCCAGACGGGCGGCGAATTCATTCTGCGTCAGGTAGAGTTCGTCCGGCGGCAGCGGCTTGTAACTGGCCTTGGCGGGATCGACGTCATAAGCCTGCTTGCGCGCTTCGTAATAATCGGCGATCTGCGCGAAGCGCTCGTGCGCGGCGCTCTGCGCCTGTCCGTCGAGCAGGATGGGCGCGTCGAGACAATAGTCGAAAAGCGTATCGAGCTTATCGTGAAAGAGCGGCAGCCAATGCTCATGGCCGGCGTGACGACGTCCTTCGCTCACCGCTTCGTAGAGGGCGTCGCCGCGCGTCTGCGCGCCGAACCGCGCCACATATTTCTGGCGAAAGCGTCGGATCGACTCGGTGGTGAACTGCGCCTCGTTGACAGGGACGAGATCGAGCGCGCGCAGATGGCCGACCGTGCGCTGGCTTTCGGGATCGAAAGTGCGGATCTGTTCGAGCACGTCGCCGAAGAAATCGAGCCGCACCGGCGCGGGCAGGCTTGGCGCGAACAGATCGACGATGCCGCCGCGCAATGCGTATTCGCCGCTTTCGCGCACGTTGGAGGCGCGCACGAAGCCGTTGTTTTCAAGCCATTGCGCCAGCGCCTCGCGATCGACGGCGGCGCCCGGCGCCGCCGAAAACGTCGTCGCGGCGATGGCGTTCTTGGGCGGAGCGCGCTGCGTCAGCGCGTTGATTGTCGTGGCGACCAGACGCGGACGCTCGATCGACGAGCGCGTGCGGGCAAGGCGCGACAAAGCGGTCATGCGCTGCGCCGCTATCGCGCCATTGGGCGAAACGCGGTCATAGGGTTGGCAGTCCCAGGACGGATATTCGAGAATTTCCATGTCCGGCGCGGCGAAGGCCAAAGCCTCCTGAAAGCTGCGCGAACGCTGGCTGTCGCGCGCTACGTGAACAAGCGCGCAGGATCGGCCTTCGCAGGCTTTGGCCAGTCCGCGCGCGAGGTCGGCGGCGACGAAGGCGTCAAAACCGTCCGGCGCGCGCGCCAGAATGAGGGAGCGTCCCTTTTCGAGTTCGGCCAGGGCGCGTTGTAATTCTTTCATGCCGGAAAGTTCAACCTGTATCTTTGTTTCGCCGCCAAACCCTCGTCTTGAGGAGGCTCGGCCAAAGCCGTCTCGAAGGGCCGGCGCGACAGGCCCGCCGCGCCGAGGCTATACGTTCATCGGCGAATTACGCGTGTGAAAGGCGCGAATTTTCTCGAAAATCGGCGAATCGTAGGCGCTATCGATCGGTTTTGAGCCGGCGAACCAGGAAAAGATGTCGGCGTCCTGCGCCTCCATGAATTGCTCCAACTGGTCGAGTTCGGCCTCGCTCAGGGATTCGATGCGGGCGTCGGCGAACTGGCCGAGCAATAGATCGACCTCGCGCATGCCGCGACGCCAACAACGAAACAGGATCCTGCGTCGCCGCGGGTCCAGCCCGTCGCTCGACCTTTGCGTACCCGACACGTGCGCCTCCCTGGGAGCCCAACGGCAAAAATCGCCGCGCCGGATTTCCGGCGCGAACGTCGCTTGCTTATATGGTGATGGCGGCGTGTTGTCAGCGATGAATTGTCGGCGCCGCATTTGACCGCCGACAGAATACCGGCGCGGTTCGTCCGGCGACCGCAAGGCGAAATCGCCGACGACGAAACAGGGCTCTCGCGCCGTTCAACGATGCGCGACGACCAACAGACGCTTGACCTCGCCGTTCATATAGGCGCGCAGGAACGCGTTGTAGTTGCGGAACGAAACGCAGCCGTTGGAATTGCCGCGCGGCCCGAGCATGAACGTATGCGCCAACAGGCCGGCGCGACCGTAAACGCTGCCGCTGATCGGCTCCAGCCGCAGGGCCTGGACGCCGTGGAACAGGCTCTCGCGCGGCTTCAGCTTATAGACCGCCGGCGGCGTCGCGCCGCGCATACGCAGATGCACATGGCTCGGATCGTCGAAATAGGGGCCAAGGCCCGAGTGCGCCTCGAGCGCCGCTCCGCTCGGCAGGAAGACGGTGTGGGCGGAAATGTCGTAGATGGCCGTCCCGCCGTCGGCCGCCGCGCGGCCGACCGACGCGCCGCGAGAAAGGCCCATATTGTCTTCGTCGGGCGCGGCGTAGGCCAAGGCCTGACCGGAGGACTCGCCGCCGCCGAACAGCTTTTCGAAGATCGAACGATTGTCCTCGCGCGGCACAGGCGAGGCGCGCATGCGGGCGACGCGGACCAGATGGCGCGGACTGACCGGCGCGCTGACGCGGTTGACCGGAGTTGCCGGCGCCGAGGGCGCGGCCAGCGTGTCGGGGCGAACGGGCGGCAAAGGCGTTTCCACAGGCGTTTCAGCGGTCGCCCGCGTGGTCGGCGTTTCCGCGCTCGCCCGCGCGGGCGGCGTTCCCGTAGGCGCCGGAATCTCCGGCGTGACCGAAGCCGCGGGCGCTTTCGGCGTATCGGGCGTCAGTTCGGCGACTTGCCGGGGCTGAGCCGGTTCGTCCGGCTGTTCCTCGGCGAACACCGGCGCCGAAGCCAACGGCTGCATATCGGGCGCCAGCGGCGCGTTCCGCGCGAGCATCGACGACCCGTCGCCGGTCGTGTCGGTGGCGCTGTCGGCGGCGGCGAAAATCGTCCGCCCGATCTCGCGAAGCCGTTTGTCGTCGCCGCCTTGCAGCAGCGCGACGGGAAGATGGTCTTGCAGATTGTCCGGGGCGAGCAGCGCGGCGAAAGCCGAACTGCTCAGATTGGATGACGCGGCGGCGGCCTCGGATGTCTGCTCAGGCGCGGGGGCGACCGGCGCTGGAGCGGGCGCGGCATCGAGGCTGGCGAGAGGGCGCGAAACGGGAACGGGCGCCGGAGCGGCGGATGGGACGCGACCCAGGTGCGGCAGATGCGCGGCGGCAAGAGCGCTGAACGACAGCGCGACGGCAAGCGGCAATGTGCGCTCGATCGCGAGACGCAAACGGAATCCGCGCGCCGCGACGGCGAACAACGGAGCCTGACCGCATTCCCGACTGCCCCCAATGGCCATAAGAACCGCTCTCACAAAAACCGTTACGCGCGCCCGTTGACTTCGCTCGAGTTCGTTTGGCGCGGCGCGATAAGGCGCTGTCGAATTAGCCGCCGCGCGGAATGCTTTCGCCCGGCGTTCGGCGCGTCGGGAAATGAGCTTCCCGAATTACAGCGCACTATGACTAATTTCTGATTAACGCCACGAACTGATCTTGCTCTTGTCTTGCCCATTGCGCGGCGATACCGGCAGGCGGGCGAACGGATGCCGGCAAAATGCGGCGAGAGCGGGGCGGTCTTGCGGCGAGGAAAAGTCAGCGATGCGGCTCATTGACGCGATCACGCCGCCTCGGAGCCGCTATTTTCCCGCTCATGGAGGCCCCGCGCCCTCATGAAGCGGGCGCCCTGGAAACTTGGCGTCTCGTGAATTATCCGATCGCCGCCGAGCGTCGAGACTTGGTATTTTTCACGCGCGTCCAATGGATTTGCCGGCGTTTTCCAGTTCTCGATTCGGATTTGCTTTGCTCTATTTCGTGCTCAAATACCTTCACGTTCTCGGCGCCCGATAAGGCGCTCCGGCGCGTCTTGCGGCGTTCGACCCAGAGCGTTAAACCTCGACCATGCGGCCCTCGCTTCTCGATCCTCTGTTTGCGCCGGCGAGCGCCCTGCCGGGCGTCGGACCAAAGATCGGCAAATTGTTCGACCGCCTGTTAGGCGAAGCGGGTCGTCCGGCGCGCGTCGTCGATCTGCTGCTCCACCTGCCCTATTCCTTCATCGACCGCCGCAATCGGCCGAAAATCGCCGAGGCGGAAATCGGCGCGGTCTCGACCGTGAAGATCCGGGTCGCCGAACATCGCCCGCCCGGCCGGCTGAAAAAGGGCCCTTACCGGGTGCTCGGCGAAGATGACAGCGGCGATCTTCTGCTGGTGTTCTTCCGCGCCAACGAAGCCTGGATCGAAAAAACCCTGCCGCTCGGCGCGACATGTTGGGTGTCGGGCCTGATCGAGCTTTGGGACGGCCATCGCCAGATGGTCCACCCCGACCGCATCCTCGACGAGGCGGGTCTCGCCGCCTTGCCGCCGGTCGAGCCGGTTTACGGTTTGACCGAGGGGCTTTATCCGCGCGTCGTCGCCAAAGCGGCGGCGGGCGCGCTGGCGCGGCTGCCAAAATTGCCGGAATGGCTCGACGAAAAGACGATTCTGACCAACCACTGGCCAAGCTTCGGCGAGGCGCTGGCGCAAATCCATCACCCGCGGACGCCGCAGGACCTCGCCCTGGATTCAAAAGCGTATCTTCGGCTCGCCTACGACGAATTCCTGTCGCACCAGCTCGCCTTGCGCATGGTGCGCGCCAAATTCAAATCCATCGCCGGCCGCGCCAACCTGGCCGAGGGCGCGCTGGCGCAAAGGATTCTGAGCCAACTGCCGTTTTCCCTGACCGGCGCGCAACAACAGGCGTTGCTTGAGATTCGCGCCGATCTGTCGAGCGAAAAACGCATGATGCGCCTGTTGCAGGGCGATGTCGGCTCCGGCAAGACGCTGGTGGCGCTGCTCGCCATGAGCCATGTCATCGAGGCGGGGCGGCAGGCCGCGTTGATGGCGCCGACCGAAATTCTCGCCCGTCAGCATTTCGAGACGATCCGGCCGCTGGCCGAAGGCGCGGGCCTGCGCGTCGCATTGATGACCGGCCGCGACAAGGCCGGCGAGCGCCGGGCCAATCTCGCCGGATTGGCCGAAGGCGCGATCCAGATCGCCATCGGCACCCACGCCCTGGCGCAGGAGGGCGTCGCCTTCGCCGATCTCGGCCTCGCCGTCGTCGACGAACAGCACCGCTTCGGCGTGCACCAGCGCCTCGCGCTGAGCGAAAAGGGCGACGCCGATATGCTGGTGATGACGGCGACGCCGATTCCGCGCACGCTCGCCCTGACCTTTTTCGGCGACATGGACGTCTCGTCGTTGCGCGAAAAGCCGCCGGGGCGCCTGCCGATCGATACGCGCGTCGTCAACGCCGAGCGCATCGGCGACGTCGTTGCCGGCCTCGGCCGCGCGCTCAAGGCGGGCGCTCGGGTCTATTGGGTATGCCCGCTCGTCGCCGAGAGCGAGGACAGCGATCTCGCCGCCGCGCAGGAGCGGGCGCAGGACTTGCGGCAATATTTCGGCGACGCGGTCGGCCTGGCGCATGGCCAGATGAAAGGCGCCGACAAGGACGCCGCGATGGAGGCCTTCGCGCGCGGCGACACAAAAATCCTGGTCGCCACGACGGTGATCGAAGTCGGCGTCGACGTGCGCGACGCCACCATTATGGTGATCGAACACGCCGAGCGTTTCGGCCTGTCGCAACTGCATCAGCTGCGCGGCCGGGTCGGACGCGGGACGGGCAAATCCTCTTGCATCCTGCTTTACAAAGGCCCTTTGGGCGAAGCGGCGAAAGCCCGGCTGAATATCCTGCGCGAAACCGAGGACGGATTTCGCATCGCCGAAGAGGATTTGCGTTTGCGCGGCGAGGGCGAGGTCCTGGGTTCGCGCCAGTCGGGCGCGCCGGGATTTAGGATCGCCCGGCTCGACGTACACGCCGCGCTGCTGCGCGCCGCGCGCGACGAGGCCGAGCGCGCGCTGGACGAGGACCCCGAGCTGACCGGGCGGCGCGGCGAGGCCCTGCGCGTGCTGCTCTACCTGTTCGAGCGCGAAGAAGCGATCAGGCTTTTAAGGGCGGGTTAGAGCGTTCTCCGAGCGACGCGGACGCCGGCTCGCGTTACGCGTTACCGTGACAGTGCGTTTTATTGACGGCGTCCGCGCTTCGCGCCGCCATTTGTACTTGGCCTGTCTCTTTCGCGCAATTGAGTGGACTGTTACGCCGTAACCTGGCTCCCCCATTGCTGGAAAAGGCGCCGACAGGCTCCTTCTCCCCGACTTTAACGGGGAGAAGGCGGGGGTTGAGGGGCTGGGGCAAGAGGGCCCGGCGTCGTCGAATTGGTGCGCTTTCGTCTGCTGGAAACATCGAGGCCAATCGCCTCGCCCCACATCCCAGCCTTCTCCCCGTAAAACGGGGCGAAGGGGCGCCAATCACGCTGACCTTACAAGCCTGGTCCGATGATGGGGTGTGGACGGCGCCCCCGCTCACCCCTGCCCGACCGCCTCGACGCTCTTCGTCTTGCCGTTGTCGGGCATCGTCTTCTCGGCCAAACCCTTCAAAACCTTTTGCGTCTCCGGCTGAATCAGGCCCGCCGACATGATGAGCTTGGCCGCGTCGTCCGGGCTCATGTCGATTTCGACGACGTCCTTGGCCGGCAGATAGAGGAAAAATCCGGTGGTCGGATTGGGCGTGCACGGCAGAAACACGGAAATATGGTCTTCGCCTTCCATCTGCTCGGCCAGAACGCCGCTCGGCGGCGTCGAGATGAACACCAGGGACCACATGTTGGACATGGGGAAGCGGACCAGCCCGACCTTGCGGAAGGTCGTGCCCGATTGCGAAAACAGCGTTTCGAAAATCTGCTTCACGCTTTTGTAGATGCCGCGCACCACCGGCATGCGGTCGAGCAGGCTTTCGCCGAGTTTGATCAGGCTGCGGCCGAGCAGGTTGGCGGCGAGAAAGCCCAGCAAGGTCAACGCCAAGAAGGCGAAAATGACGCCAAGGCCGGGAATGCGCGCCGGCAGGTAGGTTTCCGGCCAGAAACTGACAGGGATGATCTTTTTCACCATGCCGTCGACGGTGTCGACGAACCACCAGACGATGTAGAGCGTCACGGCGAGGGGGCCGGCGATGACGACGCCGGTCAGGAACCAGGTGCGGATGCGCGCGCCAAAGCCGCGCGGACGCGGGTGCGGCGGTTCGTCCTGCGGCTCGAATAGGGTCATCTCGGGCTCCCGTTTGCGCCGCACCATGCAGGCCCGACGCGCGCTTGGCAAGGGCGCGAGGGAGGCGGTTTTCGTACTATCGACCAGACAAGCTCAGGGCGCCGTCACGTTCATTCCACCGTCACGCTCTTGGCCAGATTGCGCGGCTGGTCGACGTCCTTGCCCATGAAAACCGCCGTATGATAGGCGAGCATCTGGATCGGCGCGGCATAGACGATGGCGGTGAAGTCGGGCGCCATATCGGTCATCGCGATCTGGCCGGCGAGCTCGACGTCGGCTTCCTTGATCGCGTTGGCGTCGCCCACCAGAATGATGCGTCCGCCGCGCGCCGAAACTTCCTGCAGGTTGGATACGGTCTTTTCCAGCACAGCGTCGGTCGGGGCGATGACGATGACCGGCAATTGCTCGTCGATCAGGGCGATCGGGCCGTGTTTCAACTCGCCGGCGGCGTAGCCTTCGGCGTGAATGTAGGAAATTTCCTTGAGCTTCAGCGCCCCTTCCAGCGCCAAAGGATAGCTCGAACCGCGTCCCAGATAGAGCACGTCGCGCGCCTTGCCGAGCTGATGCGCCAGGGTCTCGATCGAATGCTCCAGCTTCATCGCTTCCGCGATCAGGCCCGGCACCATCATCAATTCGTTGACGAGGCGCTTTTCCTCCTCGCGGTCGAGCACGCCGCGCGCGCGCCCGAAAGCCACGGCGAGTGCGGCGAGCACCGTCAGCTGGCAGGTGAAGGCCTTGGTCGAGGCGACGCCGATTTCCGGCCCCGCCAGCGTCGGCGCGACGACGTCGCTTTCGCGCGCGATGGTCGAGGTCGGCACGTTGACGACGCCGAGAATTTTCTGCCCCTGCGCGCGCGCGTAGCGAAGCGAAGCCAAAGTGTCCGCCGTTTCGCCCGATTGCGAGACGACGACCATCAGGCCTTTTTCCGGCAGCGGCGCCTCGCGATAGCGGAACTCGGAGGCGACATCGATTTCCACGCGCAGGCGCGCGTAGCGTTCGAACCAATATTTGCCGATCAACCCGGCGTAATAGGCGGTGCCGCAGGCGGCGATGGTGATGCCGGACAGCTCCTTGGCGTCGAACGGCAGATCGAAGGGCAGACGCACCGCGGCGTTGGAGAAGTCGAGGTAATGGGCGAGCGTGCGCGCCACCACTTCCGGCTGCTCGTGGATTTCCTTGGCCATGAAATGGCGATAATTGCCCTTGTCGACCAAAAAGGCCGAAGCCTGCGTCTTGAGCTTGGGACGGCTGACGACGCTGTTGTCCTCGTTGCGGAATTCGGCCGAGCCGCGCCGCAGGATCACCCAGTCGCCGTCCTCAAGATAGGTGATCGTGTCGGTGAAGGCGGCCAGAGCCAGCGCGTCCGAGCCGAGATACATTTCCCCGCCCTCGCCGTAGCCGACCGCCAGGGGCGCGCCGCGCCGCGCGCCGATCAACAGGTTGCCCTCGCCCTCGAACAAGAAGGCCAGCGCGAAGGCGCCCTTCAGCCGCTTCAGGCTGGCGGCGACGGCGTCGACCGGCGACAGGCCGCAATCGATCGCGTCGGTGACGAGATGGGCCACCGCTTCGGTGTCCGTTTCGGTGGCGAAGACATGGCCCTTCGCCTTCAATTCCTCGCGCAGTTCGCGAAAATTTTCGATGATGCCGTTGTGCACGACGGCCAGCTTAGCGCTGGCGTGCGGATGCGCGTTGTTTTCGGTCGGCCGGCCGTGCGTCGCCCACCGCGTATGGCCTATGCCAATGGCGCCGCGCAACGGTTCGCGCGACAGGCACGCCTCCAGATTGCGCAATTTGCCCTCGGCGCGCCGGCGCGTGAGATGGCCGTCTTCCAGCGTCGCAATCCCGGCCGAATCGTAGCCGCGGTATTCAAGCCGTTTCAGCGCGTCGATGATCGAACTGGCGACCGGCCCCTGACCGATGATGCCGACAATGCCGCACATAGGCGAAAAACTCCAAAATCAAAGTTGAGCGATTTCATGCAAGGGTTAGAGCATGTTGTTCTCATATGGAACCATCTGCGTTGCGCTGCGGCGAGTCGATCCGCCAGGAGGCGCGCGCAGCGCGATGCTGGCGCATCGGGCAAGCGCGCCGACGCAGCGGGCGGCCGTCGCAGCGCAACCCGAAGGGCCGGCCGCTTTTGCCTCATGGGTGCGTCGAACGGCTTGGCCGTGTCCCCGACACGGCCTTCGCCCTTCTCCTGCCCCTAAAGCAAAAGCGATCGGCGCAGGCGATACCATATGAGGACAACATGCTCTAAACCGCGCCGCGACAAGGCTTCAAGTCAATTTGCGTGACAAAATGTGACGGCGATGTTCCGAAATGGCGTGGCCCGCAAGCGCGTCGGGCGCGAAATTCAAGACTTTGGCTCAGGTCCGGGCTTGTCCTTGGCCTTGTCCTTGGCCCTCGCCGCCTTGACCGCCGCCATCTTCCGGGCGAACGCGGCGGCCCAGCCGGGAAAGGCGACCTGCCGGGCGCGCGCCAGCGCCAGAGCGTGCGGCTCGACATTTTCGGTCACCACCGAGCCGGAGCCGACGAAGGCGCCCTCGCCGATCGTCACCGGCGCGACGAGCGCCGAATTCGAGCCGATGAAGGCGTCCGCGCCGATGTTGGTGCGGTACTTGCCGTAGCCATCGTAATTGCAGGTGATTGTTCCGGCGCCGATATTGGCGCGCGGACCGACGTCGGCGTCGCCGATATAGGTGAGGTGGCTGATTTTGGCCCCGGCGCCGATTTCCGCCTGTTTCACTTCGACGAAATTGCCGACCTTGGCTTCCTTGGCGAGATTTGCGCCAGGACGCAGCCGCGCGAACGGGCCGACGCTCGCCCCCTCCCCGACATTGGCGCCCTCAAGATGGGAAAAAGCGTGGATCGTCGCGCCCTTCGCGATGTTCACGCCGGGTCCGAACACGACATGCGGTTCGACGACCGTCTCGGGCCCGATCCGCGTGTCGTAACTGAAAAACACGGTCTCCGGCGCGATCAGGGTCACGCCGTCGCGCATCGCCGCTTCGCGCAGGCGAAGCTGCATGAGCATTTCGGCCTGAGCGAGCTGGATCTTGTCGTTGACGCCCATCACCTCGTCCGCGCCGGCAAGCGCGATGGCGGCCGCGGCCCCGCTGGCGCGGGCGAGCGCGACGACGTCGGTGAGGTAATATTCCTTCTGCGCGTTGTCGTTGGAGACCGCGTCCAGCCATTCCAGCGCCCTGGCGCCGTCAAGCGCCATCAGTCCGGCGTTGCACAGCCTGACCGCGCGCTCGGACGCGCTGGCGTCCTTATGTTCGCAAATCGCGACCAATCCGCCGGCCTTGTCAGTGAGCAGGCGTCCATACCCATCCGGTTCGGCGGGCTCGAAACCCAGCGCGACGACGCCCGCCCCCTGGGCGCGCTTTCGCCGCAAAACCTGAAAGGTCGAGGCTTGCGCCAGCGGCGTATCGGCGAACAGGATCAGGACGTCATCATAGCCGCGCGCCAGGGCGTCGCTCGCCGCCAAGACCGCATGGGCCGTGCCAAGGCGCTCGTTTTGAACGAAAATCTCGCACTTGTCGGCGAATTTTCGGGCTTCCGCCGCCACATCGGCGCGGTCTGGACCGACGACCACCGCCAGCGCGTCGGCGCCGGCCCGCCCCGCCGCCGCCAGCACATGCGCCAGCATCGAGCGTCCGGCGACTTTGTGCAGCGCCTTGGGAAGCGACGAGCGCATCCTCTTGCCTTCGCCCGCCGCCAGAACAATAGCGAGACAGGACGGGGCTTTGGGGAGTATGGGCATCGGACGATCCTTGTGAACGATGGCGTGCGAGGCCTGATCCGGCGTCGCGAAAAAGAGAGCCAAACCGAAGAACTGGCGAACATTGCGGCCGATTACACAAAAAGCGATAAAAATCCATCTCGCCGCCGTAAAATAATACGGTATAGATCGCGCCGACACAGCGCGCCGGAATCGAAAAAGCTAGAAAACATGTTGCAAAGACGGGCCTTATTGAAATTGGCGGCAAGCGGCGCCGTCAGCATGGCGACATACGACCGATTCGCCGCCGCTCAGGCGCAGCCAGCGGTCGCGGGCGAAATCGCGCCGTTCGCGCCCGGCAATGTGACGGACGCGGCCCGCGCGCTTGCCGCCAAGCCCTTCAAGGCGCTGGCCAGCGACCTCCCCGATCCCTTCGCCAATCTCAGCTATGAGGCTTACAGCGCTATCCGGACGCGGCCGGAGGGCCGAATCTGGAGCGGCGATCCGACCGGCTTCGCGATCGAGCCGTTGCATCGCGGCTTTATCTTTTCGGCGCCCATGCAGATCAATCTGGTCGAAAGCGGCATGACGCGCCGCCTGACCTATGACCAGTCGATGTTCAATTTCGGCGACCTGAAAACGCCGCCAAACTTGAAAAACCTAGATTTTTCCGGCTTCCGCATCCTGCTGCCGCAAGGCGACGGCGCTTTGCGCGAAACGGCGATCTTTCAAGGCGCCAGCTTTTTCCGCGCGCTGGCGCGCGGCCAGAGTTTCGGCGCGACGGCGCGCGCCCTTTCGATCCGCACCGCCGACCCCAGGGGCGAGGAGTTCCCCTTCTTTCGCGCCATCTGGATCGAAAAGCCGACGCTGGCGGCGAACGCCCTGACCATCCATGCTCTGCTCGATTCCGAAAGCGTCAGCGGCGCCTATCGCTTCACCCTGCATCCGGGCGACGCCACCATCATCGACACCGAATGCACGCTGTTCGCGCGCGCGCCAATAGACAACCTCGGCGTCGCGACGATGAGCGCGATCGGCTTGTTCGGTCCAATCGACCGGCGCAAGAACGACGACGTGCGCGTCGCCGTCGCCGAAACGGGCGGTCTGCAACTATTGACCGGCCGCAACGAATGGGTCTGGCGGCCGGTTTCGAACCGCGAATCCCTGCAAATTTCGGCGTTCGTCGATGAAAACCCCAAGGGCTTTGGCTTTCTGCAGCGTGACCGCGACTTCGACCATTACCAGGACGACGACCAGCATTGGGAAAACAAGCCTTCGCTGTGGATCGAACCGATCGGCGACTGGGGCCCGGGCGCAGTGCAACTCATCGAGATTCCGTCCGATTCGGAAAGCGCGCAGAACATAATCGCCTACTGGCGGCCAAAAGCGCCCCTCGCCGCCGGCCAGGAAGCGCGTTTCGCCTATCGCCAGTTCTGGTGCTGGAATCCGCCTTCAAGCCCCGATCTCGCTTTCGTTCAGGGCGTGCGCGGCGGACGCGGCCAGAGCGGCAAACGCCGCCGTTTTCTGGTCGATTTTCGCGGCGATATTTTCGCCGACGCGGCGCGCGTTCCCGACGTCAAGGCGAACCTGACCGGCTCGCCGGGCGCGCTCGTCGCAACCCGCGTATTCTTGTCGCGCGAGCGCAAGAGTTGCCGCATTCTGTTCGAAATTGACCCCGGGAGCGAAAACTCCTGCGAAATGCGGCTGGTTCTTGAATCAGCCGGCGCGCCAATCAGCGAGACCTGGCTATATCGATGGACGCCTTGACCGAACTTGCCCCCGACCTTCACGCCAGCGACGCCGCGACGCCCGCGAAAATCGGGGCGGCCATGCCGCCGGAGTCGCATTTGGAAATGCCGACGCAAAGCCTGACGCGCTTCGACGCGGCGACGGAACGTCGGGCGTGGACGGAGCCGCAATTGGCCTCCAGCCATATTATCTCGCGTCTGGCCGTTTTCGGCGGCGGGTTTGCGCTGACCGCTTACGGCGCCTATGAAATGTACCGCGTCGTCGACGTCGGCGGCGTGACGTTGCTCAAATGGGCGCTGCTCATTCTGTTTCTGGCGAATTTTTCCTGGATCGCGCTGGCGTTCTCAAGCGGCGTCGTCGGCTTTTTCCATTTGCTGTTCGTCAGACCGAAATCCCCGCCAAATCCGACCGCGCTGAGCAAACACACCGCCGTCGTCATGCCAATTTACAATGAAGCGCCGGCGCGCGTGTTCGGCGCCTTGCAGGCCATTTACGAAGACGTCGAGCAAACCGGACTCGGCGCGCATTTTGACTGGTTCTTTCTGTCCGACACCACTGATCCCGACGTCTGGATCGCCGAAGAGCGGGCGTTTCTGGCGATGCGCGACAGGCTGGGGCCGAAGGCGCGGATCTTCTATCGTCACCGACCGAAAAATCTGGCGCGCAAGGCTGGCAATATCGCCGATTTCGTCACCCGTTGGGGCGGCGCTTACGAGCACATGGTCGTACTCGACGCCGACAGCCTGATGACCGGTCACGCCATCGTCTGCCTCGCGTCGGCGATGGAGAACGACCCGGACGCCGGCATCATTCAGACCCTGCCGCTGATCATCAACCGCAACACGCTGTTCGCGCGCGTGCAGCAATTCGCCGCGCGCATCTATGGTCCGGTGATCGCCGACGGCCTGTCGGTCTGGATGGGTCGCGACGGCAATTACTGGGGCCATAACGCCATCATCCGCACCGAGGCTTTCGCCGCCCATTGCGGACTGCCGCACCTGAAAGGCAAACCGCCGTTCGGCGGCCATATTCTGAGCCACGACTTCGTTGAAGCGGCGCTGATCCGGCGCGCCGGCTATGCTGTCTACATGCTGCCAGCTCTGGGCGGCTCGTATGAGGAAAGCCCGCCTTCGCTGATCGACGTGGCGGCGCGCGACCGGCGCTGGTGTCAGGGCAATCTGCAGCATACACGGCTGTTGCCGACGCGAGGCCTGCATCCCGCCTCGCGCCAGCATTTCATGACCGGCATCATGGGCTACCTGGCCTCGCCGCTGTGGATGTTCCAACTCATCGTCGGTATCTTGCTGGTGTTCCAGGCGAGCTATATCCGCCCCGAATATTTCACCGGCGATTTTGCCCTGTTTCCGACCTGGCCGCGATTCGACGCGGAGCGTTCGCTCTGGTTGTTCGGCGTCACCATGAGCATCCTGCTGGCGCCGAAATTCTTCGGCTTGATTCTCGCCCTCATCGACGGCCCGTTGCGGCGCGGCGCCGGCGGCGCTATCCGGCTCATCCTCTCGTCTCTGGTCGAAATCGTCCTTTCCTCGCTTCTCGCGCCGATCATGATGCTGATTCAGACCGGGCACGTCCTGCATATCTTGTTCGGCTTCGACACCGGCTGGGAGCCGCAGCGGCGCGACGACGGCTCCATTCCGTTCAAGGCGATCGTGCGCCGCCATCGCTCCCATGTCATGCTGGGCGTTCTGACGCTGATCGCCGGCCTGCTGATTTCGCCCTCGCTGGTGGCCTGGATGTCGCCGACGATCGCCGGCCTGATCCTGGCCATCCTGCTGTCCTGGGCGAGCGGCCAGCGTTCGATCGGCCTGGCGCTCAGGCGCATCGGCATTCTGGCGACGCCCGAGGAAACCCATCCGCCGCAAATCGCCGTGCGCGCCAATGAGCTGGCCGAGCAATTGGCGGCCAGCGGCCAGGACGGCGCGGACGCGCTGCGCGCCATCTGCGCGGACAGCCAGTTTCGTGAAGTTCACCAGGTCTTTCTGCCCGCCGGCAAACTGCGCGCGCGCGGCGACATCAGCCAGGAGCGCGCCCTGGCGATCGCCAAGCTCAACGACTCCCTGTGCCTGGACGACGCGATCGCCTGGCTTACGCCGAAGGAGCGCATGGTGGTCCTGCACGACCGCGCCTTGATCGGCCTGTTGGCGCGTCTGCCCGCCCGCCGCCCCGACAACGGCGAAGCCGTTGCGGAAGAGACGGCGGCTTAACCGAACGTTAACAGCGTTACGCGAAGCTCGCTGCTGGTCAATTCGCCGATTGACCCGCGTTGGCGTCGCGCGCCGGCCGATGCGTCAATCGACTTACGGGAGCGGACGCATGAATGCGCTCGTCGAATTAAAGCCTGAAGAATACGGGCCGACGCGGAGCGCCGGCGAAACGCCGGTCGAGACCCTCGTCAACCCAAAGCAAATGCCGTTCTGGAGCCGGTTCGGCGTTCAAATCGGCGCCTTGACGCTGACGCTGGCGCTTGGCTGGGGGTTGGGCGCCTACAGCTTCCAACACTCTGAAAACGCCAACACCATCCAGGCGTTGCAAACCCAGAATCAGAAACTGGCCGACCTGCACGCCCAGCTCGACGGCTTGCACGTCAAGGTGGAGGGCCTGCGTCAGGCCAAAGCGCAGGACATCCAGGCCCTCCATTCGGCGGTCGCGTCGATCGAGAAGGCCATCGCCGCCAAAGGCGTCGAGGCGGAAGCGGCCAATGCGAAGCTGACGAGCGCACTTCAGAAGATCGAAGCCATGTCCAACATCGACCGGACGCCCGTAGCGAGCGTGCCGAAGCCCGAGCCCGCGCCCCTCGCCAAACAGACCGCCAAAACTGACGCGAGCGCGCGTAACGACAGCCTCTATTCGAGCTTCGTCCTGCGTCAGACTTACAACGGCATGGCGCTGGTGGAAGGGCGCAGCGGCCTGGAGGAAGTCGGCCCCGGCGATCTGCTGCCCGGCGGCGCGCGCGTCGAAGCCATCGAAAAACGCGGCCACGAATGGGTCGTGGTGACCAACCGCGGTCTCATCAAGGGCGACGCGCAAACGCCGCAGCAATAGACCGCCTTCCGTCTTTTTTGCCTGTGGAGTTCGCGCCGCGCGGCGCGGGCTCTTGCCTTGTCGGCGGGCAGGAACTAAGACATCGCCGACCGAAAAAACGGCTGAGCGGCCAGCGCTCCGTGGTGGAAATATGAGCGCAGACGTCAGGATACTCGCCGATCGCGCCGAAGGCTCGCGCGACAGCGAAGCGCGGGACCGGCTGCCGCCTGAAGCCGTCGCGAAAACGCCCGCCGACGAGGGCGAAATCATCAAAATCGGCGACAAGGGCGCGCAGGACTTTCCGCTGCTGACGCTGATCGGGCAAAGGGTGCGGCGCCTGCGCGGCGTTCGCGGCCTGTCGCAACGGGCGTTGGCGATCGCCGCGGAGCTGTCGGAGCGCTATGTCGCCCAACTTGAAGCCGGACGCGGCAATATGTCCATCACGCTGCTGGCGCGCGTCGCCAGGGCGCTGGACGCCCCGCTCGAAGATATTGTCGCCGATCCAGCGCCCGCCTTTCCCGATTGGGCCTATCTGCGCGATCGTCTGGCGAAGGCCGACGCGGCGCAAATCGAGGCCGTCAAAGCCATTCTGCGAACGCGCGCGGAATAAAACGATAATCCAAACGCGCCACGGCGGCTTCACGCTCTACAGTTCGGGCCGCGCCTTGTCCGTGAAACGGCCTGTGGCCACGCGGTGCGTCTGCGCCTCAATTCGGAGATTGAATTACGGTGACAGAATTACGGTGACAGGACCGTCTTTACCTATTATCTTTCTAAAAGGTAAAGACGGGCCTGTCACCGTAATTCCGGACCAGCCTCTTGCCCGGCATCTGATCGACTATGTTGCGCCGATAATGCTCATGCTGAAGGACGTCGCGGCTGACGATGTCGGCGGCGATCTGCTCCTTAGTCGCCGCCCCTCCCCTCTGCAGTACGGCCTGCAGCATGACGGGCTTGTAAATGTGCGTCATGCGCGTGGTGCGGATGAACTGTTTGAATTCGTCCAGGCTGTCCATTGGTTGCAAATAACCCCGATTGAAAATTTTACCGATCATGCAGCCGTTCTCGCCATCCGGCTAGCTGGCGCTTAAGCTAAGGGTCTGCTTAAATCGCGGCCGGTTTGTTGGCGACATCAGTTGGTTATGGCTATGAAGCGTTGGTTTATTGATTTTGCATGCGGTTCGATTTTTCTCGCGTCTCTCGCGGCGTCAATTCCGGCCCACGCACGACCTGCGGGCTACGTTCAAGCGGAGGAAGCCTTTCAACGATCAATGAGCGTTGGCGAGCGGCTCGTAATGCAAGTGATGATCATAGCCGCCGGCTACTCGAACGGCATGCCGAACGAAAATTTCAATCGCCGGCTCTTTGATGCAATCGAAAGCTTCCAGGCCGAGCACGAATTCACCCCCGACGGGATCATCGCGCCACCGCAGAAACAGCGGCTGCAAGAGATCGCTTCCCCTATGCTCAATCTTTGGGGCTTTCGGAAAGTCACGCATCCAACCCGTCCCGTGACCATCTGGGTTCCGTTTGGCCTGGGCTTGAACGTCGAACGCAACCAGCATGGCTTGTTCTATGACGACCGGCAAAAGCGCGTGCAAATCGATTTCACGACCGTACCGAATGTGCCGATCGAAGCCAACTTTGAAGCGCTCGTTGGAAAGTTCATCCAACAAGGCGCGAAAATCCACTATCGCGTCATAAAAGACGGTTGGTTCGTCATCTCAGCGAGCACGACTGACGGCGTTGATTGGTATCTTCGCTATCATCAGGATGGGTCAAACTCGACTGGCTTCACGCTGCAATGGAAGAACGCCAACGGCAATGTCGGCGGAGAACGCATTGCTGTCTTGATGTCGGCCTCTCTCTGGTCGGAAATGACTGGAGCTGCGTTTGTCGAACCGCCTCCCGTGCAAGCTGTGGCAGCCACTGTGCGCCCGCCTGAGCCGCCCTCCTCTCCGCCCGTGGCTGTCACACCACCGAGCGCGCCGCCGCCCGTCGACAATGGCAAAGTCTCCTCGGGCACGGGGTTCTTTGTCACCGCTGATGGCGATTTCGTCACCAACGCGCACGTGATCGAAGGCTGCTCGAAGACGATGGTCAAGACCGATGACGGCTCCATTGTTGAGGCTCGCGTCGTCGCGAAAGACGTCACCAACGATTTGGCGCTTTTGAAGATCGCGAAACCGATGACCAAGCCCGCCAACCTTCGCGCCACCATCCGCCTTGGCGAATCCGTCGCTGCCTTCGGCTTCCCTCACAGCGACATCCTGTCGACCTCTGGCAATTTCACGCTCGGCAATGTCACGGCGACAAACGGCATGGGTGACGACAGCCGCTATTTGCAGATTTCAGCGCCGGTTCAAGCCGGGAATTCGGGCGGACCGCTGCTCGATCAGAAGGGCAATCTCGTCGGCGTCGTCTCAATGAAGCTGAACGCACTTAAAGTGGCGATTAAAGACGGCGATCTGCCGCAAAATGTGAATTTCGCAATAAAATCAGCGATATTGGCGACGTTCCTCGATTCGAACCGCCTCCAATATCAGCCCGAGTCGCCATCAACCAAAGTGCTTGAGCCGGCAGACTTGGCAGACGTTGCAAAGGCAATTAGCGGGTTCGTCGTTTGTAGGTAGGCCAGCAATTCAAAACGGATTTCCGGGACTCAATTCATGTTCGAGATCGCAAAGAATTTTCCCGGGCTAAACCCACAACACGTCACTGCCCTTGAGTGGTTTGAAGCCCACAAAGGGCAGACGATCCCTTGGAGCGAAATTCAAGCCTACGCCGAACACGGGGCCCGGCTCGTGAACCAGGCCAAGGGCATCTACAAGCCGCAGTATGCCGACTACGCCCTGAGTGTCCGACAGACGTTGAATAGCCCCTATGCTGATCAAGAAATTATTTGGGATTACGGTGACAGGACCGTCTTTACCGATTATCTCCCCGCTCGATCCTCGACTTTCGCCCGCGCTTGCCCGGCGTCAGTCGACGGCCGAGGAGGGCTTCAGCTTCCGCGACGAAAGCGGCGGAGCCGAGTGGGCGGCCGATCAGTTCCGAGCGGCGGAGCACAGTGAAATCGGCGACGTCGGCATCGCCCGCAATGAGATCGGCGAAATTCCCCACCCGGTCGAGCAGCGGTCGAACTTTTACGAGGCCGTCGTCGCGCCCGGCCAGATGGGCGCGAACGCTCGACCGGCGCCTATCCGCAGCGCCCCGCCGCGATTCACGCTATACAGTTCGGGCCGCGCCTTGTCCGTGAAACGGCCTGTGGCCACGCGGTGCGTCTGCGCCTCAATTCGGAGATTGGACCGAAGTGCGAATGGGCGCCGTTTAGCGCCCATGGTCCGCGGCGGAGTCCGATCGTTTCCCGCAAATCGAGTGTGGCGGCGCGCGAATTGATCGCGCGCCAAGTTCTGTCAGAACGTCGCCTTGGCGCCGACATAGAAGCTGCGGCCAGGCTCCGGGAAACCGTCGGTCAGCACATAAAGCCGGTCGAAAATGTTTTTCGCGCCGGCATAGACCGTCAGATTATCCTGAACCTTATATTCCGCCTTAAAATTATATAAGGCATAGGCGCCGGTCTGATAATAGGCGGTGTTGGTGTCCTTCTCCGTCCAGCGGCTGCTGGCGAACTGGACGTTGGGCGTCAGGGTCAGGTTGGGCAGCGGCCGCCATGTCACATAGAGCATGCCGCTTGCGTCGGGCGCGCCAATCAATTGGATATTGGGCTTGATGGCCACCGACGTGTCGACGTAGCGGTGAATCAACGACAAATGTCCGCCAACAGCCAGATCGTCGCGCAGCGCATAATCCGCCTTGAGGTCGGAGCCGACCACATGGCCAAGGCCGACATTCTGGCTCTGCGTCACCGCCGTCCCGCTATAAACGATGCCAACGCTTTCGATCATGTCCTGAACAACGCTATAATAAGCGTCAGCCGAGACTTTCAGCTTCGGCAGGACCAGCCCTTCCCAGCCGAGCTGCAGGTTGGTCGCGCGTTCCGGAGCCAAACTCGGGTTGGAAATCGCGCCGCCGAAGCGTGTGCTGAAGCGCTCGAACAAGGTCGGGAAGCGGGTTCGGTCGGACACGTCGAAATAGACCTTGTCGGTGTCGTTATAACGCCAGATCGCCGCGCCCTGAATATTCGGCGCGACGCCATCCTTGGTCGGATAATTGACGATGGCGAAAGGCGTCACGCTGGAGTTGAAGCCCTGCGCCTGGATCAGATGGCGCCAGTCATAACTGAAGCCCTGAACCAGGTCGACGGTCCCGCCGACATGGATGGTGTTTTCGAGCGCGGCCGAGAATGTGTCCTCCATTGAGGTCACGCGCGGTTCGCTATAACACACGACATTGGCCGTACACCCGACCAAGGTGTTCATGTCATTGGTGAAATAGCCCTCGTTTTCATTATGCGTATCGCGGCGGTAATGGAAGGCCGCTTTCAGTGTGTCCCAGTTGGTCAGATCCTTTCCGCCTTCGAGTGAAACGCCGAGACTCCAATCATGATAGGTGGAGTCGAAAGCCTTGGGATTGTCTTGCAAGGTCTGGGCGGCGTTTGAATAAGCATTGATATCATTATCCATCCGGTTCCAGTAGATCTTGCTGTTGAAATAACTAGTGCTGTCGATCACCGTATGCGTGAGTAGGCTAAGGGTCTGAGCGTTCCAGAACGGCCATACCCAGTATTTCTGGTTAGCGATAGGTAGATTGACGTCGTAGGGCGCGCCCTTCTCGCCTTCTTGATGGAGGAAATTGATCGAATATTCATCTGTTCCATTAGGCGTATAGCCGGCCTTGAGATTTGCATTCCAATCGCGCGTTTGCGAATTGTCGCGCAGGCCCGCTCCCTGGTTGGCGGTCGGCGTAAAATCGCCGGGCAATTCCCAACCCCGCGAGACGTTCCAGGCGCCGGACGCCTGCAGGTAATAAAGGTCTTGCTTTGTGCCGACGCGCGCGTAGGTGCGCTCGCCTTCGTACCAGCCCTTGCCGCCGAAATCGAAAGTCGTGCCGATTTCGCCCTCGACCGCCTTGGTGGGCTTGCGGGTTACGAGATTGATTTCGCCGCCCAGGCCGCCGGGACCGTCGAGCACGGAGGCATAGCCTTTGGAAATCTGCACTTCCGCGAGATTGCCTTCGAGGAAGCGGCCGAAATCGAGCCGATTGTCATAGGGCAGATAGATGCGCACGCCGTCGAGCAACAGCGGAACCTGCCAGCGGTCGAAACCGTGGACATAGATATTCTGTTCGTTGCGCGGCCCCGCCATATCCTCAGCTATGACGCCGGGAGTCAGTTGCGCCGCCTTGTCGAGGGTTGGCGCATCGAAAGCTTCGATTTTTTTCGCCGTGATTGTATCGCCGCCGAGCGGCGGCGGGGTGGTCGGCTGGAACGGAATGTCCGAAGCCGTCCCGGAGTCTGGAGCATTCGGCGCCGGCGCGGCCGTCGCGGTGACATGGATTTCGCCAAGATTATAGACGCTGGAATCTTCGGCCAGCGCCGCGCCCGCCGGCGACGACAAGACGCCCGCCAAAGCTATCGTCAAGAATTTCCTGTCCATCTGCATCTATGCTCCAACGTGTTTTCAAAGGGATGAAAGGAAGGCGTGCAGCGTCTCGCGCTGCACCCTCGACAGCGCCCGATAAGCGCGGGCCGCCGCCGCCGCTTCGCCGCCATGCCAGAGAATCGCCTCGGCGAAAGTCCGCGCGCGGCCGTCGTGAAGAAAATTCGCGGTGTCGCCGATGGCGCCGGCAAGACCAAGGCCCCATAGCGGCGCCGTTCGCCAGTCGCGCGGTCCCGCCTCGAAATCCGGGCGGCCGTCGGCAAGTCCCTCGCCCATGTCGTGCAAGGCGAGATCGGTGAACGGTTGGATCGTGCGGCCGTTTTCCAGCGGCAGTTTTTCGCGATGACAGGCCGCGCAGCCGATGAGGCCGAAAATTTCAGCGCCGGCGCGAACCGAAGCGCTATCGGCTGCGCGTCTTGGCGGCGGCGCGAGATGGGTCAGATAGAAGTCGATCGCCTCCAACTGCTCGTCGGTCAGCTCCTGCGGCTTCTCTTGCGCCGCTCTTTCACGGCAGGCTTTCTGTGCCGACGTGCAATTCGCGTCCGGGAAAAGCCGCGAAGTGACGCCGAGATCCTCGACAAAGGCGTTGGCGACCTGTTGCGTCACCGAAGGCTGGTTGGCTTTCCAGCCGAAACGGCCGATGGCGACGCGCTGCGCCGCAATGTCCCAGACATGGTTCAGCCGTCCGCCGTTTTTGGCGGCTATATCCCGCAAGACGCTTTCGGGAACCTGCGCCAGCAGGCCGAGGCCGATGACGGGCGGCGCGTTCCGCACCGAAATTTCCGTCGTCGCCTCGATCGGTCCATAAGCGAGGCCGCGAAATTCAAGGCGCGGCGCGCGTAAGTCTATTTTTTCGCCATCGTCCAAGGTCACGCTGTCCGCGCGATAGAACAGCAAGGCGTCGCCTTCGCCGGGAACGCCGGGCGCGCCTTCAGGATTCAACTGGCCGCCATAAACCGGATGCGGCGCCGCCCCCCCATGGGCGTTCCTGCCTTGCACGCTCAGCCGCACGACCATGGAGCGAACAGGCTCGCCGTCGCGCGGCGCCGCGCCGCGCCCGTTCTTGACATGGCAGGCGATGCAGGAAAGGCGATTATAGAGCGGGCCGAGGCCAGGGAACGCCCCTTCGTCGACCGAGGGCGAAAACACCCAGGCGTGCTGAAACAAGGACGCGCCCATGGCGAAGGACGCCTTGTCCCCACCTTCGAATTTTTGCGATGGCGTGGTCAGCGCCTGGCCATAGGGAAAGAGCTGCGCCAACGGCGCGTTTGCGCCGACGAACAGCAGACCGCTCAGCACGGCGACATACGAAACGGCTTTCATTGCGCCGCCGCCTTGCTTAGATCTTCCAATGCCCCGGCGCGAGCGCGGGCGATTTCCAGACGCCAGCCGTCGGCTTGCGCCCGGGAGAAATCCGGCGAAGCGAAGCGCGCCAGGAAACCGGGATCCGACGCCTGTTCTGGGGTCATCGGCACAAAGCTCGCCAAATCGCGGGCGCGCGCCGCAGCAGCCCGCAGCGCCGGCGGGGCCGAGGGCGCCTCGGCCGCGTGGATCAGCGGCCAAAGCTTTTTCAACTCGTCCAGCCTTTCCGCGATGACGACATCGAAAAGCGTGACGACGGCGTCGCGCCGCAGCCGCGCCAGGTCCCCGTTGAAGGGAAAAAGTTCGTCGTGAACGGCGAAGGGATTGGTCACGCCGGGACGCGGCGGCTCATAGGCGTCGAGCCGCACGGGATGGCGCCCGATATCGGGATGCAACAGCAGAAGCTGGCCCTCGCGCGACAGCAGAAAGTCGATGAATTGATGCGCCTGAACGGGATGCGGCGCATGGGCTGTCATCGCCAGATGCGCCGGCGCGAAAGCTGTATGGATCGGATAGACCATGGCCACCGGCGCGCCATTGGCGGCGGCGCTGGCGGCGAAGAAATCGATGGAAAGGCCTGCGGCCGCTTCTCCGCTTTCGACAGCGGCCGCTGGAGCGCCGCCGCTGAACGCCGGATTGGCGTTGGCCGCGATCTCGCCCAGCAAGGCCCAGCCCGGCGCCCAGCCTTCCGATTGGAGGATGATATCGTAGAGAAGCGGTGAAAAGCCGACCCTGGCGGCGATCGGCAAGGCGATCAACCCAAAATAGGCGGGGGAAGCGAGATCGCGCCAGGTTTTCGGTTGCGGCAGGCCACGCTGCTTGAGGATGTCGAGATTGACCGCGTAGCCATAGCCGGCGATTTCCGCCGCTTCAAAAGCGCCGCCAGGATCCGAAATCCATTGCCCGCCGATCCGGCCAGGCAGGACGTTTCTATCCACATCAAAATGCTGGAACGCTCCAATGTCCGCGAGGGCGCGATAATTCTCCGGCGACGCCGCCCAATAAACATCCGCGCCGCCGTTGTCAGGTTGCGACAGCATCTGGTAGGCGTCGCGTCGCTGCTTCCAGACGAAGCGAACATGAACGCCGGGAAACCTGTGTTCGAACGCGTCCTGAAAGCGCGTCGTCATCTGTTCGGGATAGGCGCTGACCACAACCACCGAGGCCGGTTCGGCTGCCGCTTCCTGCGCCCTGGCAGGCGCGACGAGATAGAGACCAACAAAGCCCGCCGCAAGCGACGGCAACGCGCAACGCAGAAGCGCCATAATGACAAATTCCGAACGATATATTCACATGAAAACACGAATTTTCATCCGTCTTTTCTTGGGAACGATTGCAACTCGATGAAAACAACTACGACAGTACGAATGCTGTACTTGCTCGCAAGCGCAGCATCCCGCCATGGCGTCAATCCATCACCAGCGAGTTAACGCCCATTCATGTATCCTTTGCAATATAGGATTGGTGTCAAAACGAACGTCGTGGACGATTCAATACCGATGTGATAAATATGCCACATTAAATATATGACGTAATTTCCGTTAGATAAATTGATAAGCTATATTTTTTTATGCGATGATCATTCCGCGCGCGATGGCGATCCGTGAAATGGCGCTTTGTCGGCGCGCGGCGACATGGGCGAAAAATGAGTGTTCGCGCCGGGACGACAATGCGCTTTCGGCGGATCGCCACGACCGAGTTGTCGAGGCGCCGTTCAGCTCGAATCGTCAGCGTTTCGGAGTCCTGGATGGCCGGGAACCGGAGCCGTTTGGCGAAGCCAGAAGGGGAACGCCGCCCGTCCGGGGAACAGGAAGCCGTACGCAGCGTCCCGCAGCGTAGCGTGGCGGTGAAAGCCTCGCCTCCCCGCCCTTCGTAAGACGCGAGACCGAGTTCGCTTTTCAGCGCCAATCTCGAGCATCGACCCCGCGACGGGGAGCCGTCCACCCCATCGCCGAAATGCGCGACAGCGATTCCCGTTCTACAGTTCGGGCCGCACCTTGTCCCTGAAATGGCCGGTGGCGACGCGGCGCGTCTGCGCCTCGCGCAGCATCGGCAAGATATCTTCGACGCGATCGGCGACCAGATACTGAACTTCCGTGCCGGCGCGGATGAAATGATGCTCGCGCATATGGTCCAGCAGGTTCAGCAGCGGCCGCCAGAACCCGCCTATGTCGGCGACGAGGACGGGCTTGTCGTGACGCGCCAGTTGCACCCAGGTCATCTGTTCGACCAGTTCCTCGAGCGTCCCTACGCCGCCTGGCAGGGCGACGAAGGCGTCGGCGTGTTCGAACATCAGCTTCTTGCGGCTGTGCATATCGTCGACGACGATGAGATTCTGCACAGTCTCAAGCATATGCTCCTGATTTTGCAGGAATTTTGGAATAATCCCAGTGACATGGCCGCCGTGCCGCAAGCAAGAGCGCGCGACGGAGCCCATCAGTCCGAGATCGCCGCCGCCGTAAACGAGGCCGACGCCGGCTTGCGCCAATAAGCAGCCAAGCCGCTCGGCCGCTTCGACAAAGATCGGATTGGACCCGGACGACGAGCCGCAATAAACGCAAATCTTGCCAATACCTGTCATTCGCCCTCGTGGAGTCTCCGAATCTCGCCCTCTTTTCACGCGGGAGGGCGCCAGGGTCAAGCCCGGCGGCCGCGCAGCCACGATGGCGTTGGCGAAACGAAAGTGGCCGCGGCTCAATGCGGCGGCCACGCATTTCGTCGAGGTGGCGCGCGGGCGCGCGGCGCCTTATGGTGGCGACGCTTTCCCAACCGGTTTCAAGCGCGCCAGAGGACGCCGCAGGCTCTTCGACGCGTTGGACGAGGCTCCATGCGCACTGATGTCTCCAAGCCTATCCGTCTCGCCGATTATCAACCGACCGACTATCTGATCGACAAGGTCGACCTCGATATCAGCCTCGATACGACGAAGTCCAGAGTTCTGGCGCGTCTGTCGCTGCGTCCGAACCCGCTGGGGCAAGCCGGCGCGCCGCTTAAGCTCGACGGCGGCGGCTTGCGGCCGTTGCGCGCCGCGCTTGACGGCGTCCCTCTCGATCTTGCCGCCGTGGCGGACCCGGACGCCCTGACCATCGCCGCGCCGCCGCGACAGCCCTTTACGCTCGAGGTCGAAACGGAGCTCGATCCTTCCGCCAATACGCGGCTCGAAGGGCTTTATCGCTCGGGCTCGGCCTATTGCACGCAATGCGAGGCCGAAGGATTTCGCCATATCACCTATTTCCTCGACCGGCCCGACGTGATGAGCGTCTATACCGTCCGCATCGAAGCCGATATCGGCGAAGCGCCCGTTCTATTGAGCAACGGCAACCTGATCGCGTCAGGACCGGCGGCCGCGCCGGGCCGTCATTTCGCGCTCTGGAGCGATCCCCACCCCAAGCCCTGTTATCTGTTCGCCCTGGTCGGGGGCGACCTCGACAGCCTGACCGAGGACTACACCACCGCCTCCGGCCGCAAGGTGTCGCTCGCCATCCATGTCGAGAAAGGCAAGCGGCACCGCGCCCATTACGCCATGGAATCGCTGATGCACGCCATGCGCTGGGACGAGTTCGTCTATGGGCGCGAATACGATTTGGACGTGTTCAACATCGTCGCCGTTTCCGATTTCAACATGGGGGCGATGGAGAACAAGGGCCTCAATATCTTCAACGACAAATACATTCTGGCGGTTCCCGAAACCGCTACGGATATCGATTTCGCCGGCGTCGAATCGGTCGTCGCCCACGAATATTTCCACAACTGGACCGGCAATCGCATCACCTGCCGCGACTGGTTCCAGCTTTGCCTCAAGGAAGGCCTGACCGTCTATCGCGATCAGGAATTTTCCGCCGACCAGCGTTCGCGAGCGGTGGCGCGCATCGCCAACGTGCGCGCCTTGCGCGCGGCGCAATTCCCCGAGGACGCCGGCCCGCTGGCGCATAACGTGCGCCCCGAGACCTATCACGAGATCAATAATTTCTACACGGCGACGGTCTATGAGAAAGGCGCCGAGATCATCCGCATGCTGCGCGCCTTGATCGGACACGACGCTTACCACGCCGGCATGGCGTTCTACTTCGAGCGTTTCGACGGCAAGGCGGCGACGGTCGAGGATTTCCTCGGCTGTTTCGCCGAAAGCTCGGGCCGCGACCTGACGCATTTTTCGCTCTGGTACGCGCAGGCCGGAACGCCGAAGGTTACGGCGCGCGGCGCCTACGACGCCACAGCCAAGACCTATACGCTCGACCTTGACCAGACGACCGCGCCGACGCCCGGCCAACCGGATAAAAAGCCGCTGGCGATGCCGATCCGGCTCGGACTCGTCGGCGATAACGGCCAGGAAATCGACCTTGTTCCGCAAGATCCGGCCGACGCAAGGGAAGCCAACGTCGGCATTTTCGAATTGGCCGCCAGTCACCGACGCATCGTTTTCACCAATGTGCCGAGCAAACCGACGCCGTCGCTGCTGCGGCGTTTTTCTGCGCCGGCGACGCTCGATGTCGACCTCGACGAGAACGACCTGCTGCGGCTGATCGCGCATGACAGCGATCCGTTCAATCGCTGGCAGGCGGCGCAAACTTTCGCCACCGGCCTGTTGATCCGCTCGACGCGATTGATCCGCGACGGCGAAATGCCGCTGTTCAGCGAAACCTTCGCGCAATCTCTGCGCGCGTTGGCCGAAACCAGCGAGGCCGACCCGGCATTCGCCGCGCAAATGATCGCCTTGCCCAGCGAAGGCGATATCGCGCGCGACATCAGGACCGACGTCGACCCGGACGCCATTCATCTGGCGCGCAAAGCGCTGCGCGCCGACCTCGGCAAGTTCGCGGGCCATTCCCTGCTCGGCGTCTACGAACGACTGACGAGCGATGCGCCCTATTCGCCTGACGCCGCCAGCGCCGGAAAACGCGCCTTGCGCAACGCCTGCCTCGATCTTTTTGCGGCGGGCGAGCCGGACGAAGGCGCCGAAATCGCCATGCATCAGTTCCAGATCGCGACCAATATGACCGACCAGATCGGCGCCCTTCAGGTTCTCGCCGGCATTTCGTCGCCGCAACGCGAGCGCGCGCTCGACTCCTTTTTCCGCGCACACGCCGGCGAGGCGCTGGTGATCGACAAATGGCTGGCGCTGCAAGCCGCCATTCCCGAGGAGGAAACCCTCGCAAGAGTGCGGCGGCTGACCAAGGGCCACGCGTTTTCCTTGACCAACCCCAACCGCGTGCGTTCGCTGATCGGCACGTTCGCCAACGCCAATCCGACGCGCTTCAATGCGCCGGACGGATCTGGCTACGCCTTCCTCGGCGAGATCGTCGCGGAGCTCGATCCGATCAACCCGCAGATCGCGGCGCGGCTTCTCTCCGCCTTCCGTTCATGGCGTAATCTGGAGCCCGTCCGCCGAGCGCGGGCGGAGGCGACATTGCGTCAGATCGCCGCAAGCAAGACATTGTCGAGCGACGCGCGCGACATCGTCGAGCGCGCTTTGGCCTAGAACCGGGACGTTTGCAGCGCGTAAGGTGGAGATTAGTTGAACGCGCCCGTCGATGTTCTTGATTTGATCTTGTCGCACAGGAAGCAAACCGCCCGATCCGCAAGCAAGAGGCGCGACCCTTCTGCCTGTTCCTCAAAGACTTATCCGCAATTGAAGAAAAAACCTCGATTAAGCTCAACTTAACCTCTGGACAAATCAGCGCCGCAGGATTCAGATGGAGGTGATTCGGGGCGACGCGGCACGAAGCTCCGAAAACCACATGATTCTCCGGGGGTTACCCATGGCGCGTGCAAACGCAGCCGATGCATTCGCTTGCCTGAACGCATCGACCGATTCCGCCCTTGCGCAAAACGTCCCGGTCTTGGTTTCAGCATCGAAAACGGCGGTCGCCGCCGCGCGCCAAAGCGCGACGAAAAAATCCACGCCTTTCGCTCGGCGTGTCGTCGGGCTGACCATATTTCTGTTCTTCGTCACGTTGATCGGCGTGGCTGCGCAGATCGTCTGGCGCGATTATCGCCAAGTCGAACCCGAGGCGATGAACGATCTCGAATTTCTTTCGCGCGTCGCCGCCAGCGAAATCAATGAGGCGCTGCGTCAGGCTCCCATCGGAACGCCCGCCTCCACGATCGTGGAGGCCGTTTCGCCACGCGTTCTTGGCGCCGGACGACGGCTGCTCGTCAGCGACGACAAAGGCGACATCATCGCCGCCCTGCCGGCGCAGGACCATCGTCAGGGACGGCTGCTGGACTTCATCGGCGCGGCGAACGCCCTCGACACGACGGGCGTCAGGAAAATAGCCTTGTCCGGCGACGAAGGCGCCCTGGCGATGGCGCGCGCGCTTGAAGCCCCGCTCGGCCATGTCGTGCTCGTCCAAAAAATCGACGACGTGATCGCCGGTTGGCGCGCCGGGGTCGGCCGCTTCGCCCTCCTGCTGATCTCCGCCGGCTGCTTTCTCGCGCTGCTCGCCTACGCCTATTTCTGGCAGGCGGCGCGAACCGAGGACGCGGAGGCCGATCACGCCCGCATCCGCCTGCGCGTCGACGCCGCGCTCAATCGTGGCCACTGCGGTCTATGGGATTGGGATCTGACGCGCGGACGCATTTCCTGGTCGGATTCGATGTTCGCCATGCTCGACATGGCTCCTTCGGCATCGAGCCTGTCCTTCGGCGAAGTGAAAAATCTGATCCATCCCGACGACGGCGACCTCGCCGAACTGGCTGAGCAATTGCTCACCGAACAGATTCAAAGCATCGATCACGCCTTTCGCATCAAGAACGCTGCCGGCGCATGGATGTGGATCAGGGCGCGGGCGCAAATCGTCCGCGAGGGCAAACATCGCACGCCCCATCTTGTCGGCATCGCCGTCGATATTTCTGAACAGATGAAGCTTGTCGAAAGCACCGCCGCCGCCGACCTGCGCCTGCGCGACGCCATCGAAACGATTTCCGAGGCCTTCGTCCTATGGGACGCCGACAACCGTCTGGTGATCTGCAATTCGAAGTTTCAACGCCTGCATAACTTGCCTGCCCATTGCGCCATGCCCGGAACGCCCTATCAAACAGCGATGTCGCACGCCAATCCGCCGGTCGTGCAGGACGAGCAGGCGATCGGAAAATTGCAGGAGCGCGCCGCGCGCGCCTACGAGGCCCGTCTGGCCGACGGACGCTGGCTGCAAATCAATGAAAGACGCACCAAGGACGGCGGCTATGTTTCCGTCGGCACCGATATTTCCGCCCTGAAACTGCACCAGGGGCAATTGCTCGACTCCGAGCGGCGATTGATGGCGACCGTCTCCGACCTGCGCCGTTCGCAGCAGAAACTCGAAACGCAAACCGAGCAACTCGCCGATCTGGCTGAGCGCTACCTCGAACAGAAAGCCGCGGCCGAAAAGGCCAATCGCGCCAAGGCGGACTTCCTCGCCAACATGAGCCATGAACTGCGCACGCCCTTGACGCATATCATCGGTTTCGCCGAAGTGATGGAGCAGCAATTCTTCGGCGATATCGGCAATCCGCGCTATATCGCCTACGCCAGCCACATCAAGAAGTCCGGCGACTATCTCCACGAAGTCATCAGCAACGTGCTGGAAATGGCGCGCATCGACGCTGGACAAGTGACCTTGCAGAAACGGCAGATCCCGCTCGACGAAACCATACTTGGCGTCGTGGAGCAGCATCGTCCCGAAGCCGAAAAGAAAAACGTGACGATCGAGACCGAACCGGCGAGCGACGTGAAAATCGACGCCGACGCCGGCGCGCTTAAACAAATCGTCAGCATCCTGCTCAAGAACGCTATCAAATTCACGCCCGCCGACGGCCGCGTCATCGTGCGCACCAAACGCAACGGACCAGCCTACACAATCTATGTCGAAGACAATGGCTGCGGCATGGACGAACAAGCCATCGAGCAGGTCTGCCGGCCGTTCGAACAATCCTCGCCGATCATGGAAGACGGCATGAAGGGACCGGGCCTGGGCCTTTCCATCGCCCGCTCGCTCGTCGAACTGCACGGGGGCTCGCTGCGCATCCGCTCCGCTCCCGGCCAGGGCGCCACCGTGCTGGTGCATCTGCCGGGCCCCGCCGCGCAGGAAAAAATGACGTTTTCCTCGGCCGCCTGAGGCCTGTGTTGAAATCGGATGGGAATTCGGGATTTGCGCTAACGGGAAACGTTTTTGGGCGTCGCCAGCGTCGTTTCAAAAATGGCGCGCGTCCGGCGCCGTTGCCGATCAAGCTCTCCGCTGAGTTGCGCGAAATCAGGCAGATCGGCGGCGCCCGCAAGTCTTCGCTTGACGCCTTCGGCGGATTTCTCCGGGTTCGCGCCCTCATCCAGCGCCAGTTTGAGAATTTGCGTCACATTGGCGTAGAGACCCGCAGCGTCGAGCAAACTCTCGCCGTCTTCCTGGTCGAGCAGTTTGGCGTCGACCGCCGCCCGTAAAATCGCGCGCGTCTCCTGCTTGAGCAGGCCCTTGTGCGTGCACGCGTGCGCCAGCGCGAGATATTGCGCGATGAATTCGATGTCCATGACGCCGCCGGCCGCCAGCTTCAAGTCCCAACGATCGTTTTCGCCTTTCTCGCGGGCGATCAGCGCGCGCATGTCGCGCACCTCGCGCGCCAGACGCCTGACGTCGCGCGGTCTGCGTAAAATGGCCTCGATCGTCGCGCCGACCTCGCGCGCCAGACTCTCGTCGCCGGCGATCACGCGCGCGCGCGTCAGCGCCATATGCTCCCAGCCTTCCGCCTCTTTATCCTGATAGTCGGCGAAGCTGACGATCTGCGTCGCCAGCGGCCCCTGGCGGCCTGAGGGGCGCAGGCGCATGTCGACCTGATATAGCCCACCGCGCCTTGTCGAGGCGGTCAGGGAGGCGATCAACCGCTGCGTGAGACGGGTAAAATAGCTCGTGGCGTGAAGCGGACGGCGTCCGTCCGACTCGGCCGCGTCCGCGTCGAAATCATAGAGTAAAATCAAATCGAGATCGGACGCCGCTGTCATTTCGCGCGATCCCAGTTTGCCCATCGCCAGAACGACGCAACGCCCGCCCTTGATCACACCGTGTTCGAGCGCGAAAAGCTCTCGCGCCGTGGCGAAGCATGCGCGCGCCACGGCGCCGGCGAGCGCGGAATAGGCGTAGGCGGCGGCCTGCGGCTCGATCGAGGAGGCGAACAGCCGCACGCCGATCAGAAATTTTTCTTCCGCCGCATAATCACGAATAGCGTCCAGAAACTCCTCGGCATGGCGCGCATGTTCGACATAGGCGCCAATGCGCGCGTCGTAGGCGGGATCATCGAGCGTTTCATTGAGCAGACCGTGATCGATCGCCCCGTCCAGCACATGCGGACGCTGAGCGATGACGCGCGCCAGACAAGGCGCGCCGCCGAGAATATCGGCGAATAATTCGCGCACTTTGCGGTGCGACTTCAAAATTGAAAAGAGTTCGACGGCCCCCGGCATCCGCGCCAACGCCTCGTCGAAAGCGGCGAGCGCCGCGTCGGGGTCGCCGGACCCGGAAAAAGCCTGCAGGAGCGCGGGCGCAAGCTCCGTCAACACCTCCCGCGCGCGCGCGGATTGTACGGCCGGACGACGGCCGAAATGCCAGCCGCGGACAGTCTCGGCGGCGCGTGAGGGCGCCTTGAAACCCATGTTGCGCAAGGTTTCGATGGTTTCAGGATCGTCGGCGACGCCGGTGAAGACCAGCGGACCCGTTTTGACGTCAAGCGCGGGGGCGTGCTCGAACAAACGCGCATAATGTTTTTCCACAGCGCGCAAATGGCGCAGCAGGGCGGCGGAAAAACCCGTCGTTCCGTCAAAACCGCAAAAGCGCGCGAACGCGCGCAGGGCGGCCTTGTCCGAAGGCAGGCGCTGCGTCTGCTGATCGTTCAGCATCTGCAGGCGATGTTCGACGCCGCGCAGAAAGCGATAGGCCTGCGACAGGTCCAGCGCCGCCTCGCTTGTTATCCAACCGTCCGCGGCGAGTTGCGACAGCATGTCGAGCGTGCGCGCGCCCCGTAACTGCATGCGTCTGCCGCCGAAAATCAATTGCTGAGTCTGAACGAAGAATTCGATTTCGCGGATACCGCCGCGCCCCAATTTCACGTCGTGGCCGCCCACTTTGATTTCGGCGTGGCCGCGCACGGCGTGAATCTGGCGCTTCATCGCGTGGATGTCGGCGATCGCCGCATAGTCGAAATATTTGCGCCAGATGAAGGGCGCAAGTTCTTCGAGAAAGCCGTTCCCCAACGCTATGTCGCCAGCGATCGCGCGCGCCTTGATCAGCGCGGCGCGCTCCCAATTCTGTCCGAGCGTTTCGTAGTAATTACGCGCCGCCGGCAAGGAAATGGCGACGGACGTCGAACCAGGGTCGGGACGCAGCCGCAAATCGACACGCAAAACGTAGCCGTCGGCCGTGCGCTCCTGCAGCAGCCGCGCCAGTCGCTGCGCCAACCGCACGAAGAAGCGGCCAGGTTCGACGCCCTCGGACAGCCGTTGCGTTTCGGGATCGAAAAAGACGACAAGATCGACGTCGGACGAGTAATTCAGCTCCATTGCGCCGTGTTTGCCCAACGCCAGCACGACGAAGCCGCACTGGCTCTCGATGTTTTGCGGATCGGCATGAAGAAATTCGCCGCGCGCGCTAGCTTCGCACAACAGAAAGCGCAGCGCCGAGCCAACGAAAACGTCGGCGGCGCGCGCCAGGGCGCGCGTGACGGCGACCACATCCCACGTCCCGTCAAGGTCGGCGATGGCGACAAGCAGCGCGACCTCCTGTTTGGCGCGCCGCAAGGCCCGCGAAACGACGGCCTCGTCGCCAACAGCGGCGTCGCATTGCGCGCGGACGGCGGCAAGCGCTTGGTCCAGAGCTGTTTGCGGCGGACAGGCGAACAGGCGCAAAAAGCGTTCCGGATCGCGACGCGCCAGTCCCCAAAGAAAGGGCGATTGATCGGCAAGACCTGACAACAGCGCGCTCGCCGCCGCCAGTTCCGGCAATTCAGCGATTTTCGCCGCCGCGACGGCCGGCTTCGCCGGACGCGGCGAACTTAACGCCACGACAGCCGCTTTTCTCTGGCGCGGGGTTTTGCTCACGATTCGGCCGTCCTTGCCTTTTCAGGCTGCGCCTTCGCCGCCGGCAAGGACAACACGACCCGTAAACCGGGGGCATTGTCCTCCAGCCGCAATTGCCCGCCGTGCAGGCGCGCGACAGCGGCGGCCAACGATAGGCCGAGCCCCGAACCGGACGCCGAACGCGCGCTCTCCAGCCGCACGAATCGCTCGACCACGCGCGCCCGGTCCGCCGCGCTGACGCCGGGACCATGATCGGCGGCGACGATGTCGATCATCCCATCGTTCCGACGCGCCGAAATCTCCATACGCGCTGTTTCGTTTGAACCTGACGGCGGCGCGCCGTATTTGAGCGCATTGTCGATGAGATTAGCGAGCGCCTGCCCCAAAAGCTCACGATTGCCGCGCACCATCGCCGACTGGGAAGCGTCGACGACAAATTCAAGGCCGCGCTCCTCGGCTGCCGGTTCATACAGTTCCCCGAGATCGCGGACGACGTCCGCCGCGTCGAACTCGATCATATTCTCGCGCGACGCTCCCGCCTCGGCGCGGGCGATCAGCAGCAAAGCGTTGAAAATGCGGATCAGGCCATCGGCCTCCTCGATGGTCTTTTCGAGCGCGCCGCGATAGTCCTGCGGACTGGCGGACGCCGCCAGAGCCGCTTCGGCGTTGTTGCGCAAACGGGTCAGGGGCGTGCGCAAATCATGCGCGATATTGTCCGACACTTCCTTCATCCCGGCCATCAGCCGGGCGATCCGGTCGAGCATGGCGTTGAGATTTTGCGCCAGCCGGTCGAGTTCGTCGCCGGCGCCCGACAGCGGCAGGCGCCCTTCCAGATCTCCCTGCGCCAGGCTCGCGGCCTTTTCGCTCATCGCGTCGACGCGCTTGAGCACCCGTCTGGCGACGAGCAAGGAGCCCAACGCGCCGATCGCCAACAGCCAAAACAGCGAGGTGAACAAGGCGCCGCCGAGAATTCGGGCAAGGCGTTCGCGATCTTCCAGGTCGTGGCCGATCAAAACGCGAAAACCGCCCGGCAGGACGAAAATGCGGGCGATGGCGCGCCGTTTCGCGACGGTCTCGCCGACGCGTTGATAGGACGTCTCGACGGCCGCCGGCCGATCCAGCACGCCTTGCGGCAACACCGCCACATTGCCGACCAAAGGCTGACCCGCCGACGTGGCGATCAGATAGATCGAAGCGCCCGGATCGCGCAGACGCCGATCGACCACATCGACCAATTGTCGTAAGCCGCCTTCGGCGTATTGATCGGACAGGCCTTTGATATCGGCCTCGATGGTCTGGGCGATCTGTTCGTCGATCAGTTGCTTCACGTTCTCGCCGACATGCGCCAGCACCAAAGTGAAGCCGAGGCCAACGATAATGAAATAAGCCAGCGACAGTTTGAAGACCGCAGTCCGAAAAAGCTTTCCGAATTTTGCCATTGCCGGTTCCAACACGGCCTTTTGGCCGGAGCGCCGCCAAAATCCCCCATTAGACCGCGCACTGCAAGTTAAGGCTTGTTCATGCTTGCGCCGAAGGGCGCGAAGGACAACGAAAAACCGCGCCGCGCCCCGTCGGGAAACCCGGCCTTAACTCCCCGAGGTTAATCATTGCCGTTAACGCGCTCTTGACGCCGCGCCCGACGGTTTCGACGCGCGCCCTGTGTCGCCGACTGAAAGTTGCTTTTGCATGTTAATGACCCTCGACCAATGGCTTGTGCGTTTTTTTGGAGCCAGGGCCAGCGCCGGTCGGCGCAGCCAATCGCCGCGTCCGGTTGCGCAGCGCGCAGCTTTCGGCGCCGAAGGGGTGGTCCTGCGGCAAATCGATTCCTTTCACGGCCAGCAGATTTCCTATGAACAGGCGCCCGGCGAAGGCGACGCGGCCTATTGGCGCGAGGCGTCCGACCTGCCGGCCAATGCGCCCAACGGCCACGACCGACCGCGAGCCGAACATGCGCCGATTCCCGTCGCCGCGCCTGTCGCAATCCCAAAGCGCGTTCCCACGTCGCCAAAAGACCTTGACGCTTTTGTCGAACAGGAGCCCGGCCATGTGCGGTTTGTGCGCACGCCAGACGCCGAACTGGCGCGCCGTATGGTCGATTCCGCCCGCCGTTCGAGCGACTTTTTAGCCCAGCAACCGCGCGCCGCTTTTCCCGCGCCGACGCAACCGCTGCCGAGCGCTGCGGAATTCGCGGCCTGGACCGCGCCGATGGCCGATAATCCCGCGGCGAATGCGTTCTGGCGCATGGGGCATCCCAATGTGCGCTTCACGCGAACGCCGCAAACCGCACTGGAGCGACGCAAGGCGCAAGAGGAAACCGCCCGGCAGGCCGAAGCCGAAAAACTCGCCGAGGCGGAAAGATTTGCCGAGGCGGAGAAGATCGCCGAAGCCGAGCGGCTTGCTCAGGCGCAAGCCGCGGCGCCCGTCTCGCGGGTCAAATACACCCGCACGCCGGACGTCTTGCTCAAATCACGCGCGCCAACCGATCAGCCGGCCGACGAGCGAGCGAACCCCCAGGAGCCGGCTCGCCGGCGCGAAACCGCCGGCGAGGAAAACAGCGCGCGACAAACCCTCGTCTATGATCGCTCCATCTTCATCCGCAATGAACGCCAGACGCTGCAAGCCTTGAGCGCGGCGCTCGCCGAGGAAAAACGATCGGTGCTGGAGCAGGATAATGCGCCGGGCGCGCATCTCGATCCAGCCGTCAAAATTCCCATGCAGACGTCGGCGGGCGCGCCGCGCCCCGAAGCCAGCCTCGGAGGCGGCGCGAGCGTGATCAATTTGGACGAGGTCAAGGCCTCGGATTTTCGCCGGCGGGCGCATCGGCCCGGCGCGCAAGTCCGAAGCGAGCCGGCCGCCACGGACAGCGCGGAGCCGATTCTGACCTTCGGCTCGATGGGCGCCAATTTTTGCTTGGACGCGCCGCTCGACTCGTCCGATTTCGGACCCGAAAACGCGATCGGCGCCCCCGACTTGCAACGCGCGAAGGCGCCACAGAAACAAGGCGAAGCGGTAGGAAAAGCCGAAGGCGCCCTGGCGGGCGGCAAAGTCCGCGTGCGCGTCAAGGCGGGCGCAAGCCCGCTCGAGGCCCCGGCGCGTCCGAAAACGACGCGCGCCCGCGCGTCGCGCGTCTGCGCTTTCGATCCGCCGGACATCGAAATGCTTGCCGAAGCGCCCGAAGCGGCGCCCAGATCCGAGCCCGACGAACTGCTCGAAGCCAACGCCGATGCTCTGGAAAAAACGCTTGAGGATTTCAACGTCAAGGGCGACATTCTCAACGCCCACCCCGGCCCCGTCGTCACGCTCTACGAATTCGAACCGGCGCCGGGGGTCAAATCGTCCCGGGTGATCGGTCTGGCCGACGACATTGCCCGCTCGATGTCCTCGGTGTCGGCGCGCGTCGCCGTGGTGCCGGGACGCAACGCCATCGGCATCGAACTGCCCAACCAGCGCCGCGAGACCGTCTATCTGCGCGAACTCATCGCCTCGCCGGACTTCGTCGCGACCAAGCACAAGCTCGCCATCGCCCTCGGCAAGACCATCGGCGGAGAACCGGTCATCGTCGATCTCGCCCGCATGCCGCACCTGCTCGTCGCCGGCACCACGGGCTCGGGCAAATCCGTCGCCATCAACACCATGATCTTGTCGCTGCTCTACCGGCTCAAGCCGGAAGAATGCCGTCTCATCATGGTCGATCCAAAAATGCTCGAACTCTCCGTCTACGACGGCATTCCCCACCTCCTCACCCCCGTCGTCACCGATCCGAAAAAGGCGGTGGTGGCGCTCAAATGGGCGGTGCGCGAGATGGAGGACCGCTACAAGAAAATGTCGAAGCTCGGCGTGCGTAACATCGACGGCTTCAACGCCCGCGTCGCCGAGGCCAAGGCCAAGGGCGAGATCGTCACCCGCACCGTGCAGACCGGCTTTGACCGCGAGACCGGCGAGGCGATCTACGAACAAGAGCAGATGGACCTCGCGCCCCTGCCCTACATCATCGTCATCGTCGACGAGATGGCCGATCTGATGATGGTCGCCGGCAAGGACATCGAAGGAGCCATCCAGCGCCTCGCCCAGATGGCCCGCGCGGCGGGCATCCACATCATCATGGCGACCCAGCGCCCCTCCGTCGACGTCATCACCGGCACGATCAAGGCCAATTTCCCCACCCGCATCTCCTTCCAGGTGACGAGCCGGATCGACAGCCGCACCATTCTGGGCGAACAGGGCGCCGAACAGCTGCTCGGTCAGGGCGACATGCTCTACATGGCGGGCGGCGGGCGCATTTCGCGCGTGCACGGCCCCTTCGTCTCGGACGGCGAGGTGGAGCGCATCGTCGCCCACCTGAAAACCCAGGGCCAGCCCGAATATCTCGACGCCATCACCGCCGAGGACGCGGCGGGCGAGGACGGCGAAGCGCCCACGCCCGGCGGCATGGACGCCGAGGAGTCCGGCGATCTCTACGACCGCGCCGTCGCCATCGTGCTGCGCGACCGCAAATGCTCAACCTCCTATATCCAGCGCCGCCTGTCGGTCGGCTACAACAAAGCCGCCTCGCTGGTCGAACGCATGGAGAAGGAAGGCGTCGTCGGCGCCGCCAACCACGCCGGAAAACGCCAGATCCTCGTTGGAGGCGGCATAGACCGCGGCGCCTTCAGCCTGCCGGAGGAGTGAGAATAATTCCCGGCAGGCGATCGAACGCGCCCAGGAGGGCGCGTTTTTTTTGCGTTTACGCCTCGGCCGAATATTTGCGGCCCTTATACGTCACCGAGAGCAATTGAAGTCCCGCCTTCTCGACGAAAGCGTCGGACCGCAAAACCAACTGGCCGTTTTCAAGTTTGACGCCCAGCATCGCGTATGCGGCCGAAATCATGCGCGCCGCCGCTCCCGAATACCAGGCCCAGCCGCCGCGCCCCTCATAACCGAAGCCGTCATAGACGTCGGCGGGCTGTTGATGCGGCGGCAATCCGTAGCCGTCAATTTTCTCCGGCGTGGTCTTTGGGATCGGCGAAATCGACTGCCAGACTTCGAAGGCGCGCGCGAAGAACTTCTGCGCCTGCGCCTCGTCGCCCACTCTTTGCGCGTCTTCGCCCAGGCGCGCCAAGGCGTCGACGAACCAGGACGAGCCATGCGAATATTGTCCGCCATTCTCACGCACGCCAGGCGGATAATCAGCGCTGCGTCCGGGGAATGGTTTTGAATTTTCGTCAAAGGGCGGGCTCACCAGCAAGACCCGATCGCCTTTGTCGAGCGCGGCCAGTCCGTTCTCGACAGCCTCGCGCCCGCGATCGCCCTCCGCCGCGCCCGACAAAGCCGGCCACGCCGAAGACAACGCGCCGATCGGCGTCAGCTCCGCGCCGTCGTCGGCGAAAGCGCGCACGTAGCGATCCTCGCGCCAGCAATTGTCCAGCGCGCCGCGCAACGACGCGGCGCGGGAAGCGTAGCTCTGCGCGCCCGCGCTGTCGCCGCGCTCGGCCAGCAAAGCCGTGAAGCGGATAAGGATGTCGTAAAGGAAAAAGCCGACCCAGACGCTTTCGCCGCGCCCCTTGAAGCCAACCAGATTCATGCCGTCGTCCCAATCGCCGGCGCCCATCAACGGCAGGCCGTGCGCGCCGAAATGATTCAAAGTGAAATCGACCGCGCGTCGGCAATGTTCGATCAATGGAGCGCTGTCGCGCGACAGCAGCGGCGAGATCACATGGCCCTCGACGCCATGGGGAACCGGCGCGCCTTCGATGAAGGGAAGCACCTCGTTGAGAATGGCGTCGTCGCCGCTCGCCGTGACATAACGCAGCATGACATAGGGAAGCCACAGATGAGGATCGGAGGCGTGCGTGCGCTCGCCGATGCCGACGCCGCCCTGCGGCGCCTCATGCCACCATTTCAGCACGTCGCCTTCGATGAATTGCTGCCGCGCGTGCAGCAATATCTGCTTGCGCGCCAGATTGGGCGCCAGCACGATCAGAGGCAGCACATCCTGCAATTGATCGCGATAGCCGAATGCGCCCGAGCGTTGCGAGGGGCCGGTGCGTCCCCAAAGGCGGGCGCAGAGCAGTTGATAGGGCAGCCAGTCGTTGACAAGCCGGTCGACGTCGGGCCGGTTGGTTTCAATGCGCAAGACGGACAAGGTCTCGCTCCAGAAACGCCGCAAACGCTCCAGAGCCTCGTCGGCGGCGCTTTCCGCGCTGACGGCGTGCGCCAGATGCTGCGCATGTTCGATGCTCTCGGTCGCGCCGATCGCCACGATGATGAGTTCATGCGCGCCGGCGCCGACAGACACATTGCCTGCGAATGCGGCCGCCTTGCGGCCGTCGTCGGCGATGCCGCGATCGGGATGGCCATGTTCGACCATGAAGGGCAAGCCGGGATCACGCGCCGCGTCCCCGAAAAACCGGGCGCGCGACGTCTCGGCGAATTCGGCCTTCAGGTTCGTCGCCACAAAGGCGAAACACTGCACGAAATCATTGCGACTATTGGAGAAATAGAGCGCCTTGCCGGAATGGTCGGCCATCGCCCTGACACAGCCGCGAGACTCGACAGCGGTTTCCGCCAACACGATCTCGATGAAGGGGACGACGCGATAGAACCGATCCTTGCCCGTCAGATTACGCAGTTTCAACTGCATATATTCAACCGGTTTGGCCGCGTCGACAAACAGCGTCAGCTCCAGCTCGATATCGGGATGGCGGCTGCGATAAACCACGCTGCCCAGTCCAAACGTCACCGAATATTCGGTGTCCGCGCGCCTTTGCGGGAACGCGCCAGCGCTGTGGACGGCGCCGGTGCGCGCTTCTACGACATAGATCGTCTGGCCGAGAGGACCGTTGCGTCCCTCGCCCATGCGGAAAGGCGTCAGCGAATTGGCGCGCGCGTTGCGGTAGAAGGAAAAAATATCGCCATCATGCGTCGCCACGGCGCCGATGCCGGTTGGATTGGCCATTACATGCGCATAGGCGCGCGGCGCCCCCGGCCATGTCGACAATTCCCGGCCATCAGGCGAAAAGACGAATCGCGGCGTTTCGGACGCCTCGGTCGCCACCGGCCTACGCTGCAACGCCATCACAGCGTTCAACTGATCGCGACTCGGGCAGGCGATTTGCAGATGACGGGCGATGGCGCTCGCCGCCGCCTGTTCATCCGACGCCCAACCGTCGACAAAAATCAGCTCCACCTCGCCATCGCCCGCCAGATCGACCTCCAGCGTCAAACTGGCGCAGGGATCGAATCCGTAAAGCAGCCCCTCGTCGGACGGCGACCGCGCAGCCTCGCCCTTGAGTAGACGATCCGGCTCGCGCCGCGAGCCCAGACCGAGAAAACGCGCGCGCACATCCTCATAACCAACAAGGCGCACCGGTCCGCTTTCATGCGCCCTTGCCGCATGAAAGCCTATTTCGCGCGACAGCCGTTTGGAGGCGAAATCGCCGCTCTGGTTTTTGAGCAAACGGTTGCGCGCCATGATCGCGCCGAGCGAGCGCACAAACCACGTGCCAACATGAAGCGCGTTGTAAGCGGCGTCGCGCTGCTCCACGCCGCCCTCATTGAGAACGAACTCACGATAGGTGACGATGCGCAGACGTCGATCGCGCTTGGTTTCGTTGATCAGTTTCAGGCGCCAGATCTCGACCGCTTCGCCTTCGGCCATCACGACCTGCGCCCTGGCTCGCAAGCTGAAACAATGATTTTCGATGATCAGTCGCGTCGGCGATATTTGATCGACAAGATAATCCCGCCCGCAGTGGCCCGCCGGCTTTTCGCCAAGCGACCAGAGATTCAACGCGCCGTCGTTCGCCTGTTCGGAAAAATAGAAGAACTTGCCGCGCGGCAACAACGGGTCGTCGTAACTGCGCGTCAAATCGATAGGCGGGCCGCGCCTCGCGGCGGTCTCGACGCGAGTGAAGCCCTGTCCGTCGCGCAGCATTTGCAGCGTAAGGAGGCCGTTGGTCAGCGTCATCGGCTCTTTCGACAGGCCGGCGCGCGTCGTCGAGCGCGGTTTTGGCCGCGCCAAAATAAACAGAACCATGCCTAAACACAGCACGGACGACACGCTTGCATAGCCGAGCAAAAGCCCGGTCACCGCCGGCAACGCCTGCCGCTGCGCAGCCTCCGCCGTGCTCCAGGCCGTGTCCCAATCGGCGCCGCGCGGGATGTAGAAGGGGATCAATAATGGGGCCCAGGTGGCGAAACGCCGCAAGCCTTCGGGAATGGCGCGCGCGCGCGCCCGCGCGCCAAGAAACCGCGCCGCGCCCTCGTCCAGCATGTCGCCGCCGACAAATGACATATTGACCAGGCTCGCCACGCGCAGGCCCATATGATCGAACCATATCAGCACGCGCACCCAGTCGTAGGTCAGCAGACCGGTGAAGACGGCAAGGCTCCAATCGCGGAACTGGGAAGGCGGCAGAGTGGCGTTCATGAATATCGCAACGCCAGAGCGGACCAGCCCATCCTGATTGTACCAGGTCGCCTCCGGCGCCACTTTCAGGAACGCATAGATGATCGGCGCCATCCACAGACCCCAGCGCAACACGACCACGGCGTTATCAGCGAGGCGCCTGACGCCCTCGGCGCTGAACAGCAAGCGCAACGGGGCGAGGTCGCGTTTTAACAACGCCGTCAAAAAGAACAGGTTGATGGAGAACAAGGGCGCGGCGAAAATCCATTGGATCACGCCCGACAAAGAATCGTCGAACAGCAGTCTGACGCCGCCGCCGGCGACGCCGAGATTGGTCAGACCCCATTTCGAAAAGAACGGCGTGATGGTGTAGGCGTGATCGGATAGACCGGCCGCCGCATAATTGACGACCGCGTGCGAAGCGAAATTGCGGCTTACGACGTCGAGCTGGCCGGCGTCGAAATACCAGCCGATAGCCCCGCCGACCAACCCGCCAAGCACCCCGCCGAGCACGTAGGGACGCCACGAGCGTAGGCGCGCGCGCGCGCCAAAGGCGATGGCGTAAAAATCGGCCAGAAAGTCGGACCCGGCATAGGCGCCCGCGCCGACAATGAAACCGAAGATGAAACGGTCCAGGCCCGGCTGGTGCGGCAAATCCTGTTGAAAGGCGAGCAGAACGCCAATGCCGACGACGACGCCGATGAGATAGTTTTTTGACGTCAGAACCTGTCCCCACAGGCGACGAAAAAACGGCGGCGTCGAATCAGTCGATTCAAGAATTGCGCGCGCCAATGGAAATAGAACGGCGCCGGCGACGGCGGCGGCGATAAACCCCAGCGACAGGAACAGCGAAACGGCCGACGGCGCAGCGAAAAACGCGTCGAAGATCAGCAACAGCGCGACGAAAACCGCGCCGTAGACGGCGCCTTTGCCCAGGCCCGAGCGCCAGAACCGGTCGAGCACCGGATAGACCGGCGGCACGCCATGCAGAATATCGCCCAGCACCCCGGTGACGAGATAGACTTCGCCCCACAAACCCGCCTGAGCGAGGCCCGAGGCAAGCGCCGCGCCGGCGATCTTAAGGCCGACAGGCGCGGCGGCAAGCAGCGAAGCGGAGCCCAGATCGGCTGCGAGAGGCGTGAAAGCCGCCATGAACCCGGCCCCAGCGAGCAGCCGATGCAGACGCAGATCGCGCGCCGGCAATCGCGCCATCGCCAGACAGGCGCCAAGCATGATCGCTTCGTTCAAAATGAACAGGATGGTCCCGCGCAACAGCGCGCGCGCCAGCGGCAAGGCGAACGGCAAGACGTCTGGATTGACCGGCGCGAGCGCGACGGCGACGCGCTCCAGCGCCGGCGAACCGAGCGCCAGCAGGGTGTTGAACAAAAACGGCATGATGAACAGCGCCGCGCAGGACGCCGCTGTCGGTCGTCGACCGTTCAAGATGACGCCGATAATGGCGGCCAGAAGGTAAAGCGAAATGGCGAAAGCGCCGCCCGCTTGCGTCAGCCGAACAATTTCCCCCAGGTCGTCCGGAGCGCGCCAGAGCGCGGCCCCAGGCGCGACGGCGACGCCCAGCAAAGCCAGGGAAAGAAAATCGATGACCGTCAGCGCGCCAAGGCGCGCCTGCCCCGTCGCGGCGAAATTCGCCATATAGAGCGACAACGCGCCAAAAATGGCGCCGAGCGACGCAAAGGCCACCCCGCCATGAGCGCCAAAACCGATCGCCGCCGCAGCGCCGACGGCGGAGAGAATAATCGGCCAGAAGCGCCGTGTCGGCGCGTTTGACAGGGATGTTGGAATAGCAGTGTCTGCGGCGGACATGGTCGCTCCGGAATTCGCGTCGCAACACGAAAGCTAACGATAATTTGCGCCGAATCGACAACGACCGACTCTGAATTTCTAGCGCAATTGACGTTGGGGCGCGAATGCCGGCCTACGCGGCCAAACTGGCGCGTCGGCGCACCCTGTGCCATCTTGCCGACGCGTCGGCGTCGAACCCGACAATGGCGCAATTTCATGCTCACGACCGAGGAAAGCCATGCCCGCGCTGCCCGCAAAAATGCGCGAAATCCATTTCACCGGCGGCGGCGGCCCCGAAGTCATCGCGTTGCGGCAGGCGGACGTGCCGGCGCCGCCGGCGGGTAAGGTTCTGATCGAAGTCGTCGCCGCCGGCATCAACCGTCCGGACTGCATTCAGCGCGCCGGCTTATATCCGCCGCCGCCGGGCGAAAGCCAGATTCCAGGTCTGGAGATCGGCGGACGCGTCGTTGCGCTGGGCGCGGGCGTCGAAAACCTGTCGCTCGGCGAGGAAGTCTGCGCGCTGGTCGGCTCGGGCGGCTACGCCGAGTACTGCCTCGCCGACGCGGCTCTGTGCCTGCCCCGTCCGAAACCCCTGACTCTGGTCGAGGCGGCCGGAATTCCGGAAAACTATTTCACGGTCTACGACAACGTCTTCACGCGCGGACGCCTCGCGTTGGGCGAAATTTTTCTCATCCACGGCGGATCGAGCGGGATCGGCTCAACAGCGATCCAGTTGGCCAAGCAATTTGGCGCAAAAGTCTTCGCGACGGCGGGTTCGGACGAGAAAACCCGATTCTGCAGGACGCTTGGCGCCGACGTGGCGATCAACTACCGGACCCAAGACTTCGTCACGGAGATCAAGGCGCTGACCGATCGACGCGGCGTCGACGTCATTCTCGACATGGTCGGCGGTCCCTATCTGCAAAAGAATTTGTCGGCGCTGGCTCTGGAAGGGCGCCTGGTGCAGATCGCCTTTCTGCAGGGCGCGCGGGTCGAAAATTTCGATTTCACCCTGATGATGGTCAAGCGCCTGACGCTGACCGGTTCGACCTTGCGCCCACGTTCTTTGGCGCAGAAAGCGGCGATCGCGGCGCAATTGCGCGAAAGGGTCTGGCCCTTGCTGGACAAGGGGGCCATCGCGCCGATGATCCACGCGACGTTCCCGCTCGAAGAAGCCAGAGCCGCGCACGAACTGATGGAATCCTCGGCGCATCTGGGCAAAATCATGCTGCTGACGGGAAAGTGAACGGCAGAAAAAGCGCCGCTATTTTCCTCGCCACTGCGGATTGCGCTTTTCAAGAAAGGCTTCCATGCCTTCCTGAAAATCCTCACTCATGTAGCATTGCACCACGAGGTCGTCGCCGGCGTCGACCTTGCCCCTGATGCGCGCCAGCGCCTCCTTGGTGGCGCGCATGGTCAGGGGCGCATGGCCGGCGACCGTCGTCGCCAGCGCCTCGGCGCGCGCGTGCAACGCCGCCGGATCGGCGACAATCTCGCTGACGAAGCCGAACAGGCGCGCTTCTTCCGCGTCGATCAACCGCGCAGTGAAGATCAGGTCCTTGATCCGCGCCGGGCCGATCAGCGCCGCCAAGCGCGCGTAATTGGTGACCGACAGGCAATTGCCGAGCGTGCGGGCGATGGGGAAACCGAAACGCGCGTTCGACGCCGCGATGCGCAGGTCGCAACATGCGGCGATCGCGGCGCCGCCGCCGGTGCAGGCCCCGACGATCGCGGCGATGGTCGGCGCGCGGCAATTCTCCAACGCGGTGAAAACACGGTCGACCTTGATTTCATAATCGACGGCGTCCTGCGGCGTTTTGAAGGCGCGAAATTCGGCGATGTCAGTGCCGGCGGCAAAGGCTTTGTCGCCGGCTCCGTAAATCAGCAGGGCCTTGATCGAAGCGTCGGCGTCGACGGCCGCGCAGGCTTCGCGCAAATGCTCGTACATCTCGAAAGTCAGGGCGTTGCGCGCCTGCGGCCGGTTGAAGACGAAATGGCCGATTTCGCCACGTTTCTCGAATTTGGTGATCGCGCTCAATGACCGACGCCCCCGCTGGTTTTCCATTCGCGCCGGAGCATAAGAGTTTTTGCCGCGGCGCCAAGTCGAGCGGCGGCTCAACCGCCGTGGAAATCCTGCAAGCCTTTATGCCGCGGCCTTGGAATGCGCACGCCGCGCGCCACCAGATCCTTGAGGCCGAGATACATCATCGCCGTCATCAGCGCGTCGGCGTATGCGTCATGCTGCTCCAGGACCGGCAGCTTCAGGTCTTCGAGAATATTGACGAAGGACAGATCGACATGGGTGCCGGGCGGCGCGTTGTCGTATTTGCGATCGTAATAAAGTTTCGAAACCTCGATCAGCGGATTGGGCAATTCGATGCCGAGAAAAGGCAAGAGATGGCAATTCAGCATGGCGACGTCGAAGTCGATGTAATAGCCGATCAGCGGGCGTCCGCCAATGAAATGCAACAATTCCGGCAGCACTTCGCGAATCGGACGGCCATGTTCGACATCGGCTTCGCGCAGCCGATGCACCTTGATCGCCTCGGCGTTGATCTTCACCTCAGGGCGCACGACCGCCTGAAACAACTCGCTGGTCAGAATGCGATTGCCGCGAATTTTCACCGCCGCGATGGTGATAATGTCGTCGCGCCTGCGATCCAGTCCCGTCGTCTCGCAGTCAATCGACACAGCCTCGTCTTCGGGGCCGGGCTTGAACAGATAACGATAGGATTGGTCGCCGAGCGTGGCCTGATGAAATCGGCGTTTGATCCAACGCGGCAGCACTAGAATGCGCCCGTATTGAAATGGCGGCGGACGATTTCGCGCAATTGCTTCACCACATGGAAGGAGTCGCGCAACAGGTCGCGCTCCAACGTCGAGAGTCCGCTGGGGCGCAACAGGCTGCCGCTCGCCAAAGCCGCCAATTGCGCGTCAAGGCGCAATGTCATCAAATAATTCAGCGACTGCGTCAGATCGCGCGCGAATTCCGTCTTGAGCACGTCAAGCTCGGCCAGACGCGCCAGACGTTTGAGCGTGTTGGTCTCCTCAAGCCCGCGTTCGATCGCGAGCGCGCGCACGCCATGCACGATCGGAAAAATGCCGCCTTTTTTCAAATCGAGCGCGTCGCCGTCCCCTTCCGAAGTCTTGAGATTGTTGAAAAGTCCGATGGGCGTGTCGAATGCGTCAACGGCGCGCGCGAAACGGCCCATAAAGGCGCGCTCGTCGGCAAGACCCCGCACCAGGGCCGTCTTGGCCTTGCGCAACAGGGAGGGATCGCCAGCGACGGCGTCGGCGTCATAGAAGATGGCGACGCTCATATGCGCATGTTCGTCCGGCCGATGCGTCCAGACGGCGAAATCGCGTCTGTATTCGTCCAGCGTGCGCGACCACAGCGGGTTGTTCACCATCACGCCGCCCGGACAGGGCGGAAATCCGAAGCGCTCAAGCGCGCCGGAGAAGTCCTGCCGGAATTTTTCCAGCGCCGCGGCATCGACGGGCTCCGCCAGGATAAGGCCGTTGTCCTGATCGGTGCGCACAGTCTGCTCGCCGCGCCCTTCGCTGCCCATGACGATCAGACAGCCCTTGGCCCGAATTTCGTCCGGCGCCGTCATGGCGAACAGCTTGGCGAAGAGATGGCGATTGAGATCGGAAATGATTTCGCAGACGGTTTCGATCTTGACGCCCTGCCGACGCAACATCCGCACCTGCGCCGAAATCTCCGGGGCGGCGGCGCCCAGTTCGGCCAATGAGGGCGCGCGATCGATGCGGCCGGCGACCAGTTGCGCGTTGCCTGCGAGAAAACTCAACAGGTCAATGTCTTCGAGAAAACCCACATATTCGCGGTCCTGCACGACCGCGAGACGGCGTTTGTTGTGCTTAGTCATCAGCAGCAGCGCGTGCGAGACAAAGTCCTCTTTCATCACCGAAATAACGTCGAATTGGCTGATCGAGGCGACCGGCGTGTCGACCGACATGCGTTTAAGCACGCAGGCCTTGGACAAATTCATGCCGGTGACGACTCCCACGCGTTCGCCATCGCGCACGAATAGCGCGTTGCAATCCGTTTCCTGCATTTTCTGGCCGGCGTGCGCGATGGAGTCGTTTGCATCGATGACGCAGGCCTTGTGCAGAAACAGATCGCCGACGCGCGCGTTCATGGTCGCGCCGATGTGCGCGGTTTCCACGTCTTGCGCGACGGCGTCGAGCTTGCGTGAAATATCGAGAAAGAAAAAGGCGCCGAAGCGTGGATTGGCGTTGATGAGTTCAAGCACGACCGCGCGCGGCAGCAGATAGCAGAGCGTTTCCTCGCGGGCGACAAAAGCGTTCGAGCCGCCGCCCTGCACCAAAGCCCGACTGTCGAACACGTCTTTGAGACCACGCAGGCCGATCAGTTCGGCGCCGTCGCGTTCCTCGACGCAGCCCTTGATGACGACAAAAAGCCCGGCCGGCTCCCCGTCCTGCGCAATGATCGTCTCGTCGGGACGAAAATAGACGATGTCGATCGCCGCCCGCAGGTTCTCGGTTTCTTGCGGCGACAGCCGATCGAATGGCGCGCCGGACGCGTCGAAGGATTTGGGCAAAAGAGCCTCCTGACAGGTTCAGGCGAACCGGGCTGCCCATAGGAAAGCGAATGCGGCGTTCGTCCGCAAAAGAAAAGCCGGGCGCGAATATTCGCGCCCGGCTTGCCTGAGGCTTAGTGCGAGGCCGCGCCGGAAGCGCCGATGCCGGTCTGCGCGCGCACATATTGCGCGTCGAAGCCGTCCTTGTCTTCCTTGCCGCGAGCCGACTTGTCGGTGACCGAGAACAACCAGATGCCGATGAAGGCCAGAGCCATCGAGAACAGCGCCGGATTGGCGATCTGGAACAAAGCCGAACCCTTCGGATTGCCCATCGTGGCTTCCCACACCGACGGCGAGAGCACGACGCCCACGAGCGCCGAAATCAGGCCGAGGAAGCCGCCGATGACGGCGCCCCTGGTGGTCATGCCTTTCCACATGATGGACATCAGCAGGACCGGGAAGTTGCACGAGGCCGCGATGGAGAAGGCGAGGCCGACCATGAAGGCGACGTTCTGTTTTTCGAACACGATGCCCAGAATCACGGCGATGATGCCGAGCGCAATGGTCGCCGCTTTCGAGACCCAGATTTCATCCTGTTCGTTGGCTTTGCCGCCCTTGATCACCGTGGCGTAAAGGTCGTGGCTGATCGCCGAGGCGCCCGACAGCGTCAGACCCGACACGACCGCGAGGATCGTGGCGAAAGCCACCGCCGAAATGAAGCCCAGGAAGACGTTGCCGCCGACCGCGTTGGCCAGATGGATCGCCGCCATGTTCGACGTGCCCTTGATCGCCGTGAGGCCCTTGGCCGCATCGGTGAGATATTCGGGATTGGTCGAAACCAGCACGATCGCGCCGAAGCCGATGATGAAGGTCAGGATGTAGAAGTAGCCGATGAAGCCGGTGGCGTAAAACACCGACTTACGCGCCGCCTTGGCGTCGGCCACGGTGAAGAAGCGCATCAGAATATGCGGCAGGCCGGCGGTGCCGAACATCAAGGCCAGACCCAGCGAGATCGCCGAGAGCGGTTTGACGATAAGCGAGCCGGGCTCCATGATCGCAAGATGCTTCGGATGGACTTCGACCGCCTTGGCGAACAGCGCTTCCGGGCTGAAGCCGAACTTCGCCAGAACCATGAAGGCCATGAAGGTTGCGCCGGCGAGCAGCAGGCAGGCCTTGATGATCTGCACCCAGGTCGTCGCCACCATGCCGCCGAACGTCACATAGACGATCATCAGCGCGCCGACGATCACCACCGCGTAGGCGTAATCGAGGCCGAACAGCAGCTTGATCAAGCTGCCCGCGCCGACCATCTGGGCGATCAGGTAGAAGGCCACCGTCACCAGCGTGCCGCAGGCCGCAAGAATGCGGATCGGCGTCTGCGAGAAGCGGAACGAAGCGACGTCGGCGAAGGTGAACTTGCCGAGGTTGCGCAGAGGCTCCGCGATCAGGAAGGTGACGATCGGCCAGCCGACCAGCCAGCCGACGGAATAGATCAGACCGTCATAGCCGGACAAATAGACGAGGCCGGAAATGCCGAGGAAGGACGCCGCCGACATATAGTCGCCGGCGATGGCGAGGCCGTTTTGAAGGCCGGTGATGCCGCCGCCGGCCGCGTAGAACTGCGCCGCCGAACGGGTCTTTTTCGCCGCCCAGTAGGTGATGCCCAGGGTCAGCAGAACGAAGCCGAAAAACATCGAAATGGCGACCCAATTGGTCTCCTGTTTTTCGACCTGGCCGGCAATGGCGTCGGCAAGCGCCGGCGTCGCCAGCGCGGCGAAGAGCGCCGCGGAGAAAAAGGTCTTGAAGCGCGACATCACTTGCTCTCCTCGACGATCTGGCGGGTCAACGTGTCATATTTGGCATTGGCCTTGGCGACGTAAATGCCGGTGAGCACGAAAGCCGAGATGATGACGAACAATCCGATCGGAATGCCGACGGTGGTGACGGCGCCGGCCGCCAAAGGCGTGCCAAGCAAGGCCTTGTCGAAGGCGACGAGGAGGATGAAGCCGAAATAGATCGCCAGCATGACGAGGGACAAAGTCCAGCCGAGCGATTTTCTGGTCGACACCAGCTCCTGATACTTTGGGTTGTTTTGTATAGTCTGAATATCCGCAGCCATAACGCGGGTCCTCCCTGTTTTAACCAAGAGCAGCTTGCTTCGCCTCGGCTCATCCTTTTTACATCGGATTTTTGACGTTTGTCGTGCAGACGAGCAGCAAGATTCTCCGATAATAGCGTTTTAGCGCGAAACATCGAATTTCGAGATATATCCTTTTGTCGCAGATCGCCGCGATGCTGCGGCGCACAAAGGGTTTTCGCGTCGCCTCCGCGCCGGCCGCGCCAATCGACGATTCTCGTCGCGCGCCAGTTACTTTGCTTTATAACAAAGATTTAAAGAAATGTGGAGAACGCCAAAACGTCGTCCCTGCGTCCATTCGGCGATATCCAGCCAGCGGCAAATGTCGGCCGCGGCGTTAACCACGTTTGTTTAAAATTTATTTAAGTTTTCAAAACAACGCGCGCGGGACGTCGTAACGTTACGGAACGACGCGCACGGCGCCTTTCGCGGCGCTCGTCGTCATTGACGCGTAGGCGCGCAGAGCCGTCGAAACGACGCGCCGACGCCCAATCGGCGCCCAGGCGTCCTTGCCCCTGCCCTCCATCGCGGCGCGGCGGCGGGCGAGTTCTTCCTCAGACAAGCCGAGACGCAAGCTGCGCGCGGGAATGTCGATTTCGACAAGATCGCCGTTCTCGATCAGCGCGATCGCGCCGCCCTCGGCCGCCTCGGGCGAGACGTGGCCAATGGACAGGCCGGACGTGCCGCCCGAAAAACGCCCGTCGGTGATCAGCGCGCAGGCTTTGCCAAGGCCCTTGGATTTCAGGTAGGACGTCGGATAGAGCATTTCCTGCATACCCGGTCCGCCGCGCGGGCCTTCGTAGCGAATCACCACAACATCGCCGGCGACGACCTTGCCCGTCAAAATCGCTTCGACCGCATCGTCCTGGCTTTCATAGACTTTGGCCGGGCCGGAAAATTTCAGAACGCTGGCGTCGACGCCGGCCGTTTTGACGATAGCGCCGTCGAGCGCCACGTTGCCAAACAGCACCGCCAGACCGCCATCCTTGGAAAACGCGTGTTCGGCGTCGCGGATCACGCCGCTTTTACGGTCGTCGTCGAGATGGTCGTAGCGCGCCGACTGGCTGAAGGCCGTCTGCGTCGGCACGCCGCCGGGCGCGGCCATGAAGAACGTCCGCAAGGCGTTGCCCTTGCTGGCTTTGACGTCCCATTTCGCGAGGCCTTCGGCAAGACTGGCGCTGTGCACTGTTCTGGTCCCGGCATTGATCAGACAGGCCCGGTTCAATTCGCCAAGAATGCCGAAAATGCCGCCGGCGCGGTGCACGTCCTCGACATGCACGTCGGGCACGGACGGCGCGACCTTGCACAGCACCGGAACACGGCGCGACAGGCGATCGATGTCGGCCATGGTGAAGTTCACCCCGCCCTCATAGGCTGCGGCGAGAAGATGCAGCACCGTATTGGTCGAGCCGCCCATCGCGATGTCGAGCGTCATGGCGTTCTCGAACGCCTCGAACGTGGCGATGGCGCGCGGCAGAACGCTCTCGTCGTTCTGCTCGTAATAGCGCCGGCACAAGTCGACGCAGAGACGCCCCGCTTCGAGAAACAGCTCCTTGCGATCAGCGTGGGTCGCCACCAGAGTGCCGTTGCCGGGCAGCGAAAGGCCCAGCGCTTCGGTCAGGCAATTCATCGAATTGGCGGTGAACATGCCGGAGCAGGAGCCGCAGGTCGGACAGGCGGAGCGCTCCATCGTCCTCACGTCGGCGTCAGAAACCTTTTCATCGGCGGCGGCGACCATCGCGTCGATCAGATCGACCGCCAGCGTCTTGCCCTTGAGCGTGACCTTGCCCGCCTCCATCGGCCCGCCCGACACGAAAACCGTCGGAATGTTCAGGCGCAGGGACGCCATCAGCATGCCGGGGGTGATCTTGTCGCAGTTGGAGATGCACACCATCGCGTCAGCGCAGTGCGCGTTGACCATGTATTCGACGCTGTCGGCGATCACTTCGCGGGACGGCAGGGAATAGAGCATGCCGGAATGGCCCATCGCGATGCCGTCGTCGATGGCGATCGTGTTGAATTCCTTTGCGACGCCGCCCGCTTTTTCGATCTCGCGGGCGACCATCTGGCCGAGATCCTTGAGATGCATGTGGCCCGGCACGAACTGCGTGAAGGAATTGACCACGGCGATGATCGGCTTGCCGAAATCCTCGTCCTTCATGCCGGTGGCGCGCCAAAGACCGCGCGCGCCCGCCATGTTGCGGCCGTGGGTCGAAGTGCGGGAACGATATGCGGGCATGGGACGTCTCGGGTTTCTATCGGCGGAAAGGCGAGCCAATACACGTTCGCGGCCCGCCCGTCCACGTCGGGCGCGCCGCGTCTGTTTGGCTCACACGTTCGCCAGGGTGACGAATTTAGTGTTCAGATAGGCCTCGATCGCCTCAAGTCCGCCTTCCGAACCGTAGCCGGAGTCCTTGACCCCGCCGAAGGGAACTTCGGGCAGCGCCAGACCGTGATGATTGATCGAGACCATGCCGCTTTCGATGACGGAGCCGATCGCCGCCGCCGTCTTGGCCGAACGCGTGTAGGCGTAGGCCGCAAGTCCGTAAGGCAGGCGGTTAGCCTCCTTGGCCGCCTCCTCGAAGGTCGAGAAGCGGCCGATCGGCGCGACTGGCCCGAACGGCTCCTCATTCATGATCCGCGCGCTCGTCGGCACGTCGGTCAGCACCGTCGGCTCGAAAAAGAAGCCCTCGTTGCCGATGCGTTTGCCGCCGGTCCGCACCGTGGCGCCATGCGATACGGCGTCGGCGACGAAAGCGTCCATCGCCTCGACACGGCGGGGATTGGCGAGCGGGCCCATGCGGGTCGTCTTGTCCATGCCGTCGCCGACCTTCTGCGCCTTGGCGAAAGCGGTGAATTTCTCGACAAAGCCGTCATAAAGGCTGTCATGCACGAGAAAGCGCGTCGGCGCGATGCATATCTGGCCGGCGTTGCGGAACTTGTTGGCGCCGAGAATCTTCACGGCGAGATCGAGATCGGCGTCCTCGAAGACGATCGCCGGCGCGTGGCCGCCCAGCTCCATGGTCGCGCGCTTCATGTGCAAGCCGGCGAGCGCCGCCAATTGCTTGCCCACCGCCGTCGAGCCCGTGAAAGACATCTTGCGGATGACCGGATGGGCGATCAGATAGGAGGAGATTTCAGCCGGCGCGCCGAACACCAGATTGAGCACGCCCTTGGGCAGGCCGGCGTCGACATAGGCGCGCACCAGCTCCATGCAGGAGGCCGGCGTCTCCTCCGGACCTTTCAGGATCACCGAACAGCCCGCCGCGATCGCCGCCGAAATCTTGCGCACCGCCTGATTGATCGGAAAGTTCCAGGGCGTGAAGGCGGCGACGGGTCCAACCGGCTCCTTGACCACCATTTGCTGCACATTGCCCATTCTGGGCGGCACGATGCGGCCATAGGTGCGGCGCGCCTCCTCGGCGAACCAGTCGATCAGATCGCCGGCGAACGAAGTTTCGGCCCTGGCCTCGCCGAGCGGTTTGCCCTGCTCCAGCGTCATGATCGCGCCGATGGCGTCGGCGCGCCCGCGCAGGATGTCGGCCGCCTTGCGCATCAGCTTGTAGCGATCGAAGGGCGCGACCTGGCGCCATTGCTCGAAACCGGCCTGCGCGGCGGCAAGCGCCGCGTCGAGATCTTCGCGGGCGGCGTGCGGAACGGAGCCGATCGGTTGGCCGGTCGCCGGATTGAGCACCGGCTCGCTTTCGCCCCGCGCGCCATCGCGCCAAACGCCGTCGAAATAAAGCTGAACCTGCGGATACATGAACGCTCTTCCTGTTGGAGCCCGATCCCGAAAAGCTGCGAGATCTCATGGACAAGATCATGCGATGAAACAAAAGGCTGAGGCAGGCGCCGCGATTCCCTCAAGGCGCATGCCGCCAAAGCCGAACCGCGCCAAGCTGATCGCATTTTCGACCCTCATGCAACATCGTGTCGCCGACGGCGTCTTGCAAGTCGGTTTGGATCACAGCGCCTTATGTAGGGAAAAGTTGCGAATCAACTCCTGCAACTCTGGCTCCCGAACGAAATGGGTGGCGTCCTCGGCGCTGAACCACTGCGTCGTGCGAAACTCCCGTTCTGGCCAGTTGGCGCGCTGGCGCAAGACTTTCAAGGGGAAGACCTCGACCCGGCACAAGATCGCCGCGCCGTTGGGCATAATTTTGTTGTAATGAAAATGTCCGCAAGCCTCGGTCTCGATTTCGCCGACCAAGCCGGCCTCCTCCATCGCCTCGACGGCGGCGACGACCGGGGGTTTGCGGCCGGCCATCGGCCAGCCCTTGGGAATGACCCACCGCCGCGTTTCGCGCGACGATAGAAGCATGATTTCAAGCTGATCCGCGACGCGCCAGGGCAAGGCCGCGTATTGCTGGCGCGGTTCGTCGCCGCCGATTTTCTTCTTCGACGGTTGACCTTTTTTTTTGCGTGGCTTCGTCCAAATCATGCAAACAGTCCGGCAAGCGCATAAAAGACAGCGGCGACGAACGCCGTCATCGGCATCGTCAACACCCAGGCGATGACAATATCCTTAGCGACGTTCCAACGCACAGCGGAAATACGCCGCGCCGCGCCGACGCCCACAATAGCGCCGGTGATCGTGTGCGTTGTGGATACGGGCACGCCCAGCCCCGTCGCCAAAAACAGCGTCAGAGCCCCGCCCGTCTCGGCGCAAAAGCCCTGCATCGGCGACAGCCGGGTAATTTTCGACCCCATCGTGCGCACGATGCGCCAGCCGCCGAACAAAGTGCCGAGCGCCATCGCGATCTGGCAGGCGATCACCACGGCGAAGGGCACATGAAACGTCGCGCCTGTCATCCCATGCGCATAAAGAAGGACGGCGATGACGCCCATGGTTTTTTGCGCATCGTTGCCGCCGTGCCCCAATGAATAGAGAGATGCGGAAGCAAATTGCAAAATGCGGAAGGTCGAATCGACCGACGGCGGCGTCGAGCGAACGGACAGCCAGGAGACGGCGAGCACCAGCGCCAGCGCCAGAAAAAAGCCCAAAGCCGGCGAGAGAAATATCGCCGCGCCGGTTTTGCCCAAACCGCTCCAGACGATGGCGCCGGTTCCCGCCTTGGCCACCGCGGATCCAACCAGACCGCCGATCAGAGCGTGCGATGAAGACGAGGGAATGCCGAGCAGCCAGGTGAACACGTTCCAGAAAATCGCCCCCATAAGCGCCGCGAAAATCAGCCGGTCGTCGACGACCGCGGTCGAGACGATGCCGCTGCCGACGGTTTGCGCGACATGCAGGCCGAATACGGCGAAGGCGATGAAGTTGAAGAAAGCCGCCCAGAACACCGCGTATCGCGGACGCAGGACGCGCGTCGAAACAATGGTTGCGATCGAATTGGCGGCGTCGTGCAAGCCATTGAGGAAATCAAAGGCGAGCGCGATCGCGATCAGCGCATAGAGAAAAAACAGGGCGCTCGTCATCGCGGTTCAAATATGTTCTAGGACGATGGCGCCGATGCGGTTGGCGACATCCTCAAAGCCGTCGACCACCTTTTCCAGATGGCCGTAAATCTCGGCGCCGACGATATAGGCCATCGGGTCCAATTGCCTGTGCTGGCGGTAAAGCTCCTTGATCCCTTGGTCGTGCAGCTGGTCGGATAATTCCTCCAGACGCGACATTTCCTCGCCGGCGACGGCAAGCTTGGACGCATTGGCGTTGATGGCGCGCAACAGCGGCGCCGACTGCGCCGTCAATTGCGCCGCCTGCACGATGAGATCGCCCAACTGCCCCATCAGCGGCTCGAAGGCGGTCACTTCATACAAGGTGATCGCCTTGGTCGTCTGGTGCATCTGATCGATGGCGTCGTCCATATCGTTGATCAGATCGCGAATGTCGCTGCGGTCGAAGGGGGTAATAAAGGTGCGGCGCACGGCGAGCAGCACCTCGCGGGCGACGGCGTCGGCCTCGTTTTCAAGTTGAGCGACCTTGACGCAGTTCAGCGGCGCGTTGGCGCCGCCATCGAGCACATCGCGAAGCGCGCCCGCGCCTTCGACAAGAATCTGCGCGTGCCGTTCGAAAAGATCAAAAAAACGATCTTCCTTCGGCATCAACGCCTGAAACCAGCCCAGCATGGCGCCCTCGCATTTGTGACAGATTCGCGAATTATTTACGACACAGGGCCTAGATCGCAGCGGCGATCTTGTAAAGGCGCTTTTCGCCTCGCCGCGGTCGAAAACGCCATATCACCCGTCCGGTTCAGGCTTTCAAATCGTTCAACGCCGCCTGACGCAGCCCATCGAGAGTCGCCGTCGGCGTAATCGCCTCGGGATCGACCCGGACATGGACGATGGCCGGACGCCCGCTGGCCAGCGCGCGCTCGAACGCGGGGGCGAAATCCTCGGTGCGCTCGACCGTTTCGCCATACCCGCCGAAAGCGCGGGCGTAGGCGGCGAAATCGGGATTGCGCAGGAACGTCGCGGTCTCCCGCCCGGGATAGCGCCGCTCCTGATGCATGCGGATCGTGCCGTACATGCCGTTGTCGATCACGACGACAAGAATGGCCAGGTCGTATTGCACGGCGGTGGCGAATTCCTGCCCGTTCATCAAAAAATCGCCGTCGCCGCAGAAACAGACGACCAGACGGTCGGGGTAAAGCCGTTTGGCCGCCACGGCGGCGGGCGCTCCGTAACCCATCGAACCAGACACCGGCGCCAATTGCGTCGCAAATTGCCGAAAGCGCAAAAACCGCCCGATCCAGATAGTGAAATTACCCGCGCCATTGGCGATGATCGCGTCCGCCGGCAGGCGTTCGCGCAAGAAAATCATGATGTCGCCCAGTTGCGTCGGGCCGGGACCGCGCGGCGCGGCCTCGGTCCATTGCAGGTAGTCCTGCCTGGCTTGCGCGCGCCGCGACGCCCAGGGGCGAACGGACGGCGCCTGCATGGCCCCGAGGCGCAGAGCGAAAGCGCGCGAACTGGCGATAATTCCAAGCTCTGGGCGATAGACGCGGCCGATCTCGCCGGAATCGGGGTGGACGTGAATAAGCTTCTGACGCGGATTGGGAATCTCGAACAGCGAATAGCCCTGCGAAGGCACTTCCGCCATCCGAGCGCCGATCGACAGGACGAGATCGGCCGTTTCGAACAGAGTTTTCAGCTTCGCGTTGGCGCCCAGACCCAATTCGCCGACGTAACAGGGATGATCGTTGGGGAACAGGGTCGCGCGACGAAACGAGGCCGCGACCGGCAGATCGAAGCGTTCGGCGAATTGCACGAGCGCGGCGACCGCCTCGCCGCTCCAGTCGCCGCCGCCCACCAGGATGACAGGCCTGTGCGCCGCCAACAGAAACGCCCGCGCCTGCTCCATTTGCGCCTCGCCCGGCCAGATGTCGACCGGATCGACGCGCAGGGCGTCGGCGACATGCGCCTGTTGCGTCAACATATCCTCGGGCAGCGCGATCACGACCGGACCCGGGCGGCCCTGCATGGCGACGTGAAAGGCGCGCGAGACGATCTCGGGGATGCGGGCGGGATCGTCGACCTGCATCGCCCATTTGGTTGTCGAGCCGAAAAAGGCCCGATAGTCCATTTCCTGAAACGCGCCACGTTCGCTCATGGAGCGGCCGATCTGGCCGATGAACAAAATCATCGGCACGCTGTCGTGCTCAGCAATATGGATGGCGTGAGCTGCGTTGGTCGCGCCCGGCCCGCGCGTCACAAAGGCGATTCCCGGCCGCCCGGTCAGCCGCGCCGCGGCGTCCGCCATCATGCCCGCGCCCGCTTCCTGACGGCATACGGTCAGCGCGATCGGCGAATCATGAAAGGCGTCGAGCGCCGCCAGATAGGATTCGCCGGGCACGCAAAACACGTGCTCGACGCCTTGCGCGACAAGCTGATCCACCAGGATCTGACCGCCCGTGCGGGCGTTGGTCGCCAAATTCATCTGCGCAATCCCCTGACAAAAGTCTTTTCAGACTAGCGGACCGCCAGCCTAGCGGATCGGCGACATCGTCCCAAACCGCAATTGTCGGCGAGTTGCCAGTGCGATTGTTATGTATCATAATAATAAACAAACGACCACGCGCCGACGACCCGGATCGGGCGCGCGTCGAACGCCCAATGCGGGCGACGAGCAGGGAGGATGAACATGCCGGAAGCCAAAATCGCCAGCGTCGTTCTTGAGGACGGCGTCGCCGTCATCACGGTGGACAGTCCGCCGGTCAACACCATCACGGCGGCCGTTCGCGCCGGCCTCGACCAGGCCTTGAACGAAATCGCCGCGCTTGCCGGCGCACGAGCGGTGGTCCTGGCCTGCGCCGGTAGCACATTCTTTTCCGGCGCCGACATCGGCGAATTCGACGGACCGCCGAAGGAAGCCGAATATCGCGCGCTGTTCGGGCGCTTTGAGGCCCTGGGCGTCCCAGTCGTCGCCGCCATGCATGGAACCTCGCTGGGCGGCGGTCTCGAAATCGCGCTAGCCTGTCATTACCGCGTCGCCGCGCCCGGCTCGCGCTTCGGCCTGCCCGAAGTCACGCTCGGCATCATTCCCGGCGCCGGCGCCACGCAGCGACTGCCGCGCTTGATCGGCGCGGAAAAGGCGCTGGAAATGATCGTCAGCGCCAAGCCGATCGACGCCAAAACGGCGCTGGAACTGGGCGTCATCGACGCCATCTTCGACGGCGAGGCGCGCGCCGGCGCGATCGCTTTCGCCAAATCCCTTATCGCGCAAGGCAAAGGACCACGCCGCACCGGCGAGCGTCCGGTCGATCCGGCCAGCGCCGCGGACGCCGTTTTCGCGCGCGCGAGCGAGCTGGCGAAAAAGCTTTATCCGAACCGTGTAGCGGCGTTGACGGCGATCGAAGCGGTGCGCGCTTCGACGACGACGACGCTTGCCGACGGTCTGCTGCTTGAAGAAAAGCTGGTCAACGGCGCCAAAGCCTCGCCGGAGAGCAAAGGCGCCATTCACGTGTTCTTCGCCGAGCGCGAAACCCGCAAGATCACCGACATTCCAAGCGACGCCAGGGCGCGTCCGATCAAGGCCGCCGGTATTGTCGGCGCTGGAACGATGGGCGGCGGCATCGCCATTTGTTTCGCCAACGCCGGGATACCGACGACGATCATCGACGCCAGCGAGGAGGGCTTGAAGCGCGGCCTCGCCAACATCGACGCCGTCTACGCCGTCATGGTCAAGCGCGGCCGCCTCAGCGAAGAGCAGAAGGCGCAGCGCCTGCGTCTCATCAAGGGTTCCCTCGAATACAAGGACTTCGGCGAAGCCGACGTGATC
>CAVTNU010000007.1:0-55000 GCA_963736175.1 uncultured Alphaproteobacteria bacterium | reverse complement strand
CACGCGGCATGGCTGGATCAGGCTTGCGCCCATTGTCCAATATTCCCCACTGCTGCCTCCCGTAGGAGTTTGGGCCGTGTCTCAGTCCCAATGTGGCTGATCATCCTCTCAGACCAGCTACCGATCGTCGCCTTGGTGCGCCATTACCACACCAACTAGCTAATCGGACGCGGGCCAATCCTTCGGCGATGAATTTTTCTCGTTGCCGACTTATCCGGTATTAGCTCAAGTTTCCCTGAGTTGTTCCGAACCAAAGGGTATGTTCCCACGTGTTACTCACCCGTCTGCCACTCCCTGTCGCCAGGGCGTTCGACTTGCATGTGTTAGGCCTGCCGCCAGCGTTCGTTCTGAGCCAGGATCAAACTCTCAAGTTGTATTGAGATTTCGTCCCGACTAGTCACTGTCATAAAACAATCCAGAACCCCGAAAGGTCCCGGTTGCGACGAGTTCCAAGCACACCGGTCCTTCAATCCTCGCGGATCAAAAACCTCGGTGTTCTTGAAAATACGTGACCGTCGGCTTGTCTCTATACGTCCCTAACGCAATTAAGCGCCAGAAACCGCAAGGACTTCCGCCGTCCACGTTTCTCTTTCTTCCGATTCAATTGTCAAACAGCATATCGACCAGAACCGACAAGCTTACACCCGCCAGACCGCAAAACGCAAACAAAACTCCACCCTGGCTAAAAGCCAGTAGAACCAGATAAGGCTCAAATGAAGACGCGTCAGCGCCCGCCGTTCATGCACGGCGACGCCGTCGATGGCCGCCTTATAGGTCCTCATAAGAATATTAGTCAAGCCAATTCGGGAAAAATGACAGATTTTTTTTCAAACCCGCGAATTGGTCCGCGCGGCGCGGGGGAAGGCGCCCCAACGCGCTTGCGCGCGCATTGCGCACGCGGTAGCGATGGTTGCGCCGCATCGCGGGACGCGGCTTGCGACGCTCGCGCCGCATTTGAGCCATGTTCGACAGGCTTCGTGCAATCTTGAAGCGAGATGCGACTCGGGTTTGGCGGAACAGGAGCGGACTTACAAGTTATGGCGCAAGACTTGCCGATTGATCCTGGCTGCCGAAGAGCGAAACGCACGTGCGTCCGCAAAGGCTGATCCCCGGAAAAAGCGCTCTCGCGGCGCGGTCGGTCCTTGCCGTCGATCTGGGGATCGAGCCTGCGATCGAAGCGCAGGGCGGTCAGCACACGCCCGATGAACATCGGCGCATTTCGCTGCGCTGGCTGACCGGAACGGCGTTGACCGGGTTGACTGGCGCCCTGCTGATCGGCGCGTCGATTTACGCCGCCTTCGGCCGGCAGTCCAACTTCGCCGAGGCGCCCGAACGGGCTCTGATCAGCCGCAAGGACAATCCCGAAGACGCGCCTGTCAATCCGCGCAAAGGCGACCGGTTGGTGAAATCCATCAATATCATCGCCGCCAAACAGACGTTCAAAACGCCGACGACGCTCAAGATTGGCGACCATGAAGTGGTTCGCACGCGCGCCTTCACCAGAGTTTCAACGACGTTGGCGCTGGCCGAGACCGAATTCAGCGATGAAGTGCCAGAGTTCAATCCGCTCAAACTTCTGGCGGATTCGCGCAACGCCGCCGAGGCCCCCGATCCAGGGCCGGAACAGGACGTCGCGGAAGTCGCCTTCGTCACGCGCGACCTCGCCAAGGAAGAGCTCAACCCCAACATCGCCCAGCTGTCCATCGAGGAAGTGCGCGCCCAAGTCGCCGAGCACATCAAAAACGCTTTGGCGGCGGGCGCCAAACCGCCTGTGCCCCTCCCTCCGCAGCTCTTGCTAATGCGAACCAGCCGCGCCGCGCTCGATCCGATCGACGGCCCCCTCGCCTACGCCACGCCGGGCGTGTCGTCGATCAATTCCCCCTTCTCCTCGATCGAAGTGCGCATGGTGCCGGAAAACGTCACGCTCGCGCCAAAATCCGCTCCTCCGTTGCAAAGCAGCGGCAAGGCGGCCGTATCCCTGGAAAGACTGGTGATCGCCAAACGCGGCGAAGACATAGCGGACGTTTTGCGCGCCAATGGCGTGGACGAAGCCGATATCGCCTCGGTGAGCGCGGCGCTCGGCTCTCGCGGCGGCAGTCCCGTCGCCGAGGGGCGCAAGATCAAACTGTCCTTTATCGAAGCCGACAGCCCGGATCAGAAGCCGCAACTGGCGCGCGTATCCGTCTATGCCGACGAATCCCTGATGGCGACGGCGGCGCTGGCCGATTCGGGCCGTTATCTGCTGATCGACAAGGCGCCGCCACAGGTGGCGGCGCCGAAAAAGCCGCAGACCAATCCAGACGCCGATTCCGGCGACGACGCGAGCGATGAAGGCGGCATGCGCCTTTACAATTCGCTCTACGAGACGGCGCTGAAACAGGATATTCCAAAGCCCATCATCGATCAGCTGGTGCGCACGTTCGGCAATGACGTCGACTTCCAGCGGTCCGTCGCGGCGGGCGATTCGATCGAAGCCTTTTACGACGAGGGCGAGGACGCCGACGCCTCCAAAGGCGACTTGCTCTACGCGGCGATCACCACGCGCGGCGAGACGCATAAATATTATCGCTTCAAGACCAACGACGACCAACTCGTCGACTATTACGACGAAAACGGCCGCTCATCCCGCAAGTTTCTGATCAGAAAGCCGATCGCCGCAGGTGAATTGCGCTCGGGTTTCGGCATGCGCTTCCATCCGATCCTGCATTATTCGCGCCCGCATAACGGCGTCGACTGGGCCGCGCCGATCGGAACGCCGATCTTCGCCGCCGGCGCCGGCGTCATCATCAAGGCCGGCTGGACGTCGGGCTATGGCCGCCGCGTCGAAATCCAACACGCCAACGGCTATGTGACCACCTACAACCACATGTCCGGCTTCGGGCGCAGCGTCAAGGAAGGCGTCCACGTGCGCCAAGGACAGGTCGTCGGCTATCTCGGCGCCAGCGGTCTGGCGACAGGGCCGCATCTGCACTACGAAGTTATCGTCAACGGCCACTATGTCGACCCGTTGCGTGTCAAACTGGCGCGCACACGCGAATTCGACGGACGCCTGCTGACCGAGTTCAAGCGCGAACGCGAACGAATCGACGCCTTGATGGCGAAAGCGCCTTACGCGACCCAGGTCGCCGGCAACTAGCGCGAATTTTCGACGCGCCGATCGACTTTGCAAAAGGTTGATTGGTCGCGAAACAGAGCGCTATCCTTTATCCGACGCATCGAGACGCGCCGTTTCGTCCTCGCAAAACACCAAGGCCAAACATGATCGAAGCCCTCAATCCCGCGCCCGCCCTTACTTTGGCCAATGGCGTCAAGATGCCGCAATTGGGGCTGGGCACATGGCCGATGAACGACGCGCAAGCGGCGATCGCCGTGACGCACGCGCTCAAGATCGGCTACCGGCTGATCGACACGGCCGAAAACTACGGCAACGAACGCGGCGTCGGCGAAGGCCTGCGCCAATCCGGCGTGGCGCGGTCGGATGTGTTCGTCACGACGAAATTCAATCGCAAATGGCATAGTCAGGACGGCGCGCGCGCCGCTTGCGAGGCGAGCCTGCAACGGCTGTCGCTGGACTATATCGATCTTTTGCTAATCCACTGGCCCAATCCGGATCAGGATCGCTACCTCGAAGCCTTTCAGGGAATGACACGCCTTCTGGCCGCCGGCGTGGTTCGCGCGATCGGCGTTTCGAACTTCAAACCCGCGCATTTGCAGAAACTGTTCGACGCCGGCCTGATTCCGCACGTCAACCAAATTCAGCTCGATCCCTATCATCGTCGCGACGATCTCGTCGCCATCCATCAGGCCAAAGGCGTCGTCACCGAAAGCTGGAGTCCGATCGGCCGCGCCGGCCAATTGCTTGCCGATCCCGCCATCAACGCCATAGCCAAACACCACGCCCGCACGCCGGCGCAAATTGTTCTGCGCTGGCACGTGCAGCGCGGCTTTGTTCCGGCGCCGAAATCGAGCGATCCGAAGCGTCTGGCCGAAAACCTCGACGTGTTCAGCTTTTCCTTGTCGGCGCCTGAAATGGCTGCGCTCGACGCGCTCGATCGGCCGGATCCGCAAATGTTCGACGCCGATTCCTTCGGCCATTGAACGCCGACTCGAAACCGTGAAACCAGGAGGGCTGGACCGCAGCAGCGTCAAACGCAGGGCGTTTGACGCCCAAGATTTGTTCGATCCTGCCAGCCGACGCGCACCAATTCGGGCACGTTATGTTCCTCCTGCGGCCAGCCAAGGCAGAGATAGGCGATCAGCTTGTAGCTTGCTGGAACGCCGAGCGTTTGGACGACCTCGCGCGGATCGAGAATGGACACCCAGCCAAGCCCGAGCTCTGCCGCGCGCGCCGCCAGCCACAGACAGGAGATCATCCCAGCGACCGAATAATCCAGCACTTCCGGCATCGTCCGCGAGCCGAGCCCGTGGCCCTGCGCCGTCGCGCTATCGCAAAAGACGGCGAATTGCACCGGCGCAACGTCGATCCCTTCCAGTTTCAATCGCGCGTAAATCTCCGCTTTCGCGCCGGTATGGACCGCCAAAGCCTCTTCGTTGCATTTCAGAAAATTGGCGCGAATGGCGGCGCGCATCGGCGCGCTTTGCACGCGAATGAACCGCCAGGGCTGACTATTGCCGACCGAGGGCGACAATTGCGCCAGATCGAGCAATTCGTCGATCAACGCCTCTGGCACCGGATCGGGTCGGAACCGGCGCACATCGCGCCTCCAGGCGATCAACTGCGCCAATTGCTGACGAAATTCGGCGCTGAAAATTGGCTTTGCCTCGCTCATGCGAACTCCGCAACAAAATGGAACACACCGCCCGATAGCCTCTGCGCCGCGCGCCCTTCCCGATCCATAGCGGATCAAAGGCTTGATAGCGTCCGGCTGCCTATTCACAGGCGCAAGGACAGCTACGGTTTCGGATCGGCTGACGCGACCGCACTCCCTGTCGATCCCCGTTGGCGAGGGACCGTCAGACCCGCCGTGTTAGGCGCGTCGGCAAAGCGCGTCAATCTTCGTCCGTGCGGTTGATTTTTTGGACGGCTGCTGAACAATGGCGGCGCTGATCCCGTTGGTTCGGGACGAGACGCTTCGCATCGCTGCTCGGCATGAGAAGTTGAGCGTAATCGGCGCGGCGGCCCTCGTTCTGAGCAAGCCGCCATGGAGAATCGAAGGACGAGAGCGCCGGGCGGCGTCTTTCAACAGCTTGCCAAAAGGCAGGCCTCAGCTTGGCGCAAACGCCGTGCGGACAGGACAGGTCATGAGTCTCGAAAGCGAACTGAAACAAGCCATCCGCACCATCCCCAATTACCCCAAGGCGGGCGTCATGTTCCGTGACATCACCACTTTGCTGGGCGATGCGCGGACATTCCGGCGGTCCATCGACGAACTGGTGCATCCCTACGCCGGGACGAAGATCGACAAGATCGCCGGCATGGAGGCGCGCGGCTTCATTCTCGGCGGCGCGGTGGCGCATCAATTGTCCGCCGGCTTCGTGCCAATCCGCAAAAAGGGCAAATTGCCGCACACCACCGTATCCATCGCCTACAGCCTCGAATACGGCGTCGACGAGATGGAGATGCACGAAGACGCGATCAAGCCCGGCGAGCGCGTGTTGCTGGTCGACGATCTGATCGCCACCGGCGGCACCGCCGAAGGCGCCGTGAAATTGCTGACCCGGATCGGCGCGGAAATCGTCGCCGCCTGTTTCGTCATCGACCTGCCGGAACTGGGCGGCGCCGACAAAATCCGCAGTCTCGGCGTGCCGGTGCGCGCATTGCTGGCGTATGAGGGCCATTAGAGCATGTTTGAACGAAAACGCCGGGCTTTTGGCCCGGCGTCGGATTTTACGCTTCGTGCGTTTCAGCCCTGCTGCGGCCGATTGCGCGAGAATTCGCGGCGCGGGCCGCCGCCTGCCGGACGCTCACCCTGAGGGGAGCGCGGCCGTTCATTGCGGGCGCCTTCGTTGCGGCCGTGAACGCCCTGGCGGGACGGCGCGCCGGCGCGGCGCGGGTCGTCGTGACGCGGATTGGCCCGATTGTTCGGACCGGGCCGGTGGCCGCCGCGCGCTTGGACAGGCGCCGTCTCCGGCGCATTCGGATTGACCCTGCGGTCGGTCGCCGGGATCGACTGGCGCGTCAACTTCTCGATCGCGCGCAGATAGGCCCGCTCGGAATTGTCGCACAGCGAGATGGCGACGCCTTCAGCGCCGGCGCGCGCGGTGCGGCCGATGCGATGGACGTAAGCTTCCGGCACTTCCGGCAACTCGAAATTGACGACATGGCTGATGTTGTCGACATCGATGCCGCGCGCGGCGATATCGGTGGCGACGAGCACCGCGACCTTGCCGGCCTTGAAGCCGTCGAGCGCGCGTTGGCGCTGATTCTGACTCTTGTTGCCGTGGATGGCGGCGGCCGAAAGGCCCGCGTCCTCCAGCGCCTCGGCGACGCGATCGGCGCCGCGTTTGGTTCTGGTGAAGACGATGGAGCGCGAGAAATCCGGGCGCTTGAGCAATTCGACGAGAACCGCGCGCTTGCCGGCGGCCTCAATATGAATGATCTCCTGCACGACGCGCTGGGCGGCGGTCGCCGCCGGCGCCACCGACACTTTCACCGGATTGTGCAGCATTTCGCCTGCGAGCGTGGCGATTTCGGCCGGCATGGTGGCCGAGAAGAACAGCGTCTGGCGCGTCTTGGGCAAACGCTGGAAGATCTTGCGGATCGGCACCAGAAAGCCGAGGTCGAGCATGTGATCGGCTTCGTCGAGCACTACTGTCGTCGTGGCGTCGAGACGCAGATCGCCTGACGTCATGTGGTCGATGAGGCGCCCCGGGGTGGCGACCAGAATGTCGAGGCCGCCGTGCAGCGCCTTCAACTGCGGACCGAAGCCGACGCCGCCGAAAATCACCGCCACGCGCAGATTAGCGAAACGCGCGTAAGTTTTGAAGCTCTCGCCGATCTGCGCGGCGAGTTCGCGCGTCGGCGCCAGCACCAGAACGCGCGTGTGCTTGGGACGCGGCGCCTGCGGAAAGGCCAGAAGGCGCGAGATGATCGGCGTGGCGAACGCGCAGGTCTTGCCGGTGCCGGTCTGTGCGATGCCGAGCAGATCGGCGCCTTGCAGCAGCGGCGGAATGGCCTGGGCCTGAATCGGCGTGGGGGTTTCGTAGCCTTCACGGGCAAGCGCGCGCAAAATGGTCTCGGGCAGGCCGAGATCGGAAAATTTCGTCAAGTTTTGAACTTTCTGTAAGCCCAAACGCACGCGTCATAGGATGACGCGCGCCAAAGGACATGTCTAAAGACCGCCCCGCATAGATTGAGCTGCCGAGAGATTTGCGGCGTTCAACCGGGCGACGGTCGCTTGGACCGCCCTATGCGCCGGGACGCCGATGCTGCGATGCAGCAGCGTTGCTATAGGGCAAAAAGCCGCGGAATGCAAATGGCGTTGGAAAGCCCGCATGACGGTTATCGCGTCGCCGCCTCGCCGCGTCGTTCACGCGAAGCGGTTTGCAACCGCCTAGCCCGACCAACCTAAGCTGCGGCGTAAATCGTTCCGGATTCGGAATTTACGCTGTCTGGGCGCGCCTCAGCGCGGCAGATCGCTCGATCCCATCAGGAATTCGTCGACCGCCCGCGCGCTCTGACGCCCTTCACGGATCGCCCAGACCACCAGTGACTGGCCGCGCCGCATGTCGCCGGCGGCGAAGACCTTGGCGACGCTCGTCTTGTATTGCTCGACATTGGCTTCAACATTGCCGCGCGCGTCGAGCTTCACGCCCAATTGTTGCAGCAGACCTTCGGGCGGCGGCGAAACGAATCCCATCGCCAGCAGCACCAGATCGGCGCGCAATTCGAATTCCGAGCCCTCGATCAGCGCCATCTTGGCGTCGACGCGCACGCAGCGGATCTTCTTGACGACGCCGTTCTCGCCGAGGATTTCCTTGGTCATCACGGCGAAGTCGCGCTCCGCGCCTTCCTGATGTGACGACGAGGTGCGCAGCTTCAGCGGCCATTCCGGCCAGGACTGCAGCTTGTTTTCCTTTTCCGGCGGCTTCGGCATGATTTCGAGCTGCGTCACCGACAGAGCGCCCTGACGCACCGAGGTGCCGATGCAGTCGGAGCCGGTGTCGCCGCCGCCGATCACCACGACATGCTTACCAGAGGCCAGAATGGGCGCCTCCGGACCGTTGGATTCGCGCGAGACGCGGCGGTTTTGCTGCGGCAGGAAATCCATGGCGAAATGCACGCCGGAAAGATCGCGTCCGGGAATCGGCAAATCGCGCGGCTTCTCGGCGCCGCCGGTCAGAATCACCGCGTCGTATTCGTCGACGATCCGCGATGCGGGAACCGTGACGCCGATATGGGCGTTGTAGTGAAACGTCACGCCCTCGGCCTCCATCTGCGCGACCCTGCGGTCGATCAGACTCTTTTCCATTTTGAAATCGGGAATGCCGTAGCGCAGCAAGCCGCCCGCCTTGGCGTTCTTCTCGAAGACATGCGCGTCATGGCCGGCGCGCGCCAATTGCTGCGCGGCGGCGAGGCCGGCGGGACCGGAGCCGATGACGGCGACCTTCTTGCCGGTCCTGGCTTTGGCGATTTCCGGCGCAATCCAGCCGTTTTCCCAGGCCTTGTCGACAATGGCGCATTCGATCGTCTTGATCGTCACCGGGCTGTCGTCAAGGTTGAGCGTGCAGGACGCCTCGCAGGGCGCCGGGCAGACGCGCCCGGTGAATTCCGGAAAATTATTGGTTGAGTGCAGATTGCGCGCCGCCTCTTCCCAATCGCCGCGATAGACCAGATCGTTCCAATCCGGAATCTGGTTGTTCACCGGACAGCCGTTGTGGCAATAGGGAATGCCGCAGTTCATGCAGCGCGCCGCCTGATCGCGGGTGACGTCCTCGGACAGCGGAATGACGAATTCGTTGTAATGGCGAATGCGATCGGCGGCAGGCTTATATTTACGGTCCTGCCGGTCGATCTCGAGGAAGCCGGTCACCTTTCCCATATCATTCCCCCGCGGCGGCGAGCGGCCGCTGTTCGTTCTGCGCCAGAAGCTCCGCCAATGCGCGGCGGTATTCGACCGGCATGACCTTGCGGAACTTCGGCTTGTAGGCGTCGAAATTATCCAAAATTTCCTTGGCGCGCGTCGAGCCGGTATAGCGCAGGTGACTCTGGATCAACTGGCGCAGACGCTCGGCGTCGAACCGCGTCATGTCGCTCATCACGTCGACGCGGCCATGGCCTTCGAGATCGCCGCCCTGATGCATGAGGCGCTGATTGAGGTCTTCTTCCTCCTCAACCGGCTCCAGATCGACCATCGACAGATTGCAGCGCGTCGCGAAGCTGCCGTCCTCGTCGAGGACATAGGCGATGCCGCCCGACATTCCGGCGGCGAAGTTGCGGCCGGTCTGCCCGAGCACCACGACGATGCCGCCGGTCATATATTCGCAGCCATGATCGCCGACGCCTTCGACAACGGCGATGGCGCCGGAATTACGCACGGCGAAACGCTCGCCGGCGACGCCGCGGAAATAGACCTCGCCGGAGATGGCGCCGTAAAGCACAGTGTTGCCGACGATGATCGAATGCTCCGGCACGATTTGCGTCGCCTGGCGCGGCGGATAGATGACGATGCGTCCGCCCGACAGACCCTTGCCGACATAGTCGTTGGCCTCGCCTTCCAGCTCCAGGGTCACGCCATGCGCGAGCCACGCGCCGAAGCTCTGGCCCGCGACGCCGCTCGCCCTGATATGCACGGTGTCGTCCGGCAGGCCGGCGTGGCCGTATATACAGGCGATCTCGCCCGACAGCATGGCGCCGACGCTACGGTTGATGTTGCAGATATCGGTTTCGATCCGCACCGGCGCGCCGCGCTCGATGGCGGGCGCCGCCTTGGCGATAAGCGCCTTGTCGAGCGCCTTATCGAGCATGTGATCTTGAACTTCGGAATGGAAGATCGTCTGGCCGTCGAGCGGCGCCGGCTTATGGAACAGCTTGGTGAAGTCGAGACCGTTGGCCTTCCAGTGTTGAATGGCCCGATCCTTGTCGAGCATCTGCATCTGCCCAATCATTTCGTCGAAACTGCGATAGCCGAGTTTCGCCATCAGTTCGCGGACTTCCTCGGCGACGAAGAAGAAGTAATTGATGACGTGCTCGGGCTGACCGACGAAACGCTTGCGCAGGACCGGGTCCTGCGTGGCGACGCCCACCGGGCAGGTGTTGAGATGGCACTTGCGCATCATGATGCAGCCGGCGGCGATCAAGGGCGCCGTGGCGAAGCCGAATTCGTCGGCGCCAAGAAGAGCGGCGACCACAACGTCGCGGCCGGTGCGCAGGCCTCCGTCGACCTGTACGGCGATGCGCGAACGCAGGCGGTTGAGCACCAGCGTCTGATGCGTTTCGGCGAGGCCGATTTCCCATGGGCTGCCGGCATGCTTGATCGAGGTCAGCGGCGATGCGCCGGTGCCGCCCTCAAAGCCTGAAATCGTCACGTGATCGGCGCGGCCCTTGGACACGCCCGCCGCCACCGTGCCGACGCCCACTTCCGAAACCAGCTTGACCGAAATCTTCGCGCGCACATTGACGTTTTTCAGATCGTAAATGAGCTGCGCGAGATCTTCGATCGAGTAGATGTCGTGATGCGGCGGCGGCGAAATCAGGCCGACGCCCTGCGTCGAGTGACGAACCTTGGCGATGATCGCGTCGACCTTGTGGCCGGGCAATTGTCCGCCCTCGCCCGGCTTTGCGCCCTGCGCCATCTTGATCTGGATCATGTCGGAATTGACCAGATATTCCGTGGTCACGCCGAAACGGCCGGACGCCACCTGCTTGATCGCCGAGCGCATCGAATCGCCGTTGGGCAGCGGCTTGAACCGGTCCGATTCCTCGCCGCCCTCGCCGGTGTTCGACTTGCCGCCGATGCGGTTCATGGCGATGGCGAGCGTGGTGTGCGCCTCGCGCGAGATCGAGCCGTAGGACATCGCGCCGGTGGCGAAACGCTTGACGATTTCGCTCGCCGGCTCGACTTCGTCGACCGTCAAAGGCTTGCGGCCGTCTTCGTCGGCGCCCTTGATGCGGAACAGGCCGCGAATTGTCAGAAGTTGTTCGGACTGCTCGTTGAGCGCCTTGGCGAAAGCGCGATATTTCTCGGCCGAATTACCGCGCACGGCATGTTGCAGCAAGGACACCGACTGCGGCGTCCAGTTGTGCGCCTCGCCGCGCATGCGGAAGGCGTATTCGCCGCCGATGTCGAGCGAAGCGCGATAGATCGCCGCGTTGCCGAAGGCCTGGCGATGGCGATCGACGGTTTCCTCGGCGATTTCCATGAGACCGACGCCTTCGATCGGCGTCGCCGTGCCTGTGAAATAGGCGTCGACCAGCGACTTCGACAAGCCGATGGCGTCGAATATCTGCGCGCCGCAATAAGATTGATAGGTCGAAATGCCCATTTTCGACATGACCTTCAGCAGGCCCTTGTCGACCGACTTGATGTAGCGCTTGACCGCCTCGTAACCATCGACCTCGGCGGGAAACTCGTCCGCCATGTCAGCCAGGGTCTCGAAAGCGAGGTAGGGATTGATCGCTTCAGCGCCGTAGCCGGCAAGCAGAGCGAAATGATGCACTTCGCGCGCTTCGCCGGTCTCGACAACGAGGCCGACTGAAGTGCGCAGACCCTTGCGGATCAGGTGATGGTGCACCGCCGCCGTCGCCAGCAGCGCCGGGATCGGAATGCGGTCGGCACCAACCATGCGATCGGACAGGACGATGATGTTGTAGCCGCCGGTCACCGCCGTTTCGGCGCGCTCGCACAACCGCACGATCATGTCCGCCATACCGTCGGCGCCGAGCGTCGCGTCATAGGTGATGTCGAGCGTCTTGGTGTCGAACGCGTCCTCGATATGGCCGATGGAGCGGATTTTTTCGAGATCGTCGTTGGTCAGGATCGGCTGGCGCACCTCCAACCTTTTCTTGTTGGCGGTGCCCTCGTGATCGAGAATGTTCGGACGCGGGCCGATGAAGGAGACGAGGCTCATCACCAGCTCCTCGCGGATCGGATCGATCGGCGGGTTGGTGACCTGGGCGAAGTTCTGCTTGAAATAGGTGTAGAGCAGCTTCGACTTGGACGACAAAGCCGAGATCGGCGTATCCGTCCCCATCGAGCCGACTGGCTCCTGTCCGGTGACGGCCATCGGCGCCATCAGGATGGCGGTGTCTTCCTGCGTGTAGCCGAAGGCCTGCTGGCGATCGAGAAGCGACACGTCGGCGCGCGTCGAGCGCGCCTCGACCGGCTTCAAATCCTCCAGAACGATCTGGGTGCGCTTCAGCCAATCCTTGTAAGGATGGGAGTTGGACAGCGTCTTCTTGATCTCGTCGTCGGAGACGATGCGGCCCTGTTCGAGGTCGACGAGCAGCATCTTGCCCGGCTGCAGGCGCCATTTGGCGATGATCTTTTCCTGCGGGATCGGCAGAACGCCCATTTCCGAGGCCATTACGACGAGGCCGTCGTCGGTCACGAGATAGCGGGCCGGACGCAAACCGTTGCGGTCGAGCGTGGCGCCGATCTGACGCCCGTCGGTGAAGGCGACAGCGGCCGGGCCGTCCCACGGCTCCATCAGCGCGGCGTGGTATTCGTAGAAGGCGCGCCGGTCCTCGTCCATCAGCGGATTGCCCGCCCAGGCCTCGGGGATCAGCATCATCATGGCGTGCGCCATCGAATAGCCGCCCTGCACCAGAAATTCGAGCGCGTTGTCAAAGCAGGCGGTGTCCGACTGACCCTCATAGGAAATCGGCCAGAGCTTGGTGATGTCCTCGCCGAACAGTCGCGAGGCGACCGAGGCCTGCCGCGCCGCCATCCAGTTCACGTTGCCGCGCAGCGTGTTGATTTCGCCGTTATGGGCGACCATCCGATAGGGATGCGCCAGTTGCCAGGACGGGAACGTGTTGGTCGAGAAGCGCTGATGCACGAGGGCGATGGCGCTCTCGACCCGCTCATCGCGCAGATCGGCGAAATAATCGCCCAACTGCGTCGCCAGCAGCAGACCCTTGTAAACGATCGTGCGCGAAGACAGCGACACCGGATAAAAGCCCTTGGTTCGGGCGTCCTTGAGGCCATAGACGGCGTTGGAGAGGATCTTGCGGATCAAGAACAGCTTGCGCTCGAAACCTTCCTGATCGGCGACGCCGGTCCCGCGTCCGATGAAGATCTGGCGATGCACAGGTTCGGCCGGCTTGACCGTTTCGCCCAACACGGACGGGTCGACAGGCACATCGCGCCAGCCAAGCACAACCTGACCTTCGTCGGCGATAACGCGATCGAACACGCTTTCCACCAGCTTGCGGCCTTCGCCGTCGCGCGGCAGGAACAACGAGCCGACCGCGTAAAGGCCGGGTTCGGGCAGAGCGAAGCCCAGCCGCGCGGCTTCCTCGCAGAAGAACCGATGGGGGATCTGCATCAACATGCCGCAGCCGTCGCCCGCCTTGGGATCGGCGCCCACCGCGCCGCGATGGTCGAGGTTGAGCAGGATCTGCAAGCCCATGCGCACCAGTTCGTGCGACTTGGCGTTCTTCAAATTAGCGACGAAGCCGACGCCGCAGGCGTCGTGCTCGTTGCCCGGATGATAGAGGCCCTGCGGCGCGGGCAGGCCGGAATCGAAGGCGATATTTTCCAACGCGGGATTCGCGGACAGAACGCCGCCGACGGCGGGGGCGAGGTTAGCGCCGGCGCGTTTTTCGCGCGCAAGTCCGTGTCCGGCTTGCGTCAAATTCTGGCCTTCGCGCCGAAAAACTTCCGTCATCGCATACCCCACATGGTCCTAGCTTCCAGGAACAGGCTCCGCCGAAACGCCACGCCGAGGCGACGCGCAGACGCCCTCTTGCGCAGGCGCCCGCATTGCGCACGGACTTGGCGGTCGCATCAAGCGTTCGGAGCGTCTGCGTCCAAATTTAAATGGTCAGCAAGGCTGTCCTATTAGCAGCGCGCGAACATGCCAGATTAACCGGGCGCGCACAAGCCGTCCCGACTGCGCATTTGCAGGAAAATTGCGCAAAAAGGAGGCCCTGCGCAAGGAATGCAAAATATCCGGGGCAAAGCTGGCGCTACAGCCTCCTTTCCATTGTGGCGAAAGGCCCGATATTTCCTCCGCGTCGGCGCGAAAGCGCGCCAATTGCGTCCCAGTGACGCCGCATTTGGCCGGCCATCATCAATTTGAAACCGCCTACACGGCGATGACGGAGGCGCGATGATGAACGCGATGATGAACAAGCCGAAGATAACCCGGAATATCTGGCCCTTGCTGGCTCTGGCCGCAATACCGCTGGCGACGATCGGCGCCACTGGCGCGCGGGCGCAGGGCTTTTTCCACGTCTGGACCGATCGCTACGAAGACGAAGAGGTGGAGCGCCCGCTGCCGCCGGCCCGGATCGTCGAGATTCTGCGCGACCGTGGCTTCAGGCCGATCGGCGCGCCAAACCTGCAAGGAGATGTCGTCGTCGCGCTCGTTCAAGACGATTCCGGGCTGCGGCGCCGCGTCGTGCTTGACGCCTACGATGGCGAAATTCTGCGCGTTCGCGCCCTCGATCGGGCTGGACCGCCGCGCCCGCCGGGCTCTATCGCGTCGCGCGACGACGCCGACAATTTTGAGTCGCCGCACGTCGTGCCGGGCGTCGGCCCGCGCGCCGCGCTTGAGCCGATCAAGCCCCCATCCGTTGCGACGAGCCGTCCGGTTCAGACGAAGCGCGTGACGTCGCCGAAGCCGGTCGCCGCCCGTGCGCCTGCCGGACAGCCGGTCACTGTCCTCCCGGCCAAGGCCGGCGACGCCAAGAAAGCCCCGCATGGCCCGCAGCCCGGCGCGGCCGCCGTAGCGGCGACGGCGCCGGGTCAGGCCAACGCGGCGCCGGTCGCGCCTGCGGCCGCTACGCCGCCAAACGCCCCGACGCCGCTCGAAGCGGCGGGCGCCGCCACGCCGGCGTCGGAAACCAAACAGGCGGTCGAAGCCAAGGCTGCTTCCGCGCCCGTAAAACAGGAGGCCGCGCCGACGGCTTCGACGGCTGAACCGCCCACCGCCGCGCCAGGCGCGCCGAAAATCGAGCCCTTGCCCGCGCCCGCTCCGGCCGCCCAGCCGAACCCGACGCCGTAACGGGCGAAAAAAAGGCGCCCCGCAGGGCTAATGCGGTTCACTTAAGCAGCCTGATTTTCCGAGTTTGATATCTGGCTGGAATTTTTTTGACGACGCAGGGGCATGTTCGCCCCCGTTTTTTGTAGGATAAGATCGCCGAGGCGATTTCGCAGTCGAATGAGATGGGCGGGCAGTTTTGCCGGCGCCTCGATGGCCATCCATCCCCACTCATGCCGTATGTAGTGCAAAGCGATGGTAAAGCTGAGGCGCGTTGGCTCGACTTCGGCTTCCTTGGCGACTTCAGCCATGGTCAGTCGCACGAGATTATAGGCGAGCAAAGCTCCCCAGACTTCCTGTCGCACGGTTTGCGGGGTTCCGCTGCGCAGGGTTATCTCACTGCCCAGCATCTCCTGTTTAAGCTCGCGATAGCTTGTTTCGATCCGCCACCGCTCCTCGTATTGTTGAATGATCTCGCGAGCCGGGTAAGCTTTGGCGTCCGTTAATGAAGTGAGCAGGATGCGTTTGCGCCCGTGGCTGCTGGTTGTTTCGATCGCCCGCGCCTCCCAAAACTCTGGCAAATCGGGGTTTGCCGCCCGCGCCTGCTGAGAGACCGCCATTCGAACGCGATAATCGCCGGGTGTTTGGTCGAGCTTGACCCATTGCGCATTGGTCTTGGCCGGAATCAGCCAATGGCGCTGAAGCCCCCGACTTTGCAGCCCGATAAGCAAGGCGGCGCTGAAGAAGCCCTTATCGAATACGGTCAACGAGCGATTGGGAATGCGGGAGAGCAGATCGGCGGCATATCTCATCTCATTGACGCCGTAAGCGCCGAAGACGGCGTCCCGCACCAAATGAGTGGCAAGGGCGGTCAACGTCACAAGCCTCATTTGCAGATAGCTCGCCACGACGCCATCAACATAGGCCTGAGCGCCAAAATGCTGGCGGTTCTCGGCGCTGTCGGACGTACGCAGCGTGCTGCCGTCCACAGCGTAGCGCGCCAGCCCGCGCCAAGCGCGGCCCGACTGATGCTGCTCATCCCAGACGGCGGAGCTGATGGCGAACAGTTGCGTCAAAGGCTCGTCGCCTAATCGCTGGCGCGCCTGCGTCAGGGCGCTGCGGGCGATGTCGGGATTGACTTCGTCCGGTAGGACAAGAGCCAAATGAGCGACGACATCCGGGATCGACTGATTGCGATAAAGCGCCAAAGCAATCACAAGCCAGACCACATGCTCGGCGGGCAGCTTGCGCCGCCGAACGCTCGCTTTGCCCGTGCTCGATAGCGCCCGGACAATCCAGTCTGGATCAATCGACCGCGATAGGGCCGAAAGATCCGCTCCTTTGCTGATCTTTGTCGTCATCATGGAAAACAGGCTGAGAAACGAATCTCAGCCTGTTCACACATTCAGTTCAAACCTGCAATTCAGCTTAAGTGAATCGCATTAGCCCCGCGGGGCGCCTTTTTCAATTGCGCGCGATTGTCACGCGGCTTTTGCGGTTTCCTTGTCCGCCTCGACCGGGCGCGCGGCGGCGACGCCGATCGGAATCTGGCGCGGCTTCTGCGCCTCGGGAACCTCGCGCGTCAGTTCGACGTGCAGAAGTCCGTTTTCGAGCCGCGCGCCCGTAACCTGAACATGATCCGCCAATTGGAAACGGCGTTCAAAGGTCCGCGCGGCAATGCCCTGATAAAGCAGTTCACCCTGGTTTTCCTCGCGACGCTGCTCCTTGGAGCCGCGGATCGTCAGCGTGTTTTCGCGCGATTCGATGGCGAGGTCGGCTTCGCCGAATCCGGCGACGGCCAAGGTGATGCGATAGGCGTTTTCGCCGGTCCGCTCGATATTATAGGGCGGATAGGTCGGCGCGGCCGCGCCGACGTTATCCTGTCCGTTCACTTGGTCGAGCAGGGAAAACAGCCGGTCAAAGCCAATAGTGGAGCGGTAGAAGGGAGCAAGATCGAATTGACGCATTTCATATCCTCCAGTTGAGCGATATCGGCGCCCCCGAAACCTTTGCGTCGGGCAGCGCGCTTTGCGCGTCCTTAAACGGCCCGCGCATTGCAGAGATGGGCGCGGGATTTCGCCTTTCAAGAGGGCGTAAAATCGGCAGGCAAAATTATCCGCGCCCTGCCCGATCGAAAAATTCCCGGGCCGCGCCGCCGTCCGAGCGCGGCGAGGATCGCCGCGCCTTGTCAAGCAAGGACGGGCGGGTTAGGCGAGAGCATGGAACAAAATCCGTCCGCATTGGTCGACATAGCCGAAAATCGCGCGCCGCCCGGCGGGCGGACCCTCGCCCTGCGCACGCGGGACGGCCTGAATTTGCGCGCGGCGCTCTGGCCCCCCGAAAAGCCGCCGGTCGGCACGCTCGCCATTCTGACCGGGCGGGCGGAATATATCGAAAAATATTACGAAACGATCGGCGAGGCGCTGTCGCGCGGATTTGTCGTGGCGGCAATGGACTGGCGCGGCCAGGGCCTGTCCGATCGTTTGGCGAAAACTCCGGCCCGGGGCCATATCCGCAAATTCGACGACTTTCAGCGTGACATCGCCGCTTTGACCGAACAAATTCTGGAGCCTTATTGCCCGCGGCCCTGGTACGGGCTGGCCCATTCGATGGGCGCTGCAGCGGCGATCATGCAGGCTCATGCCGGCGCCTCGCCATTCGAACGCCTCATTTGCGTGGCGCCGCTCATCGCCGTCTACCGCTTGCGCGCGGAGCGTTTTTTGCGCGCGCTGCACTCGCGCCTGCTGCATGCTGGGATTGGGCAAGGTCTTTATTCCAGGCGGCGGTCCGGACTCCATTCTCGACAAACCCTTCGCCGGCAACGTGCTGACGGCCGACGAACAGCGCTATCGGCGCGCCTGCGCCACCATCGCCGCCGAACCGGGACTGGCGCTCGGCGATCCGACGGTCGGCTGGGCCCGCTCGGCGCTGGCCGCGTCGAAAGCTTTCGCCAATCCGCAATATCCGCAGGCGATCCGTACGCCCATCCTGTTCGTTGCCGCGGGCGACGACCGGGTGGTCGACACCAGAGCGATCGAGCGTTTCGCGGCAAGGGTCAAATATGGCCGCTGTATCGTTCTGCCGCACGCCCGCCACGAAATCCTGATGGAGCGCGACGAGATACGCCAGCAGTTCTGGGACGCCTTCGACGCCTTTCTGCCGGGCGAGGCTGCGGCTGACGGCGAAGTCGAGGCTCCGGGCGAAACGCCGATCAAGGCCGAGGCGCCGATCGAGGCGGACGCTGCGGCGCAGCCGGCGGCCACTCGGGATGAGCCGAACGAGCCTGGCGCCGAGGGACCGGCGTCGGCGGAGCAAATTACGCGGATCTGATTTTTCTGCCGGAAACGCTCAGCGCTTTGATGGTCGAGCCGATCGGCCTTTGTCGTTTTGAGCTCTTGCGCTTTTTTATAATATCCATTATTCTGGATATATGGAAAATATCGAAGCCATCGCGGCTTTCTCAGCGCTCGCCCAAACGACAAGACTGGACACGTTCCGGTTACTGGTCGCGCGCGAGCCCGAGGGCGTCCCCGCCGGCGAACTGGCGCGCCTTTTGGCCGTTCCGCAAAACACCCTGTCGGCGCATCTGGCGATATTGACCCGCGCCGGCCTGATCAGCGGCGAGCGTCGCAGCCGCTCGATCGTCTACCGAGCCAATCTGGCGCGCTTACACGAGATGACGGCGTTTCTGATCGATGACTGCTGCGCCGGGCGACCGGAACTCTGCGCGCCGTTAATCGCCGACCGCGCCGCCTGCCGCCCTGAGGAAGCCCACGTCGATGACTGATCGCATCTACAATGTCCTGTTCCTGTGCACTGGCAACAGCGCCCGCTCGATTATGGCCGAGAGCATCCTGCGCAAGCTTGGCGCGGGACGTTTCAACGCTTATTCGGCCGGAAGCCGTCCCAATGGCCATATCAACCCGCTCGCGATCAAGACCCTCGAAAGCTACGACTTCCCCGCAGATGGACTTCGCTCAAAAAGCTGGGCGGAATTCGCTGCGCAGCAATCGCCGAAAATGGATTTCGTCTTCACGGTCTGCGACAACGCCGCCGGCGAGGCCTGTCCGATCTGGCCAGGACAGCCGATGACGGCGCATTGGGGCGTCGAAGATCCGGCGGCGGTTGACGGCGCGGACATTGAGAAGCAGCGCGCCTTCAACCTCGCCTTCCGTTATCTGAAAAACCGAATTTCCCTGTTGCTCGCCCTGCCGATCGCCAGTCTCGACAAACTCGCGCTGTCGAAGCGCCTGCGCGCGATCGGTCAAGAGGAAGGCGCAACCTCGGCCAAAACCGAAGACGCCTGAAGCTGCGCCTTCCGCGCGAGAAAGTCACCCGCGGCGCCATGCGCCGCAGTCCGCATGCTGAGAGGAAGTTCATGTCCAAGTTCGAACGCTATCTGACGCTTTGGGTCCTGCTCTGCATCGTCGCGGGCGTTTCCCTCGGACATTTCTTCCCGATCGTGTTCCAAACCATCGGCGCGGCCGAAATCGCCAAAGTCAACCTGCCGGTCGCGGCGCTGGTCTGGTTGATGATCATTCCGATGCTGGTGAAGATCGACTTCGCGGCGTTAGCGCAGGTCACACGGCATTGGCGCGGCATCGGCGTGACCTTGCTGGTCAACTGGGCGATAAAGCCCTTCTCGATGGCGCTGCTGGGCTGGCTGTTCGTCGGCTGGCTGTTTCGGGCGCATCTTCCGGCCGAGCAAATCGATTCCTACATCGCCGGACTGATCCTGCTCGCCGCGGCGCCATGCACCGCCATGGTTTTCGTCTGGAGCAATCTGTGCAACGGCGAACCGCATTTCACGCTGAGTCAGGTCGCCCTCAACGACACGATCATGATCGTCGCTTTCGCTCCGATCGTCGGTCTACTGCTGGGCTTGTCCGCTATCACGGTGCCGTGGGACACGCTGCTGTTGTCTGTCTCGCTCTACATTGTCGTTCCGTTGGCCATTGCCCAGATCGTTCGACGTAGAACGCTGGCGCGAGCGGGCGACAGCGCGTTGCAGGCGCTGTCAAAAACCCTGCAGCCCCTGTCGCTCGTTGCATTGCTCGCCACGCTGGTGCTTCTCTTCGGTTTTCAGGGACGACAAATCCTGGCGCAGCCGCTTATTATCGCCATGCTGGCGGCGCCAATCCTGATCCAGGTCTATTTCAATTCAGGCCTTGCCTATCTGTTGAACCGAGCCGCTGGCGAAGCCCATTGCGTCGCCGGGCCTTCGGCGCTGATCGGCGCCAGCAATTTCTTCGAATTGGCGGTCGCGACGGCGATCAGCCTGTTCGGATTTCAATCGGGCGCGGCTTTGGCCACCGTCGTCGGCGTTTTGATCGAGGTTCCCGTGATGCTATCCGTCGTGAAAATCGTCAACAGCACGCGCGGCTGGTATGAATCCGGCGCAGCCGTCCAGAACCGGACGGCGAGCGAAGCGCTCGAGGAGAATGCGGTTGTCTGAGGCGGAAAGCGTAATCATTTATCACAACCCGAAGTGCGGCACATCGCGCAACGTTCTGGCGATCATCAAGGCCGCCGGCTACGAGCCGACGGTGATCGAGTATCTCAACACTGGCTGGACGCGGCCGCAGCTTGTCGAGTTGTTCGCCGCCGCCGGCCTGACGCCGCGTCAGGCGTTGCGCGCGGCGAAATCGCCGGCCGCCGAGCTTGGCCTCCTCGACGCCGCCGTCGACGACGAAACGCTGCTGGACGCGATGCTGGAGCATCCCGTGCTGGTCAACCGACCCTTCGTCCGCACGGCCAAGGGCGTCCGGCTTTGCCGCCCCAGCGAAATTGTCTTTGATCTTCTTGAGCGCTGGCCGCCCGGCCCGATGAACAAAGAGGACGGGCAGCCGCTGCTCGACGCGGCCGGACGGCGCGTCTGACGCCAGGAAGAGTGGCGACAGCGGCCAAAACATCGGAAATGAAGCGTCAAAGAAACCTTCATCGCCAGCGTTGCAGACCCTTCTGAACCGCCCCTACCCCGCCTTGTTCAGCGCCTCCAGCGCGGCTCGATGCGTCCGCTTGTCGCCGGCGGCGACAATCGCGCCGCCTTTCGAGGCGTCGCCGCCGTCCCAGGCGGTGATGACGCCGCCCGCGCCCTCGATGATCGGGATCAGCGCGACGATGTCGTAAGGATTGAGCCCCGCCTCGATCACCAGATCGATATGGCCGGCCGCCAGCATGCAATAGGCGTAACAGTCGCCGCCGTAGCGGGTCAGGCGAACCTGCGCCTCCGCCCTGTCGTAGCTCTTGCGCAAAGGCGCCGGAATCAAGGCCGGCGAGGTGGTCATCAAAGTCGCCACGGCCAGGCCTTCGCAAGCACGCACGCGCAGTTTGCGTGGAGCGGCCCTGCCCGGCCCGGTCCAGAACGCCGCCTCGCCGTCGCCGTAAAAGCGCTCGCGCGTGAAGGGCTGGTTCATCATGCCGTAACAGGGCTTGCCGCGATGGGTCAGGCCGATCAACGTGCCCCACAGCGGCAGGCCGGAAATGAAACTTTTGGTGCCGTCGATCGGATCGAGCACCCAGACGTATTCGGCCGCGTCGCGGACGTCGGCGAATTCCTCGCCGACGACGCCATGATCAGGAAAGGATTCGCCGATCAGCCGGCGCATCGCCGTTTCCGCCGCGCGGTCGGCCTCGGTCACCGGATCGAAGGCGCCGCCTCGCGATTTGTCTTCCGCCGCGAGCGAAGTGCGAAAAAACGGCAAGATCGTCTCGCCCGAAACATCGGCCAGCCTGGCCACAAAAGATGCAAAGTCGACGGCGGTCATCGGCGCTCCGATAAAAGTTTCGAAAAAGCCTCCCGGACTTTCCCGACAAAGCCATGCAGTTAGACAGACAGCTCGAGCGCGCTCAACGAAGCTTTCCAACGCGAACGCGCCCCGCCGGCCCAGGCGACGGCGTGGCTTTTCCGTACGGGCCGGCGCCTTCGCCTCGGCGGCGAAATGCGACGTTCACGCCAATGCCATGAATGAGCGATTCTGGCGAGTCGCGAAGCGGAAACGCGATCGATATATCGTCGATTCGTTATCCTGGCGGCGCGGCGACAGGGACGCCGACAAGCGAAAACATTAAAAAATAACAAATATTTAGAATTTTTTTGAATTTTCCCTTGCATTTTGTGCGGCGCGGCATCAGATTATCGCAGTGCGGCAACGTTGTTGTCGCCGATGCCCTCCTTGGGCGTTTCCTCCCTAGACTTGGGCCGCTGACAGCAATGTCGGCGGCCTCCTTTTTTTGACCTCGTTTTTTGTTCTCTATTTTCCGCGCGTCGACGCCGCGCCGTCCCTATTCAGCCGCGATGGGAGCGCGCGCGAAAAAGCCGTCGAGGCCGCTCGCCAAATCGCCGATGGCGGCGTCCATGTCCCGTTTGAGCGCGTCAAAGCGCGGACGGCGCGCAAAGGTCTTTTCGTCGGCGTAAATCGCCCGGTTGATCTCGATCTGCAGGGCGTGCAGGCCGGCGGCCGGCGCGCTGTAGGCCTGCGTGATGAACCCGCCCGCATAGGGCTTGTTGCGAGTCACGATATAGCCTTTGTCGCTCAGCGAGCGCACGAGGAGGTCGCTCAGACGGGGATCGCAACTGGCGCCGTGCCGGTCGCCGATGACGATATCGGCCTTGACGCTTTCACTCTTGCCATGCGCGCCGGCGACCGGATGGCGCGAGGGCATGGAATGGCAGTCGATCAGCACCGAAATGCCGAACTTCCTGCGCGCGCGCGTCAAAAGCGCGTCCAACTGTCGGTGATAGGGCCGGTAAAGCCCTTCGATGCGCATCAGTCCTTCAGCCAGCGTCAGGCGCCGCGCATAAATCTCCTGCGCTTCGGCCACCACGCGCGCGATCGTGCCGAGGCCGCTGGCGACGCGCAATGACCGGCTGTTGGCGTAATCAGGCAGGGTCTCGCCGAACAGCCGAGGATCGAGTTCGTAGGGTTCGCGATTGACGTCGAGATAGGCCCTTGGAAAAAAGGCGCGCAGCAAGGGCGCGCCATGCTCCGGCGCCGCGCCGAACAATTCGTCGACGTAAAGGTCTTCCGAGCTGCGCAGGGCGTTGGCGCCCAGCCGCGCCGCCGCCAAAAAGGCCGCCGGATAGACGCGGCCCGAATGGGGCGAGGAAAAAACCAGCGGCGACAGCAACGCTTTCGGCTCGAGCGTTTCAAAAGGCGGCGACAATTCGCCCGGCAGGCCCGCTGCGCCCGAGCCGTCCGTCCTATCGTGTCTATCGGCTTCGCCGCTCATAAAGGCTCCCTCTAGGACCTGTGGACGCTTCCGATAGAGCGCAACCCATTTCGGCGACGTTGAAATTTGCGCTTTAAACTTCTGTTCCGCCGAACTATCCCGCTCGAAAACTTTAGCAGTTTTTTCAGATCCTACGATAGGTCGTCTTCGCACGACGTCCGCCCGGCTTTGAATACAAAATAATCCTAGAAAACAATTCCTTGCCTGAAATCCGCGGAATCGGCCCGTTCGCGGCGGCGGAATAATTCGCCAAACGCCCGGCTCCCTTGTTCAGGAGCCCGCCGTCCACGCCGGTCGTTCTTTCGCGGCGAACCTGCGATGGCGACAAAAATGCGCGCGTATTTTAACTTTATTTGGACGTTTTCACTTGTTTTTTACGCGTCTAGGCGTTTATCGAAACGAGCGAATGTGAGGACAACATGAACGAGAAGCCGGATCCCGCAACCAAAATCCTGCTCGCCGAAGACGACAACGACATGCGCCGTTTTCTCGTCAAGGCGTTGCAGAACGCCGGCTATTCGGTCGTTTCCTTCGATAACGGCCTCGCCGCGTACAACCGTTTGCGCGAAGAGCCTTTCGAACTGCTGCTGACCGACATCGTCATGCCCGAAATGGATGGCATCGAACTGGCGCGCCGCGCCACCGAACTTGATCCCGACATCAAGGTCATGTTCATCACCGGCTTCGCCGCCGTCGCGCTCAACCCCGATAACAACGCCCCCCGTCAGGCAAAAATCCTGTCGAAGCCGTTCCATCTCAAAGACCTTGTCAACGAGGTCCAGCGCCTCCTGGTCGCCTGAGCGCCTGGCAACGCCCGCCGTTTACGGGCGGTTCCAGCCGAGACGGCGGAGCGCGCCCGTCCGCTGTCGGTTCGGCGGATCGTCACAGGCAAGATAAGTTGTGTCCCTATCCTGCGGGCGTCGCGATTCGCGGCGGATGTCGCGATCGGTCGTTTGCTGTCGCCAGCGCCCATATCGACAAAAGTTTATAGACTTTCGAACAGGAATGTGCGGTTAAGCGCGTAACTGGATTTTTGCGCCGATGAGCTCGGAACAAAAATCGCCGCGAGTCCCGTTCGGAGCCGAAGGAATGAGCATGAGACGGCAGCGCCGCTGCAAAATTGTCGCGACTTTGGGGCCTGCCTCCGCGGACGAGCACGCCATCGAACGGCTCTGGCGCGCCGGCGCGGACGTGTTCCGCATCAATATGAGCCATGCCGACCACGCAGGCCTCAAAGAGCGCACGGCGATGATCCGCTCCGTCGAGCAGAGGGTCGGCCGACCAATCGGCGTGTTGGTCGACCTGCAGGGGCCTAAATTGCGCATCGGCCTGTTCGCCGAGGGAGGAGTCGAACTCGTCAAGGGCGAGGAATTCATCCTTGATGGCGATCCGGCGCCGGGCGACCGCGCCAGGGTGCAATTGCCGCATCCTGAAATTCTAAGGGCCTTGGCCCCGGGCCATGTATTGCTGATCGACGACGGCAAGGTGCGCTTGCATGTCGTCGAAGCGAGTCCCGAGCGCGCCCGCGCCATCGTCGATGTCGGCGGGCGGCTGTCAAATCGCAAAGGCGTGAGCCTGCCCGACACCGAAATTCCCGTCTCGGCGATGACGCCGAAGGATCGCTCCGATCTGGACGCGGCGCTGGAAACCGGCGTCGACTGGATCGCGCTGTCTTTCGTGCAACGCGGCGACGACGTCGCCGAGGTGAAGAAAATCGCCCGCGGCCGCGCCCTGGTGATGGCCAAGATCGAAAAGCCGCAAGCCATCGCGCGCCTCGACGAAATCATCGACATCGCCGACGGCCTGATGGTGGCGCGCGGCGATCTCGGCGTCGAAATGCCGCTGGAGAAAGTCCCCGGCCTGCAGAAGCGCATCACGCGAATTGCGCGGCGCCTCGGCAAGCCGGTGGTGGTGGCGACCCAGATGCTCGAATCGATGATCACCACGCCGGTGCCGACCCGCGCCGAAGTTTCCGACGTCGCTACGGCGGTATTTGAGGGCGCGGACGCCGTCATGCTGTCGGCCGAAAGCGCCTCGGGCCTGTTTCCGGCCGAAGCGGTGGCGACGATGAACCGGATCGCCATTGAGGTCGAACAGGATTCGATCTATCGCTCGATCATCAACGCCCAGCGCGCCACGCCGGAAAAAACCGGCGCCGACGCGGTCGCCGTCGCCGCGCGCGATATGGCCGAAACGCTCGATCTGAAATCCATCGCCGCCTGGACAGCCTCCGGTTCGACCGCCCTGCGTCTGGCGCGCGAACGGCCGAATCCGCCTGTCCTCGCCTTGACGCCGGACCGCAATACGGCGCGCCGGCTGTCGATCGTCTGGGGCGTCCATCCGGTCGTCACCCGCGACGCCAACGACGTCGACGACATGGCTGACAGGGCTTGCAAATTCGCCGTGCGCGAAGGCTTCGCTCGGGCCGGCGAACGCATTATCATCGTTGCCGGCGTTCCTTTCGGCACGCCGGGCGCGACCAATATGGTGCGCATCGCCTTCGTCGCCGCCGACGGATTGAAAGCGCAATAGTTTACTGTGTAGATCAAGCTCTTATATCACCTCAACCGGCCGCCGCCGACGCCCTTGGCCGCGCCGCGACGGTCACGCCAGCTTGACGCAAGGCGGCGGCGTTCCTACTTTCGCCGCAACGTTCCCGCGCAGGCGGATTCGCTCCCGTTCTTGAATCGAGGCTCAAAATGTCGACGCAAAAAGTCACCGACGCCAACTTCGAAGCCGAAGTCCTGCAAGCCGCCGAACCGGTGGTGGTCGATTTCTGGGCCGAATGGTGCGGACCCTGCAAGATGATCGGCCCTTCGCTGGAGGAACTGGCCAAGGAATATGGCGGCAAGGTCAAAATCACCAAGCTCAATGTCGACGAAAACCCCGCCGTCGCCGGCAAGCTCGGCATTCGTTCGATTCCGACGCTGATGCTGTTCAAGGACGGCAAGCTGGCCTCGCAGAAGGTCGGCGCCGCGCCCAAAGGCGAACTGGCCAAATGGATCAACGGCGCAATTTAAACGCCGGAGCAGCCGAAAAGCCCAAGGGCCGCCTCGCGCGGCCCTTTTCTTTTGCGGCGAGACGTTCCCCCGCCAGGGAAAAGCCTCTATAGACGCCGCAAAGTTCTGTTTGGAGACTTTGACATGACCGATATGCGCCTTGTCGTCGTCGGCGCCGCCGGCCGTATGGGCCAGATGCTCGTTCGCACGATCCACGAAACGCCCGGCGTCGTTCTGTCCGGCGCGCTGGAGCGGACCGACTCGCCGGCGCTCGGCAAAGACGCCGGCGAATTGGCCGGCTGCGGCAAGCTCGGCGTCTTCATCTCCGACGACAAGCTTGAAACGCTCGCCATGACCGACGGCGTGATCGATTTCTCCAGTCCCGCCGCCACTCTGGAAATCGCCGCCATCGCTGCGCAAGCGCGCATTGTCCACGTTATCGGCACCACCGGCATGAGCGCCGACGATCTCAAGAAACTCTACGCCGCCGCGCGCCACGCCGTCGTCGTCCGCTCCGGCAACATGAGCCTTGGCGTCAATCTGCTGGCCGCCTTGGTGGAAAAGGTCGCCAGGGCGCTTGGCGCCGACTGGGACGTCGAGATCGTCGAAATGCACCATCGCATGAAGGTCGACGCGCCGTCCGGCACCGCCCTGATGTTGGGCGAAGCGGCGGCGAAGGGTCGCGACATCGCCTTGGCGGAGCATAGCGTTCGCGCCAGAGACGGTATCACCGGCGCGCGCCGGAGCGGCGACATCGGCTTCGCCGCGCTGCGCGGCGGCACGGTGGTTGGCGATCACAGCGTGATCTTCGCCGGCGCCGGAGAGCGCGTCGAACTGACCCACAAGGCTGAAGACCGCGGTATCTTCGCTCGCGGCGCGCTCAAGGCGGCGTTGTGGGGCCGCGGCAAGAAACCCGGTCTGTATTCGATGGCGGATGTGCTGGGAATCAACGAAAGCGCGGCAGAAGATCGAACGACGATAAAGGAGCCCATAATGTCGGAACGTCTGCTTGTGCTGGTGCGCCACGGCCAGAGCGATTGGAATCTGAAAAACCTGTTCACGGGCTGGAAGGATCCCGATCTGACGCCCAAGGGCGTCGAAGAGGCGCACGCCGCCGGCCAGAGGCTGAAGGCGCAAGGCCTCGGCTTCGACATCGCCTTCACATCGGTCCTGACCCGCGCCCAGAACACTTTGCGGATCGTCCTGGACGAATTGGGAACGCCCGATCTCAAGACCCTCAAGGATCAAGCGCTGAACGAGCGCGACTACGGCGACCTGTCCGGCCTCAACAAGGACGACGCCCGCAAGAAATGGGGCGAAGAACAGGTCCACATCTGGCGCCGGTCGTATGATGTCGCCCCGCCCGGCGGCGAAAGCCTCAAGGACACGGTGGCGCGCGTTCTGCCCTATTACAATCAGGAAATCCTGCCCGCCGTGCTGCGTGGCGAACGCACCATCGTCGCCGCGCACGGCAATTCGCTGCGCGCGCTGGTCATGGTGCTGGACCGCTTGACGCCGAAAACCATTCCTTCGATGGAGCTCGATACCGGCGTGCCGCTGGTCTACCGGCTGAAAGCCGATTCGACGGTCGAGTTGAAGCTGATCCTGACGGCGTGAACCCCCGCCCTGACGCGGAAGCGTCAGGGCGCCGCCTTGCGCAAGGTCAGATTGATCCGACCTGGCGGCGACAGCAGCGTCGACGATTGCGGCAGGATCCGGTCAACGCCGTGGAACATGAGCCGCGCGGGACCGCCGAAAACCAGCACATCGCCCGATTCCAGAATCAGCGAGGCGGTCTTGCCGCCCCGCTGCGCCCCGCCGAAGCGAAACCGGCAGGAATCGCCGAGCGAGATCGAGACGATCGGCGCGGCGAAGTCGGCCTCGTCATGATCCTGGTGCAGACTCATGTGCGCCTTCTCATCGTAATAATTGATCAGGCAGGCGTCCGGCGCGCCGGAAAATTCGGCGGTCCGTCGCCAGATGCGCCTCAGCGCTTCCGGCATCGCCGGCCAGGGCGCGCCAGTCGCCGGATGGTGGGCGCTGTAACGATAACCCTGCCGGTCGGAAACCCAGCCGAGATCGCCGCAATTGCTCATACGCACCGAGAATTCCTTGCCCGTCTTCGGCATGCTCGGCGTGAACAGCGGCGCGGCGCGCAAAATATCGCGCACAATATCGACCAGTTCCGCCTGCGCGGCGCGGTCGAAATAGGCCTTGAACAGACGCAGGCCAGGCGAAATCTCGATCATCGCGGGCCGGTCCCAAGAATAGCGCGAAAATCAGGTTTTCGGACCACCGCGCGCCACGCCGACCTTGGCCGGGCGCAAAACGCGTTCGCCGATGGCGAACCCTTCCTCGACCACCTGCGCCACCGTGCCAGCCGGCACGCTTTCATCATGGGCTTCAAACAGCGCCTCATGGAAATTCGGATCGAATTTGGCGCCTTGCGGCTCGAGCTTGCGCACGCCATGACGGGCGAGACGCGAATGGAAATCGCGTTCGGTCAGTTCGACTCCCTCGATAAAGGATTTGAGCGCCGGCTCCGCCGCGGCGCGCGCCTCGGCCGGCAGGCTCGCCAAAGCGCGCTGGAGATTGTCGGCGAAAGTCAGCATGTCGCGGGCAAACGCGGTGACGCCGTAAGACTTGGCGTCGGCGACTTCCTTTTCAGTGCGCCGGCGCAGATTTTCCATTTCAGCCAGTGTGCGCAACGTGCGGTCCTTGAGCCCCGCGTTTTCAGCCGTCAGAGCTTCGATGACGCCAGCTTCAGGAGAAGGCCCCTGCCCCTCGGCGGCGGCTTTCTCCTCGGCGGCCTCGCGGGCCTCGGTTTCATGCGCCTTGGCGGCCTCGGATTGCTGATTTTTGCTGTCGTTCATGGGTCGCAGGTTCCAATTTCCATTCGCAGCACGCATATCGGCGCCTTGGCGGCAAAAATCAAGCTCTACGCCACAGGTCCTAGGCGCTCGCCCGCCGCGCCGGCGCGGCGGTCGCGAACACATCGAGCAGGTGGCGGCGCAGCGCGCCCTGGCGCGCCGGATTGATGACTTTGGCGCCGGTAAGATCGGTGATGTAGAAGGCGTCGACCGCTTTCTCGCCGAAGGTGACGATATGCGCCGAGCCGATATTGAGGTTGAGCCGCGACAAAGCGGAAGTCAGATCGAACAACAGTCCGGGACGATCGAGCCCCGAGACCTCGACCACCGAGTAGCGGTTGGACAGGCTGTTGTCGATGGTGACGTCGGGCGCGATGGCGAAGGTCTCGACGCCGACGCGGCTGGCCGAGGCCTTGGCGGCGACCAGATCGCTCATGCGGATTTCCCCGCGCAGGGCCTTTTCGACCGTTTTGGCGATGCGCTCGCCTCGGCGCTTTTCGTCCTCGTCGCGCGCGAAAGCGCGCGAAACGCAGATCGTGTCGAGCGCCAGGCCGTCGGTCGTGGTGAAAATCTGCGCGTCGACGATATTAGCGCCAGACGCCGCGCAAGCGCCCGCGATGATCGACAGCAACCGGGGGTGGTCCGGCGCCACCACGGTCAATTCTGTGACGGCGCGGAACGAATCGACGGCGACTTCCGTCGCCAGCGAGTGCAGATCGACGCCCATGGCGTAGAGCAAACCGGCGTGGCGGATTTTATGGGCAAGATCGACGCGCAGCCAATAGGCCGGATAATGGCGCGCCGCATAGGCTTCGAAATCGGGATCGGACCAGCCGGGCAGATGTTTCTGCAATTCCTCCTGCGCCTGGATGACGCGGCGCTGGCGGTCGACCGCGGAATGGCCGCCGGCCAGCACCACCTCGGTCTCCCAGTATAGCGTGCGCAACAATTCGCCCTTCCAGCCGTTCCAGACCCCGGGACCGACGGCGCGGATATCGCAAACCGTCAGAATTGTCAGCATTTTCAACCGTTCGAGGGTTTGCACCGTCTTCGCGAAGGTCTCGATCGTGCGCCGGTCGCCGAGATCGCGGCTCTGGGCGGTATTGGACATCACGAGATGATTCTCGACGAGCCAGGCGACGGTCTCCGTTTCCACATCGGACAGGGCTAAGCGACGGCATATCCGGCGCGCCACGGCGGCGCCGGCGATCGAATGATCGTCCGGGCGGCCTTTGGCGACGTCATGCAGGAACAAGCCGAGAAACAAGGCGGTACGATGGGAAATGGTCGGCAATATCTCTTCCGACAGCGGCAGCTCATCGGTGAATTGCTTGGCTTCCAGGCCGTTCAGTTCGCCGACCGCGCGCAACAGATGCTCGTCGACGGTATAATGGTGATACATGTTGAACTGCATCATCGCCACGATATGGCCGAACTCGGGGATGAAGCGCCTGAGCACGCCGGCCTCGTTCATCATGCGCAAGGCGCGTTCGCCTGATTTGGCCGAGGTCAGAATTTCGAGAAAAAGCCGGTTGGCCTCGGGATTGGCGCGCAATTTGGCGTCGATGCGCTTCAGCGAGTGAGTCACGAGGCGCAAGGCGTCGGGGTGGATGGCGAGCTGATAGCGCTCCGCCACCCAGAACAAGCGCAGGAGATTGACCGGATCGTTTTCGAAGACATCGGGCGACGTCGCGGTGATGCGATCGATTTCTACGGAGAAGTCACCGAGATTTTGCGGCTTGCGCCGCCTGGTCAGGCTGCCGACGAAACGGTTGAATTTGGCGCGCGGCTTCGCCTGTTTCTCTTCGAGACCGGCGCAGACGATATTGGTGAGATCGCCGACGTCCTTGGCCACGAGAAAGTAATGTTTCATGAAGCGCTCGACGGCGGACAAGCCGCCGCGCGCGCTATAGCCGAGTCGTTCGGCGATGATGCGTTGGAGATCGAAGCTCAGCCTCTCCTCGGGACGATCGGTGACGAAGTGCAGATGGCAACGCACGCGCCACAGAAAACTCTCGCACCGCCGAAACATCCGCAATTCCTGCGCGGTAAACAGACCGGCGTCGACCAGCTCGTCGACATCGTCGACGCGATAGGCGTATTTCGATATCCAGAACAAGGTATTGAGATCGCGCAGCCCGCCCTTGCTTTCCTTGACGTTCGGCTCGACCAGATAACGCGAAGCGCCGGCGCGTTGCACGCGCGTGTCGCGTTCGGCGAGCTTGGCCGCCACAAATTCGGGGGCGCTGTTGCGCACGATTTCCTTGTCGAACCGCGCGCGCAACTGATCGAGCAATTGCCTCTCGCCCAGAATGTAGCGCGATTCCAGCACGGCGGTGCGTATGGTTATGTCGGCCTTGGCCTGACGCAGACATTCGTCGACCGAGCGCGTGGAATGCCCGACTTTCTGTTTAAGATCCCAAAGCACATATAGAACGGATTCGACCACGGCCTCGCTGTGCGGCGTGTGTTTCTCCGGCAAAAGGAACAGCAGATCGATGTCCGAGCCGGGCGCCAGCGTTCCCCGGCCGTAGCCGCCGACCGCAACGACGCACAAAGGCTCGGCCGCAGACGTCCTGTCGCCCGGATGGACATAGGTAAGCACGTAATCGTGAATGGCGCGCAGAAGCTCGTCTTCGACATAGGCGATATGCGCGGCGCAGGCCATGCCGCCGCCCTTGGCCTCGAGCGCCCGTCGCGCCGCCTCGACGCCGCCGGCCAGCGCTTCGGCGAAGCGCTCGACGGCCGCCCTTTTGAAGGCCGCCTTGTCCCTCTTGCCGCATTCCTTATGCAGCGCGGCAAGGTCGGCCTCGATAGCGGCGCGGTCGATCAGCGTCTTATGCGGCAGTTCAAGGCGCGGACCATTCCACTTCGGGGCGATGGTTGAAACCGTAACGGCTGAATTCGTCATTATTGGCCTTTCGAAGAGCCGCAAATATAGCAAAGGCCAGGGCGTTTACCCGGAAAATATGAACGCCAAAAAAAAGGCCGCGCAAGCGCGGCCCAAGTCAAGGGAGGAAACGCCCAAAGGGCGCAACGCGCCAAGCGGCGCAAGGTCAATATGCTCCCCAAATCCTTGCGCGAAACTGATCTGGATCAAGATCAGAGCGCCAACCGCGCCAATTTCCGCAATTTTTGGATGATTTCAGCCGCCTTCGACACCGGAAGGCCGACAGACCTTCCCCGCCAACAAAGCCCAGGCCTCTTCGGCGTCATCGGCGAACTGCATCAGATCGAGCGCCTCGGCCTCAATCATCCCGGCGTCGACGAGAGCCTGAAAATTGATGATTTTCGTCCAATAGGCGCGATCGAACAAAAGGATGGGAATCGGCCGCGATTTTTGTGTCAGCCGCAAATTCAGCAATTCGAACAATTCGTCGCAGGTGCCGAAGCCGCCCGGAAAAACCACCAGCGCGTTGGAGCGCATCACCAGATGCATTTTGCGCATGGCGAAATAATGAAACTGAAAGCTCAAGTCCGGCGTGGCGTAGGGATTGGGCGACTGCTCCTGCGGCAGCACGATGTTGAAGCCGATGGAGGGCGCGCCCGCGTCATAGGCGCCGCGATTGGCGGCCTCCATCAGACCGGGGCCGCCGCCGGTGGAAATGACGTTGTCGCGCCAGCCGTCGACCGGCTCCAGCGCGCCGCCGCGCCGCGAACACAAGGCCCCGAAGGCGCGCGCCTGTTCATACCAGAAGGCCTGGCGGCCCGGTCCGTTTTCGCGCACCCGAGCCGACCCGAAAACCACCACCGTCGAACGCACGCCATAGAGGCGCAGATAAGATTCGGGCTTTTCGTATTCGAGCATGAACCGCACGCCGCGCATGCGCGGGCTCAGCAGAAACTCCTGGTCCAGCGCCGCAAGCTTGTACGAAGGCGAGCTCATTTGCGCAAAAGCCGCAGCCTCATCGTCCGGCGTCGGCGTCTCGTCGTTTTCGTCCATCGTTCTCCACTCGGCGGTTAGGCGCCCGCGATACGGCGCGGGTGATTCTTGGTCGATAATGACGCGCTCGCCAAGAGCGCGCCCGAATTTTGTGCGCGCGCGGCGATCGGGCCGCCGCTTGCGAGGCCGTCCAATTGCGCTAAAATTGATCGGGGGGCGCGGTTTGCAATGCGGGAATGTTTTGATGAACAACGCCTTTTTTTCTGACCTGATCGCCAGTATCGCCGATCGCGGCCGCAATCTCCTCGAAGGAAAAATCTGGGCCGCTGGCGGCGCCCGCCGCGCCGAGGACGTTCTGGACCTTTGCGAGGCGCTTTTGTCGGGACGGGGCGAAGCTTCCGGCACGGCGATCGCCCGGCAGGCCCTGGACGCCTACAACGGCCTCGAACCGGCAGAAAAAACACGGTTCTTCGAACGCCTGGCGCGCGATTTCGGTCCCGACCGCGATGCGCTCGCCGCCGCGATCAAGGACTTCAGCCTGTCCGGCGACGAGCGCGACGCCTGCGGCCTGCATTATTCCTCGGAGCCGCGCCGTCAGGAATTGTTTCGCCGACTCAATCGGGCGCCGAGCGGCACCACAGCCCTGGTGGCGATGCGCGCCGATTTTCTGACCGCGTTCGCCCAGAACCGAGAATTGGCCCTCGTCGACGCGGATTTCGTCCATCTTTTCGCCTCGTGGTTCAACCGCGGATTTCTGGTCCTGCGCCATATCGACTGGGCGACGCCGGCCAATATTCTGGAAAAAATCATCCGCTACGAGGCGGTGCATCAGATCAAGGACTGGAACGATCTGCGGCGGCGCATCGATACGGTCGACCGTCGCTGTTACGCGTTCTTCCACCCGGCTCTCGTCGACGAACCGCTGATCTTCGTCGAAGTCGCGCTGACCGAGGCCATGCCCGACAATATCGCCGCGCTGCTGGCGTCGGAGCGCGCGCCGGTCGCCCCGAACAAGGCGCGCACGGCGACGTTTTATTCGATTTCCAACTGTCAGGCGGGCCTCGCTGGCGTCACCTTCGGCAATTTTCTCATCAAGCAGGTGGTCGAGGAATTGCGCCGGGAACTGCCGAAACTGACGCAGTTCGTCACCTTGTCGCCGGTTCCCGGCTTCATGAAATGGCTGCGCGCCGGCGAGGAGCAGCCGCAGGACCCGCCCGTCGGCGAGAACGAGCGCGAAATTCTCGCCCTGCTCGACGCGCCCGACTGGCCGGACGATCCGGCGAGCGCGGAACAGGCGCGGCGCGTCCTGGAGCCCTTGGCCGCGCATTATCTGTTGAAAGCCAAGACCAAGGGCGGCCGCCCGGTCGATCCGGTGGCGCGCTTCCACCTCGGCAACGGCGCGCGCCTGGAGCGCGTCAACTGGCTGGGCGACAGTTCCGCCAAGGGCCTGGCGGAATCGGCGGGCTTGATGGTCAACTACTTCTACGATCTTGACGATATCGAGAAAAACCACGAAGCCTTCGCCAATCGCGGCGAAATCATCGCTTCGAGCGCGATCCAGAAGCTGCTGCGCGGCGAGCCGCGCCTTCGTTTCAAACGCGCCGCCCTCCCCGCAAGCTAGGCTCATCGACCGCAATGTCCGGCAATTATCTTTACGATCGGCTCTTTCCGCATGACGTCCGGCTCGACAGACCGGCGCTGATCATGCCTGAGCGGAATATCTGGATCTACGGCGAACTCGCGGCGCGATCGGCGCGTCTGGCGCATGTCCTCGTCGACCGCGGCGTCAAGCCGGGCGACCGTCTCGCCGTGCAGATCGAAAAGTCGCCCGAAGCGATCGCGCTTTATCTCGCCGCTCTGCGCGCCGGCGCGGCGCTGCTGCCGCTCAACACCGCCTATACGCCGGCCGAGGTGGAGTATTTCCTCGGCGACGCCGAACCGAGCCTGTTCGTCTGCGATCCGGCGCGGGCGGCGATTTTGTCGCCGATCGCGGCGCGCGCCGGGGCGAGCGTCGAAACGCTCGGCGCCAAAGGCGAAGGCTCGCTGCTCGAAGGCGCGAACGGCCAAAGCGCTCAATTCGACAATCTGGCGCGCGGCACCGGCGATCTCGCTGGAATCCTTTATACGTCAGGAACGACCGGCCGCTCGAAGGGGGCGATGATCTCGCATCGCAACCTCGCCTCGAACGCTGAGGTGCTGCGCGACTACTGGCGTTTTACGGCGGACGACGCGCTGATTCACGCCTTGCCGATCTATCACACGCATGGCCTGTTCGTCGCCGTCAACACCTTGCTGATGGCGGGCGGGTCGATGATCTTTCTGCCCAAGTTCGACGCCGACGCGGTGTTCGCCGCCATGGCGGGACAAGGATCGCCGCGCGCCACCGCGCTGATGGGCGTGCCGACCTTCTACACGCGCCTGCTCGAAGACCCGCGCCTGACCCGGCAGGCCGTCGCCGGCATGCGCCTGTTCATTTCCGGCTCGGCGCCGCTGCTGGCCGAAACGCACCGGGAATGGCGCGCGCGCACCGGAAAGGCGATCCTCGAGCGCTACGGCATGACCGAAACCAACATGCTGACCTCCAACCCCTGCGAGGGCGAGCGCGTCGCTGGAACGGTGGGCTTTCCCCTGCCCGGCGTGTCCTTGCGCATCGCCGATCCGGAAACCGGCGCGCCGACGCCGCGAAGCGAAATCGGCATGATCGAGGTGAAGGGTGAAAACGTTTTTTCCGGCTACTGGCGCATGCCGGACAAGACCAGGGCCGAATTCCGGCCCGACGGCTTCTTCATCACCGGCGATCTCGGCCAGATCGACGAGGCCGGCTACGTGCATATCGTCGGGCGCGGCAAGGATCTGGTGATTACCGGCGGCTTCAACGTCTATCCCAAGGAAGTGGAGGGCGAGATCGACGCGCTTCCCGGCATCGTCGAATCGGCGGTGATCGGTCTGCCGCACAAGGACTTCGGCGAAGTCGTCGCCGCCGTCGTCGTGCGCGAAAAAGGCGCGAACGTCGACGAACGCTCGGTCAAGGCGGCGCTGGCCGAACGGCTGGCCAAGTTCAAACAGCCGAAGGCGGTGATTTTCGTTCAATCCCTGCCGCGCAACACGATGGGCAAGGTGCAGAAAAATCTGCTGCGCGAGACGTACAAGGAGCTTTTTGCGACGCCGGCCTGAGATTTCCAGCTAGGCCAAAGTAAATACTTGGCGCCATTCGCGCTTCACATCCGCGCCGTCTGCGACAACGCGCCTTACCGGCGCCGGTTCGCCTGCTCCTCGCGGCTGGGGAATCGGTTGTCACGGCTTGCCGGACGGCTCCACCTGAAACGTGACGGGAATAGCGCCCGCCTTCTCGAAGATCAATTCGCCGGCAAAGGTCTCGCCGGGGCGCAGCGGCTTTTTCAGATTGCGCAAGAGGATGTGAAAGCCGCCAGGCGTGAATTCGATGCTGTGCCCAGGCGAAATGTCGAGATTGAACAGCTGCCGTATATTGGGAACATCCTGCAAAATGCGGATTCCGCTGATTTCGGCGCTCCGCGCGGCCTCGGTCGTCACGCCGACCAAATGCTCGACTTCAGGGGAATTGTTGACGATGGTGACGTAGGCGCGACCCGCGGTCGCCTTGGGCGGCGAGGGCTGCGCCCAGGCATGTTCGAGCGAAATCCCGCCGCAGGCCGCTCGACCCGGCAATATCAGGAGTGCGACGATCGCCGCGACGCGGATCGGGAGGGCGTGGTTTGTTCGCGCGGGACCACGGCGGGGCGCTGGAATGGACAAGCTCATTTGGTCACGGAATCCAGTCGCTTTTTCAGGGTAAAGGCGCCGCGCATATCGTCGAGCTTGAAACCCGTCGCACGGTCGTCGGGATAGAGTTCGGCGATTTTCGCTTTCACCTCATCCTTCACGTCCGCGCCGTGGCAGGTCAGACACATCGCGGACGTCGGAATCGCCTTGATGAAGCGGAAGGTTCTCGCGCCATTTTTCTCGACAATTTCCGCGCTGACCAGATCGGCCGTCTTCTCGCCCTTGGCGATGCGGGCCTCGAACGACTCCATGATCTTGCGCTCGTAATCGTCCGGCGCCGATTTGGCGTTGCGCGGCTTCAGGCTGGTTCGAGCGACGGACCAGCCGCTGCGGCGCGATATATCCGCGGCGATAGCCGGCGCCGTTTCGTGACAGACGGCGAGGGCGCCGAGCGGCCCGCTCGATTCCATCGCTCCGCCAAGCGCGGCTTTGAGCCGCCCCGCGTATTCCCCGGTCAAATCCGCCGCTTCGGCTTTCAGCGTCGGCAGGGACGCATCCTCGGCCAGGGCGGGGACGCCAGCCAGTCCGGCAAAGACAACCAAAACCGCGCCAACGGCGGAACAACATGCGGCAAGTGTGCGTTCGGACATGAATCGGGCCTCGATAAAAAAGCTATATTCAAAATAGATCTTTAATCGCCCTGCGGCAAGCGGGAGATCGCCGTCAGCAAGGCGTTACAGCGCACTTTATCGACGGCATTTGCGCTTCGCGTTGACATTCGCGCATGGGCTGTCTCTCCCGCGCAATTTAGTGGACTGTCGCCGCAGCCCGTAACAAGAACCGTCAAGCGACCGCCTCGAGCCGAAACCCGCCATCGCCCGAGGGCGCCGGCCCGCGACCCGATCTAAATCGCCTCGCCGGACGGCGCCAGCCGGACGCGCGTCGAGAGCGCGTTCAAGGCGATCTTGTGCAGGATTTCGCTGACGGTGGCGCAGCAATCGGGCAAGACCGCGACCGCGTATTTTTCCGCCGCCTTGGACAACACCGTGTGGGTGACGCAATTCTGGGTCATCATGCCGCAGATCAGCAGCTCCCGGACGCCCATGTCCTGCAAGACTTTGTCGAGATCGGTCAGGTGAAAGGCGTCGGCGTGACGCTTGACGACGATCGGCGCGTCCGGCGCGGCGGCGAGAATTTCCGGCCGCAGCTCCGCGCCCGCCGATCCCTCCTGAAAAAACGGCGCGGCGGCGCCGGACACGTGCCGCACGAGAACGACCGCGACGCCCTTGGCTTTGGCGGCGGCGATGGCGGCGAGACAAGCGTCCAAAACGCCCTGCGCGTTCCACAGCGGAAATTTTCCGTCGGCAAAATAATCATTCTGAATGTCGATGACCAGCAACGCACGTTCGGCTTTGGACATGGATTCTCTTTCTGGCGCTGGATGCTTCAGGCGTTGTCGGAATTGCCGCCGCCGGAGCCGAACAGGCCGCCGAGCAGGCCGCCGACCGCCCCGACGCCGCCGGCCGTCAGCATGTCGCCGGGCGTCTTCGGCTCATTGCCGGGCAGATAGCGGCTAATTTCCTCGGCCAGATTCATCACCGGCATGCTTTGCAACGCGATATGGCCAGGTCCAGTGAGGGTCGCCAGAAACAGGCCTTCGCCGCCGAACAGGATGTTGCGGAAGCCGCGCACCATCTGCACGTCGAAGGCGACCGTGGGATCAATCACGCCGACATGGCCGGCATGCACCAGCAGGCGCTCGCCGGCGCCAAGATCGCGCTCCACGACCTCGCCCGACAAGTCGAGAAAGACGAGGCCAGGCCCGATAACTTTTTGCAGGATGAAGCCGCCGCCGCCGAAAAACCCGGCGCCCAGCCGCTTTTGCCAGGCCAGCTCCAGCGTCACCGACTTCTGCGCGCACAGAAAGGTCTCCTTGCGGCAGACCAGCGACTGGCCGGCCCGCAGTTCGACCGGCATGATGGTTCCGGGAAAACGCGGCGCGAAGGCGACATGGCCGGCGCCGCGCCCGGTGAAATCGGTGACGAAGAAGCCGCCGCCGCCGAACGCGCGCTTGAGGCCGGCGAACAGGCCGCCGCCGGTGTTGGTGTGCATGTCGACGGCGTCGTTCATCCAGCACATGCAATTGGTCTGGCTATAGACGCTTTCCCCCGGCTCCAGATCGATGGAAAGGGTCTGCATCACCGTGCCGGCGATTTGATAGCGCATGGGTCGCTCCCCGAATCTTCGCGCCGAAGCATGGCGCTCGATGACAACGCGCGCAAGACGCGGCGACGGGCGCCTGTCTGACCCGCCAAGGCGCTGTCGCCGCTGGATGACGCTTCGATCGCCGTCCAACCGGAACGCGGCAGCGCGAGGAGCCGCGGACGCAAAAAACAAATAAAATCGTGATATAACAACATAATGTAATGCCTTGCGACAATGCGCCGCATGCGGAAATGAAAATTTTGGCGTGTGTGGCCTCGGCATTAAAAGTTATAGATTCTATCAAACTTAAATGTCCTCTGGAAAACGGATGGGCGCGCTGGAAAACGCGACGACAAGGCGCGGTTCCGACTCAGGGAGGAAATGGAAAGATGGCGCTCAGCGCAGGCTTTTTCACGCGTACAGGTCTGATTTTCCTGCTCGCCGCGAGCGGCGCGGCGGCGTCGGAAAAATTCCAGACGCCGGAGCTCCCCGTGCGCGGCGCGGCCACTGCGGAAAAATTCCAGACCCCCGAGCCGCCGAAGCCGCCTGAGCCGCCCGTCCTGGATCAGCAATCCGGCCCGCTGATCGGCCGGACGGCCGATCACAGCAAATTCGAAGCGCTCAAAGGCCCCTTCGCCGATAATTTCGCGGTGACGAAGGCCTGCCTGAGCTGCCACACCGAAGCCGAGGCCCATGTCAAGAAGACGATCCACTGGACCTGGGACTACAAAAATCCCCGCACCGGCCAGCGCCTCGGCAAGGAAAACGTCATCAACAATTTCTGCACCAACGCCAAGGACAACGAGGGCATGTGCGCCGTCTGTCATATTGGCAATGGCGTCAAGGCCGGGGAGGAATATTCCTTCAAGAAGGAAAGCAGCGTCGATTGCCTCGTCTGTCACGACCGCACCAACACCTATTACCGGACGCCGCCGACACGCGGCAATTCCGCCTGCGCGACGATGTTCGAGGGCCTGCCAGCGATCGACTATGCGAAAGTCGCGCAGCATGTCGGGCTGCCGGGTCGCGAGAATTGCGGCTCCTGCCATTATAACGGCGGCGGCGGCGACGGCGTGAAGCACGGCGATCTCGATTCCTCGCTCAACAAACCGGGCAAATCGCTCGACGTGCATATGGCGGCGGATGGGCTGAACTTCTCCTGCACCGAATGCCACGTCGTCAAAGACCATGAAATGGCGGGCAGCCGCTATAACATGGCCGCCAAGGACGAACTCGGCGTCGGCAAGCCGGGCCAGCGCCGCGACGCCGCGACCTGCGAGTCCTGCCATGGCGACAAGCCGCATCCCAAGCCGAGCCTGATCGGCTACCAGCTCGACGCCCATGCCGAGCGCATCGCCTGCCAGACCTGCCATGTTCCGACAATCGCGCGCGGCGGCGTCGCCACCATTACCGACTGGGATTGGGAAACCGCCGGCAAGACTTTGAACGGCAAGGGCTATTACGAAGAGGAATACAAGCAGGGCAATGGCGAAAAGCGCCACACCTATTGGTCGATCAAGGGCGACTTCAAGTGGGGAGAAAATCTGACGCCGACCTATAAATGGTTCGACGGCGGTATGATCTACACGCTCGCCGACAGCCATATCGACACCAGCCAATCGCCGACGCCGATCAACGCGGTGCAAGGCGAGTGGACCGATCCCAAGGCGCGCGTCTGGCCGTTCAAGGAAATGCACACCCGCATGCCCTACGACGCGGGCAACAAGACGCTGGTCTATAACCACCTATGGGGCGCCGACGACACCGCTTTCTGGGGCAATTTCGACCTGAAAAAGTCGATCGGCGCCGGCATGGCGACCGAAAAACGGCCGTTCTCCGGCGAAATAGGCTTCCTGCCGACGGTCTCCAACTGGCCGATCACCCATATGGTGGCGCCCAAGGGCGACGCACTGAAATGCGCCGAATGCCATTCGAAGAACAGCCGCCTCGCCGCCGTGGCCGGTCTCTATATGCCAGGCTTCACCAGCTTCGGTTGGCTGGATTTCCTCGGCCTCGGGGCGCTCGGGTTGACGCTGTTCGGCGTGTTCGCGCACAGCGGCTTGCGCATCCTCCTCAACAAGAAATCCTCGGGAGACGCGAAATGACCGACGCCGCAGCCACCGCTTTCCTCGAAGAGGAAGAACCCAAGCGCACGGTGATGATTTACAGCCGCTACGAGCGATTCTGGCACTGGTCGCAGGCGGCGCTGATCTTCATTCTGGCGCTCACCGGTTTTTCCGTGCATGGCGTCGCGCCGCTCGGCTACCGCCTGTCGGTGCAGATCCACTCCTACGCCGCCATGGCGCTGATCGTCTTGTGGGTCTTCACCACGTTCTGGCATTTCACCACCGGCCAATGGAAACAATATCTGCCTAAACTCTCCAGCCTGCCGGCGATCATCAAATTCTACGCCTGGGGCATTTTGGCCGGCGCGCCGCATCCCTATACCAAGACGCTGAAACGCAAGCAGAATGCGCTGCAATCGCTCGCCTACCTGTGGTTCATGGTCATTATCGGTCCGGCGTTGTGGTCCTCGGGCATCGTCTATCTGACCTATCCGATCTGGGCGAAAGCGGCGGCCGGCACGATCGGTCTGCCGGCGGTCGCCTTCGTCCATACCGCCTCCGCTTATTTCATGACCATTTTCGTCATCATCCATATCTACATGACGACCACCGGAAAGACGCCGCTCCACTACATCAAGACCATGGTCACGGGCTACGACACGATCCCCCTGTCGAAGGCCGAAGCCGCCTATCTGGCGGAAGACGGGTCGAACCGATTGAAATCCTGAACGGCTAGCGGTCTCCCCCTGCCTTCAGGCGACTGAGGGACGTTCTCCACGCCTCCCCCGGAGAACGTCCCCTTTTTATTGGAAGGCGCGCGCGTTGAATTGGGCGTCGCGCGGACGGCGGCTGTCGGGGCGCCGGTTTCGCGGCGCGGTCTTATGCGCTATCGAAACAGGCGCCGAACCGCGCGGGACGGGCGCGCGCCGCGATCGTTCACGGAGCTTTTCCGCGAGTTGTCGCGGAGGAAAGCATGTGGAGCGCTATGAAGTGAAATTTTCGACAGCCGACATTGCCCCGCCGGAATCGATCTCGCTCGATCGCCGATTTTTCTTGAACGCCGCGCTTGTCGCGGGCGCGATCTCCACCGTCGGTCTGGCCCGTCCGACAAAGGCCCGGGCGCAAGCGATGACGCTCAACTCCATTGTCAACGATCCTGACGCGCCGATCGGCGGTAACCCCAAGGGGGATATCGTGATCGTCGCCTTCCTCGATTACAATTGCCAGTACTGCAAGAAATCGGCGCCCGATCTCGACGCGATCGTCAAGTCCGACGACGGCGTCAAGCTCGTCTACAAGGACTGCCCGGTTTTGACGGAAGCCTCCGTGTATGGCGCGCGCATGGCGCTGGCGGCGAAATATCAGGGCGCCTACGAACAAGTCCATGCGGCGCTGATGCGCGTTCCCGGCAAGCGCAATCCGCAATCCTACATGGAGGACGCCATCGCGACGTCCGGCGCCGACATGGAGCGTCTCAAGGCCGATCTCGAATCGCACGGACCTGAAATCGACGCGCTTATCACGCGCAATCTGGCGCAAGCGCAGGCGCTCGGTTTCGAAGGCGTGCCGAATTTTCTGATCGGTCCGTTCAAGGCCCACGGCGGCCTCGACTACCAAACGTTCAAAGCAGCCGTCGCGCAGGCGCGCGAGCTGGCGCGGAAGAATTGAGAAGCGAAGGGATTCGCATTCGCACGAGCGAGGTCTGAACGATTCCAGCGCGGCGGAACTGGACGCTCCACCCGCCCGACGTCACATCCAACGCGAAACCAAGCAAAGAGAAGCCCGCCAGAGTTCAATCATACTGAACGGAAAACTGTTCAGACAACCGAAACCAGTTCTCAGAAGCGAAGCTCGGAGCCGAACTCAACCTGACCGGTCCTTTGGTTGCCACTGAACAGGCCGTCGACATTGGCGTACAGGAAAAAATCGCGATGCGGCTGGACCTTAACGTTCATGCCCAAGGCTGCCGCGACGCGGTTGGGATCAAGCGCCGCCTGGGCAAAGGTCGAACCCGGCCCCAGCGCTTGAACGAGCTGCCCATAAACGGTGCGATTGAGTTGCGCCGTCTCGGTCACGACCCCAGCGGTCAGTTGCGGCGTAATCAGCGTTCCGTTGACGTCAAACGTATGCTGCGAGCGGACGCCGGCCTCAACTTGAAGCGATTGAGTCGTTTGCCTGTTGATCGAGAAATCGACAGCGCCGGCGCCAGTTTCGGTCACGGCGGGACGCTCGAAATTGACATAGCTCAGCCGTGTGAACGGCGCCAATTCATCGCCAAACAGCGCGTAATTAAACTGAACGGCGCCGCCGGCGCCTGTGCCGCCGAGCGCCGATTTGGCGGTGCCGGCGCCGCCCGTATCGCGGTTGACGAAGGAATTGGCCGTCATCACGAAAGCGCTACCCTCGATCCGAAATTTTTGCGCCGAAAACGCGCCATAAACGGCGGCGTTGACATTATTGGTCGTCGCGGAACTCGCCGAACCGCCGATGTTCAGTTGATCTTGCGAATAGCCCATGGCGACGCCAAGCAGCCCCGCGCCATTGTCCAATTTGGCGTCGACGCCGCCGACAAAGCCGCCGGTGGTGGTGTGGAACGTTCCCGACCGCGCATCCCCCGACAGACCGGCTCTGCCAAAAGGCTGCGCCCAAACCGCATGATCGGCGCAATTTTGGCCCGCCGGGTCGCCACCCTCGGCGCGCCTGGCGCTCACGCCGCCATTGGAGGAAACCTGCAAATTGTACTGGCTGGCGCCCAGACAGCCGGAGTCCAAGTCCATGTGGTCAAACAAAGCGCTGCTGAAGGCCTGCGCGGCATTGACAGCGACGGTGGTGGCGTCGCCGTAGATCGAGGCGGACCGCGTCGCCGTTAGAACCAGATCGACCTGGGTCGGCGTATATGCCAGCCCATAGGCCAGGCCCGCGGGCGGCGTGATCATGGTGACGCTGGAGAATGTTCCCGTCCGGCTGCCGGCGTCGAGAATGTCGTATGTCTTGGCGGAATAGGCGCCGGGATCGAACGTCACGGTAAGGTTGCCGTTCAAGCTCGCGGCGCCGGTGACGATCACTTTCGAACCAGCCGTCGGCGAAACTTCCGTCTGAAACGATCCATTGGCGTTCTGGGTGAAGGCGGAGACGGTCGTCACGCCGATCGAGGCCCCAGGCGCGAACACGCCGTAATTCACGACATTGCCGTCGATCACACCGTGGCCGCGCAGGGTTGCGCCGTAATCAACCGTCACGCCGCCCACGCTGGCGTCGAGCAGAGCACTGGTATGGCTGGCGTCGCCAACCTCCAATGTGCCCGCGACCACCTGAACCGCGCCGGTCATGGTGTTCTGGCCATTCAGAATGAGTGTGCCGGCGCCCGTCTTCGTTAGCGAACCCGCGCCGGAAATGGAGCCGGCATAGGTCAAATTGTCGCTGCGGTTGAAGACCAGCGAGCTATTGTCGACGATATCGCCGATAATCGAACCGTTCGTTCCGCCAGCGCCGATCTGCAGGGTTCCGCCTGAAATCGTCGTGCCGCCGGTATAGCTGTTGGCGCCAGTCAAGGTCACCGCGCCTGGACCCGATTTGATCAACGCCGCCGAGCCGAGTAAATTCGCCGAAGTCACGCCCGACTGCACGTTAAACGCGCTGGAGGTCAGGGCGCCGTTGCTGATCTGGCCGCCGGTCAGCGTCATGGCGCCGCTGGTGGTCATCGAAGCGCCGCCGAGATTGAACAAACCCGCGGAATTGGTCAGCGTGGTCACGCCGGTCAGCACATAGCCTTGAACATTGAAATTCCCGGCGTTGCTGACGGAGCTGTTGGTCGACAGCGCGCCGGCGACGTTGAACACGCCGCCCGCAGTATTGACGATACCGCCATTGATGACGCCTTGCGCATTTGTCGTGGCTGAATTATTCACGCCGCCGCTGATCATTCCGGTCGTCGTCAGCGCGCCGCCGAGGATGTTGGCGGACCCGTTGATCGTGCCGGAATTGCGGAACGTCCCGGCGTTATTGGTCAACGAGGCGACCGCGCCGCCCGCGGCGTTGGTCGCCGCGCCGCCAGCGTCATTGGTGAAGGCGTCGGTCACGCCCGTTGCAAGATTGTTGAATGTCGCGGAATTGGCCACCGTAGCCAACGCGCCCGCGTTTTCGACGTCGCCCGAACCCGACACCAACGTCGCGCCGATAATCTGGCCGTCCTGATTATTTGTCAGCTTGCCGCCGAGGATGGTGGCGGACCCATTGATCATGCCGGAATTGCCGAACGTCCCGGCGTTGTTGATCAGCGAGGCCACCGCGCCGCCCGAAGCATTGATCGCCGCGGCGCCAGCGTTATTGGTGAAGGCTCCGGTCACGCCCGTTGCAAGATTGTTGAACGTCGCCGAATTGATCACCGCCGCCAGCGCGCCGGCGTTCTCGACGTCGCCCGAGCCCGACACCGTCGTCGCGCCGAGTATCTGGCCGCCCTGATTATTCGTCAGAACGCCGCCCGAGACGCCGGCCGCCCCGCTGATTATGCCGGAATTGCTGAACGTCCCGGCAGAATTGGAAAGCGAGGCCACCATGGCCCCCGAGGCGTTGCTGGCCGCGCCTGAATTCGTCAACAACCCGCCGACCGAACCGCCCGACAGATTGTTGAACGTCGCGGAATTGACCACCGCGCCCGAAATCAAGCCCGAATTGTCCAGCTGGCCGCCCGTCACCAAAGCGCTGTCGATCACGCCGCCCAACGCGTTGATTGACATGCCCGCTGTATTCGTCAGCCCGCCGATGATCACACCGCCATTATTGTTGGTGAACGCGCCGCTGTTGGAAACGCCGGCGTTCAGCGCGCCCGCATTGCTCGCCGCGCCTGAATTCGTCAACAACCCGCCGACCGCGCCGCCCGAAAGATTGTTGAACGTCGCCGAATTGATCACCGCCGCCAGCGCGCCGGCGTTCTCGACGTCGCCCGAGCCCGACACCGTCGTCGCGCCGAGTATCTGGCCGCCCTGGTTATTCGTCAGCACGCCGCCCGAGACGCCGGCCGCCCCGCTGATCGTTCCCGTGTTCGAGAACGCGCCCGCCGTATTGCTCAGCGAAGCAACCGCGCCGCCCGAGTCGTTGCTGGCCGTACCGGAATTTGTCAACAGCCCGCCGACCGAACCGCCCGCAAGATTGTCGAACGTCGCCGAATTCGCCACCGCGCCCGAAATCACGCCCGAATTGTCCAGCTGGCCGCCCGTCACCGAAGCGCTGTCGATCGCGCCGCCCAACGCGTTCATTGACATGCCCGCCGTATTCGTCAGCCCGCCGATGATCACACCGCCATTATTGTTGGTGAACGCGCCGCTGTTGAAAACGCCGGCGTTCAGCGCGCCCGCATTGCTCGCCGCGCCTGAATTGGTCAACAACCCGCCGACCGCGCCGCCCGAAAGATTGTTGAACGTCGCCGAATTGATCACCGCCGCCAGCGCGCCGGCGTTCTCGACGTCGCCCGAGCCCGACACCGTCGTCGCGCCGAGTATCTGGCCGCCCTGGTTATTCGTCAGCACGCCGCCCGAGACGCCGGCCGCCCCGCTGATCGTTCCCGTGTTCGAGAACGCGCCCGCCGTATTGCTCAGCGAAGCAACCGCGCCGCCCGAGTCGTTGCTGGCCGTACCGGAATTTGTCAACAGCCCGCCGACCGAACCGCCCGCAAGATTGTCGAACGTCGCCGAATTCGCCACCGCGCCCGAAATCAAGCCTGAATTGTTCAGTTGGCCGCCCGTCACCAAAGCGCTGTCGATCACGCCGCCCAACGCGTTGATTGACATGCCCGCCGTATTCGTCAGCCCGCCCGCGATCGTACCGCTATTATTGTTGGTGAACGCGCCGCTGTTGGAAACGCCGGCGTTCAGCGCGCCCGCATTGCTCGCCGTGCCTGAGTTCGTCAACAACCCGCCGACCGCGCCGCCCGAAAGATTGTCGAACGTCGCGGAATTGACCACCGCGCCCGAAATCAAGCCCGAATTGTTCAGTTGGCCGCCCGTCACCGAAGCCCAGTCGATCACGCCGCCCGACAAATTGGTCGACACCCCGCCAATATTCGTCAGCCCGCCGACGATCATGCCGCCGCTATTGTTGGTGAACGCGCCGCTGTTGGAGACGCCGGCGTTGATCGTCCCGGTATTGGCGGCGGTTGCGCCATTCGTCAGGCCGCTCGAAACACTGCCCTCATTGGTGAACCGACCCGCCGTATTGACGATTTCGCCCATCCACATTCCTTGGTTATCAATCGTTCCACCGCCATTGGCGCCCGTTCCGGTCCAGGTTCCAATGTTTGTGATCAGGCCGCCCGCTTTGTTGGCGTTGACGCCGACGGCGCCATTCCAATTGGCGCCTGAAGAATTGACGATGGTCCCCATATTCGACGAAATATTGGCGTTATAGGTTCCGTTATTGGTGACGGTTCCTGAATTGCTGAGAGCGTCGTTGGTCGTCCCGTTGTTGACGAGCGCGCCCGCATTGGTCACCGTTCCCAGAACATTGTTCCCAATCAGATAAGTGGTCGCGCCACTCGACGTCGAAAGCGTGGGCGCGCCAATGATGTTGTCGATCGCGCCGCCGCCCGTCGAAGCGATCGCTCCGATCAGCGTACCGTTTTGCAGCGCACCGCCAGCCAGAGTGACATTGTTGATGGTCTGGGCAAAATTGCCAAGATCGAGGACGCCGCCCGTGTCGACGATCGTTTTCGACATCGCGCTGAAGACATTGATGTTGCCGCCGATCAGCGTCGCGCCGCTTTGAATTTCGGTAACGCCCGAATTCGTGTTCCCGCCGTCAAAGGTGACGCTCCCGCCGGCGCCGCTGTTGGTGATGATCAACGTGCCGCCGGTGCTGGCGTCATTGAAACTGCCGGAGAAGGTCGACACATTGCCGTGTTGGTCGATCGTATTGGAGCCAGAATTGTCCAGAGTGAATTGCTGCGTGTAAGTCCGGTTGTTTTGATCGATCAGCAGCGTACCGCCCTGGAACACTGGATTAACTGTCGAGCCCAGATTGCTGGCGTCGTAAACCGTTCCGGCCGTGACGATATTGGTCGGCTGGGCCGCAGCCGGAATCGCCGCGTTCAACGCAACCAGAGACGCGCCCGCCATAACCAGATGTCTTATTGCGTTCGCGCGCCTATCGCGGCCATGTTCGTCGCGGGGCGATTCAGCTTGAATAAAAGGATCTTTCCTTTTTATCAATTCTGACACCTGTTGACCTCAAAGCCTAAACGATTCCAATAATCCGCGGTGCGGAACCGTGACATTTGGGGCTAATAATTTAAATATTTCTCCACCATCAATCCATGCCGGATAAATGAAATATTATTATTTTTCAATATACTAATGATTTTCCGAAAAACGAACGCCAAAACGAAAGCGAACATCTCTTACGTATGGTCAACGGACTGCTAATGCGCGCTCCTCGCCAAACGAACGGCGACTTGTCGCAGCAACGAGGATTAGGCGTTTTGACTTGAGACTCTGGGAGCCTGCGTCGCCGCGGCGCGGCGCAACGCATCGATTTCGGCGTCGACCAGGCGCGCTGCGACGCCTCGCGAATTCAAAACGAATTACGGGAAATGCGCGTTTTCAAGACAATGTTTGTTTCAAGAGGATATTTGGTGGAGCCAGACGGAATTGAACCGACGACCTCTTCAATGCCATTGAAGCGCTCTCCCAACTGAGCTATGGCCCCACTTTTTTTAAAAAACGCGCGTCAATCCGCGCGTTTTTCATCCCGTTTTCAGGCCCGTTGGGAGGACCCGCGCCGGATGTCCGGCGAAGCGGTGGGCGGCTGTATAACCGCAAGGCGCCGGCGCCACAAGCCCAAATTCGAAAAAACCGCCTTTTCGTGCGTTCGGCCTCGCGCGTTCGCCGAAAATCAGGGTTCTTCGTCGTTTTCGATGTCGCCGTCGATCAGATCGGCCACATCGTCGGCGTCGTCTTCTTCCTCTTCGAGGAACGTATCGTCGTCGGCCGCGTCGTCGCCAAGATCGATATCGTCATCGACCACGACCTCGGCCTTTTCCGCCACAGCGTCGGCTTCCTCAAGCGGAACAAGTTCCGCGCCAGCGTCCGGCAGTTCGGCCTCTTCGTCCTCGACCGCGTTGGCGCGAACGGCGGCGCGCGACAGAGGCGGCGCCTCGAACACGGAGCCGCACTTGGGACAAAGGATCGGGTCCTTGTTCATATCAAAAAATTTCGCGCCGCAATTCTGGCACTGGCGCTTACTGCCGAGTTCCGGTTTTGCCACTTTCCAATTTCCCCCGCCAAGGCCCGGCGCATATGTTCGGGCGGATCAACTCAATTTTCGGTTGCTCCGGTTATTCGCGGCGCGAGCGCGTGTCAATCGCTGAATTGAAAAGACCGGAAATTGCCCACATTCCGTCCGCCGTTCAGAGCGTCCGCGCCGCCCTCAGGACCCTGTGATGACAGAAGCGGGCCGCCCATGCTACCAGCGCTGCAATCTTTATCGGCCGCTAAGGGCCAAAGCAAAGGGCCGGGAACTTGTCAGCCTCGAATGCGCCGCGCGATCCCTCGAACGCTCCCCGCCCTTTGACCGCGGCGGCCAGCGGGCCGTTGCGCGGACGCTGCAAGCCGCCCGGCGACAAATCGATCTCCCATCGCGCCTTCCTTATGGGATTGCTGACGATCGGCGAAACCCGGATCGAAGGTCTGCTCGAAGGCGAGGACGTTCTGCATACCGGCAAGGCCTGTCAGGCGTTGGGCGCGACGATTTCAAGGCTCGGCGAGGGCCGCTGGAGCGTCCGCGGGGCGGGACTCGGCTCGTTGCTCCAACCGGCCGACACGCTCGATTTCGGCAACGCCGGCACTGGATCGCGTCTGACGATGGGCGTTGTCGGCGGCCACGGAATTACCGCCCGATTCGACGGCGACGCCTCGCTGCGCAAAAGGCCGATGCGGCGCATCCTCGATCCGCTCGTGCTGATGGGCGCGCGCGTTCTCGATCAGGCTGAGGGCGGACGCTGCCCGTTGACCCTGCAAGGCGCGAGCGAACCGGCGCCGATCGAATACCGCACCCCCGTCGCCTCGGCCCAGATCAAATCGGCGGTGCTGCTGGCCGGCCTCAACGCGCCCGGCCGCACGACGGTGATCGAGAGCGAGGCCAGCCGCGACCATACCGAAAAAATGTTCGCTCATTTCGGCGCCAGCGTGAAATCGGAGCCCTTCGGCGAGCATGGCCGCAAGATCACGCTGGAGGGACGCCCACAGCTTTCGCCCGCCCCGGTGATCGTGCCGGCGGACCCGTCCTCGGCCGCTTTCCCGATCGCCGGAGCGATCCTGACGCCGGGGTCGGAAATCCTCGTCGAAGGGGTGATGATGAATCCCCTGCGCACCGGCCTCTTGACCACCTTGCTCGAAATGGGCGCGCGCATCGAAATTGTCGACCGCCGGCTGGAAGGGGGCGAGGACGTCGCCGATCTTCTGGTGCGCTCCGGCCCGCTGCAAGGCGTCGACGTGCCGGCCAGCCGCGCCCCGGCGATGATCGACGAATATATCGTGCTGGCCGTGCTCGCCGCCTTCGCGGACGGGCGGACCCGCATGAACGGGCTGCAGGAGTTGCGGGTCAAGGAGTCCGACCGGCTCGCGGCCACCCTGGCCGGCCTGATCGCCAACGGCGTCAAGGCCCATATCGAAGGCGACGACCTGGTCGTCGAAGGCGGCGGCGGCTTTGTGGCGGGCGGCGGCATGGTCGAAACCCATCTCGACCACCGCCTCGCCATGAGCTTTCTCATCATGGGCCTAGCCGCGCAAAAACCGGTGACGATCGACGACGAGCGGATGATCGCCACGTCGTTCCCGGATTTCCAGCCGCTGATGGGCCGGTTGGGCGCACGGTTCGGCTGAGCATTGGACAGCGGCGGCAAGGCGGCTTAAGAGCCGGCTTCACGATTACACGTAAGGATTACACTTGGCGGTTTGTCGCGCCCTCGCGGGCGGCGTTTTCCGCGCACGGATGAGCACATGATTATCGCCATCGACGGACCGGCCGCATCCGGCAAAGGCACGCTGGCCCGACGTCTTGCCGCCCACTACGGCCTGCCCCACCTCGACACCGGCCTGCTCTATCGCGCCAGCGCCCGCATTCTGCTGGACGAAGGCTCAAAACTGGACGACGAAGCCGCCGCCGTACGCGCCGCGCGCGGCCTGGCTTTGCGCGATTTCGAAGAAGATCGCCTGCGCGGACGGGAAATGGGCGAGGCGGCCTCCATCGTCGCCGCCCTGCCCCGCGTGCGTGAGGCGCTGGTCGAGATGCAACGCGCCTTCGCCACAAGGCCCGAAGGCGCCGTGCTCGACGGACGCGACATCGGCACGGTGATCGCCCCGCGGGCCAAGGCGAAAATTTTCGTCACCGCCAGCCCGCAGGCGCGTGCGCAACGCCGCGCGCTGGAGCTGCGCCAGCGCGGCGAAAAGGCTGATTATCAGGCGATTCTCGAGGATATTTTGAAGCGCGACCGGCGCGACAGCGAAAGAAGCCTGGCTCCGCTCAAACCCGCGCCGGACGCGGTCTTGCTCGACACCACCGATCTTGGCGTCGAGGAGGCTTTCGCCGCGGCTTTGGCGATCGTCGAGGCGGCGACGCGGTAGGGGAAGCGGGTGGTTCAATAGCCCGGATGACGGTGGGCTATGATGACGCTGTCAGGCGTCAATAATTCAGCGATAGCGTCTGCGTTGCCTGAGAGTCACCGCGCCGGCCCATCCGCCTTCGCCGACTGCTCCTGCTCCATCGCCGGGAGGCCCTGTCTGGTCAGCCACCAGGCCAGCAGCGCGACCGGAACGCCAATGAGCGCAGTGCAAATGAAAAAATTGGCGAAACCGACACGTTCGACGACAAAGCCCGAAGTCCCGGACAGGAGACTGCCGGGCAAGGCGCAGAGCGAGGTGAGCAAGGCGAACTGGCTGGCGGCGTTCTGCTTGGAGACGATCAAGGACATGAAGGTGATCAGCACCATCTGCGCGAAGGCGTAGGCAAATCCCTCGATGCTGACGGCGAGGCAGAAGGCCCAGAATTCATTGCCGTGCGCGGCGAGCCACGCGAGCGCCAGGTGCGAAGCGGAGCCCGCCGCCGTGCCAAGCAAAAGCGCGCGCAAAATGCCGATCTTGCGGATGATATAGGCCGAGAACAGCGTCGCCAGCAGGGCGATGCCAAAGCCGAATGTCTTGGTGACGAGCACGATCTCGTGTTCGGAGAGCTGGAGATGCTTGAAAAGCGGCATCGCCATCGCCGAGGTGAGATAGCCCGGCATACGAAAGCCGGCGATCAGCAGAAGCACCGGGAGCGCGAGACGCCCCAGGCGCGTCCAGAGATCCTTGATCGGCGTCCAGATCGTATCGATCAGACCGCGATGCTTCTCGTGCGGCGCGAGATCAAGTTCGGGCTCCGGGCTGAGCCAGGCCGACGCCGCGCCGATCAGAAGAAGCGCCGCCATGACCAGATAGGCCGCGCGCCAGCCAAAGGACTCGGCGATCATCAGCGCGCCTGCGCCTGACGCGAGCGCCCCGAACCGATAGCCAATCTCGGTGAAGGCGGTCATCAGGGCCTGTTTGCCTTCGGGAGCCGTGTTGATGCGCCAGCCGTCGATCGTGACGTCCTGCGTGGCGCCGGCAAAGCCCAGCGCGAGCGAGAAAGCCGCTGTCCACGCCAGAAAATGCGCCGGATCGCCAAAGGCGATGCCGGAAAGGGCCGCCATGCACAGAATTTGCGAACACACGATCCACCCGCGACGACGCCCGAGCCAGTCGGCAAAGAGCGGCGGGTCATAGCGGTCCAAAAACGGCGCCCAGAGGAACTTGAACTTGTAGGCGATCGTCAGTTCGCTCATCAGCCCGATGGTGTGCAGCGCGACGCCCGCCTGCGACCACCAGTCAGACTGGGAGTAATAGACCAGCTGGAAGGGCACGCCAGAGGAAAAGCCCAACCCGATCGCCGCCAGATAGCGGCGATCCTGACGCAAATGCTCCCAAAGCGTCGCGAAACTGAAGTGATGTGAGGCGGCTGCGTCCATCGGCGGTGCGAACTCCTCTGGGCGATAGCCGTTACCCCAGGACATATCCCCGCAAAGGCGCAGACTTTCCAGACAGAGATATGCGTTTAGATAGACTGCCGGGGCGTAGTCAAGCGACCAAAGCCAAACGACATCGAACAAACGTCGCGCCGCCTGAGCTGATCCGGTCCCGTTCGCCTGACCCGGAGCCGCACGCGCCCCGTCACGCCACTTTCGCCTTGTGGAAAAGCGTCGAACTTGCTAAAAGCGCGGCTTCAAACCTGCTCCCGCCCGCCGGCCCGCGCCGGCAGTCGTAAATGACAAGGCGCATCGCAACGACGATGCGCGCTGGCGGAACGGAGCGCTCTTTAACGCCAACCCAAGACCGGCGCCGCCCAACCGGGGCATTTTAGGAGAAAATATGTCGTCTGCCGCCAACGCGGGAATGAACCCGTCGCGTGATGATTTTGCCGCTTTGCTCGCCGAAAGCTATGGCGAGAACGAGGCCTTCGAAGGCACCGTGGTCAAGGGCCGCGTCGTCGCCATCGAAAAGGACGTCGCCGTCATCGATATCGGTCTGAAGACCGAAGGGCGCGTTGCTCTCAAGGAATTTACCGGCCACGGCCGCGATCAGGCTCCGGCCGTCGGCGACGAGGTCGAGGTCTATCTCGAACGTGTCGAAAACGCGCTCGGCGAAGCCGTCATCTCGCGCGACAAGGCGCGCCGCGAGGAAAGCTGGGTCAAGCTCGAAAAGGCTTTCGAGGCCGGTGAAAAGGTCGACGGCGTCATCTTCAATCAGGTCAAGGGCGGCTTCACCGTCGATCTCGACGGCGCCGTGGCCTTCCTGCCGCGCTCTCAGGTCGACATTCGCCCGATCCGCGACGTCGCGCCGCTGCTCGGCGTGCCGCAGCCTTTCCAGATCCTGAAAATGGATCGCCGCCGCGGCAATATTGTCGTCTCGCGCCGCACTGTGCTCGAAGAGAGCCGCGCCGAACAGCGCCATGAGATCGTCGCCAACCTCGAGGAAGGTCAGGTGATCGAAGGCGTCGTCAAGAACATCACCGATTACGGCGCGTTCGTGGACCTCGGCGGCATCGACGGCCTGCTGCATGTCACCGACATCGCCTGGCGCCGCGTCAACCATCCGACCGAAGTGCTCAACATCGGCCAGAGCGTTCGCGTGCGGATCATCAAGATCAACCACGACACCCACCGCATTTCGCTCGGCATGAAGCAATTGCTCGACGATCCGTGGCAGGGCATCGAGGCCAAGTACCCGATCGAGGCCCGTTTCCACGGCCGCGTCACCAACATCACCGACTACGGCGCGTTCGTCGAGCTGGAGCCGGGGATCGAAGGTCTGATCCACGTTTCGGAAATGTCGTGGACCAAGAAGAACGCCCATCCCGGCAAGATCGTCTCGACCAGCCAGGAAGTCGACGTGCAGGTGCTGGAAGTCGATCCGGTCAAGCGCCGCATTTCGCTCGGCCTCAAGCAGACCTTGCAGAACCCCTGGGAGGCTTTCGCCGAGAAGCACCCGGTCGGCTCCGACGTCGAAGGCGAGGTCAAGAACAAGACCGAATTCGGTCTGTTCATCGGCCTCGACGGCGATGTCGACGGCATGGTCCATCTGTCCGACCTCGACTGAACTCGTCCCGGCGAGCAGGTCATCGAGGAATACAAGAAGGGCGACGTCGTCAAGGCGCGGGTTCTTGACGTCGATGTCGAAAAGGAGCGCATTTCGCTCGGCGTCAAGCAACTTGGCGGCGATCCCTTCGTCTCGGCCAAAGCGCCTGGCGAAGAAGGCGAAGTGAAGAAGGGCGCGATCGTCACCTGCGAAGTGCTCGAAGTGAAGGAAGGTGGCCTCGAAGTCAAAAGCAATCGTT
>CAVTNU010000006.1:0-75081 GCA_963736175.1 uncultured Alphaproteobacteria bacterium | reverse complement strand
TCACCGCGTTGGCGACATTGCCGACGCCCGATTGCAGCGGTAGCAGCGAGGCCGGCAGGCGGCCCTTCTTCACTTCATGGCTGAGAAATTCGAGGATATGGCCGGCGATCTTGTTCGACACCTCGTCGGGCGGGGAAAAGACGGTGTTGCGATCGGCCATGTCGGTTTCGACGATGGCGATGATCTTGGCCGGGTCGCAGCGAAAATAGGGCTCGCCGATCCGGTCATGCGATTCAAGGATCTGGATCGGCTTGCGCTTGGGCGGCAGTTGCGTGCCGTAATAAATGTCGTGCATCCCCTCCAACGCCAGGTTCTGCCAGCTATTGACCTCGAGGATGATCTTGTCGGCCTGGTCCAGCCAGGTCTTGTTGTTGCCGACCGACGAGGAGGGAATGAGCGAACCGTCCTCGCGCACGCCGGCGACCTCGACGATGGCGACGTTGAGCTTGCCGAGAAAGCCGGACCAGACGAACTGCGCGACATGGGAAAGATGGATGTCGATATAGTCCATCTCCCCGGCGTTGATGCGCTTGCGGCAGGTCGGGTCGGATTGATAGGGCAGGCGCAACTCGACGCCGTCGACCTTGGCCAGCGCGCCGTCGAGCTCGGGCGCCGTGGACGCGCCGGTCCAGACGCCGATCTTGAATTTTTCGCCGGCCAAATGGATGGCGTTGATGCGTTCGGCCAGCGCCAGCGGCGTCGCCTTCGGATAACCGGCGCCGGTAAAACCCGACATGCCCACGTTGTCGCCGTTTTCGATCAGCGCCACCGCCTCTTTCGCGCTCATGATTTTCGAACGCAGGGCCTGATTGCGAATGCGTGAATTGGTCGTCATCAAACACTCCATCCAGGAATTTCCTTGCCTGTAGCCCCATGCGGCGGATGCGAATACTTCAACGAAAGACGAAGAGGTTTTTCGCCGGCGCCAGCGGCCGTCTGCGGCAAGCTATGCAAATTTTGCCAATCGACGTTTTTATAATTTTCAACCATTTGTTATACATTGTGAAAATACCGCCATAAAATCACGTATGCGAAATTTGCATTGGTTATTGCAAATAGTCCCGCCAAGGCCACATACCGGATACGCAGGGCAGACGCGCGCTCTCAACACGGCTGAGGCGCCGCAGCGTCGTTAGACTGGCTCCGCGCTTGAGGGGATTTTCATGGCGAAAACCATTTCCGTCGACGTGCCGCACAAGCTCGGCGCCGCCGAAGCCAAGGCGCGTATCGAGGCCGGCGAAAAGGAATTGCGCGCGCGTTTCGCTCAGTACCTGTCCGGCGTCGAGGTGAACTGGAGCGGCGATCACGCCGACCTGCGCATCGGCGCGCTCGGCCAGACGCTGACCGGCGCGCTGGACGTCGCGCCCGACGTCGTGCGCGTCTCGCTCGATCTGCCCTGGGCCCTCGCCCTGATCGCCGAAAAGGCCAAAGGCTTCATTCAGACCCGCACGACGCAGGCGCTGCAATTGCCCGCGCCGAAGCCGTGAGGGACAGCGAAAGCGCGATGGACCGCTCCGCCGTCATGCGCGCGGTTCCCTCCCGCGACACCATCCCCGAATTGCGGGTGCGCAATATCTTACGGGGCTTTGCGCCCTTCTACCGCCTGCATCGCCGGGACCTGCCCGGCGCCCCCGACATCGCCTATATCGGCCGAAAACAGGCGATCTTCGTGCATGGCTGTTTCTGGCACGGCCACGACTGCAAGCGCGGCGCGCGCATGCCGAAAACCAACGCCGATTATTGGGCCGCGAAAATCGCTCGCAACCGAGCCCGCGACGACAGGCATCTGGGCCAATACGCCGCGATGGGCTGGGACGCGTTGACCGTCTGGGAGTGTGAAACGCGCGACGAAGCGGCGCTGGCGGCCAAGCTGCGGGCGTTTCTGGCGCACAGGGATTAGCCCTTCGTCAACTTGGAAAGAGCGCGACAAAGGCCTAAAAGCAGCCAAACTCACATCGCCCGGGATTGTCCGCTATGACCGTCGCCCATGCTCCGCTTTTCTCCCTCGGCAAAGATGAAACGCCCTATCGCAAGCTCAGCGACAAAGGCGTGCGCGTCGAAAAATTCGACGGCGAAGATATTCTGATTGTCGAGCCGGAAGCGATCCGCCTGCTCGCCGAAGCGGCGATGAGCGACATCAATCATCTGCTGCGCCCCGGCCATCTCGCCCAGTTGGCGAAAATCCTCGACGACCCGGAGGCCACCGGCAACGACAAGTTCGTCGCCTATGACCTGCTCAAAAACGCCAATATCGCGGCGGGCGGCGTGCTGCCGATGTGTCAGGACACCGGCACCGCCATCGTCATGGCGAAGAAGGGTCGTCGCGTTTTCACCAAAGGCGGCGACGAGGCGGCCCTGTCGCGGGGCGTGCGCGACGCCTATGAGAAAAAGAACCTGCGCTATTCGCAGCTCGCGCCGCTGTCGATGTTCGAGGAAACCAACACGCGCACCAATCTGCCGGCCCAGATCGACATCTACGAAGAGGGCGAGGACTATTACAAGTTCCTGTTCATGGCCAAGGGCGGCGGTTCGGCCAACAAGACCTACCTTGTTCAAGGCACGCCCTCGATGCTGACGCATGACCGGCTGCTGGAGGTGTTGAAGAAACAAATTCTGGCGCTCGGCACAGCCGCCTGCCCGCCTTATCACCTCGCCATCGTCATCGGGGGCCTTTCGGCCGAACTCAATCTGAAAACCGTCAAGCTCGCCTCGGCGCGTTATCTCGACAGCCTGCCCACGCACGGGTCGGAAAAAGGCGAAGCGTTCCGCGATCTGGCGCTGGAGGCGGAAATCCACAAGCTGACGCGGAACCTGGGCGTCGGCGCGCAATTCGGCGGCAAATACTTCTGCCATGACGTGCGGGTGATCCGCCTGCCGCGCCACGGCGCGTCGCTGCCGATCGGCGTGGGCGTGTCCTGCTCGGCTGATCGGCAGGCGCTCGGCAAGATCACCCGCGACGGCGTGTTTCTCGAAGAACTGGAGCACGATCCGGCGCGCTTCCTTCCCGCGGTCGACGAAGCCACGCTCGGCGGCGAGGCGGTCAAGATCAACCTCAACCAGCCAATGGCGGCGATTCTCGCGACCCTGACCAGATATCCGGTGAAGACCCGGCTGTCGCTGACCGGCGCCATCGTCGTCGCGCGCGATCTCGCCCACGCCAAGATCCGCGAAAGGCTGGAACGGGGCGAGGCGATGCCGGACTACCTGAAAAATCATCCGGTCTATTACGCCGGCCCCGCCAAGACGCCGGCGGGTTACGCCTCCGGTTCGTTCGGACCGACCACGGCGGGGCGCATGGACGCCTATGTCGATCAGTTCCAGGCGGCCGGCGGCTCGCTTGTGATGCTGGCCAAAGGCAATCGCTCGAACGCCGTCACCGAGGCCTGCAAAAAGCATGGCGGCTTCTATCTCGGCTCGATCGGCGGCCCGGCGGCGCGCCTTGCCCAAGACTGCATCAAGAAAGTCGAAACGCTCGAATATCCCGAGCTTGGCATGGAAGCCGTCTGGAAAATCGAAGTCGAAAATTTCCCAGCCTTCATCGTTGTCGACGACAAGGGCAATGACTTCTTCAAAGAGCTCAATCTAGGCTGAACTTGCGGCCGGAAATACGGCCCCAAGATCAAACTCAGCCGCGTTTCGCCGTCATCTGCCGATGCGCCAGACGGAGCTCTTCGATCGCCGCGTCGATATCGGCGCAACGCTCTTCGAGATGACGCAGTTGCGCCAGCAACAGTGCTTCGTCGAGCGCCAGTTCGATCGGCTGCTCGTTCTGTTCGGAATCGGCGTTCAGCAATTCGGTGATTTCGCTCAGCGTGAAGCCGAGCTGTTTGCCGCGCAGGATCATTTGCAGACGCGTGACCTGGGCGCGATCATAAAGGCGCGCCGAGCCGCGCCGCAGCGGCGCGAGCAGGCCGCGTTGCTCGTAAAAGCGCAAGGCCCGCAGGGTGACGCCAGTTCGTTTGGCCAATTCGGCGATCGTCATCAGATTTTCGTTCGACGCCTGCGTCTCGGCCTCTATGGGCGCGGACGTCTTCGAATGTGGCTTCAGCAACGGCATGGCGTGTGTGGTCATGGTTTTCCTGCCCCCCTGTTGACGAATCATCGGGCAATGCACGCATAAGTTGTATACACGTCAAAGTGGGATAGGCAATAGCCTGTGCGCGCCGCCTGTGCCGAAATCGGCCAGTCTTAACGCCTTATTTACCCTAACTGTCGAAAGTCGGGGCTAAGGCGGCGAACTATCGGCCATCCCGATTCGCGTTGACGATCGTCGGGAGCCGCCTGATCTTTTTTGGGGTCTGTGCACGGATCCCCGCGGGACAAAACGATGAGCAAAGCGGTTCCCTGGAGCATCAAGGGCGTAGATTTCGATGCGCGAACAGCCGCCAAGGAAGCGGCGCGACGCGCCGGCATGACGCTTGGCGAATGGCTGAACGCCGTTATCGCCGAACGGGCCGCGGAAATCGGCGTCAACGCTATGGATTTCGACGCGCAGGAGAGGCTGGAGGCCGTGACGGCGCGTCTGGCGCGCATGAGCGAACGGGACCGGGCTCCTCGCCGCCGTCCCGAGCGAGACCGCGACCACGAAGACTCCTATTTCGAGGAAATGGACAACGACGATCTGCCGCCGCGTCGCCGCGAATTTTCTCACCGCGATCAGGCGTCCTCGCGCGAAGCGTCATTTCGGCCGACGCGGGTTCGTCGACGCGACGCCTATGACGCCGACAACGTTCTGGAGCAGGCCGTATCGGCTTTCGAGCGCCGCTCCGACGCGCTGGCGTCGGTTGACGCCCGTCTGGCGGGCATCGAGGACCGACTGCACCACAGCGGCGACAATGTGAAGCCCATCCGCGGCATGATCGCGGCGGTCAACGACCGTCTGAGCGATATCGAATCGCAATTGTCGAAAAAGTCCGTCGCCGAGGAATATCGCCCGCTCCGCAGCGCGCTTGGTCGCCTGGAGTTGCGGATCGAAGCCATGTCGAAGCGAGAGGCGGCGGCCGGTCCTGCCGAGGGCGAACATATTTCCCGGCTGGAGCAGCGCCTTGAAACCCTGATCGAGAACTTCGAGCGCAAGAACACGGCGACGCAGGCTTTCGCCCAACGCCGCGCCGAGCGCGCCGCCATGGCGCAAACGCGCTCTGGCGCGCCGGACGCCTTGCGCGGCGCCCTTGCCGAAATCGCGGCGCGACAGGCCGACCTCGATGGCGTCGCGGCGCAGGCGGCGCCCGCCTTCCGGCCGCCCTTCGCCGGAGCCAGAACAGCGAACGATCAGCCAATCAGCCGCCCGACAGGCCCTGTCGCCGGCCCCCTGGCTGATCGCCGGGCGTTCGACGCCAGACTCGACGCCAGACTTGACGCCTTCGCGGCCAAGCTCGAACAATTCGCCGAACAGGCCAAGACGCCGCCGGTCGATTCCAAGATCGACCGCCTGCAACAGGACATGGCGTCGCTGACGGCGCGCATTGAAACGGCGCTGTCGCGGCCGAGCGGGCGCGTCGACGGCGAAGTCGACCCGACGGCGAGCGGGTCGATCGCGGCGCTTGAAAACGCCATCCGCGATCTCTCCGGCAAGATGGACACCGCGCGCCAGGCGATGAGCCTGCAAGGACGCGAGCCCACGGCGTCCGGCCCGGAAATCGAATCCTTGCGCCGCGAAATCGCCGAAATGGCGCGCGGCGTTGAAAAGCTGACGCCGAGCGGCGCGATGGCGGCGCTTGAGAGCGCCATGCGCGACCTGACCGCCCGCATCGAAGCGACGCGCGACAGCGGCGTGCGCGAAAACATACTCGGACCGATTGAAAAGCTGGCGGCGGACTTGCGCAATTCGATCGGCAAGATCGCCGAAACGGCCGATTTCGGCAATATGGCCGAGCATCTGCGCGAAATCGAACGCAAGATCGAGGCGATCCACGCTTCCGGCGGCGCGGATCGTTCGGAATTTTTACGCCTGTGCGACCAGACCGACTCCATCCGCGACATGCTGAGCGCGGCGATCGAAAACACCCCGGTCGAACGGCTTGAACGGCAGATCGCGGCGATTTCGGAGCGTCTCGAGCGATTGTCGCGCGAAGCCGCGTCCGCCTCGCAATCGCAGGGCGGCGAGGGGCTGCGCCTTATCGAAACGCGGCTCGACCATCTCAACTCCAAATTCGATCAATTCGCGTCGAAGCCCAGCGACCCGACGGCCGCCTCCTCGTCGCCCGCCGGGATCGAACCGCTGCTGCGCGCCCTGGCCGAAAAGCTCGACACGGCGATGGCGCCGCAAGCCGATCATCGCGCCTTCGAAGCGCTGGAGCGGCAAATTTCCAAAGTGTCCGAAAAGCTGGAAAACGGCGCGACGGATTCGTCGAACAGCGCCTTGACGCGGTCGATCGAAGATTTGGCGCGCCGGCTCGACCAATCGCGCGAGGCCGTTGTCGGGGCCGCCGAAGACGCCGCCCGCGATGCGGCGCGCGCGGCTTTGCAGGAAGCCATGGCGAACTTGCCGGGGGCCCGGCCTTCGCCCGAACTGAGCCAGGAAATCGCCGATCTGCGCCAAGTGCAGAACGACGCCGACCGGCGCACGCACGAAACGCTGACGGCGGTGCACGAAACCTTGGAAAAGGTCGTCGACCGTCTGGCCATGCTGGAAGAAGATCTGGTCGATACGCGCGTCGGCGGATCGGAGCCGGCCGCTTTCTCGCCGTCGCCGGCTGCGCGCCGGGAAGACCCGCCGCTGCAGGAAACCCCCGAGCCGCCTCGCCATCGCCCCGAGCCGCCGCCAATCGCCATGAAGGCGGACGACCTCAAATTCACCGATGATTTTCTGCTGGAGCCGGGCGCCGGCCATCCGGCGGCGCGCCCTGGCGACGGCGAGAAGGCGGCGCCGCAAACCAATTACATCGACGTCGCCCGCCGCGCCTTAGCCGCGCAGGCTGCCGCGACGGCGGCCGAGCGAGAGAGCGCCGAACGCGTCAAGAAGGCCTCTCTCATTCCCGGCCTCGGGGCCAAGCCGACGCTGGAGGCCTCCGAGCCGAACAGAATCCGCAAGGGTCGTGAGCCGAAGGGCGCTGCGGCGAACGACGCCGCGCCCGCCAAACGTAAACTGCCAACCATCGCCTTGGCCGCCGCCGTATTGGCGCTTGGCGCCTTCCAGGCTTACAAATTCCTGGATCGCGAGCCGGGGGTCGCGCCCAACCAGGACGCGCCGGCCGCCGACGCCGCGCGTCCCGCAGCGCCTAAAGGCGCCGCGGCGAAGCTCGAAGCGGCGCCCGCGCCCGGCCCAGTCCAGGGCGAGGCGCCCTCCGCCAAAGCGCCCGCTGGCGCGGCGCAGGACAGCGGCGCGAATGTCGGCGCCCCCGCCGCGCCGACGAATGAGGCGCCCGCTCCAGGAACGCCCAAGGCGCCCGGCAAAGGCGCCAGCCTGATCGATCCGATGGCTGTCGGCGCCATTTCCCCGCGCGCCAATCCGGGCGCGGCGTTCGAACTGGCGCAGCGCGCCGCGCAGGCCAATATCAAGGAACTGGCCGACAAGGGCGACCCCGCCGCGCAATATGAAATGGGCGCGCGCTACGCCGAGGGGCGCGAGGGCCCGCGCGACTACAAACTTGCCGCGCAATGGTTCGAGAAATCCGCCGTGCAGGGCGTCGCCCAGGCGCAATATCGTCTCGGCGCCATTTACGAAAAAGGTCTCGGCGCGACCCGGGACCTCGCTCTCGCCCATCTTTGGTATCAAAAGGCCGCCGAACAGGGCAACGTGCGCGCCATGCACAATCTGGCCGTCGTCATCGCCGAAGGCGTCGACAGCAAACCCGATTACGCCAGCGCCGCCGAATGGTTCCGCAAGGCCGCCGAATATGGCGTGCGCGACAGCCAGTACAATCTGGCCGTGCTTTACGCGCGCGGCATGGGCGTGTCGCAAAATCTCCAGCAGAGCTATCTGTGGTTCGGGCTCGCCGCCAAACAAGGCGACGACGACGCCGCCAGGAAACGCGACGACATAGCCGCCCGGCTGCCGGCGCAAGAACTTGCCGCCGCCAAGCAGAAACTGGCCGAGTTCCATACGCGCGGCGTGGAAAAGAGCGCCAATGACGCGCCGGAAGTCGGCGCGCCCGTCAAAGCCGAAACGCGACCGCGGCCGCACGCGGCCAGAGCGTGAACCTTTCGGCGCTAACCGCCCTCTGAAACGCGTTCGACGACGGCGCCGCAGCGGCTGAGTTTCTTCTCGAGCGCTTCGAAGCCGCGATCGAGATGATAGACGCGCTGCACCATCGTTTCGCCTTCGGCCGCCAGCGCGGCGATCACCAGCGAAACCGAAGCGCGCAGGTCGGTCGCCATGACCGGCGCGCCCTTGAGCCTTTTCACGCCCTCGACAATGGCGCTGTCGCCGTCGAGCCTGATGTGAGCGCCGAGCCGGGCCAGTTCCTGCACATGCATGAAGCGGTTTTCGAAAATCGTCTCGGTGATGCGGGAGACGCCGTCGGCCTTGGTCATCAAGGCCATGAACTGGGCCTGTAGATCGGTGGGAAAGCCGGGGAACGGCGCCGTCGCGACATCGACCGGCGCGATCCCCGCGCCATTGCGCCTGACGCGCAGGCCCTCGTTGGTCTGCGTCACCTGCGCGCCCGATTTTTCGATGACGTCGAGAGCCGCCTGCAGATGAGCGCCCTGGGCGCCCTCAAGCAGGACGTCGCCGCCGGTCATGGCGACGGCGATGGCGTAGGTGCCGGCCTCGATACGATCGGGCAGCACCTTGTGTCGCGCGCCCTCGAGCCGGCCGACGCCCTCGATCTCGATCACCGATTCGCCGGCGCCCTTGATGCGCGCGCCCATCTTGACCAAAAGATCGGCGAGATCGACCACTTCGGGTTCGCGCGCGGCGTTGTGCAGCACCGTCGTACCCTGGGCCAGCGCGGCGGCCATCAAGGCGACATGGGTGCCGCCGACGGTCACTTTGGGGAAGACGATTTCCGCCCCGCGCAGGCCATGCGGCGCCTTGGCGATAACGTAACCGGCTTCGATATCGATCGAGGCGCCGAGCTTTTCCAGCGCCATCAGCAGCAGATCGACCGGCCGCGTGCCGATGGCGCAGCCGCCCGGCAACGAAACCTTGGCCTGACCGCAACGCGCCAGCAGCGGCGCGACCACCCAGAAACTGGCGCGCATGCGCGACACCAGTTCGTAGGGCGCCGTGGTGCCGACGATTTCGCGCGCCGTCATGTGTACGGTCTGTCCGGCGTCCTGCATTTCGCCCTGGCGACGCCCGTCGATCGAATAATCGACGCCGTGATTGCTCAGGATACGCACAAGCAGGCTGACGTCGGCAAGGCGCGGCAGATTTTCCAGCGTAACCGTGCGATCGGTCAGCAGCGAGGCGATCATCAGCGGCAAGGCCGCGTTCTTGGCCCCGGAAATCGGAATAATTCCATTGAGCGGATTGCCGCCCACGATGCGAATGCGATCCATTATCCCTCGCTCTGCCGCGGGCCCGGCCCGCGTACAAAAAGTCCGGCGCCGGCCGTTTGACGGCGCCTTCGCAAAATTTCGCCTCGACGCGCCATCAATTCGAACCGGTCAACCCGTTCGAAAAGCGCGCCAGCTTTTCGGGCTCGCGCCCATTTTCATTCGACCCGCGACGAGCAGCCGGAAACTTCGCGCTCGTCACCCCACTGATCCCGAGCCGCCATCGTCGGCGCGCTGACGCCGCTGCGCTTTGCGGCGGCGCAGATTGGCGCGCAAGGCTTGCGACAGACGTTCGCGCTCGGCCGCCTTCTTTTGCGAAAGCGCTTTGTCCTCTTTGCCTGGCTGACGATCGGCAGGCGGTTTTCCGGTCATTGTCCAGTCTTTCCGTCGGCGCCGGAATTGAGCGCTCGACCCGCGCCCAAGAGGCGGCTTTTAAAGCGCCGCGCCGCCGCGCGCAAGGCGCACGCGCGCCGACCGTCGCCGGAAGGCTCCGCCGACGCGGGGAGATGACGAAAGAGCCGATGCAAGACCTGGTGCGATAGCTGGCGAATTCGCGGTCTGGCGACAAAGCGGGCGAGGACGGCGCCGCTTTCCTCGCCCTCGACGCTTGCCTTGGCGTCCGCGCTGTGGCAAAACCCGCCCGCCTTTGGAAAAAAGCGGCCGTCCGGCTGTGGATTTTCCGCTGGCGCGTTCGGATCAGGTCGATCGCGCGAACGCGATACAATGGCGTCATTCGCCGCGCATGCTTAAAAACGGCCGACCGGCCCTGTTAGGCGTGTGATCTCGCTGCGGTAGCTCAGTGGTAGAGCACTCCCTTGGTAAGGGAGAGGTCGAGAGTTCAATCCTCTCTCGCAGCACCAGCCATTCTTTTTGAAATCAGCGTTTTTCCGAATGCGGAAGAATATGCGCGGTTGTCTGACCTGAGACCCGACCTGCCTCCATAGCCGCGCTTACATCAGCCGTTGTTATGTCCGTCATTTTACCGTACAAATAAAACGGAGAGGGAAACTGATGGCTCAGGAACCAAACCGAACCGCGCGCATTGAAGCGCGCATAACGCCCGACGCCTTGGCCGTTGTCAGGCGCGCCGCCGAACTCCAAGGCCGCAGCGTCAGCGATTTCATCGTCGCCGCCGCGCAGGAGGCCGCCGCGCGCGCGATCGAAGAGACGCAAATCATTCGTCTTGCGGTCGAAGATCAGCGCGCCTTCGCCGAAGCTATCCTTAATCCGCCGTCGCCCTCGGCCAATTTAACGCGCGCCGCCGAAGCCTATCGGAATCTGATCAAGGCGTCGGAGTGACACAAAGCTTTCGGATAGAAGCTTTGACTTCGGAGCATAATCGCCTGAGCTTTTCGAGCGGCGTTGATCCGCTCGATCGCTATTTGCGCGAACTTGCGACCCAGGACATGAAACGCCGAGTCAGTAATTGCTTCGTCGCGCTCGACGACGCCGACACGATCGCCGGCTATTATACCTTCGCGGCGACGAGTCTCCCGCTGACAGAATTGACCGCTGAAGAAACGAGACGCTTGCCGCGCTACACGTTGTTGCCTGCTGGCTTGATTGGCCGTCTTGCCGTTGATCGCCGCTTTCAGGGGCGACGGCTTGGCGGCGCGTTGATCATGGACGCCGTCGCCCGATCCGCGCGCGCCGATCAGGCGATCTTCGCTTTGATCGTCGACGCCAAGGACGAAGCCGCCGCCGCCTTTTACGAGCATCTTCAATTCCGGCGCTTCGCCAGCCGACCAGCCGCTTTGTTCCTGCCGCTCGCTACAGCCCTGCAAGCCCTTCATGCGCAGGCCGGCAATGACCGGCGGCGACGAAAAACAACGCCCTCTTGAAGACGCCGCCCAGATCGGACGATGGAATACAGCGGCGTATTTTTGAACCGAAGCAAGTCGTCAAGAGCACGTCTTGCGATGATCATTTTCAAGTCACGCGAGCATCTGAGGCCGTTTAACCTCAATTATTTCTTCGCTTTCTGCATGATCAAGCCGCCGACAAGGGCGACGATCCCCGCCAGCAGCGCCCCATAGCTAAGGATCATGACGAAAGCCGGCTGGCTCGCGCCTTCCGCTAGCAATTGGCCTCTGAGCACAAGATTGACGACGCTGAATAGGGTCCCGATCGCGCCCAGAAGGGTAACGGATCGATATATTTGTCTCGCTTGCGCGTTTTTGTCTTGTTCGTCGGCCATTTTTTGCCCCCCTTGAACCGGCGTTCTCCAGATGGAGGCCCCGGTTCGGCCAAGACTGCGTCCGCCGGCGGCGACTTTCAAGTCGCGAGCCATCGTTAGCCGCCAATGCGGTCGCGCGTCTGGACGGCGCGCAGGTTTGCCCTCCCCTGTCGCGCCAATTGCGTGTAAGCTTCCTCGTCAAGGGAGTTGCATCGATGATCAATCCCGCTGCGTCCTCTTCGCAAATGCGCGGCCCGCGCGCCGACGAGTTGATACGCCCGACCATAAAAATCTGCGCTCTGTTGCCCGAAGTTGAAACCGCGATTTCGACGCTGCAATGCGCCGTCGCCGCGGCGCGGGGCTTTGCGCCCTCCATCAGCGCCGTGCATGTCGGCTTCGATCCGCACCGTGATTTCATCTCGGCGGAGGAACAGGACATCCAGCAGTTGCGCGATATTTACGAAGGCAGTCCGCGGATGCGGCTGGCGCGCGTCAAAGCCGCTCTCGACGCTTTCGTCGCCTCGAGCCCGGACGCCCCGCCGATCCGATGGCGAAACGACGAAGGCGATATCGCCGCCAATATCGCCGTCGAGGCGTGCCAGGTCGATCTCCTGGTGATCGGCCGACCCATCCACATGGACGCCGCCGACGCCTTGCACAGCGCGCTGTTTGACGCCCACCGCCTCGTCCTCGTCGCGCCGCGCGACGCTTCGAACGACGACCGAATCATCGGCCGGCACATGGTCGTCGGCTGGAAGCCCGGCGCCCCGACGCAGGCTGCGGTCGAAGCCGCCCTGCCCTGGCTCAGACAGGCCGACAGGGTCAGCGTTTTATGGGTCGAGAAGGCGGGCGCCGAACCTTATGATCGCGCCGCGCGCGAATTTTTCGACAAGCTGGAAATCGACGCGCGGATCATTCGCCTGCGTCCTGGCGAACAGAGCGTCGGCCGCCAGCTTCTTGCGGAAGCCAAACGGCTTGGCGGCGATTGCTTGCTGAGCGGCGCGTTCAGGCATTCCTCGCTTTGGCAGGCCCTTCTCGGCGGCGTGACGCGCGATGTGCTCGCGCACGCCGATATTCCCCTGTTCATGATGCGCTCGCACAAAGGCGTCGGCTGAGAATCGGCGCCGGCCACGCCCGGCGTTTCAGTTCAAATTGAAACGGATTGTCGTGCTGGTGCTGAAATGGCCGCCGGGCGGGGATGGCGCCTGGATCGCGCTCATCATGGCGCGCGCCGCGCTGTCGAGCGATCCGTTGCCGGAGGAACGAGTGACCGACTGGCTGACGACTCGTCCGGACGAGCCGATGGAGAAAGCCACCCCGACCGAGCCGGTCACGCCCGCCGCCCGCGCCGCGGCGGGGAAGAATTTGTGGCGGTTCAGCTCCGCGACGACGAGGCCCGCGTAATTGGCGCGCGACATGCCGCCCTGTTCGGACCCGCCGGCCTGGCCGCGCCTGGCCTCTTGCCTGGCCTCCTGCGCCTGGCGGCGCCTTTCCATCGCCTCGTGCTTCCGGCGCGCGATTTCGCGCAATTGCGCCGGACTGGGTTCGTCATCGTCTTCCTCGACCGCCGGCTTGGGTTTGGGCTTGAGGATCGGCTTGACCTTGGCGATGGGCAGCGGCGGGGCTTCCGGCGCGACCTGCTGTGGCGGCGGCGCCGTCAGCGTCACGGCCGGGGACGGCTTGACGTTCTCGGGCGGCTTTGCCTCCTCTTGCGGTTTAATCTCGTCCTGCGGCTTTTGATCCACGGTCGAATTGCCGAGCGGAACGAGGCTCACCTCCATCGAGTCGAGCGACGGCGGCGGTTCAAGATCGGCTTTGGCGGCGAACAGGAGCGCGGCATGCGCGGTCAGGATCAGCGATAGAGCCAAAGGCCTCAGCCAGACCGGACGCAGACCGACGCCACTCGACAGCGCGGCGCTCATTTCCCTGTCTCCATGGCCTTTTCGGGCGCGGCCCTGGAGCCCGGGTCGGTAACGATCGCCAGATGGACTACGCCATTGTGCGCCAACTCGTCCATGACCGAGACGACCTGGCCGAAGGCGGCGTCCTTGTCGCCGCGCAGATGCACCGTGCGGCCGAGATCGTCGCCGAGCGCCAGCTTGACCCGCGCCACGAGATCGGCGCGCTCCACCTGTTCGGCGCCAAGCGCCACATGGCCGTCGCGGTCGATAGCGACCACCACCGGCTCCTTCGGATCGAGCGGTTTGGCGGCCTTGGCCTGCGGCAGGTCGACCTTGACGCCGGTGGCGAGCAGCGGCGCTGTGACCATGAAAATGATCAGCAGCACCAGCATGACGTCGACGAAAGGCGTCACGTTGATTTCGGCCTGCGGACGGAAAAAACCGGGGCGGCTGTCGTTTTGGGGGGTGGCGCCGGCCATGTGAACGCCTCCTCAGGCCGTATCGCGGCAGAAGTCCGCGGCGCGATCGGCGGCGCGATGCACCATCTGCTGACCGACGCGGGAAAAAGCTGCGCCGAGACGGTTATAGGCGATGGAGGCCGGAATGGCCGCGGCGAGGCCATAGGCGGTGGCGGCCAGAGCCTCGGCGATGCCGGGCGCAACCACGGCGAGCGAGGTGTCGCGGGCGGCGGCGATGCCGATGAAACTCGCCATAATGCCCCAGACCGTGCCGAACAGGCCGATGAAGGGCGAAACCGAGGAAATCATCGCCAGATTGGCGAGGCCGCCCTCGGCGTTCATCAGCACGTCGACATGGGCGCGGGTGAGCTTTTCCGCCACGCGGCCGCGCCGCTCGGAAACGCTCTCGCCGTCGATGCGGATTTTCGCTTCCCCTTCGCCCTGCGCGTCGGCCTCGGCGAGCAGCGCGGACCTGGGATCGCGCAAGGCGCCCGACAAGCGCGAGAGACCAAAGAGCGCCTCGACAATCAGCAGCCAGCACCAGACCGAGGCGAGGCCCAGCACGGCCATCACGATCTTGCCGACAACGCCGGCCTGGACAAACAGAGCGATCGGCGAGAGGGAAAGCGAAACATCTTCCATGCGGCGGCCCTAAATCGATTGGATCATCCCCAGGTTTCCGGGAAGCCCGAGGATGATAGATCCATTTGTTCAATTGCATATTCTCGGCCGAAAAGTCTTCAACTTTTCGGGAACATGCCCTGGCGAAGCGGCCGGCGCGACGCCCGGCCGAAATGAAAACGGCTCCCGCCTGCCCGCGGGAGCCCCGGCGATCAGAACTTGACTGTCATGCCGCCATAAATATTGCGGCCCATGGCGGCGAGCGGCAGGCCCCACGGCGTGCCTCTTCCTTCATTATCGGCGATGTCGATGCCGCCGAGCGGCTCATAATAGAGCTTGTCGGCCAGGTTCTCGACGCCAAAATCGAAGCGCAAGTTTTGATATTCATAAGACCCACGCAGGTTCATCACGGCGAAGGCCGGCGTGGACGGCTCGTTGCGGAGCGTTTCGACATCGGTCTTGGCCGCGACCGCTCTGACCTCGAAGGCGCCGGTCAATTTGCCGCCGCCGACCAGGACCGCATCCTCCAGCGCGGCTTTCGCGTTGAACGGCATCATGTGGTAGAGGTAATAGCCATCGAGACGGCGTCCGTAATTGTAACCGGCGACGCCGGAAATCGACACGTCGCCGATGGCGGAACCCGGCAGGACGAGCGCGCGGCCGGACAGGTCGAAGCCCGCCAGTTGCGCGTCGTGATTGGCGAATTGCAACGCCATCCCGGTATTGGCGTGACCATTGATTGTCGCCGGCATGTCGACATCGATATAATTCTCGACATAGGAATAATAGGGCGTCGCCTTGACTGTCCATAATTGCTTTGTCGGATCGCTCCATTGGCCGGTGAGTGAGATCGTATGCGCTGTTTCCGGCTTCAGATTAAGATTGCCGACATAGCCATTGCCGTCGCCGAACCAACCGATCATCTCCGACGACATCATGCCCGAAGACCAGGCGTAGAGCTCATAGATGCTCGGGGCGCGCTGTTTCAGCGTGTAGCCGAATTCATAGGCCGCCGCATCGCTCGGGTTGTAACGGGTCAGGGCGGTCACGTCGAAATTGACGAAGGTCCTGGCGCGGTCGGCGGCGTTGAAGGCGGCCGAATCCGTCTGATACCACAAGACATTCATCGCGCCGCCACAGCCGGGCGGTCCGCCCATTGCGCAATCGACGTTGTCATAACCCTGAACATTGCCGGCGTTCATCCACACCGTGTCGTTACGCAGGCCGATCAGAGACGACCATTCCTTGTTCCAACGGTGCTCCCATTCGGCATAGGTGCTCAGCACATTGCGCTGCGCATTGTTCAAATTGATGAAATTATTCGGGCCCATCCAAGGCGCCATCATCGCCATGCCCGTCCACCACTCGTTCATGCGCTGCATGTGCAGTTCATTGCCGACGCGAATCAGATCGGCCTTCGAGACGTTGGTTTCCGCCTTGATTTTGTAGCCGTAATCCTGGTCGTTGACATACATCGGCATGCCGGTCGTCGGCGTCGGAGGACCAAAACCGCGATCAGTCAGGAAGTTCATGTAATGCTGGGTGACGTGGTAGTAGGCGTTAGCCTCCAGCCGCCCCCAATCGAACCCGCCCTTGTAGGACAGATCGAACGTGTTGGCGTTGTTCCCCAGCATGTCCATCTGCTGATTGGGAAAGCCCTGATAGGGAATGTTCTGATACGTGTAGCGGAACGAGATCAGTTGGTCGTCGTTCTTGTAGGACAGGCGCGCCACGTGGTTTTCCGCGTCATACATCGTCGAGAGGATCTTGGCGCCGCCGCCGGCGTGGTAGTCGCCGGACTTGGCCCAGGAGCCGTCGTAATCCAACGCGAAATGATCGGTAGCGACATTGGCGTGACCCGACAGGCGGAAGCCGCCGCCATTGGAGCGGAAAGAGCTGGAAATCGAACCGGAGGCGATCACGCCCGGGCCTTGGGGTCCGTCGACCGGCGCCGGTCCCTTGGTCACGAGCGTCGAAGCCGGCGTCGCGAACACCGGCGCGCGCGGCAGAACGATGATCGAGCCGCCGATGGCGTCGCCGCCCTTGCTGACCGGGACATTGGCGGTGATGACTTCGACCGAGCCGATCGCGCCCGGATCGATATAGGACAGCGGCGGATTCATGTGATTGGCGCAAGAGGCCGTGATCGGAATGCCGCCGAGAACGATCGTGTTGCGATCGTCGTTGAAGCCGTGAATCACCGGCAGGCTCGACACGCCGCCGCCAGTATAGAAGCTGAGGCCGGGCGTGTTGCTCAGCATTTGCGCCGCGTCGTTGGTTCGCGGCGAGAAATTGGCGATGTCGCCGCGGGTGACGACCGTCGTGTTCAGCGAGGCGTTGGCGGCGGGCTTGGCCTCGCGATCGGCATAGACTTCGACCGTCGGCAGAGAGGTTGAGGCTTGCTGGGCCATGGCCGCGCAATATGGCAGGCAAACGCCCGCCAGAAGAAAGGAAACGAATTTAGACATGGTTTATGCCCTTCTCGGTTATTCGCGGCGTCGGACCCGGCGCCCTTGCGGCGCGTCGGCGTTGAAATAAGGAAGCGCCCGCAGCTAAGCCGCGGGCGCGAGAGCGATCAGAACTTGACCGTCATACCGCCATAAAGCGTGCGGCCCATGGCGGCGAGCGGCTGGCCCCACGCCTCTTTACCCGCCTTCCAATCGGCGATGTCGATACCGCCAAGCGGCTCGTAATAAAGCTTGTCGGCGATGTTATCGACGCCAAGGTCGAAGCGCAGATTGTGATATTCATATGTCGCGCGCAGACCCATGATCCCATAGGCGGGAGTCGACGGCTCGTTGCGAAGCGTTTCGACATCGGTCTTGGCCGCGGCGGCCTTGACTTCGAAAGCCGTGGTCAGCTTACCGCCATTGACGGTGATCGCGTCTTCCAACGTGACTTTGCCGTTCAGCGGCATCATATGATAGAGATAATAGCCGTCGGTCCGCCGCCCGTAATTATAGCCGGCGATGCCGGAAATCGACACATCGCCGATATCCTTGTCCTGCAGGATCAAAGCGCGACCGGATAGGTCGAATCCGGCGAGCTGCGCGTCGTGGTTGGCGAATTGCAGCAGACTATTTGTCGCGCTGGCGCTCAGCTCGTTGACGTCAATATAATCCTGCACATAGGAGTAATAGGGCGTCGCCTTGACGGTCCACAGCTTCTGGCTCGGATCGCTCCACTGTCCGGTAACCGAAACAGTGTGAGCGGTTTCCGGCTTCAAGTTCAGATTGCCGACATAGCCGTTGCCGTCGCCGAACCAGCCGATCATGTTGGAAGCCATGGTCCCCTTGGACCACGTATAGAGTTCGTAAATGCTCGGAGCGCGCTGCTTGAGCGTGTAGCCGAATTCATAATGGGCGTCGGCGCTGGGATTGTAACGCGCCAGCGCGGTGACGTCGAAATCGACAAAGGTCTTGGCGTGAGCTTGATCGTTGAACGCTGTCGAGTCCCGCAGGTAATAAAAGTAAGTCGTCTTGCCCATCTTGGTTGTCGAATTCAGGTCGTTATAACCCTGAACGTCGCCAGTGTTCATCCATACCGTGTCGTTGCGGACGCCCAGCAGGGTCGACCATTGCGACGTCCATTTACGCTCCCATTCGGCGTAAGTTCCCAGCACATCGCGCTGGCCGTTGTTTACGTTGGAAAAGGTGCCACAGCACATGGTGTTGGGCGTAGTATTGGGCATGCCCATCATAAAGGCGGGCGACGGCCACCATTCGTTGAGGCGCTGCATATGCAATTCGTTGCCGAGGCGCACGGTGTCGATCTTTGACGCGTCGATTTCGGCCTTGACCTTGTAGCCGTAGTCCTGATCGTTGACATACATGGGCATGCCGGTTTGGGGCGTTTCGACCGTATTGACCCGATCCGGCAGGAAATTCATGTAATGCTGGGTCAGGTGGTAATAGGCGTCAGCCTCCAGTTTGCCCCAACCGAAGCCGCCCTTGTAGGACAGATCGAACGTGTTGGCGTTGTTGCCCAGCATGTCCATGAACTGGTTGGCGAAGCCCTGGTAGGGGATGTTCTGGTAGGCGTAACGGAAGGCCACGAGTTGATCCTCGTTGCGATAGGAAAGCGTCGCGGCGTGATTCTGCGCCTCATATTCCGTCGCGCGGACGAGCGCGCCGCCGCCGGCGTGGTAGTCGCCGGACTTGCTCCAAGCGCCGTCGTAGTCCAGAGCGAAGTGCTCGGTCGCGACATTGGCGTGCGCCGACAGGCCGAAGCCGCCGCCGTTGGAGCGGAAATAGCTTGCGACCGAACCGGAGGAGACCACGCCCGGGCCTTGGGGTCCGTCGAACGGCGCCGGCCCTTTGGTCACGACGGGCGAGGCCGCCGCCGCGAATACCGGAGAGCGCGGCTGAACGATGATCGCCCCGCCGATGGCGTCGCCGCCCTTGCTGACCGGGACATTGGCCGTGATGACTTCGACCGAGCCGATGGCGCCCGGATCGATATAGGACAAAGGCGGGTTCATGTGATTGGCGCAGGCGGCGGTAATCGGCACGCCGCCGAGAACGATCGTGTTGCGATCGTCGTTGAAGCCATGAATCACCGGCAGGCTGGAGACGCCGCCGGCTTGATAAAGACTGACGCCGGGCGTGTTGCTCAGCGTTTGCGCCGCGTCGTTGGTTCGCGGCGTGAAATTGGCGATGTCGCCGCGGGTGACGACCGTCGTGTTCAACGAGGCGTTGGCGGCGGGCTTGGCTTCGCGATCGGCATAGACTTCGACCGTCGGCAACGCGGTTGAGGCTTGCTGGGCGGCGGCCGCGCAGGGCAGGAACGCCACGCCCGCGAGCAGGCTGGAAAGCAGTTTAGACATGATAAGAACTTTCAACGCGTGAATCGAAAACAGCCCGGCAGCGCATGCGGATGCGGGGCGTGGTCAGGACGATCAGGCGTTGGAGGGCGGCGCTCTGGCGCGGGCGTTGGCGTCTAGCCGTCCGTCGGTCGGGCGCGCGTCCGGCTGGACCCACGCGACGCGCCGCGGCAAGACGGCGCCCGGCGCGAAAGCCGTCGGCGTCGGCGACAGAGGCGCGGCGCCGGAATGGACGAACTGGCACAGCGGGCAGCATTGATCGTGCGAGGCGGGCGCGCCCGGGTTTTGCCCGTGATCGGGCAGCGCGTCGACGTGTTGACAAATGGGCGCGTTAAGCGGGTCGCTCGACGCCGCGGCCATGGCAAATCCCGCGCCGACTGGCGCAAGGACCTGCGCCAGCAACGTGATCAGGAAGATCGGAAGAACCACAAAGGTTCGCCGGAACGCCAAAACCGCCTCCACCAAAGATGAATATGGCGTTAACATGGCGGCTCGCACGCTGTCCATGGGTCGACATGCCGCAGGATGTCGCGCGCGCGCCATTTCAAACGCTCCTCAGGCCGACGCCGCCTCTTCGCCCGCCGCGATCCGGCGCAAGGCTTCGATATCGGCGATCGCGAGTTCGTCCCGGCCGACCGGCTTCAGGATTCCGCGTTTCTTCAGCACGGCGAAATTGCGGCAGACGGTTTCGCCGACAAGGCCGAGGTAATCGGCGATTTCCTGGCGCGACACCGGCAAGTCGAGGCTCCGGCGCGCGTCTGGATCCGGGCCGGCCATTTCGACGAGGAAGCTCGCCAGTCGTTCGAGCGCCGTCTTGCGGCCAAGCAGCGCGGCGAGATCGCGCAGCCGATGAATTTCGGCCAGCATGGCGGCGCCGCGGCTTTCGGCGTTTTCCCAGATCGCCACCACAAGCGAGGGAACAAGCGCGACGGCGGCGCAATCATGACGCCCGTCGGCGGCGTAGCCGATCATGCGGCCGGGTCCGGCGATGTCGAGAATCTGGCGGCGCCCGCCGGATAACTGGCGCAGAACCATGATCGCGCCCTGTTCGACCCGGAAGGCTTCCTTGACCGGATCGCCTTCGATGAAAAGATTTTCGCGCGCCGCCAGCGCGCGGGCGGCGCTGACCATGGCGAGCGCGGGCGTTTTGCGCGCCGGCAGGGCGCGCGCGCTGGCGAACGGGTCGAGCGGCGCGTAAGACGTCAGCGGAGGATAAAGGGTTTTCATGACGATCTCCGTAACTGCGAATGCTTTGACAAGGACGGCGAAGCAGCCTGGGCGGCCTGAGTCTTCGCGCCGAGCGGCTTCGCCGTGAGAATGTTGAAGAAAATGGCTCGATCGCCGATCGTGGTCGCGACGTCGCGCCCGATCTTTCCGGCGTTCCTGGCGAGGATTTGCATGAAAGGTGTGACCGACCGATGAGCGAGCTTGGCGCGATGCGCAAGCGGATGAAGGACGCCGCGACATAGCGCCGACGTCGGCTCGAAGGAAAAGTCAGGCTTGCGGCGGACCGCGCGACCGCGGAGCGCGGATGGGCTCGTCCGCCGCCAGGGCGAGGACGAAAACAGGCGCGAGCCGCGCTATCAGCGCGGGCGCGGCGATGACGGGCGCCGGCGCCGGCAGGGCGCCGGGGGCGGCGGTGAGCAGGCAGGCGCCGCAGATGGCGTTATGGTCGCCCGCGGGCGCGGCGGGCGCCGTCTTGCCGCAGATCGGCGGCGCGGCGCCGTCGAACAAGGCCATGACGACGGCGTCCGTCGACGTCGCCTCCGCGCCAACGGCGCGCGCGACACTCGATCCGACATGGGCGAAGCCAAGCGTCAGCATCGCCAGCGCATAAAGCGCGGCGAGCGAAGGCCTCCATCCCCATTGGCGTAAGCGAGCCAGCATGAGCGTTAAAGAAGGACGCGGGACGACGCTTGTCAATAGCTCACAATCGGCGACGGACGCCAGGCCGGATGGCGCGCATACATTTAGTTGACATGAAGAGCGCGGATTTTGGTGGACGCCAAAGCCGGCGATCGCGCAAAATCGGCGCGGGCGTGGTAAACCGCCGTTTCGTCCGCCGCAGGCCCCGCAACAGGAGTTCTGAATGACTAAGATTAGGCGTTTCAAGACCGTCGCCGGCGCGGCGCTCACCGCGTTGGTCTGTTTCGCAAGCCAGGCGGAGGCGGCGCAATGCGGCAATAACGGCGCCGGCTTCGAAACGTGGAAGCGCGAATTCGCCGGCGAAGCGCGCGGCCGGGTCGGCGCCGCGGCGATCGACGCGCTGATGGCGACACACTACAACGCCGCGACCATTTCGGCCGACCGGGGCCAGAAAAGCTTCCATCTGTCGCTCGACCAGTTTCTCGCCAAGCGCGGCGGTTCGATCATCGTTTCGCAGGGGCGCGCGCGCAAGCAGTCCAACGCCGCGCTTTTCGCCTCCATCCAGCAGCGCTATGGCGTTCCAGCGGGTCCGCTTATCGCCATCTGGGGCATGGAGACGGGATTTGGCAGCGTGCACGGCAATCAGAACGCCCTGTCGGCGGTGGCGACGCTCGCCTATGACTGCCGCCGGTCCGCCTTTTTCACCGACCAGCTCAACGCGGCGCTGACGCTGGTTGATCGCGGCGTCCTTTCGGCCAATTCGCGCGGCTCGATGCACGGCGAAATCGGTCAGACGCAATTCATGCCGAAAAACATCCTGAATTACGGCGGCGGCGGCAATCTCGACAACGCCGGCGCCGCGCTGGCGGCCACCGCCAATTTCCTCAGGGCGCACGGCTGGCGCGCGGGCGCCGGATACCAGCCCGGCGAGGCCAATTTCGGCGCGATCGAAGCCTGGAACGCCGCAAGCGTCTACCAGCGGGCGATCGCGCTGATCGGCAAGCGGATCGACGGAGGGGAATGAGTTGACGAGCGGCGCGGCGGCGGCCTTGAACGCGGCGCCGACATGAACGAGACTGAAACGCGCTATTGTTGAGGTTCTATTTCAAGTCCCTCCAAGGCCGCCGAGATGTCCATCGCCGCCGAAACATGGCTCGGATTGTCGACATCGAACGTTTCATGCGTCGCGGACAGCACGAGGCCGCCGTTCGGCAAATGTTCGACCAACGCGATTGCAGGGGGATGAGCCTGTCGCGCCAAAGCGGGGCAAAGATAGCGCATCCAGCATGGCCGAAACGTTCTTTTCGTTTCATTGAGCGTAACAAGCGAACCGCAATTGGCTTCGACATTGTCCGGCGCCCAGGCGTCGACGATAGCGAGCAAAACGGCATGGAAAATTCGATAGGTCAGGAATTCCGGCGCCGCACGGACGAGCCTGCTGTCGCTGAAAATGACTTGATTTTGGAACATGCCGGGACTGCTCTTTCCGGCGTGACAAAGTACGGAAAAAGCCCCATCTTTCGGCATATCCTCCATATAAACGCCGAACCGATAGCCGCCGTTTCCCTCAATCTCGCGCCGATCGTCGCGAACGACGCCCCGTTTTATGACCCTGACGAAATCGCCGCGAAGCGACTCCAGATCGTGTTTCGGATCGACCCAAAATTTCCAGGTCGGGACGATTTGCGTGATGGCGTCGATCATCGCCAAAAATCTCTTGGCGATCTCCTCGGGCGTTTCGGCGCGGCGGCCCCAATAAGCCGTAATAAAATAGTGTTCATCTTTGCGTTTTGTATTCTCTTCCATATCGGCGCGTCCCTTATTGCCAAATTGCGGGTACATGGATGACCTTGATTTTTTCGAGGCCCGTCGTGTTTTTGAACAGTTCGCGCGCAAATTCCGCAGCTTCAGACTCCGCGAAATACCATTCGATCGCGCGTTCGCCGCTCGCGTCAACCTGACGGCGCGCCTGACCTATCCACTCGTTAGGTAATTTGGTTTCAGAGAAAAACGGCTTCTTCAGCATAGCCGCATAGCCGGGGCCCTTAGCCTCTATCATCGTCCCGTCGCTCTCGCGGCAATCGTCAAAATGAACATTTTTGCCGGTTTTCGGATTAAACAGGGCGACCGCGAAGTCTGGCGGCAAAGGCCGCTGCGGATTGTTGAGCGCGCTGATCTGCATTTGGTAAGCGATGGCGGCTTCCTTGGCGCCATGCGGTTGATCACGATCAGGATCGGGACAAAGCTTTGGCTGTTCGGTTCGAGCCTGTACGGCGGCGTCAGCTTTTTCGCCCTCGCGCTCAGCCGCTTTCCGCGCCATCATCGCGAGCTGGTCGGCGTCGAAAACGATCGAACCGCCAACCATGAGCGCGACGGGCGTTCTGGTCTTCAACTCGAAGAAAATCCCGTCGCGCCCCTGATGCGCGATAGCGACCGTTTCCGAACCGACGGCGTCCTGGCGCAGAAGGCGCAAGGAGCCCTCCTCCGCATCGTGGGAATAACGCAGCTTCGAATCGCCCGGGACTTGCCCTTCGGAAACTGCACCCGTCGGCCGCACGAAGATCGCATTCAAAACGACGCCGGCGCCGATCTCCAGGCCCAGGGCGTCAAGGCCGGCGAGAAACGCGCTTCCCCTTACGGCGGTGAACAACGCATCGGCGAAAACTCCGCTCGCGGCAGGCGGAGCAAGGAACGCCAACTCTGTTTGGAAACCGGGCGCGCTCGGCTCCTCCGCAACAAGGCCTGCCGCTGAGTCAGATGCCCATTGCCCGCTGCTTCGCCCGCTGCCGGCCGGAACGCGCGGCTGATCGGCGTTGAATTTGCAAAGCTCTTCACTCGCCAAGTGAAGGCCGAGAACTTTCACCAACTCGTCCGCCGTCGTTCCTTCTTCGAGGAAGCATTCAGCCAGAAACAGGCGATAAGCGTCTTCGCGGCGCTCAAGCCTTGGCAAACGGGCGAAGGCGAGCCTGATATTGGCCAGCGCCTTGTCGCCGCGTTTCCAGAATCGTGAAGCGCCTTCCAGATGATCCGCCAAATCCAAGCGTGGCGCTGTTCCGAAAGCCGCAACGTATAACGCAACCAGCCGCCTGGCGTCTTCGTCGAGCGCGAGCGTCTGCGCGCCGATACGATCGCGCGTCATCCGCGCCAGCACGCTGCCGGCGCCGACGACAAGACCATTTTCATTGATTTCAACAGCCGACAAGAGAGGCCGAAGCCTCAGGCGCTTTTCAAACCCGTCGCGCGCCTTCGAGCTTTCCATCAAACACCTACCGACAATGAATAAAAAAATGAGCGATCAGCTTAACGGAATCGAACCGCTTTTGCAAGAACAAAACAGGAACTAATTGAGTTCGCCACGCCACGGCGGCGAGCCGTCGACGGTTCCACCGCGGAGCGATATTTTCAAAAACAAACGGCCGCGAAGCAATGTAGCGCTACGCGTTTCTCTGCGCCGCGCGCAGCTTTATTCTGAGTGGTGACGGAAAATGGCGCGCCCGAAAGGATTCGAACCTCTGACCCCTAGATTCGTAGTCTAGTGCTCTATCCAGCTGAGCTACGGGCGCAATTTGCTTCGCCTTGGCGGCGACGGCTGCGGGTGTTTAGCGGCTCCGGCCCGACTTGGCAATAGGCCGACAGGCCCGAGCGTCCTTATCGCGGAAAAAACCGGCAAAAAGGCGCGGCTTCAGGCGACGGCTGTTTCCGGCTGCACCGCGTTGGCGTAATCCTCGATCAACCGCCGCGAGATCGCGCCGGGCGCGAAACTGTAAGGGCCGATTTCGGCGACCGGCGTCACTTCCGCCCCGGTGCCGCAGATGAAACATTCCTCAAGGCTGGCCAGTTCGTCGGGCATGATGCGCCGCTCGACCACGTCGATGCCGCGTTTCCTGGCCAGATCGATCACGGTGCGACGGGTGATGCCGTCGAGGAAGCAATCGGCGATCGGCGTGTGGATCTTGCCGTCCTTGGTGAAGAAGATATTGGCGCCGGTGCATTCGGCGACGCGGCCCTGCCAGTCGAGCATCATCGCGTCGGCGTAGCCCTTGCGCTCGGCGCGGTGCTTGGAGATGGTGCAGATCATGTAAAGGCCGGCCGCCTTGGATTGGCAGGGCGCGGTCAGCGGATCGGGACGGCGGTAGTCCGCGACGTCGAGCTTGATGCCCTTCATCTTGGTTTCGACGTCGAACATCGAGGGCCAGTCCCACACGGCGATGGCGACGTTGATCGTCGCGTGTTGCGCGGCGACCGCCATCATTTCCGAACCGCGCCAGGCGACCGGGCGAACGTAGCAATTGGATAATCCGTTTTTCGCGACGACGAGCGCCTTGGCCGCGACGAGTTCGTCGACCGAATAGGGAATTTCAAAATCGAGAATTTGCGCCGAGTTCTTGAACCGCTCCGAATGCGCGCGCGATTTGAAAATCGCGCCGCCATAGGCGCGTTCGCCTTCAAAGACGCAGGAGGCGTAATGCAGTCCATGCGAAAGCACGTGCAGCTTGGCGTCTTTCCACGGCACGAGAGCGCCGTTCATCCAGATGAATCCGTCACGCTGGTCGAAAGGCAGGACTGACATCAAAGGCTCCTCAAACTCGCGAAGTTGAGCGCGAACCTACAGCTGGCGGGAAAGGAATTGAAAGCTTCCCCGGGTCGGGCGAGACGTTTATTACGCGCTCTCGCCTTGACGAGTAACAATCGGTCTGAAATATGTCAATAGAGCTGACATATCGGCGACGATCAGCCGGAACCCGATTTCCGCCCGCGGGCCGGCGCGCTTTTCGACGATGCGCGGCGACGCTATGTGTTCGAGCATTCGCGCCGAATCCAGAGGAACGAAGCCGCGACGCCCGCGGTTCAGGCGCACGAAGAGGCCGTCATGGATACTGCTTTGCAGCGCAAGCCGGCTAAGAACCGCGAGGCCGCCAGCCCGCGCGGCCTGCCCGCGCCCGCCGGCGCCGGACGATCCGACAAGGCCTTGCCGCAAGAGCCGATGTTCGACCTGATCGAACTGTTTTTCTTCGCTTATCGCGATTTCGTCGGCGACGCCGACCGCCTGTTGGTGAGCTATCGCTTTGGCCGCGCCCATCACCGCGTGCTGTATTTCGTCGACCGCCGCCCCGGCCTGACCATCGCCGAATTGCTCGATTTGCTGAAAATCACCAAGCAAAGCCTCAATCGCGTGTTGAAGGAACTGCTCGATCAAGCCTATGTCGAGGCGCGGCCCGGCGTCATCGACCGCCGCCAACGCCTGTTGTTTCCCACGCCCAAGGGCGCGCGCCTCGCGCTCGAACTGGCCGGCGTGCAATCGGAACGATTCGCGCGCGTGTTGCGCGAATTGCCGAGCGGCGCGCGCGAGGCCGCGGTGGCGTTTCTGTCGGCCATGATTGACCCGGGAGAGCGGGAAAAAGCGCCTTCCGTGCATTTTGACGGCTCGCTTGACCCCTCGTCGGGAGTATGAAGGGACATGGCGCCAACCCAACCTCCTCCGCCCGCCGATGACGCGCATCATCTGCTGATCGTCGACGACGACCGGCGCATTCGCCAATTGCTTTCGCGCTTTCTGACCGGCGAGGGCTATCGCGTCACCGCGGCCGAAAACGCCGAGGAGGCAAGCGGACGCCTGCGCTCGCTGTCCTTCGACCTCATCATTCTCGACGTGATGATGCCCGGACAAAACGGCTACGAGTTCGCGGCGCAACTGCGCGCTGGCGACAGCCCGGCCGCGGCGGCGCCCATCCTGATGCTGACGGCGCTGGCGGACACCCAGGACCGGGTGCGCGGCCTTGAAGCCGGCGTCGACGATTATCTCGCCAAGCCTTTCGATCCGCGCGAACTGTCGCTGCGCATCGCCTCGATCCTGCGCCGCTCGGCGCCGCGCGGCGGCGCGCTCGTCCTGCCGGTGCGATTCGGCGAATTCTCCTTCGACGCCGAACGCGGCGAATTGCGCCAGGGCGAAGAAATTGTCCGCATCACCGACAAGGAGCGCGACATGCTGCGCATCCTTGTCGAAAATCCCGGCGAGCCGGTTTCACGCGAGGCGCTGGGCGGCGCCGGCGGGGCGGCCAACGAACGCACGGTCGATGTGCAGGTCAATCGTCTGCGCCGCAAGATCGAACGCGATCCGGCCAATCCCGCGCATCTGCAAACCGTGCGGGGCTTTGGCTACAAACTGGCGGTCGAGCGATGAACCTGCCGCCGTTTTTCATGCTCTTGCGCCGGCGCTGGCGAGCTTTTTCCCGCGCCTTCGCCAATCTGGCGCCCAAGGGCCTTTATGCGCGCTCGCTGCTGATCGTCATTCTGCCGATGGTCCTCTTGCAATCCGCCATCGCGCTGGTGTTCATGGAGCGTCATTGGCAGCTCGTCACCTTTCGGCTGTCGAGCGCCGTGACGCAAGACATCGCCGCCTTGATCGACATCTATCGCGATTTCGGTCCGACCAAGGATCCCGGCCACGCCTATCTGCAAAAGATCGCTCAGGAGCGTCTCAATCTCGACGCCGAAATACTGCCCGCCGGCCCCTTGCCGGCGACATTGCCCAAGCCGTTTTTTTCGCTGGTCGACCGCGCGCTTTCCAGCGAGATCGCCCGGCAGATCCGCCTGCCCTTCTGGATCGACACCGTGGGACGCTCCAATCTGATTGAGATCCGCGTTGACATGGGCGACGCCATTTTGCGCGTCGTCGCCCAACGCAGCCAGGCTTACGCCTCCAACACCCATATTTTTCTGGTCTGGATGATTGGAACCTCGTTGGTGCTGATCACCCTCGCCATCGCCTTCCTGCGCAACCAGATCAGACCGATTCTGGCGCTGGCCGACGCGGCGGAAGACTTCGGCAAGGGCCGCGACGTCGACTATTTCCCACGCGGCGCGCGCGAGGTGCGGCGCGCCGGCATGGCCTTCATCGAGATGAAGCGGCGCATCGAACGCGCGATGGAGCAGCGCACCGCCATGCTCAACGGCGTCAGCCACGATCTGCGAACCGTGTTGACCCGTTTCAAATTGTCGCTCGCCTTGATCGAAAACGAGGTCGAAGTCGAGGACCTGCGCGGCGACGTCGACGAAATGCAGCGCATGCTCGAAGCCTATCTCGCCTTCGCGCGCGGCGACGGCGGCGAAATGTCGGCCGCCGTCGACTTGCGCGCCTTGCTCGATTCGATCAAAGCCGAATTGGAGCGCTCAGGCCATGAAACGCATGTGCGTTTGACCGGCGAACCGACGGCGATCGTGCGGCCTGACGCCTTCAAGCGTTGCCTCGGCAATCTCGTCGGCAATGCGCAGCGCTACGGTAAGCGCATCGACGTCGAGGCGACGTGCGAGGGCAAATTCCTGACGATCCACGTCGACGATGACGGGCCGGGCGTTCCCGCCGCGGCGCGCGAAGACGTATTCCGTCCTTTTGTGCGACTCGACGAAGCGCGCAACCAGGATAAGGGCGGAACGGGCCTTGGCCTGTCGATCGCCCGCGACATCGCCCGCTCGCACGGCGGCGATGTCTTTCTCGGCGACAGTCCGCTCGGCGGTCTGCGCGCCAGCGTGCGCGTGCCCGTATGAAAGCGCGCGCTGACATTCGCGCGAGCCGCGCCGGGTTCGCGATGTGGAGACGAATATGAGCCTGATCGATCTGGCTATCGCCGATTTCGCCAGCGCCGAAACCTTTCCGCTCGACGCCATTGTCGCCGCGCGCGATCATTGGAGCGAAGCGCGGCCCAAGCTTTTCGAAGTATTGCGCGATTTCGCTAGCGGCGCCGACCGTTCCGTCGCGGCGCAGGACATTTTGTTTTTCGCCCTGCACATCATGGCGGAAAAACGCGAAACCGAGGCCGTCGCGCCGCTGACGGACATAGCCCTCGACGGCGAGGCGCTCGACGACATTCTTGGCGACGCCGTCACCGAAACATTGCCGCAGATTTTCATCAGCCTGTTCGACGGCGATATTGAACGCCTGAAAATGTTGATCGAAAACGAAGGCGCCAACGAATGGGCGCGATCGGCGGCGATGCAGGCCTTCGCCTATTTCGCCGCGCAAGGAAAGACGCCGGCCCGGGATAGCGAAGCCTATCTGCGCCGCCTGTTCGAGACGCTGAAGGCGCCGACCGGACATTTCGTTTGGCAAAGCTGGCAGGAGGCCGTGGCGCTGCTCGGCTTCAAGACGTTGGAGCCCTTGGTCGCGCGCGCCTTTCGGCAAAAGCTGATCGACCCCGAGGCTTTGACGTTCGCGGATTTTCAGGCGGACCTGCACGCCGATCACACCGGCGGCGAGAAAAACGCCGCGTTTGTCGAACGCCGGCTGACGCCGGTCGACGACAGTCTGGCGCTGTTGAGGAATTTCGGCGCGAGCGAGGACGAAGACACGCTCGCGCCGGTCGAAAATCCCTTCCGCGATGTCGGTCGCAACGACCCATGCCCTTGCGGCAGCGGCAAGAAATTCAAAAAATGCTGTCTGGCCAAGCTCGACGAAGTTTCCTGAACTATCGATCCGTCGATTTCGAAAAGCCGCGCGCGAGCAGCGACGACGCCAATTCCTGCAAAGGCGCCGTGAGACGGCGCGCATGGTCGGCGGCGGCGGCGAAATGTTCGCCGCGGGTCAACGCCTTGTCGAGCGCCGCCATCGTCGGCGCCTTATCGGGCGTTTCATCCTGCGTCCAGACGTCGAGGACGCGCAGCCAGGCCAGCACAAGGCCCTGAATCTTGAGAGCGCCGAGAGGGCCCTCGGCGTCGATGCGGGCGGCCTCCAGCATGAAGCGCATGGAGTTGACGGCGAGCTGATTGAGCGCCGCCGCGGCGGTCAGGTCGCGCCGCGCCCAAGCGCCGATTTCGGCGATCGCGGCGCGGTAGGGCGCCATCGCGTCAAGACGGCGCATCAACACGTCGAATAGCCGATCCTTGTCGGATTCGTCGGCCAGATCGTCGCTCGTCCCCTCAAGCGCGATCTTATCGATGCGCCGCGAAAAAGCGCCCAGAACGGCGCCCTTGGAGGGGAAGCTGTCGCGAAATTGCGCCAGCGAGAGGCCGGCGCGGTCAGCGACGTCCGACAGCGTAAAATCCTCCCAGCGCTTTTCGCCGGCAAGCTGCATCAGGGCGTCGACAATTTTTGATCGGACGTCCGACGACGAGGATCCGTCAGATTGTTTTTGGGCGGCCATGTCCGTTCCGATGTTTCGTATTGCCGTCGCCGTCGGCGACGGCGCGCACAATGAGCCATTCCGCCGGCTGGCGCAAACGCTCGCCGTTCAGCCGGACAATTCGCCGGCGCGTTTGGCGGCGGCGGCGACGGCGCGCGCCATCAACGCGGCAAGTCCGTCCGACGCCATCAAGACCTCAAGCGCGGCCTGCGTCGTGCCGCCGGGCGAGGTGACGTTCTTGCGCAACGTTTCGGCGGACAGTTCGGGGCTGCGATGCAGCAATTCGCCGGCGCCCTCGATCGTGCCGCGCGCCAGCCGAAGGCTGAGATCGGCCGGCAGACCGCAGGCGACGCCGGCCTGCGCCAGAGCTTCGACCAGATGGAAGACATAGGCCGGCCCCGATCCCGAAACCGCCGTCACGGCGTCGATCAGGTTTTCGCCCGCCACCCATTCGACCGCGCCGACGCCCGACAACAGCGCGTGAGCGATATCGCGCTGCGCGGCGCTGACGCCGGCATTGGCGAAGGCGCCGGTGACGCCCCGTCCGATCGCGGCGGGCGTGTTGGGCATGGCGCGCACGATAGCCCGCGCGCGCGGCAAACGGCGCCCGAGATCGCCGATCGTCTTGCCGGCCAAAATGGAGATCAGCAGCGTATTCTCGCCGGCCATTTCGCTCAGAGCCGGCGTCGCGGCCTCAAGCATCTGCGGTTTGATCGCCAGAACAAGCGCCTGAGGCGCTTCGATGCGCGCCGGATTGAGCGCGATGTTCTTCTCCCGCGTCAAGGTCGCCAGCGCGGCGTCGGGAAACGGCTCGACAATGATGATGCGCTCGGGCGCCAAGCCCTGCCCGAGCCAGCCGCCAAGCAGCGCCTGGCCCATTTTGCCAGCTCCGAACAGGACGAGCGAGCTGGGCGCGGCGTCCATCAGGCTTCGCCCTGTGTCTCGAAAATAGCGCTTTCGAGCGCTTCGGCGGCTGGTTTGCCCGCCCAGACGACGAATTGAAAGGCTTGAAAATAGGACTCGCAGGCCTCGACCGCATTGGCCAGCAGCGTCTGGCACTGAGAGGCGTTGGGCTCCGCGCCGCCGGTCAGCAGCATCGCGTGCCGGAACATGACGACGCCGTCCTTGTTCCACACGTCGAAATGACCGATCCACAGCCGTTCGTTGATCATCGACGCCAGCGTGGCGGTTTCCGCTCGGCGGCGTTCGGGCGCCTTCAGGTCGAAAGCGCAGGCCAGATGCAAGGCCTCGAATTGCGGCAGCCAGGTGAAGGCGACGTTGTATTCGGCATAGGCGCCGGACACGACGATGGAGATTTCGTCCTGATCGTCTCGATCGAACCGCCAGTCATTCAGACTGGCCAAACGTTCGACAATATCGACGGGATGTTCGGCCCGTTCGAATTCAACTTGCGGCAGAAGCATGGATCAGCCCTGGACGAGCGGCGCACAGCCTATTTCAAAAACTCGGCGAAAACTCCGGTCTGGACGAAGCCAAGGGTCCAGACCTTAAGATTCGTCGCCCAAAAGCTTCGACGAATCACTACGCATAGTCACTATAACGCGCTGTGCGAAGTTTTCATCGCCTTGGCATGTCTGCGCGCAACCTCATGGATTCGCGGCGCTTCGTCCAGCGGCTTGGAATAGCGTCCACAGCTAATGGCCTCAAACGAGGACAAAACCTGTGGATTCGCAATCGCGACAAACCATCCGGCGGCCGCAACGCGCCGTTTCAGGCTTTGGGCGGCTCCGCGCCGGCGGATTTGGCCATATCTTGGCCGGCAAGGCGCGCTTCCAGCTCATCGAGACGCTTTTGCAGCCGGTCGTTGTCATTGCGGGCCAGCACGGCCATTTCGCGCACGGCTTCGAACTCCTCGCGCGTTACGACGTCCATCGTCGACAAAAGCCGCTCGACCTGGGTCTTGAGCACGGATTCGGCCTCGCGTCCGACATTGCGCGCAGCGCCAGCCGCATCGGCGAAAAGGCGCGAAACGTCGTCGAAAAGGCGCGGACGAGTTGAAGTCATGTCGATCTCCTGGATCCAAAGCAGGGAACAATTTTCCCGCTTTCACATGGGCGCCTTCGCCCGCCCGCGCAAGACTTTTTGTCGCGAAAGCTTGTCATCGACACGTTACGTCTCTACGCAAGCTCCGCGGGCGCGACGCACGCGCGCGACGGAACATTTCTCCATGCCGACTTTCATCCTGACCTTTCCCATTATCGATCCGGTGCTGGTCAATATCGGTCCCCTGCCGATCCGCTGGTACGCGTTGGGTTATATCGTCTCGCTGACGGCGGGTTGGCTGATCGCCCGCGTTTTGGTCGGCAAGGACAAGCTTTGGGGCGGCCTGCCCCGCCCCGAAGCGGCGACGCTCGACGATCTGTTGATCTACGTCGCGCTCGGCGCCGTTCTCGGCGGGCGCATCGGCTATGTCCTGTTCTACAATTTTCCCTATTTCGCCGCCAATCCGGCGCATATCCCCATGCTGTGGGAAGGCGGCATGGCCTTCCACGGCGGGCTTGCCGGCGCGGCTCTGGGCGCCTGGGCCTTCGCTCGCCGGGTCGGCGTCGCGCCGCTGAGCGTCGCCGATCTGTGCTGCAGCGTAGCGCCGATCGGCCTCTTTCTGGTGCGCATCGCCAATTTCATCAAGCCCGAACTGTGGGGCCGCCCGACCAACGTTCCTTGGGCGATGGTCTTTCCCGGCGCCGGCCCGGAGCCGCGTCACCCAAGCCAACTCTACGAAGCCGGGCTCGAAGGCCTTGTTTTAGGGATCGTTCTGGCGCTGGCGATCAAGTTCGGCGCCTTCAGACGTCCCGGCCTGACGACCGGCCTGTTCGCCCTGGGCTATGGACTGGCGCGCATAACCAGCGAATTTTTCCGCGAACCGGACCCGCAATTGGGCTTTCTGTTCGGCGGCGCCACGATGGGCATGTTCTTGTCGGCCCCCTTGGTTCTCATCGGACTTGGGCTTATCCTGCGCGCGGCCCGGACTCAGGGAGATTCGCAATGACCGCGCTTGCCGACGACATTGGCCACATCATCGCAAGCGAGGGGCCGATTTCTCTCGAACGTTACATGGGTCTGGCGCTGACCCATCCCACCAAAGGCTATTACACGACCAGGGATCCGTTCGGCGCGGCCGGCGATTTCGTCACCGCGCCGGAAATCAGCCAGATGTTCGGCGAACTGATCGGCTTGTGGGCCTGCGAAATTTGGCGCCTGTGCGGCGCGCCTCAAGCCGTGCGTCTGGTCGAACTGGGACCTGGACGCGGCACCTTGATGGCCGACGCTCTGCGGGCCGCTAAAGTGTCGCCGGAATTTTTCGCCAGCATCGACGTGCACCTCGTCGAAGCCAGCGACGTTCTGGCCGATCGTCAGAATGAGGCGCTGCAAAGCTGCGGGCGGCCTGTTTTCTGGCATCGCACGATCGAGGAGATTCCGGCCGGACCGGCGATCTTCGTCGCCAACGAATTTTTCGACGCGCTGCCGGTGCGCCATTTCGTCAAGACCGAACGCGGCTGGTGCGAAAGGCTGGTCGGCCTTGACCCGCATGGAGCATTGACGTTCGGTCTCGCCAACGAAGTCGAGCCCTATCTGAAAGCCGACGCGCCGCTCGGCGCGGTGCTCGAAATCGGCGCCGCCGGACAGCGCGTCATGACGCAGATCGCCGCGCGCGTCGTTTCCCAGGACGGCGCCCTGCTCGCCATCGATTACGGCCACCTGACGACCGGCCTTGGCGAAACGCTGCAGGCCATGAAAGGCCACCAGTTCGTCGATCCCCTGGTCGATCCGGGCGAAGCGGATCTGACCACCCATGTCGATTTCGCCGCGCTCGGGCGCGCCGCCAAGGCCGCCAACGCCGCCGTCCACGGGCCGACGTCGCAAGGCGAGTTTTTGGAAAACCTTGGCGTTTTCCAGCGCGCCGAAGCGTTGAAAATGCGCGCCGACCCAACCCAGCGCGCCGAAATCGACAAGGGACTCAATCGGCTTGTCGGCGCCGAGCAGGGACAGATGGGACAATTGTTCAAGGCGATGGCGGTGACGCGGCGCTCGCTCGCGGTTGCACCGGGCTTCTCCGGCGCCGACGGCCGCTCGACGGCATGAACGAGACGGTAGCCCGGACAGCAATCCGTTCGCCTTTGCTCGCGGGCGTTCGGCATGGTTTTTTCACGCGCCAGGGCGGCGTGTCGCAAGGCGTCTACGCTAGCCTCAACGGCGGCGTCGGCTCCAACGACGATCCGGCGCACGTTCAGGAAAACCGCGCGCGCATGGCCGAATTTCTGGGCGTTCCGCCGACGCGCCTGCTCGTGCCCTTTCAGATTCACTCAGCGCTGGCGTTCGCCGTCGCGGAGCCCTGGCCCGCGGATGCGCGCCCGCGTTGCGACGCGCTGGTCACCGCGACGCCGGGCGTCGCGCTCGGCGTCACCGGCGCCGACTGTGGGATATTGCTGTTCGCCGACATGCGAGCGGGCGTTATCGGCGCCGCGCACGCCGGCTGGAAGGGCGCCTTAAGCGGCGTGATCGAGGCGACAATCGCCGCGATGGGGAAGCTGGGAGCGCGCCGCGCCGACGTAAAAGCCGCGCTGGGGCCAACAATCGGTCCGCGCAGTTATGAGGTCGGGCCGGAGTTTCGCGCCCATTTTCTCGACCAATCGCTAGATTTCGTTGGGTTTTTCACCCTCTCCGCCAACAGCGGACATTTTATGTTCGACCTGCCGGGCTTTATCGAGGCGCGGGCGCGGGCGGCGGGCCTCGGCGCCTTCGAAAACCTGCATCTCGACACCTACGCCGACGAAACGCGTTTTTTCAGCTATCGCCGCATGACCCACCGCAAGGAAGCCGATTATGGCCGGCTCGTCGCGGGCGTCGCCTTGCCCGCTTGATCGGGCGCCCATGAAAAATCGTCGGCGCGGCCGGGCTTGGGGCGTTGGTCGGGGGCCGGCGGTGCATCCTGCGGCGACGTTTTGCCGGTGGACGACAAAGTCGCCAGGGCGGCGCCAGGCGCCGACGGCGTCGCCGTCAGCGGCGTTATAGGACCGGCGAGCGGCTTGGGCGGCGGAGCGGGCGGCGCTTCGAGCATCTTTTCCGTCGGCGCCGCGTTCGGCGATCCAACGCCGGATTCTCTTGCCGCTTCCATATTGGCGTCTGTCGAACCGGCGGGGCTGTCGGGCGCCGGCACGGCGATCGCCGCTGGCGGCAGCACCGGCGGCTTGACGCCCTCAAGCGCGCGACGGATTTCGCTCTCGATGAAATGGGCGGCCTTGCGCGCGCCAGCCTTGTTGAAATGCACGCCGTCGGCGGCGCGCAGACGCACGATGGCGCCTTGCACGTCAGGACCAAACGAATTGTATTTCGAGCCCTCATTGGCGAAGGCTTCCCACAGATCAACAAAATGGGCGCCGGCGGCGCCGCCATATTCCCGATACATATCGTTGAACTGAAGCGCGGCGTGCGAAAGTCTGTCCGAACGCATGATCGGCAGGCCGACCCAGACCAGCGGCGTCTTTTTGTCGGCGAACGCCTTGGCGAGTTCGCCGATCCTCCTGGCGTAAATTTCGTTGAACTGCTGCGTCAAAGGTTCGTATTCGGCGCCGTTGTCCACCAGAGTCTGGTTGTCGTTGATGCCGACCGAAACGACCGCCATATCGATATGCTGCGGTTCCTCCAGCAACTGCCGCGCGCCTTGCCGCCAATCATAAAAATCGGCGCGCACCAAGCCGGTGTCCTCGCGCCCCTTGCGCAGGATGGCGACGCGCGGATCGCCGGCGAAAGCCTCCTCAAGCCCCTGCGCCAGCATCTGAGCCTGACTGTCGCCGATCACCGCGACGAAGAAGCTGGGCGGAACTTTCGGCGTATCGGGCTTGGCGCCCTCACGCGCGCCAGCGCTGTCGCGCTGGGCCGGCCGCGGCCGCGGCGAACGCGGCGCGCGTTGCGGCGCGGCCCGTCGAACCGGCTCGTGGCTGCCGAAGATGGAATTGAGCAAGGACGGAAGGAAACCCTGGTTATCCTGCCGACTCTGAGCCCAGGCTGAGCCGGCCGTCGCCGCAAGCGCCGCCAGAACAATCAGGACGGCGCCGACCGACGTCGCGCGCCGACGCGTGGGTAAAAAGAACAATCGCGAATTCATGACGCCATTATAGAGCGCGCCGCCAGAAAAGTGGACGCCTGCTTTTTAACGCGACGACGCGGCGCGTTCATCGCTATTGGCGCGGCCTCGCTTCGGGGAGGGGCCAACGCGCCCGCGGTCACAGACTTTCGACAAAGCCCGAAAAGCTGCGCCGCTCGTTGGCGTTGGCCTTGGCAGGGGCGAACATCAGCGCCGCGACGAATCCGGCGACGATCATCGCCAGCATCAGACGACCGATCTGCGAGACTGAATTGACGGCGCCATTGCTGCGGTGGCGTTCAGGCTTCCGCAGGAAAATGCGCGCGTCGATCGGATCGAGCGTGCGGTCGTCCTCGGGCCTCGAAGGCCAATTGATTTGCCGCCTGCCATGCGAGCGCATGAGGGAACTCCATGAAAATCGCCTACGGGCGACGACGCCCAGGGGACTGAACGCCAATTTAGGGTTAACAGGTTGCCAATTCTTTACTTTCGACGCGTCGAACGGCGGCGCCGGTCCAAGGACGGTTCTAAGTCGCGCGCCGTTCGCTATACCGAACGAAATGGCAAAATTCGCTTGACGAAACGAACGCGCCAATCTTAAAGCTTCCGCCGAAGACGGCGTAAAATGCGCCGGCGCAGGAGATGGAAAAAGTGGCGCGCAGCGATTTTCTGTTTACGAGCAAATCGGTTTCCGAAGGGCATCCCGACAAGGTCGCCGACCGCATTTCCGATGAGATCGTCGACCTTTTCTTCCGCGAAAGCGCCAAAGCCGGGATCGACCCCGCGCAAATTCGCGTCGCCGCCGAAACGCTGGTGACCACCAACCGCGTCATCATCGCCGGCGAAGTGCGCGGCCCCGACATCTCCCATGCGCAGATCGAACAAGTGGCCAGAGAAGCGATCCGCGACATCGGCTACGAGCAGGACGGGTTTCATTGGGCCAAGGCCAAGTTCGAAATCCTGTTGCACGCGCAATCGGCCGACATCGCCCAGGGCGTCGACGCCGCCGGCAATAAGGACGAAGGCGCGGGCGATCAGGGCATCATGTTCGGCTACGCCACCAACGAGACGCCCGACCTGATGCCGGCGCCGCTGTTCTACGCCCACAAGATCCTGGAAGTTCTGGCCAAGGCGCGCCACGCCCGCGAGGGCGACGCCGTCAAGCTCGGCCCCGACGCCAAGAGCCAGGTGACAGTGAAATATGTCGGCGGCAAGCCGGTCGGCGTCACCCAGATCGTGCTTTCAACCCAGCACGTCGACGAAAACCTGTCGTCGCAGGACGTGCGCGAGATCGTTGAGCCATACATCCGCCGCGCCTTGCCTGAAGGCTGGATTTCGAACGAGACCGTCTGGCACGTCAATCCGACCGGCAAGTTCGTCATCGGCGGACCCGACGGCGACGCCGGTCTGACCGGCCGCAAGATCATCGTCGACACTTATGGCGGCGCCGCGCCGCATGGCGGCGGCGCCTTTTCCGGCAAGGACCCGACCAAGGTCGATCGCTCCGCCGCCTACGCGGCGCGCTATCTGGCCAAAAACGTGGTCGCCGCCGGTCTGGCCGATCGCGTCACCATTCAATTGTCCTACGCCATCGGCGTCGCCGAGCCGCTGTCGATCTATGTCGACGCTCACGGCACCGCCAAGGTTGACGAAGTCAAGCTTGAAGAGGTTCTGTTCAAGATCGTACGGCTATCGCCGCGCGGCATTCGCGAGCATCTCCAGTTGAACCGCCCGATTTACGCGCGCACGTCCGCTTACGGCCATTTTGGCCGCACGCCCGACGCCGAGGGCGGCTTTTCCTGGGAAAAGACCGATCTCGTCGACAAGCTCAAGGCGCATTTCGCGTAGACCCGCGATGAGCGCGAGCGATCAGCCTGAGCGCACGCGCCGGCAGCGCGGGCTTTACGGCCGGCGAAAGGGCAAAACCTTGCGCGCCTATCAGGCCGGGCTGATGCTCGACCTGCTGCCGCGGCTTGAAGTCCAGGTCGGAGCGCCCATCGTCGACCCGGCGGCGTTGTTTCCCGGCGCGCCCGACGATCTGCGTCTGGAAATCGGCTTTGGCGGCGGCGAACATCTGGCGAGCGAAGCGCAAGCCTTCCCCGAACGCGGTTATTTCGGCTGCGAGCCGTTCATCAACGGCGTCGCCAAGCTGCTTGTCGAAATCCACGAACGCGAACTCGGCAATCTGCGCCTGCATGCCGGCGACGCCGGCGAATTGATCGACGCCTTGCCCGCCGCGAGCCTGTCAGGCGTCGACCTGCTCTATCCCGACCCTTGGCCGAAACGGCGTCATCTGCGCCGCCGCTTCGTTTCCGAAGGGACTTTGAGCCGGCTGGCGCGCGTCATGAAGAACGGCGCTGAGTTGCGCTTCGCCACCGACATCGATGATTACGCCGGCTGGACATTGGCGCGCATCCTGGACTCCAAGGATTTCGAGTGGCGGGCGCAAGGCGCGCGGGACTGGACCCAGCCTTGGGCCGATTGGCCAGGCACCCGCTACGAGGCCAAGGCCCTGCGCGCGGGGCGCCAACCTGTCTACCTCACCTTCGTCCGACGTTAGAGCAGGTTGCTGAACGCCTTGCGAAACGACAAAAACCTCGCCGCCTCAGAACGGATTCCAGGTCGAGTGCTCGGTGAATTTCAGATAGTTGAGATTGACGCCCAGGCGCGCGCCAAGACCGGTGCGGATCGGCACGACGACAATGCCGTTGGCGCCGAGCGCCGTCAGCCCGAATCCGCCGATGAAATAGGCTGAGCCGTCGATGCCGCCAAAACGTTGATGAATGGCGTGAACCGAAGGCAGATTATAGACCAGCATCATAGTGCGGTCGCCGTCGGCGCCGGCGTCGAAGCCGAGCGAGGGACCTTGCCAATAGATGCGGCGATCGCCAGCGTTGCGGGTGTACATTGTGCCTTCGCCGTAGCGTAGACCGCCGACGAACGCGCCGCCTGCTTCCTGCCCGAGAATATAGGCGTTGGGCTGGCCCCAGCGCTTGGTCGCCGATTTCGATGGCCTCGGCGAGACCGCGCGAGAGCGTGCCGAAAAACCGGTGGCCGTTTTCGATCAATTCGTCCGAGGAAAATCGCTGCGGTCGGTCGCGCTCCTGCGCGCGTCCTTCCGATCCGGTGAACAGGGCGGCTGCGGCTATCGCCATCGCCCCAAGGGCTGCGCGGCGCGAAGAGTTCGACACGGCTCATTCCTCCAAATTGCAAGCTCGCCCTCATCCCGGCGAGAACCAGACGAACGTTTCCGCAAAATTGCGTCGGCGCGAAGCCGCAAGCATGGCGCGATCACGGCGGACATGCGCCCGCGCCAGAGTCGCGGCGTTGTGGTTAACGTCCGGTTAAACGCTGAACATTAGACCACATTCTGGAAGGTTTCGAGACGCTTTCCGCCGGCGCGCGGCGAAGCGCGAACCGACGCTCCGCGGCGGAAGCCTCCAGCCGCGACGACCGGCGTGATCGTCCTATTTCGACCGGCCCGATAAGACATTGACGCTACAATAATTTGCGGCGGCGCTTCAGTCGAGTTTGCTCGACGGGACCGTCGTCATCGGAAAGGCGCGAGCGTTCGCCGGATCAGCCCAGGCGACGAAGGGACCGTTGCGAAAGCCGTCCCCTGTCTTGCCGTAAAGCAACGGCGCGCCGTCCGGCCCGACGACGACGCCGCCCGCCGCCCGCAGCACCGCGTCGCCGGCGGCGATATCCCATTCCATCGTCGTATTGAAACGCGGATAGACGTCGCCCGCTCCTTCGGCGAGAGCGCAGAGCTTCATCGAGGAGCCCAGGCGTTCAAGTCGGTTCAGCGGCAGCGCCGCCAGAAACGCCTTCGAGCGCGCGTCGAGATGGCTGGCGCTCGCTAAGGCTATCAGACCTCTGACAGGCGTGCGACGAGTGCTGATGAAACGCCGTTCGGGCGGCGGCGGCAGCGGCGCGCCGGATGCGACCGAACAAGCCTGCGCCCGACTTCCGGCGACCCAAAGTTTGCCTCGGGCCGGAGCATAGACGGCGCCGGCGCGCGGGACTTGATCGGCTATCAGCGCGATATTCACCGTGAACTGGCCATTCTTGCTCAAAAATTCCCGCGTCCCATCAAGCGGATCGACAAGAATGAAGGGCTTGTCCGTCAACTGCGGCGATTCTCCGCGCGAGGCTTTTTCTTCGGCGATCACAGGAAATTGCGGCAAATACCGCGCCAAGCCCGCAAGGATGCAATCCTCGGCGCGGAAATCCGCATCGGTGACGGGGGACGCGTCCGCCTTGATCCGCGCCTGCGGCGCGCCGGCGTAGATTTTCATCGCCTCGTCGCCGGCGGCCAGACAGAGCTGCGCGAAAATTTCGGCGATAGCGTCGATATCCGTAACGAGTTCGGTCATTTTTTCGATTCTGGGTCGAAACAGGACGAGAAGCCGTCCGACCAACCTACCGTGACGGCAAAATGGCGCATTTATCAAGACTTGGCAAAACCACCGCAGCGATGGCGGCCGCGCAGCAGAACGTCAGGCCCGGGACTCCGGACGCCGTGCGGCGGCCCGCACGCCGCGACCATGGCGCAATCGGCGGAAATTAAGAGATTCCTAACCAATTTCTCCACAAATGGGCGGGTGGTATCGTGCGTCGAAATCGCGACTTATAATGAGGCGCATTGGAATTTCGACATGATTCACGCCAAGCGCTCCGCTGCGTAAGGCATGAATGTCCCGCGTGCGTCAGGTTCCGGCCGGAGCGTTTTGCAAGGCGCAAGCGCGCGCCGGATTCAGAACCGCGCCGGCCTCGTTTTGGATTTGGCATCAACCTATCGGATGAACCCATGAATGTGCTTGCGCTTGAACCGCTCGATCTTGCCGCCCTGCTCTGCTCGCGCGTGTGTCACGATGTCATCAGCCCGGTTGGCGCCATCGTCAACGGCCTCGAAGTCCTCGAAGAGGACAAGGACGAATCGATGCGCGAATTCGCGCTCGACCTGATTCGCAAAAGCGCCAAGACCGCCTCCGCCCGGCTGCAGTTTTGTCGCCTGGCCTTCGGCGCGGCCGGCTCCGCCGGCGCCTCGATCGACACCGGCGACGCTGAACAGGTGGCGCGCGGCTTGTTTGTCGACGAGCGTACGCAGTTGAACTGGAACGCCGCGCGCGCGCTGATGCCGAAGAACAAGGTCAAGTTGATCTTGAACATGTGCCTGATCGCCGCCGCCTGCATTCCGCGCGGCGGCCAGTTGACGCTGACCGTCGTCGGCGAGGACGAGCAATCGCATTTCAGCCTCGGCGCCAAAGGCCCCAACGCCCGTCTCGCCAGCCATGTTCCCGGCCTGATCGACGGCCAATCGGAAACCGGATCCGTCGACGCCCATGGCATTCAAGCCTATTTCACCGGCCTCGTGGCGCGCTCCTGCGGCATGAGCTTGACCATCGCCCAGGACGGCGACGAGGTCACGCTCAAGGCGAGCGCCGCGCAAGCGGTCTCCGCATCGTCCGCGAGCCAGACCGCCGCGCCGCAGGCGCCGGCCGCCTGACGCGCGGGACGAAGAGAAATAAAAAAACCCGCCGAAACCGGCGGGTTTTTTATTTCGGATAGCTCCACGGCGCTTTAGCGCCGCTCACTCCGCGGCGATCTGCACGTTCGGCGCGGCTTCCTTGACCTTGGCGTCGACATGAGGCTCGAAGACGACGAAATTGTCGCGGAACAATTTCACCAGCTTCTTGGCCGTTTCGGCGAATTCGGCCTTCGACGCCCAGGTCTTGACCGGATTGAGGATGTGCGGCTCGACGCCCGGCACGGACGTGGGGACAGCCAGGCCAAAATAGGGGTCGGTGCGGAAGTCAGCCTTGTTCAGCGACCCGTCGAGCGCGGCGGCGAGCAGACGGCGCGTCACGCGAATCGGCATGCGCCTGCCCACGCCGTATTTGCCACCGGTCCAGCCGGTGTTGACCAGCCAGCAATCGACATGGTGACGGGCGATCAGATCGCGCAGCAGGTTGCCGTATTCCGACGGATGGCGCGGCATGAAGGGCGCGCCGAAACAGGTCGAGAAGGTGGCGGAGGGTTCGGTCACGCCCTTTTCCGTGCCGGCGACCTTGGCGGTGTAGCCGGACAGGAAGTGATACATGGCCTGCGACGCGTCGAGCTTGGCGATCGGCGGCAGTACGCCGAAAGCGTCGCAGGTCAACAGAACGATGTTCTTGGGATGGGCGGCGCGACCCGTCGTCGAGGCGTTGGGGATGAAGTCGAGCGGATAGGCGACGCGCGTGTTTTCGGTCTTCGACCCGTCGTCGAAATCGGGAACGCGGGTCTCCGGATCGAGCACGACGTTTTCCATCACCGTGCCGAAACGCTCGGTCGTGGCGAAGATTTCCGGTTCGGCCTCGCGCGACAGCTTGATCGCCTTGGCGTAGCAGCCGCCTTCGAAATTGAACACGCCTTCCTTCGACCAGCCGTGCTCGTCGTCGCCGATGAGGGTGCGCGAGGCGTCGGCCGAAAGCGTCGTCTTGCCGGTGCCCGACAGGCCGAAAAAGATGGCCGCGTCATGGGCGTCGCCGACATTGGCCGAGCAGTGCATCGGCATCACGCCAGCCGCCGGCAGGACGTAATTGAGATAGGTGAAGACCGACTTCTTAATTTCGCCGGCGTAGGAGGTGCCGCCGATGAGGATGATCTTCTTGGCGAAGTTGACGGCGACGAGGGTCTCGCTGCGACCGCCGTGACGCTTGGGATCGGCGCGGAACGAAGGCAGATCGACGATGGTCAGATCGGCGATGAAGTCGAGGACCTCCTCGCTGGTCGGACGGATCAGAAGGTTGCGGATGAACAGCGAATGCCATGCGTATTCGGTGACGACGCGCGTCTTGACCCGGTGCGCCGGATCGGCGCCGCCAAACAGATCCTGAACGAACAGGTCGCGGCCCTTGGCGTGTTCCATGAAATCGGCGTAGAGCGCGTCGAAATTGGCGGGCGTGATCGCGCCGTTATTATCCCACCACACGGTGTTTTCGGTCGTCTCGTCGCGGACGACGAACTTGTCCTTGGGCGAGCGGCCGGTGTGGACGCCGGTTTCGGCGACGATGGCGCCGCCGGCGGCGAGCGTCGACTCCTTGCGCCGGATGGATTCCTCGTAAAGCTTGGGCGCGGTCAGATTGTAGTAGACATGTTTCAGGTCCTTGAACCCGAAGCTTTCGACAGCGAAAGATTTATTGAAAACACCCGCCTGCGTCATGACAACCTCCTCGATGCGCTGTCCAACCGTATGCGGATGCGAACGCGCGTGTGCGAAAAATGACAATGCCGCGACGGTTTAATCTCCACCGCCGGCTGAGGCAACCCCTCCGAAAGCCGTGCCGCGCGACAAAATGAATCGCGCTTTTCGCCGAATCGGTTTACCCGGCCGCCAACCCGACGAGCAGCGCCAACGCCTCGTCCGCGCCATGCGCCAGTCGCGGAAAGACAATCCGCCCGCAGTGTTCGCCCGCCGCCAGATCAAGCCCTTCGGGGTCGACGCCGACGGCCCGCCAGCGGCCATGGCCATGGCCGCCATGCGCCGCAGCCAACCGCCGCAACAGATCCGCCCGTTCGCCATTGAGAGCGCTGAGGATCGAGGCTTCGGCGGCGAGGAGATCCTGCGCGCCGTCCAACGGCGTGAGGAGCGCCGAGCCGGGGTAATCGGCGGCTTTGGCGAAACCGCCGTTGAGATGGGCGGCGGCGATCTCAAGCCGCCAGAAGGAAAAATCGGCGAAATCGGCGTAAAGCGCCGATTTGGGATGGCGGCGCAGGAACCGCTCGCGAACGCGCCGGACGTCGTTCGCCGCCTCGGCGCGAAACGCCGTTCCGGCGACGGTCAAGCGCGGATGGGCGAGCGGATCGCCCTTGCCCGTCTGCGCCAGCAGCAGCGAACAGCGCGGGTCGGCGTCGAGATTGCGCGTATGATGGGCCAGACTTGACAACAGCAGCAGAGGCGCCCCGTCGCTGTCGCTCGCCACATTGACCAGAGTGGCGAAAGGAAAACCGCCGCCTTCGGGCGTCGCGGCGGCGAGCGTCGCCAGCGCCCCGGCGCGGATCGTCCGCAGCAGGCTTTTCGCTTCGCTCAAGCCGTCGAAGCTGTTCTGCGGCAGCGGCGCGAATGGCGCCGTCGAGATGGCGGCTCGCTGAGCTTGCCTCAATTTTTCCGGCGAATTGGCGTCGTTCATGATGGGTTCAGCCATAAAATCGTGATTTTAGCGGATCGCGTCCTATATTGAGCCTATATTAGACCACAATGCGCGAAGGCGGGAAACGCCGCGGGGGGCGGATTGCCTGTGGACAGTTGCTCCCCGGAGAGGCGTTTCGTCCGAAACGCCCCGGCGTCGAATGATTACAGATCGCAAGGCCGGCCCCGTCTCGGCGCAGCGAATGAACAAAGAAGGTAGCCATGCCCACAATCGCCCTGGTCGACGACGACCGCAACATCCTGACTTCTGTGTCCATCGCGCTGGAAGGCGAAGGTTATCGGGTGCAGACCTACACGGACGGTCAGGCCGCGCTCGACGAACTCAAGAACAACCCGCCGGATCTGGCGATCTTCGATATCAAGATGCCGCGCATGGACGGAATGGAGCTGTTGCGCCGACTGCGCCAGAAATCCGACTTGCCGGTTATCTTCCTGACCTCCAAGGACGATGAGATCGACGAATTGTTCGGCCTGAAAATGGGGGCGGACGACTTCATTCGCAAACCGTTTTCCCAGCGCCTGCTGGTCGAGCGGGTCAAAGCCATCCTGCGCCGCGCCAACCCCAGGGAAGCCGCCGCGCAAAAGGAATCCGAGGCCAAAATCCTGGAACGCGGCCTATTGAAAATGGACCCCGACCGCCACACTTGCACGTGGAAAAACGAGCCGGTTACGCTCACCGTTACGGAATTTCTCATTCTGCAGGCCTTGGCGACGCGGCCCGGGGTGGTGAAGAGCCGCAACGCTCTGATGGACGCCGCCTACGACGATCAAGTCTATGTCGACGACAGAACTATCGACAGCCATATCAAACGCTTACGCAAAAAGTTCAAATTGGTTGACGACGATTTCGAGATGATCGAAACGCTTTACGGCGTCGGCTACAGGTTCAAGGAAGCCGCGGTCGCTTAAGACGCGATCCAAAAGAGACGGCCGCAACGGAAGGGGCGCGGAATGACCGCCGCGCGGATTTGAAGGGCGTACAGGTTTGGACAGCAGCCTCGAAAGCCTCGACCCGACCGCCGGAACGGCGGCGAAGGTCGACGCGCGGCGCGCCATGCCGGACGCCGCCGCGCGCGGGCGCGGGCGCTTCACAAGGCGCAGCCTCGCCTTTCGTCTTCGGCAAATATGGCGCGCCGTGGTCTCGCGTTTTTCCTCGGCGTTGACCCGCCGCATCATTCTTCTCAATCTGGGCGGGCTGGTCGCCCTCTTGCTCGGCTTTCTCTATCTCAATCAGTTTCGCCAAGGCCTGATCGAGGCGCGTGTGCAGAGCCTGCAGACGCAGAGCGAAATCATCGCCGCCGCGATCGCCGCGTCGGCCACGGTCGACACGGACGCGATCACTATCGACCCGGAAAAATTGTTGAAACTGACGCCCGGCGAAAGCTACGGCGCCGACGAGGGCGCCGCGCCAGCGCTCGAATTCTCCATCAATCCCGACAAGGTCGGCCCGCTGCTGCGTCGAACTCGTTTCGCCGACCCGCAACCGGGCCCGCATCTATGACCGCGACGGTTACATGCTGCTGGACTCGCTGTCGCTCGCGGCGCGCGCCAATATCTTGAAATATGATCTGCCGGCGCCCGGCCAGGACCAGGCTTCGCCTTGGTGGGAGCGGCTTTGGAACGCCGCGCGCGGCGGCTTCAACACGCCGAGGGGGCCGATCTACGAGGACATCGGCGTGTCCAACGGACGCGCCTACCCGGAGGTCGCCGGCGCGCTCGAAGGCAAGACGCAATCCTTCGTGCGCGTCAACGCGCGAGGGGAGACGGTGATTTCCGTGTCGACGCCGATTCAGCGTTTTCGCACGGTGCGCGGCGCCTTGCTGCTGTCGACCCAGGGCGGCGACATCGACAAGATTATCGCTTCGGAGCGACGGGCGATCTTCCGCGTGTTCCTGGTCTCCGCCGCGGTGATGTTCCTGCTGTCGCTGGCGCTGGCCAGCGCCATCGCCGAGCCTATGCGCAAACTCGCGGAAGCGGCCGACCGGGTGCGGCGCGGCGTCAAATCGCGGCAGGAAATTCCCGATTTCACCGACCGCGCCGACGAGATCGGCCACCTGTCCGGCGCCTTGCGCGACATGACCAGCGCCCTTTACGCCCGGATCGAAGCGATCGAAAGCTTCGCCGCCGACGTCGCCCATGAACTGAAAAACCCGCTGACGTCATTGCGCAGCGCGGTCGAAACCCTGCCGATCGCCAAAACCAGCGCCTCGCGCGGACGCCTTTTGGAGGTGATCGCCCACGACGTGCGGCGACTCGACCGGCTTATCAGCGATATTTCCGACGCGTCGCGTCTCGACGCCGAACTGGCGCGCGGCGACGTCGATATTGTCGATCTTTCGGCGATTCTGCGGACGGTCGTGTCGATCGCCAATCAGATCAACCAGGGCCGCCGCGTCGAGACCATACTGGAAATCGCCTCCGGCGAGCCCAAGGCCGCGACGGGCTGGTTGGTCATCGGCCATGATTCGCGTCTCGGCCAGGTATTCAACAATCTGGTCGACAACGCTCGCACCTTCTCGCCCGAAGGCGGCAAAGTGCGCATCGACTTGCGCCGGACGCGCGGGGCGGGCAAATCCGGATCTTTGCGCGACGGCTTCGAGGTCGTCTTCGACGACGAGGGGCCCGGCATTCCCGCCCACGCCTTCGAGCGGATTTTCGAACGCTTCTATACCGACCGGCCCGATCAGAGTTTCGGTCAGAATTCCGGCCTCGGCCTGTCGATCTCGCGCCAGATCGTCGAAGCCCACGGCGGCTCTATCGTCGCGGAAAACCGCATGGCGAAACAGCCGGACGGCGAAGATAAAATTCTGGGCGCGCGATTCATCGTCTGGCTGCCCGAGGCGGCCTCATGAGTGAACCGCCGGACGCTCCGCCTCGCCACTATGTCCACGCCAGCGCCGTATTGATCGGGGAAAGCGGCGTCTTGATTCGCGGCCGTTCCGGCTCCGGAAAATCGTCGCTGGCGCTGGCCCTGAACGAGGCCGGCGCGCGGGCCGGCCTGTTTACGCGGCTTATCGGCGACGACCGCGTCGGCCTGCGCCTTCGCGGCGAAAAGGCGCTCGTCAGCCCGCATCCGCGGATCGAGGGCTTGATCGAGCGCCGGGGCGTCGGCCTGGAAAGCGCGTCGTTCGAGGCCTGCGCCGTCCTTCGGCTGGTCGCCGATCTTGAGCCCGCAGAGCCGCCGCGCCTGCCGCCGGCCGAAACGGAAAAGGTGGAAATTCTGGGGATAGCTTTGCCGCGCCTGCATCTTCCCGAGCGCCAAACCGCGCTTTCGGTTGCGAAAATTATGGCATTTTTGCAAATCTAGACCGTAAAATTATCCTATCTGACGTATTTTACTTGCCATCGCCTTTGCGACGCACAAAATGGCCGCTCGATTTTGAACGGCTTTGATGAAGGTCGCCGGAGCGCGATATGAAGCCGCAACGGTCGCCACCGCTGGCGAGGAGCGCATGGATCAAATATTGAAGGCCTTTGGCGCCGCGCACGCGCCTTTCAAGGACACAGGACGGTAATTGTCGATGATCGGCATAGTGCTTGTGACCCATGGCCATCTGGCGACTGAATTTCGCGCTGCGCTCGAACATGTGGTCGGTCCGCAAAAACAATTGGCGACGATCACCATTGGCGCCGAAGACGACATGGAAGGCCGCCGCAAGGATATTGTCGCGGCCGTGCATGCGGTCGACACCGGCGAGGGAGTGGCGGTGTTGACGGACATGTTCGGCGGTACGCCCTCAAACCTCGCCATTTCGGTGATGGAGGGCGCCAACGTCGAAGTAGTGGCCGGCATCAATCTACCGATGCTGATTAAGCTGGCCTCGGTCCGCGCCGACGCCAATCTCGATCAGGCGGTGGCGATGGCTCAGGACGCTGGACGCAAATATATCTATGTCGCCAGCAAACTCCTGAATGGCAAATGACAGATCGGACGTTATGAGCGAACGCAGCAACATCGAACCGTGCGAGATTTGCCCGCCGAACCCGCCGGCGCCGGACGGCGCGTTGGCGCGCGAGATCGCCATCGTCAACCGCAAGGGCCTGCACGCCCGCGCCACGGCGAAATTCGTGCAATGCGTCGAACAATTCGACGCGCAGATCACGGTCTCGCGCTGCGGTGAGACCGTGGGCGGTTCGTCGATCATGGGCATCTTGACGCTCGGCGCCGGGTTCGGCGCGACCATCGACGTCGCGGCGACCGGGCCGCAGGCGCGCGAAGCGCTGGACGCCATCGCCGCCTTGGTCGCCGATCGCTTCGGCGAGGACGAATAATCTCATTCGTCGACATAGGCTTCGGCTTGTCGGCGAGATCGAAAAGCAATCCTTTCTGGAGGATCGGCCACGCCTCGTTTCTCTATCCGGATAAATCGGTATTGACATACTGATTTAAGCTGCCAGAGTTGAGCGCAATTAAGCGACCCGCTGAAGCGAGCGCGTCAAATGGGCAGGAAACGGCATGGAGGCCGAACATGAACTCAGTCGCTGAAAGCGACGCGAGAAGCGTGTTTTTTCGTCTCATCGGAGAGGTCGCCGCAACCATCGAGCAAAAGCCGCTTGATGGCGACCTGGAAATATTCCTGAACACGACATGGCCGCCGGACAGCGAAACATTCCGCCGGCTCGCCGGCGCCATCGCAACCGGCGCGCGAGAAGGCTGGCTGTGTCAGCGCGAGGCCGAGGGCATCCGCTTTGGCCGCGTGATCAAGCCGGGCGGACAAGCCGGACGTTTTAGCGTCGACGTCGTGTCCATGCCGACCTGCGCAGGCCCGCATCACATTCATCCGCAAGGCGAGATCGGCCTGATAGCGCCCACGCAAGGCGCGCCGACCTTCGACGGCAAGCCCGCGGGCTGGTACGTCTACGGCCCAGGCAGCGCGCATAGTCCGACTATACGCGACGGCGCCGCCTTCGTTCTCTATCTGCTGCCCGGAGGCGCGATCGAATTCACCGGCCGCTGATTTTCCGGCCCAGCCGCCTTGATGCGAAGCTGATGGACTCTTCGGGCAAAAACATTCGGCGAGAACAAGTCTGTAGGACCTATATTCCGATGCCGTTGGAACAAAAACGGTCCCTGTCATTTCAGGAATGCTCCGATGCCGCTTTATAACGCCTGTGTGGATTTGCTGGATCGCAATGTCGAAAACGGCCTCGGCAAAAAAATCGCCTTCATCGATCACGAACGCTCGATCGCCTACGCCGCCTTGCAAGCCGAAACGCGGCGCTTCGGCAATTTGCTGCTTTCCCTGGGCCTGCGGCGCGAAGAGCGCATCGCCCTGATCCTGGCCGATACGATCGAATACCCGATCGCTATTCTTGGCGCCCTGCGCGCCGGGATCGTGCCGGTCCTGCTCAACACGCTGCTGACCAGCGAACAATATAAATACATGCTGACCGATTGCCGCGCCAAGGCGGTCTTCGTCTCGCAGCCCTTGCTGACGAATGTCGAGCCAGCGCTCAAGAGCCTGCCGGCCTCGGCGAGAATTTTCGTCGCCAGCGGACCGTCAGGCGCCTATGACGATTTCACCAAGGCGCTCGCCGGCCAAAGCGCCGATTTCGTCACCGCCGACACTGACGCCGACGAGCCGGCCTTCTGGCTCTATTCCTCCGGCTCGACCGGCGAGCCCAAGGGCACGAAACACGTGCACGCCAGCCTGATGCTGACGGGCAAGCTTTTCGCGCAACAATTGCTTGGCCTGCGCGGCGACGACGTCGTGCATTCGGCGGCGAAATTGTTTTTCGCCTATGGGCTTGGCAATTCGCTGTCCTTTCCGATGTCCGTCGGCGCGACGACCATCCTCAACCCGTTGCGGCCGACGCCTGACACGGTTTTCGCCGTGCTCGAACAGCATCAGCCGACAATCTTTTGCGGCGTGCCGACGTTGTTCTCGGCCATGCTGAACGACCCCAAACACAACGCCGCTAAAGGCTCCAGCGCCCTTCGGCTCTGCACGTCGGCGGGCGAGGCGCTGCCCGAACATGTCGGCCGGACATGGGAAGAACGTTTCAAGGCGCCGATCGTCGATGGCGTCGGCTCGACCGAACTGCTGCATATCTTCCTGTCGAACGCGCCCGGCGACATCGTCTACGGCACGTCGGGACGCGCCGTGCCCGGCTATGAAGTGAAGCTGCTCGACGATGCGGGCAAGGTAGTCGCCGACGGCGAGATCGGCGAGCTTTACGTCAAGGGTCCGACCGCGGCCGAGGGCTATTGGCGTCAACGCGAGAAGAGCCGCAAGACGTTTCAGGGCGAATGGACGAAGACCGGCGACAAATATATCCGCGACGCCACCGGCCGGCATACCTATTGCGGACGCGCCGACGACATGTTCAAGGTCTCCGGCATCTGGGTCTCGCCCTTCGAGGTCGAAGCGGCTTTGGCGAGCCATCCGGCCGTTCTTGAGGCGGCGATAGTCCCCAGCGCCGACGAGGAGGGCCTGCTCAAGCCCAAGGCCTATATTGTCCTCAAGCAGGGGGTCGATCCGCACGGGCTGGAAGACAGCCTCAAGGACCATGTGAAGGCCAATGTCGGCATGTGGAAATATCCGCGCTGGATCGAAATCGTCGAAGCCCTGCCCAAGACGGCCACTGGAAAAATCCAAAGGTTCAAATTGCGCGATGGCCTCTGAAAGCGCCGAACCGAAAACTGGCCTCGCGCCGTCGGGCTTTGTCGATCTCGGCGATCAGCAACTCGAATATCGCTTGATCGGTCCCGCGCCCGAGGACGCGCCGACCATCGTCATGTTGCACGAAGGCCTCGGCTGCCTCGGCCTTTGGGGCGACTTCCCGCAAAAACTGGCGCAAGCGACGGGCCTGGGCGTCTTTGTCTATTCGCGCGCCGGCTACGGCGGCTCGAGCGCCGTTCCGCTGCCCCGGCCATTGACTTATATGCATGAGGAAGCGCGCGATACGCTGCCACGCCTTCTCGGCGCCATCGGCTTTCGCCGCGGCGCGCTGCTTGGCCATTCGGACGGCGCCTCCATCGCCGCGATTTACGCCGGTTCGCAAGCTGACCCGCGCCTTGTCTGCGCCAGCCTGATCGCGCCGCATTTTCTGGTCGAAGATTTTGGCCTGTGCGAGATCGCCAAAGCGCGCGATCTGTATCGAACCACCGATCTGCGCGCGAAACTGGCGCGCTGGCACAAACATGTCGATGTCGCCTTTTGCGGCTGGAACGACGCCTGGCTCGATCCCGGGTTTCGTCAGTGGGATTTGACGTCATATCTGCCGTCTATCCGCATTCCCATGCAGGTGGTGCAAGGCGAAGACGATCTTTACGGAACGCGGCGACATGTCGATCTGGCCATAGAGCTTTCGGGCGGCCCGGTCGAGACCCAATTCCTGCCCGGCATGGCCCATTCGCCGCATCGTCAGGCGCCTGAACAAACGCTGACGATCGTCGCTGACTTTTTCAAGCGGCGGCTGTCGCCCTGAGGTTCAGCGTGTTGTTGTCAGATGGAATCATCCAACAATAACGCGCTTTAGGACAGGCCAAGGCCGCGGGACGCGACACAAGACGACGCCCGCGCGCCGCGCGCGAGCGGAAATCGGTTGCCAAGGCGTAACGCGTATTCTAGTATCGAAATACCTATTTTTTGCGTCGCAAAAAAAATTCGGCGCAAAACCTCTACGCTCGACGAAACAGCGCTCGCACCGCACCTTCGAGTCTTGAATGCTGACTGGCCGCCACTGCTAAAACGCCGCGTCAAAACAGAAAGCCGCAGACATAGAACAACAGCGTCAACGATATTCCGCATTGATTTCGATCAAGTCGGACGGAAAACGCCAAGCTGAGTAAAACGAGCGTCCCCCCGCCCTGCGCGGAATTCGCGACAGCCGATGGGAATTTCGACAAAATATTCGCTTAAACAAATGGCTAAGGCATTTTTCCGATCGCAAGGAACGGGAAACGCTTTTGCGGCGGGACGTTCGACGACAATTCAGCGCGGCAAACCAGAAACGCTCTAAAGGGGAAAACGCATGGCCGAAGAAGCGCGCAAACTCGCCAACGGGGCAAAACGCATTGATTTTCAGACCGATCCGTCGCGCTACAAACACTGGACGCTGCAAGTCGCGGGCGAAGTCGCGACGCTGACGCTCGATGTCGACGAAAACGGCGGCCTGTACGAAGGTTACCAGCTCAAGATGAATTCATACGATCTCGGCGTCGATATCGAATTGGCCGACGCCGCCGAACGGCTGCGCTTTGAATATCCGCAGGTCAAGGTCGTGTTGTTGCGCTCGGCCAAGCCGCGCATTTTCTGCGCCGGAGCCAATATTCGCATGCTGGCGGGCGCGGAACACGCGCATAAGGTGAACTTCTGCAAGTTCACCAACGAGACGCGCAACGGCGTTGAGGATTCCTCGGAAAATTCGGGGCAGAAATTCATCTGCGTCGCCAATGGCGCGGCCGCTGGCGGCGGCTATGAAATGGCGCTGGCCGCCGACCACATCATGCTGGTCGATGACGGCTCGTCCGCTGTGTCTTTGCCTGAAGTGCCGTTGCTGGCCGTATTGCCGGGTACCGGCGGACTCACCCGCGTCGTCGACAAGCGCAAGGTGCGCCGCGATCTCGCCGATGTCTTCTGCACCATTGAGGAGGGCGTCAAGGGCAAGCGGGCGCTACAATGGCGTCTCGTCGACGAAATCGTCCCGGCGACGAAAATGGACGAGCGCGTCGCCACGCGCGCCGCTGAATTCATCGCTCGATCAACGCGCAGGGGCGAAGGCGAAGGCGTCAAACTGACGCCTCTGGCCCGGACCTTTCACGATCGCGGCGTCGACTATGAATTCGTCAGTGTCGAGATCGACCGCGCCAAGCGCGTCGCCGTCCTCACCCTGAAAGGCCCGGACGACGCGCCGCCCGCCTCGATCGAAGCGATGGTCGCGCTGGGCGCTGATTTCTGGCCGCTGCGCATCGCGCGCGAACTCGACGACGCTATCCTCGATCTGCGCAACAACGAATGGGAGATCGGCGCGTTCGTATTCAAATCGAGCGGCGAGAGCGCCCGCGTCGTCGCCTTCGACGATTTTCTCGACGCGCACAAGAGCCATTGGCTCGTCAATGAGATCCGCCACTTCTGGAAGCGCGCGCTCAAGCGGATCGACGTCACCTCGCGCAGCCTGATCGCGCAAGTGGAGCAAGACTCCTGCTTCGCCGGAACGCTGGCGGAGATCGTCTTCGCCTGCGACCGTTCCTATATGCTGATCGGCCAGTTGGAAGGCGACAATCGTCCCGCAGCCGCGTTGACGCTGACGGCGGCGAATTTCGGCGCCTATCCGATGTCCAACGGCCTGACGCGCCTGCAAACGCGCTTTCTTGGCGAGCCGGAAAGCCTCGACAAGGCGCGGGCGCGCATCGGCCAAAGTCTGGAGGCCGAAGACGCCGATAAACTTGGTCTCGTCACCTTCGCTTTCGACGACATTGACTGGGCCGAGGAATTGCGCGTGTTCATCGAGGAGCGCGCCAGCTTCTCGCCCGACGCCCTGACCGGCATGGAGGCGAACTTGCGTTTCGCCGGCCCCGAAACGATGGAATCGAAAATCTTCGCGCGCCTCACAGCCTGGCAGAACTGGATATTCCAGCGTCCCAACGCGGTCGGCGAGGAAGGCGCGCTGCGTCATTACGGCACCGGCAAACGCCCGGTTTACGATCTTCGCCGCGTTTGAGCGCAAACGCGCCGAAAGCCACAGAGAAGCAAACAAGAATCAAGGGAGAGAACGATGACGGACACGATCAATGTCGACTATTCGACGCAGATTCCCAACAACGTCGGCCTGGCGCAGGACCGCGCCATGCTGCGCGCCCTGGAAGGCTGGCATCAGGGCTACCTCGACTGGTGGAAGGAAATGGGGCCGGAAGGCTTCCAGGAAGCGCGCGTCTATCTGCGCACCGCCGTCTCCGTCGACCCACAAGGCTGGGCGCAGTTCGGCTATGTCAAAATGCCGGATTATCGCTGGGGCATTCTGCTAGCGCCCAAGGAAGAAGGCCGCAAGGTCAATTTCGGCAAGCACAAGGGCGAGCCGGCCTTCCAGGACGTGCCCGGCGAATATCGCGCCATGCTGCGTCGCCTCGTCGTTATTCAGGGCGATACGGAGCCGGCCTCGGTGGAGCAGCAGCGCCACCTCGGCAAGACCGCCCCTTCGCTTTACGACCTGCGTAATCTATTCCAGGTGAATGTCGAGGAAGGCCGTCACCTGTGGGCGATGGTCTACCTGCTGCACAAATATTTTGGCCGCGACGGGCGCGAGGAGGCCGACGAATTATTGCGCCGACGCTCCGGCCACGCGGAAACGCCGCGCATGCTCGGCGCCTTCAACGAGGAAACGCCGGATTGGCTGTCCTTCTTCATGTTCACGTTCTTCACCGACCGCGACGGCAAAATGCAGCTCGAATCGCTGGCGCAGTCCGGCTTCGATCCGCTGTCGCGCACCTGCCGCTTCATGTTGACGGAAGAAGCCCATCACATGTTCGTCGGCGAGACGGGCGTTGGACGAACCATCCAACGCACCTGCGAGGCGATGAAGGCGGCGGGGATCGCCGATCCTTACGACGTCGACCGCATACGCGCGCTTGGCGTGATCGACCTGCCCTTGATTCAAAAAAAGCTCAACATGCACTACCCGCTGACGCTCGACCTGTTCGGCTCGGAAATCTCCACCAACTCGGCCAATTACTACAACGCCGGATTGAAGGGCCGCTTCGGCGAAAACAAGATCGACGACGACCACCAGCTCACCGATGCGCTTTATCCGGTGCTGAAGTTCATCGACGGAAAGATCGTCCGCGAGGAGGTTCCCGCCCTGACCGCGCTCAACATGCGTCTGCGCGACGACTACACCGAGGACTGCGCCAAGGGCGTCGAGCGCTGGAACAAGATCATCGCCAAGGAAGGAATTGATTTCCGCCTAGAACTATCGCACGTCGCCTTCAACCGCGACATCGGCGAATTCCGTGACGTTCATGCAACGCCCAAGGGGATCATCCTGTCCGACGCCGACTGGGCCGCCACGCGCGACGATTATTTGCCTTCGCGCGACGATCTGGCCTTCCTCAATTCACTGATGAAACAGGAAACCGAACCAGGCAAATACGCCGGCTGGATCGCCGCGCCGAAGGTCGGCATCGACAACAAACCTGGCGATTTCGAATATGTCGAGATCGCGGCGTAACCGGCGAGCAGGCGTGACGGCGGGCGAGATCCGGATGACGAAAACCCATCCGGCTTTCGCCTTCGCGCGCCGCCCTTCGCCGCAACCAATGCCTATATCGAGATGTCCGCCATGACCGTAACGATCCAGAAACAGCATCTCATCGATCCGGAAATCTGCATCCGCTGCAATACCTGCGAGGAGGCTTGTCCGGTCGACGCCATCACGCATGACGCCAACAACTACGTGGTGGAGGCCGGCAAATGCAATTTCTGTATGGCTTGCGTGCCGCCCTGTCCGACCGGCGCGATCGACAATTGGCGCTATGTCGGGGCGCCCTACACGCTGGACGAACAATATTCCTGGTCCGATCTGCCAAAGCCGATCGAACAGGCGGATGCGCCGCAGAGCTCCATCGAAGCCATCGAAGACGAGGTCGAGGCCATTATCGCGCGGGCGCACGGCGGCGTCGGCGGCAAGTCGGTCGCCCCATTCACGGCGTCGAAGCCCTCGGTCAATCTCTACAATCGCGTCAAGCCGGCGATCGCTGCCGTCACCGGCGCCTATCGTCTGACAGCCGAGCACGCCGACAACGACGTCCGCCATGTGATTCTCGACTTCGGCGATCAACCGTTTCCGGTGCTCGAAGGCCAGTCGATCGGCGTCATACCGCCGGGCGTTGACGCCCAGGGCCAACCGCACCGCATCAGACTCTATTCAATCGCCAGCCCGCGCCACGGCGAACGGCCCAACCACAACAATCTGTCGTTGACGGTGAAACGCGAAGCGAACGGCGTTTGCTCCAATTACATCTGCGACCTGAAGAAGGGCGACAAAGTCGAAGTGACGGGCCCGTTCGGCGCGACCTTCCTGATGCCGAACGACCCGCTCGCCAATGTCATCATGATCTGCACCGGCACGGGCGCCGCGCCGTTTCGCGGCTTCACCGAATGGAAGCGGCGCATCATGCCCAACGCTCCCGGCCGTTTCGTGCTGTTCTTCGGGGCGCGCCGGCCGGAAGACCTGCCCTATTTCGGACCGCTGCAGAAAGTGCCGGACGCCCTGCTGGCGAAGTTTTTCGCCTATTCGCGCGTCGAAGGCCAACCGAAAACCTATGTGCAGGATCTCATGCGCGAGCAAGCCGACCTGGTTTCGAGCCTGCTCGGCTCGGACGCCACCCATATCTACATCTGCGGCCTGAAAGGCATGGAGCAAGGCGTCGACGCCGCGCTTGACGATATTTGCCGGGGCGTCGGCGTCGCATGGCGGGACTTGCGCGCGACAATGCGTGAAAGCGGCCGTTACCATGTCGAAACCTATTAGAGCAGGTTGACGCGCCGGGATCGCGATTTTTCCCCTGCCCGGCTTGCGCGGGGGAGGCATAATATATATACACGCCGCACCTCAACGGACCGGTCGCCGGTTTCGGGCGCGTAGCTCAGCGGGAGAGCACTACGTTGACATCGTAGGGGTCACAGGTTCGATCCCTGTCGCGCCCACCATTTCGAAGGCCTTGGAAACGCTGATTATTTCAGCTTCCGAGGCCTTCGCTTTTCTGGGGCCAGGTTTCGTCGGGGAAGCATGGGGGAAGCAAATGGACGGAATTCGGGGAAACGCCGGGTAAATTTGCGGACGGGCGCCATCGCGTTTTTTTCGATGAGAATCCGCGCCCATGCAAGCGAATATGCCAACCCAAGCCCCGACTATAGCCGCGATGAAGGCCAAGGGCCTGGCCGAAGTCTGTCCCGTCTGCGGCGCCGCCCAGCATTCGGGCGTGGTGGCGTTCGTTGCTATCGGCCTGCCCGACTCAACCTTGTTTCCGTGCCTCTATCCGGTTAACGCAGGCACCCACTACATATGGACTTAGCGGCGAGCCAGATCGAGACCGCCTGATGGGCCGCGTTCGGCTCATTGCTGACCATCCTGAGAAGGTCGGCGACCGTCTTATCATTAGCCATTAGCCGCCATCGCAGATGTTTGAGGGATTTTCGGCACTGCCCAATGCGGTTGAATCTTGATGAAACGGTTTGCGGCATGCGGATCGGTCGCTATCATCTGCCCGCAGCCATTTCAGCCAAAGCCGCGACCGAATGAACAGACAGCCGATTTTTGATTCCCTCAAAGCGGTGGCTGCTTCGAGTAGCAGCACCGCACCGGGCAAAGCAAAATTTTCCGGTGAAATCGGGCGCTTTTTGGTAGCTGCGGTGCTGGGGCTAATCGGCATGGTCAGCTTAGCTACCGCAAGTGCGGCGCAAGACAACGCGTTGGACGGCACTGAACACGAAGTGTATCTTGAATGCATGATATCTATTCGGTCAGATATCAAATGCTCGTGTGTTGTTTCTGTGTCGAAAAGCGTTGGCGACGACAATATTGTAGGCAGGACGACATTCGCTACGATATATAGACAAAACGCATATCTTACATTATTGGCGAGGACAGCTGAGAGTAGCGTTTACTATGGGAGCAAAAGTGATATCCCGTTATCGAATAGGGGAGCTGCATTTTTCAAGGCCCTCGGTAAATTTGGTAACGATATTAATGCCAGCTGCAGGGTTGACGTTCGCGCGATCGTGAAAAGCTTAGAACCAAAATAATTATTATTTGAACTCTGTTGGACGCTGGCATTGCATGTCCGCTCGATCCGCAGCAGCGGTCATTCACGGCGCGGGCATAGACGGTCCGAGAACCGCCGATTCCTGCCCGCCGGGGATCGTCGGCCATCGGCGCATTGCGGTCTCACGACATAAAGGTCCCGTCGGCGGCTGTCGCACACTTAGCGGACGTTCCGACAGCAAAATGAACCGGCGCTCGTGTTGAGACAGGAGCCGATGATGCCATTGATTTTATTGCCTAGACAGAATTGTATAGACAGAAATTACATACCCAACCTTTTGGCAGGCGATCCGGCGGCCGTCCGGCGACAGAAGGCATTTAGTCATTCTTCCAACCGGCTTTTCGTCCGTCTGACCTATCATTTGGCCGTTGGTCAGATCCCATAACATCATGAACCGGCGGCCATCGTCCGAAGGCTCGCTAAGAAATAACTCCCAGGGTTTGGTGGGGTGAACTCCCACCTCGACCATTTCGCCGCTGATCCATTTCGGCGGTTTTGCGAAGGCGATTACAGGGCTCGCCGGATCAAACCCATGCGTTTCGTAATATATCTCCTTCCACTTCGCCAACCACGGACCGCCGCGCGAATCAGAATCCCATGGAATTGGACGGCGTTTCGTGACAAGGAGCCGATCCGCTGGGACAGAATATTCGCAGGTGCCGATATCGCGCGAACCGTCCAACGTTTCTTGCCCGGGCGGGGGGAAATCCATCGTGCGCACGCTGATTTTGTCTAGTCCATTGCTCAGATTGACCACGTTGCAGGTCGACGGACGGTTGACAACAAACAAGGAGGTTTCGGATCCCAATCGTTGATTGTCCTTGCTGAGATCAACATTGGGTGGATCGATTGCGCGCTCGCGCTCCCGTTGCCAAACGTAAACGAAAAAGAGTTTTGCGCCGGAATTGTAGAATTGACCGGTATTTGCGCTTGGATACTCCCTCTTCAGGTCTTCATTATAGGAAGAAGAAAAGAGTGGGGTCAGCGTCTTTGTGGCTATGTCGTAGACGGTTAGCAGGACTACGCCGTCTTTCGTGGGATTGGGCAAGGCGACGCCATCGACGTGACGGCCCTTGAGTAAGAATTTACCCGTATTCGAATTTTCAACGACGAGCTTCGTGTCATGCTCGACGAAGGCCATGGCGTGCCCAATTCGGGGCGAGCCTGGCGGGTCCTTAAAGGCCGCGTGATAGCCGATCACCTGACCGTCGGGAACACGCATGATAATCAGCTCGGTCCCGGATGATAAGGCGACTAATGTTCCGTCTTGGCTCATGACGAGCGCGGTGGCGCCATTCATCTGGAAATTGGGAACTTCTCGGTCTTCGCTGGTTTCCACATTGATGATGCCAATATGGCCAGAAAGCCATTTGACATAGGCGATTGCTTTGGAATCTTCGCTCCAGGCGAAGGCTCCGGCTCCAGTCATCGGATCGACCAGCAAATCCTTTTCGGGGACAATTTTTATTGGAATGGTGTCGGCGGCTTGCGCCGTGGGCAACGCCACCGGGAAAAACGATAAGAACGCGACCAAAGCTAGTGCTTTGCGCGGAATGGAAAAGTTCGTAGCGTAATACATTGACTTAGCCTTTTTGGATGGACGGAAATGAAATTTCCGCCAGGCTTAGGTGCCACCGCAACAATCCGGCGGCGTTTGAGTGTTGCATAGCGTGAAGTTACCGCTCGGTCGATTAATTGATCGCGCCGGCGTATCGGTCCGTTCTCAGTCTCGAACCAGACCCTCGCCCTATGACTGCAATCCGCCGCTTCCTGCCGGTCGGCGCTGACCGCAAGCTGACCCTCCTGATGGGGTTGGCGATCGTCTCTTCATGACCGTTTTGCCGACACTGCAAAACGGCTCTGCCATTCTTCCAGTGTGACGATGGGTGACAGCCTTCAGCGCCAACTCGGATCATCGCCGTACAAATTTCCACCTTCAATCCCGCGACGAAGCCCAAGCTCGATAAATGTCCAACTGAAGACGACAATGGAAACGATGCGGACTGCGTTGCTGACAAGTCCCAAATTAACGTTGGGGGCCAAGAATTTCGCGCTCACTCCGAACTTAATTATGCCATCGGCAAAGGAGATTCCAGAACCCGCGAACGCGCCTTCAATCCCCTGGCATATCAAAGGCACGCCATAGAAGAGTAAAATCCACAGAGCGCTCTTGTCGCGGTCATGCAAACGTTTCACGCCGAGCACCAAACCTGACCACAAGCCTACAAGAAACAGTGCCGGCGCTGCGATGAATGCAACGATGACATCTAAAACTCCGATAAGCTTATGTGAAACTCCAAGAATTAGCCAAATGGCGAACGGGATTGCTAACAACAAACACAACTGTCCAAACCAATACTTGAGGCGATTGACGCGGCCTTCCAAATCAAAAAAAAGTTTCTAAGCCGCCATCCGGCATCAACTACATTATCAAAATACTGGCTCATGGCCCCACCCATGGTCGCTATGGATGCCATAGCTATTAAACAAAATGCAATTCCATGTACCATGTTTTTGTTCGCGCAACTTGTCACCTGCGTAAGAGATCGAGGTGGCACACCGACAGCCGGCGGCACTGCGGAGTTGAAAATCTCCGCCTATGTCCGCAATTTGCAATATTAAGCCGCCGTTGCTGGTGGCGCTCTGGGTCTTCCGCTTTCCGCCGATCTCTGCCGTTGCATCGAGCGCGCGGCCCCCTCTATATGTAGTGGGTGTCTGCGTTATCCGGATAGGCACGCTTGTTTCCTGACATTGGCCGCGCTCGTAGGTTCCATTGCGCGGCCTGCGGGGCGCGTGATTTCGCCATAGTGCCGGACTTGCGGGGCTACCGCGCGCCGGGAATTGGGCCAGCAAACTTTTAGGACGCAGACGGTCGAGGCGATCGCGTTCGCGCGGTTTCTTGCGGAGCAAGTCACCATAGACGTGCGGATAGGGCTTGTCCTCGCCGAAGCCCGGCTTTACCGGGGGTTCTCCCCCTGGAGGCGGGCGTCCAGCTCCTTCAGGATTTCCGCGCGCATCGAGCCAGCCGGAAACTTCTCCGCGCTCTTGCGATAATCCTGAAGCGCCTGACGGTTCTTCCGCGACGGGATTTCGCTCGGCCAATAATTGTTGTCGCCCCATTCCTTCGGAACGTCCAACGGAGCCGCCTTCGATTGTGGCATTGACGTCTTCCCTTACGGTTTCAGCGGCGTCGCCGATCAGCTTGGCGACGCGCTGCTTGTCCAAAACACCTGTGACCTCATTGGGGAACGTCGAGGCATAGTCGATGACGTTCGCCTGATGCAAGATGCGGTTGGCGAGATTGGAGCCGATCTTGTCCCAATCATATTTATCCGCCCCGAGCGTCAAAGAGATCATTCGCAGGATGCCATGGCTCCTCTCGGCGCCCTTGGTCAGCGCCGCAAAATGACTCGCCTCATCGCGACCATGCGCATTGACTTCCTGCATCCCAGGATAGTCCAATTGCGCGATATCGCGCGTTTAGTCGTCCTTGAGCAGCGTCCATGGCTCGACCTGGAGGCCCATCGCAATCCGGGCGATATTGTCGACCGATACATTGCGTTCGGCCCGTTCAACCGCGCTGAGATAAGTCCGGTTGATCCCGCATTCGTGCGCGAGGGCTTCTTGGCTGAGGCCTCGCGCAGCACGTAACCGGCGCATGTTCATCGCCAAGACATCTCTTAGGGGGCCTTTATGCGTCCTTTTCACGAACGCAATCCAGCGGATTGCAGGTTTTAAGGCGACCGCTTTTAAGTTACATTCGATTGCTTGGCCTTAGCTTTTTTGGCGCTGCGCCGCTAATCGCAAATAAATGGATTTCGATAATGACCGCGAAAATTGCTTTCCTGCTCATCCCCTTAATGCTCGCCGGATGCATGTCTGCGGCGGAGCAGCAGCGTATCGCAGCGCAAGAAAATGCTGCAATGGAAGCCAAATTTGCGCAGCTGAATATCGCCGGAAGGCGGTACTGCTTGGAAAGCGGCGAGCAACCGGGAACGCAGCACCTTCTAGATTGCATTCGTCGAATACGGCAATCGAAGGCTCACGGAGGAGATGCTTCTGAACGCTCCCCCACCTGTCGTCTATTCTCCGTCTCCGCCGCCCGTTCAGCAGAGCATCACCTCAACCGCCCCTGCGGCTCCGACTATTTGCCGGACTAGGCCGACCGGCTCGGGGAATTCCACGACTATTTGCAACTAACTCTGCTGAACGCTGGTCAATGTTCCACGCTGAAGCGAAGCTTGCCGTTTGTGATGGGGCGGGATTTGAAATGAAAAAATGTATCGATCGGATTTTTATCTATTAGCCGCGCTCGCGGCGGTCTTTGCAGCTCCGGCATTAGCGAGAAAAAGCGGAGTGCATGTGACGCTCGAAGCGCCATGCGACGGCCACGAAATTCGCGGGCATTGCCCGATAAGGTTGACCATCATCGGGCCGATCACTCAAGCGGATGCGGACGCGTTCAGCTCCATTCTGCTCAGCGAGGCTAGCCGAACGGGAAAGCTGATCGAGCCTCAAGTTTCCATATCGAGCATGGGTGGCGACGTTCGAGCGGCCATGCAGATCGGTCGTGAACTTCGACGCACTGAAGGATGGATTGGCAGTTATCACTTGGAGCCATGTTATTCCGCATGTGTGCTGGTTGCCGCCGGGGCGGTCAGCCGGCTCATTTTCGACGTGGGCATTCATCGCCCCTATTTCGTGGATTCGACGACCTCAACCATGTCCGAAGCAGATGCGCGGTACAAAAAACTCATGGCCGAGGTTCGGGCTTATTTGGCCGAAATGAATATATCCGAAGAGGTTTTTCACATCATGGGAACCGTCGGTCCCGACGAAATTAAGCGGCTCAGCACTGACGAGGCGAAGCGTCTAGGATTTTTCGCCACGGAAGATCCCGCTTATGAAGAACTTGAAATCGCCAAGAAAGCGCGCGCCTACCACCTTACCAGCGCCGAGTACAGGAGTAGGCAAGGAAAAATTGACGACATTTGCGGCAAACCGAGCAAGTCCCCTTCGCCTGAGGAATTATTCAAGCGCCAAAAATGCGGAGGCCAAATTTCCGCATCAATTATGTGGGATGCCGATTCCGCTACGATCGAGCGCATTAACAGCAAGATTGCAGAACAATGCTCAAAATACGGGTTTGACACGTCGGTCGGAAGCCAGTGCGTCGGCGACGTTGGTTTCACAGTGAAAAATGGTCACCCACCAGAATCGGCTGACCTCACGAAGGAGTGGAATTGGCGGTATCCTTTGCCGATGGACTTTAAACGCTGGATTTCGCCGGAAGAAGCAGAAAGCATCAAGCGAGGACAGCCCGCCAACGCGAAGCCCGTCGACGCCGTTCCCGGGCCAGTCCCCCGATGAAGTCTTTGAAGCCAGCACTAATTTTTTTGGCTGCCTTCGTGGGATTGGTCGCGATGATCGATTGGGCGGCGCCAGCGTGGGAAGCGCATCAGGCAAGTTTGCGCAGGGATCGCATTGCCGCCTCTTGTTCAGCCTTGGAGCAGGGGTGGAACAAAGATTATCCCGCGCTCGCCGAGGCGCGCCGCCGGTACGAAAGCGTGACCAAGGTACTTGCCAAATATCCAGAGGCGACCATGGAGAATGAAGCCCTGCTTCTCCTTCGCGGTCAAAGAGCGCGTGAAGTCAATGATGCGGCGCAGTCGCTCAATGTGTGGACTTACGGCGCCGACGAAGAATGCGGCGGCGAATGGCGAGCACGCGCGGATGACATAAAGGCAACATTGGCGGGGTCAGGTTCCGAAATGAGCCCAACCGATGACGAATTAGACGAGGCCTGTGCCGGCCGCGCAATCGGCAGCGGGCGCTTCAATGAAACAGATGGTTCAGAACGCGAGAACGACCACGGCGCGCGTTGAGCAGGTGCGCTTTAAGCGATGGCTCATTGGCTTCCTCTAGCCGATCGCCGCGCATCGACAATTCGAAGAAGGTGGTTCGCCAGCATGATGATTTCCGCCGCTTCGTCGGGATCATCAAGCGAAACTCTTTGGTGCGATTGGGGATTTTTGTAGGAACCGATCGCGCCGGCAAAAAGAGCCGAACATGCTTCACGTTCGGCCTTTAGGTCCGTCGTATTGATCAGTGGTCCATTTTCAGGATCAAACGCCTTGCGCATGAGCGCCGTGCCGATCTCTTTTGCAGGCAAGCCAGCGGCTTCTCGGACAGCGACCTCGACCGCCTTCATCGCCTCAAAAACAGCGGTGTCATATTTTCCGCGATGATAGAGCGCCCAAACATCCTCCCGGATTTCAGGATGCAAGGTGTCTTTAGCGAGACGATGGGCGCTTATAAAGAGCGGCTGCAAAGTGTACCACTGAACCGGCTTTTTGCTGGCCCTTGAGGGCGGCGCAAAATTGTACCGGTCCTGCTAGCCTTCTCGATGTCTTGGCATGGAGAGGCTGAAGGGATGTTCACAGTGGAACTCTATGCGAAGATCAGATGCGCCGTTTTGACGGACGGCATGAGCCGCCGGGAAGCGGCGAAGCGATTTGGCGTTCATCGCAACACAATCTCAAAGATGCTCCAGTTTTCGATCCCGCCTGGCTATCAGCGGCGAGAACGGCCTGCTTCCAAGAAGCTTGGTCCACACATGGCGTGGATCGACAAGGTTCTGGACGATGATCGCAGCGTTCATCAGAAGCAGCGCCACACCGCGCATCGGATTTTCGACCGGCTGCGGGACGAGGAAGGATTCTCCGGCGGATACACGATCGTGCGCGAGTATGTCGCCCAGGCGATGCAGCGCGCCCGCGAGATGTTCGTGCCGTTGAGCCATCGTCCCGGCCACGCCCAGGCGGATTTCGGCCAGGCGGACGGCTATATCGCGGGCAAGAAGGTCCGCTTCCACTATCTTTGCTTGGACCTGCCGCACTCTGACGGCTGCTTCGTCAAAGCCTATCCCGCCGAAACGGCGGAGGCTTTTTGCGATGGCCATGTCGCGGCGTTCGAGTTTTTCGGCGGCATGCCGCAGTCCATTTTATACGACAACACCCGGCTCGCGGTCGCCCGGATCGTCAAGGGCGGACAGCGGTTGCGCTCGCATATGTTCGCGGAGCTTCAAAGCCATTACCTCTTCAACGACCGCTTTGGCAGACCGGGCAAAGGCAACGACAAGGGCAAGGTGGAGGGGTTGGTCGGTTACGCCCGGCGCAATTTCATGACGCCTCTGCCGGTCGCGGAGAGTTTTGCCGCGCTCAACGCCCGCTTCCTCGACGCCTGCGTCAAGCGGCGGGCGGCGGTGTTGCGCGGCCACACCACGACGATCGCGGAGCGGATGCAGGCGGACCTCGCCGCGTTCAAGGACTTGCCGGCTGCGCCCTATGACGCCTGCCACAAGATCGCCACGCGCGTTTCCTCCCTGTCGCTGGTGCGTTACCGCAGCAACGACTATTCGGTTCCGACGCGCTATGGCCATCAAGAGGTCCTGGCGAAAGGATATGTCGACAGGGTCGAGATCGCCTGCCGCGGCGAGACGATCGCCACCCACGTCCGCAGCTACGACAAGGCCGATTTTGTTTACAACCCGCTGCATTATCTGGCTTTGCTGGAACACAAGAGCAAGGCGCTCGACCAGGCGGCGCCGCTCGACGGCTGGGCGCTTGGGGAATGCATTCATCGGTTGCGCCGGCTGATGGAAGCGCGGATGGGCAATCCCGGGCGCCGCGAGTTCATCCAGGTGCTGCGATTGATGGAAGACTTCCATCAGCATCAGGTTGAACAGGCTGTGACCGAGGCGCTGCGTCTTGGCGCCATCAGCTTCGACGCGGTGAAAATGCTGCTGCTGGCCAAATTGGAGAAGCGGCCCGTCCGGCTCGATCTGACGTTCTATCCTTATTTGCCAGCAGCCACGGTCGGCGCGACAGATCCGAGCGCCTATCTCGGACTTCTCGCCAACGCCGCTCCAGGACTGGCAAGCGCGGGAGTTTCCCCATGACGACGCCGCAGGATCCGACCTCCCCAACGATCGTCGCGCCGCAGGTGCTGCTGGGCAATCATCTCAAGGCGTTGAAGCTTCCCACCTTTGCGCGCGAGTACGAGAAGGTGGCGATGGAATCGGCGCGCGACAGCGCCGACTACCCGCGCTATCTGCTTCGTCTGTGCGAACTGGAACGCATCGACCGCGAACGGCGCAACGTCGAGCGCCGGATTCGCCAGGCCCGCTTTTCTCAGGTCAAGAGCCTCGACACTTTCGACTTCGTCGCCCAGCCGTCGCTCAACAAATCGCTGGTGCTGGAGTTGGCGCGCGGCGAATGGATCGAGAAGCGGCAAAATTGCATCGCACTGGGGCCATCCGGCACGGGAAAGACTCACATCGCCCTGGCCTTGGGGCTTGCCGCCTGCCAGAAGGGCCACAGCGTCGCCTTCACGACGGCCGCCGCCCTGGTGCATGAACTCATGGAAGCGCGCGACGAACGCCGGTTGCGCGCGCTGCAAAAGCACCTCAACACCGTCAAGCTGCTGATCGTCGACGAATTGGGCTATGTGCCGTTCACGGCGGTCGGTTCGGAGTTGCTCTTCGAGGTCTTCAGCCAACGCTACGAACGCGGCGCCACCCTGGTGACCAGCAATCTGCCCTTCGATGAATGGACTTCGGTCTTCGGTTCGGAACGGCTGACCGGCGCCTTGCTCGATCGCCTGACCCATCATGTCCACATCCTGGAAATGAACGGCGACAGTTTCAGGCTCGCCGCCAGCAAGAAAACCCAGCGCAGATCCGGCCATGTGGCGAACCTCGCCGCAAAAACAACCAGCGAAGGAGACGTTGAGCCCAAACCCTAAATCGCCGCCGCGCGCATTGAGCCGCGCTTCGCTACGCTCCGCGCGGCTCAATGCGCGCGGCAATGCCAAATTCCAGGGCTTTACGGCCCTTTTCTCTCAACCCGACTGGTACACTTTTACGCCGCCATCTGGCACATTTTGCCGCCGCCGTTGACAACTATATTTTACAGGGTAACGCAGGGGTATCGTTTTGCAGTCTCGCCCGACCGTCGCGGCGTCAAAGCCGACAACTCGCAGCAAGGTAACGAACGGTCGCGGCTTGTTCGTCGAAGGCGACGGGCGCGGAGCCTGGGCGCGGCGCTTTCGCGATTTGTGTGCGTTGCATGTCGAAGACCTCGGCGGATCATTGGCCTTGTCGGAAGCTCAAGGCTCGCTGATCCGGCGTGCCGCCACGCTTGAAGTCGAATTGGAACGGCGTGAAGGGCAGCTTGCGACCGGCGGCGAAGTCGACCTGGACGCCTATTCTCGCGCCGCCGGCCATCTGCGGAGAATCCTGGAAACGCTCGGCATCGAAAGGCGCAAGCGCGACCTGACGCCTACCCTTGCCGACATAGCCGCGTCGATGCGGGGCGCCGCATGAAGCCGATGATGACCATGCGGGACGCCCTCACCCACCGCGATATATTCGGCGCGATCTTGCCCGGCGAGAGCTGGGCCGCGTGGCGCGTGCTCCTGATCGCGCTTATGGGCGAAAAGCTGACCGTCGCCGAACGAGCGATCTTTACCCTGCTCACAAGCCGCGCAATGGAGCCCGGCGAGCGCGTTGACGAGTTCTGGGCCATTGTTGGAAGGCGCGGCGGCAAGACACGCGCCATTGCCGTGCTGGGCGCCTACATCGCTGGCCTGGTCGACTGGACACATATCCTCGCACCTGGCGAGCGGGCCTCGCTCCCGATCATCAGCGCGTCGCTTTACCAGGCGAATAAAGCGTTTCAATATCTCGACGGCATTTTCTCCCAAGTCCCAGCTTTCAAGAGGTTGGTAACGGGCCAGACCGCCGACACGATTCAGCTCTCGACGCGGGTCGACATCGAATGCCGGCCGGCTTCATTTCGGACCATTCGCGGCGGAACCTGCGTGGCGATTATCGGCGACGAGGTGGCATTCTGGCGCTCCGACAACAGCGCCAACCCAGATACGGAAATCCTTAATGCGGCTCGACCGTCCTTATTGACGACTGGCGGCTTGCTGGCGGCGATCACGAGCGCCTATGCGCAGCGCGGCGAGGCGTACAAGACTTTCAAAGATCATTTCGGCCAGGCCGGGGATCCGAAGATCGTCGTCGCTAAAGCGTCGTCGCGCACGATGAATCCGGACCTGTCGCAAATCATCATCGACCGGGCTTATGCGCGCGATCCGGCGGCGGCCTCCGCCGAATATGCCGCCGAATTCCGCAAGGATATTTCAGGCTGGGCTGACCTGGCTTTGATCGAGGCCGCCGTTGACTACGGCGTGACGGTCCGGCCGCCCAGCTCGGGAAAGCGCCTAAACTACCGATCCGGTTGCGACCCGTCCGGCGGCGCCAGCGATTCGTTCACGATGGCGATCGCGCATGACGAAGGCAACGTCGCCGTTCTGGATTGCTTGGTCGAAGTCCGAGCGCCCTTCAATCCGACAACTGCAACGCAGTTAATTACGGAAACGCTCAAGGCTTACGGATTGTCGGAAACTGTTGGCGACAAGTACGCGGCGGAATGGGTTGTGGACGCCTTCGCCAAGTGCGGAATCAAATACCGTCATAGTGAGCGCGACCGCTCGGCGATCTACCTGGACGCGCTTCCGCTGCTAACTTCCGGCCGCGTGCAGCTTATCGACAATCCGCGCCTGGTGAATCAATTCGCACAACTTGAGCGGCGCACGTCCCCAAGCGGCAGGGACCGCGTCGACCACGGGCCGAGCGGTCGCGACGATTGCTGCAACGCCGCCGCGCTGGCTCTCGTGTCGCGGGGACGCCAGCCGATGCGCATTTCCGCCGAAGCTCTAGCTAATGCGCGGCGCGGGCCTCCCCGAGGGGACTTTTAACATGCGCAAAAACATCTTCGCGATTCCGCCACGCCTAAACACTTTCGCCTGGGCCGCCCTGGCCTGCGATCGCGCGTCAGTTCGAACGATCGATCCTGACGGCCGGGACAGCGCGCTCTGCGCTTTTTGGGCGTGATCTATGCGCCCTCATCTTCTCCCGAATGGCTCTAACGCAACCATTTTCGCCGCGAGCTGCGGTCTAATTTTTGTCGCGCAACACGCACTACAGATGACCAGAGGCCGCTTCGACCGCACGCGCTGGAATGCGTAATGTCGAAGCATAGATTTTTTGCTTCACTGAGGCGAAATCGCCGGCCAAGCCGTAGCCTTTGCGGCGCACTGGAGGGGTAGCTGTGTCGAGCCACGCGGCGTCGGCAACGCCTTTGGCGCGCGAGAGGGCGAAGGCGAGGGCGTAGGCCGCGTCGAGTTCCTTCTGAAATTCCGTCGTTAGCGTTTCACCGCTCAATAGTTGGCCGGCGGCGACTTCATCGAGTCGCGCGGCATAGCGCCGGATCGCAGCGTAATTGCGCCAATGAGCTGTCCATAGGGCAAGGCTGTTTTCGATTTCGCAATAAGCCTCGATTTCGGGCTTGGCATGCAACTGGTTGAAAATATACAGCGAGCGGCCCTGTCGAATTGAGCGGCGGCAGAAGTCTTCGAAACTGATCGAGCGAATCATCGTGGCGGAAGCGGCGGGTTCATAAATCACGCGCAATCCGCGCGGTTGAAGCCGCCAACCGAGTTCGATGTCCTCGTAACCGAAGCGGAATATCGGGTTGAAAACGCCGTGTTTGAGCAGGAATTCGCGCTTGCAGGAACTGCGTCCGCCCCAAAATTCCCGATAGCCGAGGACTTTGCCGGTCTCGATCCATTTATAGGAGAAAAGCTGTCCACAAGTTTCGGTGACATGCATCATGAGGGGCGATTTGGCTACTGTACTGTCGAGGGTCGTATGCGCGAGAACGGCGACGGACGGATCTGGATTGGCCAAGTGTGCGGCAAGATGCACGCCAAGAGCATTCGGATCAAGCACGTCGTCATCGTCGAGAAAAACGAGGATCGGCGCTCGAGCCGCGTAGATCCCAAGGTTTTTCGCGGTCGCGAGTCCGCTAGCGCCTTGGTGGAAAATGCGCAGCGGCAATATGCCGGCATAAGAGGCAAGTACATTTTGCGAATCGTCAATCGAGCCGTCATCGATGACGACGATTTCGAACTGCGATTGAGGCAATGTCTGTCTTTTCAAACCATCGAGCACACGCGGCAGAAAGTGTGCGCGATTGTGGGTGGTCAACAGCGCGGAAACGCCGGGCCTCATGAAAACACCTCAAGGATATGGAAGGCGTCGGCAGTCGTTAGCGAGGGTTCGGCGGCCATGATGCGACGCTGTTCGGCACAGGCGGCCTCGTAATTGTAGCCTGTGACCGGGGCGCGAATGCGGTGGGCAACGGGCGCGGCGTCGACGATCCCCATTCGCAGACCTGCGGCTTCGATGCGCGCGGGCCAGACGAAATCGAGGCCCCAACCCATCTCGCAATCAGAAGCGAAAGGTAATAGCAGCTTTGCCGCGTCGGCGCGCATGCAGACCACCGGTCCAATTTCGACGAAGCGGGTTTGCCGAGCAAGCAGGCCGGGAATTTGACCTACAAAGGGATGGTCAATGTAACTGTCCTGGGTGCGCGCCGGCTGAAAGAGGGCAAGATCGAAGTGGTCGGCGACCGCGATCATCGAATCGGCGAAGCCTTCGGCTAGCTCGACATCGTCATCGCAGAGCATGACCCAATCGTAATCGTCAAAACCGTGCAGCATCCTGTTGATCAACACGCATTTAGGCGTCGCTTTTTCGACAACGGCCACGGTATCTGGAATGTCAGTCTTGCCGCCGTTAAGGGCAAGAGCCGTCCATCTTTGCTGCACGACGACGGTTTGGCTGCGCGAAAGCACGTCGGCGACGTGGCGGGCGGTGTGCTCCTTGTCGGCCAGGTAAACACCGACGCAGAGAATGCGTGGGGTCTTATGCATGGAACAAGTTCTCCACTTTTTCAGTCAGCGCACGAACCGAAAATTGAGATTCGACGAATTCGCGCGCCTTGACCTGCGTTTTGATCCACAATGCATCGTCCCGAAGAAGGTCGATGACATGTTGCGCGAAAGCGTCAGGATCGTCCGCGACAAGAAAATGCTCGCAGTCCTGGACACACATGCCTTGGGCGCCGATCGAGGTCACGACGATGGGCAGGCCGTAGGCCATGGCCTCGCCGACCTTTCCTTTGACGCCGGCTCCGTAGCGCAATGGCGCGACGCAGACGCGCGCCGCGTTGTAGAGCGGCTCCAGATCGGCGACATAGCCAAGCACCTCTACGCCCTCGATTTCGGAGAGGGCTAAGATGTCGACGCCTGGATTGCTCCCCGCGATCAAAAAACGACATTCTTGCGCGGCGGCGCCTACGAGCGGCCAGATTTTCTCGACGAACCATTTTACCGCGTCGCCATTGGGCTGATGCCAGAATCCGCCGAGGAAGAGCACGTCGCGACGACCCTGGGGTCCGGGTGGCGATTTGGCGGAGAGCTCGAAGATATTTGGCACGATCTCGATGACGGCGGCCGGAGCGAGTTCGAGGAGGGCTTTCTTCTCGTCCGCGCTGATCGCGATTGTGACGTCGGCAGACATGGCGAGAGAGACTTCGAGCTGATACATTGTTGAGGCGTCTTCCGCCAGTTTTGGGTCGTTTTTCAGCACCGCTTCACGCTCCATCCGCTGGGCGTGGAAATCCACCATATCGTAGAAGACTTTGGCAGCCGGCTGATGTTTGCGGATGATCGGCAGGAAAGTTTCGGCGACGGTGGGGAAAGAAAGAATGGCGAAACGGAGGTCAAGTGTCGGGTCGCGAAGTAAAGCGTCCAGCTCCTCGGCGCCATAGGCGAAGTCGACGACGCCGCAGTGTTTGAGCACGTTCTCGTAATGAGCGCGCCCGTCGTCGGACGCTAAAACGCCAGGCAGATTCGATTTCATGACGCTGGAGGCGAAAATGATTGGACGACCTTGGTTGCCGATCATACCTATCAGGGTTTTCAAGCGAAGGCCGCCGCTGTGCTGGTCGTAAAGCGGCGGGAAATCGGCTGCGACTAGGATCGAGCCGGTGGCGACGACCTGAATTTCAGTCGGACTTGACAACGGCGCCATGTCCGGAGATGGGACTGTAGCGAGGCTGAAGCGGCTTCTATCGTCGTCCGTGATCAGCCAGCATTTGAAAGCGCTGCGCGGCCCGCCACTGGCGCGATAGACCCAACCGACAAAGACGCCGCGCACGCGGCCATTGGAGTGGAAAAGCAATTTGCGGATCCAGCCGCGAGGCTTTCCGCTCTTATGGAACGCGAGCCTTGCGAATGGGGCGCGCAACCAGCGGCCGATCTGTCGTGGCGCATGGGTGAACCGGTACCCCAACGATTGCCTTTGTCGACCGATTTGCCGATTCAAGCCGTCGATTTCTGCATTTTTTTCGGAGAGCGATTCGTCGTAACAGGCCGCAGCCGCAGCGAAGGCCTCGTTATTGGTCCTTATTGCATCGATCTGGGTTTTGATCGTCTGGTTCAGGTTTCCAATTTCCATCGCATGCATTTCGTCGGCATGGCGCTTGCCGGCGACGGCGGCCGAATAAAGGTCTGAGACCCGCCGCAGGTCGGCATCGATTTTGGCGCGCTGCTCCTCTTCGTCTCCAAGCTTCCGTTGCAGGGCATCAATCCGGTCCGCGGCGGCCGAATAAAGGTCTGAGACCCGCCGCAGGTCGGCATCGATTTTGGCGCGCTGCTCCTCTGCGTCTCCTAGCTTTCGCTGCAGGGCATCAATCCGGTCCGCGGCGGCCGTATAAAGGTCTATGACCCGCCGCAGGTCGGCATCGATTTTGGCGCGCTGCTCCTCTTCGTCTCCAAGCTTCCGTTGCAGGGCATCAATCCGGTCCGCGGCGGCCGAATAAAGGTCTGAGACCCGCCGCAGGTCGGCATCGATTTTGGCGCGCTGCTCCTCTGCGTCTCCTAGCTTTCGCTGCAGGGCATCAATCCGGTCCGCGGCGGCCGAATAAAGGTCTGAGACCCGCCGCAGGTCGGCATCGATTTTGGCGCGTTGCTCCTCTGCGTCTCCTAGCTTTCGCTGCAGGGCATCAATCCGGTCCACGGCAGCAGAATGTAGGATCGTTCTTTCCGAAAGCAGGTTGCGCGTTTCGGCGTGCGTGATTTCAAGTTGGCCGAGCTTCTTGTTCAATCGCCCGAGAATGATAGGATCAACGCCATAAGCCGTGATGCTTTTGTTGGCCATATCAATCATTGTTGAGAGCGCCGCTGGATAGAAGTCGTCACTCCGATGCTGGCGTTTAGCGTCGTACAGTGCTGCCGCAAAGAGGTATTCCGTTTTGACACAAAACGGTGCGCTGGCGAGAAGCGGAAAAAGCAGCGGCCTTTGGAGTCTGGGAACAATCAACGTCTCGTAGACGCGACGACCCTCGTCGACTGAGGCGACAAAGAAAGTGCCGATATGAACGGAGGCGCTGAAATCGCGCCATTTGAACGGAATATCGATATGGCCATTGTCGAAATAGCAGAAGGGCCTCTCATAGGCGCAGGCAAAGACTGCGGCGTGCAGCGAACCGGCGAGAATAAATTCGGCTGAGGCTATGTCATCGATTATCGCGAGCAGGGCCTCATGCGTTTTGGCGATCGATGGGCGCAGGATCAGGTCGGCGCCAGTTATTCGCAGCAACTCGTCGTCCGCGGTTTTGTCTAGGATATGAGGAACGCAGACCGTCTTGCCCGCAGTCCTGTCGCTGTGATTTGGGCTATGCAGAAGCGGAAAAAGTAAGGCGGAGTCGCCCAGAACAGTCGTTTTGGACAGGCCCAGCAGATCGCGAGTCAGCGGCCCGCGGACACTGCATATAACGCTGCGCTTTAACAACTGAACGCTGACTGAGGATTCGTCTCGCGCCCCGCAGCACCAGAATGCAGTTCGGCCGTCGGGGTTCTGGTCGTAGGTGCCGAGGTCCTGGTCGACAAGGAAATCACATATCGTGCTGCCGATTAGGCGATAGACGTCGGCCGGCAGTCGGATGGCGCTGGGCAGGTTCGCCCACAGGTAATCGGAAACGTAATCGCCAAAATTCTGGATTTTTTCATCCTGACGCCACCACGCGATGCGTTGAGAGCTTAAGCTATAAGGGCGATTATAAGACCCTTTAGAAATCATGGATTTAATTACTGTATCATTATCAGATAGCACTGTGGCGGCGTGGTTCTCGAGATTGAGCTCTTCCACGCGATCATCGCTGGCGGTCATTGGCATGAAATGGTTCCATTTAACATAGCGATGGATCTCAATCAGTTTTCGGTCACGTCGCCTGCCGCCCTCTCTGGCTTCGCAAACAAAAACCGCTGCAGGTTAAGCTATTAAATCGATGTCAACGTGTCCTCTAGACACATCCGAGATCGGTAATCGTGTGCTTAATCAGTTATAACAACGGCATCCCTAAGTCCAGCCGGGTTATCATATCTGATTTTTGTTTCCTAACGTCTCCTGGACCCGCAAGACCGGCCGCAATGAAATCTTGCTTCAGAAGTCTATAGCGCCTTTGTCATGTTTTTCGTAGACGCCCCATATCTCCAGCGGCGGCAGGATGTCATTGCGCACCGCGCTCCAGTCACAGTCCATCAGAAAATCAACCGCTGCGCGCGTTGGCGGCCAAGAAGGGTCTAGCAGTCGACCGAGGTCTGGGTGCGTGCAAATGAAACGCATGAACGCCCC